>NZ_JAZHOU010000002.1:0-739931 GCF_036553625.1 Winogradskyella poriferorum
GCAGACACCAATGTCGATGACACGAGTGATGATGGAGATGACACGGACGGCAACACGGAAGACGATCCAACAGAAACAGTTATATCTCAAGATCCAATGTTAGCTATTGAAAAAACTAGTAGTTTAGATTTAGGTGCGGATGGTATGGCAACTGTTGGCGATATTATAACATATACATACACAGTTACTAACATAGGTAATGTTACAATTTTTGATATAAGTGTTACAGAGGACGCTGCAGACTTCACGGGAACAGGAGTATTACCAACACCAGCTTATGTGAGTGGTGGTAGTGATGAAGATGGTGAAGCTGATCTCGAGGATATGATTGTAGGTTCAGGAACGATAGTTTACACAGCAACTTATGCATTAACCCAAGAGGATATTGATGCTGGTATAGTAACTAACCAAGCTGTTGCTAGTGGAACAGGTCCTTTAGGTGATGGTGTTACTGATGATAGTGATGATCCAACAGATCCAACAAGTAATGATGATCCGACAGATACTGTAATTCCACAATTACCAACATTATCTATAGAAAAAACTAGCAATTTGGACTTAGGTGCTGATGGTATAGCAACAATAGGTGATGTAATCACTTATAACTATACAGTAACTAATACAGGTAATGTTACAGTTTTCGATGTTAATGTAACGGAGGATGCTGCAGACTTCACAGGAACAGGAGTATTACCAACACCAACTTATGTGAGTGGAGGTAGTGATGAAGATGGTGAAGCTGATCTTGAGGATATGATTGTAGGTTCAGGAACGATAGTTTACACAGCAACTTATGCATTAACCCAAGAGGATATTGATGCTGGTATAGTAACTAACCAAGCTGTAGCTATGGGTACAGACCCATTAGGTGGTGGAGTTAGTGATGATAGTGATGATCCAACGGATCCAACAAGTACGGACGATCCAACAGATACTAGTATTCCACAATCTCCAAGTATGGATATTGAGAAGACAAGTAGTTTAGATACTGGATCAGATGGAGTTGCTGATGTTGGTGATATTATCACATACACATACACTGTTACAAACACAGGAAATGTAACATTATTTGATATAAACGTTACAGAGGACGCTACAGACTTCACAGGAACAGGAGTATTACCAACACCAGCTTATGTGAGTGGCGGTAATGATGAAGATGGTGAAGCAGATCTAGAAGATATGGTTGTAGGTTCAGGAACGATAGTTTACACAGCAACTTATGCATTAACTCAAGCTGATATCGATGCAGGAATTGTTACTAATCAAGCTGTTGCTAATGGAACAGATCCTTTAGGCGGTAGTGTGTCTGATGATAGTGATGATGGGGATGATACAGATGGTAATACAGAAGATGATGTAACTAATACTGAAATAATTCAAGTACCAATGATAAGTCTTATTAAGACAACATTACCACTTGAAGATACAAATGGTGATGGTATTGCAGGTAGTCTAGGAGATATAATTTCTTATGTATTTGTTGTTGAAAATACAGGTAATGTTACACTAACTAATATTGAAGTTGAAGATTTATTACCAGGTATAAATCTAGTTGGTGGACCTATTGCACAGTTGCTTCCAGGTGAAGTTGACAGTACAACATTTACTGCGACATATGAGATTACTCAAGTTGATTTAGATACAGGATTTGTAATAAATTCTGCTAACGTAACAGCTGAGAGTCCAGGTGGAGATTTAGGCGATCCAACAGATGATGTAAGAGATACAAGTGATGACCCTAACGATACTAATGATAATGATGATAACGGTGATGGTGAACCAGATGATCCAACAGTTACACCTGTTAATTCAATCTTTGATTTAGAAGTTACTAAAGTTGTTGATGAAATTCGACCTGTAGTTGGAGATGAAGTTGTCTTCACTATTGAAGTAGCTAATATTGGAAATGTTACTGCAACTAACGTCGTTATCAGCGAACAAATACCAACAGGTTATGTATTTGTATCAGCAATAACTACAGCAGGAACATATTCAGAGTTTGATGGTGAATGGACAGTTGGGCAGTTAGATCCTGATCAAGTTGAAATTTTAGAAATAACAGTGGAAGTACTAGGCTTTGGTGACTATGCAAATACAGCATTTGTTAATAGTGCTGATGGCGGTATAGATATAGATCCTGTAAACGATGAAGGAACAGCGTCTGTAGATCCAATATGTTTAACCATCTATAATGAATTCTCACCGAATGGTGATGGTGTGAATGAGACCTTTATTATTGATTGTCTAGAGCGATTCCCTAATAATAAGTTAGAGGTATACAATAGATGGGGTAATGTAGTTTATTCTAAGAGAGGATATCTCAACGATTGGAGTGGTACTACAAATGGAAGAGCAGTGATGGGACAATCTGATGAGTTACCTGTAGGAACATACTACTATGTCCTTGATTTAGGTGATGGATCAGAACCAAGAGTAGGATGGTTATATATAAATAGATAAGTAAACAACTATAGAAAAAAGACAGAAAGATGATACGTATATTATCAAAAGCAAGTTTAATTTTAATGGTGTTTACTACACTATTAGCAACTGATTTAAATGCGCAGCAAGACCCTCAGTACACGCATTACATGTACAATACGTTGAGTGTAAATCCAGCTTATGCTGGCCAGAGAGAAACGCTGAGTGTTGTAGGTTTGCATAGATCTCAATGGGTAGGTATTGATGGCGCACCACAGACACAATCTTTGGGTATTCATTCACCATTACGTAATGAGCGTATAGGTTTAGGACTAAATATTGTAAGTGATGCATTAGGACCAGCTAGAGAGAATTTTATTGATGCTAATTTCTCATATACCATTCCTTTAAATGCTAATGATTTGAAATTATCATTTGGCGTAAAAGGAGGTTTACACATGTTAGATTTAGATTGGAGTAAAGGACGTTATCGAGATCCAGATAATGTGTTTAATGAAAATGTAAATTTAATATCACCAACTGTTGGAGCAGGATTATACATGCACACCAGAAAATGGTATTTAGGACTTGCAGTCCCTAACTTTTTAGAGACAGACCATTATGATGATTTTCAAGAGTCAAAGGCAACAGAGAAAATGCATTTTTATGCTATAGGTGGTTATGTGTTCAACCTAAGTGAAACACTAGAATTGAAACCTGCTTTCTTGGTAAAAGCGGTTTCAGGAGCACCTATTATTGCAGATGTATCGGCAAACTTTTGGTATAAAAAGAATTTAACTGTTGGTCTAGCTTATAGATGGGATGATTCTGTTAGTGCACTTGTAGGTTTTCAAGCTACACCAGGAATGTTCATTGGTTACGGCTATGATTTAACTACAACAGGATTAAATAACTATAATAGCGGAACTCACGAAATAACTTTAAGATTTGAAGTTAAGCGATTAGGTAGAATTTTATCACCACGTTTCTTCTAAAAATAAGACTATGAGAACAATTTCAAGATATATAAGTTTAGTTTGTGCAGGTATGTTTGCTTTATCTGCCTTTGCTCAAAACGGTAAAATAAAAAGTGTTGAGGATGACTACAAAGATTTTGCCTATGTAAAAACAAGTGAAGTCCTTCTCGAAGTAGCGAATAAAGGCTATAAGTCTGCAGAGCTTTTTCAGAAGTTAGCAAATTCCTATTACTTTAGAAATGATATGGAAAACGCTGCTAAATGGTATGGTGAATTATTTACTATGAACGATGTGATTGACCCTGAATACTATTTTAGATATGCTATGGCTCTTAAGGGAATAGAAGACTACAAAGAATCAGATAAGTGGATGAAAAAATTCAATGAGCTCAAACCAGATGATATGAGAGGAAGGGCTTTTCTTTCTAAAGTGGATTATAAATCTAACATTGAAGAGTTGAGTAGAGATGATATTGAGCCTCATAATTTAGAGATTAATACAGAACTTTCAGATTTTGGTACTACGGAATATGAAAACGGAATTGTATTTGCCTCAGCTAGAGGAGGTGGTCGTAAATATCGTTGGAACGAAGAGCCATATTTAGATTTGTATTCTGCAGAGAAAACCGAAAGTGGATTTGGAGGGGCTAAAGCAATCGAAGGTAAAGTAAATACAAAGTATCACGAGTCTAGTGCAGTATTTTCACCAAACGGAAAATATATGTTCTTTACAAGAAATAACTTTTATAGATTAAAGTATAAAGAAGATGAAACAGGAGTTAATAGATTGCAATTGTATAGGGCAACTTTGAGTGAAGATGGTACTTGGGACGAAATTCACAAAGTACATTTTAACAGTGAAGATTACAGTGTTGCGCACCCAACATTAAATTTGACAGGAACACGTTTATATTTTGCTTCAGATATGCCAGGTACATTTGGACAGTCTGATATTTTTGTAGTAGATGTAAATGATGATGGTACACTTGGTAAACCAGAAAACTTAGGACCGTCAATAAATACAGAAGGACAAGAATCATTTCCATTTATGGATACAAGTGGTAATCTATTCTTTTCCTCAACAGGTTTTCCAGGATTAGGTGGCTTAGATGTTTTCAAATCTGAAGAATTAGACCAAAAAGTTGAAGGTGGTTCTAATAGAAATTTTCCAATTGAAAATGTTGGAAAACCAGTAAATAGTTCTGCAGATGATTTTGGTTATTACGAGAATTTAGTTACTAAGCGTGTCTATTTTAGTTCAAACAGAGAAGGAGGTAAAGGTAGCGATGATATCTATACGTTTGAAGTACCAGAATGTGAGCAATTAGTATTTGGTACTGTTCAAGATAGTAAGACAGACGAACTTATTCCTGATGCTACAGTTATTTTATTTGATGGTGAAGGAAAAGAAATAGAACGCAAAACGGTTGGTGAAGATGCAGCTTTTGAGTTTGAGCTAGATTGTGAAATGGAATATCTTATCAGAGGTGAGAAAGAGACTTACATCTCTGATGAAAAACGTTTTACTACTCCAAAGAAAAAGCAAGAATTACAATTGCAATTACTCTTAGAAAAAGATGTACAAGAAATCAATCCTTGCGATGATTTAGCTAAGATTTTAGATATTCCAATTATTTATTTTGATTTCGATAAGTCAAACATAAGATACGATGCAGAAATTGAATTACAGAAAGTATTAGCGGTATTGAATAAGTACCCAACAATGAATATAGATATTCGTTCGCATACAGATTGTAGAGGACCTGCAGATTATAACGAAAAATTATCTGATAGAAGAGCAAAATCTACACGTCAATATCTAATAGATAATGGTATCGCTGCAGAGCGTTTAACAGCTAAGGGTTATGGAGAATCGCAACTTGTTAATGATTGTGGTTGCGAGCCTACAAACGAATCTAGTTGTTCTGAAGAAGAACACCAACTTAACAGACGTAGTGAGTTTATTATTACAAGTATAAATGGTAAATCTTGTGACGATTAGGAGTAAGACTTCAAGGATATAGAAATAAAAAATAGCCGTTTAAGTAATTAAACGGCTATTTTTTATGAAATCCTTTACCGTTTTTAGACCTTTAGGAGTTAATTTTGCTTTATGATAGAAGAACAAGTCATCCTTGTAGATGAAAACGATAATAAAATTGGCTTAATGCCAAAAATGGAAGCACACGAAAAAGCATTACTTCATAGAGCTTTTTCAGTATTTGTTTTTAATGATAATAACAAATTAATGCTTCAGCAACGCGCATTGCATAAATACCATTCACCAGGTTTATGGACGAATACTTGCTGCAGTCATCAACGAGACGGAGAAACTAATTTAGAAGCTGGGAAAAGACGATTACAAGAGGAAATGGGATTTGTAACTGAATTGGAAGAGACAACCTCATTTATTTATAAAGCACCTTTTGACAATGGATTAACAGAGCACGAGTACGATCATGTTATGATTGGATATTACAACGATGAGCCAAATATTAATGAAGATGAAGTTGCCGATTGGAAATGGATGAATTTAGAAGATGTCAAAGTTGATATAGCATCACATCCTGAGAAATATACAGCTTGGTTTAAAATTATTTTTGATAAATTTTATGAATTTATAAACGTAAAAAAATCATGAAAGTAACAGTACACAGAAAAGCACATTTTAACGCAGCACATAGACTTTACAGAAAAGATTGGAGCTTTGAAAAAAACGATGCTGTTTTTGGTTTGTGCAATAATCCTAACTTTCATGGTCATAATTACGAACTTATTGCTAGTGTAACAGGTGAAATAGATCCTGAAACAGGCTATGTTATAGATGTAAAGATTTTAAAAGATATTATTAAATCTGAAGTAGAAGATGCTTTTGATCATAAGAATTTAAATGTTGAAGTTCCAGAATTTAAAGACTTAAATCCAACTGCCGAAAATATTGCTGTGGTTATCTATAATAAAGTAAAAGCCAAATTAGACCCTAAATTTCACTTAGAAATTACACTGTACGAAACACCACGTAATTTTGTAACCTATTCAGGAGAATAATTAATGAAGAATAAACTTTATCCTTTAAAATTTAAACCCATATTAAAAGATAAAATTTGGGGAGGTACCAAGCTAACAGAACAGTTTAATAAACCATCTGATTCTAATCAATTAGGAGAAAGTTGGGAAATTAGTACTGTGCCAGGAGATATCTCTGAGGTTGTAAATGGTGAGTTTAAAACTCAAAACCTACAGGATTTATTAGAGCTATATAGAGGAGAATTAATAGGCGAGAAGAACTATGAGAGGTTTGGTAATGATTTTCCATTATTAATTAAGTTTATTGATGCCAAACAAGATTTAAGTATTCAATTGCATCCTGATGATGATCTTGCAAAAGAGCGTCATAATTCCTTTGGAAAAACTGAAATGTGGTACGTAATGCAAGCAGACAAAGATGCTAATCTCATTGTAGGGTTTAACCAAAAGATGAATGATAAAACCTACTTAAAGCATCTTGAAGAAAAGACGCTAACCGAAATTTTAAATTTCGATAACGTAAAAGCTGGTGATACTTATTTTATTGAAGCAGGTCGAGTACATGCTATTGGAGCAGGCGTATTACTTGCTGAAATACAACAAACAAGTGACGTTACTTATAGAGTTTATGATTGGGATAGAGTTGACGATCATGGTAACGAACGCGAATTGCATAATGATATAGCTATAGATGCTTTTAAATTTGATTTAAAAGATGATTTCAGAGTTAATTATAGTAGAGAAAAGAATGTCTCTAATAAAATGATAAGTTGTCCTTTTTTTACGACAAATTTTATCGATTTAGATTCAAATTTAGAAAAGAAAAATATCCATGATTCATTTCTAATCTACATGTGCGTTGATGGAAAAGTAGAAGTTGTGGCGGAGGATTCAAAAGAGATAATCTCAAAAGGAGAAACTATTTTAATTCCTGCATCAGTTAAACATTTTAAATTAAACAGTCATAGTGCTAAACTGCTCGAAGTTTACGTTTAAAAAAGTATGAAAATAATTCAAGTATTCCGTACCTTTGTACGCAAATTAACATAGATTATTATGGCAAATAAGAGAGATTTAAAAAAAGATATCAATTACGTTTTTGGTGATATTATTGAAGCAGTTTATTACTGGGAATTAGAAAATTCAGAAAAGCCGACTAAGGAGAGTGAAGCTATTATTGATGAGGCAATTGCATCTTTTGACGAATTAATTGCTCGTGTAAATGATAGAGGCGTAGAGAACGCAAAGGCTCATTTTAAAGCAATTAACAACGACCTTGAATCTAAAGGTAGAGCATTAATTGAAAGAATTAATAAATTAAAATAAAAGTATTTGCAAAATTGAATTTTAGGTTTAATTTTGCGACCGCTTTGCCGATGTAGCTCAGCTGGCTAGAGCAGCTGATTTGTAATCAGCAGGTCGTGGGTTCGAGTCCCTCCATCGGCTCTAAAATTGAAACTCTAATTACGATTTTCGTAGTTAGGGTTTTTTGTTTTACAAGATTAAATTCTCAATATATGTATTAGATTTTTTTTAAGAATATAAAATCAAAAAGCTCTAATTATTAATTAGAGCTTTTTGATTATAACAGATTATTTATTTCTATTTAGAGCTTCTTTCGGCAATAATTTCACCCAGTTTTTTACCGTAAAATGAATTTTTAATGTTTTCGGTTAAATTATTATATACAGAATCTATATAAACAGGATTTGCAGAAGGAATTTCATATAAAGCTAAATAAGGTGCTATGATATTATCCTTGTGGTTTAGTGCAAACTGAATAGTATAAGAATATTTGCGTTTAAACAACGTTTCAGAAGCTTTGTTTAATGAATCTACAGCTATACTATCATTAGCTTTTTGCGCCAAGAAATTAGCTTCTATTAAGTCTAAATTCTGATCATTAAATCTAGACATTATATTAGTGTATTCGTTGAGTAAATCTTGCTGTTCTGAACCATTAATTTCTGCATCGTAATTAAAATTCTTTAATGTAGTTTTTATTTCAGTAACACCTTTGTCGGCAAAAAACGGTATATAATGCTCTTCACCATCGTTCTTAAATAATTTAAGATAGAGTAGTATAGGCTCTTCTATATTTGTTTTCAATGTAAATTCTGGTTGGCCCGAAATAGACATAGAATCAAGGTTTACAATGGTTGAGTCACCTTCTTTTTGGAGATAAACAACACCTTTTTTTAATCCTTTAATAGTTCCTTTTAAAGTGAAGTTAGTATCATTATCACTTCCGCAAGACACAACAAGTAATAGTAAAGTAAAAAGGCTTAGTGTTTTATATAAATTAGTCATGTTTAGATTAAATTTTTAGGTGCGCAAATATCATATTTTGAAATTAAATATACTAGCCTCCTGCAGCTAATTGCATTAAAATTGTACAACCAATTGCAGCAATGGTCCCTACAGCATAGCCAAAAACAGCAAGCAAAACACCAACAGTAGCTAAAGAAGGATGAAAAGCAGATGCTACAATTGGAGCAGAAGCAGCACCACCAACATTGGCTTGGCTACCGACTGCTAAGAAAAAGTAAGGTGCTTTAATTAGTTTCGCCACAAGAATTAATAATAGTGCATGGATTGTCATCCAAACAACACCTATAGCAATTAGTCCAAGATTATCAAAGATTAAAGTTAGATCCATTTTCATACCAATGGTTGCCACAAGAATATAGATAAATACACTACCAAATTTACTGGCTCCAGCACCTTCATAATTTTTAGCTTTAGTAAAGGAAAGAAGAATTGCAATAAGCGTTGCAATACTAATCATCCAGAAGAATGAGGAATCTAAGAATGTAAATACATTTCTAGTCGTTTCAGATTGAATATTACTTACTACACCTTTAAAAAATGGAGCTAAATATCCAGCACATAAATGAGCAACACTAACGGTTCCAAAAGCGATAGCAACAATAATCATAAGGTCAGTAAGTGAAGGGTTTCGTTTAACTTTTTCAGAAAACTGAGTCACCTTTTCTTTTAAACTTTCTATGGAAGATGTATCGGCTTTTAGCCACTTATTAATGCCATTGCGTTTACCAATACCAAATAGAATGATAGCCATCCAGATGTTGGCAACAACAATATCAACGAAAACCATACCTCCATATAGTTTTTGATTATAACCATAAATTTCTAACATGGCTGTTTGGTTGGCTCCACCACCAATCCAACTTCCAGCCAAAGTAGAGAGTCCTCTCCAAACAGCATCTGGACCTACTCCACCAACAGTTTCTGGAGAAACTAGTGAGATTAATAAAATAGCAATTGGTCCTCCAATAACAATACCTATTGTTCCAGTAAAGAACATGGCAAGTGCTTTCCAACCCAAATTAAAAACAGCTTTTAAGTCTATACTTAAAGTCATTAATACTAGAGCAGCAGGTAATAAATAGCGACTGGCAACGTAATATAAATTAGAGCTGTGTTCTATTTTTGCACCAGTTTCAGAAACTGTAGTCCATTCAGGTGCAATAAGTCCTGTTGTTGTTAAAACAGCAGGAAGCATGTAAGCCATAAATAAGCCTGGTACTATTTTATAGAATTTTGCCCAAAAACCAGTTTTTATAGATTCTGTGATAAAGACTAAACCTAAAGCAAGCATTAGGAGACCAAATACAATTGTATCGTTAGTAAAAAGAGGAGTGTTGTCCATAGTTAGGGTTATTAGTTTCGTGCAAAATACCAAAATAAAGGGCAATAAAAAAGTGACTGTTTCCAATCACTTTTCTTCATCAGGTTTATCTTTCTTTTTGGGTTGTCTGTTGTGTTCTTTTAGATGCTGCATTAGCATCCATTCTATTTGTCCGTTGGTACTACGAAACTCATCTGCTGCCCATTTTTCAATGGCTTTTAGCATATCTTCATTTATTCGTAATGCAAAGGCTTTTTTCTTAGACATCAGTATTTAATTTTGTTTTGTAAGCTTCTAATACTCGTATGGCTTCTTCTTTTTTCTGAGTGCCAATTAATAACTTTTTACCGTTTTTTAGTTGGAGTTGTATGCCAATATCTCCAGATACATTGATGGCTCTTCCTTTAGATTTATTCCATAGTGCACCACCTTTTAGTCCCCAACCACCAAACTCTGTAATAGCATCGTAAGTTCTAACATTGGCAGTTTTTATTTCATTCCATGGTAATAATTTAAATTTTAATTGAAACGGAAAAAATTTATAACGAATACCATCTTCATCAATCCGAGTATGCAATTTAAAAACGAAAATAAAACAAGAAGCAACAAGAATAATAGCTAGACTACCTATAAATTCTAAAGTTGAAAAAGACGATGGATTATCTAGATATTCTCTTGTAATAACAAACAAAGGAACTATTGCACTCACAGCAATGAGTACAATAATCCATGTTTGGTTAAATCGTTGTTCTTCTTTAAAAATTCGCATTATCTATTCTTGTCACGTTCAAAAACTATAAACGATATCATATGTTGGTTTGGTGTAATCTCTGCCAATCTCCAACCTTCTTTTGCGTACTTGTTTAGAATTTCTTCTAATCGATCCGTATGGTTTTTCCAACCTAGTTTTGGCTTTATAACTTTATATTCTTTCATGCTTAATGACTTAAAGTTCCGGTATTAACTACAGGAGCAGCCTCTTTGTCTCCACAAAGTACGACCATAAGATTACTTACCATTGCAGCTTTACGTTCTTCATCTAGCTCAACAATTTCATTTTTGTTTAGTTCTTCAATTGCCATTTCTACCATACTTACAGCACCTTGTACAATCTTATGTCTGGCAGCCACAATTGCTGTTGCTTGCTGACGCTTTAGCATAGCATTTGCAATTTCTTGTGCATAAGCCAGGTAGCCAATTCTTGCTTCTAAAACTTCAATTCCAGCAATGGATAAGCGCTCATCAATTTCTTTTTCTAAAGCTTCACTAACTTCGTTTACACTAGAGCGAAGGGTAATGTCTTCATCATGTCCTTCATCAGCAAAATTATCGTAAGGGTACATACTTGCTAACTTACGTACTGCAGCATCCGTTTGTACTCGCACAAAGTTTTCGTAGTTGTCTACATCAAAAGCCGCTTTGTAAGTGTCTTGTACGCGCCATACCAGAATAGTACTAATCATTACAGGATTTCCAAGTTTGTCGTTTACCTTAAGACGCTCACTATCAAAGTTGCTTGCTCTTAGAGAGATTTTCTTTTTGGTATAAAAAGGGTTTACCCAATAGAAACCATTCTTTTTAATAGTACCAACGTACTTACCAAATAATAGTAATACTCTAGATCCATTTGGCTGTACCATGACAAAACCAAATGCCATAACCAACGATAATACAATAGTAATAATTGGCCAAGGTGTTTTTAAAGTAATCATAGTAGCTATGCTTCCAAAAAATACTAATAAAAACAGAAATAGCATAAAGTAGCCATTTGCAGGGACGATGATTTTTTCTTCTTTCATGTTAAAAAATTTAATTGGTTAATCATTAAAATCAATATGATATTAAAATGATATCATAAAGATATATAAGATTAGTGTCTGCTTCCAAATAATTGTTACAATATTTATGAAAAAAAATAAAAAATAGAGTTTGGCATGCGGTTTGTTATATACTAGGTGTAATGGTTACAGCGAGAGTTACAATCGTAACAACACTACAAAATCGTGACATTACATTTTGGTTGGTTAGTTAGTAAAAAAGCATCTCATTTTTGAGATGCTTTTTTTTGATTTTACAATATTTAGAGTAGATTTTAAGCGTTTATAAAAGCAACAATAGCATCAACAAGTTCTGTAGAAATTGATCTAAAAGCTTCATTGTAAGATTTTGAGTTTTCTAAATCATCACCTTTAATTTCGAAGAAGACATGATTCATGTTTTCAATAATTTTTAATTCGGCATCTTCATTAGCATCTTTTAATAATTGTGCTTCTTCCTCTGATACTTGAAGATCTTTTGTGCCATTAACAATAAGCACAGGAATCTTTAATTCGCTAATAATTTCAGTAGGATTGTATTGCATCCAGTTAATCATAAATGGTTGTAAGTCTAAACTAAAAACCGAAGCTAATGCTTGCGGATACTCTGTAGTGGTTTCTCCTTTTTTTAATTTGTCCACTACTTTTTGGGCTTCTTCACCGAGTTTAGGTGCCATTTTTGTAACCTGATCTACAATAACATCTCCAATGTTTTGACCTGCACCAGCCAACGAAATAAAGCCATCAGCGTTTTCTTTTGCTGCAATCATACCTACTAAACTTCCTTGACTATGACCAATAACATAGATTTTTGAATATGCTTCTTTTTCTTTAAAATAATTAATAACACCTTCGGCATCACTTACAAAGTCATCAAACATTATGTCTTTATCTACATCTCCTTTTCTTATTTGTTTTACAATGCGTTTATCGTATCTAAAGCTTGCAATACCTTTATTAGATATGCTTTCGGCGAGTTTCTTTAAAGAGTTATTTTTAAGAAAATTTTGGTTTCCATTACGGTCTGTAGGACCAGAGCCAGCAATAATTATTACTAAACTAGGTTTATCCACATCTATTGGAGTTAATAAAGTACCGTCAACCCATTTTGTTATAGTTAGGTCTTCTATTTTAAATCTAGGTTCTTGACTAAAAGATAACGAAGCCAATAAAAAGCTAAGGACTAATAAATAATATTTCATATCGGTTTATTTATACAGTAAAGGTAGTTGATAATACTTTCTAAGTATAGTTTTTCAACTTTTTTAGAGAACTTTTATTATAATTTTCCATACAATTTTATTTTTTACAAGTGTGCATTTTATCGACGAAATGCATGTTTTTGTCTTTAAATGTTAAAATTAAATGCATTTCATCGATTAATAGTGTTTTTAAGCGACAAAATTAAAACCTAATTATATATTTGAAGTGTACTAAAATTTAGTTTTTAGTTCAATGGATTAATTAATTAATATTTGCATTATGTTATGTTGACTTAGAGACCCTAAATCTACTATCATAATAAAAAAGCAAATTAGAAAAACCGGGTTTGAGGGAACCCGGTTTTTTATTTTTATAAGGTTACCAATTTTCTGAAGGTAAGATTTATTCTAGGTTCAATGTTCCTTTTTGTTTTTGCAATCTGATGCAGCCAATAGTGTTGCATTTCGCCTTTCATTAGTAGTAAACTACCGTGTGCTAAAATGAGTTTATGTCGTTCACTCTTAATAGTTCTATGTTTAAAGTGAAATGGTCGTTCTTCACCAAAACTCACTGAAGCAATAATAGGGTTTATACCTAATTCTTTTTCGTTATCTGCGTGCCAACCGTTACTGTCACTACCATCACGATACAAATTGATTAACAACGTATTGAATTTTTCATCTGAGAATTTTTCAACCTTAGATTTAATATCTAATAGGTCTTCAGTAAAAGCTTCAGGATGCATAGTTATGTTAGAGTAACTGTAGGTTTGGTTTGTTTCTCCAAAAAGTGCTGTTAATCTAGGCTGTTTATACGTTTTTCCAAAAACTGTAATATCATCGTGTTGCCAGTTGGTTTGGTCTTTTATAATTCTAAAATAGTTGCTTGCTTCCTGAGTATTGAAAAAATCTGGTACATAGATAAGCTCTGCATTGGGTAAAATAAAATGTTGTTTCTCTTCAGAAAACAAGTCCATAGCATAATTTTTCTCTAAATTAGTGCATCGTCATGAAAAATAAAATTCTCATATCAATAATTGCTTTGGGTCTTTTGTGCTTTGGTTTTTACCAGAAACAAGAGTTACCAGAAGGGTTTGTGTACGTTAAGTCTGTAGTACCAGATCTGGATGTAGAGTTAAAATATTACACCACAAACAACTTTGTAGGTGATACTATTGATGGATATAATTCTAATAAACTTATACTTACCAGAGCTGCTGCTGAAAAGCTAAAGTTAGTACAAGATGAGTTGCAAGAACAGAATTTGTGCTTATTAGTTCATGATGGTTACAGACCACAGCGTGCTGTTAATCATTTTGTGCGTTGGGCAAGAGTTTTGAATGATACTCTGAATAAGTCTGTTTTTTATCCAAATGTAAAAAAACGAAATTTATTCAAGGCTGGTTACATTGCTTCAAAGTCTGGACATAGCAGAGGCAGTACTATAGATCTTACGGTTATAGATGGCAATACAGGTAAACCCTTAGATATGGGAAGTCCTTTTGATTTTTTTGGTGAACAGTCTTGGGTAGACTATCCTAATATTACAGAGCAACAGAAAAAGAATCGTCAGATACTACAACGTGTAATGTTAAAACACAATTTTAGAAATTATCCTAAAGAGTGGTGGCATTTTACCTTGCGTTGGGAACCTTTCCCAAAGACTTATTTTGATTTTGAGGTGGAGTAGGTGATTTAGTCAATTCGTTCTTTGATTGATTCAGGATCTAAAAAGTAAATTACTAATCCAAGTATAGCTCCAGATATTAATCCACCTATGTGTGCTGCATTATCAATTGAACCAGCTAAACCTGTTAATAGACTTATACCAACATAAATACCAAGCATATTAAATATGCTTTTTTTACTTTCGGATGACATTGCGTTAGTTAAAAGTAAACCTAAAAGAGCTCCAAAAACTCCAAAAATAGCACCAGAAGCTCCAATGCTTACTGTATTATCGTGCCACCAAATACTTGTTATACTCGCGCAAATTCCTGAGAGTAAATAAATAGCAAGAAATTTTATTTTTCCAAATACAGGTTCAATAAATATGGAACCTAAAACTAAACCAAAAATATTAAGAACAATATGCATTAAGCCAGCATGTATGAACATGCTTGTAAATAATCTCCACCATTCGCCATTTAAGACTTCAAACCTTCTGTTACCACCAAAATCTAATAACTCAGTAGCTGATGGAGACAGAATACTTATTCCAGAGAAAACCATAATTAGAAAAACCAAGAGGTTTAAAATAATGATAATAGAGGTTATGTAATGACTGTCTCTTGGTATAAGAAATTGAAGCATCTCTATCAATTCATCAGACTTAGGCTTTATACCTTTCAGTTGTCTTTGATGTACTAATCTGTTATATCCAGGAAATATTAAAGTAAAAAGAAATATTAGAAAACCAATACCAAATGCTCCAAAAATCCATGCCAATGTTGTGCTATTATCATCAGAGTAAGTTCCTCTTTTGGGTTCAATAATTATTAATTCTTCAGGAATATAAGAATCCGTAGTTTCTATAGCTTCCAAGAAGGCATCTTTATCAGTAGAAACTTGCAGAACTTCATAATATGAGGCCTCCAGATAGTTATGAGTTTTGAAGCTTTTTATAGATGTTTTATAAAAAGACCTAAAACGTTGTTCTTTCTCATGTTCACTAAGATTATTGCTTATTTGTAAGTGATATTTTTTTCCATACCAGTATTTTAATGCTACATCTGTCTTCAGAGGATAAACAAAAAAGAGATCGATATTAAAGTATTGACCATATTTCCCACTTACATCAAATTTTCTTTCAACACCAAATAGACTTTTATTTAACTGAAAGTCTTCTACGGAAATATATCTTCCCTCTTTCAGATTTTCTATGGATGATAAGGCTTCGAATTTTGCAGTTGATTCTGTTAAGTAATGATTAGAAATACTTAGCATAGCAAACATTGTTAACCAAACAATAAACTGATGACCAACGCTATCTCTGTTTTGCTTTTTAAATTTTAGTATTCTTAACTTTGGTCTTAGCCAAATGGTTATAGGTATCCAAGGCAATATTATCGGAATCCAAAACTTGTAGTATTCCTCCTTAATGATTAATAAACTAAAGTTTATTGAAAACAACCACCTAAAAGCCAAAGCTATGGCTAGTGTTCCAAACACAACTATAAAGTAAGTTGGCAGGATATATTTGAGCTTTAAGGAATAATTTTTAAGAAAATTTTTATTCATGCACAGTTTAACTCAAATAAATCCAAGCCCAATACATTAAGAAAAATTGTAGTGGAATTCTTAAAATTAATATCCATTTTGGGATGCCTGCGGAAGCTTTTTCACCAGATAGCATATAAAAATGAACTAACAGAAATACAACTAGCATTGCTATGATACCATAAATGGCAAAAGCTTTGGTTTCTGAGAATAGCAAAGCTGCTCCTAAAACAATTTCGGCAATACCACTCAGTAGCACAAGAAATTTGTGGTTTGGTAAGTATCTTGGCATAATACGCATATACATTTTGGGTTTTACAAAGTGCATAAGGCCTGCCAAAATATACATGCCAGCCATAATGTATAGTCCAATTGGGTTATTCATCTTTAAATGTTTTATAGGTTATACCAATGCCGTAATTAAAAAGATTTTTGTCGAGTAAGCTAGATTTAAAACCGTTGCCTTCTTCAAACTTCACCCAATTATTACCACTTATAAATATGCGTTTTATGTAGGTGTTTTTACTCTCAATTTCATCAGTAAATGGTAAAAGTGGTCTAAAATTAGTTGGGATTTTTACTATACCGTTTTTAGTTTTAATTTCCTTGTACTTTTTGTTTGGCAAAAGTTTTCCTTCTTTATCGGTGTAGCCCATCACTTGAATAGATACAAAAAAACCATTTTTAGGAATGTAAATATCATAGTCTTCTACATTGAGTTCATAGGCATCTCCATTTTTTTCTGTTGCTCTAAAAACAATGGTTTCATAAGTGAGTACATTACCAGGTTTGCCATTGTCATTGGCATAAAATTGTACTTTAAATAAGGTTGAAAATTTCTTTTTATCGCTATTGACACGTTTTCGCTTGTTCCAATCTTTAGACTCTAAAGCAATAGGAAATGTAACACTGGTAAGCTTTTGATCTTGCTCTGAAGATTTAGAAAAATATACTGCAATCTCAGATTCTATAGTTGGTAGCCAACAGTTGTAATAATCATCATCGAGATAAGGTTTTAAAGTTTCTTCTTTAAATTTTCGATTAAGATTAGTGCTAAGCACTACTTCATCTAAAGCATCTGCTTGAGGCTGTAATAATAATTGGTTGGGTAAATTTTCTGCAGCAATGTTGAGGTTTTTAAAACCAATGGCCGATATATGTAGCGAGTCTACATCTGGATATAGTTTTTTTGTAAAATAAAACACACCATCATCATCTGCAAAAATGCCTTGACCATTACCAAAAGATATGGTTGCATAGCTAACAGGTGATTGCGAAATGCTATCTAAGACTTTGATTTGAGAAAAGCTTACGTAGCATCCTAAAACGATAGAAAATAAGGTTATATAAAACTTGGAACTCATAGATTATAAAGATGCTGAAATAAATTCAGCATGACAAATAATTAAATGAATTGTATAAAAAAACGCTTCCTCCATATAAATAGGAAGAAGCGTTTGCTTTTTTAGTTGATTAGACTTTTTTATTATTCGTCTAAAGCTTTTTTTGTTTGTGTGTAGCCTACATAAAGTCCTAGTCCAGCCATTATAAAGGTAATTGCAGGATAGATTACATCATCATCTAAATTCGTTGTACTCTCTAGTACATTGGCAATAAAAAGTCCTAACCCAATACCCATAAGTAGAAAAGCAATGTTGATAACAACCACTTTCCAGGCTGAGCCAGAGCGTTTACCAATATTAAAGATACTGGCATCTGCTCCTTTTTCTATAAGTGCAAGACGCTCTTTGTTTCTGGTAGAAAAGTATAAGTATACCATTCCAAAAATTGCAGCAAAAAGACTAATTGGTATTAATATTTCTTCGTCCATAATGTTTGTTTTTTAATTGATGCGTAAAAAAGCATCGATAAATGATTAATTTTAATTGATTCTTAGCTTATGACGACAAGCTAAACTTTTAGGTTACACTTTTTATTAAAAATTTTTTTTCAATCTAATTGTAACCTAATGAAACAAACCGTCGTCTTAACTTAAAAATGACCACCAACGACGAAAACATATTAATTGCAGCTATTAAAAATGGCGATACTAAGGCTTATGCGCAATTAGTAGATCGTTATAAGGACTTGGTGTATACATTAGCATTGCGCATGTTGAAGCATAGAGAAGAAGCAGAAGAGGTAGCGCAAGATACGTTTATAAAGGTGTTTAAATCTTTAGATAACTTTAAAGGAGATTCAAAATTCTCTACATGGATTTACAGAGTAGCTTATAATACCTGTTTAGATACTATTAAGAAGAACAAAAAGCATCTAAATAATGTTGCTATAGATGAGTCTACTTTTAATAAATTAGATACTATCGATAATGCTTTAGACAACATTATTAAAGAGGAAAAAAGCGATTTAATAAAGAAATGTATCAATAAATTACCAGAAGATAGTAGTGCTATTTTAACGTTATTTTATTTTGAAGAATTATCTTTAGATGAAATATCAAAAATTATAAATATTGAAGGCAATACGGTTAAAGTGAAGCTTTTTAGAGCCAGAAAAAAGTTAGCCGTAATTTTAGAACAGTATTTTCAACCCAAAACAGCTTGAAAGATGGAAAATGAAGATAAAAGAATAGAGGATTTAATCAATAAGTTGATGGCTAATGATAGTTTAGAAACTGCTCCAACAAATTTTACTGAAGGAGTAATGTCTAAAATTGAAGCACTTTCAGAAACTAAAACAATTGCTTATAAACCACTAATTCCTAAATATGTTTGGTGGTTGTTAGGTTTGGGTTTTGTGGCCTTAATTGTCAATATTGTTTTAAATAAATCTAGTGATTCTTCAAGCCTTACAGACCGTTATAATTTACCAGATGTATCGTTTGATTTACTCAATAATTTATCTGTAGATTTTTCAAATACTTTAATGTATGCAACGGTATTGTTAGCTGTAATGATTGCCATACAAATTCCGTTATTAAAGCAGTATTTTAATCAAAAATTATCGTATTAATCTGGGTAGTACCAAAACGGAATTGTAGCATAAACCACCCTTTGTGTGTCTTTTTCTCTAATTCGTTTTCTTATTACTCTTAAGATATGTTTGCCTTCATTAAGGTTTTTAATACCAATGTAATTTTCAAAACCTTTTTGCCTTTTACTGCTTTTGCTCAGTACAAACTCACTGTCATGGTAAGTTGTGTCAATTTTTATGGTAAAAACGTCATTAAGTGTTTTGATATAGGCTGATCTGATACTGTCTCTTTTTCTCCAAGAAATGTTATTTGATATTACAATATCAGTATCCAAACCTCTCATGTCCTTTTCTGGTTTTAAACTTTTATTGTAAGAAAAGATATAGTCATCAATATCATCATCAAAGACCAAAAAAACCTTTAAAAAGGTATTAGTAACTACTTTAGACGAAATGGCTACTTCATCAATAAAATCATCATCTTCTAATAAGTCTTCATAATGTCGATTGTCTGTAATATTACTGCTAGAGTATAAGTCTATATTAAAGTAGTTAGATGTATTATACCTCACACTTGTGCCAACCAAGATTAAAATATAAATAGGAACAAGGGAAAGACTAATGCGTCTCCCGAATTTATTGTCTAAAAAGTTATAAACCAAAGGACGATATAAAAACGCTAAGGTGATTCTGCTATATATCCAGTAGATGGGAAAGTAAATTTTGCTTATCCATTTCTTTTTTTTGAGCCACCCTTGAGTAACAAAATCTATAAAGGTGAATAGCATACCTAGCACTATAAAAATTAGAAGCGGTACACCAATCCATAAACCAAGTGTTTCATTAATTGTATCATTATCTAGAAATAATTTTACGACTAAAACAATAGATAAAATTGTAAACGTAAAGGCTAGGACATAAAAAATTAAAAGAAATGAAATTGCAAAGATTACACTACAATAGTTCTCTAACCTTGCAATATATCTGTCAAAAGAGCCAACTTTCTTTTTTAGATACCTTGTAAATTTTGGGCTGTATTTTAATTCTTCATAATCAATATCACCAGAAACATATCGCAATCCCAAAGCACCAATCCAAAGTCCTCGTAAAACAACATGAAGTAGTAAGTTGAAAATTAAAATAGCACAAGAAACCAAAGCAACGGATAATATAATCCATGAATAGATTTTACCATCATTCTGTGCAGCCTTTACTGCAATATTTATATGAGGAAATGCCGTAAACAAACCAAATATGGCAAAACCAGAAATAAGTAACTCTAATTGCCAGCTTTCTTCCTGTAATTTTTGAAGCAATTTTTTAAACGCAGGATTGTTATAATCTTGACTCATGGCTCTTTAGTTGGTGTTATTTAAGTCTAAAGTTAATTATATTCAATTAATTTTTACTTTTTTGATTAAAATTTGAAACCCTTATCATTTTTCTTCGTTTTTAAATACAAAGACGCTAACTAACTAAATGCAAAAGCAAACAGAATCCTTAATTAAAGCCTGTAAAAAAGGCAATCAAATTGCACAGATGCAACTATACGATACGTATTGCAATGCTATGTTTACAGTGGCTAGTCGGTATCTTAATAATGAAGAAGATGCAAAAGACGCTATGCAAGAAGGATTTTTAAAAGCATTTATAAACCTAAATAATTACAAACCAGAAGCAACGTTTGGAGCGTGGTTAAAGCGTATTGTAATCAATCAATGTTTAGATGTTTTAAAGAAAAGGCAAATTGAATTTTTTGATGTTGAAGTTTCAGAACTACAAATAACCAATGAAGACGATTGGAATTTTAATATCAATGTCAGTAAAAAAGACATTCTCAATGCCATTGAGCAACTCAACGAAAAGCACAAAATAGTGATAAAGCTTTATCTCATAGAAGGGTACGATCATGCAGAAATTTCAGAGATATTAGAGATTCCGATAAAAACCTCTAGAACGCACTTAAGACGTGGCAAACTAAAATTACAAGAATTCTTAAAGCCTAAGTATAATGAAGCAAGATATTAGAAATTTATTTAAGGAGGAAGAGGACTTAAAAACACTTCCAGATAATCATAGAGCTGAGTTTTTGGATAAGTTAAATAAACAAAAACAATCTAAAAATAAAAGATATACATGGATAGGAGCTGTAGCTGTAGTAGTTGTAGCGCTAACCATTGGTTTTGCATTATTCACTAAACAACCAACAGAAAATATTTCGCCATTTATAGCGCAAGTCGAAGCAGTAGAAGCTGAGTATTTAGAAGAAATAAAAACCGAGTGGCAAAATTTTATAGCCTTAGCAGATGATGAGGTTTTGGTAGCGCGTTTCAAGAAAAAACTAGATGAGTTAGATGCAGATTATAAGAATATTTCAATTCAATTTAGAGCCAATCCTAATAATATTGAAATCGTAGAACTCTTAATAGATAATCTGCAAACACGATCTCAGATACTTAAAGATATCCAAGAACACATTAAAATTTTAAATCAAAATAACGAACAGTATGAAAAATCAATTTAAAGTATTACTATTGATGCTCATCACATCAGCAATAGGTAACACACAAGTAAATGAAATTTTCAAGAAAAGCTATGATACAACAGATTTAGCGTCTGTTTACCTCCATCTGAATGGCACGTATGTAGAGTTTTCAGAATCAGAAGATGATAAAGTACATTTTGATTACACATTAGAATTTGAAAACTATTCAAAAAAGGAGGTAGAAAGTAAACTTAACGAGATTAAAATCGAAGCAATAATAAAAGATGGTGTTTTGGAATTTAAAACAAGTGGTAGTGAAGCAAAGAATGATGTGTCTTATAGTCTTGAGGCACTTTATGGAATTGAGTTTGAAGGTGATTTTATAAATTTCAAGGAAAAATCTAACCGAGTCTTTAGAAAGTCTAAGCAGTATTTTTTGGACATAAACAGTAGCTCAAGAGGGAAGAGCCTAAAAGAGTATTTAAAGAATTTACGAGAAGTAGATAAGAAAGGAAACAAGAAAAAAATCAACACCAAAAATGTAAAGATTTTAAGAACAAAGTTTTCTATAAAATTACCCTCAGAAATTAAGCTTCGAGTAATGGCAGAAAATTCTAACCTAATTTTTAAGAATGATATAAATAACCAACTGATTGTTAATGCCAGAACTACAAAATTGAAGTTTCAGAATATTCAAAACCCATTCAATGTTTTTGATGTAGTAAATGGAAGTTTTAGAGCAAATTTTTTAGAAGGAGGAAATTATAAATTTACACATGTTGATGAGGTACAAGTAGCACAGTTAAAAAAAGTAGATGTTGATACCGAGTTTAGCAATATTAAAGTTGGTGAAATAGCTGAAAAGGTTAGGATAGTAGATTTTAATAGTAAGTTTTGGTTCCATAATTTTTCTCAAAACTTCAGAGAATTCCAGATGGCATCAGATTATTCTGAAATCAATTTGTTTTTTCCTGAAAAATCAGAATACTTCATCGAAACGTATGGCTACAATACAGTGCATTATTGGGCTAAACTAATCACGGAGATTCCTCCAAGCAGAAAAAAAGAGCATTCTAAAATGATGGTTATTGGTGAGGAAGACAATCCTAACCAAATAAAAATTCATGTTACAAACGGTATTATTCGTTTTGGTGAAGATTTTATTGACTTTGGTGAGGATTAAGTCTATTAAGTTTATAACTTAAAAAAAGAGGTTGTCTGAAAAGTATGAGAATCTGTCATTCTGAATTTATTTCAGAATCTCAATAAGCTGATCTTTAAATTGTTTTAGAATCTGAAACGAGTTCAGATTGACAAAACATTAACTTTTTAGAAAGCCTCTTTGTCTATTATCTAATTTCTAACGTCTAACGTCTAACGTCTAACGTCTAATTTCTAAAGTCTCATAATCAATACCAGCGTTTCTTCTTTTTCTTAGAGGCTTCACTTTTACGTCCCTTTTTGTATTTGCTACCTTTCTTTTTGTGTACAGTAGGTTTTGCATTTGGGTCTAAAGGATAAGGATGTTCCTTTTCAACAGGAATCTGAACATTGATATAGTTTTCAATAGTTTTTATATAGTTTTTTTCATCGGCAGAACACATAGAGTATGCATTACCAATATTACCAGCTCTACCAGTTCTACCAATACGATGTACGTAGGTTTCGGCTTGGTTTGGCATGTCAAAATTAAAGACATTATCTAGCTCATTAATATCAATACCACGAGCAGCAACATCTGTAGCAATTAAAATTTTTACATAACCATTTTTAAACTTATTAAGTGCAGTTTGTCTATCGCTTTGGTTTTTGTCACCATGAATACTGTCTACACGATAGCCTTTTTCTAATAAGCGTTCTTCGAGCTTTTTTACACCAAATTTGGTGCGTCTAAATATGATGACGTTACCTTTTATGGTATTTCTAAGCAGATGCAAACACAATTCTATTTTTCTGCGTTTTGGGACGTAATATAAGACCTGACTCACATCTTGGGCTACAGATTGCGTTGGAGTGACATCAATTCTTTTAGGATTTTTTAAAATAGAATTTGCAAGCTCTTCTATTTTGTAAGGAATCGTAGCAGAAAATAATAAGGTCTGTTTTTCCTCAGGGCAAAGCCGTTCTATTTTTTTTACATCATCAATAAAGCCCATAGCCAACATTAAATCAGCTTCATCTAAGACCAAAGTTTCAACCTTATCTAAGTTGATATAATCTTGTTTGTGTAAGTCTAAAAGACGACCAGGAGTTGCAATTAAAATATCGACCCCTTTTTTTAAAACATCAACCTGAGGTTCAATAGATGTGCCACCAAAAATGGTAAACGATCTTAGGTTAGAAAACTTAGCATAAGTTTTAAAATTTTGATGTATTTGAGATGCTAATTCTCTGGTAGGACTTATGATTAATGCTTTAATTTTTTTACCACGTTTAGGTGCATCTTGCTTGTCAAATAATTGTTGCAAAATAGGTAGCGCATAAGCAGCTGTTTTTCCTGTTCCTGTTTGGGCAGATACAATAACATCTTTGCCTTCTAAAATTAGAGGAATAGCACGCTCTTGCACCAAAGTAGGTTCGGTATAACCAGTAGCTTCAACAGCTTTTTGAAGCGGTTTTATAAGTTTTAGGTCTTTAAATGACATGTATTTAATTTAAATTTTTTGTCTTTCCTGCGTAGGCAGGAATCCATAAACCAATAACAAAAAAGTGGATTCCGCATCACACTTCGACTGCGCTCAATGAGACAGTGCGGAATGACAATAAAGAAACAAAGGTAGAATAAAATTTTACCAACGGTTTTTTGCCCACTGTTTTTGTTCGTGTTCCGTTAAAAATGTCCAAGCTATAAAACGACTTGTTTTTTGACCTTGTCCCATTTCTATAGTTTTTATAGCAGTTGCTTCAACATTTTCAAGGATTTTATATGTAGGTTTTAAAGTAGCTTCTTTAGATACTAATGCTGTAAACCACAAACATTGTTGACTAAATTTTCTACTTTCAAAAATCATATCTTTTATAAAACGAGCTTCACCACCTTTGGTCCACAATTCGTTATGTTGGCCACCAAAATTCAATTTGGTTTTACCTTTAGTTTTTCCTTTGAGGTTTTTAAGCTTTCGTAAATTTGCTTTTTCAGCCGCTTCTTTTGAGGCATGAAAAGGAGGATTGCAAATGCTAAAGTCTATTTTTTCATCTTCAGAAAGTATACCATTAAAAAACGCTTTGCGTTGTTTTTGAAGTCTAAGTTCTATGTAAGAAGAAAGATTTGAATTTTGATTAACAATTTGTTTAGCAGATTTTATAGCATTTTCGCTAACGTCAGAAGCAATAAATGACCAACCGTATTCTTGATGTCCAATAATTGGGTAAATACAATTAGCACCTACGCCAATATCTAGACCTTTTATGTTTGCACCTTTTGGGATTTCTGAAAAGCTCTCAGCAAGTAAATCGGCTATGTAATGTATGTAATCAGCTCTACCAGGAATTGGTGGACATAGATAGTGTTTCGGGATTTCCCAGAAATTAATATCATAATGGTGTTTTAATAAAGCTTTGTTTAGTGTTAAAACCGCATCAGGATTAAAAAAATCGACAGAGTCATCGCCATATTTATTTTTAGAAACGTATTGCGATAGCTCAGGTAAACTCTTAATAAGTTTAGAAAAATCATAACGTGTGTTATGCTTATTTCTTGGGTGCAGTCGCGATTTTATTTTCGAAATGTCGTTCTCTGGTTTCAATTTTAATTCTATTTTATAACAAATATAAATGAAACGATATAGAATCTTCAAGCTATGAATGTGATAAAAAAAAGCGCATGTCTATTAAACTTGCGCTTTTTGGCTATTAATCCTTAGGGATTACTTAAATCGTTGTTAGGGACTGTAAAATTATACTTATTAGCGCAATAAAAAATTGATGTATGTTAATAAATGTGTGATTATCACATTTCTTTTCTAATTCTGCTAAGGCTTTCTGTAGTAATGCCTAGAAATGATGCGATGTGGTAATTTTTTAGATACTTTTCTATGTCTGGGTATGTAATTAAAAAATCTATATAACGTTCTTTAGCAGATTTGGAAAAACTTGCTAAAATCCGCTTTTGAAAAGCAGCAAAAGCGCGCTCTAATTTTTTTCTGATAAAACGATCTATCTTTGGGATTTGATGATATAAATATTCTTTATTTTTTCTATTGATACCATAGATGATAGAGTCCTTAAGCGCTTCAACAGTAAGTATTGCTTTTTCTCCAGAAAAAAAAGCTGTAAAGTCACTCATCCACCAATCCTGTATTCCAAATTGAATTGTATATTCTTTTCCTAGTTGGTCTGTATGAAACGCTCTTAAACAACCATCTAAAATATAGTATTGAGAATCTACATGGTCACCAGGATGAATGAGAATCTCACCTTTTTTAATACTAACTTTATGAAAAAGAGATTCTATAAGCTTTATTTCTTCATCTGTAAAAACAAGCTCTTTAAAAATAGTTTTAATTATAGAGTTATCAGATTTCACCTTTGATTTGATAAATAGTTGAATGAAATTAAATAAAACATAATTTAAACTAAGTTAAATTCGATATTGGTTAATAAAAGAAGTTAAAAGGTGTCTTTGTATAAGAAAAAACCACTTAGAAAATCCTAAGTGGTTTTAATTTTTAAATAGAGGGAAAGCTATTCTATTTTTTTAGCAATGCTTTCTTGACCACCTTGATGCAACGTAAAACTTTCTACCTTTCCTGAAGCATTTTTATTAAATACCACTTTAAGAGCTGCGACCTTTGCAAAAAAGGTAGTTTCGTTTTCAGCAAAAAGTGGAAATTGCTCTTGTCCTGTAGCTTGCGCAAAGATTTCATTTCCTTTTACAGTAATTACTACATTAAAGTTTGGTGCTAATTGGTACTTGCCATCATATTGACTCAAAATGTCATTAGATAGTGTAATTTCTTTTCTTGCTTCTGGCATAGCCTTGTCTATTTGCTTGCCAATATTTTTAGAATCAGTAATAAATATGGCTTGCTTTTTACCATCATCAGACTGTGAAAATTCATACTCAATATTACCATCGGCAAACATGAAACGGTTTTCAGACAAAGGGAAAATATCAAAGACAGTATTTGTTGTAGATTCTCTCATACTTTTTAATGCGCCATCCTTAAAGAAAATATGTCTTACAGTACCATCTTCAAATTGATAAGCTCCAACCCATTTTTTTAGTTGATCTTCATTTAATTGTATTACATCCTTCATTGAAGGATATGGTTTGCCTATGGCAGCAGCAGCCAATTGTGTTGTTACAGCGTCAATATTATTACAGCTACAATTACTTAGGCCTATAACATAGACGTCTTCATTTATTAAATAGATGCCATTTGTAGAGGTGCCAAAAATGCCACCACTATGTGTATAACCTTTAGAACCTTTAAGCGTTAGCTCTCCTAATCCGTAGCCATAATCAATGTGTTCGCCATTGTTCAATTTAGAACCATTAATTGCTTTTTGTAATGTAGATGCTTTTATCAATGTGTTATTTGCTAAAGCATTTTGCCATTTTAGCATATCGTCAATAGTTGAGGTAAGCGCACCTGCTGCATGGGGTAAAGACATGCTGAGGTAACTTGCATTAACATAACCTTTATCTCCTTCTTCATAAGGCATTGCTCTGTTTTTAATGAGTTTGCTATGACTACCATATTGTGAAGCTGTCATACCTAAGGGTTGAAAAATGTGATTATCAATAAAATCTGCATAAGTTTCACCAGATACTACTTCTATAATCTTACCGAGTAATACATAGCCAGAGTTATTGTAACGATAATCTTCACCTGGATCAAAATCCATAGGTTCATTTTTAAAGAAATCTATAAGTTCATCTAAGGTTTTGTCTTGTCTAGCGATTTGTCTTAGATCTCCTATGCTTGTGTAGCTTTTAATACCAGAGGTGTGGTTAAGAAGGTGATGTACAGTTATAGTTTTACCATGTGTAGGGTAATCTGGAATAAACTTAGTAATAGGATCATTTAAGCTTAGTTTGCCTTGTTCTTCTAACATCAAAATAGCAATTGCTGTAAATTGTTTTGTGATTGAAGCCAACATAAATACGTTCTCAGGAATCATATCTACGTCTAGTTCCAAATTAGATTTACCCACAGCCTTTCTATAAATAGCTTTTCCATTTTTTGCAACTAATACCGTCGCTCCAGGTGCATTAACATCAGTGTAATATTGGGCTACAATATCATCGAATTGTTGGGTTAAATTTTGATTTTGAGCTGTTGTAAAAAGGAAGCTAAATACAACAACAATTAGTGAAATCTTTGTTTTCATTGAATGTTTTGATTGATTGTTACTTTAATAAGACGACGTCTCAGATTTAAAGTTACAAAAAAACCACTTAGGATTTTCTAAGTGGTTTTTGAAATTAATTATGAGATTCCTGCTTTTGCAGGAATTTATTACTTTATCATCTCGTAACTGCGCTTAATAAAGTTTGTTAACTCCTCACCTTTAAGTAAGCCTTGCGATAAACGCGCTAAATCTAAACTTTGATTAATTAAGCGCTCTTGCTTTTTCTTGGTTTTGGTATTTAATATTTCACTTACCAAGTCGTGGTTTGTGTTAACTACCAAATTGTACATTTCTGGCATATTGCCCATACCAAACATGCCTCCACCAGTTTGTTGCATCTCTTTCATACGACGCATAAACTCAGGTTGTGTAATCATAAATGGCGACGCACTGCTATCCATAGCTTCTAATTGTACCATGAATTTTTCTGAAGGCACAACTTCTTTTAAAAGTTCATCTAACTTGGTTTTTTCGTCTTCAGATAACTTGGAAATTGTAGTGTCATCTTTTTTGATAAGATTATCAATATGGTCTGCATCTACACGAGCAAAAGAAATATTTTCTTTAGTGGTTTCTAACTTTTGCATTAAGTGACTTACGATTGGCGAATCTAATAATAACACCTCGTAATCTTTATCTTTAGCTGCTTGTATGTAAGCATGCTGTTCATCTTTGTTAGACGCATAAAGAATTACCATTTTATCATCCTTATCAGTCTGCTTCGCTTTAATAGCATTGGTTAATTCTTCAAACGTAAAGTATTTGCCATCAACTGTTGGGTATAATGCGAAAGCATCTGCTTTTTCAAAGAATTTTTCTTCAGAAAGCATTCCATATTCAATAACAATTTTAATATCGTCCCATTTCTTTTCAAAATCTTCACGATTAGAATTGAATAGAGATTTTAATTTATCTGCAACCTTACGTGTAATGTAAGATGAAATCTTTTTCACCGCACCATCAGCTTGTAAGTAACTACGCGAAACGTTAAGTGGAATGTCTGGAGAATCTATAACACCTCTTAACATGGTTAAGAATTCAGGAACGATGCCTTCAACATTATCCGTTACAAAAACTTGATTTTGGTACAGTTGAATTTTATCTTTTTGAATATTAAGATCATTCGTCATCTTAGGGAAATACAAGATTCCTGTTAAGTTAAACGGATAATCTACATTAAGATGAATGTGGAAAAGCGGTTCTTCAAACTGCATTGGGTACAGCTCTCTGTAGAAGTTTTTGTAATCTTGGTCCTCTAAGTCTGCAGGTTGTTTTGTCCATGCAGGATTAGGGTTATTAATGATATCGTCTACAGTAATTTGTTTGTGAGGCTCAGTTGTTTCTTTACCGTCTTTATCTGTTGTGGTTTTTGGTGTAAAATCTGGATCATTTACTTCCTTAGTTCCAAATTTAATTGGAATAGGCATAAACTTGTTGTACTTAGTCAAAAGCTCACGGATTCTTCCTTCTTCTAAGAATTCCTCTTCACCTTCAGAAATATGTAAAATAATTTCTGTACCTCTGTCGGTTTTATCAGCTTCTTCTAAAGTAAACTCTGGTGAACCATCGCAAGTCCAGTGCGCAGCAGGTGCATCAGTATGCGATTTTGTTATAATCTCTACTTTGTCTGCTACCATAAACGCAGAGTAGAACCCAAGACCAAAATGTCCAATGATACCAGCATCTTTAGCCGAATCTTCGTATTTGTTTAAAAATTCTTCAGCACCAGAAAATGCGACTTGGTTAATGTACTTCTCAACCTCTTCGGCTGTCATACCTAAACCTTGATCTATAATATGAAGTTTTTTACCTTCCTTGTCAATTTTTACTTCAATTTTTGGCTCACCATATTCAACTTTAGATTCGCCAATGCTAGTTAAGTGCTTTAGTTTTAAAGTTGCATCAGTTGCATTACTAATCAGCTCACGTAAAAAGATTTCGTGATCTGAGTACAAGAATTTTTTAATTAACGGAAAGATATTTTCTACCGATACATTAATACTTCCTTTTGCCATTGTATTTTAAGTTTTATGTCAGTTCGAGTTGAGACGAAGTCGAAATATCGAGAACTTCTCGATACATTTCGAAATAAATTCGAAACACTCGAAGTGACGTTATTAGTCAATTTATTTCTGGACAGCTACATTCAAATAAAATACCAATCGAAAAATTGTGACAAGATGACATAATTTTAAATATTATGCATGCATAACGAATTTAAATTTTATTGCAAACGAAATCGTATCTTATAGATTAAATTGCAATACTTAAAAAAATACTATGTATAATTCAAAAATAATAGGTTTAGGAACTTATGTTCCAGATAATGTAGTTACTAATGATGATTTATCTAAAATCATGGATACCAGTGACGAGTGGATACAAGAACGCACAGGTATTAAAGAACGTCGTTGGGTAAAGGATGGTGATGGAGATACTACGGCAACTATGGGTGTAAAAGCTGCAAAAGTTGCTATAGAACGAGCCGGAATAGATAAAGACGATATCGATTTTATCATTTTTGCAACACTAAGTCCAGATATGTATTTTCCTGGTCCAGGTGTGCAAGTGCAACATGCTTTAGATATAAAAACGGTTGGAGCTTTAGATGTACGTAACCAATGTTCTGGTTTTGTATATGCCATTTCTGTTGCAGATAATTTTATAAAAACAGGCATGTACAAAAATGTGCTTGTTATTGGTAGCGAATTGCATTCTCACGGATTAGATAAAACCACTCGTGGTAGAGGTGTGTCTGTTATTTTTGGCGATGGAGCAGGAGCAGCAGTTTTAACACGAGAAGAAGATACAAGCAAAGGTATTCTATCTACACATTTGCATAGCCAAGGTGAGCATGCCGAAGAATTGGTGGTAAAAGCCCCAGGAATGGGAACACGTTGGGTTACCGATATTATTGAAGATGATAATAAAGATGACGAAAGCTATTTTCCTTACATGAACGGCCAATTTGTATTTAAAAATGCAGTGGTACGTTTTAGTGAAGTGATTATGGAAGGCTTAATGAAAAACAAATTAAAGCCAAAAGATATTGATATGCTTATTCCACACCAAGCGAATTTGAGAATAGCACAGTTTATTCAGAAGAAATTTCAGTTGAGTGACGACCAGGTGTTTAATAACATACAAAAGTATGGTAATACCACAGCAGCTTCAATTCCAATAGCTTTAACCGAAGCTTGGGAAGAAGGTAAGATAAAAGAAGGCGATACCGTAGTTTTAGCCGCCTTTGGTAGTGGCTTTACTTGGGGAAGCGTTATTATAAAATGGTAAAACAAATTAATCCTGCGAAAGCAGGATTTTTTTTGGAATAGCTTTAAGTAGAATAAAGGTTAGTTTTTGTTATCCCTAAAATATGATGGGATAATTGTTATATTTATTGTATTATAACAAGTTGTGTGTAATTTGAGAAACCCAATGAACAAAGAAGAAATAATAAAGCGAGTTAATGATATAATTGATAAAAGAGGATTTTCGACTTCGATTCAACAAAGCGAAAAACTAACATCAGCTTCTTATTCATTGAATACGAATTATAAGCTAGAAATCTCAAATTATGAAATATTTGATGATAATAAATATTCATTTAAAGTTAATTCTATTCAAGATGTAGGAGAAATATGGTTGGAATTAACAAAAAATAATGATGTCGATATTGAAAGAATAATGAAAGATGCTGTTCAAAAATCGAACATTGATTTAGATAAAGAATTATTCTTAATTTTAAATATTCAATAACCTATTATACTATGGCAAAAAAAATTATTGGAATAAAAAAATGGTCATTGCTTGTTGTGTTTTTAATTGCTTATTCCAACATTTATTCGCAATCACAAGAGGATATAGTAGACTACCTGAAAAACAGAATTGAATTGTATTCACAACGACCTACAACATTAGAAGTCAACAATTGTAAATTGAAAATACAATTAGAAATGTCGATTCCAGGAAGTCCAAGCTATATTACAGAATTGAATTGTTCTTTAAAGAATTTAACTGACGTAATGTATGTTAATGAAAGGCAACCGTGGATTACATTAAAATTTAAAAATAAAGATGTAAGCTATACAGACATTGAACAAAATGGAACTAAAAAACTCTGGAAATATGATGATGACATTAGTTTGTTTTTTTCAAAAGGAACCATCAATGAGAATGAAACCAAAAAGTTAGCAGAATTATTTAAAAAACTTGGAAAAAATTGTGGAGCAAAGATTTTAGATTTTTAAAATAAAAACTACACACAACAATGGCTATAAGTAATTGCTTGTTCTCACCTACTTCTGAAAATCCTTGCGGATTTTCAGTTTGGTGTTTACTTGCAAAATTAAGTGCTAAACCACGCAACTACTCATAGCCGAGACCGTTGCCATTCATTGACTGAACGCACTCAAAAACTGAAAATAAAAAGAAATGAAAAAAACATTAAAAATAATTTCTACAGCATCAATTCTATTATTTGGAATTTTATGGATTTCTAGCAAATTTGATTTCTTGACTGAATATAACTCTATAGATTTTAGAAATATTCTTGTACTAATATATTTGTTTACAAGTTTAAAATATTTTCAAATGGAGGTTAAAGATAAAAACGCTGAAATTCAGGAATTGAAATTGAAACTGGAGAAATCAAAAAAGGAAATTTTAAAAAACTAAATACTGAATTTGACAATCTGATGAGTTACTCACTCAAACGGAATTGAATAATATTACGGAATAAAATGCTGACTGAATTCACTCAAACTCAGAAAATCGGAAAACAGAATTTATCGGAATAATAACGAATTGAAAAAACAACGAAATGGCAACACCGTATATAATTTATTGCTAGTTCTAGCCTACTTACGAAAATCCTCGCGGATTTTCTATTCGGTTTTTATTTGCTAAATTAAGTGCTTAAAACACGCAACAAACCATATACAACAACGTTGTGCATAATGCAGAAATCGTACTGAAAATGAACATTTGAACTAAAAAAGCCAACGCACAAACAGCACATTTATTTTTTGCCAATGCGAAATTCCAACGCTTAAAAAAATAAAAGAGCTGTTTCCTGCCAACGCTCAATCTGAATTAATTATTTTTATGCCCAAATATGGCAAAATTTATACAACACTTAATAGATGAAATAATTGACCAATATATGTACGCTGACGAAACAAAGCGTCCGTGGATAATTGGCTTTAGTGGTGGAAAAGATTCTACTGTAATGCTTCAACTTGTTTGGGAAGCAATTTCACAGATAAAAGAATTAACTGGAATAGTAAAACGTGACATCTATGTGGTTTGCAATGATACGATGGTAGAAAATCCTGTAATCACTGAATACGTTTACAGAGTTTTAGACAAAATAGAAACTGCATCAAGAGACCAAGATATCCCTATTCGTGTAATTAAAACAATCCCACGTTTAGAAGATTCATTTTGGGTAAATTTAATTGGGAGAGGTTATCCAGCACCAAATAACGCATTTCGTTGGTGTACTGAACGTTTAAAAATTAGACCAACTTCAAGATTTATATTGGAACAAGTTGATGAAGTTGGAGAGGCAATCATACTTATTGGTACAAGGTCTGCTGAAAGTGCTCAACGTGCAAAATCTATGAAAAAGCACGCTATTAAAGGTAAAAGACTTACAAAGCATCCAACACAGCCAAATACTTATATGTATGCCCCAATTAGAAATTTATCATTAGAAGAAGTTTGGTATATAATAAATACAATGCCTTCGCCTTGGAAAGCAGACAATTCAGAACTATTTCAAATTTATTCAGATGCAAGTGCTGACGATTATGAATGTCCTACTGTTGTAACCTCAAAAGAGCATAAATCTTGTGGTCAAAGTAGGTTTGGTTGTTGGGTTTGTACAGTTGTAAAAAAAGATAAATCTATGAGTGCCCTCATTGAAAATGGTCTTACTTGGTTACAACCACTACTTGAATTCAGAAATCAACTTTACAATGAGCGAAACATTCAAGAAAATAGGATGCCACAAAGAAGAAATGGTACAGATGCAATAAATGGAATGGGACCTTATACACCAAAATATAGAGCATCTATTTTAGAGAGAGTAATTACTGCTCAAAAAGAAATTCAAATTGACAGACCACACGTTGAACTAATTACAAATCAAGAGTTAGTTGCTATTCAAACAATTTGGTACAGAGATTTGATTTTTAATTATAAAGTTTCAAACATTTATCACTCTGCATACAACACCAATATAAATATGGAAGAACAAAATAAAAAGCAGGAAAAGGAATTGGAATTACTCAAAAAATCCTGCGAGAAAAATCCAGAAGATTTTGAACTCATACAAGAGTTGCTAATGCTTCAAAAAAACAAATCCTTATTAAACAAGAAACGAGGACTTAAAAATGATATTGAAAACAAGATTGAGGAATATTTAAAGAAAGATAAATAAATGTTTATAAAAGAAATTGAACTCAATAATTTCAGAATCTATAAAGGTAAAAATACGATAAACCTTTCGCCTGAAACTGACAAAAACATTACTCTTGTAAGTGGTAAAAATGGTTTTGGTAAAACCACTTTTTTAATGTCATTGGTTTGGTGTCTATATGGCAAACAAATGCAAAATGTAGATGAACTTTATCTAAAAGAAATCTCGGACAAAGGTGGTTATCCAAAATATATTGGAAATAGTTTAAACAGACTTGCAAAGGTTGAAGGAGAAAATAAATTTTCTGTTTCTGTAACCTTTAATGATGTCAAAATTCAAGAAATTCCTTGTAAAGAAATCAAAATAACTCGTTCATTTAATACTATTTCAAGTACGAGCGACAAAGTTGAAGTATTGGTCGATGGTTTTGAAAACGAATTAATACTTGATTTAACAACAGACGGACAACAAGGCGAAGAAATATTTATTAGAGATTACATTCTACCAATTGAAATTGCTAAATTTTTCTTTTTTGATGCAGAAAAAATTGTTGCACTTGCTGAAATAAATTCACCAGAACAAAGAAGACTTTTAAGTAAAGCCTACACAGAAGTTTTAGGAATCAAAAAGTACGAAGACTTAAAAGAACAATTAGAAAATATTCAAGATGATTATCGTAAAAAATCTGCTAAACCAAAGGAAAAAACAGAGTTAAATTCCATAATTGCAGATATTGACAATGCAGATATAGAAATTGAAAGCCTTGAAAAAGAAATCTCGGAACTTGACGAAGAGAAAATAGAGAAAGCTAACGCTTCTAATGATATTCAAAGAAAATTAATTACCGAAGGTAATAAAATGACTTTGGAGCAACTAAATAATTTAAAAGTAGAGGAAAGCGAACTAAACAATAAAATGATTGGTTTGCAAGATGGACTAAAAGACCTTTTTGACTTGATACCTTTTGGATTGGCTGGAGAAACTTTAATGGAAGTTTCAACTCAACTAAAAGACGAAAAAGATTATCGAGATTCAAAATTTATTCAAGAAGATGTTGATGTAAAAACCAAAAATATTTTGGACGATTTGGAGGATAAAAAGCGAAGTTTTCCAATTGTAATTCCAACGGATATTCGGAATTTTTATGAAAAACAGATAAGTGCTTTAGTCAAAAAACATTTCTTTTCAGACACACCAGAATTACCAAGTAATTTTAAAACGTTGCACGACTTTTCAGATACTGAAACAAATGAGTTTAATACCCTAATTAATACGCTTAAACATTCATTCAAAAGTTCATTTACAAATTTGAACGACGAATATTTAAGAACAAAAAACTCGATTGATAGTATTCGCCGAAAAATTCGTGATGCTGAAAAAGATGCAGAAGATGAGCATATTGCAAGTTTAAGAGCCGATAAAGAAAAGTTGGATACAAGAGTTTTGACCATAGAATCAGAAATCAGAGATTTAAACCAAAAAATTGGAACATTTAAAAACACGAAGAAAACCTTGAAGCAAAGACAAGAGGAATTAAGAAAGAAAATTGATAATTCTCGCAAATATTCAGACAAGGATGCCAAAGCGCAAGAGATAATCAACAAACTAAAAGTATTCATTAAATCATTTAAGGAAGAAAAGAAAAAATCTCTTGAAGAAAATATTTTAAATGAATTAAACATCTTACTTCACAAGAAAAACTTCATTGAAAAGGTTACTGTTGATATAAATCAAGCTGGAGATGATGTTGATATAAGTCTTTTTAACTCTCGTAATGAAAAAATAGACAAAGGCTCTTTGTCTATGGGAGAACGACAAATGTACGCTTCTGCCCTACTAAAAGCGCTTGTTGACGAATCTGACATTGAGTTTCCTGTATTTATAGATTCGCCAATGCAAAAATTTGATGCAGACCACGCCCAAAATGTGATAAAAGAATTCTACCCAAATGTTTCTAAACAAGTTGTGCTATTTCCTTTGCTACATAAAGAATTAACAGTACCTGAATTTAATTTGCTAAAGCCAAAAATGAGCAAAGCATATTTAATTCACAATTATAGTACAGATGCTTCAAAATTCGTGGAAGCAACACCTGATAATCTATTAACAAAATACGACGAACTCGATGCAAATTAATATTAGAACTTCAGAAGCAAACCAAGACATCGTTCGCAGTTTAACAAGCAAATTACCTACTGGTACAAAAGAAAATGTAATTGCACGTATTGCACTTGGTTATTCTCTACAGAATGGTAAAAAATTTACTACAAATGATTTTACTCTTTACGATTCAAAAGGTAAAGAATATAAAGACCATATATTATTTGACGCAAAACATCGAGACTTTTATATCGCAAGTATTTGTCAATATTATGGTATTTATAAAACAGATGAAAATATTCCCAAGTTTGTAAAATTGCATATTGACCACGGTTTGGAATTAATGGACAATTTGTTTTCTAATAGTAAAAACTATACTTTTTTTGACTTTTTAATTGGCCATTTAGATAAAGGTATTGAAATGCTAAATAGCGTTGAAGTAAATCTTGACGCTGTTAGAAACAATAATCAAAACATTGAAAAAACATATTTTAAAGAACCAATTAAATTGAATATTGGCTCTAAAATCGATGAAAAAGAATCAATCATATTAGAATTCAACAATACCGAAGTTTACAATAACTCGCATATTGCAATTGCAGGTGCATCTGGTACAGGTAAAACCCAATTTGCACTTGAATTATTAAATCAAATTAGTCAAGAATCAAATCATCACGTTAATTATATTTATTTGGATTTTAAAGGTCTAAAAGATGACGACCTTAAAGAATATCAACCTTTTTTTGATAAAACTCGTGCAACGTTTGTTGATGTACCTTCAATTCCATTTCCAGTAAATCCACTTTCATTTATTGACAGTATTAATGAAACGGACAGACAAATGGGAATAGATAAATTTGTAGATATTGTATGCAAATATTCAAATCTTGGTCCTAAACAACGTGGTCAATTGAGAGACGTTATTTTAGAATGTTTTCACGAGAAAAAAGCTGGAGAATACCCAACTTTACCTGAAATAAACGAAAAACTATTAGAAAGTGTTGGAGACAAAAGAGACACACTTACAGAAATAATCTATGAGTTGAGTAGCTACAATATTTTTGAGGAAGAACAAAAAGGTAAATCGTTCTTAAATCAAAATATCTATCTCTCACTTTCTGGCGACCTTTCAAACTCTGTTCGTTTTACTTCTCTTTTCCTTATCATAAATTATATTTACAATACGTTTGCAAATATGGAAAGTACACCAACTGAAAATGGTTATAGAGGAATGCGATATGTGTTGCTTATTGATGAAGCTCACGTTATCTTTAAAGAGAAAAAATATCAAGAAATACTTGATAAGATTTTAAGAGAATTCCGTTCTAAAGGAGTTGCTACTGTTTTACTTTCACAAGGTATAGCAGAATTTAATCAACCAGGATTTGATTTTTCAAGTAATTGTGAGATTTCTTATTTACTTAATATAAAAGATAAAACTAATTCAAAAGCAATAAACAAATTTTTAGGATTGAGTGATAAAGAAGGTATTACAAGTGCAAGAAGTTTAGAGAAGATTTCGAAAGGTCAAGCAATATCTAATATGAAAGAATTTGACAAAGGAAAACTATTTAAAATTGCCCAATTTTGGGAAAATAATAAATAATAGTTTGAATTGAATTGCCAACGCTTAAAGCCATACACATTTACAGTCGCACAAGCCAACGCTACACCAAAACTGTAAAAGAGTATGTCTTGCCAAGGCTAAATCTGAACTAAATAATAAACATCGGAAAAACAAGCTGAACGTGAAAAGTACTATGCACAACAACGTATATAAAAAATAGCGGTTTAATCGCTTAATCGAAACAAAATGAATAAATTAGAGGTACGTTATAATCCGAAAAATTAGTGTATAAAATCCGCTACTTTTCATATACAAGACCGTTGGCTTTAATATTGAAAAACCAAATCCGAATGAGAAACCTTCTGAATTTAACTTTAATTCTACTTTGTTTCAGTTGTAAATCTACAAAGGACTTATCACAATTCGAGAGTTTAGCTGAATTGATAATTGAGGTTAATGACAGTGAGCAATTGGAATCCTTTTCTAACAAACTTCAGAAATTCAAACTAAATCCTGAATCAGTTTTTAAAGATGGGAGTTACTATTACGATACTGAAAATATTAAAAATCAATCTTTTAGAGGGCTGAGTGATGACATAAAAAAGAAGCCTGAATGGTTTTTACTAATTGATAACTTGAGTGATGGAAAATATATTTGGGAATTTGATTGGAAACAAAGAATGGATGACATTAAATGGTCACTTGACCAAATGGCTGAACGAAAAAAATATGCGTTACCAAAATTACCTGAAATTCAAAACGAGAATGAAAAAGATACTGGAGCATTACTCGGAATTATAAACGAGACGTTGAATAAAAACGGTTTGACTTTAATCAATCTTTATATTGATAGTGACTCTTATGTAACTGCATTGATCGATAAAAAAAATCTGGAAAAAATTATTGCAAAAGCTTCGGAATCAGGAAATAAAATAACAGAATATAAAAAATACTAAAGTCAACAACGTGTATGACTCATTTCGGCTGAACTCCTAATCGGAATTGATTGCAATTTGCTACCTTTCGTTCATTGCGGAAAATCCTCACGGATTTTCAGTTTGGTGTGTACTCGCAATATTAACCAATAATTCAACTAATCTACAACCTACGTGATAATTAAAAAAACAATAACAATTATACTTCATTTTGCAATTGCAAATACACTAATTATAATTGTATATTCAATTTATCCATATTATTATCATTGGGCAATAGGACTTTTTTGCTACCTAATTATAAATCTTATATTTTATAGAGTTATTCCTAATAAGCATATTAAGGGATTAATAAATTTAGCTAAAGCGGATTATAAAACAGCATTAAAAGATTTTGAGAAAAGTCATCTGTTTTTTAGTAAGCACAATTTTTTTGATAGATATGGTTTTATTTTTTTATTAAAAATGTCACGTTATAGTTATAGGGAAGCTGCTTTATTGAATATGGCTTTTATAAATTATAAAATCGGAAACATAGAAGAAGCTTTAAAATTATATGAAAAGGTTTTGAGTATAAACTCTGAAAATCGAATAGCCAAAAAAGGAATAAAAATAGTTGAGTTATGAAAAACTTATTAAAGCTTTTAGCCATAATAACTATGGTTGCTTGCTCTACTACAAAAAGTGTAGTTGAGAGTGAGCCTTATATGTACAGTGTACAAAATGAAGATGGTTCTGTAACTAAAGTAAAAAGCCATACAAAAGGTACTTTATCTGAGACAGAGTACGAGCATCTAAAAAATCACTTAAACAGTATATCTGAGCAAAATATAGATTTTAGTAAAAAATTGGTAATCAATTTTATAGATAATGATCCATTAATATATAGGAAAGGCTTTGAGGTACCTTGGGACATTTTTAAAGGAAATATGGATGCCAGCTTAGATAAAATAGAGGAATGTAATCACTTTTGGATTATAAATAAAAGAGTGAAAGACTTACATTATTATCATGGAAAGAAAATACATTGGCTTAAAGATGAAAATGAAATAATTAGAAATCTATTCTTTATGCACAATGGACTAAATGGAGGTTTTGTAATTGTAAAGCCCAATGGTGAGTACTTTCTTAAAGTTGGTGAATATAAAAAATCGGACTTGCTAAAAAGTTTTAAAGCCTTCTGAGCAAAACTAAAAAAGCCCAAACAACCTAAAGTTGTCTGGGCTTTTCAGCTATTAACCAATTTAACTAACACTATTATAAAATTTAAAAAATCTTATAAAAACTATTACTTAAAACTTATCTCACTTACTTAGACGTAAAACGTTTCATTTTATTTCAACGATTAACATATTTAACGTGCATTTAACAAAAACCCTGACCAGTTTTGCAACTGTCAGGGTTTTCTATTTAATAGTTAAACATTAACACTAACCATCAACTATTTATGTAAACTATTAAATTTGTTTTTAAGTCTTTCTATTATAAAGACTATTTTATTTGAGCATTGTGACACTTTTGGGTGTTAAAAAAGACCACCACCTTGTTTAACGTCGTTATCTCTTTGTTTACGAGATTTTGCTCTGTACTTGCCACCACCAAAACGGTAAGATAATCTACCAGAAATCTGTTGGCTTTCCCAGTTAAATTGTCCTTTTTGAAGGAATGGTCGTTGACCATCAAACTGAGCGTACATGGTGTCGAAAATATCATTGTAGCTTAAGCTAAAGTTAGCTCTACCTTCCATAAAAGTATAGCGCATACCTAAGTTTACCATAAGCATATCGCTCATTTAAAATTGGATGTTTTTATTCTTAGCTCTATACATTCCGAAAGCCGAGAAACTTAAGCTGTTACTTACTTTAAAGTTGTTGAACGCTCTTAAATTCCAAGCCACGTTATCTACTTTAACAGTGTTTAATACAATGTTTTGGTTGTCATCAAAAGACTCAGCTATACTTTTTTGGGTTTGAGAAAACAAATCAAAACTAGCATTAAAGCTCCACCATTTTGTAGGTCTGTAATTAGATGATACTTCGATACCATAAGATGATGAATTGTCAAAGTTAAGGTTGGTTAAGATCAATCTATTGGTGTCTGTTCTGTCTATTAAAATTGCTTGTTGTATTTCGTCTTCTATAATTCTGTAGAACACTCCGGCTGTAATGCTTCCTTTTTCGAGTTGTCTGGTGTAGTTTGTTTCAATAGAATTGGTAAACTGTGGACGTAATTCCTGATTTCCAAATTGAGAAATCAAAGGTGTATTCCACTCAGGTAAAGGGTTTACTTGCCCTATTCCTGGTCTGTCAATTCTTCGGCTATAACTTAATTGATATGAGTTTTTATCTGAAGGAGAATAGGTGAAAAATGCAGAAGGATACAGTTCAAAATAATCGTTTTCAAAAGGAATAGTTAATTCGTCATTGCTAGATAAATCGATTTTATAAGCTTCTGAATCTACAATTACAGATTCCGCTCTCAGTCCAATTTGGTAACTCCATTTTTCTAACTTTTTGCCGTAGGTAGCATAAGCTGAATAAATGTCTCTTGAATAGTCAAAATTTGTTGTAGTCGGAATATAGTCGCCAAACTCGTTTTGCTCACGAGCATTAGATTCGTAAAAAATACCAGTGTCAAATAAACGTGCTTGTAGCCCTAGTTCTAATTTTGTGGTTTCAGATAACGGATTTACATAATCTAAGTTAATAGTCGTGTTATCGCGTTCTGTGTCTGTAGCTTCGATAAAGTTAGGACGTTGCGTACTGTAAAATAAATTGTTAGTATCTCCAGAGCCTTCATAAGTATTGTAATCTACTTCAAGCTCAATATTGTGACCTTCGTCATTAAAATTGTGCTTATAGTTAAAATTGTATTGTTGGTTGTCATTCTCATTATCCGTTCTTGTGTATTGCGATTGGTTTAAAGAGGTATCGAATAAGTATGCAATTCTAGAATCTACATCTCCGCGACCATCGTATATGTTCTGGTTAGTAAAAACAGAAAACGTATTCTTGTCATCTAGATAAAAGTCTAAACCAACTTTGAATAAGTTAGACTTGTTATTGTTAAGAACATTGAAGTTTTGTTGAATGTCTTGCTCAATTCTATTTATTTGACCATAATGATAGTTTTTAACAACACCATTACTGTATGAGCCAAACAGGTTAAACTTTCCGTTACGGTAATTGGCATCTATAGAGCTGTTGAATTTTGGTTCTTTATCATGAGCCAAGCTAACGTTAATGTTACCATTAAAACCAATTTGAGTGTTTTTGTGCAATATGATGTTTATAATACCACTCATGCCTTCAGGATTGTATTTTGCAGATGGATTGGTAATTAACTCTATACTTTTAATTGAAGTAGAAGGTATCTGCTTTAATAACTGGTCTGCCGGAATGTTAGATAATTTACCATCTACCATTACACGCACATTTTGGTTACCACGTAAGCTAATAGCACCACTTTGCTGGTCTACACTTACCGATGGTAAATTGTTCATAATCTCACTAGCTGTTGCACCAGCTGTTTGCAAGTCTTTACCAATGTTAATTACTTTTCTATCTACCTTTTGTTGAATAGTTGAGGTTTCTGCAACAACGGTAACTTCATCAAGACCTTCGGATGATTCTTCTAAGAGAATATCTCCCATCTTAATGTTGTAGTTGCCTTTTCCGATAGTTTCGTTTTTTAAAATGGTTTTGTAACCAATAAATGTAATTTCTACCTGTATGTTACCTTCAGGAATTTTCTCGATAGTAAAGTTTCCTTCATTATCTGTAATACCACCTGTAAGAACTTTGCTTGCGGCATCTTTTACAACAATATTTACATAAGGTAATGGTTCGTTAAGGTTGGCATCTAGTACTCTACCAGAGATAGAACCGTTTTTAATGTCTTTGTTGGAATTGGGTTGGGCGCTTAAAATGGTTGATGAAACCAAAATAAGCATTAATAAGAACTGCTTCATTTTTTGATTGAAATTTGATTGATTGATAGTTTCTTTATCTCTAGACGACTATTTTTACATCATGTTACTTTAATTAACACTACTTAACATTCTTTTAACATATGAGTAAAAAAACATTGGTTCTTGGTGCGTCTTTAAAAGCAGACCGTTATTCTAATATTGCTATTAACAGATTAAGACAAAACAATCATGAGGTTGTGGCTTTTGGTTTAAAGCAAGGCGAAGTCAATGATGTAGCAATAGATACAGAGTTGTTAGATTACAAAGATGTAGATACTGTAACATTGTATCTTAGTCCGAAGCATCAAGAAGCTTACTATGATTATATTGTAGGTTTAAATCCTAGGCGCGTTATTTTTAATCCAGGTACAGAAAATCCTGAGTTTTATGAAATTCTTAAAGAGAACAATATTGAGTTTGAAGCGGCTTGTACGCTTGTACTGTTATCTATAGACCAGTATTAATTTTTTCTTTTGATTAATAACATTCCGATGAACATCAGAATTCCGTTAATGATTAGAATTTCAAAACCAATTTCATAGCCATTAAATAGATCTTTAGAATAAAGATTTAATACATAGGAAATAACAGGTGCTATAATGGCTATAATCCAAACAAACTTGTCTTTTATTTGATGCTTTGTGAATAAGCCAAAGGCAAAAAGTCCTAGTAATGGGCCGTAAGTATAACCAGCTGCTTTAAAAAGCTTCCAGATAACAGATATGTCTTTAAAAATAAAATAAAATAAGATGATTACTATAACCAACACAAAACTAAAGCCAATGTGAGTTCTTTTGCGTATGCCTTTTTTAGATGCTTCAGGTTTGTTTTCGATATCTAAAATATCAAAGCAAAAAGATGTAGTTAAAGATGTTAATGCAGAATCTGCACTAGAATATGCCGCAGCAATTAATCCTAGTAAGAAAAATGCAGAGGTGACAACACCTATTTCCGGTAGCATAGCAATGGTTGGAAACAAATCATCTTTGGTTGCAGTAATTCCGTTTTTAGCCGCATAATCTGTAAGCATTAATCCAAGAACAAGAAATAGAATATTTACAAATATCAGTACCACACTAAAAGAAAGCATATTTTTTTGAGCGTCTTTTAGGCTTCTACAGGTTAGGTTTTTTTGCATCATATCTTGATCCAGACCTGTCATGGTGATGGTGATAAATATTCCAGAAAGAAAGCTCTTCCAAAAGTATTGAGGGTCGTTACTGTCATTAAAAAAGAAAACCTTGCTTAAGTTACTTTCTTTGGTGTAATCAACGATTTCTTTTACGCTATTTAAATCTAAAGCTGAAGCCAAAAATACTATGGTTACAACCACAGATATTAGCATAAATAAAGTTTGTAATGTGTCTGTGAAAATAATGGTTTTAATTCCGCCTTTAAAGGTGTAGAGCCAAATCAAAGCAATGGTAATAATTACTGTAACCACAAACGGAATGTCAAAAAGATCAAACACTAAAAGTTGAAGTACTTTAGCCACTAAAAATAACCTAAAAGCAGCACCAACAGTCCTGGAAATAAGAAAAGCTACAGAGCCAGTTTTATAACTCGTTTTTCCGAATCTATCTTTTAAGTAGGTGTATATAGATGTTAAGTTTAACCTGTAATACAGTGGAAGCAAAACAAAAGCGATGATTAAATAACCAAACAAATAGCCAAATACAACCTGTAAATATCCAAATTGATTAGCCTCAACAGCACCAGGAACAGAGATAAAAGTAACTCCAGATAATGAAGCGCCAATCATACCAAAAGCCACCAAATACCAAGGTGCTGACTTGTTGGCCTTAAAAAAGGCAGCATTAGAATCTTCTTTTCCTGTTAAATAAGAAATCAATACTAAAACTGCGAAGTAACTGGCTATTAAAATTAAAATTGAAGTTGGGCTCATAAAAGAAATTCTTTGCTCAAAAATTTATGAAAAATAGTATTTTTGAAAAAAATAGCTATTTAAATTCAATTTTTTATGAAAAAGATAATTTTACTGGTAGCATTAGGGCTTTTTGGTTTTAATGCTTCTGGCCAAGACTACCGTAAGCTAATTGAAGAAGGCAATCACACCATAAGTTACATCACAGAAGCTGCAGAACAACATTTTGATTCTGTTGGTAGAGGAAGAGGAACAGGTTTTAAGATCTTTAAACGCTGGCAATACTTTGCTGAGCGTGCTATGGATGAAACCGGAAAACTAAAATCTCCTGAGTTTTATTATGAAGCATTAGAAGATTACAATGTAAGCATTAATAGTGAAGGTTTAGCAGCAAGAACTACAGTTGGTATTTGGGAAGAAATGGGGCCAACCTATTGGGATGCAACTTCTGGATGGAATCCTGGTGTTGGTAGAATAACTTCTTTTGCTGTTGATAAGTCTAATTTAGACCATATTATTGTAGGAAGTGAAACAGGAGGTGTTTGGAAAAGTATAGATGGAGGAATATCTTGGACTGTACTTTCCGATAACTTATCTAATATTGATGTGTATGCACTAGCCATAGATCCAACAGATAGCAATACTTATTTTTGGGGTTCTACTAGCGGAACAATTTTTAAATCTGTAGATGGAGGTGCAACTTGGTCCTTATTGTCAGATATTGGAGGAGGCACTGTTAATAAAATATTGGTAGACCCAACAAATGCTATGAAAATTTATGCAAGCGTTCAAGGTAATGGATTGTATAAGTCTACAGACGGAGGAGTGACTTGGAATTCTATTTATTTTGTTCCTACAGGTACTGGTTTTGATTTTGAATTTAAACCAAATGATCCAAATGTAATTTATGCTTCAGGAAATGCTTTTTATATATCTACTAATGGAGGAGCAAGCTTTTCTCAGATAACAGGTTCTGGTGCTAATCAATTTTCTAATGGCCCAAAAATGATTGGTGTTTCTGCAGACAATCCTAATGTTGTTTATGTCTTAGAAGCTAACGGTGGAACATTTGGAGCTTTATATGCTTCTAGTGATAGTGGTAGTAGTTTTACAAAGTTAACGCATACACAAAACTTTTTTGGATACGACTCAAATGGAAATGATACACTTGGGCAAGCACCAAGAGATATGGATATTACGGTAAACCCTAACGATGTTAATGATGTGCATATCGCAGGTATTAACACTTGGCGTTCCACAGACGGAGGTGCTAACTTTAGTATTACTTCGCAATGGGTTCCTAGTAGTGCTAATAATATGGCTATTGGTTATTGTCATGCAGATGTAGATATTATGCATTTTTCAGGTACAGGAGCTAATGCAAAATTATATGTAGGTACAGATGGAGGAATATACAGAGCAGATAATCCAACAACAGTGAGTTCAACTTATTATACGGATTTAACACCAGGATTGGGAATTAGACAATTCTATAAGATTGGTGTTAGCCAAACAGATCCTGTGGTTGTTACAGGAGGTTCACAAGATAATGGTACTTCTACCTTAAGAGAAGATGGACTTTGGACAGATTGGCTAGGTGCAGACGGTATGGAAGGTTTTGTAGATAAAAATAATACATCTATTATGTATGGAACCACTCAATTTGGATCTCTCTACAGAACTGAATACAATGTATTTGGAAGTAATGTAGTTTCTCTTACACAGCCAGATGGAAAAGGAGGCGATTATAATTGGAATTGGGTTGTGCCTTTTGAGCAAGACCCAATAATTCAAAATACAATATATGTAGCTTTTGATGAAGTATACAAATCAGATGACAGCGGTTCTAATTGGGTTTCCATATCTCCAAATTTTGGTGCAAGTATAGACCATTTTAAGATTGCGCCAAGTAATAATCAAGTTATGTATTGTGCCATTAATGGTACGTTGAGATTTACGGTTAACGGAGGTGCTTCTTGGACAGTTTCTCCTTTAAGTTTAGGTGGTTCATCAATTATAAACGAAATTGCTGTGCATCCATCAGATCCTAATAAAGTTGCTGTTGCAACTACCAATAATCAAAAGGTCTATGTTAGTTTAGATGGAGGTTTAACGTGGACGTCAAAACTAATGAACTTGCCTAATTTTGTAGCTCAGGCTTTAGCTTGGCAAGATAATGGCGAAGATGGATTATATGTTGGGATGAATTATGGTGTATTCTACACAGATAATACATTAACCGAATGGGAACCGTTCAATAATGGCTTGCCTAATGTTAGAATCAACGAATTAGAAATAAATACGGCTGATAATAAAATTTATGCAGCAACTTACGGTAGAGGGCTTTGGAGATCTAACATTTATGATGCTGCTCTAAGTATCAAGGATTTTCAATTTAATGATTTAACAATGTATCCAAATCCAGCTAAGGATGAGTTAAACTTAAAATGGAATACATCTGAAGACGTCAGTATAAGAATTTTTGACACTCAAGGTAAAATTATGTTTTATGGAAAAAAAGTAAACCTATATAACGGTTTTAAGGTAGATGTGTCATCATTTGGTAATGGTGTTTACTTTGTGAAGTTAAATAGCGACAAGGGTGAAATTACCAAAAAACTTATTTTAAAGTAAAATTAAAATCATAACAAAAGCCCAGCCATAAATCTTAATGTGGTTGGGCTTTTGTGTATGCAAAAATCAGTACCTTCGCAATCATGGAATTTTCTTCTAAACTTTTGGAAAATGCGGTAAACGAAATGTCGCAACTACCAGGTGTTGGTAAGCGCACTGCATTACGCTTGGTTTTGCATTTATTGAGACAGCCAGAGCGACAAACTGTTTTGCTCGCAGAAGCACTTTCAAAAGTTAGAGCCGAAATTAAATTTTGTAAATCTTGTCATAATATTAGCGATAAAGAACTTTGTGAAATCTGCGAAAACCCAAATCGTAATGAAGAATTAATTTGTGTTGTAGAAGATATCAGAGACGTTATGGCAATAGAAAACACAAGTTCATTTAGAGGGCTGTATCATGTCTTAGGAGGAAAAATTTCACCAATGGATGGAGTAGGACCTCAGGATTTAAATATTACTTCACTTGTAGAAAAAGTGAAATCAGGAAAAGTGAAAGAACTCATCTTTGCTATGAGCCCTACAATGGAAGGAGACACAACCAACTTTTATATTTTTAAACAAATACAAGACTATAATGTTAAGACCTCTACAATTGCAAGAGGTGTTGCTGCAGGAAATGAATTAGAATATACAGACGAGATTACCTTAGGCAGAAGTATTCTAGATCGTATTCCGTTTGAGGCTTCTCTAAAATCATAATTGTATTTTGAAGCTTTCCATAGTCATACTCAATTATAACGTGCGTTACTTTTTAGAGCTCTGTCTAAGAAGTGTAGAAGCAGCAATAGAAGATATTGATGCAGAAATTATTGTAGTAGATAATGATTCGTCCGATGATAGTTGTACTATGATAAAGGAGTTATTTCCAAATGTAAAGCTCATTGAAAATAAAGAGAATTATGGTTTTTCTAAAGGGAATAATATAGGTGTTGCTAGTGCAAAAGGCGAGTATTTGTGTATTCTAAATCCAGATACAGTAGTTGCTGAAGATACATTTACAAAAGTTTTACGTTTTGCAGAATCTCATAATAACTTAGGAATTGTAGGATGCCACCTTATAGATGGTAGAGGAAAGTTTTTACCAGAAAGCAAACGTCATGTTCCTACTCCCAAGGTAGCGCTTCAAAAATTAATAGGTAATTCAAAAAACTATTATACTAATAATCTAAAACCTAATGATGTTGGTAAAACAGAGGTATTGGTGGGTGCTTTTATGTTGCTAAAAAGAGTTGTTTATAATGAAGTGGGTGGCTTTGATGAGGATTATTTTATGTATGGTGAAGATATCGATTTATCGTATAAAGTTTTAAAGGCAGGTTACAGTAATTATTACTTTGGTGAAACTTCTGTTGTGCACTATAAAGGTGAGAGCACGTTAAAAGACAAAGCGTATGCTAAACGCTTTTATGGTGCTATGGAAATTTTTTACAAAAAACACTTTAAGCGGAATATACTTATATCTGCATTAGTGAAAATAGTGTTGATCTTGGCTTCAAAGAGAAACCCTATAAGTAAGTCAGAGAAATTAATTTCTAAAGAAGTCGTAGTGATATCAGAATCTACTAATGATGAACAACTTAAAAATAGAATTAATTGTCCAATTGCCTTTACCTCGACTTTAGAAGATATACCAAGCGAAGCAAAAGTTGTTTTTGATTCTGAATTTTTAAGTTACAAAACTATTATTGAATTTATAAAAACACAGAATATTACTAAACAAAACACCTATAGAATATGGCTAAAAAGTAGTAATTTTATGCTCGGAAGCGATAGCAGTACAGGTAGAGGTGAAGTAGTGTGCTTTTAATTTTTGTTGAATAAAAATCAGTAAAACAGACTGTTTTTTATTAATTTTGCATTCGATTTTAAAATAAAGACCTTCAAATTATAGATATGACAAAGTTTGAACTTAAGTTACCTAAAATGGGAGAGAGTGTTGCTGAAGCAACCATAACATCTTGGTTAAAAGACGTTGGCGACACTATTGAAGCCGATGAAGCTGTTTTAGAAATAGCAACAGACAAGGTAGATAGTGAAGTACCAAGTGAGGTTGATGGTGTGTTGGTAGAAAAGCTTTTTGATGTAGATGATGTCGTACAGGTAGGTCAAACCATTGCAGTAATAGAAACAGAAGGAGGCGATACCGTTGAAGTAAAAGCACCAACAACTGAATCTAAAAAAGAAGAAGCACCGAAAGCTGCAGCAGACGTAGCGCAAACCGTTGTGGCTGCAAAAGAAACTACACAGCCTGTAATTTCATCAGGTGATCGTTTTTATTCTCCTTTGGTTAAAAATATAGCAAAAGAAGAAGGGATTTCACAAGCAGAATTAGACGCTATACCAGGCACAGGTAAAGATGGTCGTGTTACTAAAAATGATATTAAATCTTACTTGCAATCTCGTAGTTCTGCTCCAGTTGAGGAAGTAAAATCTCAGCCAGTTGCTGAGCAAAAGGCAACAGTTAAAACAGAAACTTCAAGTCAATCAAAAGAAAAACCAGCTACTACACCAGTAGTTGCTTCAGGTGAAGATGAAATTATAGAAATGACCAGAATGGGTAAACTCATTTCTAAGCATATGGTAGATTCTGTGCAAACTTCTGCTCACGTTCAGTCTTTTATTGAAGCAGATGTAACAGAAATCTGGAACTGGAGAAATAAACATAAAAATAGCTTTAAAAAGCGCGAAGGTGAAAATCTAACCTTTACTCCAATATTTATGGAGGCTGTGGCTAAAGCATTGCGCGATTTTCCAATGATGAATATCTCAGTACAAGGAGATAGTATTATAAAGAAAAAGAATATTAACTTAGGTATGGCTGCTGCCTTACCAGATGGTAACCTAATAGTGCCTGTAATTAAAAATGCAGATCAACTTAATTTATTAGGTATGGCTAAAAAGGTTAATGATTTAGCCAATAGAGCAAGAGAAAATAAATTGAGTCCAGACGATATACAAGGAGGAACATATACCGTAACTAATGTAGGTACGTTTGGTAGCATTATGGGTACACCAATCATCAATCAACCACAAGTTGGTATTTTAGCATTAGGTGCTATACGAAAAGTACCTGCGGTTATAGAAACTCCTCAAGGTGACTTTATAGGTATTAGATACAAAATGTTTATGTCTCATTCATACGACCATAGAGTAGTCAATGGTGCATTAGGAGGACAATTTGTAAAGGCTGTAAAAGATTATCTTGAAGCTTGGGATCCTAATAGAGAAATTTAATTAATGTCTTGTCATGCTGAACTGCCACACTGAGCGTGTCGAAGTGTTGATTCAGTATCTCACATATATAAAAAAGCACAGTTTTTAAAACTGTGCTTTTTTTATGCTACAAAATCGTCCCATCGCTTAAGATAGTTTATAAACTTTTCACCTAAACCTTCAGACTTTAAGTATGCTTCAGAGACAGGGTTGTCAACTGGTTCGAAATTTTTGTTTTCCATTACCTTTTTAGGAAAATCATGATTAAGAATTCCAGACTTTCCAATAGTGACAAAGTCAACCCCTTTATTAATAACATCATATACATCTTTACCAGATCTAATTTTTCCTGCAACAGTAAGTTTAACGGTTTTAAAATTAAGTTCTAATATATGATCTAATAAACTTTTGTTACTCGATGGGAATTCTTCTGGTTTTTTAAAACAATCCCAAAGTGATAGGTCTAAAAAATCAATAGCTCCACTATCAATTAATTGCTGACTTATCAATTTTATTTCAGATAATTTCATGCCAAAGCGCTCTGGCGACAAACGTATACCTACTAAAAAATCGCTTCCACAAGTTGCTCTTATGCCTTCTAAAATCTCAAAAATTAAACGCGCTCTATTTTCTAGAGAACCACCATACTTGTCTTGTCTTTTGTTAATATCAGAACTTAAAAACTGAGTTAATATATAACCATGTGCGCCATGAACTTCAACACCATCATAGCCGCTTTGCTTTGCTCTAAGGGCTGCGTTTATAAAATCGTTACGAAGTTGTTCTACCTCTTGTAATGTAAGAGCTCTGGCATTATGTTTTTCACTGTCAGAAGGACAAACCGCTTTTTGTTGTATAACCTCAAATGGAGAACGCATTCCGGCATGATGTAACTGTGTCACGACTAAACTACCATATGATTTTACTTTAGAAACCAACTCCTTATGGCTGTTAATTAGATCGTCAGAAAAAATACCTAACTGTCCAGGAAACCCTTTGCCTATTTCTTGTACATGAGAGGCACAGGTCATAACCAGGCCAAAACCTCCTTTAGCTCTCATAGATAGCCATTTTAAATCTGCTTTAGATGCCAATCCGTTGTCATGACTTTGTTGATTTGTCAGTGGAGCCAACATAAAACGATTTGGCATTGTTATGCCACAATTAAAGGTTAAGCTTTTATCTAGGTCGCTATTCATTATTTTCTGTGTTTAAGAGTTAGTGAAATTTACATGTCTATGTGCTATAATCAAATTGTATCTCAACAATTAGTTATAGAAATGCCTTACATTTGTGTAAATTTAAAACACATGCAGCTTAATCTAAAAAAACCTATCTGTTTTTTCGATCTAGAAACCACAGGTATCAATATAACCAACGATAGAATTGTAGAAATTTCAATATTAAAAGTGCACCCTAATGGAAAGGAAGAAACCTATACCAAAAAGGTAAATCCAACCATTCCAATTCCACCAGAGGTGACTAAAGTTCACGGTATTTCAGATGCTGATGTTGCAGATGCACCAACCTTTAAAGAAATTTCCAAAGAGGTCTATAATTTGATTAAAGATTCAGATTTAGGTGGTTTTAATTCTAATAGATTTGATATTCCGCTTTTAGCAGAAGAAATGTTACGTGCTGAAGTAGATTTTGATATGAAAAACCGTTTAGCAGTTGACGTACAAACCATTTTTCATAAAATGGAACAACGTACACTGAGTGCAGCCTACAAGTTTTATTGCGATAAAAATTTAGACGATGCGCATAGTGCAGAAGCAGATACTAAAGCAACATACGAGGTGTTAAAAGCACAATTAGAGCGCTATGAAGAACTAGAAAATGACACTAAATTTTTAGCAGAATTCAGCTCTCGTAAAAAGTTTGCAGATTTTGCAGGATTTTTAATTTTCAACAAAGAAGGGGAAGAATGCTTCTCTTTTGGTAAACACAAAGGAAAGCGCGTTGTAGATGTTATGGAGCAAGAGCCAGGCTATTTTGGTTGGTTGTTAAATGCAGATTTTCCATTGTATACTAAAAAAGTGTTAACTGCAATTAAGTTACGTCAGTTTAATAATAAATTGGGATAAATTCCAGCGAAGGCAGGAATTATTTTCCTAGTTATATGAAAGTATTCTTTTTATTATTGCCATTTTTGGTATTCGCGCAACATCACGTTGCTAAAGGCGTGGTCTTAGATAAAGTAACTAACGAACCAATTCCTTATGTCAATATTTCTATTCTAGAGTCTACTATAGGTACCTCTAGTGATGATGACGGAAGCTTTCGTTTGGAAATTAACGAAGATGATACAAATAAGTTGGTCAGTTTATCATCATTAGGCTATGCAAGTAGCAAAATACCAGTTTCCTTATTTCTAAAGTCTGAAAAAATTTTTTTGAAACCTAAAACAGAGGTTTTAAAAGAAGTATTCATTAAGGATAAGTTTGAAGAGAAAATCAATGTTGTAAACAAAATTGAAGATTCAGATTTATGTTACGGATACGGTTCATTAGCAGAAAATCCATGGATAATGGCTTTGTATTTTCCATACAACGAGGATTACCAAGAAACAGAATTTCTGAAGTCGGTTAAATTTCACTTTGGAAATTTTAAAAATAAAAAAGCGAAGTTTAGATTAAGGCTATTTACCATAGGAAAAGACAGTCTTCCACATGAAGATATTTTAAAAGAGAGTGTCGTTGTAGAAATAAAAAAGAAACAAAAGGAGGCTGTTGTTGATATTTTAGACTATGATATTTTCTTTCCAAAAGAAGGTTTTTACGTTGCTTTTGAATGGTTGTATATCCCTTATAATGCTGAAGAAGTAACTTTTCATTTTACCGATAAAAAAAAGAAGAAAGAAAAGCGTATCAAATATCAACCTACATTTTCAGCAACTTGTGAAAATGAAGGAAAGTATATGGTAGCATCTTATATCTCTGGTGAATGGCGTTTTTATGCGGCTAATACTTATAAAAGTGAAAAGAAGGCAGTACCAGCAATATCCTTAACTTTGTCTAACTAAATCTAACCAGTCTAATAATCTAATTTTAATGAAACTCATTTGCATCGGTCGTAATTATACAGACCACATCAAAGAATTAGAAAACCAAAAACCAACAGATCCTGTAGTGTTTTTAAAACCAGATACTTCAATCTTACTAAAAAAGCAACCATTTTTTATTCCAGATTTTTCTGATGAAGTTCACCATGAGGTTGAAGTTTTGGTAAAAATCAAGAAAGTAGGCAAATACATCGATAAAAAATTTGCTCATAAGTATTATGACGAAATCGGATTAGGAATAGACTTCACAGCTAGAGATCTTCAGGCGCAATTAAAAGCAAAAGGCTTACCATGGGAAAAAGCTAAAGCCTTTGATGGTGCTGCTGTAATAGGGAAATGGTTGCCTAAATCTAATTTTGAGAATGTAGATAATATCAACTTTAGTTTAAAGAAAAATGATGAGGTCGTACAATCGGGTAACACAGAACTTATGCTTTGGAAGATTGATGAACTTATAGAATATGTGTCGAAATATTTTACTTTAAAAATTGGAGATATTATCTTTACCGGAACACCTGCCGGAGTTGGTAAGGTTTTTGCAAATGACAGATTAATAGGATATATTGAGGACCAAGAAATGTTTTCAATCAAAATAAAATAAATGGCAAAACATTATAAATTAGATCGCGTACGCGAAATGGCAGATAACGATGAAGATTTCGTTATGGCTTTAGCAGCAGCTTTTATTGAGGAAGTTCCAGAAGATGCAGAACGCTTAAGAAAAGCTGTTCCAGAAGGTAATTATTACGAAACATATCAGGCTGCACACAAAATGAAACCCACAGTGGATTTGTTTGAGCTAGGTATTTTAGACAAGCTTATAGAGGTACAGGATTGGGGAAAGTTTGAAAAATCTGATGAAAATATAGATGCTCAACTTCAAATTGTATTGTCTGCTGTAGAAAATGCAACCAAAGAAATAAAAGCAGATTTCGGATTATAAATGCAAGCAGAAATAATAACAATTGGTGATGAAATTCTCATTGGTCAAATTGTAGATACAAACTCAGCATTTTTAGGTAAAGAATTTATTAAAATAGGTGTTTCTGTCTATCAAATTACTTCTGTTCAAGATGATAAAGAGCATATTCTAAAAGCTCTAAAAGAAGCTGAAGAAAATGCAGATATTATTATCATTACAGGTGGCTTAGGACCTACCAAAGACGATATTACTAAGCATACCATTTGTGAGTATTTTAATGATACTTTAGTTGAAGATAAGGCTGTTCTTGAAAACGTAGAGCGGATTTTTTCAAAATATAATGTCCCACTTTTAACGGTTAATAAGCATCAGGCTTTAGTGCCTTCTAGGGCTAAAGTGCTTATGAATAAGTATGGTACAGCACCAGGCATGTGGTTAGAAAAAAATGGGAAAGTTTTTGTTTCACTTCCAGGTGTGCCATACGAAATGAAGGCTTTGATTAAAGATGAGGTTATTCCTTCATTACGATCTAAATATAAGTTCCCTTATATAAAGCACAAAACACTCTTAACTTATGGTATAGGCGAAAGTGCACTTGCAGATAGGATAGAGGCTTGGGAAGACAACCTGCCAGATTTTATAAAATTAGCCTATTTACCAAGTTTAGGACGTGTAAGGTTAAGACTTTCGGGAAAATCAGTTAATAAAGAAACATTAGAGAATGAACTGATAAGACAGATAGACTTATTACTTCCTCAGATTGAAGATGTCTTTGTTGGATATGAAGAAGATTTGTCAATAGAAGCAATATTAGGAAAGCAACTTACGGATCAAAAAAAGACTTTGGCCATTGCAGAAAGTTGTACAGGTGGTCAGATAGCGAAAGCCATTACAGCTAACGCAGGTGCTTCAAAATATTTTAAAGGCAGTATTGTAAGTTATGCTACAGAGTCTAAGGTTGGTGTACTAAATGTGTCAGAAGACATTATAGATGCTAAATCTGTAGTAAGCAAAGAAGTGGCTGAGGCTATGGCAGTTAATGTGCGTCAGTTATTTAAGACAGATTACGGTATAAGTACAACGGGTAATGCAGGTCCTTCAAAAGGGGATTCTGATGCAGAGGTTGGTACAGTATGGATAGCTATTGCGTCAGATAAAGGTGTACAGGCAGAAGTTTATAATTTTGGAAACCTAAGAGAAAAGGTAATTATGAGAGCAACAAACAAGGCTTTTGAGATGCTGCAAAAAGAAATATTAAAAAAGTAGAAATTTATGTTTGTTGAAACATAAAGTTTTACTAAATTTGCACCCTGTTAAAAAAATAACATACCTAAAGAAAGAATACAATGTCAAGAGTTTGTGAACTTACTGGGAAAAAAGCGATGGTAGGAAACAATGTTTCTCACGCAATGAATAAAACAAAACGCAAGTTTAACGCAAACTTGATTAAGAAGCGTTTTTACATTCCTGAAGAAGATAAATGGGTAACATTAAAAGTTTCTACATCTGCATTAAAGACTATCAATAAAATTGGTATTACTGCAGCATTAAAAGAAGCTAGAGCAAAAGGATTTTACAAATAATAGCATACGCTAAAGTCAATTTACAATGGCAAAGAAAGGAAATAGAATACAAGTTATCTTAGAGTGCACAGAGCACAAAGCTTCTGGTATGCCAGGAACTTCAAGATATATTACAACAAAGAATAAGAAAAACACGCCAGATCGTATGGAGATTAAAAAATTTAATCCTATACTTAAGCGTATGACAGTTCATAAAGAGATAAAATAATAAATCATGGCAAAGAAATCAGTAGCGTCTTTACAGACAGGATCAAAAAGATTGACAAAAGCTATTAAGATGGTGAAATCACCTAAAACTGGAGCATACATGTTCGTTGAATCAGTAATGGCACCAGAATTTGTCAATGAATTTTTAGATAAGAAATAATCTTTATTTAGATAATAGATTTATAGAACTGCTTTCATATTTGAAAGCAGTTTTTTTATGTCTATATTTGACCGATTATGACAACTTAGCAGAAACGTATTAAAGGCAGGGTTGTTGCTATTAGCTAAGCAAATAGAAATTAAATGAGTTTTTTTAAAAAAATATTTTCTTCAGAAAAGAAGGAAACCTTAGATAAAGGTTTAGAAAAATCTAAATCCTCTTTTTTTACCAAATTAAATAAAGCTGTTGCAGGAAAGTCTAAAGTCGATGATGATGTTTTAGATAATCTTGAAGAAGTTTTGGTAACTAGTGATGTAGGTGTAAATACCACTCTAAAAGTTATTGAGCGAATTGAAGAGCGCGTGGCAAGAGATAAGTACTTAGGAACATCTGAGCTTAATAAAATTCTAAGAGAAGAGATTGCTGGTTTATTATCCGAAACCAACTCTGGTGAAGAAACCGATTATACAATTCCTGAGTTACCAGTTCAAGATAATGGTAAAAAAACGCCTTATGTTTTAATGGTAGTAGGTGTTAATGGTGTGGGTAAAACAACAACTATTGGTAAGTTGGCGTACCAGTTTAAGAAAAAAGAGTTAAAAGTGGTTCTTGGTGCTGCCGATACATTTAGAGCTGCTGCGATAGACCAATTACAAGTTTGGGCGGACAGAGTAGAAGTTCCAATGATAAAGCAAGAAATGGGAAGCGATCCTGCTTCTGTAGCTTTTGATGCTTTACAATCTGGTGTTAACCAAGATGCCGATGTGATTATAATTGATACTGCTGGTCGTTTACATAACAAAGTCAACTTAATGAACGAGCTTTCTAAAGTAAAGCGTGTGATGCAAAAGGTAGTTGGTGATGCTCCTCATGATGTCCTTTTAGTTTTAGATGGTTCTACAGGACAAAATGCGTTTGAACAAGCAAAACAGTTTACTGCAGCTACAGAAGTAACGTCTTTGGCAGTTACTAAGTTAGACGGAACTGCAAAAGGTGGTGTTGTTATTGGTATTAGCGATCAATTTAAAATTCCTGTAAAGTATATTGGAGTAGGCGAAGGTATTGAGGATTTGCAAGTATTTAATAAATACGAGTTTGTAGATTCGTTTTTTAAGTAGATTTTCTGCAAAAAAGTGGTATTTTCATAAAAATGAATTTTTACTCACTTTTAAATATAGAGCATACTTCAAATCTTGATATACCAAGTGCTAAAAAAATTGAGCTTATTCTAAATGAAATTCTAAGTCCGCAACTAAACCAATTAGGTTATAGTAATAAGTCAAAGAAGTACATCTGGCAAACGGAATACAATCCTGCTGGAATTAAAAAAATAATTCAATTTACTTATAGAGGTACAACAGGAAACTTTTTTGTTGGAACCAATTTTAGATTCATTCCTTTCATTACTCAGAACAAGAAGTTGGCTTTTTATAACCATAAACTTCATGCGTTAGAGAGCAGTTCCTATTTTGATGATATGCCTATATCCTTGTGGAATGAAACATTTTTTAGAAAAAGCTTAAAGAAATATTTAGATAAAAATTTACCGAGAATATTAACTTTTTTAAATAATCTTGAAACCTTGGAGTCTAATATTGGTTTAGTTGAAAGACAGTTGAATAGTGGTAAATTTCATTATGCAATTCAAGATCCAAATCTTAAATATGTCTTAGCCTATCTGTATAATGAACAAGGAAATATAGATGATTCAAAAAAAATGAAAACATTGTTTTTAAAAGAGTTTACTGATTTTGACAGTCAAATTTTTAAAAATTGACTAAAGCCAATTCAGTATTTAATTAAGTTCGCTTGAAGTAAGGAAACAATTAATGAAAAATAAAACTCAAACAGATTCCAATAAAGTTTCCAGAATCATCACCATAATAAACTTAATTGTTTCTTCGATAATTGTATTAGGCGGACTTCGGAATATTTTGACAAATGCTTTAAATGCATATAATCATAAGCTAATTCCTAACTACTTATTTTTCTATTCCTCGTTTGTACCATTTATAAGCACTACATTTTTTACAATAATATTTTTATGTTCAATTCGCATATTGCGAAATAAAACATATACCATACAAAAAGCCACTTTTTTACTAGGATTTATAGTTCTTTACACAATTTTTGCAAGTAATATCTTTGAATTTTTGATGTATATCAATCCTTTTGGGTCATAATTGTTTTCGTATTTTTATAAAAAATACAGACTATGCGCTACATCCTATCACTATTAGTTTTATTATTAATTTTCTCTTGTAAAGATGAAAAGGCTCGAGAAGCCAGAGAGCCAATTTCAAAATCAGAAACAGTAGAAACTACAAAAGCAACTGATGATGATTCAGGATTAAGTGCCATTTCTACTAAAGATTTCAGAGAGTTTAAAGTTTTGGATTCAAAAAATCTAACTAAAGCTGAAATTTGGGCAGAAATCAATCCACAGATGGAAGACTTTACAGAGTCTGACTATAATCGCTTAAAGCCTTATATCTTAGAAAGAGATATACCAACGCTTCAAAAAAATATTGCAATTGGAGATCTTAATTATGAAAAATTAGTAAAATTTTATTTATACCGAATAAGAAAATTTGATAGAGAAAATCCGTTATCATTAAATTCCGTAATTTCTATTAATCCAGAAGTAATTCAACAAGCTAAGATAGCAGACAAAACTAATTTCATTCAAGATCCGCATCCTATTTTTGGCATGCCAATACTTTTAAAAGATAATATTAATGCTAAAGGTATGGCAACAACGGCAGGAGCAGTAGCTTTAAAAGATAATGTTACTGATGATGCGTTTATTGTGAAGCAATTAAAATCAAAAGGTGCTTTAATCTTAGGTAAAGCAAACCTAAGTGAGTGGGCTTATTTCTTTTGTGGAGAATGTCCTAGTGGGTATTCTGCGATTGGTGGCCAAACCTTAAATCCTTATGGAAGACGCACAATAGACACTGGTGGCTCAAGTTCTGGTAGTGGAGTAGCTGCTTCTGCAAATTTTGCGGCAGCAACCATTGGTAGCGAAACCGCAGGTTCTATATTGTCTCCAGCAAGTCAGAATTCGGTAGTTGGCTTAAAACCTACCATTGGTTTGGTAAGTCGTAGTGGAATTGTGCCAATTTCTTCAACTTTAGATACAGCAGGTCCAATCACCAGAACGGTTACAGACAACGCTATAGTTTTAGATGCAATATATGGTGAAGACAAGTCTGATTCTAAATCAATCTATGCGTTATGGGAGCCAGGATTTTATACCAAAGATTTAAAGATTGCAATTGTAAGAGGTAAACGCTTTGGTGCTCCAAAACGCTTGTTGGAAGATTCTTTGTATACAAAGGCTTTAGACGTTTTAAGACAGCAAGGAGCTGAAATTGTTGAGATAGATGAAGAGCAATTAGGTTTGCCAAACTTTATAAACCTTCTTAATCTCGATATGAAAAAGGATTTACCAGCTTATGTGGATGCTCATGCCAATAAAAATATTCCAATTAGAACAATTTCTGATGTCATAGAATTCAATCTAAAAGATTCTATTAAAATCATGCCTTATGGACAAAGTTTATTTAAAGGTATTGTTGCTGATAAAGGTAATTCTGAATACTTAGTAAGAATTAAAGACACTTTAAGTCGAAATGGTAAACAATATTTTAACTTACCAATGCAAAAACACAATCTAGATGGCTTTTTATCTATAAATAATTATCATGCGGCATTTGCTGCTGTGGCAGAATATCCTGCTATTACAGTTCCAATGGGTTATACGGATAAAGGTGTGCCAAAAGGTTTAACGTTTATAGCTAAACGACTTCAGGAAAAACAATTGTTAGAATGGGCTTATGTCTATGAGCAAGCATCTAAAGCGCGAGTTGCACCAAAAAAGTATAATTAATTGGTTAAGGCATTAATCTTTTCCCACAATTCATTATCAAAATTTGAGAGTGCAAAGTTTTCATCATCTGCAGCATCTCCCATTCTTATAATTACCAATTTTTTACTTGGTACTACATAAATTTTTTGATCATTTTTTCCAAGTGCAGCGTACATATCTTCAGGTGCATTGGGAATAAGTTCATCAGGAAATTGAATTTGAGATTGTGGTAATCTGTAAGAAGATTTTCCGTTTAACCACCACATATAACCATAAGATAGATTAAGATTTTGAGATGTGTTAACGGCATCATTTAAAAAGCTTTCGGGTATTATTTGTTCACTTTCCCATTTTCCATCTGCATAGACTAACAATCCAAATCTAGCCATACTTCGTGTTGTACTCCAATAGACACTAAAATCACCTGTTTGAATCCATGCGCCAGACATACCAATTTTGTTCTTCAATTTATTATCAAAATAACTTGACCAATCCTGTCCGCTAGCTGTTGCAACAATATCTTGAAGTTTTACATAAACATTATGATAAGCCCAACGTGTGCCAGCATCAGCTAAGTATTGTAAATTTTCAGGTTCTACACCATCACCTGCGCTGTCATCCAAACCAGAAGACATTGATAATAAATGCTTGCAGGTAATCAGATTTTCTTTTTCTAAAGGTGCACTTGTCCATCCTGTGCCTAAATAATCAGAGGCTTTATCATTTATATCTAATAAACCTTCATTTTCAGCAATACCAGTCATAGCTGTAGTTAATGTTTTTCCTGCACTTGCGCAATACCATGGAGATGTACTAGAGTGGCCATCGAAATAAGCTTCAATCACTATTTTACCTTCGTGTAATACCATAAAGCTTTTAGTATTCTTGTTTTCTAGATAATCTAGAAGTGGCTGTAATTCTGTCTCATTCCAATCTAGTTCTGATATGGATTTTGTTTCCCAAGTATCAGAATTTAAAGGTGGAAAGTAAATAGCCTCATTTTGAGGATCAGAATCTTTGGGTGAGTCATCGTCGCTAGAGCAAGATACTATAGTTAATAAACCAAAAAATACAAGTACTATTTTTGGTAATTTCATGGTTAAGTTTTTATATAAGACACATAAATATACAAAAGGTTTAATTTCCGTTGTATCTTTGCAAACTGAATTTACGATAAGGCATGAGAACTAAAACACTGAAGAAGAATAGAATTAATGTTGTAACACTTGGTTGTAGTAAGAATGTTTACGACAGCGAAGTCTTAATGGGACAGCTTAAAGCTAGCGGTAAAGATGTAGTGCACGAGCAAGAAGGAAATGTTGTTGTTATAAATACCTGTGGTTTTATAAACAATGCCAAAGAAGAAAGTGTGAATACTATTTTGCATTACATGCAAGAAAAAGAAGAAGGCAATGTAGATAAAGTGTTTGTCACTGGTTGTTTGAGTGAGCGTTACAAGCCAGATTTGGAGAAGGAAATTCCAAACGTAGATCAGTATTTTGGTACAACAGAATTACCAGGTTTACTTAAAGCTTTGGGTGCAGATTATAAGCACGAATTAATAGGTGAGCGCTTAACCACAACACCAAAAAACTATGCCTATTTAAAAATTGCTGAAGGTTGTGATAGACCATGTAGTTTTTGTGCTATTCCTTTAATGAGAGGAAAACATAAAAGTACACCAATTGAAGATTTGGTTATTGAAGCAGAAAAATTAGCGGCTTCTGGTGTAAAGGAATTGATTATTATTGCACAAGATTTAACTTATTACGGACTCGATTTATATAAAAAAAGAAACCTTGCAGAATTACTTGAAAATCTTGTAAAAGTTGAAGGCATAGAATGGATACGCTTGCATTATGCATTCCCAACGGGTTTTCCGATGGATGTGTTAGATATAATGAAGCGTGAGTCTAAGATTTGTAATTATTTAGACATTCCGTTGCAACACATTTCAGATTCTATTTTAAAAAGTATGCGTCGTGGTACTACACAGGCCAAAACCACAAAACTTTTGAAAGATTTTAGAGCTAAAGTGCCTGAAATGACTATAAGAACAACCTTAATTGTTGGTTATCCTGGAGAAACAGAAGAGGATTTTCAAACTTTAAAACAGTGGGTAAAAGATATGCGCTTTGAGCGTTTGGGTTGCTTCACATACTCTCATGAGGAAAATACACATGCCTATAACCTTGAAGACGATGTGCCAGAAGATGTAAAACTTCAACGTGCTAATGAGATTATGGAAATTCAATCTCAGATTTCTTGGGAACTTAATCAGGCAAAAATAGGTAAAGAGTTTAAAGTGGTTATTGACAGAAAAGAAGGCAATTACTTTGTGGGCCGTACAGAATTTGATTCGCCAGATGTAGACAATGAGGTCTTAGTAGATGCTTCAAAAACCTATCTAAAAACAGGAGAATTTACTACAATAAAAGTAACAGAAGCTGAAGATTTTGACTTATATGGCGAGGTTGTTCTATAATTAATAACCAATTAACTATTTAGTTGGGAAACTATTAACGTAAGCAAAACTCTGCTCAAAATATTTGACCATTATAGGTTTGTTGTTCCATAGTGATTCTGGTGCTAAGACGTAATCCTTCATTTTTGCACCATAAGAATAGTAATGACCTGTGTCGTATTGTTCCATAAATTTAGTAGCTTCTTCTTTTGGTAGCCGAATACCAATTTCACCAGCCTTATTCAATAAGGTAAACATATAACCATTAGATGATGTGTAAATCATTTTTTTACCCTTTCGCTCAAAACCGTTACATGATTCTACAATAGTATCGTAAATCTTTAATGAGTCTTCCCAAGTCATTTTTAATTTCTTATTGTTCATTTTATTGAATTCGTCACTTCGAGTGATTCTGAGATTATCGAAATCAAAATATATTTTGATTGAAGATACTTAAGCAAAGCTTAAGGAATTGTATCGAGAAGCATTTAGTTAAGTTGTTCTCGATACAAATTTTTCTCATTCTAATCGAAAAATCCACTCGAACTGACGTCTGAAATTATATTGAATATACAATTTATATATGTTGATCTACTAAAATAGCATTGCCATCAGGGTCTAAAACTACAAAACTTGCAGGTCCTGTTGTAGATTCGTCGGCTTCGTTGGTAAAAGAAATTCCTTTAGATTTTAAATGTTTTTGAATATCACGAACATCATTATATTCTTCTAACGTGCTGGCATCTTGATCCCAACCAGGATTAAAGGTTAAAATATTATTTTCAAACATACCTTGAAACAAACCTATCAGCGTAGATTCATTTTTCATGATGAGGTAGTTTTTCTCTAAATCTCCTGCAAATACTTTAAATCCTAAAGTTTCATAAAATTCTTTTGAGACTTTGATATCTTTTACTGAAAGACTAACAGAGAACGCGCCTAGTTTCATGTTTTAATACTTTTATTCTAAATTTTCTTTACTTTCATTTAATAACACAGGCTTCCCAAAACCTAAAGCTTCTAATTTATCTAATTGTGTTTCTGCATCACCAACAATGAGGTAAATCATTTGGTTAGGCTTAATATAGCTTTCAATTAATGCTTTAACGTCTTCAACGGTCATGTTTTTTACTATAGCTTCACGTTGTTTAGCATAGTCATCAGATAGACCATAATTACTAATACTACTCAGCATATCTAATTTAGCACTAAGTGTCTCAAAGGCTCTTGCAGTACTTTTTATAGTGAAACCTTTAGTAACTTCTAAATCTTTTTCGTTATAGTTTTTACCATAATTCTCTAGAATTTCTTTTACTAATGCAGCAGATTCATAAGTTACATTACTTCGTACACCACTACTAATAACAAACTCTCCTTTATTTGCAGTACCATTAAATCGAGATCTTATTCCATATGTATAGCCTTTTCCTTCTCTTAACTCTTGTGTTAATTGTGACGCAAAACTACCACCTCCCAAACGGTAATTCATTACGGAAGCAGGATAATAATCTTTGTGTGTAGCTTTTAGTGCAGGATACCCAAAACGGATTACAGATTGTTTTGCTCCAGGCACATCATAAAAGTATACAGTTGATTTTTCAGGATATAATGGTAGGGCCAATTCAGGAATAGTAATGTCCTTTGGTTGCCAATTTGCATCAATTTTGCTTAAAGCATTAACAACATCAGCTTCTGAAATAGCACCTACAATATGAAAATTGGCAAGTTGCGGAGATAAGTTTTTATTGTAATAATCTTTTAAATCCATTATATCTATACTATTTACTGAAGCTTCAGTGCCATTGTTATTGTAAGCTAAAATATTATTATTACCATAAAGTAATTTTGAAAACTCATCAGAAGCTATTGAGTTAGGATTCGCTTTACTACGCTGAATACTGCTAATTGTACTCTGTTTTAAAAGTTCAAATTCTGTTTCGTCCCAGCGAGGTTCTAATAATATTTCAGTTACTAATTCTAGTGTTTTGTCAAAATGTTTAGAAAGTGTAGTGCCCGAAATGATAATATTTTCTTCTGTCGCATAGCTATAAATACTCGCTCCAATACTTTCTATTGCATTCTCTAACTCTTCTGTGGTTTTGTTTTTTGTGCCTTTTGTCATTAGTTCAGCCAAAAGGTTAGAAACACCAACTTTGTTTTTGTTTTCTAATAGTAAACCTCCAGCAATCTGAATTTCAAATTGAACAAGGGGAACCTCATTGTTTTCAATTCCGTATACTTTAATACCAGAGTCTAGATCTTTTTTCCAAACTGTTGGTATATTTAACTCAGGACTTGGGCCATAAGGTGGTTCTATACTTCTGTCGAAACTACTAGGTGTTTTTTCATAAGTAGCAGCTATGCTAGCATCAAAGGTTTCTTCAGCGCCTTCAATGATTTTTTCTTCTTTAATTGTAGCCAGTTGAGAGTTATCTAAAACTAAATTCTTTTGACCTTTAGGGACGAAGCTAGTTGCTACAAAATTCTTGTCTTTTATATATGTATTGTAAACTCTCATTACGTCTTCTGGTGTTACGGCAAGTATGTTTTTAACATCCTGATTAATAAAACCTGGGTCTCCTGTGAAAATCTCGTATTGTGCTAACTGAAACCCTTTGCCTAAAACACTAGATAAGCCTCGATAGAAATCTGTTTCTTGTCCGGCTTTAATTCTATTCAGGTCTTCTTCAGAAATACCATTTAGTTCAAAATCTTTTAATCCATCTTTTATTGCAGAAGCAACAGCGTTTAAGTCGGTTTGGTTAAATGCAGTTACAGTAAGCATTAGTTGTCCTGCTAATTCTGAGTTGTATTGATAAAATGATACATTATCAGTAAGTTTTTCATCATTAATCAGCACTTTGTTTAATGGTGCTTTTTTTCCATTTGATAAATAGTTGGTAAGTACACTTAATGCATAGGAATCCTTATCATATTCTGGTACACCTGGCCAAGTCATGGTGAGTCTTGGTGCTCTAGCAAAATTGTCTTCGTAGAATAAACGTTTTGAAGACTTTAAAGTTACAGGTTGTTTTTCTAATTTAGGAATAGCTTCACCTCTTGGAATTTCATCAAAATATTTTTTAACCCAGGCTTTTGTCTGTTCCACATCAATATCTCCAGCAATTGTTAATGTTACATTGTTTGGTACATACCAGCGTCTAAAAAATTCTTTAACGTCTTCTAAGGTTGCGTTTTGTAAATCTTCAAGAGAACCTATAACTTCCCAACTGTAAGGGTGACCTTCAGGATACAAATTACTATTGATAACAGCAAAATTATGACCATAAGGTTGATTGTCTACACGTTGACGTTTTTCGTTCTTAACGACTTGTTTTTCTTTTGCTAAAACAGGTTCTGTAACGGTGTTGATAAAGAAACCGAGTTTATCGGCTTCTGCCCAGATCATTTTTTCTAAAGCATCTTTTGGTACGGTTTGAAAATAATTGGTTCTATCTCTGTTTGTTGAACCATTAGCTCCAGAACCTCCAATACGAGCACTCATTTGGTCGAGTCCTCCTTTGCCTAAGTTTTCGGATTCTAAAAATAATAAGTGTTCAAAAAGGTGAGCAAAACCTGTTCTGCCTTCCTTTTCTCTTGCAGAACCTACATGTGCTGTTAACGCTACTGCTGCAACAGGATCTGATCGGTCTACATGAAGTATGACTTGTAAGCCGTTGTCTAAAGTGAATTTTTCAAAATCAACTTTAAATTCTGGTGTGGTTTCTTTGGTTTGGTTTTGTTTACAAGCTGATATAGCTATTAAAACGAATAAATTTAGAAATAAGGATTTAATTTGTTTCATAATGTATTTTGATTGATGATAATTATAATTCGTAAGCATTATTGTTCACAAAGAAAACGGAGTTCACCAAGAATAATTTTCCGTTTTCCCAAAAACTTCTAAATAAGGTATTATCCACAAAGTAGATGAAACTACCATTACCTTTGCGTTCTTCACCAAAAACTAAAGTGTTATCTAAATTGGCTAAAGCATCTTTACCAGCAAAACCAGAATAGACTTTAGTGTCAGATAAATGTCCAACGTTGTAGCCGCTACTCAATAAATCATAAGCAGAACTTCCTAGTTTTAAAGTAAAGTAGTCGTTGTTATAACCAAAAGCCATTGGGTGTGTGTTGTCTATTTTAGTTTTAAAAATAGCACCAGTAATAAGGTTATTGGTGTACTCGCGCTCGCGCTCAGCATAAGGTGTTAGATTGTCATTACTGCTATTGTTGTCTGACGATTTATATTTTAAACTAAAACCATCTTTGCCAGCAAAACTTCTAAGAGCTCCGTCGATGGCAATGACTTTTCCTCCAGCTTGTACCCAATCATTAATTTTCTTCATATTATTCTCATTAAGTACACTTCCATAATAGCCGTTTGGAATGATAAGAACATTGTATTTGTTGAGGTTGGTTCTGCTTAAATTGTCTGTATTGATAGACGTTAAAGGATAATGTAATTGCTGTTCAAAGAAATGCCAGATTTCACCATAACTCAAAGACGATGTGCCTTCTCCAGATAGTACGGCGACTTTTTGTTTGTTTACAAGTTTAATGTCTGGAGAGCCAATATCTGGAGTAGTTTGAGAAAATCCTGAGTTGATTTGAGTTAAGTGCTGTTTATGTTTCTGCTTGATTTGATTTAGAGTCCCAAGAAAATCTTCAAGGTGTTTATTATCTCCTTTTGTGATTATTAGAGAACCTCTATCAAATTTTTCACCATTAGAAGCAAATGGTTTTTCAGTAAATCTTACTTTAAAATCATGCTTTAGTAAATCTGCTAAAAACTGAGCGTCTTTTAATGAGTTCCATTTGCTTACGTAGCCATAAGCTTTGGATAATACAGTCTGCATTTTGCCTTCGTAAGTCTTAGTACTGCTGACTTTAGACGTGCTGGCAATGGCATCTAAACCGTAAGCATATGGTACAGACCAAGCCGTAATATCATAAGTTAGTGAGTCGTTTAATTTGGCGTTAGGCTCAAACAAAACTTTAACCATTTTGCCTTTTGGTTGATTGGTGTGAATTACTAGAGAATTGGCATCAACCGACATAGTGCCTTGTTTGCCAGTGGCATAATCATAACCTGAAACTTTCCCATTATTGGTATTTTCGTATTTAATGTCATGTTTGCTTAACAAGCTTTTAAGGTTGTTCAGTTTGTCTTGGTTGCCTTTCACTACATAGCTTTTATATTTTAAATCACTATTGTCAAAGAATTTTGCAAACTCAGTATTTAGTTGTTTTGCATTTTTTGAAGCAATTTCAACCGTTGAAAGTCCTGTAACTGTATGGTGCGTCAAACGCTCTACCAAAGTGAGTACATGACCTTCATCGTTTAAAATACCTAAGCCAGACATACCATGACCACCTTGTTCGTAGGTCATTCCAATGGCTCCCATATATGTAGGGTAGGTGTCACCATAACTTGGATAAAACAAATCGAAACGTTCTCTGGTAAAGAATAACCAACCTTCAGCATCAAAATACTTAGCGTGGTTTTTACCAATTTGAGTCTGAAAATCACGTTGCCAATCGCTAATAATTTCATGGAATGGTTCTGCAGCTGGTGCAAAATAATAGGGCTCATTAGGACCTTGCTCATGAAAATCGACATGAATATGAGGCATCCATTTATTATAAACTTTTAAACGTTCTTGAGTTTCAATTTGTGTTGCCCAAGCCCAATCTCTATTTAAATCAAATAAGTAATGGTTTGGTCGTCCTCCTGGCCAAGGTTCTTTGTGCTCACTCGCTTGCTGGTCAATGTCATAAGGCGTGCTTTTGGTTTCGTTATACCAGTTTACATAACGATCGCGACCATCTGGATTAATACCAGGATCTATAATAACTACAGTGTTTTCTAACAATTCTTTTCGTTCTGTGAGTAGTTTGTATAGTGTTAGCATAGCAGCTTCAGAACTCGACGCTTCGTTACCATGTACGTTGTAGCTTAGCCAAACAATAGCAACATCAGTGTTGGTTGGGTTGCCTTCTAAAAGTCCAGTATTTTTTAAGTTGTTCTCACGGATTGTTTCGAGGTTTTCTATGTTTTCTTCAGAAGAAATGTAAGCTAATACAAGTGCTCTGCGCTCATTTGTAGTTCCGTATTGTTCAACTTTTACATTATTTGGAACAGCCTCAGCAACCGTTTTAAAATAATCAACAACTTGATGGTGACGACTAAATTGTGTGCCAATTTTATACCCTAAAAATGCGCTAGGTGATTGAAGATTTTGAGCCGTTGTTAAGGTAAAGCAACCAAGAACGACCAATACGACTAAAAGAATTTTTTGCATTAAATACGATGTTTTTTGTTTGAAAGCTAGTAAAGATAGTTCGTGAAATTGAATTAACTAAAAATTAGCAGTTAAAAAATAGAAGTAGCTTATCTTTATGCCATAATTATGATTTTTATGCCAACTGACTGTATTCCGTTTAGAGCAACCGGATATTTCTCTGATTTTATTTGCGATTATTTAGATCAAAAACCTGAGCTTAAACCATTATATAATCGTTTCCCAACTTTAGAAAACTTTAAAGCACAGATTGAAGAAAAGCGCCATTCAGAACATGTTTCAGAATCTAGTCGAAAGGTGCTTTCTGAAACTTTGGTAAATCAATATGCTAATATTGAAGCTTCAGAATTAACCCTAAATAATATTGAAAGCTTAAAATCGGAGAATACATTTACCATTACAACAGGCCATCAGTTAAATTTGTTTACAGGACCTTTATATTTTCTGTATAAGATTATTTCAACTATAAATCTTACTGAAGAATTAAAATCAGAATATCCTGATTACAATTTTGTACCAGTATATTGGATGGCATCTGAAGATCATGATTTTGATGAAATCAATTACTTCAATTACAAAGGCAAAAAGATTCAGTGGAATTCGAATCAAACAGGTGCTGTTGGTCATTTTAATACAAAAGGATTAGAGGATGTATATGAGGTTGTTGCGGCAGAATTTGGGTCAGGGAAATTTGCTGAACAACTAAAAGTTTGGTTCAAAAATGCTTATCTCAATCACAATAATTTAGCAGATGCCACACGATACTTGACAAATGAGATTTTTGGTGACTATGGATTGGTAATTATTGATGCAGACGACAGAGAGTTGAAGCGTTTGTTTATACCACAAATGCAAAAAGAATTGGTTGAGCAACCAGCTTTTAAAACAGTTTCAGAAACCAATAAAACCTTGGAAGATTTAGGGTTGAAAATTCAAGTAAATCCTAGGGAGATTAACTTATTTTATATTCATGATGGTTTGCGTGAACGTATTGTTGAGATAGATGGTATGTTTTCGGTTTTGGATTCACAATTTCAGTGGACTAAAGAAGAATTGATAGCGCATCTGAATGAATATCCAGAACGTTTTTCGCCAAATGTAATAATGCGACCTTTATATCAGGAAGTGATTTTACCAAATTTATGTTACATAGGTGGCGGAGGAGAAATGATTTATTGGTTACAGATAAAATCTAATTTTGAAGCGCAAGATGTTACGTTTCCTATGTTGTTACTAAGAAATTCTGCTTTAGTAAAAACAAAAAAACAAGCTGAAAAATTGGAGAAACTCAATATTTCTGATGCTGATTTATTTTTGAAAAGAAGCACCTTTATAAATAAAAAGGTAAGACAGATTTCTAATATTGATATTGATTTTTCGGATCAGATAAAACATTTAGAACAGCAGTTTGAGGGTTTATTCAAATTGGCAGAACAAACAGATAAATCGTTTTTAGGTGCGGTAAAAGCTCAAGAAGTAAAGCAAATAAAAGGTTTGAAACATCTTGAAAAACGTTTGCTTAAAGCACAAAAGCGAAAGTTAAAAGATGAAATAGAACGCTGTACAGACTTACAAGAGCAATTATTTCCAGGACAAAGTCTACAAGAACGAAATACAAATTTCTCTGAGTTGTACTTAGAATTTGGTGATGATTTAATATCTGAATTGAAGAAAGCCATGCAACCACTTAAAAATGAATTCACGATAATTACTTTGTAAATAAGTCGTTAAAAAAATATCTAAAAAAGTTGACAACTCAAATCTTCAATGTGAGCGCATTTGTTATTTTTGCACATGCTACACAACAAAGTCCTTATTTTAGATTTCGGATCGCAGTACACACAGCTTATTGCGCGCCGCGTTAGAGAGTTGAATATCTATTGTGAAATTCATCCATTCAATAAAATTCCTTCAGATTCAGACAGCTTTAAGGCTGTAATTTTATCTGGTAGTCCAAATTCCGTTAGAGGCGAAGATGTACTTCATCCAGACCTTTCAAATATTAGAGGTAAAAAGCCTATGCTTGCCGTTTGCTATGGTGCGCAGTATTTGGCACATTTCTCAGGAGGAGAAGTGGCTGAATCTAGTACTAGAGAGTATGGTAGAGCAAATCTGGCATTCATAAAAAGTGATGAAGATTTTTTCGAAAATATTCATGAAGGTAGTCAAGTATGGATGAGCCATAGTGATACTATTAAAAAATTACCAGAAGGTGGCGTTTTACTAGCAAGTACCGAAGATGTAGCAAATGCTGCATACAAAATTGAAGGTGAGGATACTTATGCGATTCAGTTTCACCCAGAAGTGTACCACTCAACAGATGGCCATCAATTACTTCAAAATTTCTTAGTTAAAATAGCTAAGGTCAATCAAGATTGGACACCAAACGCATTTGTAGAAGAGACTGTTGAAGAGCTTAAAGAAAAACTTGGTAACGATAAAGTAGTATTAGGTTTATCTGGTGGTGTGGATTCTTCAGTAGCTGCTATGCTGTTGCATAAAGCTATAGGTGAAAATCTGTATTGCATCTTTGTAAATAACGGTTTACTTCGTAAAAATGAATTCGAAGATGTATTGCATCAATACGAAGGCATGGGATTAAACGTTAAAGGAGTAGATGCTTCGGCACGCTTTTTGGATGCCTTAGCAGGAAAGAGCGATCCAGAGGAAAAACGTAAAACCATTGGTCGTGTTTTTATTGAGGTTTTTGATGATGAAGCTCATCTTATACAAGATGTAAAATGGCTGGCACAAGGAACCATATATCCAGATGTTATAGAAAGTGTTTCTGCAACAGGAGGACCAAGTGCAACAATAAAAAGTCATCATAATGTTGGTGGTTTGCCAGACTTTATGAAACTAAAGGTTGTTGAGCCTTTAAAGGCATTATTTAAAGATGAAGTAAGGCGTGTTGGTGCTTCGATGAATATGGATTCGCACTTATTAGGTCGTCATCCATTTCCAGGTCCAGGATTAGCAATTCGTATTCTTGGAGATCTAACTCGTGAGAAAGTTCGTATATTACAAGAAGTAGATGCTATTTTTATTAATAACCTACGTTCTTGGAATTTGTACGACAAAGTATGGCAAGCAGGTGCAATGTTATTACCAGTTAATAGTGTAGGTGTAATGGGAGATGAACGTACCTATGAAAAATGTGTGGCATTAAGAGCTGTTGAGAGTACGGACGGTATGACGGCAGATTGGGTAAATTTACCATATGAGTTTTTGCAAAAAACCTCAAATGAAATTATAAATAAAGTAAAAGGTGTTAACAGAGTGGTATACGATATTAGTTCTAAACCACCTGCAACAATAGAATGGGAATAAAATAGTGACGTTATAGTTGATTTTGTTTCTAAAAAAAAACAGGAAAAGCTAAATAAAAATAAATGAAGAAATTAATAACCGTTATAGTAATCATTTTAGGTCTTAATCTAAGTGCTCAAAACTATATTGAGCATAAGATAAAAGAAGGCGAAACCATTGAGAGTATTTCAAAAAAGTACTTGGTAACACCTTATGATATTTATGCTTTAAATCCTGATGCAAAAACTAAATTTCAGACTAACACGGTTTTAATTATCCCAAATTCAAAAATTAAAAATGAGCCTATTAATGAGGAGTCAAAAGAATTAATAGGTTATAAAACACATAAAGTAAAGCGCAAAGAGACACTATACGGCTTATCAAAAAAGTATGGAGTTTCAGAAGACGACATAAAAAAGGCTAATCGCTTTCTGTATTCCGAGAATCTCAAGAAAGGAGATAAAATTAGAATACCTAGATATAAAACGTTTGTGTCTAAAGTAAGTCTTAAAAACACAGTTAAAAAGTATAAAGTTCAACCTAAAGAAGGAAAATGGCGTGTCGCATATAAATTTGGAATTACTGTTGAAGAACTTGAAGCTTTAAATCCAAATATGAAACCTATTCTACAGCCAGGAGATGAACTTAATGTGCCTAATATTGAAGACAACGATGAAAAACCTATTGAAGCAGAGTACGATTATTATGAAGTACTACCAAAAGAAGGTTTTTATAGGCTAAAAATAAAAACAGGGCTTACACAAGAAGAATTAGAAAACCTAAATCCAGAGTTAAAAGAAAGTGGTTTAAAAGCAGGTATGGTTTTAAAAATACCGGCTACTGCAGAAGTGACTTCAGGATTAACAGATGTAGAAACTACTAAGCTAGCGTCTAAAATCAAAAACTATGAGGTTAAAAAAATAGCATTAATGCTGCCTTATCGTCTGCATAGAATTGATGTAGATTCTGTTGAAGAAGCAAAAGAGCAGATAAAAAACAATAAATTGTTATCTACTATTTTAGATTTTCATGTCGGTGTAAGAATGGCCTTAGATTCTGCGAAGCAACTAGGAATTTCTACGGACTTAAAAGTTTTTGATACCGAATATCAACCATCAACAGTAAGTAAGATACTTTCAGAAAATGATTTCTCAGATTATGATGCTGTTATTGGACCTTTACAAGAAAAGAATTTCGATAGAGTTGCAAATAGTTTAAGAAGTGATAGAGTTCCTGTTATAGCAGCATTAAACAAGCCAAAAGAAGTTTATGCTAATGTGTTTCAGACCATTCCAGAGGATAAATTATTGCAAAAAGCCATGGTAGACTTTATTAAGGCAGATAGTTTAAAATCTAAAGTGGTTGTTATTGCAGATCAGTCTCACAAAGCTGTTAGCGAAATGCTTAAAAGAGAATTCCCTACAGCAACTCAGATTTACTCACAAAAGAGTAAAAAGACAGGTAAGGATGCACATTTTATTTACCCTGTTCAATTAGAAAATGTTTTTAAACCAGGAAAGACTATAGTGTTTTTGGAGACTAACAATGGTGCTTTCGCATCAAGTGTTATAAGTATGCTTAATGCATTAGTTGTTGATAAAACGGAAATAGTTTTAGTAACTCTAGATAGAAATAAAGCTTTTGAAGGAAAGGACATTGATAATAATAATTTATCTAACCTTAAATTTCATTACCCATCAATTAGAAAGGAATTTGATGAGTCTAAATCAAAAGGTTTTGTAAGCGCTTACAAAGAGAAATTTGGTGTTTCACCTAGTAAGTATGCAGCTCGTGGTTTTGATGTAACTTTAGACATATTGTTGCGTCTTGCTACTGATGATAATTTATATGAAGCTTCTAATGAGGTTTTTGAAACTGAATATATAGAAAACAAATTTAGGTATACAAAATCATTGTACGGTGGTTATGCTAATGAAGCCGTATATATAGTAAAGTATGATAACCTAAGAATCATTGAAGCTAACTAATCTATGACTTCTAAAGTAACTTATCTCGGTAATCTTAGAACAGAAAGTACACATATAAAGTCTGGTAATACATTTATAACAGACGCACCAACAGACAATAATGGTAAAGGAAAAGCGTTTTCTCCTACAGATACTGTTGCTACAGGATTAGCAAGTTGTATGTTAACGGTTATGGGTATAAAGGCCAGAGATTTGGATGTTGATATGTCTGGTGCAACCGCAGAGGTTACTAAAACTATGGCTAGTAATCCAAGACGTATCTCTAAAATTAAGGTGATTCTCAATTTTCCGTTTAAGGCAGATAACAAGACTCAAAAAGTTTTAGAGCATACTGCAAATACTTGTCCTGTACATTACAGTTTACATCCAGATATCGAAAGAGATATTACTTTTAACTGGCAATAAATGCAGATAAAGCATCTTATATTTTTAGTTTTTTTATGCTTTGTTGGAAACTCTTCTAATGATGAAACTATTAAATGGAGTGATACCAAAAAGCTAACGTGGGAAGATTTTAAAGGTAATCCAAATCCTCATTCTGATGCAGTAGCATTAACAGCCTCTGGTATTACTTTCGGATATTCAGTAAAAACATCCGGAAAACGTATCATTGATTATTCAACCTCAGTAGAAGCTCATTTTTATCCAAACAAGTCTTGGTATCTTTCTGAAAAAGCAGACGATCACATCCTGGCGCATGAGCAATTGCATTTTGATATTACGGAACTTTATGTAAGAAAGTTTAGAGAGCAGTTAGAGCGTTTGGTTGTTAACCAAAATATAAAGATTCAGATGAATCAGATTCATGTAGCAATTAATGAGGCTTTAGATAATACTCAGAAAGTTTATGACGAGCAAACCAACCATTCTATAAATATTGATGCCCAAAACTACTGGGAAAACTACATTAAAGAAGAGCTTAAGAAGTTAGAAAAATATAAGTCGCAATAAGTTGGAAGGAAATAAAGAAGCACTTATAGAACTTGCCCATTATAAAATGCCTTTTGGGAAATATAAAGGCGAATATTTAGTAGATATCCCAGAGTATTACTACACTTGGTTTAAACAGAAAGGATTCCCTGAAGGAAAACTGGGCAGAATGATGATTCAAATGCACGACATAAAAATCAATGGCCTAGAAGAATTGATTTATACCATTAGACGCGATTTTTCCAAACAAAAATTCCCAAACAAATAAGGTTAAGAAAAGTCTGTTGATATTCGCAGAGTTTTAATTGCACATAAGCAAATTTTTATTGTAAATTTGCCTGCGTTTAACAACGTAACATGACCACAAACCCTAAGTATATTTTTGTAACAGGCGGAGTGTCTTCTTCACTAGGAAAGGGCATTATCGCTGCATCTCTCGCCAAATTATTACAAGCCCAAGGTTACAGAACTACCATTCAAAAATTAGATCCATATATTAATATAGATCCAGGTACATTAAATCCATATGAGCATGGAGAGTGCTATGTCACAGATGATGGTGCAGAAACCGATTTAGATTTGGGGCATTACGAGCGTTTTCTTAATGTACCAACATCACAAGCTAATAACGTTACAACTGGTAGAATTTACCAGAGTGTTATTGATAAGGAACGTCGTGGTGAATTCTTAGGAAAAACAGTTCAGGTTATTCCTCATATCACAGATGAAATTAAACATAGAATTCAAATTCTTGGTAATTCTGGAGATTATGATATTGTAATTACAGAGATTGGTGGTACAGTAGGAGATATTGAGTCCTTACCATATATCGAAGCAGTACGTCAATTACAGTGGGATTTAGGAGAGCATAATGCTTTGGTTATTCATTTAACGTTAATTCCTTATTTATCAGCTGCTGGCGAATTAAAAACAAAACCAACTCAGCACAGTGTTAAGACGCTAATGGAAAGTGGTGTACATGCTGATATTTTGGTATGTAGAACGGAGCATGAATTACAAGAAGGCTTAAAAGAGAAACTAGCACGTTTTTGTAATGTAAAAAAAGAAGCCGTTATCCAATCTATTGACGCTTCAACAATTTATGATGTGCCAAATTTAATGCTGGACGAAGGTTTGGATAAAGTTGTGCTTCAAAAGCTAGATCTTAAAAGTGATGTGCCAAACTTAGACCGTTGGAATGAGTTTTTAAAACGCCATAAAAACCCAAAAAGTGAAGTTACTATCGGTTTAATTGGAAAATATGTAGAACTTCAGGATTCCTATAAATCTATATTAGAAGCTTTTATTCATGCAGGCGCAGAGAACGAAGTAAAAGTTAATGTAGAGCCAATTCATTCAGAATTTTTGAATGAAGATAATATAGATTTTAAGCTTGGTCATTTAGATGGTGTTTTGGTAGCACCAGGATTTGGTGAGCGTGGTATCGAAGGTAAAATTGATGCGGTTAGGTTTGTAAGAGAAAACAATATTCCATTTTTAGGCATCTGTCTAGGAATGCAAATGGCTGTTATAGAATATGCCAGAAACGTTCTTAATCTAAACAATGCTAATTCTTTAGAAATGGATGAGCATACACCACATCCTGTTATTAACCTTATGGAATCTCAGAAAGATGTTGTTAATAAAGGTGGTACTATGCGTTTAGGTGCCTGGGATTGCGATATTGCTGAAGGAAGTATTGCACATAAAGTTTATGGTACAACAAATATAAAAGAACGTCACAGACATCGTTTTGAATTTAATGATAACTATAAAGAACAGATTGAGGCTGCTGGTATGAAAGCTACAGGATTAAACCCAGAAACTGGACTTGTAGAAATTGTAGAAATACCAGAACACAATTGGTTTGTTGGCGTACAATATCACCCAGAATATAAAAGTACAGTTGCTAATCCACACCCTTTATTTGTGGCATTTGTAAAAGCAGCATTAAAATACAAGAAGAAAAAGTAATATGCCACTTTGGCGTAAAACGAAATTTGGATTGCTTTTTGGGATACCCAAAGCATTAATCAATCAATCGTAGCGTACGAACTAAATTATGGAAGAAAAGAAACTCGATGTTAAATCAATAATAGGATTCGTTCTTATTTTTGGAATCCTGGTGTATATGATGTATCAAAATGCACCAACACCAGAGGAGGTTGAAGCACAAAAGAAAGCTGAGCAAGAGCAAGTTGAAGCAGAGAAAAAGAATAGTAAGCAAAACGAAGCGGTTGTAACTACTTCAGAAGATTACAGTAGCACCCAAGTTGTAGATTCAACACAACGTGCTGCACTTCAAAATAAATTAGGAGCAATATCTTATGCTTCTACCTTACCAGGTTCTGAGTTTACAACTGTAGAAACTGATGTTTTTAGCTTAAAATTTAAAAGAAAAGGTGGTCATTTAGCTGAGGTAAAGCTTAAAAAGTTTGTAGACTACGATTCAGTACCTGTTTACCTTGTTAAAGACAATAATAGTGATTTTAACATCACATTTAGTACTACAGATAGCCGTACGCACAACACTAAAGATCATCCGTTTCAACCAAGTGTAACTAAAAGTGGTGATAATACGGTTGTATCTATGAAGCTTAAATTTTCTGAAACGGAATATTTAGAGTATAGATATGAGTTAAAACCAGATGATTACATGATTGACTTTTCAATCAAGTCTCAAGGTTTAAGTGGAGTATTTAATACTTCTCAGCCAATTACTTTAGATTGGAAACAAAAGGGAATTAGACATGCTAAGAGTATTAGCTATGAAAACCGCTATACGCGTTTAACATACATGCACGAAGAAGATCGTGTAGAAAAGTTATCTCAAATGGGAGATGATGAAGAAACGGTTGAAGATGTAGAGTGGTTATCATACAGACAACACTTTTTTAGTTCAATTTTAGTTGCTAATGACAAGCCGTTTTCTAAAGCAGAATTAACTTCTCAAAATTTAGTAGAAGATGAAGAGGTAGATTCGCTTTATACAAAGTTATACACCTCAAAAATGCCTTTAGCGTATAATGGAGGTGAGGTAAGCAAAAGTTTAGGTCTATACTATGGGCCAACTGACGCTAAGGTATTAAAGGCTTACGATAAGAATTTACAAGAAAGTATACCTTTTGGATGGGGAATTTTTGGATGGATAAATAAAGCATTATTTATCCCATTATTCGGATGGTTAAGTAGCATGTTACCTTACGGTATTGCTATTATTGTAATGACAATTTTAGTAAAACTAATGTTGTCTTTTGTACAATACAAGCAGTTCTTGTCTCAGGCTAAAATGAAAATTTTAAAGCCAGAATTAGAAGCCATTAGAGAAAAGTACAAAGACAATAAGTTAAAAGCACAGCAAGAAACTATGGCGTTGCAGAGTAAGGCAGGCGCAAGCCCTCTAAGTGGTTGTTTACCTGGGTTAATGCAAATTCCTGTGTTCTATGCGTTGTTTATGTTCTTCCCAACAGCGTTCGATTTAAGACAAAAAAGTTTCCTTTGGGCAGACGATTTAAGTTCTTATGATTCTATTGCTGATTTACCATTCAATATACCATTTTATGGAGATCACGTAGCATTATTCCCAATATTAGCTGCTATTGCTATTTTCTTCTATATGAAGATGACCACAGGACAACAAACTGCTATGCAAGGACCACCACAAGAAGGCATGCCAGATATGAGTAAGATGATGAAGTACATGATTTACTTTTCACCATTATTAATGTTAATTTTCTTTAATAACTATGCTTCTGGTTTAAGTTTATATTATTTTATTTCTAACTTAATTAGTATTGGTATTATGTTAGTGATTAAGAACTATATAATCGATGAAAAGAAGGTGTTGGCTAAAATAGAAGTAAGTAAGAGTAAGCCTAAAAAGCAAAGTAAGTTTCAGAAAAAAATGGCTGAAATGATGGAGCAAGCAGAGCAACAAAAAAAGGCACAGCAGAAACGTAAAAAGTAAAAGTCTTATATGCAAGATTAACTTTTATAAATAAATGAATAATCAAAAAACCCAGACCATATGGTCTGGGTTTTTTACTACTAACTAAATCAATCAATATAAAAATGAGGTAATCAGCCTCGCTTTTTCTTTTTAATTTGAGGATGGTAACATTACTTTATTTAATACGTGAATAACACCATTTCCTGCTTGTACATCAACAGCTACTATTCCAACATCAGTGTTTCCTGCTCCATCTTCTACATCTGCAATCGCTCCATTAGTACTAGGCAAAGTAATTATTATATCATCTCCTTGTAGTGTTGGTAAGGTAGTTGCTCCACTAGGATTAAGATCTCCAGAAACTGCATTCCCAGCAGTAGAGACATGATGTGCTAAGACACTATTCAAGAGTGTGTCATCCAAATCAGCTACTGTAGCACCATCTAATAAGTCTGCAAATGCTTGGTTGTTTGGCGCAAATACAGTAAAAGGTCCATCGCCTTGAAGTGTAGGAATGTACATTGGATTAGCACTACTTCCGTCTGCCTCAGATAATGCCGCTACTAAATTGCTAAAATTAGGGTCTGCCAAAGCAAATGTTACAACAGTTGGAACATCAATAACAGCGTCTACAACATGTATAACACCATTTGTTCCTACGATATCAGTGGCAGCTACTTTTGGACCTCCATTGATAACCACGTCATCACCAACATTAAAATATAGACTTAAGTTTGTCGCATCATTATCAACTAAATCTGTTGGGCCGTTAGCTAAAGTTTTCTGATATCCTGCACCTGCATTTACTAAATCAGTAGCAACAATAAAGTCATCAATTACATGATTTAAAAGAATGCTAGATAATGCATTAGAATTTGGATTTGTAAAGTTACCAAAGGCAGTATTGTCTGGTGCAAATACAGTAAAGGGACCATCGGCTTGTAAAGCACCTACTAAATTTTCTGATCCTAAAGCACCAGTTAAGGATGTGAAATTATCATTATTTAAAGCATGGTCTACAATATCAGGTAATCCAATTACGGCATCAACTATGTGAATAATGCCATTAGATGCCATTACATCTGGAGTAGTTACATCAGCACCAATACCATCAACAACATCAGAACCACCATTAAGTTCAACAACACCGTTGTCAACATTATAATAAAGACTAATAGTAGATCCATCAACTGGTCCAGGTGAAGCCGTCGAAGCGTATCCAGAGCCAGCACTAATTAAGGTTGAAGCAGGAATCTCTTGTCCAACTATAACGTGGTTTAATAAAATATTAGTAACCAATTCTTCTTGTTCTGGAGTTAAACTATTAAGGTTTAAACCAGTAGCGTTCAATAAATCATCGAATGCCTCATTTGTTGGGGCAAATACTGTAAATGGACCAGCTCCTTGTAACGTAGTTACTAAATCCGTCGCTTCTAATGCAGCAGCTAAAGAAGTAAAACCATTTGCCAAAGCAACATCTACAATTGTGTTAGACTGCGGATTGCTAACATTGTTGTCATCATCGTCACTACATCCAGTTACACCTAAAACCAATAGAAATACTGTAAGTAATTTGAAAGTTTTTGAAATAATTTTCATTTTTTTGAGTTTTTAAATTGTTCAACATTACACAAACTTGGTTAGTTTGTTTAACGAATTTACAAAATGATTAAACAAAAAGTTTATTTCAGTTATATTTTTACAATTATTTTAACAATAGCGTATGCGCAAAACCCAGTAAATCAATTTGATAAAAATGGCAAACGTCACGGTATATGGACAAAAAACTACCATAAGACTGATCAAAAACGTTACGAGGGTCAATTTGTTCATGGTAAAGAAGTTGATACTTTTAAGTATTACACCCTTTCTAAGGGTAAAAGCGTACTAAGCGCTACAAAGGTTTTTAATCTAAAAGACAGTTTGTCTGATGTGAAATTCTTTACTTCTAAGGGGAAGATTATTAGCGAAGGCAAAATGAATGGTAAGCGTTACATTGGGCAGTGGGTGTTTTATCACAAAGATTCTTCAGCCAAAATGATCGTAGAAAATTATAATGACAATGGAGAACTAGATGGAGCTAGAACCGTATTTTATGAAAACGGTTTGGTGGCAGAAGAGACTTACTATACTAATGGTAAATTAGAAGGTCATTGCAAATGGTTTACTGAAGGTAATTTACTTTTAAGAGAATCGGAATATAAAAATGGTGAACGCAATGGCAAGACCATTAATTATGATGCTAATGGAAATAAAGTTTCCGAAGGTGAATATACTAAAGATTTAAAATCAGGTATTTGGAAGTATTACGAATCCGGAAAACTCAAAAAAGAAATAGACCATACCAACAATAAAGTCATTAAAAAGTATAAATAGATTTCAACTATTAATAAGATAGTTTTTAGGAATAGCAGTCTACTTTAGATTGCTATTTTTATTTGTAATTTTGCCGAAGTTTTTCAGACAATATAGTGAGAGACTAAAATTAAGTTTATAAATTTTTATTCATTCCGTCACTTCGAGTAAAATTCAATTTTATGGAATTTTGTATCGAGAAGTTTTTGAGTTATAGAAGATTCTTGACACAATTCCCATCCTTGGGATTACTGTTACTGAAGTGTGAATAAATAAATTAATTAAAGAGATTCCTGCCTGCGCAGGAAGTTGATATGAAACGAGTTATAGTAGGACTTTCAGGTGGTGTAGATTCTAGCGTTGCAGCCTATCTTTTAAAAGAGCAAGGCTACGAAGTTATTGGCTTGTTTATGAAAAACTGGCACGATGATTCTGTAACCATTTCAGATGAATGTCCTTGGTTAGAAGATAGCAACGATGCGATGTTGGTAGCGGACAAATTAGGTATTCCGTTTCAAACGGTAGATTTAAGCGTGCAGTATAAAGAGCGTATTGTAGACTATATGTTCAACGAATACGAAAAAGGACGCACACCAAATCCTGATGTGTTATGTAATCGCGAAATTAAGTTCGATGTCTTTATGGACATTGCTATGGACTTAGGCGCAGATTACGTGGCTACAGGACACTATTGTCGTAAATCTACAATCGAAAAAGACGGAAAAGAAATTAATCAGCTTTTAGCTGGAAAAGATAACAACAAAGATCAGTCTTACTTTTTGTGTCAGTTGTCGCAAGATCAATTGGCAAAAGCGTTGTTCCCAATAGGTGAATTAACCAAGCCTGAGGTTAGAGAGATTGCCAAGGCTCAAGATTTAATTACAGCTGAGAAAAAGGATTCACAAGGCTTATGTTTTATTGGTAAAGTAAGACTTCCAGACTTTTTACAACAACAATTAAAGCCAAAAGAAGGAGTCATAGTTGAGGTAGAAGATTCCCTTGAAGTTTATAACCAAGAGCAACCAGAGTTTACTTCAAAAGAAAATGAATTGGCATTTTTAGCTAAAAAACCAGAGTACGCTTTATCTGACGGAAAAGTAGTAGGCAAGCATCAAGGTGCACATTATTTTACCAAAGGGCAGAGAAAAGGCTTAGCAGTTGGAGGTACAAAAGAACCATTATTTGTCATTGAAACTGATGTTGAAGAAAACGTGATTTACACAGGTCAAGGTAAAAATCATCCTGGTTTACTTCGTAATGTGTTATTTGTGTCTAATGATGAATTGCATTGGATCCGTGAGGATTTAGCCTTAAATGAAGGTGAAACTATGGATGTGATGGCAAGAATACGTTACAGACAACCTTTAGAAAAAGCAACACTTCATAAAGTTGCTTCAGGATTATACGTGGAATTCCAAAACAAACAATCTGCTATTACCGAAGGTCAGTTTGTGGCTTGGTACAACGACGATGAGTTGTTAGGTTCAGGAGTTATTTCTTAATAATATTCCTGCGAAAGCAGGAATCTCTCATAAATAATTGTGTTGAATCGTCACTTCGAGTGATTCTGAGATTATCGAAATCAAAATATATTTTGATTGAAGATACCTAAGCGAGGCTTAAAGAATTGTATCGAGAAGTTTTGATATGAGAATAGTTCTCGATACGATTTGCTCGCGCACTCACAAATCACTCGAACTGACGATTGAGTTTCATTTTAATATATTACGTCAGTTCGAGTGCTTTTAATCGATTGCAATGAGATTAAAAATGTATCGAAAACCCTTTTTTGTTTTAGATTCTGAATCAAGTTCAAAAAGACAAGTATATATACACTTTATCAGTTCGAGTGTCCGGACAGCAATCTTCTAGATGCATCAAGAACACTCTAAAAATTCCCAACAAATCCTTAACTTGCAATAAAAGAAAAAGCTATGAATAGAACATTACCATTGCTTTTATTGTTCCTCATCACAATAAAAAGCTATGCACAAGAAGATGCTTGGGTTTATCTTACCGACAAACCTAATGAAGCTACAGCTTTAGCAAATCCAATATCCATACTTACTCAAAAAGCGTTAGATAGAAAACAAAATCATGGCATTGCCATCGATGCCAGAGATGTGCCAGTACATGAGCCTTACATTACAGCGCTTAAAAGTCAAACAGGCATTACAGTTATGGCAAAATCTAAATGGTTTAATGCTGTACACGTCAGAGGAACAGAAACCGATATTTCAGCATTACTAAATCTAAGTTTTGTAGATAATATCGACTTTGCCGATAATGGATTGGATTTAGGTTCACGTTCAGCAGCACATCAGGATAAATTAAATATTGAAGACGAGAGCATTGTGTTTACTTATGGAGACACTCAAAATCAGGTAGAGATGATTAATGTGGACGATTTGCATTTGGCAGATTATACAGGTGAAGGTATTACCGTTGCTGTTTTAGATGCTGGTTTTCCAAACGTTAATACCATGTCAGCTTTTCAACGTTTACGAGATAATGGAGATTTGCTAGACGGCTACGATTTTGTAAACCGAACAGATGCGGTTTATGATAATGTTGCCAGTTCTCATGGTACACGTGTATTGAGTACTATGGCAGCATTTGTTCAGGATGAATTTGTGGGAACAGCTCCAGATGCATCGTATTATTTGTTTATTACCGAAGATGCTACTGGCGAAAATCCAGTAGAAGAAAGTTATTGGGTAGAAGCCGCCGAACGTGCAGATAGTTTGGGTGTCGATTTAATTAATACCTCTTTGGGTTATACGGAATATGATAATCCGAATTACAATTATACACCTGCAGATATGAATGGTCAAACCGCATTTATTACCAAAGGAGCAACTATTGCTGGGGAAAAGGGGATTTTAGTGGTTGTGAGTGCTGGAAATTCTGGTGCCACAACTTGGCAAACTATAAGTGCACCAGCGGATTCTCCAGATGTGTTAGCTGTTGGAGCGGTAGATGCAAATGGAGATTATGTGGCATTTAGTTCTCAAGGTAGTGCTGCACAAGTCGGTTATCAAAAACCAGACGTTGTTGCTCGTGGTGGAGCTGCTTATGTGGTTAGTGAAAATGATGTCATTACCCAAAACAATGGAACATCGTTGAGTGGACCTATTTTATGTGGTGGTATTGCTTCGTTATGGCAAGCTGTACCAGAATTGTCACCAACAGAGGTGATGGATTATGTAAGGCAATCGGCTTCGCAATACACAATGCCAGATGATTTTTTAGGGTATGGTATTCCAGATCTAGCATTGGCAAGAACTTTAGGAGTAGAAGAGGAGGCTTTCAACAGTTTTAGCGTTTATCCGAATCCTGTGAAAGATGAATTAAAATTTAATATACCTGTTGAAACTAACAATCTAAACATTACCATTTACACTTCATTAGGTCAGGAAGTGAGAACAGTGAAGTTAGGCCAGAATGTTTCTAATATTAACGTGGCGAATTTATCATCTGGAATTTACATGATGAAAGTTTCTACACAACATCAATCCAAAACATTGAAGTTTATTAAGGAATAGAATCGAGTGTCACTTCTAGTGATTCTGAAATTATCGTATCAAGAGTTTGCAATCGAAATAGTTCTCGATAGTTCTGCTGAGCTTGTCGAAGTACAAATTTTATTCGCTATCGCAACTAAAATTCACTCGAACTGACGGACTAGGTTTAATTTTTAATTGTTACGTCAGTTCGAGTGTTTTTAATCGATTGAAATGAGATTAAAAATGTATCGAGAACTAATAGTAGTTAAATTCTTATTCTCGATACAAATTTCACTCATTTCCATTCGTGAAATTCACTCGAATTGACGAATTTTATCAAAACAATTCATTGTCATGCTGAGCGCAGTCGAAGCATCTTAAAAATAAATCATCAATAATGGCAAACAGAATCACAGAATTATTCAATATACAATACCCAATCGTACAAGCAGGCATGATCTGGAACAGCGGTTGGCGACTTGCCTCAGCAGCAAGTAATGCTGGCATTTTAGGCTTAATAGGAGCAGGTTCTATGTATCCAGATGTGTTACGCGAGCATATCCAAAAATGTAAAGCTGCAACCGACAAACCTTTTGGAGTGAACGTGCCTATGCTATATCCAAACATTGAAGAAATTATGGATATTATTGTTGAAGAAGGAGTAAAGATTGTATTCACCTCTGCCGGAAATCCGAAAACATGGACCAGCTGGTTACAAGAGCGTGGCATTACTGTGGTACATGTGGTGAGTAGTGTAAAGTTTGCACTCAAAGCGCAAGACGCAGGAGTTGATGCTGTGGTTGCTGAAGGTTTTGAAGCAGGAGGACACAATGGTAGAGACGAAACTACGACGCTCACTTTAATCCCAATGGTAAAAGAACAGTTAGAGATTCCGTTAATTGCCGCAGGAGGTATCGCCACCGGAAAAGCCATGTTAGCTTGTATGGTTTTGGGTGCCGATGGAGTACAGGTTGGTAGTCGTTTTGTGGCGAGTAAAGAGTCTTCAGCACATCAAGATTTTAAACAGGTTGTGGTAGATGCTAAAGAGGGCGATACACAATTGACCTTAAAAGAACTCGCACCTGTAAGATTGGTGAAAAACAAATTCTTTAACGATCTACAAGAGTTGTATAAAACTGCACCAACACCAGAGCAGCTTAAAGAACTTTTAGGACGTGCCAGAGCCAAACGTGGTATGTTTGAAGGTGATTTAGACGATGGTGAACTAGAAATTGGGCAAATCGCAGGTCTAATCCACGATATCAAGCCTGTTGCCGAGATTGTAAACGACATGGTGACTGAGTTTGAGGAAGCTAAGAAACAGGTTTCATCGTTTTAATTTAATAATTACAATGTCTCATGGGTAAACTATTAGGCAAATTTGATTTTGTCTTAATCCTTTTGCAATGTTTTGGATTACAGTTTGTATTTACAGGAATATATAGGTTGTATGTAGCCTACAATGCGGAAGAATGGGACGCACTTTTAGGTAAATCAACTAATACTTATCAAACTATTATAGAAGCACGTTTGGGTGAGTTTTTAACAAACGATTTGTATAGTAAGTTAATTATTGCGATCTCTATCATAGCTTTAGTTCTAGTTTTAAACAGAATATATAAAGTTGGTATTGTAAATAATGTAGTAGTCTTAATATTGACATTGATTTTTACACGTACCTTGTTTTTTGTGTCACCCTATTTTATTTGGAAGATAGAATATTTCAGCCAACTACTTGGTGAAAGTATTAAGTCTACTTTTTTAATGAGTGGACTCTTTTTTCTTGTTTTAGGCTTAGCAGTAATATGGAAATCTCTCGTTTTAAACGTAACAAGTAGACAGAATACACAATAAAATTGTGTTGAAAAATACGTAAGGTTACGTATTGACTTATCGACTTAAAACAACGAACTTCGCTTATTGTCTGATATAAGTCATTAAAACGGACTCATATCCAAATCGATAAGCATAACTCTTTTTTGAGAATAAATAATCCTCAAACCTAAACCCAAAACCACTACCTTCGCGGTATGGTTTTAAGTAACTACACCAGGGAATTTCAATACAACCTAAAACTGGCATCACCAGTGATGTTAGGTATGCTTGGGCATACCTTTGTGAGCTTTGTAGATAATGTGATGGTTGGCCAATTGGGCTCGGCAGAATTGGCAGCTGTGTCTTTGGGTAATAGCTTTATTTTTATTGCCATGTCTTTGGGTATTGGCTTTTCTACAGCCATTACACCTTTGGTAGCAGAAGCAGATACAGAGCAAAATTTCGTGAAAGGGAAATCGGCTTTTAAGCATGGGTTTTTCTTGTGTACGGTTTTGGGTATCCTTCTGTTTTTATTAGAGTTGCTTGCCAAACCGCTTATGTATGTTATGGATCAGCCTGAAGAAGTGGTAGAGCTCGCTATTCCGTATTTAGATTTGGTAGCCTTTTCTTTGGTACCGCTTATCGTGTTTCAGGCATTTAAGCAGTTTAGCGATGGCATGTCCTTAACTAAATATCCGATGTATGCCACATTAGTAGCAAATATTCTAAACGTGGCCATTAACTATGTGCTTATTTTTGGGAAATTCGGGTTTCCACAAATGGGTATTGTTGGTGCTGCAGTTGGCACTTTGGTGTCACGCTTTGCCATGTTGTTTTTCTTATGGTGGTTGTTGGCAAAACGTCACAGATCTAGAGCATATGTTACCAATATAAAGTTTTTTAAACTGAGTAAACAACCTCTAAAAAAGCTCACCAACTTAGGGTTGCCAAGTGCCATGCAGATGTTTTTTGAGGTGGCTATTTTTACTGCAGCCATCTGGCTCAGTGGTCTTTTAGGTAAAAATGCACAGGCTGCCAATCAGATTGCACTCAACTTATCATCCATGACTTTTATGGTGGCTATGGGACTGAGTGTTGCGGCTATGGTGCGTGTTGGTAATCAAAAAGGACTAAAGGATTATAAAAACCTAAAACGCATTGCAGAATCTATCTTTTTTGTTGGGTTTATTTTCGCTGTCATTTTTGCGTTGCTATTTGTGATTCTTCATAAAGCGTTACCGGAGTTGTATGTGGATTTAGACGATCCTGCTAATGCCATGGACACAGCTGAGGTGGTTAAAATCGCAGCGACTTTGTTATTGGCTTCGGCAGTGTTTCAAATTAGTGATAGTTTGCAAGTTATTGCGCTTGGTGCACTTCGTGGTTTGCAAGATGTTAAGATTCCGACCATCATTACCTTTATTTCGTATTGGGTGATTGGTTTTCCGATTAGTTACTATTTAGGCAAAGAAGATGCTTATGGTAGTTTGGGTATTTGGCTAGGCTTATTGGCTGGCTTAAGTGCTGCGGCTTTGTTGCTCTTTATTCGTTTTCATTTTTTGACGAAGAAGTTGATTTCGCAACAAGCTGAATAACTAGTCAACGTCACTTCGAGTGATTGTGAAATTATCGAAATTAAAATATATTTTGATTGAAGATACCTAAGCGAAGCTTAAAGGATTGTATCGAGAAGTATAATCAAATCTAGTACTGTATCGAGAAGTCTTGTTATCTAAAAGGTTCTCGATACTAATTTTATTCGCTATCGCAACTAAAATTCACTCGAACTGACGATTAAGGTTTGATTGTTACGCTTTACTTCACTTCGAGTGATTCCGAAGTATTGTTATCTAAAAGGTTCTCGATACTAATTTTATGCGCTACCGCAACTAAAATCACTCGAACTGACGAGACACTTTGTTAATTTATCATTAAACATTAAGCTTTAATTATGGCATGGCTTGATAAATTAAAGAAATGCATTACTTTTGCACCCAATTAAAAAATTACACATGGCAACTAACAGAACATTTACAATGTTAAAGCCAGATGCTGTTGAAAAAGGACACATTGGCGCAATATTAGAAAAAATTACAGCTTCAGGATTTAGAATCGTAGCAATGAAGTTAACTCAAATGACTAAGGCAGATGCTGAGGAATTTTATGGTATCCACAAAGAGCGTCCATTCTTTGGTGAACTAGTTGAGTATATGACACGTGGCCCAATTGTTGCAGCAATCTTAGAAAAAGACAACGCTGTTGAAGATTTTAGAACGTTAATTGGTGCTACAAATCCTGCGGATGCTGCAGAAGGTACTATCCGTAAGTTATATGCAGCTTCTATTGGTGAAAACGCTGTACATGGTAGTGATAGTGATGAAAACGCTGCTATTGAAGGTGCGTTTCACTTTGCTGGTAGAGAGATGTTCTAAGAACAGACACTTTATATAAAATTGAAAAGACCATCTGTTAGGATGGTCTTTTTTTGTTTTGTGATTTTAGAAATAGGCGAGGACAGCGCCATTATTTGTAGCCATTATAGGTATCAGTTTTTATTCGTTATATGGGTCCATTATATTAATCGCATTATGACCTTCTTTTCTTTCTTTATCCATTTGTTCTGGATTTATAAAAGCAATTATTTCATTAGAAACAATCGTATTATCTTCTAATTCCAATTTATAACGTAGCGTTGTTTTAAAACTTCCCTTAAAAATTGGTTGCACAAACTCCCAATATTCGTCTGAACCAAGTGTAATTGTATGATAACTATTTCCACACCAGCTAGATGGAAGATAAGTGATTTCAGTCCATAAGCCAACTTTAGATTTAACTTCTGCTTTTATGTCAAGTCGACTATCTTGAGCGGATAAATCAACATTTTTATCAGTAGTATTAATTAAATAAAGTGTATGGCCAATATTGTTTTTATAAACTTTTTGTAGTTTATTTTCGCTCAAATAAAGTCCAAACAATCCTTTTTCAAACTTACCATTGTTGGGTTTAGCTATATTCTCTGAATGTGCTTCACCATTTGATTTTTTAGCATTTTTTTCACTGCTAAATGCATAACAATTACCTCTTAATTGGAAATCAATATCTAAACTGTCTAAATGCTTTAAGCTGTCAGTTTCAATTTTTGGTTTTCCGTTATAAGCAATTCCATTTGATATATCAACTTTTCTTTTGCAATGGGAGAAACAAATCAATCCAATTATTATAAGTATGATTCTCAGTATTTTTTTCATTTTGATTTTGTCGAATTTACTAACAACGTGATTGTTAAGATTTGTTGTGTGTCTAAGTACCTAATTTAGCAAACACAAACTGAATAAAAAATCCGCGAGGATTTTCAGAAGTAGGTGATAACAAGTAATTGCTTTTAAGCATTTTAGCACCAGTTTTTATTCAAATTTATTATGGTTTTTAGTCCAATATTTTTCGATGAACTCCCATTTTCCATCCCAATATCCTTCTTCTCTGGGTGTAAATTTAATCTGCTCTAATTTCTGACCATTTACTTTGTTTATGTAAATGCCATTCTCATTGTCAATTCCACAACCTATACCTTTTATATTGCCAAAACGAATGGCTTTATTATCAATTATTTTAAACAAATCGCTATCCCAATTATTATCAGCGCATCCACTTCTATGGTACGAATAATAAAAATCTGTTCCTTTTATCTTAATTGCGGAGGGGAAATTTGTGAAGCCAACAATTCTTTCAAAATCATTCTTTTCTGGATTAAAAATCAAAAGTTCTTTGATTCCAGGAACATTAGTAAAGTAGTCTAATAGGATGTCTGAAAAGCCATCTCCATTAAAATCCGAAAATTCAAATTCTGCTGGATTATCTTCATGTTCATAAACAAGTTTTTTGTCGGAATTTATAATTGTGAAATTTCCAGGCCTTTTTATACAAGCTTTAAATTCAATTCCATTTATTGATTTTTTTTTGCAGTTTAAATAAAATTTATCTTCTTGAGTTTCCTCTGCTTGTTCAATCACTGATTTTTCCAATTTCCCTTTTTGTTCATTACATGAACTAATAAAAATTAGAACTAAAAATATTGATATGCTGATTGTGTTTTTCACAATGGTGGAGAACGGTTTTGTGTATTGCTCATTGCGGAAAAATCCGCAGGATTTTTTCAGCCGTAACCGAAAGATAGCAAATTGTAATGAAACAAGCGTAGAGAACTTGCGAAGCAATTCCGATTAGAAATTCCGCTGCAATGAACTATAGCCGATGTTGTGAGCTGGCTTTTTTCTGTTCGTATTTTGGTTTTATTTCGTAAAGGTCAATTCCTTTTGGTTTATTCTTTAATATTTCGTCAATCAATTCCGATTTTCCACCAATAAATGTCATTGGACAGTCGTAATCTGTAATTATAAACCAATCATTTCCATTTGTCGGATAGATTGCACTTGGGCTATCTCTAATTTCGGGTTCAAAGTCCCAAACTTTTGGTAATTCAGATAAATTTCCACGCAAAATTTTGTCCTCATTAATCTCTTTGGTTTTCATTAAAGTATAATAGAAGTCAGATTCCAAGTCTCCATATTTTTTAATCAATGATTGAGTGATAAATTCCAAGTCAGATAATTCAGCTTCTCCCTCGGCTGGATACCAAATATATTTTGGCCAATCATTGTTTCTTCTTAAATACTTATCCGCAATTTTTTCTTTTACTTTTTTCGCTGTTTCTAAATTAAAATTTTCGTCATAATTTTTAAAGAATTCCGAGTAAGTTAATCTTTCAAATTCTTCTTCTTTGACATCTTTTTCTCTTAAAAAGTCAACTGTTTTATTTAGTTCTTTTGCTTTATAGTTTATCCAAAAAGGATGTAGTAAAATCAGATATTTTTCAAAATTTGGCGGACTACACATAGCCTGTAGGTACCAAAAAAAATTGTCGTCATTAATTTTCACGTCAAGCTCAATTCCTGGTCCTAATTCAGCATATGGTTTAATCCATTTAGGTATGTCGTCTTTTACAAAGTTCATTTTTTCAGCTTGCTCACAACGGTCTCGGCTATGAGTAGTTGCGTGGTTTAGCACTTAACTTTGCAAGTACACACCAAACTGAAAATCCGCAAGGATTTTCAGAAGTAGGCGAGAACAAGCAATTACTTATAGCCATTGTTGTGCAACGTTTTTATTGTTTCTATACTGTTTTCCAGTTCTGTCGAAAGACTTTTTTCCATTCCTAGGTTATCTCCTGTCAATAGAATAACATTCCCAATAGCATCATAAGTTGTCGATTGAGAATTGATATTTGCCATTCTATTATTTATTGAGTTTTGAAAATTTGATTGGGAATTTAATTTTTTGTAAATCTTTGATATTTCCTGTATCAAATCAATATCCATACTTTGTAAAGTTCCGCTCATTTTTGATACTTCAAAAGCAGTATCGTCAAATTCCGTAAATCCATTCCCACTCCAGTTTTTTATATAAATAAATTTGAACTTTTTATTTTCAAAATAGGTTTCACTTAAAGCCTCATCAGGAATAGTTTTAAAAAGACTATCTAAACTTGTCTTAATCAATTCGTGATAACTTATTGTACTTTTTAGGCTTTTATTGTTGTTCTCTAATTCATTTATGATATTTTCTATAGCTTTGTTTTGGTTTAAATCAGACTTTTTATCAGTTTCCTTATTATTAAGATATATACCAAGAAAAACTCCAAACGCAACAATTACAAACTCAATTAAGTATTTAATCAAGTTCTTTTTTGTTACTATTTCCATCTTTTTACTCATTATTTTGTTAAATGTTGCACAACAAATGGATATACATATTACGTATATCCAGATTATATTTTAATGTATTTAGTGTTTTCAAATTTAACTCGAAAAATCAGTCTCTTATATACGTACCCTTACGTAATTTTTAGAAAATTACAATTCGTCATTAAAAAGTGACAATTCGGTAATTGCTATTTTAAAAAGCCAGTGTTGTGTAAGATATTTGTCTCGTAATCATAAAACGTCAATCAAAATATCATGAACACATTAGTAAAAATCGTAGTAATATTGGTTTTGAGTTTAGTAAGTCGCCAGGCTACAGCACAAACCAATTTTGAAAAAGGAATGTCTAAAGCTTTTGAACTTTGGGAAGCAGGCAAATGGGACGATGCCGAAAATATGTTTGAGCGCATTTCAAAAGCCGAAGAAGAAGAGTGGCTGCCAAACTACTACATTGCACAAATGAATAGCTTAAAAAGCTGGAATGAAAAGGACGAAACCGTTTTAAAAGCTCAGTTAAAAAAAGCACAAGAACATTTAGATATTGCAATGGCCAGAAGTGAAGACAATGCAGAATTGTTGGTAATGCAAGCTCAGGTATATACCAATTGGGTGGCTTTCGATGGTGCTACTTATGGTATGAAGTATGCTGGCAAGGTTGCCGAACTATACGCTAAAGCAGTGAAGTTAGATCCAACAAATCCCAGAGCAGCATATTGTAAGGCAGATTGGGGAATGGGAAGCGCTAAGTATTTTGGTCAGGATACAGAACCATTCTGTAAAGAAATTGAAGCATCATTAGAACTTTTTGATACCTTTAAGCCAGAGAGCGATTTTCATCCTAATTGGGGAAGAGAGCGTGCAGAACAAGTATTAGCTGAGTGTAAAGAATAAGTTATTTCAAAAATTTATGTCAAAGTCAATTAAAAATATTGTTACCACATTTCTTATAGGTTGTGTAGTCTTTGTATTAGGATCGTACTTTTCTACAGGATTTGATTTTGAAAGTGTTAATCGGTTTTTAATATACTTTGGTATTTATCAACTATACACTTTTGTTATCAGCTACGTTAACACTTTGGTCTTTGAATTTTTAGAAAAGCGAACGTACAAGTCGTACAATGTTATTAAACGTATTGTGTATGGAATTTTAGGGAGTACAATAGTAACTTTACTAACCATCTTTGTACTAAGGATTATCGTTCAGGTTGTCATTTTTGGAGATTCTTTTGATCATTTTATTGAAAATGAAACTTGGAGCGGTTATTCTTTTGGGTTGTGGATTACCTTGACTATAGTTTCGGTATTCTATGTTATTTACTTCTACAATCACTATCAAAAGAGTAAAATAAAAGAACAAAAGGTTATTGCAGGAGCTGCCAGTGCTAAGTTCGATGCTTTAAAGAATCAATTAGATCCGCATTTTCTGTTTAATAGTCTTAACGTGTTAACCAGTTTAATTGAAGAAAATCCGGATAGCGCGCAGAAATTTACAACAGCATTATCTAAAGTGTATCGCTACGTTTTAGAGCAAAAAAATAAAGAGTTAGTAACGGTAGATGAGGAGTTGAATTTTGCCAGAACGTACATGTCGCTTTTAAAAATGCGATTTGAGGACAGCATCATTTTTGAAATACCAGAAAAGGCTTCAAATCCTGAAAGTAAAGTTGTGCCTTTATCACTACAATTATTGTTAGAAAATGCTGTAAAGCATAATATGGTAACCTCGAGTAAGCCATTGCATATAAAAATTTATGAAGACGGAAATCACTTAGTAGTGATGAACAATCTTCAACCAAAACAAATTGTAAAGAAGAGTAGTGGAGTTGGTTTAGAAAATATAAAGCAACGCTACCAACTTCTTACAGAACGAAAAGTTTACATCAATCAAAGAGAGAAGGATTTTGCAGTTGCAATTCCGATGCTCACAAAACAAGTATCAATCATGAGAACAGCACAAAAATCAAAAGAGCGTCTTAACGACGACTATGTGAGAGCTCGCAAACGTGTAGATGAACTAAAAGGGTTTTACTATAGTTTAATATCGTATGTCTTTGTTATACCATTTTTAATTTTCATTTGGTATAGATATTCGCAACATACCATTCAATGGTTTTGGTTTCCAATATTTGGATGGGGAATTAGTTTAGCCTTTCAAGCCTATCGTGTATTTGTAGATAATGGTGCTTTAGGTGCTAAGTGGGAACAACGCAAAATTGAAGAATATATGCGTGAGGAAGATGAAAAAAACCGTTGGAATTAAAATTAAAAGTTATGCAAGATCAGAATTTAAATTACATAAAAGCCAAACGAAGAGTTGAAAAAGAGAAAGGGTTTTACACACACCTTATTATTTACTTTTTAGTAAACACAGTGCTTACTGTAGTAAAAGTTTGGGGATATTTTAATAGTTGGGACAGCTTTGTTGATGCGTTTTTAACCATTAACGTTTTAAGTTCTTGGACTATTTGGGGAGTGTTTTTAATCTTACATTTTGTGTCTTATAAGTTTGGTACAAAATGGGAAGAACGCAAGATCGAAGAATACATGAAAAAAGAATTGTCTAACGATTCACATTAAAAAATTAAAGAGATGGAAAAATATAGTTTAGAACCTTATAAAGATAAAGACGAGGTTTCAGATTTTAGAAAAGAAGAAGCATATTTAAGAGCAAAGAAAAAGGTCGACGCCTTAATTGGGTTTTACTGGCATTTTGCGGTTTATGTTGTTGTCAACGTATTTTTAATTTTGTTGATAGGACTTAACTCAGAGCAAGGGTTCAGAGGTTTTGGTCCATATGCTACAGCGGTTTTTTGGGGCATTGGATTAGTGTTTCACTTTATAGGAGTGTTTGGTCCAGATTTCTTCTTTGGTAAAGACTGGGAAAAGCGTAAGCTTAAAGAGTTTATGGACAAGGAAGAACGTAATTGGGAGTAGTTACCAATAAAGACAGAAGTTTATGGAATCTCACAATAATGAAGAACAAAAATTACTAAACGCTAAGAAGCGCTTAAGACGCTTAAAACTGTTTTACATTCACCTGGCAGGTTACCTTATTGTTGTGGCATTATTAGTATATAACCTTTACATTGTAGAAGGTGTTTATAAGAATGATATATTTAGTCTTAATCTCTCTGTATTAGTATTTTGGACAATGGCTATAATAATACATGCCTGGAAAATTTTTAAAGAAAAAACAGTGTTTAGGAAAAGCTGGGAAGACAAAAAGATAGCGTCTTATTTGAAGAAAGACGAGACTGAAGAAACCAAAATGTGGGAATAAAACTAACCAACCATACAAAATAACCATACAAAATGAACGTAATCATTATAGAAGACGAGAAACCATCAGCAAGACGATTGCAACGTATGCTAAAATCTCTGGATGTAGAAGCAGAAACAATGTTGCACTCTGTTGAAGAATCCTTAGAGTGGTTTCAAAACAATGAGCATCCAGATTTAATCTTTTTGGATATACAATTGAGCGATGGGCTTTCTTTTGAGATTTTTGAAACCTTGGATATAAATTCTGCTGTTATTTTTACCACAGCTTATGATGAATATGCGCTTCAGGCTTTTAAACTCAACAGTATAGATTATCTGTTAAAACCAATTGACGATGACGATCTAAGAAATGCGGTCAACAAGTTTAAAGGAAGAACACCACAAAAACAAGCTGTAACCTTAGATTTTAATGATATCAAGAAGTTGTTAGTCAACCCAATAGAGCGTGAATATAAAAAGCGTTTTTCGGTAAAAGTTGGCCAACACCTAAAGCTTATTAATATTGAAGATATAGAGTGCATCTATAGCGAAAATAAAGGAACATATGCGTATACTAATGAAAGTAGAAACTACCTTTTAGACTTAACTCTAGATCAGCTAGAAGAAGAGTTAGAGCCACATGTGTTCTTTAGGGTAAGCCGAAAATTTTATGTAAACATCAATGCAATAAAAGATATCATTAGCTATACCAACTCCAGATTGCAAATTAAGCTCAGTCACTTTAATGAGCAAGATATTATTGTAGCCAGAGAGCGCGTAAAGGATTTTAAAAACTGGTTAGAGTAAAAAATCGGATAAAAGGTTTTTTAAATATATCCGATAATTGTACCTTTGTGATGTGTGGGATGTAGATACAAAATATAGGCAAGATTTAGAACAGACCTTTGCAAGGTTGTTAGATAAGCTCGAGGTTTTAAATGTGGCAAGACCTTTGCCTAATATTGTATTGCAAAATATAAAAGAAGCTTTTCTTGTAGAGTGGACCTATAACAGTAACAGTATTGAAGGCAATACCTTAAGTTTAAGAGAAACACAAATGGTGCTTCAAGAAGGAATAACCGTAAAAGGAAAATCTCTACGAGAGCATTTTGAAGCTAAAAACCACGAGTTTGCCATTCTTAAATTATATCAATTAGTTAAAGACGATTATGTCTTAAACGCTAAAGATATCTTAGATCTTCATGGTTTGGTTTTACGTTCTATAGAAGATGAGTATGCTGGTAGATTGCGTAACGGAGGAGTTCGCATATCTGGTGCTAATTTTGTGCCACCAAATGCTCGTAAAGTTTCAGAGTATCTAGACGATTTAATAGATTATATTAATACCAATCCTCAAGGGTTAAACCCTGTAGAGTTGGCTACTGTTTTTCATCACAAATTTGTATGGATTCATCCTTTCTTTGATGGTAATGGTCGTACTGTTCGTTTGGTTATGAATTTGCTGTTAATGCGTTGTGGTTTTCCGCCTGCAATCATTCTGGCTAATGATAGAGCTAAGTATTATGCCGCACTAAACCAGGCTAATAATGGTAATTATGCTAAGTTAATGTTGCTAATGTGCCAAGCTACAGAGCGCTCATTAAACATTTACTTGAGTGCTATTCCTGGTTCAGATAAAGATTATCAAGCTATTTCATCTATTGTAGAAGAGCCAGAGATTCCTTATGGTCAAGAGTATGTTAGTTTATTAGCAAGACAAGGAAAAATTGATGCTCACAAAGAAGGTAGAAACTGGTATACTACAAAAGAAGCAGTACTCAATTACATACAGAATAAAGGGAAATAGGTTTAATCTTCGTCTTCCTCTTCAATTCTATTATCATCAAAAGCAGAAGGCAATAATTTTGGAATTATTTTTACAAAAAGAGGCAATAAAATAGCACCACCTGGTAGCATAAAAATAGCCAAACTTGGTATAGATTTAAAAATATCTAGTAGTTGTTGCTGTATCTTTTTTTGCTCATCGTCATTGAGTGTTCTGTAGGTAGAAGCGGTTAAAAGTTTCATAGCTTCTTTACTCTCAGACAATTCTTTTAGAAGACGTTTTTTGTTACGATTAACAAGTTTAGATACAAGCTTACTGCTATTGTCATAAAAACTCTGCGCTAAGTTTTTAGAACTCAAAAACGCAACTTCTTCCTTGTGCTCATCATAAAAAGTGTTTATAGATTCAATGGATTTGTCAATGGCCTCTTGTTCTAAGTTGAGGTCATTTTTCATTTTATTTAGAAAGTTCTGTTCAGCAGTATCAATGACTTTATCACTCCACGATGCCATACAAACCAAATCTACAAGGTATTGCTTTTCTAAAGGATGATTTATAAGTTTAATTACATCATCATAGGTGTTGATATCTGTATCTTTTTGACGCATGGAGCTTTCAAAAAGCTTCATTAAATTTTCGTCGTAATCAGACTTCTTAGATTTAGTGTCCATTACAGAAATGACTACAGATTCTAGAGCAGACTCTAAGTTGTTTACGTAGGTCTTAATGTCTTTTTTTCCATTTAAAAAATGAATATACCCTAAGACATCTATAAAAAGTAAGGCATTAACTAAAAAGTAGTTGAAGCTCTTAGAAATAAAATTATCATCTATATGAATGCGCTTGTGAATCATTTTTTCCAGCAATTTATCACCAGAAGATTCGCCAAAAAGCTCTTCAAAAAAAGAACGTTCGTTTTCACCAACAGTTTTGTAATAAGTCACAAGCTTATCTATAAAAGTATCGTTAGAATGTCCTTCACTTAAATGAATATGATAAAAACAAAGAAGCAGATTTATTTTGCTTCGTTCTTCTTCTGTAAAATCAAAAGATTGATCTATAAATTTTAAAGTAGAAATATTACTGCCATAAATAAAACCTGTTTGTCTTAGTTTTTCATAAAATTCTAAGGTGTCTATATCAGCCAGATTGTTGTCTGATATGTCTTTTAATAGTTTTTTTATCCAGCCTTTTGCTGATGGGTTCATGGCACTGTTATTATGATATAAAGATACTTTTTATATCCAAAAAACAACCACATTTCAAACTTTTTGAAAAAAATATAAAACCGCCTTATTCATTTTTCCGTAGGTAGAACAGAGACACAATAATTAACAAAATCTCAAATTATGAAAAACACAAAATTTTTAATGGCAGCAGCAATTGTAGCAATTGCAACTTTTGTTGCTATTGCAGCAGATCATATCGATGCACCTGCTGTACAAGGTGGTACTAGCGATATCACAGATTTTTATGCCTTTCAAGGTGAAAACACATCAAATATTGCTTTTGTAGCAAACGTACAAGGACTTTTGGGTTCTGGTAGCGATACACAAAATGCAGCTTTTGATGAAAACGTATTAATCGAATTCAACATTGATAATACAGGAGACAATGTAGAAGATTTAGTAATTCAGGCCATTGCCAGAGATGGGAAAATGTATGTTTTTGGTCCTACAGCGCCTTCTCAAACAGGTTTAAATAGCACCATTGCAAGTAATGCAACCAATCAACTTTCTGTAGATATTACACCTTACGGACAATCTGCAATTGTAGAAAGTTCTGGTGGAATGATGGCTTTTGCTGGCCCAAGAGATGATCCGTTTTTTATGGACTTTGCACAATACGGACAAATTATAGCAGGTAATGCTACAAGTTTTAATAATCCTGGTGCAGACACCTTTGCAGGTACTAATGTGCTTTCTGTTGTGATTGAGGTTCCTAAATCTGCGATTGGTGGTTCAGGTACAATAAATACTTGGGTAGAATCTAAAAGAAGACAATAACAAACTTAAAATTTACGATGATGAAAACTAATAATATAAAACTATATGCTATTGCAATGCTAATGTCTTTAGTGGCATTAAATTGTAATAATGATGACGACTCAATCTCGCAGCCAATGGGACCTGATTTCTCAGGAACTTACGCGCAGCAAGACCAAATGGGAAGACCTGCTGTAAATACAGTATTTGTGTCTTCTGGTATGAAAGATGCTTTTAATACCACGACACCTTCTGACCAAGGTGCAGCTTTCCAAGCAATGTTCCAAAATAATTTAGAAGGCTTAAGTCCTGCATATGCAAATCCTGGTGATACTAATGCTTTAGGTTTAGATGCAGCAACCTTTACTGGATTGTTAGCAACAGATGTGCTTAATGTGTCTTTAGATGGCACAACAACATTTTATGATGGTACTAATGTGTTAACAGGGAGAGCATTAGCAGATGATGTTATAACCGTTGAGTTATTACTGATTTTTGGTGGTGAGGATTTCTCAGAAAATCCAGGTTTATCTAATGATAATGTAGATGCCAATGACAAGACGTTTTTAACGTCTTTCCCTTACTTAGCTTCGCCTTGGTAAGATACTGAACCCAATTCCTGAGGTAGATTATTTATCTGCTTCAGGAATATTTTTAACAACAAAAACTCGCAAACCATGATACTCAAAAAACTCCTTCCCCTCACTATAGTGTTGCTATTGTTAGGCTGTGGTAAAAACACAGTAACAAATAGTAACGATTATTCAAAATACCTTTCAGAAAAGGCAGACAAATCAGCGCTTATAGCTAACGCTCAGCAATGGACAGATAAGCTTAACGAAAACCCAAATCAATATCCTTATTTAGGAAAACGCGCAGCTGCTTATACTACAGTTTTTGACGCTACAGGAGATATAGATTATCTAATAAAAGCAGAAAAAGACTTAAAACAAGCCGTTGAAATTACTAAAGGAAAAACCACATCATACCTAAAAAGTTTAGCCTCAAATTACATTTCTCAACATAGATTTAAAGAAGCGCTTAAATTATTGAAACTAGCAGAAGAAAATGGAGATAAATTAACAGGGACTCAAAAAATGCTTTTTGATGTGCATCTTGAGTTAGGAAATTATTTAACTGCTGAATCCTATTTGAAGGATATTAAAAATATGTCTGACTTCGATTACCTAATTCGCTTGGCAAAATGGGAAGATCATAAAGGGAATTTAGAAGGTGCTATTACTAATATGGAAAAAGCAAAAGCTATAGCTGAAGCATCTAATCTAAAAGGTGTGAAACAGTGGTCTTATACTAACCTTGCAGACTTTTATGGTCATGCAGGTGAAATAGAAAAATCTTACAATCTTTATTTAAAAGCTCTAGCGCTAGACCCTACAGATGCGTATGCAAAAAAAGGTATTGCATGGATCACTTTTTCTTATGAAAATAATCCTATTATTGCGCAAAATATAATAGACTCTGTGAAGACATATTACACTGCACCTGATTATGAGTTGTTAATAGCAGAAATAGCAGAGTATAATGAAGACGAATCAGCTAAAAATGCTGCTATAGGTCGCTACAATGATATGGTAAGAGACAAAAATTATGGTGACATGTATAACGCTTATAATGTTATAATGTATACAGATGAAATGTTATTACCTGAGCGCGCCATAGAGGTAGCAGAGCTTGAGGTAAAAAACAGACCCACACCACAATCTTACGATTTATTAGCTTGGAGTTATTTTAAAAAAGGAAACATAGAAAAGGCAAATGCAATCATAGAAAAGCATGTAGAAGGACAGACTTTTGAGCCAGCTGTTTTGTACCACATTGCAGAGATCTACAAAGCGGTGGGCAAAACAGATCAAGTTTCAGAATTAAAAAATGAGTTGGTCGCCAGTCTCTATGAACTTGGGCCTACAATGGAATCTAAAATCAATCAATTATAATCATGAAAAACCTAACATTATTTTCCATTTTTTTAAGCCTATTTGTGTTTGGTTTACAAGCACAGAATATAAAAGGAGTTGTTTTAAATGAATTAAATCAACCACTTGAAGCAGCTTATGTATATAACTTAAATTCAGAAACTCACGCACATACTTCAGAAAATGGTTTGTTTTTTATAAGCCAGACTAAAGCAGGAGATTCATTAAAGATTGGACTTTTGGGCTACAAGACATCTATAGTGCAAGTGACTGATGCGAATGATCTAAACATAATTCTTGAAGAAAAAGTATTTCAGTTAGATGAAATGGTTATACGAGAAGAACTAAATCCTGTAAATACCATTTCTAGATTAGATTTAAATGTTACACCAGTAAATTCTTCACAAGAAGTGCTAAGAAAAGTACCAGGTTTATTTATTGGTCAGCATGCTGGTGGAGGTAAAGCAGAGCAAATTTTTCTTAGAGGATTTGATATAGATCATGGTACAGATTTAGCGATAGGTGTAGACGGAATGCCAGTAAATATGGTGTCTCATGCACATGGCCAAGGCTATAGCGATTTACACTTTGTAATACCAGAAACAGTAAATAAAATAGATTTTGGTAAAGGAGCTTACTATGCTTCAGAAGGTGATTTTAATACTGCAGGTTATGTAAACTTTAAAACCAAAGATTATATAGATGAAAGTAGTGTGTCATTGTCTCTTGGACAGTTTAATACACTACGAACAGTAGGTTTATTCGATTTGTTAGAAAACACCAAAAATCAGAATGCCTACATGGCTATGGAATATATAGCAACCGATGGACCGTTTGATTCTCCTCAAAATTTTAATCGTCTAAACTTATTTGGAAAGTATATAATGTACTCTCCAGAGAATGATAAGTTAACACTTACTGCATCACATTTTACGAGTCGTTGGGATGCTTCTGGGCAAATACCACAGCGCGAAGTTGATAACGGTAATATTACAAGATTTGGAGCTATAGACGATACTGAAGGAGGTGAAACCTCTCGAACAAATTTAAATGTAACGTATGATAAATATATTGCAGACAATACAACATTAAAAGCTAACGCTTACTACTCTAAATATGCTTTTGAGTTGTATTCTAACTTTACATTTTTCCTTGAAGACCCAGTAAATGGCGACCAAATAAAGCAGAAAGAAGACAGACAGATTTTTGGAGCAAATGCTGCGATAAATTATTCAACGTTTTTAGGTAGTACAGAGTTAAATTTAACTTCAGGCTTTGGCTTACGACATGATATTATTGATGATGTAGAATTGTCTAGAACGTTAAACCGAACTACAACATTAGAAAATATTCAATTAGGTGATATAAATCAAACTAATATTGATGCCTTCGTAAAAGCAGATTTTGAGTTTGGTAAATTCAGAGTAGCACCTGCTTTACGCTTAGATCATTTTAAGTTTATGTATAACGATGAATTACAGACCAATTATGAAACACAATCTGAAACAAAGACAATAGTTAGCCCTAAGTTAAATTTCTATTACAATGCTAAAGATAATCTGCAATTGTACTTAAAGTCTGGTTTAGGATTTCACTCTAACGATGCCAGAGTAGTTGTTGCTAATAATGGTAAAGATATTTTACCACGTTCTTATGGAGCCGATTTAGGAACTATCTGGAAACCATTTCCAAAATTGGTAGTTAACTCAGCGTTATGGTATTTATTCTTAGAACAAGAATTTGTTTATGTAGGTGATGCAGGTATTGTAGAACCAAGTGGTAAAACAAGACGTTACGGACTAGATTTAGGGTTAAGGTATCAGATTAACGATTGGTTATTTTTAGATTCTGATGCAACGTATACACATGCTCGTAGCATAGATGAACCAGAAGGTGAAGATTATATTCCATTAGCACCAGATTTTACTTTTACAGGTGGTTTGTCAATAGATGATTTAAATGGATTTTCTGGCGGATTGCGATTTAGGTATTTGAATGATAGACCAGCGAATGAAGACAATTCTATTGTAGCAGAAGGCTACACTGTAGCAGATTTTAATCTTAATTACAGAATGAAGAATGTAACGCTAGGTGTTATGGTAGAAAACTTATTTGACGTAGACTGGAATGAAACTCAGTTTGCAACAGAATCTCGTTTACAAAACGAAGCAGAATCTGTAGAAGAAATTCACTTTACACCAGGAACGCCATTTTTTATAAAAGGCATTATAACCTACAATTTTTAGGGGTCAACCTTCAATTTGTGGGGAAGCAAATTAAGGTTGATTGATTGGTTGCTAACAAGAAAGACTAACTGCCGATTACAGTTAGTCGGTATCATAACAGATTTTGATACTTTTTTGAGTTTTTTTGTTAGTTGAAACACCTACACGAAAGTGTGGGTGTTTCTAATTAAAAGCTTTTCTAAGTTCTTGTTAATCTTTGATCTAAATCTATGTTTTAGCTAATTTCGTTTGAAGACTAGCATCAAAAGTAATATTAGAAGTTTTTTTATTTTAAATAAATTTAACTGTTATTTGTGCAATAATTAAAATTGATGCTAAATCTCAAGGCGACAAAGTTTTATGATGACGTTTTAAAAGAATTAAACTATCCTTTTGCGGATATTTTTATTTTTAAAGGCTACGTCATTTCTGAAATAAAAGAAGGAGTTGTTTTTTCTTGGGAAGAACATGCTAAAATAATTGTTAAAGATGTCACATCTTTTACCAAAACAGATGGTAGTAATTTAGTTTACTTATCTCATAGAGTAAACTCGTACTCTCTAAAACCAATGGATTGGTTGTATTTTTATAAAAACAGTTTCAACCTAAAAGGTTATGGTGTAATAGGCTATAATAGTTTTAGTTTTTTAAATACTGTTGTAGAAAATTTATTTTTCAGTAAAAAAATTAGGCGCTTTGGTGATTTAGAAACAGCCGTTCAATGGGCTAAAAGTAGAGTTTTAATTAATGTTAATAATAAGGATTAAAGATTTAACCTTTTTTAGACATTAAAGCAATTTGTTTTCCAAAAACAGCTGCTATTCCAGCAGTTAATCCTCCTATTATTCCAGTAATAAGCATTAAAATAAACGGATTTCCGTCAAGAGGTAATAACACAGCTATTCGTTTTGCTAGAGTATAGTCATTAGCACTACTAAGTATAAAGCTATAAATTCCCCAAAACACTAAAATTGCTAAGAATGGAACAAAAAACACAGCAGCTTTTTTTAGAGGAATAAATAATGAGGTCGCTAATGCAGCTGTCATTATAGACCACCATGGTAAAACAAATGATAGTACAAAAGCTATTATAATTGTGGCAAAAAAGTTGTAGATATTATTTTTCATTAGTTCTTTGGTGTTAGAGTTAGGGTACTGATTATAGCATCTGTAGCTTGGCTAGATTGTAAAAAGTTAAGTTGAAGATATTTTCCCTCAGCCCAATCGTCTATAAGGTTGTCATAGTACTTACTTCCGGGATTACCCGATTGTCCGCCAGGATATATGCCAAGAGCAGTAGGAGGTGAACTCATCTCAACAATCATTCGCCATGAAGGTCCATGATTTTCAGATGTAGCATTAACAATATTACGATCTCCACCAATAGGAATATCAAATCTAGAAAACGCAGGTAAGGCTTGTAACAAGTGACCAGCATAAGTTGCTTTGTAGTTAGCCCATTTGTAGTTGCCTTTTTCTTCTCTAATTTCAATTAGCTTAGATACTGCACTTCTAAAAGCAATCAAAATTAAATCTTTTGCTGTTTCTACTTTATCTTCAGTTTTAACGATATCCATAAACTTGTGTTCTCCATGATTCTTTAACAAGTATATTGTTTGATACGTGAAAGGAGAGCTTAAAGCTGTGTCTTCAGAAACAAACTCATCCCAAACCAAATTATAGAGTTTTCCATACCATTGTCTAAAAATACTTGGACCAACTTCGTCTATGTCGTTATTAAATTTCCATGCTTTTATTTCATTGTATATAGACATTTCTTCTTCGTCTAGCGGAGAAGTATCCATGTGTTCTAGCATGTATGGTACAATTTCGGCAGCTTTAAGATTGTAATTGTTGTTGTGCAAATTTTTGAAATCCTCAATACTGAACTTCTCTTTAGAATTAAAGTAATCATTAATAACTCTGTTTCTATACGTTTCGTAGCCATCATTAAAAACATAAAAAGGATAGTTTTCGTCTACAGGATGTTGATTTGCAGAACTCACAAAGCCACGATCAGGATTTTTAGTGTGTGCATTAAATTGCTGAGGTATGTAGCTTTGCCAATCATTTTCAGGATTGCTGCCATCCATTAAAAATTTTCCCTGACCTTCCCATTTATTCGGGAATTTTCCTTGTATCCATAAGGCAATATCTCCTTGGGTGGAAGCAAATACAAAGTTTTGAGCAGGAGCATTCCAGTATTGCAATGCCTGCACATATTCATCGTAATTTTTTGCTTTATTAAGCTCTAAGAATGTTTTTTGATTGTTTCCTCCTTCGTGTCCAATCCACTTCATGGCATAGCCAGCCAATTCCATATCAGACTTAAAGTTTTTGTCATATACCACAGGACCATGGTGTGTATAGAGTACTGTGTCTTTATAGTTTTCTTTTCCTCTTATTTTAATGTCTTCAACGCGTATGGAAACATCTTTCCATTGGCCATCATACTTATATTTAGTTCGGTCTTCATTAAATTCAACCTTGTACCAATCAATTACATCTCTTGTTGCGTTGGTTTCTCCCCAAGCTATGTGTTGATTGAACCCAGATATAACACTCAGCGCACCAGGAATAGTAGCTCCAAAAGCATTGTGTTTTGGAGTGCTTAGTTGCATAACAAACCAGATAGATGGCAGGTTAAGCCCAAGATGCGGATCGTTTGCCAGTATAGGATTTCCGGTTGCTGATTTTGTACCTGAAATAGCCCAGTTATTACTGCCATTATCTGGATGTGGTTTTGAGATTGTCTCTGTAATAGTGTCTAATACAGCCTTGCTATTTGGTAAAGGAGTCTGAGGTACGTCTATAAAACTCCAATCGGTTTCTTTTGGTATTACGGGATCTGTAATATCGAAAAAATCAGGAAACAATAAATCGAAATTATCTTTGCCGAGTAGGCGCAACGTGTTTGTGTATTCTAAATCATCATCATAACCAGCCAGCATTTTGGTCATATACATTAGTAGTAATGTTGTCTTTTTTGGTGTCCAAGCCTCTGGTTTATAATCAAGTAATTTATATTCAACCGGATAATCTTCAGGTTTTAGTTGCCTAATGTAAGCATTAACTCCATCTGCATAATCTTGAATATATCCTAAGGTTTCTTTATCGTGCTCTTTCATATAAGCTATAGCTTGGTCTGCACCATAACCCATACCTCGTCGCCTTTCTGTACGGTCATAATCTAGAGCCTTTTCGCCAATAATTTCAGATAAACGTCCAGATGCCGCAAAGGTCTGAAACTCGAGTTGCCACAAACGATGTTTGGCTGTTAAATACCCTTGCGCTTTGTATAGATCACTTTCGTTTTGAGCAAAAACATGTGGAATTAATTGGTCATCGTAATGTACCGTTACCTTGTCTTTTAATCCAGGAATACTAATATCTCCAGAAGTGGTTTCTGTTTTTTCGTTTTGCCAAATGCCAGAATACGGATTTAAAAATTTACCAATTGGCGGAATAGAACCTAATTTGGTGTTGAGGATAAAGAATACAGTAATGGTTAATACGAAGGAAATGATGAGTTTGGCGTATTTCATAAAGCTCGAATAATTGCTTTTGAAAAATACTAAATAATTCTGAAGCCTAAAAAATTGATTTTATTAACGAAGAACGAGTTTTTTTATAATCTCTTTGCCAACAGACTCATTAAGCATTTTTACAATTTTTTCGTTTCCGTAGCTTAATTCTTCACGCAACACGCTAGAGCTTAGTTGTACATAAAGTGTTTCGTGTTTAAGCTCTATAGCAGTGGTGTAATTGTTAACTCCATTTCCCATAAGATTTGCCCAAGCTTCACGAATGTTTACTTTGTCTAAACCAGCTTCTAAATTATTGGTTTGTACAAATTCTTTTAGAATTTCTTCAATTGGACGGTTATCGTTGTTTCGTTTTGACATGTTGTTATTTCAGTGAAATATGAGATGCTATTTTTTTTGTATTAAGCGTCATTAATACAATAGTTATAGAATATTTCTGCTAATTTTTCATCAGACAAACCTTTATTTGCCTTAGATTCATTTATAAAATCAATAAAATAATAAAAATCAATTAGATTATAATACTTAACGTTATCAATTTCATACTCAATATTACCTTGAGTTTTTTCAATTTCAAAAAAACTTATTTCATTGTTAATATTAAAAGGCTTACACATGTATATTTCAACAACTTCTGAATCAGTTTCAAGAGAATTGTTTTTAAAAAAATCTTCTTGATTTCCATTAGTTCTAAAGTAGTGTATTAGTTCTATTATAGTCATTATTGGAAATTACTCAATTATTCAACGTCTAAGTGTATAGGAGTGTAACGCTTATATAGATATATAGCGTTGTTTTCATTCCTTACTTTTAAATGCTTTTCAGAAGCTTCTAAAACTGTTTCTTTCCACTCAGCATAAGCCGTCTTATAGTAGATTTTGAGTTGGTTGTCTTCAATCTTTAATGTAATCGCTTCAGCATCGTCAGAGGTAAAATAGGTATCGTTAATACCTGGTTTTAATTTTTTTCTGTATCCTTTTAGGCTATCGTTAATGCTTATATAATCTATGGTTTCGCTAAATTGATATTGCTTTTTTGTGCCATTTTCTAAAGTGACTTCTTCAATCTCCCAATAGCCATTAAGGTATGTTAAGAGTGTTTCAGGATTTTTAGAACAGCTAAAGATTAGAATTAGCAGGATAATGCCATACTTTTTCATAGTTTAAAAATTTTGTAAGATTGATGAATTTGCTTAATCACATTTTCTGTTCGGTCAGCATGCGTATCACTAATAAAAATCTGACCAAAATGGTCATTATCTACCAAACTGATAATTTGTGCTACTCTGTTTTCATCTAACTTATCAAAAATATCATCGAGTAGTAGAATAGGAGAGACACCACTTTGTTGCTTTATAAAATCGAATTGAGCCAGCTTTAAAGCAATTAAAAAAGATTTTTGCTGTCCTTGACTTCCAAATTTCTTAATCGGAAAATCATCGATTGTAAAGACCAAATCATCTTTGTGTGTACCCACACTTGTGTATTGTAGAGCTTTGTCTTTATTAAGGTTGCTTTGTAGTAGATTGATTAAATCACCATCAAACAAATCGCTTTTGTATTTTAAGTTTATGGCTTCTTTGCTTTGGCTAATGGCTTCGTATCGTTCTTTAAAAATAGGAATAAATACTTTTAAGAATTCATCTCTTTTTTTAAAAATCTCTGCACTATACGTGTTTAGTTGTTCATTATATATAGCAAGTGTGTCTGCATTAAACGTGTTATTGAGTGCAAAATATTTTAAAAGTGCATTGCGTTGCGAAAGTACCTTGTTATAAGAAATAAGTGCAGATAAATACGCTTTATCACTTTGCGAAATCACACTATCTATAAACTTGCGTCTGGTATCACTGCCTTCTATAATTAAATCTCTGTCTGCTGGAGATATAATAACTAATGGTATAAAACCAATATGGTCACTAAATTTATCGTAAGCTTTACCGTTACGTTTTATAACTTTTTTTTGCCCTTTTTTTAACGAAACAATAATTTTTTCTGAACGCTCATTTTTAGTGAAATTACCATCAACCACAAAAAACTCAGTACCATGTTTTATGTTCTGTACGGCAACAGGATTAAAATAACTTTTGCCAAAAGCCAGATGATAAATAGCGTCTAGAGCGTTTGTTTTTCCGATGCCATTAGCGCCAACAAAGCAGTTTATTTTACTGTCGAAATCAAAAACCTGACTCTCAAAATTCTTGTAATTAACTAAAGATAATACGTTTAGAACCATAAAAAACTGATGTTCTTTGCTCGAATTTAGTGGTGTTTTAATGTAATGAATATTCTCGCAAATTATTGAAAAATAACAAATAATTAAGCTTTTAAATCCCAATAAAAATTTTATTTTTGCGCACGCATTAATAGACAAGATATGGCAACGTATAAGAAAAGAGGCTATAAACCAAAAACTAAAAAAGAAAAGGAAGTAGTTGTTGAAGAAAACTCAACAACAGCAGAGGTGTTTAATACTTTAGACGAGGGAGCTTCTAAGACCGAAGAATGGTTTGTTAAAAATCAAAAATATATTATTGGTGTAATTGCAGCAATAGCAGTTGTAGTTTTAGGCTACATGGGTTATAATAAGTTCATTGCAGAACCACACCAAAAGGAGGCTATGAACGACATGTACCAGGCTAGAACTTATTTTGAGGAGGCTGCAAATGGTATTTCATCAGACTCACTTTATAATATGGCTTTAAATGGTGGTAACGGTAAATTTGGAATGGTAGATATTGCTAAAGAATATAGTGGTACACCTGCTGGAAATCTTGCAAATTACTATGCTGGTATATCGTATTTAAACCTTAAAGATTACGAAAAAGCAATAAGCTACCTTCAAGAATTTACTAGTGATGCTTCTATTCCTGGTCCAATAGTTAAAGGAGCTATAGGAGATGCATTTGTACAATTAGAGCAGTATAAAGAAGGCTTAGACTATTACGAAAAAGCGTTTAAAGCGGATTTAAATAACTATACAACTCCAATGTTTTTAATGAAGGCAGCTCGTATAGCTATTAGATTAAACGAAAACCAAAAAGCTTTAGATTACTTAAAGCGTATTAAGAATGAATTTGACAGTTCCACAGAAGCTACACAAGTTGATGTTTTAATAGGTATGGTTGAAGCTAAAATGCAATAAATGGCTACTGCAAATCATAATTTATCGAATTACGATAAAACAACAATCCCAAACGCGAAAGACTTTCGGTTTGGGATTGTTGTTTCAGAATGGAATGACACTATAACAGAAGGCCTGTGGCAAGGTGCATTTGATGCATTGACAGATTGTGGTGCATTAAAAGAAAACATAGTACGTTGGAATGTGCCAGGAACATTTGAACTTACCTATGGTGCTGCCAGAATGTCTAAAAGCATTTATGCCGAATCTGGCATGTTAGACGCTATTATTGTTATAGGTTGCGTTATACAAGGTGAAACAAAGCATTTCGATTTTGTTTGTGAAGGTGTTACTCAAGGTATAAAAGATCTTAATTTGTCTGGTGATATTCCTGTTATCTTCTGTGTGCTAACAGATAACACCATGCAACAATCAATTGATCGTTCTGGCGGAAAGCATGGTAACAAAGGCACAGAAGCTGCCATAGCGGCAATTAAGATGGCTCAGCTTAGAAAAGAGACGAAGTAGTTTTCAGTATTCAGTTAAAATAAAGTTTCAAACTTCGACTTCAAATTCATCTTCCAATTTAAAGTGGCATCCTTTTTGTTGATAATTTTAAGGAATCCTTAAACGTTTTTTCCTAGTATTTTAAGTACTTTTGAGACTATCAAGGTTTTAATATATAAGACAACTTGTTTAATCAAAGAAAAAATAAACAGTTTAATTATAAGCCACGCTTTCAGGATTCTGAAACCGAAAACCATCGGGAAGAGTCGAAAGACGACTTGGAGCGTAAGTGGAGTGAAATGAAAGGTAATACCAAGCGAAAATCTAATAAGTTATTTTCCTTACCTGCTTTAATCATAATGCTCATAGCGCTTTTTGTTTTAATGTATGTTCTTGAAGGATATATTTAATAGGGTTATTATGGGATTAATGAAATTGAAAAAAAATAGAAAGTATAATTATAAGCCGCGTTATTATAAAGGTGATGGTAACCCTTATGAATTGAAGCACAAATTTGACGAATACCGTAAAACTATAAATCCACCAAAAGGAATTAAAGGAAAATGGAACGCGGCAATGGATGAATATAAAAATAATAGAGACGAAAACGTGAACAGACGTGTCTTTATCATTGCTGGTATTTTAATTCTGTTGTTTTTGTTCTTATTTGGTTTTGATTTATCTATTTTTTCTTCCCAAAGCTAATGACAGATATCATTCAACTTTTACCAGACCATGTTGCTAACCAAATTGCAGCTGGTGAAGTGGTACAACGTCCTGCTTCTGTAGTTAAAGAGCTTTTAGAAAATGCAATTGATGCTGATGCAGATGACATAAAACTCATTATAAAAGATGCTGGTAAAACACTAGTGCAAGTTATAGATAATGGCAAAGGTATGAGTGTTACCGACGCACGTTTAAGTTTTGAACGCCATGCCACATCAAAAATAAAATCTGCCGAAGATTTATTTCAGCTTAATACCAAAGGATTCAGAGGTGAAGCTTTAGCAAGTATTGCGGCTATTGCACATGTAGAGCTGAAAACCAAGCGACCTGATGATGAATTGGGCACAGTCATAGAGATAGAAGGTAGTACAGTAAAATCTCAAGAAGCTACTGTAATACCAACAGGGACATCTGTTGCTGTTAAAAATCTATTTTTTAATATTCCTGCAAGACGAAACTTTTTAAAATCTGACACTGTAGAGTTAAGACATATTACAGATGAGTTTCATCGTGTAGCGTTAGCGCATCCAAGTATAGCCTTTGCTTTTTATCATAATGGGAGCGAGATTTTTAATGTGCCTAATGAAAACTACAGACAACGTGTTGTTCATATTTTTGGAAACAAAACCAATGAAAGATTGGTGCCTGTAGAAGAGGATACTGAAGTTTTAAAAATATCAGGATTTGTAGGCAAGCCAGAATATTCTAAGAAAACACGCTCAGAGCAATTCTTTTTTGTAAACCAGAGATTTATAAAAAGTCCGTATCTAAATCATGCTATTAGTGCTGCATTTGAAGGTTTATTAAAAGATGGTTACCATGCTAGTTATTTTTTAAATCTTACGGTAGATCCTAAAACTATAGATATTAATATTCATCCTACAAAAACCGAAATTAAGTTTGATGATGAGCATACGCTTTACGCTATTTTAAGATCAGCTGTAAAGCATAGTTTAGGACAGTTTAACATAGCGCCTGTTCTAGATTTTGAACAACAAAGTAGCTTTGATACACCTTACAGCTACAAAGATAAAGCAGGCAAAGCCCCAACGATAGAGGTAGACAGAAGTTTTAATCCATTTGCAGATGAAGGTAGTAAATCTGGTAACTCGTCTTCTAAAGCTTCTTCAACTAGAGCAAGTTTTAAATCCGCACCAGCAGCAAACTGGGAAAGTTTATATGTTGGTTTGGAGTCCAAGGGCAATAGAAGACAAGGAGATGATATTGAAGTGAGTTTTGAAAAAGACGTTAAAACTGAAACAATTTTTAGTGATGCTTCTGTAGAAACGAGTAAAACTACATTTCAACTCCAGCAAAAATATATTGTAAGTACACTAAAATCTGGTATGCTTATTATTGATCAGAATAGGGCACACCAACGTGTTTTGTATGAGGGCTTTCTGAAGCATATTACCATTAAAGAGGCTACAAGTCAACAATTGTTATTTCCTTTGCAGTTGAGTTTTACACCTAACGAAATGAATATTATTTCAGAACTACAAGAGGATCTGGAACATACAGGATTCGTGTTTTCAGACGTTAAAGAAGATGCAATAACTATTACAGGAGTTCCTGTTGGAGTACCAGAGAGTGAGGTGTCTATAATTTTGGAGCAACTCATTAGCGATGTAGAAAATGATGTGCCAGATGCAAGTTTTAGTGCAGCAGATTTGTTAGCCAAATCTATGGCTAAGAGTTTAGCAATAAAAAACGGACAAGCTTTGAATAATACAGAGCAGGAGCATTTGGTAAACTCTCTGTTTGCTTGTAAGGAGCCAAATATTTCTCCAACCAACAGACCAACGTTTATAACAATGTCTACAGACGACATTGAAAAGAAATTTATGTAGTATGAGACAAGGAATATCAGATGCGGTAAAGCATCTAATTATAATAAATGTAATTTTTTGGATTGGAACATTATCCATAGGAACTTATGGCGATGTATTTACAAATTTATTTGCTGAGCATTTTCCTCTGAACGATGAATTTAAGCCTTGGCAAATTATTACGCATATGTTTATGCATGCCTCTTATGTAAATACAGGCAACGGAATGAATATCTTTTTCTTACATATTCTATTTAATATGTTGGGTTTATGGATGTTTGGTACACCAATAGAGCAACGATTGGGTACAAAAAAGTTTCTCTTCTTGTATTTTAGTGCAGGTTTAGGTGCTGTGCTACTTCCTTTGGTAATTAATTTTTATAATTTTCAATCGATATTAGGTGATTTAACCGCAGCAGGTTTTGAGTCAGATCATATTTTAGCAACATTAAATGAAGGGAAGTATTATCAAGGTTGGGTTGATGTCATTGGAGCAGAACGTTTTCAGGATTTTACAAGAATTTTTAATACTACCTCTGTAGGTGCTTCAGGATGTGTAATGGGATTATTGGTAGGCTTTGGTATGCTGTTCCCTAATGCATCACTTATGCTAATTTTCCTTCCTATTCCTATAAAGGCTAAATATTTTATCCCTTTATTGTTGGGTTACGAAATTATATCTGGTATTACAGGCGGAAGTTCTATGTTTGGTTTTAATGTAGGCCATTTTGCACATATTGGCGGAGCACTTGTAGGATTCCTTTTAATGTGGTATTGGAAAAAGAATAGTATGGATAAATACCGTTGGAATTAAGAATGACGATTGTTGAAGATTTAAAATACCGTTATAAGAATCTCGATGTTTTTGGTAAAATAATAGCCATTAACGTTATTGTATTTATAGTAGTTGCGATATTAACAAATCTATTAAAACTAGATATTGTAACTTATTTTAAGTTGCCTTCAATTTTTGGAAAGTTTATTTTACAGCCTTGGTCTTTAATTTCTTATGGATTTCTTCATAATGATTTTTTTCACTTGTTGTTTAACATGTTGTTTTTGTTTTATCTGTCTAGAGCAGCATCTAATTTGTTTAGAACCAAGATGGTTTTAAATATTTATTTGTTAGGTATTATAGCAGGTGGTTTAGCGTATTTGGCTGTCTTTAATTTAATTCACTTTGATTTTTTTGGCCCTAAAAACAGTATTATGGTTGGTGCATCTGCAGGTGTTAGCGCATTGCTTATGTTTATAGCTATTTACATGCCTAAATCTGAAATTAGATTGTTTAACACGTTCAATGTAAAATGGATTCATATTGCTGTTTTCTTTGTGGTTATGGATGTTTTTAGGTTAATGTCTGGTGTTAATCAAGGAGGTTATGTAGCGCATATTGGAGGTTATGTTTTGGGTTACGTTTACGCAAGTCAATTGGTAAAAGGAAAAGATATAGGTAAAGGCTTTGAACGCTTTATGGACTCGATTGCAAGTTGGTTTAAGCCTAAATCTAAATTAAAAACCGTGCATAGAACATCAAAAAAGAAGACTTATGCAGGAAAAACCAGAGAAGAGTTCCATACGTATAACGATCAGAAGAAGATAGATCTAATTTTAGATAAAATTAGTAAAAGTGGTTATGAAAGTTTAACAGCAGAAGAAAAAGAGTTTTTGTTCAAAGCAGGTAAGAAATAAAGCTATCACTTGGAGGGCTAATGAATATGAAAAAATTAAAATTCTTTAGTAAGCTTGTGTTTATCGTCAACTCGTTGGCGGCATTTTTGTTGCTTGTTTCTTACTTATTGCCTTATGTGCCTCCAAAAAGTTTCGCTAGTTTATCTATTCTAAGTTTAGGTGTACCACTTTTAATTTCACTCAATATTGTATTTTTTATCTATTGGTTACTTCAAGTTAAGAAGCAAATGTTGTTATCGCTTGTGGTATTACTTTTAGGGTGGAATTATTTAGGGTCTCTCTATAAGTTTTCATCTTTGAAAAAAGTAGAAGAAGCAGATAATATATCTATAATGTCTTTTAATGTTAGGTTGTTTAATAAGTATAATTGGAAGCCTAATAAAACGACTAAAGAAGATATCATAGATTTTTTTTATAAGGAATCTCCAGATATTATATGTATTCAAGAATACACAAGAGGGAAGCCAATAAATTTAGAAGGATACACTGATTTTAATGGTAGGTTCGTCAAGGATACAAAGGGCGGACATACAATTTTTTCTAAATTTCCTATTATAAACTCGGGTTCTTTAGAATTTGAAGATACAAACAACAACGCTGTTTTTGCAGATGTTGTTAAGGGAAAGGACACTATTAGAGTGTATAACGTTCATTTACAATCAGCCAAAATAAATACTGAAATAGATTATATAAACAGTCAGTATTCAAGAGATGTGTTTATAAAACGTGTAAAATGGGCATTTCAAAAGCAACAATCTCAAGTAGAAAAATTTCTAAAGCATAAATCTAAATGTCCTTATAAAACTATTGTGGCCGGTGATTTTAATAATACTGCATTTTCATACAGTTATAAGAAAATCTTAGGTGATGATTTGGTAGATACATTTGAAAAAGCAGGCAATGGTTTTGGTAAATCGTTTGATATTAAATTCTTTCCTCTAAGAATTGATTTTATTTTAGCTGATAAGCGTTTTAAAGTTAATGGATTTAAGACATATAGTGACATCAATCTTTCGGACCATTATCCTATAAAAGCTACTTTGAATTTAAATAAGTAAGCAATCTACACTATCTGATACAATGTGTGCAAGCAATCCTAAAGCAAACACACGTGTTGGTTTTTTCCAAAGTAAAAAAAAGTAAACGGTAATGGCATAATAGCTATGAAGCGGATGAAAGTTTATGCTACATCTATTAGAATCAAAAATAGGGTCCGCTAATAAGTGGTCTAAATCTATTACAAATGCAGCGAGCATAACTAAATACATTTTTAGCCATTGCTTTCTGTAAAATACCAATGCAATAATTAAAGGCAGACCAAAATGCAAACCATAATGAATGGTAAATTTTAGCATAAGTTTACGCTTTGGCGAGTAAGATATAACTCTGTGTTAGGCCCTTCGTTAAAGAGTAAATCTAGAATACTTAAATTAGGAATAAAACCATGTTTTTCGGTAAAAACCTGAGTGTATTTTTCTAGGTTATTGGCTTCGTAATTTCGTTTTACTAAAGGTCTATAATCTGTTTTGTTTAAAGGTTCTTTTTCAAAGACTGCGCTTTCAGAAATGTTTAGCTCCAATTGAAGGCTATCTTGAAGAATTTCAAAACACTTAAAGTTTAAATCTAAGATGAAGTCAAATTTAGTTTCAAAAAGAGGCATTAAATCATCAATATAAAACTCAAAAAAAGGAGACATACTGTAGGCAGATTGCAACGATTTTAAATGTTGTAATTGCCAGTCGTCTTCATTAGCAATTTTTACATCTCTGTACAATTGCCTGTTTTTTTGAGAATAACTAACAGGCACAGTTAATGCTAACTTGCCATTGGCGCCATAGATCTCCGTACGATTTCTATACGATTGCTTTTGGTAATTGTCACAAACCTCAAAACATACTGAATCTGACTTTACCATAGCTACAAAGTGTACTATGTTAGGGAAGTATGTTGGATGCAATATAACATCTAGCATAATCCACTTTTTTTATTCTTTTTTTATTACGACAGAATTTACAGCTTTATCATGTATTGCTGTTTTGTTGTCACTAAAACTTATACTAATAAGCGAAATCCATCCTAATAAACTTTTTAATAAAAATCTCAACATGGCATTTGGAAAAGCAATGTTTTTATCAATATTATTACTTCTTCTAACAGTTATGTTTGCTGCTGAGTGACCAATAGTTCCACCATTAAAAGCTGTCATAAGTGGGTCATACAACAGAAAAATCAGTACCCATGAAACAACTTTTATATTATTGGGAACATTTCCTAAAAATGAAAATAAAACAGAAAAGGCATACATAAAAATTAATAAAATTAATGAGTCTATTAAAACAGCCTTTACTCTGTCATTTATTGATGCATAAACAGCTGTAGTACCTGATATTTTTTCATTTTCATCTAACTTCTTCTTTTTTAACCATTTGTTGACTAGATAAATAACTAATAATAAAAATAAAAACGGGATAAAATAGGATGTGGATTTACCACTTCCACTCACAGTTGTAAAGATTCTGTCCCAACGGAATTTCCAGTTTTTAATACCGCCTTTCATTAGTCCATCTATACTCATCCAAATAAATACAGGTTTACCAAAAATATGGTCATAAGGGACAAATCCCCAATATCTACTATCAATAGAGTTATTTCTGTTGTCTCCCATCATCCAGTAGTAATCTTGCTTAAAAGTGTAGGATGTTGCTAATTTATCATTAATATAAATTTCATCACCACGTGTAACAACCTTGTTCCCTTCGTACTCACCAATCGCACGTTTGTACAATCCTATGTTTGTTTTGTCTAGTGCTACGGTTGCACCAGCTTTAGGAATCCAAAGAGGGCCAAAGTAATCAGTGTTCCAGTCGTTGTGATAATTATCTCTTGGAAAAACATTGCCAGAAATACCTTTTTCTTGAGTCACCCGTTCTACACTAGCTACATTTGGCTGTACTCTTAGTTTTTTAACAGCTTCGTCTGAAGCTGCAGCTAGGTAGAATGTACCATCGGGATTAATTCTAAAACCATCATCAATATCAGCTTTATCTAACATATTATAAAACATGCGTTCTTCACTTGCTGAACTTATAGGCTTTTTTAAAGTTAATAAGTAAGAAAATTGTAAATGCGATCTTGGTGGTAATACATTTTGTTTACCGTTAATATATACGTAGCCATCTCGTATTTCTAATGTATCTCCAGGTGTAGCAACACAACGCTTTACTAAATTTGTCTTTTTATCAATTGGTTTGTAGTAGTTACGATCTGGATTAAAATCATTCATGTCCAAAAGCGTATCTGCAGGTTGGTTAAAAACAACAATATCGTTGCGTTCTACATTTTCAAAACCAGGCAGTCTAAAATAGGGTAGTTGTAGTTTGTTTTTCCAAGATGTATTTCTTTTATCATAGTTGTCACTAAATAAATATGATTTAGTTCCTAATTTAGGAATAGTGTCATGCACCATTGGTGCTGCAACAGTAGTCATTGGCGCTCTGGCACCATAATGTATCTTACTCACAATAAGAAAATCACCAACTAATAACGATTTTTCTAAAGATGAAGACGGAATAACAAACGGTTGAAAAAAGTATGTATGTACAATGGTTGCAGCAACAATAGCAAATAGAATAGAAGTAATCCATTCACCAGTAGAAGTTTTTGGCTTTAGTTGTCTGTTTTCAATATATTTAACATCTTCAACGTAGTTGAGGTAATAGAGATAAAACCCAAGAGTTACAATACAAATTAAAGCATCTAATTTACTGTCTTTACCAAATGCTCTGGCTGTTTCAACCCATGCAGCAGGAATCATAATTAGATTAACAATTGGTAAAAACATAAGAATTACCCACCACCAAGGACGCGAAATAATCTTCATTAAGATTACTGCATTATAAACAGGTACAAATGCTTCCCAAGCTTGTCTACCAGCTTTAATGTATAGTTTCCAAGTTCCTAAGCCATGAATAATTTGTAATATCAGTAAAAAAATAAACCACTCTGTCCAAGTCATGATGTTATGTTTAGTCTAGTAGGTTGAAAAATATTTTATTTTGTTTCAAATGATTGGCAAATTAACCAATGTTTAACACATCTTTCATGCTGAAGATGCCTTTTTTATCTTTAATCCATTCTGCTGCAATTACAGCACCTAAAGCAAAACCTTGTCTACTGTGCGCTGTGTGCTTAATGCTAATAGAGTCTATTTCAGAATTATAAGTTATTTCATGTGTGCCAGGAACTTCAGGTATACGTTTGGCTTCGATATGAAGCTCATCGGAATTTGGTTTATTTAATGTCCAACCTTTATAACGTGTGTTATCAATAATTTGTTCTGCTAAAGTTATTGCAGTTCCACTTGGCGCATCTAGCTTTTGCGTATGATGAATTTCTTCAATCTCTGTATCATAACCTTCAACGGAAGCCATAAGTTGGCTTAATCTTGAATTAATTTCAAAAAAGATATTCACACCCAAACTAAAATTTGATGCATATAAAAACGTACCATTATTAGATTTGCAGTAGTCCAAAACTTCATCATAATGGTCTAACCAGCCTGTTGTACCAGATATAACGGGAACACCAGCTTCGATAGCTTTTTTTATGTTGTTTACTGCAGTTGAAGGAATGCTAAAATCTATAGCAACATCTGTTTCAGAAAAATCAAATGTTGTGGTAGAACTTGTTGCCTTTAATGTAATATTATGGTTTCGGTCTAAAGCAATTGTTTCAATACTTTTGCCCATTCTGCCATAACCGAGTAAAGCTATATTCATTAGAATTTAAAGTTAAGAGTTAAGCCTAAATCTCCAGAGTTTTCCATTTGGTTATATTGGTAATGCGGACTTAAACTTAAATTTTCATCTACATTAAACTGAAGTAAATGTGCATCTACATTGGCATCGATGATATTAAGCGCATATAAGCCAATAGTAACCAAAAGTGAAACTTCTTTGTTTCTTCTAAACTGTTGTTGTGCTCTAATTAGCCCATCATTAGAAATGAGTGGATTTCCGTTTGCATCTGAAAATTCATCATCTGTAAAACCTGCTAATCGCCTTTTATAAGCATCTCTATAACGGTCATATTGCTTATCGTTTCTTATATAAAAGTAAACACCTGTGCCTATTGCACCCCAAACAATCGGGATTTTCCAATATTTTTTGTTGTAAAATTGTCCTGCACCTGGTAAAATAGCAGAATAGAATGCAGCTTTAGAAGGTCTTAAAGGGTCTATTTCCTTTTTTTCTATAAATGCATTATCAATTAATACTGTTTCTTTATCTAAACCAACATTTGTGCTGTCATTTTCTACTTGAGCTGATGAAAATGATATAGAAATAAAGCAGAGAATGCCAAAGAAAAGCTTTTTATTTAGCACGCTGTACTAGTTTTTTAATTCTATTGAAATCTTCTTCAGAATGAAACGGAATTGTAATTCTTCCGCTACCATTTTTACCAAGTTTCACATCAATTTTGTGACCAAAATAATCTGAAAAATCTTTAATTCCCTTTTTTACATATTTAGGAATCTCGGTAGTTGTTTTATCTTGTTTAGCTTCCTCTTCTTGGTTATTAAGGTTTTTTACAAGTTGCTCAGTAGCCCTTACAGAAAGTTTGTTGCTGATAATTTTTTCATAAACTTCAAGCTGGTCTACGGGACTTTCAATATTTACCATAGCTCTACCATGACCCATAGAAATAAATCCATCACGCATTCCGGTTTGGATAATTGGGTCTAGTTTTAGTAATCGAAGATAATTGGCAATAGTAGAACGTTTTTTACCTACACGCTCACTCATTTGCTCCTGCGTAAGGTTAATTTCATCAATTAAACGTTGGTAGGATAATGCAATTTCTATTGGGTCTAAATCCTGTCTCTGAATATTTTCAACCAATGCCATCTCTAAAGATTCTTGGTCATTAGCAATTCTTATATAGGCAGGAATAGTTTCTAAGCCAATAAGTTTCGAGGCTCTAAAACGGCGTTCTCCAGAAACTAGCTGATAGTTATTAAATGCTAATTTTCTAACCGTAATAGGTTGAATAACACCTAACTCTCTTATTGATGAAGCTAATTCTCTAAGCGATTCTTCATTAAAGTTGGTTCTTGGTTGAAAAGGGTTAACCTCAATACTGTCAATATCTAGTTCAACAATATTACCAACAACTTTGTCTGCATTTTTGTCTTCTGCAGATTTTATATCATTTTCAGGATCTTTAAGTAAAGCAGATAATCCGCGCCCTAAAGCCTGTTTTTTTGTAGCCTTCGCCATTACAATTCGTTTTTCTTTATAAGCTCTTTTGCCAAGTTCAAATAATTGGCAGCACCTCTACTACTTACATCATAGTTAATTATACTTTCTCCATAACTAGGAGCTTCACCAAGTTTCACATTACGCTGTATAATGGTTTCAAACACCATATCGCTAAAGTGTTTTTGAACTTCTTCTACAACCTGATTCGATAAACGTAAACGCGAATCGAACATAGTAAGCAGCATGCCTTCAATGTCTAACGCTTGGTTGTGTATTTTTTGTACACTTTTAATAGTATTTAACAGTTTTCCTAAACCTTCTAATGCAAAATACTCGCATTGAATAGGAATAATTACAGAATCGGAAGCTGTTAAGGCATTCAAAGTTAGTAACCCTAATGATGGAGCACAATCAATTAAAATATAATCATATTCAGATTTTAAACCTGAAATTGCTTGTTTAAGCATATACTCTCGCTCATCTTTATCAACAAGCTCTATCTCAATCGCAACAAGATCTATATGCGCAGGAATAACATCTACATTAGGTGCATTAGATGCCATAATAGCTTCTTTTGCTGTTTTGGTATGTTCTAAAACCTGATATGACCCAAGCTCTACGGTGTCAACATCAATACCCAATCCAGAGCTTGCATTAGCTTGCGGATCTGCGTCTATAAGTAGGACTTTCTTCTCTAGTGCACCTAAAGAAGCTGCTAAATTTACTGAGGTAGTCGTTTTTCCGACACCACCTTTTTGGTTAGCAATTGCAATGATTTTACCCATTAAATGATTTGGTTTATTAAGGGTTTAAAAATACAATTTATTATGAGTATAGAAAATTGAAGTTGTTAACAGTTTAGCTTTTTGTATGTCTACAATATTTTTAAACTTTTTTTCATTAATGTTTGAGTCAGATTTTTTAGAGTTAAATTCTTGTGAAGCTTTAATTGTCAGTTTTTTAACATGATTTTAAAATCTTAATATTTAACTTTAACGTAACCAATAAATTAATCAAAAACATGAAAACTAATTTTCGCACTGCATTAGTGCTGGTAATTGCTTTACTATTCTCTGTTATAGTAGAAGCTCAGCCAAAACAAACTGCCTCGGTAGAAGGTATTACAGAGTACAAATTGGATAACGGACTTAAAGTCTTATTGTTTCCAGACAATTCATCTCAAACCATTACAGTTAATATTACTTACAAAGTAGGGTCGAGACACGAGGGTTATGGAGAAAAAGGAATGGCTCACTTATTAGAGCATTTGGTGTTTAAAGGCACGCCTAATCATCCAGATATTCCAAAAGAGTTAACATCGCATGGAGCAAGACCAAATGGTACCACTTGGTACGATCGTACAAATTATTTTGAAACTTTTAATGCCACCGACGAAAATTTAGATTGGGCTTTAGACCTAGAAGCTGATCGTATGGTGAATTCTTACATAGCCAAGAAAGATTTGGATTCTGAATTTTCAGTAGTAAGAAATGAGTTTGAATCTGGTGAAAATTCACCAACAAGTGTATTAATGCAAAAAGTAATCAGCTCTGCATTTTTATGGCACAATTACGGACAATCCACGATTGGTAATAAGTCTGATATTGAGCGTGTGCCAATTGAAAACCTAAAAGCATTCTATAAAAAGTATTACCGACCAGATAATGCTGTTTTAATGGTAACAGGAAAGTTTGATAAGGACAAAACACTTGCTTTAATCGAAAAGAAGTTTGGTGGAATTAAAAATCCTGATACTCCTTTAAAAGATGTACCAACAATAGAGCCACCTCAAGATGGCGAAAAAAGAGTTGAGTTAAGTCGAGTAGGAGACTTGCAACTAGTTTCTGCATTGTATCATACACCAGCAGGTTCTCATGTAGATTATGCACCTCTAGCACTAGTAGAAAATATTTTAACAGATCAACCATCTGGTCGTTTATATAAAGCTTTAGTAGAAAGTAATAAAGCATCTTCTATATGGAGTTTTTCGCCGTTTACCAAAGAACCTGGGTTTATCTACTTTAATGTAGATGTACCTTCAGATAAATCTTTAGCGGAGGCAGAAGCTACATTGTTAGAAATGTTTGATGGATTACGTGAAAATCCAATTACAGAGGAAGAGCTAAAGCGTGCAAAAGCGAATTTAGGAAAACAGATGGATCAGATGCTTCGTAATTCTTCATACTTAGGAACTTATACAAGTGAATTTATAGGTGCTGGTGACTGGAGATTAATGTTTATTCACAGAGATCGTGTGGAAGCTGCAACATTAGATCAGGTTAATGAAGTTTTAAATAACTATTTTATTAAGACAAACAGAACGGTTGGAAACTTTGTTCCAACAAAGCAGCCAATGCGTATCGAGATTCCTCATACTGAAGGTTTAGAAGACTTGGTGACTAACTACAAAGGAAAAGAAGCATTAAGTACAGGAGAAGCTTTTGATGTGTCTTATGCAAACATTCAAGACCGCTTAGAAACAGGAACTATTGGTAAAACAGGTATCGAATATGGCTTCATTAAAAAAGATAACAGAGGAGAAACTGTTAATGTTAATTTCACTTTTAGAAATGGTGGTGTTGATGATTTAATGAACAAAGGAAGGGTTGCAAATTATACGGCAAGAATGCTTAATAAAGGTACTAAAACAAAATCCAGACAAGATATTGAAGATAAACTTAGTGAGCTTAAATCTAGCGTATATTTTAGTGGAAGTAATGGTAGAACGTATGCTTATGTAACATCTACCAAAGAGCATTTAATGGAAACATTAGATTTAATGACCGAAATGTTAAAAACACCAGCATTTAGTCAAGAGGAATTAGATAAATTGAAAACTCAAGATATTGCAAATATCGAGCGAAATAAAACAGAGCCACAGTACTTAGTGCAAAAACGTTTGGGTGAAATTAACCAGACGTATCCTAAAGGACATCCGTTGTATAACATGTCTATGGAAGAAGAATTGGCAGCTATCAATGATGTAACAGTAGAGGGAATGCAAGCCTATTATGATGATTTCTACGGAATTTCAAATAACGCGACTTTAGTGGCTATTGGTAATATTGATGAAGCAGCACTAAAAGGGTATTTTGAAAAAGAGTACGCTGATTTTAAATCGGATTTACCTTATTCTGAAATAAAAGATCCTTATAGAGCGAATAACCCAGCAAATGAACAAATAAAAACTCCAGACAAGAAAAACGCTTTTACCTTAGGATTCTTAAACTTTGAGTGTAGCCAATATGATGAAGACTATGCGGCTTTACAAGTAGCTGGATCTGTGTTTGGTGGTGGTTTCTTAAACTCTCGTATAGCAACAAGATTACGTCAGCAAGATGGTGTAAGCTATGGCGCAGGAGGTGGAGTTAATGTAGATGGAGATAAGGATGATAAAAATTCTGGAATGTATATCTACGCTATCTACGCGCCAGAAAACGAAGCTAAAGTTCAAAAAGGATTTGAAGAAGAAATAGCTCGTTTTATTAAAGACGGAATTACACAACAAGAGTTAGACGATGCAGTTGCTGGTTGGGTTCAAGCACAAAGTGTATCTCGAGCAAAAGATAATGAATTAGCAAGTACGATTAATAATAACTTGTATTATGAAAGAGATATGATGTTTCAGAAAAACATTGAGGAAAAGGTAAAAAGTTTAACCGTTGAAGATGTTAATAAAGCGATTAAAACCTATTTTAAAGAAATGAAAGAATGGTCTGTTGTTAATGGAGGTGATTTTAAAGAATTTGAGATTAAAGACACCAAAGAAAAAGTTGATGATTAATAAGAGTGAATTATAAATAAAAAAGCCCTTCGAAATGAAGGGCTTTTTTTAATAGATTTAAATTAGTTTTTGTTTGATCTTTTCGGATTAAATCATTCTCTTCTGAAATCTTGAATACCAATTATAACGTTTATGGCATCAAATATATCTTCTTGATCAGATTTTTCACTCCATCCTTTTTCTGCTAATAATAATCTGACTTCACTTATCGGTTTGTTTTTTTTAATAAGGAATATTGTATATTCTAGGACTTCTTCTGGTACCTTTTCATAGACAGCTTTCATTACAATAAGTGTAGATTTAAAAACGGCTATAATAAATGGTAGAACCAATTGAAATCCCCAAACAATTATTAGCCCAATCCAGCCGGTCTCAATGTTGTCAATTGTAAGTCCTCTTTCTAAATGTAAGTTGATGAAATTAAAAAAGCTTAAATCTGTTAAGCTGTTTTGAGTTTTTATAATAATGAATCCTATAAATTGACTTGATATTAAAATTATCAAAAGGATGCTGCCTATCATTATTTTAGCAGGTTTTTCGTGTAGATAGTTGGCTCTTACTAATATTTTTCCAAATAAATATCCTACAGATATACCAATTCCAAATTCATATAATCCAATTAAATACCCGAATAGATTAGTTAAATAACCATAAAAGAAACCAAGAATAATTGCTAATATTAGTCCACCAACTATAGCAATACTAATGTTAGGTTCTCGGTTCTTTTTTGGAAGTGGAAGTTTGTCAGGGACTTCGTATCCTTCCCAGTTATTTATTTTATTAAATTCTTCTTCTAATTCATTTAATTTGCCGTTAGCACTATACTCTTTTTCAAGTTTTTTAAAAAGCGCAATGAATAATCCGGTTCGTTTTGAGTTTTTTCCAAAATCAGTTAAGTGACCTTCTAGAGATTTGCTGTGAACTTCAATTCTTCCTGAAGATTTTTTTATAACAGTAATTTTCGCAGTTAGTTTGTTCCATTCATTTTTTCGCTTAGCTTCAACTGATTTATTATCGGTATACACGATGGGCCAATCTAATATTTTAAAAACCTCTTGGATTAATGGAATTATTTGGGTGTCTTTGATGTTGGTTTTGAAATTTTCAGAAAATTGAGGGTTAATCCTAAAACTAAATCTTCGCTTTACCAAATATTGTAAATCCTCTAATTCTTTATTCATCAGCTAGGAAGAGTAATGTTGGATAAACCTAATCAATCAAAATTTCCAAAATCTGAATCGCTGCATCACTAATTTTAGTTCCTGGTCCAAAGACTGCAACTGCACCAGCATCGAATAAATATTGGTAATCTTGTTTTGGGATAACACCACCAACAATAACCATAATATCTTCTCTGCCATAGTTTTTCAATTCTTCAATAACTTGTGGAACCAGTGTTTTGTGTCCTGCAGCTAATGAGGATACACCTAAAATATGCACATCATTTTCTACAGCTTGCTTAGCAGCTTCTTTTGGTGTTTGAAATAATGGGCCAATATCTACATCAAAACCAACGTCAGCGTAACCAGTAGCTACAACTTTAGCACCTCTGTCATGGCCATCTTGTCCCATTTTTGCAATCATTATACGTGGTCTACGACCATCTTGTTCTGCAAATTGGTCTGCTAGTTCTCTGGCTTTTTTAAAGCTTTCGTCGTCTTTTATTTCTTTGCTATACACTCCGCTAAATGATTTTATTTGTGCTTTGTAACGTCCAAATTCAGCTTCAAGAGCGTCACTAATTTCACCAAGTGTGGCGCGTTTTCTTGCTGCATCTACTGCTAAAGCTAATAAATTTTCTTCACCAGATTTTGCAGCAGCTGTTAATTTCGCTAAAGCATCAGTAACAACTTTGGTGTCTCTTGTGCTTTTTATATGATTAAGGCGCTCTATTTGTTGGTTTCTAACCGTTTGGTTGTCTACTTCTAAAATGTGAAGCGGATCTTCTTCTTTCAGTTGGTATTTATTCACACCCACAATAATATCTTGACCAGAATCAATACGAGCTTGCTTACGTGCAGCTGCTTCTTCGATACGTAGTTTCGGAATTCCGGCTTCAATAGCTTTTGTCATTCCGCCTAATTCTTCAACTTCTTCAATAAGTTGCCAGGCTTTTTCTGCAATTTCGTTGGTTAAGCTTTCAACATAATAACTACCAGCCCAAGGATCTACAGTTTTGGTAATATGTGTTTCTTCTTGAAGATATATCTGTGTATTACGAGCAATACGAGCCGAAAAATCTGTTGGTAAGGCAATCGCTTCATCTAGTGCGTTGGTGTGCAAACTTTGTGTGCCGCCAAAAGCAGCAGCAGCAGCTTCTATACAAGTTCTTGCAACATTGTTAAAAGGATCTTGCTCAGTTAAACTCCAACCAGACGTTTGGCAATGCGTTCGTAGTGCCAGAGATTTTGGGTTTTTAGGGTTGAACTGTTTCACGAGTTTTGCCCAAAGCATACGTGCAGCACGCATTTTGGCAATTTCCATAAAGTGATTCATGCCAATTGCCCAAAAGAAAGATAAACGCGGAGCAAAAGTGTCTATGTCCATTCCTGCACCTAATCCTTTTCTTATGTACTCTAAACCATCAGCTAAAGTATACGCTAACTCAATATCGCAGGTTGCACCAGCTTCTTGCATATGGTAGCCGGAAATACTAATACTGTTGAATTTTGGCATATTTTGACTTGTATATTCAAAAATATCTGAAATGATTTTCATCGATGGAGTAGGTGGATAAATGTATGTGTTACGCACCATAAACTCTTTTAGAATATCATTTTGAATTGTTCCTGCTAATAATTCTGGTTTTACACCTTGCTCTTCTGCAGCCACAATATAAAATGCCATGATTGGCAGAACAGCACCATTCATGGTCATAGAAACAGACATTTTATCTAGAGGAATTTGATCGAAGAGGATTTTCATGTCTTCAACCGAATCTATTGCTACACCAGCTTTACCAACATCGCCAACAACACGTTCGTGGTCTGAGTCGTAACCTCTGTGCGTAGCTAAATCGAAAGCAACCGAAAGTCCTTTTTGTCCTGCCGCTAAATTTCTTCTATAGAAAGCGTTACTTTCTTCTGCGGTAGAAAAACCTGCATATTGTCTAATCGTCCAAGGTCTGCGAACATACATGGTAGAGTATGGGCCACGAAGGTTAGGAGCAATGCCAGCTACAAAATCTAAGTGTTCTAAATCTTTTAGATCTTCTTTTGAATAATTAGATTTTACTTTAATGTCTTCAGCAGTTAGAAAATTTGTTGAGGTATTTTCGTTTTTTTCTGAAGCTTTTAATTCTATATGTTGAAGGTTTTTTCTGTTCATAACCTTGTTTTTTTATTAAAAATAGAAGCTATAGATTTTATCTATATTAAGTTTTATTCCTCTTTTAATCTTTTGATTTCCATATTTTCAGATAATCTTTTCTCAATTATTGGTTCAATAAGAGTTTTTCGTTTTTCAATCTTTAAAAAAGGACTCACTTCTAAATCATTTTTCATTTTATCAGCAGGATTTGGGTGCTTGTTTGTTCCTAAAAGGACTAGTTTTTCAGCATCAAAATCGGCTTGCTCTTTGTCAGCACTTTCTTTAATTTTTCGTTGGATTGTGCCTTCTTTTAATTGACTTAAAAAGCCTCCGTTAGCTTCAATATCTTTAAAAAGATCTAAAGCTCTTTCAGCTAACTGTTCGGTTAAACTTTCAATATAGTAAGCACCATCAGCTGGATTATTAACCTTATCGAAATAGCTTTCATTTTTGAGTACTAAGAGTTGATTGCGAGCTATGCGATCTCCAAATTCATTTGGATGGTGGTACAAACTATCGTATGGTAAATTGGCAATAATATCTGCACCTCCCAAAATCGCACTCATACATTCTGTAGTGGTGCGTAGCATGTTTACATTGTAGTCATAAATGGTTTTGTTGCGTTTGCTTGGTGTTGCAATTATTTTGCAGTTGGTGTTAAAACCATATTCGGTACCAAGTGTAGCCCATAATTGTCTGAGTGCTCTTAGTTTTGCAATCTCGAAGAAGTAATTTGAGCCAACGGCTGTGTTAAAAGTTACCTCGATTAATTCTTTTATTTCATCTGAAAGATTATCGAAATGATTGAGATACTCATTGACATGAGCTAAACTATAAGCCAATTGCTGCACAATGTTGGCGCCAGCATTTTGGTAAAGACTTGCATTTATTGAAAATTGATAAGATGATTTTACAATAGTATCAAACTTTTCATGATCGTCTTTTAAGTTTGTATACCAATTACCTGTTTTCGCCAAATGGCCTATAATATCCATATCGAAATACACTCTTAAGCCAGAAGAAGATACAGCAGCATTTTCTCCTATAAATTTTGAAGAAAGAAACTGCATTTTAAAACGTATGCTTGTTTTAACTAAATCTATTTGATTCAGTAAATCTTCAGTATTTGTGTCTTCAGATTTAATAACAAATGTTATGTGCTCAGCGCCTCTGGCAATAGCATCTGTGGCCTTTACATTAGCCTCTTTAGCATCTTCTACCTCAATAACTTGTGAGATTTTCCATTGCGTGGCTTTGCTTGTAGAGGTTTCTGGTAAATTTTCAAATTCATCAGAATGGTAAAATGGTTTAACGTCTATACCTTCATTGGTGTGCCAAATTAAGGTGTCGTTGTAATCTGCGCCTTTAAGGTCTACTTGTATTTTTTGTTTCCAAGCTTTTGAGGAAACAGCTTCAAAATCTTTAAATAAGGATTTACTCATCGTTATCTTGTTTAGCTATGCTGTCTTGGTACTCTATAATGAAAATGTCTTCATTATCTTTTTTCATATAGTAATTTTCGCGTGCAGCACGTTCAATTCCTTCTTCTGTACTCAGCTCTTTAATAGCTTTATTGTCTTTTGCAATTTCGTTTTTGTAGTGCTCTTTTTGATACTCTAGTTCTTCAATTTCAGAATTTAATTCATGGTGAAAAAACCATGAGTGTGCATCAAAAAACAGCATCCAAACAATAAATACAACCAATACAAGAACGTAAATATTCTTGAATGGTTTTAGATATTTATTATTTAAAAATTTCATTATAATCTTTCGTTTATAATTGTTTTAACGATATCTACGGCAACTGTGTTGTATTTGTTGTTTGGGATTATAATATCGGCATACTCCTTCATTGGCTCTATGAACTGTTGATGCATTGGCTTTAAAGTAGTCTGATACCTCGTTAAAACTTCATCAATATCTCTCCCTCGCTCTGTAATGTCTCGTTTTAAACGACGTATTAGTCGTTCGTCAGAGTCTGCGTGTACGAATATCTTAATATCGAACAACTCTCTAATTTCAGGATGAGATAGAATGAGAATACCTTCGACAATCATTACCTTTCTTGGTTGTGTCACAATAACATCTCCAGTGCGATTGTGCTTAACGAATGAGTATACAGGTTGATTTACGGATTTACCTTCTTTAAGTTCTTTTAGGTGTTGTTCTAGTAGTTCAAAATCAATAGAACGAGGATGATCAAAATTGATTTTTACACGTTCTTCAAAACTTAAATGAGATGTGTCTTTATAGTAAGAATCTTGCGATATGACGCCAACTTCTCCCTCTGGAAGTTCTTTAAGAATTGTATTAACAACCGTGGTTTTTCCGCATCCTGTTCCGCCACCAATTCCGATTATAAGCATTATAAATGTTTAGATTTAGTTAGTTGTGCAAAGTTAGCCATTTAAGCCTAGTTTTTAATGACTTTTATCACATCTTCTGCAGTAATTATTTCACCATAATTATTACCCCAACTATTGTTTATATAATTCATAACGTCAGCAACTTCTTCATTGCTTAAACCTAAAGGCGTCATTACACTATTGTAAGTAACTCCATTTACAACAATTTCACCAGACATGCCTTTTTTTACACCTCTTATGCTTGCTTCTTGATTCTCTTTTAAATAATCTGATTGGGCTAAAGGCGGAAATGCTTTAGGTGCTCCTTTACCATTACTCATATGGCAGGTTATACACATGTCTTCGTATACTAATTTACCGCGTTCATAAGTGTCTTTTAATTGCGGATCTAAGGCTGTGTTTTGTTTATTTATTGAATAATCTGCATGATTGTTTTTCTTGTTATTAGAATTACAAGAAGTTATCAATAGTAATAAAACCAACAATCTCAAACATTTTATCATTTTCTTAATAGCTTTACAATTCCTAAATTTTCTACTCCAACATATATGTAACCGTCAGGCCCTTGTTCTATAGACCTAACTCTACCTATGCCATCTAATAAACGTTCTTCTTTAATGACTTTACCATCTTTTAATGTGCATAAGTCTAAATATTGAAATTTTAATGAGCCAACTAATAGGTTACCCTTCCAATCACCATATTTATTGCTGTTAATAAATGCCATTCCGCTTGGTGCTATTGAAGGGACCCAATAGTGAAGCGGTTGTTCCATACCTTCTTTCTCGGTAATGTCTGTAAATTTTGTACCGCTGTAATTTACTCCATAACTAATAACAGGCCAACCATAGTTTTTTCCGGCCTTAATAATGTTTATTTCGTCACCACCTTTCGGGCCATGCTCGTGTGTCCATATTTCTCCGGTTTTTGGATGTATGGTCATTCCTTGAGGATTTCTGTGTCCATATGAATAAATTGCTTTTTTGCATTTTCAACCTCATAAAAAGGGTTGTCAGTAGGAATTGAACCATCGTCTTTTAAGCGGTAAATTTTTCCGCAGTCTCTTGTAATATCTTGAGGGTTTACATCTCTATCACCTCGTTCTCCAATAGAAAAATAAAGGTAACTATCATTGTCAAAAGCCAATCGAGAACCAAAATGTTGACCTTTTCTAGAGTTAGGACTAGCCTTGTATAAAACTTCAAAATCCACTAAACTATTTTCTTTAAGCTTAGCTCTTCCAATAGCAGTATTTCCTCCATCACCTTCTCCTTCAGAAGAAGCATAAGAAAAGTAAATCCATCCATTTTCTTTATAATTGGGATGTAATATAATATCCATTAAGCCACCTTGACCTCTTACATAAATATCTGGTAATCCAGTGATTTCAGTCTTTTTTCCGTCTTTAAAATGAATTAATTGTCCAGATTTTTCAGTAATAAGCATAGCACCATCTGGTAAAAAAGTAAAACCCCATGGTATATTTAGGTCTGATACTACAACTTGGTGCGTATTCTTTGTATTGGTAGGGTTTTTGTCTTGTGCGCAAGTAAGTATGCTTATTAGAATTAAACCCATTAAAGGAAATCTTAATTTCATAGTTGAAAGTGAAAATTTAATATGAATTTTTAAAGTTAGAAAAATGTTGTTGGATTGTAAAGAAAAACTATATATTTGCACTCCTAAAATTGATAACCACAAATTCGGGGTGTAGCGTAGCCCGGTTATCGCGCCGCGTTTGGGACGCGGAGGTCGCAGGTTCGAATCCTGCCACCCCGACTTAAATAAGAAAAGCTCAGCATTCGCTGAGCTTTTCTTATTTTTGGTTAGAACATTATTTATTGTAAGATAGTACCCGAAATAATAACTGCACTAATTAGAATAACAAGAACGAAACCTATCAATCTTGCACTAATAACAGTTTTTTTGTCCTTTTGAAAAAGGTAATCTCTTCTTTCTTCATTTTTGTCTTTTATAAACTTCATTTTTCTGTAATTTTTTTGGTTCACTTTAATATAAGGCTTTTAAGGCTTCATTACAAGTTAAAAAAGGTTAAAGCAAAACATAAAAAGCATAGAAAAGACGCCTTATTTCTAAAGTTTTGTTAATTTTTTAGATATAAATTATTATCCTATGGGTTATATATTATAATTCATCGATTATTTTTTTAATGTCTTAGATCTATACTTAGTTTAACTTTCTGAAAAAAAGTCTAAGATATGTTAACCTTTATTGTCCCTGTAAAAAGTAAGCGTGTCTCTGGTGATTGGTTAGAGTTTTGTAATCTTGTTGAACGGACTTTTAAATCTATATGTAATCAGACAAATCAGAATTTTAAATTGGTTGCTGTTTGTCATGAAATTCCACAAGTCAATTTCACACATAAAAATCTTCATTATGTACAAGTGAATTTTGAGCCTCCAATTCGTAAACAAAATGAAAGTAATGATAGTATTAACAAACGAAGGGAAATTGATAAAGGCAAAAAGCTAAAACTAGGTGTAAAATACGCGAAAGATAAATTTGACACTGATTATGTGATGACGGTAGACTCTGATGATTATGTTAGTAAAAGAATCGCGGAGTATGTAAATAATGCTAATGTTGATGTGCCTGGTTGGTATATTAAAAATGGTTATCTACATTTTGACGGTAAGTCATTTTTATTTGCCACATTTAAGTTTAGTTATCTCTGTGGAAGTTCTATAATTGTTAAGCCAGAATTACTTCAATATTTTTTTGAAGTAGATCCTGTGTTATTTTTTGATCATCGCTTAACTGTTTTAGACAATCGCATAAAACTAAAGCCTTTGCCTTTTTATGGTGGTATTTATAGCATCGCTAATGGTGAAAATCATTTGATGCATGTGTCTAACATAAAAAAGTTTAACAATCACAAAGGGTGGTTATCTTCCGATGGACTGAAGCGTATTGTAGCCAAACTTAAAAATTATCGTTTTAGGTTTATTACAAAAGCTATAAGGGAAGAATTTAGTTTTTATAGTTAAGCTTATTCTACCCTGACGTAATTTTCAGAATAAATTCTGTTCCCTTCTTCATCTAATTCTATTTGTTGAAACTTATTAGGATATAAGTCCAAATCAAAAACAAATTGCTTCTTTTCCGCTATAACTTCGTCCATTACTGCAGAACCAAAATCTAAAACCTCAGTTAGCTGGTCTCCATCATATTTGTATGTGCCATAACCAAACCACTCTGAAGAATCTGCAGGTCTGTGTTTACACCACATTACCTTGGTCTCTGTATACATTTTTAATTGCCTAAATTCAGGATTCATTTTAAAAGAATCTACAATAACGTTATCCTTGTAGTTATAGAACCCTGTGAGTTCCCAAGTACCTTTTAAAATACCTAGTTTTTCATTTAGTTCAGTATTGGATGAACTATTAGTTTCTTCTGTACTTTTAGCTTCATTCTTACAGGATAAAGCAAGTAACAATAGCACGATTAAAAAAAGAATTTTTGCTTTCATGACAGGTTAGGTTTAGCTGTTAAACACATAAAAATTAAGAAATTAATATGAGAAATTAAAGCAATTTGAAAACTTTATGACACTATAGTTAGTGTTAATAACTTCTGTGTAAGGTTTTGTTCAAAAATCCTACTTTTGTTTTGTAATAAACACAAGATATGTCTGATACAATTGAAAAAGTAAAATGCTTAATAATAGGTTCTGGACCTGCAGGCTATACAGCTGCAATATATGCCTCCAGAGCAAATATGGAACCGATTTTATATCAAGGGGAACAACCGGGTGGGCAATTAACTACTACTAATGATGTTGAAAACTTCCCTGGATATCCAGATGGAATCACAGGACCAGAAATGATGATACAATTACAAAAGCAGGCTGAGCGATTTGGGACAGATGTGCGTCATGGATGGGTGACTAAAGTCGATTTTTCTGGTGATATCCATAAAGTATGGGTTAATGATGAAAAGGAAATTCATGCAAAGACTGTGATAATATCAACTGGTGCTTCAGCAAAATATTTAGGGCTGCCTTCTGAGCAAAAATATTTACAATTAGGTGGTGGAGTTTCAGCTTGTGCAGTTTGCGATGGTTTCTTTTACAGAAATCAAGAAGTTGTTATAGTTGGTGCAGGAGATTCTGCTTGTGAAGAAGCACACTATTTATCTAAACTTTGTAAAAAAGTAACTATGCTAGTGCGTCGTGATGAGTTTAGAGCTTCTAAGATTATGGCAGAACGTGTAAAGAAAACTGAGAACATAGAAATCTTATACAACACCGAAACAGAAGAGGTTTTAGGAGATGGCCAAGTTGTAACTGGCGTTAGAGTTTTTAACAACCAAACTAATGAAAAGCACGATATACCAGCAACAGGATTTTTTGTAGCTATTGGTCATAAACCAAATACAGATATTTTTAAAGGTCAGATAGATTTAGACGAAACAGGTTATATTATTAATGCTGAACCAGGAACAAGTAAAACTAATGTTGAAGGTGTGTTTGTAAGTGGTGATGCAGCAGACCATGTATACAGGCAAGCTATTACAGCTGCTGGTACTGGTTGTATGGCTGCATTAGATGCAGAGCGCTATTTAGCGGCTAAAGAGGCTGATTTTGAAGTAGCAACTTCTACTTATAATTAACAACTTTTAATATACATACATATAATAGAGCCGAAGTCATTGACTTCGGCTTTTTTTATACTCTAATTTGAATCTATTAGGGTATGATTTTTATCATAAAATACTTTAAAGATTATTTAAACCTTTGTGAAACATTAAAAACCAAAAAAACTATGAACTTAATGATTAAACCGTCGGTATTTTACATTACAACACTATTTGTTGGTTTGTTTTTCTTTCAAGTATCAACTTCGCAAACATATACTTTAAACAATAGCTCTTCTGAATTAAAAGTAAAAGGAACGTCTTCATTACATGATTGGGAGCTAACTACAGAGGAACAGTCAGGTGAAGCAGAAGTTGAGAATTCAGATGATTTTACGATCAAAGCACTTAGTTTTTCCGTGAAATCTGAGAGTCTTAAAAGTGGTAAATCTGGAATGGATAAAAACACCTATAAGGCGCTTAAAACGGACAAGCATGAAACAATAGATTTCAATCTCTCATCTGTAAGTAAAGTTGAAAAAGTTTCAGAAAATCAATTCAAAGCTACTGTTAAGGGAAATTTGAAAATATGTGGAGTTAAAAAGTCTATTTCGCTTTCACTAAATATAAAACTAGAAGGAGCTAAGTTATTTATAGAGGGCGAAAAGTCTCTTAAAATGACAGACTACGGAGTCAAACCACCAAAGGCATTATTAGGAACTATAAAAACAGGAGATGCTATAACAATAGCTTTTAGCTCTGTTTACGATAAACAATAATAACAATTAACTAAAAAAATAGTAACCATGAAATCAATTTTAAAATATGCAAGTTTTATTCTTGTGCTAACATTTGCGAGTACTCTATTTGCACAAGAGAAAAGTAAAAGAGACTTAGATAATTACAGACAACCAGACAAAAGAGGTATTAATGTTTTTGAAGCACCAAAAGATACTGTTTCTACTTTTGAGGATATAAGAGTAAGAATAGGTGGCTCATCAACATTACAATTCCAAGCTTTGGACCATGAAAATGGTGTAGACCAAGCTTTAATTGATGGTGGAACAGTACAACCTTTACAAGATATAGGAAGTAACTTTAATTTAGCTACTGCAAACCTTGATTTAGATGTAGCTTTAGCAAAAGGTGTGAGAATGCATTTAAGAACTTATCTATCTTCACGTCATCACCCAGAACCTTATGTAAAAGGTGGATATTTCCAAATAGACAATTTAGATTTCATTTCTCCAGGCTTATTGGAAAACTTTATGAAATATACTACTATTAAAGTTGGGCATATGGAAAATAACTATGGTGATGCACACTTTAGAAGAACTGATAATGCACAAGCCATTTATAATCCATTTGTAGGAAACTTAATCATGGATTCATTTACCACTGAAGTAGGAGCTGAGATTTATTATCAACGAAACGGTTTTCTTGGTATGATAGGTTTTTCTAATGGAAAATTAAATCAAGATGTTGAAATAAACAATGGTAGTAATACAGGTGGAGCAGCTTTTATAGCTAAAGTAGGTTATGATAAACAGCTAAATGATGATTTACGTTTTAGATTAACAGGTTCTTTGTACAACACAGGGTATGCACCAAGCGTTTATTTATATACTGCTGATAGAGCAGGATCTAGATATTACTCAGTTATGACAACACCAACTTATTTTGATTGGCGAACTCAGTCAATGCAAAATACAACAGCCACAAATACATTTAGAACAGGACGATTTGACCCAGGATTTAGAAATAGAATTACAGCTATTATGGTTAATCCATTTGTTAAGTATGGTGGACTGGAATTCTTTGGAACTTTAGAATTCGCTAATGGTGGAGCTTCAACTGAGACAGATGACCGTAGTACAACTCAGTTAGCAGGTGAAGTAATCTATCGTTTTGGTAGCGCAGAAAACTTCTACATAGGTGGTCGTTACAATACTGTTAGTTCAGAACAGTCATTTGGTGATGCAGATATTGATAGAGTGCAACTATCTGCAGGTTATTTCTTAACAAAGAATATATTGGCTAAAGTTGAGTATGTATCTCAAAGTTATGATGGTTACCCAGATGATGATGTTCTTTATGATGGTAAATTCAATGGGTTAATGGTGGAAGCCGTGATAAGTTTCTAAAACTAAATAATTAATTTTAGGTCTTTAGTTTGTTAAAGCAAGCTAAAGACCTTAATTTTAAAAAAGATGATTAGATCAATTTCAATAGTCGTTTTATTTTTTTTAAGCTTAATATTCTGTGCTTTTACAGCAAGTGATGATGAAGTTAAAGAGGCTACTATAAATTTTTCTTCCGATAGTTATTTAAAAATCAAAGGTAAAACAAATGTAAACACCTTTAATTGTGCATTTAACATTGATGCGTTTTCAGATGCAATTAAGGTAAACTTTAAAGAGTATGATAGCTCTATTAAGTTTAGCAAAGCCATGTTAAGACTTTCTAATATCGAATTTGATTGTGGTGGAAAAGCTATAAACAAAGACTTTAATAAATTACTTAATACAGAAGAACATCCACAAATAGTTTTGAATTTAAAAGAGATTACAAAAATTGAAGAAGATGTAAATTCTATGACAGCAACTGTAGAAATTACAATTTGTAAAATTTCTAAAACTTATAAAATTCCTGTTTCTGTAGACCATGAAAAAGGATTGTATGTAAGTGGACTGATGCCTATAAATATTAATGATTTTAACCTAAAGGCACCAAAAAAAATGTTAGGAATGATAAAAGTCTCACCTAGAATACAAATAGAGTTCTCTCTAAAGATAACTGAAGTCTAGGCATAAAATTATCGCTTTTTCTTTTGAAGTTTTGCAGTATCCTCAAACTTGGTAATGGTAATTGCAGGACTTCCAAATAGGTAAATTTCAGTATCTCCCGATGCGTTAATAGTAATATTATCTATAGTACTTATTGTTAAATCGCTATTACCTTCTAAGGTGGCATCTACGGTTGTTACATCAAATTTAGGACTGTTAAAATTAGTAGAATTATCTAATCTAATTACAGAATTATTGGCAGCGCCTTCAATAACAGCATCGGCACGTTGATACAAATCAAAATCTGCTACTTTACTGTTTATTAAGGCATCTAACTTACTATTATCACTCAGTTCAATTTTTGTTGAATCTGCAGTAAGATTTAATCGAGTCTTAGATTTACCTGTACTTTTATAATCAAAATTGTTCGCTTTAATATTTAAGTAGGCTCTAGAATTATCACTGGTAATCAAACTAGCGTCACCTAGTTCCATAGAAGTTAAAGATCGTATTTCTCCATCACCTTTAATCTCTATATTTTGAAGTGCATCTCCATAATTTACAGTAATATTCAATCGCTTTTTTGATGTAATTCGCATTGTCTGTGCAAAAGACAGTACTCCATCTACAACTTCAAACTGAATAACATCATGTAAGTTGTCATCTGTTTCTACATTTACTGATGGTTTACTGTTGTATACAATCTCTATAGAAAAATCACCATTAACAACGATGGTGTGAAAGTCGTCAATGTAGGTCTGTTTTATGGTAACATTTCTATCACCTTTAATTTTCTCTTGGGCATTAATTGTAGGCATTAAAGCCAACATTAAGGCCAGAATAAGTAAAGCTTTTTTCATTTTTAATCTTTATTTCGCTATTAGTGAGACACAATTCAGGGAAAATGTCACTTTCATAGCTGTTAAACAAAGATATACAAAAACCGCCCCAAACTCTATAAAGAATTTAAAACGGTTTTCAATTGATTGGTTTTTAGTGTTTTATACTGCTTAAATATACTGATTTTTAGTGTGTAAATACTCTTAATTAGATCTTACGCTTCCAGAAGAGCTGTCAGATTTTTCAATTCTCTCCGGATTGCCAGAATACCTAATGTCTCCACCACTGGTTGCTCTTGCTGTAAGTTCTTTTGAAGTATTTACAGAAATGTCAGCTCCACTAGTGGCTTTTACTTTAGATGTTTCTGCTTTAAGTTCAGAGGCTTTTATATCACTTCCACTAGTAGCTTCTGCTATTAATAATTTGGTTGAACCACTAAGTCTAATATCGCTACCACTTGTTGAGTGGCAATTTAAGGTTTCTGTTTTTACATCTAAGGTCATATCAGCACCACTTGTACAATTAAGTTCTAAATCGTCAGATATAATTGTGTTTGTTGAATATACATCACTTCCGCTTGTGGCTTTAATGGCAGAAATATTGGTAACGTTTAGATTGATTTTTCTCGATGCTGCTTGTCTTATATTTTCCTTGGTGTAAATGCGAAGTGTTCCGTTTTCAACTTCAGTCATAATTAGTTCGTGAAGATTTTCGTCGGCTTCAACACTTAGTGACACTTCATTACTTTGCGTGATGTACAGGTCTAGACCTTGGCTCACTTTAATAGATTCAAAGTCATTAGAGATAGAACGCTCTTGAGAAACAACGATTCTGTTTCCGTCTATTCCAGGCCCAAAATTCATTGAAAAATTACAGGATAGCATTACAATACCTAAAATGCTAGTGATTACTACTCTTACTAATGTGCTCATGATTTTTGTTTTTTGATTGATGTTTTTATTGTTTAGTTTTTTGTTTCTTCTTTTGAAACATGATTATAACTTATAACACGCTTTAGTTTCCACTCTTCATTTTCTAAAATCCATAAATGTGAAAACAAAGCATAGTTGTCTGTTTTTTCATAAGTCATGTCTTTATCTGTAGAGAAAAAGTGTTTTCCGTTTTGTAGAGCGCCATAGAGTTTACCGTTGTTATACATAGGGAAAACTTCTAAGCTTTCCTCAACTAAAAACCGATAGACTTTTTCGGAATTGTTATCACTACAAATTCCGTTTTTCATGATTGAAACAAATTCGTCTTTTGAATTTGTAACTCCTGCTTTATCATGATAAAACTCTAAGTCATCATAGATTATTTCTGCACTCTTTTCAACTTCACATTTATTAAATCCTATATCAAATAGGATACTGTCTTGTTATTTGAGTGTTTTAAAAAGATCTGAATTTTTGTCCACCTGAGCTGCTGCAATACCAGAAACCAGAAGGAATCCGATACTGCTCAGCAAAAGTGATTTGATTGATTGGTTCATTTTTTGATTGATGATTACAGAACAAAAGTCTGTGTTATTTTGATTGATTTAAACTTATTATTACCGAACTGTCGTTTTCTCGGTATCAATTGTCATTGACCTCTAAGTCAACACCATCTTCGTCTATTTTTTCAGTAATAATAGATTTCTCTTCTTTAGACGACTGTTTTGGTTTTGAGGTTACAGTATCTTCTGTGTCTGCTTCTTTTGTGCAGTCTAGACATTCTACACTGTCTTTTTTTATTCTGTAATGTTTCCCAAATTCAATATCACTTAAAATATTAGTGCCATATCTTGAATAACTATATCTCCAAGATCTTGAGAAGCTTTTATCAGTATATAGTACGGTTCCCTCCGGTAGATAGATAATAACTCTTACTTCTTGTTCACTAAATTTATTCTCAATATCTGTTTTTAAATATTTGTCTAGCACAAGTCTGTTACCATCTAATCTATAGCCATAATTAATGTTTTCTGCACGCTTTTTGGCCCTGTTGTAGTCGCCTCCAGTGGCTTCCTTTTCAATAGTAATTGAAGCTACAGAATCTGTTGTTGATTTTACGATATATCTAACGTTATTTGAGACTAGGCTTCGTCCTTCATCATTCTCTATAATATTAAACTCATTATTGTGATGGTAACGATAGCTGCTGTATTCGTCAAACTCAGAATTACTTAAATTTATAGTATCACTGGCTTTAATGGTCAATTCATTTTTGGTAACAACCTTTGCATCAAAAGTATGCTCAGTGAGTTGTTTTATTATTAAAATGACTATTCCGATAATAGTAATTAACCAAACTCCGAGTAGTGTAAACTTAGCAACATTACCTATAGATTTTAAGTTGTTTACCAATATCTTTAAACCTAAATAAAAGATAAAGACAAACGGTATACCAACAGCAAAGAATACAAGTGTAGACATGAGCCATATTGGTGTATTTGCTGCATTTGCTACATAAAGTAAATCAATACCAGGTAAATGAATTGCATCAGTAATACCTACTGTAAATAAAGCTACAATCAATGTAATTAATGCTCCTATACCAGTAATTATTAACACAATGCCAATGAACTTGGCCATTATTTTTAGGAAAAACATTATAATGTTCCCAATGGAATCAAAAAAGGTTTGCGAACTCGATTTTATCCGGTTGCCTTGCTTCTGAAAATCGACACTCTTTACAGTTTCTGAAATATTATCTGTAAGATCGTCTAATTCTTCTTTTAATTTTTCGCCATGTTTTTTAAAATCAACATTTTTTACGGTTTCTGAGACCGAATGAATGCTGTCTTTAATTTTTTTTTCAATGTTACTGATGTTCACAGGGTCACCAGTCATCATTAGCTTTTCAGCCGTAGTCCTGGCCTCTGGGACTAATGCCCAAAAGATAAGATAGATGAATATGAATGTGCCACCAGAACCTATAGCTAATAATAACCATATAAGTCGCATCCAGATAGATTCTATACCAAAGTAATGCCCTAAACCTGCAGCAACACCGCCAATGTATGAGTTATCTGTATCTCTAAATAGTTTTTTAGTAGGACCAGAGTTGTAAGATTTTTTTTGTTGAGGTTCGTCTTCAAAGATTTCGTCGTCTACCAAATAATCTTCTGGTTGTCCCATTATGGTAATCACTTCGTCCACAAGTTTAATGCCTACTACTTGTTTTTCATTTTGTATGCGCTCAGAGAACAACTCGGCAATACGAGCTTCGATATCTGCTATAATTTCTGAACGACCTTGAGAGTCTGTAAATGAACGTTTTATAGCCTCAAGATAGCGCGATAACTTAAGATATGCATCTTCATCTATGTGGAAGAATATACCTGCTAAATTTATATTGACTGTTTTATTCATTTTTTTGTAGTTTTTGTACTGGTTACTAGGTTTACTGCATTTTGTAATTCACTCCAAGTCGTGTTTAATTCGTTTAGAAACAACTTGCCTGTTTCTGTAAGACCATAATATTTTCTTGGTGGTCCAGATGTGGATTCTTCCCAACGATAGTTAAGCAATCCAGCATTTTTCAATCTTGTTAATAGTGGATATATAGTTCCTTCTACAACAAGCATTTTTGCGTCTTTTAGTGTTGCCAGAATCTCTGCAACGTAGGCATCTTCATCTTTTAAGATGGATAAGATGCAATACTCCAGAACACCTTTACGCATTTGTGCTTTTGTGTTTTCTATCTTCATGTGATGAGGTTCTTAAATTTGATTAAACTGTTCATTTTTTGATTGATTATTGATGACCCTTCGACTTCGCTCAGGGCAAGTGATTTTATTTTAAAAAATTGATAGTCAATGGATATTTGTATTCTAGACCATCTCTTGCAGATAAACTTGCCTTAACAATAAGTGCTAACTCAACGATAAAACCGATAATAGCTAAAGCACCAAGTCCGCCACCAATATATAGTAGAGGCGAAGGTTCACCTAAACTGATATGAAAATCATGGAATCCATGAAAATCGATGACATCTAATCTTCTAAAAAATTTAAAGATGAAAAACGGAACACTAATAGTGCCTATAATTATGGCATAGAGCAAAACACTAATTTGAAAGTTAATAGCTTGCTTTCCATGTTTGTCAACAAACTCTGATTTATCTTTATTAGCAGCCCAGAGTAATACTGGTCCAATAAAGTTTCCAAACGGAATTATAAATCTTGAAAATGTTGAAAGATGTATAAATGTGGCTAAATTTTTATGATGATTGTCTACCATTTTAAAAAGTATATAATAGTTTCTTATACAAATATATGTCTAAAAGAAGGTATTATGTTACGCATAGTACTTAAAATTAACATTTTTTTAACAATAAATGCTAATTTATTTTTGGCTAATTTTGAAGAAATTAAAGTTTATGGATTACAGAAATCATTATAAGTCAATAGTGTTCTTTCTTTTCTTTCTATTTATAGTTTTCGTACCTGTAGATAAACTAAACATGACTGGAAATTTTGTTAACATGAAGCCTTATATGGTTTTTGCTGGCTTAATCATTTGTGCATTGTTTTTTCTCCAAGAATTAAAAAAGAACAAATAATAGTACATCAATTTCACTAATTAATATATGAATATATCGCCTTCTAAACTCAATACCTTTTTAATGTTTAAACTACCTGCAGCATATTTTACAGGAGTAAGAACAAAATCTTTAGATGATACCACCTGTGTAGTCACCGTAAAACACCGTTGGATAAATCAAAATCCGTTTAATTCAATGTTTTGGGCAGTGCAAGGTATGGCTGCTGAGTTAACCACAGGTGCATTAGTAATGACAAAAATTAAAGGAAGTGGTAAAAAGATATCTATGTTAGTGGCCAATAATAACGCTACGTTTACAAAAAAGGCTACAGGAAGAATTACCTTTACATGTAAGGAAGGTCATAAAATAGACGATGCTATTGCAAAAACTATTAAAACAGGTGAAGGGCAAACCGTTTGGCTTAGTGCTAATGGAATTAATTCAGATGGAGTAGAAGTATCTTCGTTTAATTTTGAGTGGACGCTAAAAGTGAAATCATAGTGTCATTGCGACCACAGTGAAACAATCTCATTAAAATGTAACAAAATGTTATTTTAAACAACATATAACTGTCAACCAAAAACAAAAAAACATTATGGAAAGATTACCAGATTTTACAGACAGAAATGCTCACGAAATAGATTACCGTATCTATGGAGAAGAAATGCAATATGTAGAAATAGAATTAGATCCACAGGAAGCAGTTATCGCTGAATCAGGAAGTTTTATGATGATGGATGATGGTATTAAAATGGATACCATTTTTGGTGATGGCTCACAAAAAGACAAAGGTTTTTTAGGTAAAATATTAGGAGCAGGAAAACGAATCCTTACAGGCGAAAGCTTATTTATGACTGCGTTTTACAACGACCTGACAGGAAAGCGCAATGTATCATTTGCATCACCATACCCAGGAAAAATTATACCAATAGACTTAACAGAGTATAGAGGGAAGTTCATTTGCCAAAAGGATGCTTTTCTATGTGCTGCTAAGGGAGTAAGTGTTGGTATTGAGTTTTCAAAAAAGCTTGGTAGAGGTTTATTTGGTGGCGAAGGTTTTATAATGCAAAAGCTTGAAGGAGATGGTATGGCATTTGTGCATGCTGGTGGTACTATGGCAGAAAAGACTTTACAACCAGGTGAAACCTTACGCGTAGATACAGGCTGTATTGTCGGTTTTACACAAGATGTCGACTACGATATTGAGTTTGTAGGAGGTATTAAGAATTCTATTTTTGGAGGTGAAGGCCTGTTCTTTGCCAAACTAACAGGACCAGGAAAAGTATACATACAGTCCTTACCATTTAGCAGATTGGCAGATAGAGTTATTGCATCTGCACCAAAAGCAGGTGGAAAAAGTAGAGGAGAAGGAAGTATTCTTGGAGGTTTAGGTGATTTGTTAGATGGTGATAATCGGTTTTAGAGAATTTAATTTTCGTAAAATCAAAAGGTTACGTCGTAAGAAATCTCTTTGAATAATTTCAGCCTTCAACGAGTAATTTCAACTTTTAACATAATAAGCTGTTAAACTTTTAGAGTTTGATTTTTGTAAATGTGATTTTTTTCTATATTAGAGATTGAATTGAAACAATAGCCTATAGAGAAAAACTACTTTTTTGTTGAACTTAAAAACTTAAAATTACCAATGGCGAGAGCAATGTTTGAGTACACCAAGACTGTACTTAAAAAGGTTAGTTTTGATGCGACATTATTCTGTAAGGAAGTGGAAAAAGCAGTAAAGAGATTACTGCCTCACGAATTAGAAGAATTAAGAATATTTATTCAGTCCCTAATCAATCAAAACCCAGATTTAAATCAATGTTTAATTTATTTAAAAGCATAAAAAAAAGCGACTCACGAGTCGCTTTTTTTATTTTGCTAATGGGCTTATAATTTCAACATTGCTAAAGGCAATAGCACCTCTAATTACAGATGAAATTAAATCGTGCATAGCATTAATAATTTGCATTTTTAATTCACTCTTATGGTAAATTAAGCTTACCTCTCTTGCAGGCGAAGGCTCAACAAAATGTTTTAAATTGCTATAGTACTTATCGCTAATATCTTGTGTGTGTAAATACGGTAGAAGTGTCATTCCCATGCCTTCATTAGACAACTTTATTAAAGTTTCTATGCTACCACTTTCTAATTGAAAGTGCTCATCATCCTGATTTTTAAAAGCTTTGCACAGATTAAGAACACCTTCTCTAAAACAATGACCATCTTCTAGCAATAGCATGTCCTCGATTTCAAGATCAGAAACTTCTAATTTTTTCTTATCTCTTAATCTATGATTTGTAGGAACATAAGCTACAAAAGGTTCATAATATAAAGGACGCTCCTTAATATTATCACTTTCTAGTGGAGTTGCAGCAATAGCCGCATCGATGTGGCCATCGTTAATTCTGGTAATAATTTCTTCTGTAGTAAGCTCCTCTATTTTAAGCTTTACTTTAGGATATTTTTTAATGAAATTGTTTAAAAACATTGGTAAAAGTGTTGGCATAATAGTAGGTATTATACCAAGTCTAAATTCGCCACCAATAAACCCTTTTTGCTGATCTACAATATCTTGAATACGCTCTGCCTCATTAACAATATTTCGGGCTTGAAACACTATTTTTCTACCAACTTCGGTCAGTTCGATAGGTTTTTTACCTCTATCAAAAATAACGACGTCTAATTCGTCTTCAAGTTTCTGAATCTGAGTACTAAGTGTAGGTTGCGTAACAAAGCATTTTTCTGCTGCTTTTGTAAAATTCTTGTGCTCTGCTATAGCTAGAGCATATTTAAGTTGTGTAATGGTCATAACTATTTATTTAGACTATAAAAATATAAAAACTATTTATAAAATCTATAGTAATTATAGTTTTGTTTAATGGTAAATTTGAATAAACATTAAAACCACGATAAAATGACATTAAATAGTATAGGTTTAGATACCCAAAAGACAAAAGCAGTAGCTAAAGATTTAAATCAATTATTAGCTAATTTTCAGTTGTATTATCAAAATTTAAGAGGTATTCATTGGAATATACAGGGTAGAGCATTTTTTAACTTACACGAAAAGTTTGAAGAGCTTTACACAGATGCTAACACTAAGGTAGATGAAATAGCTGAACGTATTTTAACCTTAGGGGAAACACCGTTACATACGTTTGAAGATTACACTAAAGCAGCTAAGGTGCCAGTTGGTAAAAACATATCTATAGATGAGAAAGCTGTAAACCTTATCGTAGATTCTCTTACAGAATTATTAAAAATAGAGCGTAGCATTCTTGAAGCAGCAGGTGATGCTAATGATGAAGGAACTGTAGCTATGATGAGCGACTTTATCACAGAACAAGAAAAAACAGTTTGGATGATGAAGGCTTGGTTAGGTGAAACAGTATAGCTTGAAAAACTTAAGTGATAAAAAAAAGACTGCGATAAGCAGTCTTTTTTTTGATTGATTGATGATAAGAATAACTTTTGCCTAAAATCTAATGTTGAGGTCTAAGTCTTCGTTAGCTACTTTAAATTTAGCATCTTCATACTGAGGAGGTCCCATTACCATCACATTATTAGACATTCCAAAAGACTCTTTTGGCATACCATTGTCCTCATAATCCATACGTTTGTTATCATTTTCGTCGTGTAATGCTAAAATAGCATACTCGCCTGGTAGTACATTTTCAAATGTAATAGTCACTTTTCCATTTTCAATTGTGGTTTCAGCATCTTTTATGCCTTTTCCTTTCATAAAAGTTTCTGAAGTGTGAAGCGACATTAATACTTTTCCTTTGTCATTAGTTACATTATCTACTGTTACTGTAATTGTGATGCCTTCATCCTGAGCGAAACTAAATAATGTTGAGAAGGCTAATACTAAGGTTAAAACTAAATTCTTCATGTTGTATTTGATTAATGGTTATTTGTTCGTTTTTTGATGATTCAAATATCTAACATTACTTAAAGATAATATAATTGTTATTACCGAACTGTAATTTTAAGAAGATGAATTGTTTATTTGTGGAGTTATCTTTTTCTTTTTACGATTTTGAATCGTAGGTTTTTAGATGTTTAGAATTAAATTTAATTTCGCAGTAATCACATAAGATAAACTGCTGTAGATGTTTTTTCAGACTTTAGATATATTAGGAACCATAGCCTTCGCCATTTCTGGTGTATTAGTGGCCATGAATAAACGTATGGATCCGTTTGGTGTTCTAATTATTGCTTTTGTAACAGCTGTTGGTGGTGGTACACTACGAGATATTATGATAGGTGTAGAGCCTGTATCTTGGATGCGAAATATGACTTTTGTCTATGTAATTATCGGTTCTGCTATTTTTGCTGTAATTTTTAGAAACTACCTAAAACACCTTCGACGCTCTTTGTTTTTGTTTGATACCATTGGCATTGGGCTTTATACCGTAGTTGGTATTGAGACTGGTTTGGTTGCAGGCTTACACCCAATAATTTGTATAGCATTAGGTACGATGACTGCTTGTTTTGGTGGTGTAACCAGAGATATTTTATGCAATGAAATTCCTGTGATTTTTAGAAAAGAAATTTACGCTACAGCTTGTATACTGGGAGGTTTAAGTTATTTTATAATGCGACTATTTTTAGATGACGAAAACTATCTTTTTATTATAGCAGGTTTGGTTGTAATAGTCATTAGATTAATAGCAGTACGTTTTAAAGTGAGTTTACCGAGTTTATATAAAAACGAAGCACTCAACGAAGACCAAAACTAATGGTTAAAAAAAATGCGGAAAATCTTAATTGAATTTCCGCATATGCTTAAAATATAAGTGCTTTTATTTTTTAATAAATTTTAGTGTCTTAGAACTGCCAATGGTTAATAGGTAGATACCATTTGCAAAATCGTGAGTGCTAATTTTTTCGTTATTCGAAATATTACCTGACGCTACTTTAGTACCTAAAATATTATGTATTACATAAGTTTTCTCTTCCTTAAGCCCATTAATTTGAATATAATTTGTAGTTGGGTTTGGTAATACTGTAATGCTTTCATTGTCTTGAAAATCATCTATACCTAACACAGGCATTGAAAAATCTAATTCATCAATCATTAATAACGAAATTGAACTATTATCACCACCAGTAAAACGCACTTCATCAATATTATCCCAGTCCGAAGAAAATGTTAATACACCACCATTAGCGGCAGCAATAGCATCTTTAGTATAAGTTACAGAACCGCTAGAGTCGCTTACAGTAAAGTCTATATTATCTGAAGCTACAAGAACTCCATCTTTATATCCCGAAATTGTAGCAAGAAAAACATAGCCATTAGCTGAATTTTTTGCAGACATATCGGCTTCCATAGATTCAAGTTTAAACTCTGTTCCATCAGCACTTCCAAACCGATAATCAAAAGCACCAACATTAGGGCCATTTACGGTACCAGAATTATCTAAGTTGTATAATAGACCTAAATCTGAAGCGGTTGGAGTAATAATAAAGTCCGAACTTTCAGATAAAGATCCCATTTGACTGATGGCTGTAGGTGAAATTTGCTGAAATCTAATACCGTTAGTCGTATAATCTAGACCTCTAAAATTTGGATCCAGACCATCAAAGTTTTCATCATTTACTTGTGCAAATAGCGCAGTAGAGCTGAGAATTAATAATAAAAGAGCCGATTTAAGCTCACATAAGTAGGTTTTTTTCATTTTTTTGGTTTTGGTTTATAGTAACTTTAAAAAAAGACGACGCCATTGGGTTTTGTCGTTAATCCTTATTTGGGAGCAATATACTTATAGTTAGGAAAATAAAAATTGATTTTAAAAATCTTTTTACTTTTTTCAAAATTGAACAAATTATTTTCTAAAGGATTACGCTTTTCTTAAATAGAATGTAAAAGGTTGTTTATTGAGTTTACTTTTCAAGTTCAGAGAGTAAATCTCTGATGTTTAATGGTCTTGTGTACATGTCTAGTCCACCATTAGATTTTTGAGGCCAAAGTTCTTTTGGTCTATCCCAATAGAGTTCTACACCATTTCCATCAGGATCGTCTAAATAAATTGCTTCAGATACACCATGATCTGCGCTTCCTGTTATGGGATAGTTTTTTTGTATTAGTCTACCCACAATAAGCGCTAAGTCTTTTCTAGTAGGATAGACAATAGCTGTGTGAAACAAACCAACGCTTTTTGTTGCTGCTTTGGGTGCATTTTTAGAATACCACGTATTAAGACCAATATGATGATGGTAACCACCAGCCGAAATAAAAGCAGCATCCTCTCCATATTTCATAGTGAGTTCAAAGCCGAGAAGTTCACAATAAAAGTCTAGTGAGCGTTGTAGGTCTGAAACCTTAAGGTGTACGTGACCTATTCTGGTTTGGTTTGGGATTTTATAGTCTTGCATTGATTGGTAATTAGGGTTTAGTTAAACTGTGAAATAGAGGTTGTTATTTTCTAATCTTTGTGTATTCTTTTGAGTTCTCTATTGCTTTTTCGTAATCTTTTATAATTGATTTTAACTCTTCAATATCTGGCAATTCATTAGATTGATAATTATAAATCATAGGCTCAGTAACAAATAATTTCATAAGGATAAGTTGGTCGCTTAAATTTCTTTTTAAATCAGCAATTGAATCCATTTTTGTCTCATGGTTAGCTATTCTTTTGGTATAGCTTGTTTCGAGCTTATCAATAATAGCAAGAACTTCTATTCTTTTAATACTGTCATTTAATTTATTTGCATACGATTTCGCTGTATTCCAATAACGATTATTAATGTTAGTATACTTTAAATAAGCACTGGTTTTATCATAAAGACTATCGGAAGTTATTTCTTCTATCAGTTCATTTAATTTATCTAACTTTTCATTTTTACCTAAGGCTTCTCCATAAAGCTCTTCAAGTATGTTCTTGTCGTACCTTTTGCTTCTTAAAAAAGAGACTTCGCTTTTGGATTCATTAAGAACTTCAGGTGTATCATTTATATTATCAAGGTCTGATTCTTTTTTTTTGTAGTCTGAACAACCCATAAGTAGAATTGAAATGAGAACTAAAATTTTAGTGATTTTCATAATTGAATTTTATTGATAGGTGAGGATAAGTAATTATTTATAGTAAAGTTGTAGCTAGGTTTTAATTAGTGATTTCTTTGTTCCAAAATTATCCGGTTGTAACTCTTTTCCAATAATTCGGATAGTTTTAGATTCACCTCTTTTATTTTTAATAACATCTCATTATATAAAGAAATATTTTCTTCATTATGTTCGGGATGTGTTTCGTCAAATATGAAATAAAATATGCTCTCTATTTCTTTGTCTGATAACTTTTTCAGTTTCTCACAAGCAATTTTTGTATCGGATAAAAAACGTTCATAAATTTCAAAACCAGTTCTTAAATAATCAGCTCCATACTCACCTCCAATACATATATTAAAATACTTTTTGTAGTATGCATCTTTGTCATAATAGTCCATTGAGCTTAAATATTTAACCCAAGGATTTACAACATATAGTTTAGAAACAAAATCTTTTTTGTGTTTGTTTTTTTTCCATTCCAAGTTTCTTTTCCATGAGTCTATGTACATTGCATCACTCATCTCAGAATGACTATTTGGAAGTAATTCAAAAAAAAGTTTCTCTAATTCTTTCTTTTTTTCTCCTTCACTTTTGAGAAGTTTATTAAAATAAAGGTTAATCGAATTGACTCTAGATTCAGTTATACTTAATTCAGAAAAATCAATATCAGTTTGACTTGAACATAGATTGTAAATCAACAAAAAAAGAATCAAAAGTTTACTTTTCATAGAGTTTTTTTAAATAAGATGCATCGGTTTTGGCTATGATTCTGTTGTGTGTTAATTCGGCAGAATTTCGGTGTAGAAATCATAGGTTGAATAAAAGTAGTTAAAAATCGTGTAATTAACCAACAAACAATGGATTACAGTCGCTTTTGGAAGTGGTTATTTCCAAAATTTCCAGCGTAATTTCTTTAGGTTAATATTAGCGATTTGATCTTTTATAATTAAATCTTCGTCAAGATCCTTAATCCAGAAGTAATTGTGGGTTAAACCAACAGTTAAAGGGTTGTAAATAAGATTTTCCTTTTTTAGTTGTTCAAATTCGGCTTCAATTTGTTTTTCATTCAGAAATTTAGCGTATTTCTCAGGTTGACTTTTTGCAAAAGCAGTTAGTCTCAATAAATCAAAGCCATCATATCGTAATTCAGGTAAATAGGCGAAATCAAAATCAATTATTTTATCTGAAAAGTGAGCTGCAATGCCTATTCCATGACAAGCGTAAAACTTCAAACCTTCATCATGAATTTTTCCAGTTTGTTCATATTTTCCAGTGTGCCAGCCTTCTAGAATATTATCTACATTATATGCTCTTTTAAAAATCTCTACGACTTCTTTTGCTGAATTTTGAAAATCAGCAATTAGTTTATATATGGTTAATTCTTTGTTCATAGTAATTACTAACAATTATCCGCTAAACGCAGTTTAGCCATGAGAAAAAAGATACTAAAGAAGGAAGGTAATAATAACCGTTTTCGCGCGACTATGCGGTAGGTGTTAATTTTCAGTTTCTTTTTTATAAAATTCTTTAAATATCAATTCAGGCGTTTCATCTTTTAATTTCGTTTTGTTCTTTTGTGTAGAGATAATTTTAATTTCATCATCGATGAAAATCCCTTTAGTTATTCTTTTGACTATTTCCTTTTCAGGTTGTTCTATTAAAGTCACTTCTATCATATTTGGAAGCTCTTTTTCTTTTTCAGTCGGTGTTTCGTCTGCTGATATAAATCCAAATCGTTTCTCTCCGTTGCCTAAATAGTATATAAAACGTATTGTTGCGAGCTTATTTATATTCGGAATATTTTTAAAGGGAATTTTTAAGCTGAAATCATCTTCCAGTATCATTTCAAACTCTTCAATTTCCCAATCTTCTTCTCCCAAATCAAAAAGAAATGCGATATTGATATTTTTGTTAGTTAAGTCAGAGCCTTTATCCGTTTTAAATTCTAGTTGGAAAAATTCGTTTTGGTTGTTAGTTGAAAAACTAAAATGAGAATCACTTGCTTTTACCTCATACTGGTCATAAAAAAAGATTGTATCGTTTTTTCTTTCCCAAATTCCATTATATTCTCTCCAAGTTAAACAAGAATTAATTACTTGTCTACTCCAAAATTCAAATTCACTGTCTGTTTTGAGAGTTATTTCAGATATTTTATTGTCAATTACCCAACCTTGATTATTTCCAATCCGTGAATCATTCACATAAGAAACAGGTGTTTTTTGCCCAAAAATATACTGAACTAGCAGAAGTGAAAATAAGATTGCAAAGATGCTTTTCATAATTTTGGGCAACGGTTTTGTATAACCGTAAATTACGGGATTAAAGATAGTGTTTTACGGTTAAGAACTGGCGTTAGCAATTCCGAGTGGATTCGGACGCAGTCGAATCCGCCGTAATTGCGGTTATACATTGTTGTAAACAGTGCTTTATTCATTTTTCAAATCCAATTTCAGGAAGCTTATGTCAGTCACTTCTTTTTTATTCTTAGATAATTTAAGTGCGATTTCATAATTCTCATTTTTTGGTGATTTCGTGAACACAATTGCATTAATTGGATGATGGTAATATTGAAAGTCAAATTCCGCATTTTTTTCAGTCAGTCCGATTTTAATTTCCATTGCATCCTTCCATTCGATAAACGGATACAATGTGGAAGACAAAGGACTTCTGTCAGGTGATGTATGCCATTCTTTATGTTCAAATCTGGAATTGTTATTTCCGTCGCAACTTATCATTAGGATATTTATGGTCAGAAATAAAGCAAAAATTTTATTCATTCAATATCGATATTTTATTTCCATCGTCCTGCTTGGGGCATTGTTTACAACGTTCTGTGTATGGACAGTAGGGCAGATTCGAAGGACTTCACTTTCGGTTTACCACTAAGCCAAAACAAACGTTTTTGCTTTTAATTTTCTTTTTGTTAAACGTCAAAACTTTGTTTTGGCGTTGCCTGCTCAAAGAACAGAACTTTCAATTTATCTCCAAATGCCCTATTGGCTATACACCTTGTTAGCAACTGTTTTTTTATACTTTCCAAAATGATATGAAGCTTTTAATCTTCATCAGCTTATTAAATCCTATTGCTCCATTCTTCCAAAATTCAGAAGCTTCTATTGAACCTTTTATCAAATTGAATATTTCAGGTTTGTTTTCTTTGTAGTCATCTTGAACCTTGTCAAGGCTTCCAACCCCATTTTTAATAATTTCTTTTAATTCAATAAATCCTTTTTCAACTTCTTGATGTCTAAGCTGAGCGATAGTGAAATTTGTAATAACATTTTCGGAAACAGTGAAAAATAAGACAGAAGGTGAAGGAAGGTTTTCCTTATTTATTAGGTTTTCAGCAATGATTTTAGGGCTAACGTTTACAGGTCCGCCAATTTTTTGCACCCCTAGTTCAATATGCATTAAGTTGGATTCGGAAGCTACTTTACTTTGATAATCTAAATATTGACTGTTGATATAAAATACGGTTAGTTTATCTCCTGAGATATAGTCTAAAGCATCAAAGTATTTTTGGTTTTGAAGTATTTCTATGACCTGTGGATCTTCAAAGTCGTAAACAATTAATGCGAATGCTAGTGCTCTTTTCTCTTTAAAGTGATTCGCACAAGTTTTCATAATGTATTCTATGAGATTACTTATGGACGAAAATTCACCTTGATTGTTTTGTATTTGATGCATTTCTTAATAGTTGCCAACGGTCTCGTATAACCCTCAGTTACGGGATTAAAGTTAATAATTTTCGGTTTAGCACTGACGTTAGCAATTCCGAGTGGATTCGTTTAAGCCTGCCCTGAGCGCAGTCGAAGGGTAGTCGAATCCGCCGTAATTGCGGTTATACATTGTTGTAAACAGTTTTTTATCCGTCATAACCGAACTATTCATTCAAGCATTTAACTTTGTCTGTCTCAATTTCTTTAAACTTATTTTCGTTTAAATCAATAATCCAAGTTTTTAATATTTTATCGAAATATTCAACTTCCTCATTTTCAACCAAGCTAAATATTATTTTGTTATCAGGATTTTCAATTAACTCACAATGAGTTAAGGCAATATATTGGTCGGAATTTTCAAATGTCAAACTCACTTCATCAAGAATTGAATAATTGGGTTTAGGTGATGAGTTTTTTATTATTTTTTCTAGAATTAAGACTTTTAAACTGTCCTTTTGAATGTAAACCAAAGCTTTGTCAGAATTACCTAAAACTTGTCCGCTGATTTTTTTAAATCCGTTATACTTTTCTAATTCTGTAATATCCCGAAAAACCGCATTTTCAGAATTCTTTTTTGAGATAGAATTGTTGTCAGATTTGGGTTCCGTTTCTGAATTATTTTTGTCAAGTTCAATTTTTGAATCAGTATTTCTTTCTGATGATTTCTTTTCTTGTTGACAACTAAAAGTCAAAAAAAGAACTAAAATTATAATGCTTTTTATGGTTTTCATAAATTGTTTACAACGGTTTTGGCTATGGTTTCGTTACGGAATGGTACGCGAGTATCATTCCGCCGTAACCATAAATTTAGCAAAAAGGCTCGAAATTCCGATTAGGAATTTCAGCCGTAATGAACTATAGCCGTTGTTGGCATGTCGTTTTTATTTCTACCAACTCAAACAGAAACTGTTTTCACCATTTTTTCTATCAATTTCCATTGAGCCTGATTCCGCTCCATAAGTCCAGTCCGCAAAGAATTGAAGTTCAATCGGATTAGATTTATTCAAGAGTTCTACTTTTCTTATATTCCAGATTCGAGTATTTGCGTACTCTTTGGTGTTTCTAGTATCAGTATCCAAAGTCCATTTTATTTGTCCATTCTCTTTTAAAGTCAAAATAGGTGAGAGCGAGTCAGTTCGGTTGTCAATAATTAATTTTCCATTTTCAGATAAGTCAAATTCTTGAGCTGATTCCGAAATTTTTATTGGTTCAACTAATACAGCAATAAATGGTCCATCATCCATTCCACAATCATCAGCCAACCAATTAAATGATAAAAAGCCATAGATTAAGTAACCTAAAAATGCAAAAATTGCAACAGCTATAATTATTAAAATTCGTTTCAATTTATTTTTTTAGGATTTTGGGTTTAAATGCATGCCAACGGTCTCGTATAACCGTCAGTTACGGGATTAAAGATAATGATTTTCGGTTTAGTACTGACGTTAGCAATTCCGAGTGGATTCGGACGTAGTCGAATCCGCCGTAATTGCGGTTATACATTGTTAGGCACTGGTTTTTATTTTTGTTGTTAAGAACTCAATGATCTTACTAAATTCAGATTCTCCTAATTCAGATTTTCCAACAATATAGCTATGATTAACATCTTTGGTTTTAATAAATATGTTATTGTCTATTATTTCAAACCCAGTAAATAGAGACCAATCTAATTTATAATCACACTTAAAGCATTTATACCTGAAATATTCATCTTTGAATTCCCACACACTTATATCTTGAACTTCTTTCTGCTCTAACGAGAACTTTTCAGATTCAAAGAAGTATCTTTTTTTATTTTTATGATAATATTGATAGTATTCATAGTATTTGTAGAAAAATAACAGACTTAAAACAATAAATACATAACCAATATTACCATTGCCATAAACAGCTAATATTCCGAGTAAGAAAAATGGAATTCCAATATATAATTTTGATTTGTTCTTTTTAAAACCTTCAGACCAAACATTGTCAAATTGAAGCTTCATTTGTTCATTATAAATATTTTCGTCAAATGGAATTTCAAATTTCATTTCGCAGTGTTTTGTTAACTTATGCCTAACGGTCTTGTATATGGCTCGTAGCGTGTAAATTAGAAAATTATTTTCGGTTGAGCACAAGCCAGATTTTTAAATTTTACTATTTATCTTTTTTATTGGAAAGTCGTCAAATTTAAAAATTTGGCGACTTTCCAAATATGCCTTAACTTCATTTAAGCAGCTGATTAGCTATGAGTTATATACGGTGTTGCCCACAGTTATTTCCGCGTTCAGATGCTATTTCGATTTGTTAAAAATAATTGCCTACAATCATTTATTAATCTTCGTAAGTGAATGTTCTTGGATTTGATGTAGCAACATTTCCGCTCGCATCTGTTGCGGTGAAAACTACATTATAAGTTCCCGCATTCGTTGTGCTAAAATTTTCAGAAATCAAGAGTTGAGTATCGCTATTCGGTGTACTTTCAGCATTATCTTCTAAAACAATAGTTCCGTCACTATTCGTAACTGTTAATTTCATTGTCGATATTCTTGTTTCGTCAACACCTTGCGCTGTTAAATTTACTAATTCAGGACCTAATCCATTTCCTAAATCCGTTGAATACGTTTGGTTTAAATCTGGACTTTGTATTGAAATTGTTGGTGCAGTTGTATCTGCGTTTGAGTCATCGTCGCTTGAGCAATTCGTAAATGTAATTCCGATTGCTACTAAAGCACTTAAAAAAATAGTTTTTTTCATTCGTTCGTTTTTGTTAGTAATGTTTGTTTTTAATTGTGGGCAACAAATGGATATACATATTACGTATATCCAACTTATATATTTATAATGAACAATTTAAAAAAAAATAATAGTACTTCTTCTCAATAACTAAAAATAAAAAGCCATCACAATTTGTGATGGCTTTTAAATATATATTGAAAACATCTTAATTCTTAGGAACAGGAAAGCCTCTATCGCGCATTAAGGCTTCAATCTTAGCGTCACGTCCTCTAAATAGTCGGTACGCTTCTGCAGGATCCATAGCGTTGCGTGGTGCAAACAAGTATTTTACTAATTTGTCAGCAACAGCTTTGTCGTAAAACCCATCTGGTGCTTCTTTAAAAGCTTCAGAGGCATCACTCGTTAATACATCTGCCCACATATAACCATAGTATGCTGTGGCATAACCTTCACCAGAAAATACGTGTCCAAAATGTGGTGTTCTGTGACGCATTGGCAATTCTTTTGGCATACCTAACTCGTCTAAGGCTTCACGCTCAAATTTATCTATATCTATATTAGTTGGATCTGCTAAGTGTAGTTTCATATCAATTAAAGCAGAGGCTAAATATTCTGTCGTACCAAAACCTTGATTAAACGTTGCTGTTTTTTTAATTTTTTCAACCAATTCTGCTGGAATTGGTTTTCCTGTTTCGTGGTGTACCAAAAATTGATTGATAACTTTATCTGTAGATAACCAACGTTCTAGCAATTGCGATTGAAACTCGGTATAATCTCTAACACCTCCCTGTAAAGTTGGATACTTTACATCTGCCGCAAAGAAGTGTAATGCGTGCCCAAACTCATGGAAAAATGTTGTAGCATCATCCCAAGACACTAAAACCGCTTCGCCAGGTGCTGGCTTTACAAAGTTAGAGTTGTTAGATGCTAATACATTGGTTTGCCCTTCAAAAGTGGTAGAACTTCTGTAAGTTGTAGCCCAAGCACCAGAACGCTTACCTTCGCGAGCATAAGGATCTAGATACCAAAGCCCAATGTGTTTGCCAGAGTCTTTATCTGTAACTTCCCAAACCTTTACATCCTCATGAAACACAGGGACTGAGCCTTCTTCAACAGGTGTAAATTTATAATTAAAAATTTCTCCAGCCACAAAGAACATAGCTTCGGTTAATTTGTCTAACTGAAGGTATTGTTTTACTTCATCGCTATCTAAATCGTATTTCTTTTTACGAACTTTTTCGGCATAGTAACGGTAATCCCAAGGTTCTATCGTAATGTTATCGCCAAGCTCATTTGCAACAGCTTGCATGTCTGCAACTTCTTCTTTAACTCTTGCGGTTGCTGCAGGCCAAACCTTTAGCATTAAATCCATAGCGTTTTCAGGGTTTTTTGCCATTCGGTCTTGTAATCTCCACTCAGCATAATTATCATAACCCAACAGTCCGACACGTTCTTTACGTAGTTTTAAAATTTCGGCAATAATTTGATTGTTATCGTATTCATCTCCATTATCTCCTCTAGAGTAGTAGTTTTCCCAAACCTGCTTACGTAATTCTCGCTCAGTAGAGTAGGTAAGGAACGGATCCATAGAAGAGCGTGTGTTGGTAATAGCATACATGCCTTCTTTGCCTTTGTCTGCAGCTATTTTAGCAGCCGATTTTATAAAACCATCAGACAAACCACCAAGTTGGTCTTCGGTTAAATAAGTCACATAGTTTTCTTCATCATGCAGCACATTGTTAGAAAACTTAGTGTATAAGGTTGAAAGTTCTTTGTTTATTTCGGCATAGCGTTTTTTCTTTTCAGCATCAAGGTTGGCACCATTCATTTCAAATTGTTTGTATGTTAAATCTACAACACGTTGCTCTTGTGGTTCTAGAGAACTTTTTTGTGAAGCTTCATAAACGGCTTTGATGCGTTGAAAAAGTTTTTCATTCTGAGAAATCTTAGAACGAAATTCTGAAAGTTTTGGTGCTAATTCTGCTTGAACTTCTCTAAATTCTGGTGAAGACATATTGCTAGATAATATGCCATAATAGGTAAACACACGATCTAAAGTTTTGCCTGCACTTTCCATGGCGACGATGGTGTTTTCAAAAGTTGGTGCTTCTGTATTATTGGCAATGGCATCAATTTCTTCTAATTGTAATTCCATGCCTTTTTCAACAGCTTCTTTTACATCAGCTACATTCATTTTGTCAAAAGCAGGAACACCTTGGTAAGGGCCTGTCCATTCTTGTAACAGAATATTTTCAGTCATTGATTTGTCGTCGGTTTTTTGTTCTTCTTTGCAACTTGTAAATAAGATGATACTGCTTAAAACGGTAGCTTTAAATACTTTAGAAATCATTGTTTTAGTTAAATTAGTTTTAGAGAAACAAGATAAAGAAAATAGTGCAGTAGACTTCTTAATTATTCTATAATTTCTACCTTTCTAATGTAAACATTATTTACTGGCCAGTTACCATCATCGGTCTTTACAGCATTAATTTTATCTACCACATCCATGCCTTTTATAACTTCTCCAAAAACTGTATAGTCACCATCTAGATGTTTGGCTTTTTCTCTGTTTACAACAATAAAAAATTGAAATGGCGAGGCGAGTTTGTATGCGTTTTCAATTTCGCTACTTGGCATTGAGATAGAACCACGTTGGTGTGTATAGCCACGTTTAGTATCTGGAGGTAAAAGATATTTTCCGATTTTGCGTCGCTTTTTATAAAGGTCTAAGCCATCACTGCTTCCTCCTTGAATTATAAAATCTTTTACAACTCTGTAAAATTGTGTACCATCAAAGTACTTACGTTTGGTAAGATAAATGAAATTAGAACGATGAAACTTGGTTTTATCATAGAGTAATAGGTCTATATCTCCAAAATCAGTTGTAAGTCGTACTTTATTCTCCTTGTGTTCTTTGTCATATTCTAAAAAGAACTCCATGGCATTAGCATCCGTAAGAACAGGGAATTTTGATGTTTTTTTAGTTTTCTTTTTTTGAGTTGGCTTCTCCTTTGATATAGTATCTTTTACAACAGTAGTGTTAGAATTTTTTGAAGTTTGCTTATCTTCACAGTTCCATAAAAAAAGAACGATTATAAACATTAATTGAAATCTCATAAATGCGCTTTAATACGTTTTCTGAATCTGTAGTAAAAATAAAACATCTAGAGCTTTTTGGCGAACAATCGCACGCCAAAATGTCTCCACCTTACCGATTAGACTTGGCAGAACGCATGAAGGAAAAAGCTAAAACGGCTAAGACTGCTGGTGTTATGGCTTTGTTTTATCCAGATCAAAAAGAGGAAACGCATTTGGTGTTAATTCTAAGAAAGACCTACAAGGGTGTACACTCTAATCAGGTTGGTTTTCCTGGCGGTAAGTACGAGGATACCGATGATAATTTAATGTTTACTGCTTTGCGAGAGACAGAAGAAGAAGTTGGTGTACCGATGGATAAGGTGAATGTAATTAAGACCATTTCACCATTGTACATTCCACCAAGTAATTTTATGGTGCATCCTTATTTAGGACTTATGGATACAACACCGCAGTTTGTAAAACAAGATGAGGAGGTAGAGGATATTCTCGAAGTTCATATACAAGAATTTTTAGACGAAAGTAATATTATTACCACTAATGTGCCGACATCCTTAAATATTAGGGTAGATGTACCAGCCTTTAAATTAAATGGTCATATTGTTTGGGGAGCAACAGCAATGATGCTGGGTGAAATCAAAGACTTGTTAAAACAAGTTTTATAAGTTGTCTTATTTATTACTTTTGTCATTCACAAAAATTGAAATTTTATAATGGGATTATTCAAAAAAAATCCTTTCGGACATATACTCTGGGTAAAAAAATGGTTAATCAGAATCTTAGGCCTTTTAACACATAGACGTTTTAGAGGTTTTAACGAACTGCAGATTGAAGGTTCTGAAATTATAAAAAACTTACCAGATACCAATGTGTTATTTATATCTAACCACCAAACATACTTTGCAGATGTTATAGCTATGTTTCATGTGTTTAATGCCAGTCTTAGCGGACGATTAGACAATATTAAAAATGTTGGTTATTTATGGAATCCTAAGCTAAATATGTATTATGTTGCTGCTAAGGAGACGATGAAATCTGGTTTAATACCTAAAATTTTTGCGTACACAGGTTCTATTAGTATAGAGCGTACATGGCGTTCGCAAGGAAAGGACGTTAATCGCCAGGTTAAAATGAGTGATATTACAGCTATAAAACGCGCATTAGATGATGGTTGGGTAGTTACGTTTCCACAAGGTACTACAACACCATTTAAGCCAATTAGAAAGGGTACAGCTCATATTATAAAAACATACAAACCTTTGGTTGTACCTATTGTTATTGATGGTTTTAGACGTTCTTTTGATAAAAAAGGATTACGTATTAAAAAGAAAAATATCTATCAAACTTTTGAAGTAAAAGAGCCTTTAGAGATAGATTATGATAATGAATCTATAGCAGAAATTGTTGAAAAGATTGAATATGCCATTGAGCAACATCCTTCTTTTTTAAAGGTTATTCCACAAGAAGAATTAGAAGAACAAGAGCGCTTAAATAAACTTCGTGATTGGTAATTTTGCCCGACTAGACTGCAGACGAGATGCTAGTTTGATCACATATGTCTAAAAGTCTGATGAGTCTAAAACTCAAATAATCTAAACTCAAACTTCTAGTTTTTTAAGCTCACTATAATTGCTATTCAGACGTTTTAATAGAATACCGTAAATAAGTCTGTAAAATAGCCATATAATTCCTAAGAATATTGCAGTTACTAATATAGTTACAGCAACAAGAACTGTCATTTGGGTGTTGTCAAAAGCAGCAACCTGATCGTGAAATTCTGAGTTTTGATTAAATTCAAAATAAAGCGAAAGCGGTATAGAAATAAAAATCATAACAAGGTTGTAGAGTACATAGTACTTAATCACTTTTCTTGTTTTTAAGATGCTCTCCATTAATTTTTTTGCGTTATCTGTAGAGGATATAGATTTATGAGATTTGTAAAGTAGATATACAAATAATGCAACTACTGCAAAACCAAAAATTGTTAATCCTGTAAAAAGAGGGTTTTCATAGCTGGCTTCTAGTTTTGCTCGCATTTTATCAGAAAAGAAATACGGAACATAACTGACAAGTACCCAAAAGACAAGTTCTGCAACACTAATGTAAAACAAGGTTTTTACAATAGACGATGATTTTTTATGCAACATTGGGTAAATATCAGAACCTGAATAATTTTTGAATGTTTCAGTTCCTTTGTTCCAATCCTTTTTTAATAACTCTAATTCATCCATGAGCTTACGGATTTAAAATTGTTTTTAGTTTCTTTTTTACACGGTTCATTTTCACTCGTGCATTTACTTCTGTGATACCTAGTGTTTCACTTATCTCTCTGTAATCTTTATCTTCTAGGTATAGAAATACTAACGCTTTTTCAATGTCATTTAACTGTTGTACAGCTTGGTACATAAGCTTCAACTGTTGTTCTTCGGTGTCGTCGTATTCTTCAGCTTTTATTTTAAATTGAACACTATCAAACTCTTGTGTATTAATGCGTCGTTTCGATTTTCTATACAGTGTAATGGCTGTATTTAATCCTACACGATACATCCATGTACTAAATTTAGAATCTCCTCTAAACTTAGGATAGGCTTTCCACAGTTGTATGGTTATTTCCTGAAACAAATCGTTATGCGCATCGGCATTGTTGGTATACAAACGACATACCTTATGTACAATGTTTTGATGCTTCTGCAACTGCTCTACAAAACTATGTTCAAGTTCTTTGTTCAATTAATCTATTTGGTTAGTTATACTATTAGTAGTTGTAATGTTAATATTGTTACAAAATTGAAAGACATTTCTTTAATCAACCTGTTTTAGGGTTCTGAATTCGTATTTTTGTAAGTATAATTTCCAATTACATTTTTATGAATATTCCTCAGTCCAATCTACCAAGAGTTGTCATTATTGGTGGTGGTTTTGCTGGTATAAATTTAGCAAAAACAATAGCGAATAAAAATCTTCAAGTTGTATTAATAGATAAGCACAACTACCACACCTTTCAACCGCTTTTATATCAGGTGTCTAGTTCTGGTTTAGAGCCAGATTCTATAGCTTATCCACTGAGGAAAATTATAAAAAAGCATAAAACTTCATTTTTTAGATTGGCAGAAGTCAATGAAATACAACCAGAGCAAAAAAACATTAAAACCAGCATTGGAGATTTAACCTACGATTACTTAGTGTTGGCAACAGGAACAAAAACTAATTTTTTTGGCAATACAGATATTGAGAAGAATAGTATGCCAATGAAAAGTGTACCACAAGCATTAAATATTAGAAGTCTTATTCTTCAAAATTTTGAAAAAGCAGCAATTGCAAATACAAAAGAAGAGCGCGAAGCCTATCTTAACTTTGTTATTGTAGGAGGCGGACCAACTGGAGTAGAATTAGCAGGTGCTATTGCGGAATTAAAGAATAATATTTTACCAAGAGACTACCACGATCTTAATGCTAATGACATGCATATTCATTTGTTAGAGGGTTCAACAAGAGTTTTACCTCCCATGAGTGAGCATGCTTCTAAAAAGGCAGAGAAATTTTTAAAAGCTTTAGGTGTAAACGTACACTGTAATACCCAAGTTACAGATTATGATGGGTTAGTGGTATCTACAAACACAGATTTAAAATTACAATCCGAAACTTTAATTTGGGCAGCAGGAGTTACAGGTGCACCAGTAGGAGGATTAAATGCTTCTGCTCTGGTAGATCGTGCCAACAGATACAAGGTGAACGAATTTAATCAAGTTGAAGGTTACGATAATATTTTTGCCATTGGAGATATTGCGCTTATGACTTCAGAAGATTACCCTAAAGGTCATCCGCAAGTGGCACAACCAGCTATACAACAAGGAAAGTTATTGGGTAAAAATTTATTAAAATTAGCGCAAAAGCAACCAATGAAACCTTTTAAGTATTTTGATAAAGGTTCTATGGCGACTATTGGTCGTAATAAAGCTGTAGTAGATTTAAAACCTTATAAGTTTGGTGGCTTTTTTGCCTGGTTTATTTGGATGTTTGTGCACCTTATGTCTTTAGTAGGTTTTAGAAACAGAGTGATTGTGTTCTTTAACTGGACATACAATTACATTAATTTTGATAAAGCAGCACGACTAATTATTAGACCATATAAGAAGTAAACCTTTTTATTTTTATAAAATTCGTCAGTTCGAGTGATTCTGAGGTACGAGGAATTGTATCGAGAACTTTTTTAATGCTATAATTCTGATTCTCGATACTAATTTTTCTCATTTCAATCGAAAAATCCACTCGAATTGACGCATCAATTATGTCATATTTTCATAAAACTGAAGATGTGAGGCTTAACCTCTTTTCAACTTCAAAATTCCTATTACAATTAAAAACTGCGCCAAGGCATAAGTTAGCATAATGCTTATGTTAGAGAAGGGTAGTGGCTCATAGAATTTGTTTAAGGCTAAAATGCTATCAGAAATCATAAAGAAAATAGCACCAGTAAATACTAGATTGTAACTGAGGTTGTTTACCATGCCTTTTCTTAAAAATGCTGAGGTTGCCATGCTCAAAATTACAATCATATAGACAATTACAGGAATAAGCATGTCGCCCAAACCATCTTTTAGTAAATAGAATAATCCTGAAGCATATATTAATAAAAACACTATAAAGCCAATAAAGGATTTTTGCTTGTTTCTATGTTTTAAAAACGCAAGAATGTACATGATATGTGCAGTTAAAAAAGCAACGAGCCCAATGGTAAAAAAGTGAGGTGATTGCTCTACAAACATTAATAATATATCGCCTAATAACGAAAACACTAAAGCCAAAAGCGTAATCCGTTTTATAGATTTTGAAACGCCTTCAGAGGTTTTAATAAACAAAAAGATTAAGCTAATAACAATTGCAGGCTTGGCTATATAATGTGCCATTTTTAAGGTTTCTGTGCTTCCTGATATAATTTCAAACAGAACAATTACAAAGAATAAAACGCTGAATTGTTTTTCGGTGTTGGTTAGTTTCATAATCTGAAATTAATTAAAAATTTTCAATTCGTCTATCAAAAATTACAACTCAGTAAATTAGAATTTGGTTCATATTAAGAATGATTGAAGTTTGTCTCATCAAAACAAGAACAAATCAAATCAATCAAAAAATGAATAAGTTAATTACTCTAATAGTTTTATGTCTCATCAATATAAACTATGCACAAACTACAATTTCTGGTAAGATTCTAGATAATAAAAATCAACCGATAGAAGGAGCCAATGTATATCTCGATGGTACTTATGACGGAGCAACATCTAACGTGGATGGTGAGTTTTCATTTACCACAGAAGAAACAGGAACACAAGCCTTAGTGGTTTCATTTTTATCGTATGAAACAAAGACCATTGTAGACGATGTTTCAAAATTCCAAAATATAAATATCATCTTGAGAGAAGATGTAGAGTCTCTGGATACTGTAGTGTTGAGTGCTGGTACGTTTGAAGCAAATGACAATAGTAAAGTGTCTGTGTTAAAACCACTCGATGTGGTAACTACAGCAAGTGCGCTAGGCGATTTTGTAGGTGCATTACAAACCTTGCCAGGAACCTCTAATGTGGCAGAGGATGGACGTTTGTTTGTGCGTGGTGGTAATGCAGACGAAACCCAAATTTTTATTGATGGTATTAGAGTTTTTACTCCGTACTCGCCAACGGCCAACAATATGCCAACTCGTGGCCGCTATTCTCCATTTTTGTTTGATGGTATTACGTTTTCAACAGGTGGTTATTCTTCAGAATTTGGGCAGGCATTATCTAGTGTTTTATTGTTAAACACGATTGATGAACCAGTTCAGGAAAAAACAGATATTGGCTTAATGACCGTTGGAGCTGCTTTAGGAAATACGCAAAAATGGGAACGTTCTTCGCTTAGTTTTAATGTAAATTATATTAATCTGGCACCTTATTTGGCTGTTTTTAAAGATAGAAACGATTGGCAAACACCTTACCAAGGTGCGCAAGGAGAAACGGTTTATAGATATCGTCTTAACAATGGTATGCTAAAATTTTATGCCGCTTTTGATACTTCTAAATTTCAATTAACACAAGAAGATATCAATTTGGAAGAAGGCTTAGATTTTAAATTGAATAATAACAACTTCTATCTTAATACATCATACAAAGGCATCTTAGAAAATAATTGGACCTTAAGTACAGGACTAAGTTACACCTATGCAAAAAATGATTTGGGTGTAATGACAAGTGATATTGAAAACTCAGAAAACTCTGCTCATGTAAAGTTGAAATTAAAAAAGCGATTCAATAGTAGATTTAAGTTGAGTTTTGGTGCAGAGCAGTTTATTACAGACTTTAATGAAGATTTTAAAGAAGAGACAATAGACGTCACTTATGGTTATGACAATAATATTACAGCAGGTTTTGCAGAAGCAGATTTAATTTTTTCAAAAGACTTCGCATTAAAAGTAGGATTGCGTGCAGATTACAGTTCAATATTTAGTGATCTAGATGTTTCACCAAGAGCTGCATTGGCATACAAAACTTCTAAAAACGGACAAATGTCTTTGGCTTATGGTAATTTTTATCAAAACCCAAACAGTTCAATATTAAAGTTTAATCAAGATTTAAAGGCAGAAAAAACATCACATTACATATTAAACTATCAATATGTTAATGATGGTAAAATCTTTAGAGCAGAAGCTTATAGAAAAGACTACGACAACTTAGTGAAGTTTGATACTGAAATGACGTCATTCGATAGCAATTACAATTCTAATGGAGATGGTTATGCACAAGGTTTAGATGTGTTTTGGAGAGATAATACAAGTATTAAAAATCTAGATTATTGGGTAAGCTATTCTTATTTAGATACTGAACGTAATTACAGAAATTTTGAAGCATCTGCGCAGCCAGGTTATGCCACCAATCATAATTTATCTGTTGTTGGTAAATATTGGATAGACAGCTGGAAAAGTCAAGTTGGACTTAGTTATAATTTTTCTTCTGGACGACCATATACCAACCCAAATACTAATGCGTTTTTAGGAGAGCGTACAAAGTCTTTTAATAGTTTAAGCTTCAATTGGGCATATTTATTAGATCAACAAAAGATTTTGTACTTCTCTGTAAATAACGTGTTAGGTTTTAATAATGTAAATGGTTATCAATATGCTAATACAGCAGGTATCAACGGCCAGTTTAATCGTAGAGCTTTAAAGCCTGCTCAAGATCAATTCTTTTTTGTCGGCTTCTTTTGGACTATTAGTGAAGACGGAAGCGACAACCAGTTAGATAACCTTTAAATGTTAAAATAATGGGTTTGTTCCAAACATGATAAATGTCATATGTTTTACGCTTTATGATGGGTAACTTTATACTATAAAATTAAACGTCATGGAACTAAAGAAGAACCCAAGAGCCAATGTAGGTCGAAACAGCAGTTTATATTTTGCTGTTGGCTTAAACGTAATGTTACTCCTTACATACTTAGGACTAGAACATAAGACTTACGAAGTAGAGACGACTAAAGTTGATGTTTTAATGTTAACAGAGCAATTGGAAGAGGATATTCCTATTACAAATATTAGTATTCCTCCGCCACCTCCGCCACCAAAAACAGTAGTTTCTGAAGCAATAAAAGTAGTAGAAGATGTTGTTGAAATAGAGGAAACGGTTGTTGAGAGTAGCGAGATAGGACAAGACGATATTATCGAAGAACGTGTAGTAAGTGTAGAAGAAGTTGAGGTAGAGGAAGTTGAGGAAGATGTAGAAGTGCCATTTGCGGTTATTGAAAAAGTACCTCAGTTCCCTGGTTGTACTGGTAATAATGCTGAATTAAAGGCTTGTTTTCAACGAAAAATGCAAGAACATTTACAGAAGCATTTTAGATATCCTGATGCAGCAGCAGAGCTTAATATTCAAGGTAGAGTATTTGTATTCTTCTTAATAGATAAACATGGTAAAGTTGCCAAAATTCAAACACGTGGACCTAATGATTTATTAGAAAAAGAAGCATCACGTATTATAAGTTTATTGCCAAAAATGGAACCTGGCAAACAACGTAACAAACCAGTTGGTGTTCCTTATAGTATACCAATTAACTTTAAATTACAACAACAATAAATTAAATTCAATATATGGTTTAGATAAATTTTTGATTGATTGCAAAACCTCTTCGGAAGAAGAGGTTTTGTTCTTTATGGAGTTGGATTTTGCAAAGTATACCAATTACAAAGTTCATTATCATATGTAAAAGTACCAGAAGGCTTTAAGCCTATTTTCTTAAGAATAATATTAGAAACAGTATGCCTCGCATAAGCAGCAGCACAAATTTCTTTGAGTTTTAGATCATTAAAGCCATAATGTAAAGACGCAATTGCAGCCTCTGTAGCAAAGCCGTGTCCCCAAAATTTTTCTTTTAGTCTGTAGCCTAAATCATAATAATCAAATTCTTTGCGTACTTCACGCTCAAATTTTAGTCCAGACCAACCTATAAATTCACCAGTATCTTTTTTTATCATCGCTAAGCGACCAATTCCATAGTCTTTATACTGCTGTAAAATGCTTTTAATATAGCCTCGAGATTCTTCAATCGATGTTACAGGATTATTCCCTAAAAACTCATGCACTTTAGGGTTAGAGTCTAACTCAAAGAAGTCTTTATCGTCATCTTCTTTGATAGGTCTCAGATAGAGACGTTTGGTTTCTATTTTAGGGTTTATTTCCATTTAATATTACAACCCATACTAGGTTTTTGGTTTGGGTTTATAATTTCATTGTTTAAAAGTGCATCCATAGCAGCTCTTAAATCTTCACCAGTAACAGGAATATCATTTCCTGGTCTAGATCCATCCAATTGCCCAGCATATACCAATTTTAAATCTTCATCAAACAAGAAAAAGTCTGGTGTACATGCAGCATCATAGGCTTTTGCTACAGCTTGTGTTTCGTCGTACAAATACGGAAAAGGATAGTTGTTTTCTTTGGCATGTATTTTCATTTCATCAGGACCATCTTGCGGATAGTTTTCTACATCATTACTTGAAATAGCTATGCAATTAATACCTTTTGATTTATAATCGTTTGCTAATTTTACTAATTCTTCATTAACATGAATTACAAAAGGGCAGTGATTACATATAAACATTACCAATGTGCCGTTAGCTCCTTTAAGTTGGTTTAATGATTTTTTTTGATTGTCTTTAGTATCTACCAAATTGAAATCTGGAGCTTTTGTGCCTAAAGGCAGCATATTTGATGGTGTTAAAGCCATTATATTTTTGTATTTTAGAAGTTCATTTAAAGGATTAAAAGATACTGAAACGAGTTCAGCATGACAACAGATAATATAATAACATTTGAAGACTTTACAAAGGTAGATTTAAGAGTGGGAACCATTGTTGAAGTGAACGATTTTCCAAACGCACATAAACCTGCTTATCAACTCACTATAGATTTTGGTGATTTAGGTATTAGAAAATCTTCTGCTCAGATTACAACGCAGTACAAAAAAGAAGATTTAGAAAACCGTCAGATTGTAGCAGTTGTTAATTTCCCTAAAAAGCAAATCGCCAATTTTATGAGCGAATGCCTTGTTGTTGGTGCTGTAAAAGAAAATGACGTCTTTTTATTGCATCCTGAAAGTAAGGTTAAAAACGGCTCGCAAGTATCGTGATGTTTGTTTAACTGTCAAATCGTTTAATCGTTAAGATGTTTATTTGTGTATTTGTTTAGTGAATTATTAGGTTTTTAGTTTCACTACTCACTACTCACTACTCACTACTCACTACTCACTACTCACTACTCACTACTCACTACTTAACTACATCTCATCCCTAAAGAAAATAGCATTCATTAATAATTTATTAGTGCCATACCAAAACGCTCTAAAGTTGGTGTTGTCTGTAAAAGCCATGATTTTTCCGCGTCCAATTCTTCCCGTTTTAAATGGAATAGTTTGTACTAAACTCTCTAAGTTTTCTTCAGAAATATAACCGCTTAACAAAGGCTTTTCTGAATATTGAATTGGATTATCATAACTGTTCTTGTTAGGTTTTATAAATAATGTTGTGTTTCTAAACATGGCTAACTTATCGTTTTTATAGCCAAAATTAATTGGGTGGGAACGGTCTAACTCTGTTTCAAAAATAGCACCACCTATAACTTGTGCTCCTCTAAAATTACTTCGATCTTCAAAGCTTATGTTTTTTGCTTTTAAGGCGCTTTTCTTTTTAAAATTAATTTTCATTAACTCACTGGAATTTAACCAACGCAATGTGTTTCTGTAAGCTATTAGAGAGCCACCATCTTGTAACCATTGTTTTAGTTTCTTGGTATTACCATTGTCTAATGCCGAATTAGAATTTACCATTATAATAGTGTTGTACCTACTTAAATCAGCTCTGCTAAAATTTTTGGTATCTAATTTTGTTGGTACAATATCATACCTAGTATCTAGTAAATGCCAGATCTCGCCAGCATCATAAGAAGTAACACCATCACCAACCAACAACGCTATTTTAGGAAGTTCTAATGCTCTAAAATTTCGGCTTCCAAGATCTATACCTTCATTTAAACCTGTAGATACTGCATCTATTTCGATATGACTTTCTTGGGCAGTACTGTTTAAAAATGAATACAATTCAGAAGCTTCCATATCTTGATTTTGTACAGGAATCATAATCGTACCATAATCGTAAGACTTTCCATTAGCTTTAAAATTTTTCATGCTTACCTTAGCACGAATTCCTTTTTTAAGAATTGAATTTAGAAGTTTTGGCGCATAATATTCATTCCAAGTAAATAGATAAGCATATTCACTTTTTGAAGATACTCCACCTTGTAGATGTTTTAACTCAGTGACAACATTGCTAGCCTTTTCCATGCTAGTTTCAGTATAATCGAGATTAAAAGCTAGTGGAAACGTCCATGCAGAAATATCATAAAACAAACTGTCTTGAAACGTTGTTCGTTTTTCAAACATTGCATTTATAAGTCGTGTGTTCTTTTGGTTTTTAGGAATTACGTAACTGAAACCTTTTTTATAGGTTTTACCATTTAATGCAACATCAGATTTTAAATGATGAAATTTTATGTTGTGGCGTTTAAGGATTTCAGCCAAGTGATAGGTTTTGGCAGCATCTTTTTCATCACCAAAGATTATAGCTTTATTTCCTTCTTTTGAAGCTTCTTTACGTGCGTTTTTATAAAAATCATGTTGATATTCTAGTATTTCTTTTCGCATTCCATTTGCAGCTTCGAGAGTGGATAGTGCTGCTGTAAATTGGTTTTTAATAGTAAAAGGAAAGGTGAGAAGTCCATTGTCACTTTCTTGAGCATGACCTCGAGAACTCGCTTGTTCAAACAAAATACCTATGCCACCATTTATATCCGGAAATGTTGAGCCTTTTCCGTAATAAAAATCATCAAAACTTTCTTTGGAATAGTATAAAGATCCAATTTTATCTAGCGCTTTAGCATGATGTTTGGCAATACCTTTTGTCAATTCCTGATTCATTTTTGGAGTTAAAGGATGTGTGCGTGAAGGAATACCAGGTTGAAAAAAGAAACTCGAATTAGTGCCCATTTCATGGTGATCGGTTAAGATATTTGGTAACCAATCGTGAAACGTTTGTATGCGTGCTCTAGACTCTGGTAACTGTACAGGTAGCCAATCTCTATTCATATCAAACCAATAATGATTGGTGCGACCACCAGGCCAAACTTCACTAAACTCTCTATCGTTAGGGTCGGCATTAAGATTCATACCACGGTTAGTATTTGCCCAATAAGCAAAACGTTGTAAACCATCAGGATTTAATGATGGATCAAAAAGTATTATTGTATTCTCTAGTAAATCTTCAATTTCAGTGCCTTCTGCAGCAGTTAGGTAATAGGCTACGGCTAATGCTGCATTGGATCCGCTAGGCTCATTGCCGTGTATAGAAAATCCTTGATAGACAACAATAGGTCTGTTATTAAAATTTGAAGCATTATTTTCTGTGGCTTCTAGATGCTGTGTTTTTATGGTCTCTAAATTGGTATGGTTAGAAGGTGACGTTATAGTTAATAAAACAAGTGGTCTGCCTTCAAACGTTTTGCCTCTATCTTCTATACTTACACGATCTGATGCTTCAGCAAGTTCTCGCATATACTGCACAAGTTTGTCGTGTGTAATATGCCACTCACCAACCTCGTGTCCTATGATGCTTTTAGGTGTTGGTATATTGGGATTATAGGTTACATCATTGGGTAGATAATAAGATAAATCTGTTTTAGATTGCGAAAAGAGGGTAGTGGTAAATAAAAGGAAAAATAGAGCAATGCGTTGCATGTATTTATAATGTTGGTTAAACCCTAAAAATAAAAAACCCTAACTAAATCTAGTTAGGGTTTTTTATAATTTAACAGAAGTTAATTCTAAATGTCGTCGAAACTTATGTCTGTAAAACTCTCTGTTCCGTTTAAGTTCTCAGCTGTTTTTGTTTCCTGAGTTGCAAAATCGTCTTCGCGTTTAAAATCTCTTTGATGGCGCTCGCTAATTACTTCTTCACCTTTTTCGTTAATAATGTAATCCGTCATCTCAGCTAAAATTTCTCTAAACTCAGAAAAATCTTCTTTGTAAAGGTAAATTTTGTGCTTTTTGTAGTGGTAAGAACCGTCGTCGTTAGTAAATTTTTTGCTTTCGGTAATGGTTAGATAGTAGTCTCCAGCTTTTGTTGCTCTTACATCAAAGAAATAAGTTCGTCTGCCAGCGCGTAAAACTTTAGAATAAATCTCTTCTTTATCCGTCATTTCATAATCGCTCATAAATCAATCTTTTTTTAATTTCAACTCAAAAATCTAAAAAAAAAGTAAACTGACAAACAATTTATTGCATTTCTTTTTCTGAGAGTTGCTTTGTGTAAAGTTCCTTATAATATCCATCGATATTCATAAGATTTTCATGATTTCCGGTCTGTGTAATTTTACCATCTTCTAGGACAATTATTTGATCGGCATTTTTAGCTGAAGATACACGATGACTTACAATTATGGTAGTTTTATTCTTTGTTAATCTTACCAAGTTTTTAAGAATTTTTTCTTCAGTTTCTGTATCTACAGCAGATAGGCAGTCATCAAATAGAAGGATTTCAGGCTTTTTAATAATAGCTCTGGCGATAGAAACACGTTGTTTTTGACCTCCTGACAAGGTTATGCCACGCTCACCTAAAATAGTATCGTAACCTTTACTAAAGCCAATAATGTTTTTATGAACTTTGGCATCTTTAGCAGCATCAATCACTTCCTCATCTGTGGCGTCTTCCTTACCAAACTTAATGTTGTTTTTTATAGTGTCTGAAAACAAAAATGCATCCTGTGGCACGTAGCCTATACTTTCTCTTAGGCTGTAAAGATTAAGTTCGGAAATCTTAGTATTGTCTATTAAAATATTTCCATTATCAACATCATATAATCTGCCAATTAGGTCTAATATTGTAGATTTTCCTGAGCCTGTTTTACCAAGAATAGCTAAGGTTTCTCCAGACTTTAAAGTAAAACTAACATCCTTAAGAGCCTCAATATTAGTATCTGGATAGACAAAAGAAACATTTTTAAATTCAATATCACCTTTAATAGGTGTAAGTTCATGAACCTTGTTCTGAATGTCTGGTTCTGTTTTTAAAAACTCGTTAATACGCTCTTGTGAGGCTTCTGCTTGCTGTACTAAAGACGTAACCCAACCCACTGTGGCTACAGGCCAAGTGAGCATATTAACATAAATGATAAACTCAGCTATGGTACCAATATTTTCAATTTCCCCATTCATATATTGCATTCCGCCAACATAAATTACGATGAGGTTGCTAATACCAATTAGAAGTATCATTAATGGGAAGAAAAGTGCTTGTACCTTAGTTAGATTAATTTGTTTTTGGCGGTTTTCTGCTGAAAGCCCTTCAAATTCATCATTTGTTTTTGGTTCTATTCCATAAGACTTTATTACCGAAATTCCACTAAAGGTTTCCTGGGCATAGGTAGATAAAGTAGATAATGATTGTTGTACAATCGTACTGCGTTTATTGATTAATCTACTTAATTTATAAATAGAAACAGATAAAATTGGTAAAGGTAATAATGTGTATAGTGTAAGCTTCGGTGCTGTATTTACCATGTAAATAATTGCTACAGTAAATAGCGTAATAGTATTAATAGTATACATTAGAGCAGGACCAACATACATGCGTACTTTACCAACATCTTCACTAATACGGTTCATTAAATCACCAGTTCTGTTTGACTTATAAAAGTTTAAGGATAAAACTTGGTAATGTTGGTAAATTTCATTTTTTAAATCATATTCAATATATCTAGATACATTGATAATGGTTTGCCGCATTAAAAAAGTAAATATTCCGGCAATAATTGCTGCACCTATAATTAACAAGATATTAGTTATAAGATCGGTTTTAAAAACTTCATAAGATATTTTTCCATCTAGTTTATCCGAGATAATATTTATAGAATCACCAACGAAACGAGGTGTAAACAAGACAAATATCTTAGAAACAATTGTAATTACTACACCAATAATTAATCGATATCTATATTTGTAAAAGTATTTATTAAGATGTTTTAATGCCTTCATAGTGTATTTGGTCGGTCAAAAGTATTACGATAATCTGATTTAGACGTTAATATTTTGCTAATCCTCTAATTATGGTTTATTTTTGCACGCTGTTTTTAAATAATTTTCAAACAGCCTTAAATCTTATTCAATAATGACTTCAGAATTAATAAGTTCTAAAGAACTTACAAAAGCAGATCCTGTATTTGGTCAGGTCTCATTTGATGATCACGAGCAAATCGTTTTCTGCAACGACAAAGATACTGGTTTAAAAGCTATAATTGGTATACATAATACTGTTTTAGGTCCAGCTTTAGGAGGTACCAGAATGTGGAATTACAGCAACGAGTGGGAAGCACTAAATGATGTGTTGCGTTTATCTCGTGGTATGACCTTTAAATCTGCGATAACAGGATTGAACCTTGGTGGTGGTAAAGCTGTAATAATAGGAGATGCTAAAACTCAAAAAACTCCTGAATTAATGCGTCGTTTTGGTGAGTTTGTACACTCTTTGAGCGGAAAATATATAACTGCAGAAGATGTGGGTATGGCAACAGAAGACATGGATACTGTAAGAGAAGTAACACCATATGTTACAGGGATTTCAGAAAGCAAGGGAGGCGCAGGTAATCCATCACCTATAACAGCTTATGGAGTATTTATGGGTATGAAAGCTGCTGCTAAATTTAAATATGGTTCTGATGTTTTAGAAGATAAATCTGTATATGTGCAAGGTATTGGCCATGTTGGTGAAGGATTAGTTGAACACCTGGTAAATGAAGGTGCAAAAGTAACTATCGCAGACATCAACCAAGAACGCTTAGAGGAAATACGCTCTAAGTATGGTGTAACTATATATGGAGGTAATGACATTTACAGTGAGCCTATGGATATATATGCTCCATGTGCTCTGGGTGCAACTATCAATGAAGATACCGTGTATAGATTACAAGCTGATATAGTGGCTGGCGCAGCTAATAACCAGTTAGCAGAAGAAAACAAGCACGGAAGAATTTTGCAAGAAAGAGGCATTGTTTACGCGCCAGATTTTTTAATTAATGCAGGCGGAATTATTAATGTCTATGCAGAATTAGAAAACTATGATAGACAAGAAATAATGCGTAAAACTGAAAATATTTACAATACAACGCTAGAGATTTTAGACAATGCTAAAGTTAATAACCTTACAACACATGCTGCAGCATTAAATATAGCAAGAGAGCGTATAGAAACTCGTAAAAGAGAAAATTCTAAATAATTTTTTTCAGAATTAAATAATAGTATTTTTGCAAGGTGAATCAGAAAACGATTCACCTTTTTTTAGTAACGATATAAAGCAGTTCTGTATACATGCTAAACAGAAGACACATAAGAATAAAAGTAATGCAATCATTGTATGCTTTTAAAGGTCATGAAAGTGAGGACCTAGTCAAAGATGAAAAGTTTTTAATGCACAGTTTAGACAGCATGTTAGATTTGTACCTTTCTATCCTAGCTCTGCTTACTGAGTTGCACAAAAAGAGTAAAGACTATAACGAAAAACTTCAGAAAAAGCTTTTAGGGTCTGAGTCTGACAGAAATCCAAATACAAAGTTTCAAGATAATACACTTCTAAGCATAATTAGTGACAATAAAATGTTACAAGATGTTATCGCAAAACGAAAATTGAATTTTTGGGATTTAGATTTTGAATATGTAGACATACTTTTTAAAGAGATAAAAAGTAGTAGTTTGTATGAAGAATACATGAGCAACCCAGAAACTGGGTTAAAAGTAGATAAGAAATTTATAATAGACATCTATACAGAAATCATAGCACCAAATGACAAGCTTTATGATTATTTTGAAGATAAAAAATTAACTTGGATAGATGATTTCCCTGTTGTAAATACAGTGCTTTTAAAGGTTTTAGGAAAGCTTAAGTTAACTTCGCCAGAGACAAAGCTCTTACCTGAATTATATAAAGATGAAGATGATAAAGAGTTTGCAAAAGAACTCTTTAAAAAAACAATACTCAATAACTCTAAATTTGCAGAAGAGGTATCTAAAAGAACTACCAATTGGGACACAGAACGTTTGGCTAGTTTAGATGGCTTACTTTTAAAAATGGCTTTGTGCGAGTTTCAGAAGTTTCCATCCATTCCATATAAAGTAACCATTAATGAATATCTTGAAATAGCTAAGGAATATTCCACACCAAAGAGCAGCTTATTTATTAATGGAATACTAGATAAAATTGTAAAGGAATATCAGTCTAATAACCTATACCCAAAAACAGGTAGAGGACTTATGTAATAGTATTTCTTTTAGAAAGATGTTAAGGACATTCTAAAAGTTTTAATTGCTGGGAATAATTATTACCTTTGACAACTTAGAGAATCAATAATATTAATTAAAATATAAGTAATGAAAAAGATTATCTTAGGAATGAGCGCATTATGCATGGTGGCTTTTACTTCATGTAAAGAAGATGCAGCTAGTAAAGTAAATTCAGAAAATGTAGCCGTTGCAGCAGAAAGAGATGCTAATGCAGGAGATTTTCCGGTGATGGAATTAGATAAAACAGTACACGATTTTGGTACTATTGAAAACGGAACACCTGTAGAAACAATATTTAAATACAAGAATACAGGAAACTCTATGCTTGTAGTAAGTAACATTAAGAGTACATGCGGTTGTACAGTACCATCTAACTATACTAAAGAAGTTGCACCAGGACAAACAGGTCAATTTACAGTAAAGTTTAATGGAAAAGGAAATGGTAAAGTATCTAAGTCATTAACAATGACAACTAATACAGAAAAGGGTACTGAGATTGTTAAAATTACAGCAATGGTAAACAATCCAGATGCTGCTAATAAGGCTGCAGTACAAAAGAACCCAGTTTCAACAACAACCAGAACGTCAACTAAGCCTGGACACGAAGGGCATAACCACGACTAATAATTAATATGGAAGGATTAGGTTCATTTTTACCATTTATTGCCATTTTTGCTGTGATGTATTTCTTTATGATTGCACCTCAGTTAAAACGACAAAAACAAGAGAAAAAGTTTGCTAGTGAAATGAAGCGAGGTGATCGTATAATTACCAAGAGCGGAATGCATGGCAAAATTGTAGAATTAAACGATAAAGATAACAGCTGTGTTATTGAAACGTTAGCAGGGAAAATTAAATTTGACCGTTCTGCAATCTCAATGGAAATGAGTAAAAAATTAAACACACCTGCTACTGTAAAGTAGAAATAGGGTTATAAAAACTATAGAAAAGAGCCACTCAATTTGAGTGGCTCTTTTTTTTATTTTATAGATTTTAATAGTAAATAACTGATTTCTAATTTTCTAAAATTTAAGCATAAAAATTATTTGTATTTAGTCTAAATAAAGTTTTTTTTGATGATTTAGGGTTTTATATTTGCGCCTTATTTAAAACAATTCTTAATAATAAAAATGCTTAAAAAACTTATTTGGCTAGTCTTAGTCGTTGCGCAAATATCATTTTCGCAAAGTAAAATTTCGGGAAAAATTACAGGAAGTAATAAAGAGGTAATACCTTATGCAACAGTCCATGTAAAAGGAACAACCCTTGGTGCTGTAGCAAATGAAAAAGGATATTATGAACTTAAAAATCTATCCGCTGGTGATTATGTAATTACAGCATCTTATGTTGGTTATAAATCATTAACCAAAAGCATTACTATCCTCGATAATGAAATTAAAGAACTTTCTTTTCAATTAGTAGAAGACACAACATTAGATGAGGTTGAGGTTTTTGGTAACCGTTTTGAACATCCAGATAAAATTGAAGCGTTAACACGATTACCTTTAGCACCCTATGAACAAATTCAGAGTATTTCTATTATTTCTGATAAATTGATAGAACAGCAAGGAAATTTAACCATTGCAGATGCAACAAGAAATGTTCCGGGAGTATATACCTTTGCAACTTACGGAAATAGAAGAGAGAGTCTATCCTCAAGAGGATTTAGAGGCATTCCTATATTAAAAAACGGAGTAAGAATTCACTCTGATTTTAGAGGTGTTGGAGTACTTACAGATATGCAGGGAGTAGACAATATACAAGTGCTTAAAGGTGCTGCTTCTGTTACTCAAGGTGTAGCAACCGATTTAGGTAGTCCTGGTGGTGTGGTAAATATAGTTACCAAAACACCTAGATATATTTTTGGTGGTAACGTGTCGTTGAGAGCAGGTAGTTTCGGACAAGCAAGAACAGCTTTTGATGTTTATGGACCTTTAGTGAAAACCAACAAAGTAGCTTTTAGATTAAATGGTGCATTGGAGAGAGCAGATAGTTACCGTTCTGGTATTTCCTCAGACAGATTTTATTTAAATCCATCATTAGAATGGCAACCAGATGACAAAACGGTATTTACTTTTGAAATGGATTATTTTGAAGATGCAAGGACCACAGATATTGGTACAGTAAACCTGGATAAAACAGATACAAACGCTATTTACGATTTGCCTCATAATCAATTTTTAGGGTTTAAAGATGACAAAGCATTAACCTCTAATACAACTTACTCGTTAAGGGTAAAACGAGAATTAACTGAAAAGTTAAGCCTTCAAGGAGCTTTGTATAAATCTGATTTAGATTTAGATGGAAAAAGTGCTAGTTTAGGAAGGGTAGTTAATGATGAGTTTGGAGATCCAATCTATAATCAACGTAAAAGAGGGTACTCTGTAACAACTAGAAATGACAATAATAGCGTCGTTCAATTCGATCTAATAGGAGATGATGTTAAAACAGGATCAATTTCTCATACCTTTCAAGTTGGTTTTGATTACAGAACCACAGATTATCACACAACATCTCAAAGAGTTGCAACTGTAGATACTATAGATGTTTTTACAACAAACACAAATACATTACCAGATGATTTAGATTTTGCAGCAAAAACAACATTGGCAGCCAAGTCTAAGGCTTTTGGTGTAGTAGCTCAAGATGTGATTACTTTTAATAAGTATTTAAAATCATTTATAGGACTTAGATACAGCAAAACAAGAACGATAACAGAAACAGAAACGACAGAGAGTGATGCCTTTAATCCACTGTTTGGTATTATAGTATCACCCTTTGAAAATGTTAATGTTTTTGCATCATACACAAACAGTTCTTATCCACGTACAGGAACTAGGCTAGATGTAGATGGTAACGAACTAGGTAATGAAAGATTCGATCAACTAGAAGCAGGTATTAAAACCAACTGGTTAAATAACAGATTACGATTTAATTTTACGTTTTTTAAAATTAATAATAAGGATATCAACTTACCTGTATATGACGAAAACTGGGAGCCAACAGGTTATTTTGCAAAAGGAGGTAATGATGAACGTAAAGGAATAGAAGTAGAGTTAACAGGTAGAGTTTTAGAAAATCTTGAAGTTATAACAGGATATTCTTATATAGACGCTCAGTATAAAGAACACACTTCGTTTGTATATGGTTCTGCACCATTAAATACACCAAAACATACATTTAATGTGTATACCAATTATAGTTTTAAGCAAAAGCTAGAAGGCCTGTCTGTAGGTGCAGGTGTATACTACACCGGAAAAAGACCTATTAACGATTGGAGTGCAGGTGCAGTAACACATGAAGGTATAGTACCAAATCAAGAACCTTTTAATATAGATGCTTACACGCAGGTCAATGCACAAGTGGCTTATAGATTTAATAAACAATGGAATTTTAGATTTCTAATTAATAATCTTTTTGATAATATTGGGTATAACGCTTACAGAACAACTTATATCAATCAAAACGATCCTAGAAATTTTGCAGGTGTTTTAAGCTATTCATTCTAAAACGTAACTATAAAAAACAAAAAGCCACTCAAGAGAGAGTGGCTTTTTTATGAATTTAGCATTTTTTGTATTTATCGTGTAAGCCAACACCCTTTATTATCATAGGTGTTATTTTTTCTAGTCTAGAAAGTTTTGTGGCCTCGCGTTTTGCATCATTAATATAACCGCAATACTCACGTTGTTTGCCAGGTGTTAGAATATTAAAAGCATCTTCTAAGTTTTTATTTTTTGTAAAAGCAGTCTTTAACTCTAAAGGAACAACCACAGGTTTTGTAGCACGCGTAGGTTTTATTTCCTTTCCTAACTTTTGGTTCTCAATAGCTTCTTTTACATAACTCAAAACTGCGGCTTCATTAATATCTGTCTTAGATTCAAAACGCATTTGTCTTAAGGCTTTTGTTTTGTTTTCTTGTGCATTAATGAGTAGATTTTTTTCATCTTTTAAAAACACGCCATTAAAAAACCAAATACCAAAATGGTTTTTAAATGCACCTAAGCCAACAACATTTTTACCACTAAGTGTGTAGACAGGTGCATTCCATTTTATGGTTTCTTCTAGTTCTGTAGAATCAATAATTTTCCTAAGAATGGTTAATTCTTCTGCGAAGTGAGTGTTTACTTCTATATATTCTTCAATTGATGAGACTTTTTTCATAATCTAAATTTAGCAAAAGGATTGGTCCTTAAAATTACTATTTTGTTTACTTTTTATTGTTGTTAAAATAAAAAAGTCTAAGAAGGCATATTTTCTTAGACTTTAAAATTTTCTTAAAAAAGGTAATTTATTAGCTATATTTTTGAGATGTTAGCTCAGCAATCTTACATATCACTTCTACTGCTTTTTGCATACTTTCTACTGGGACATATTCATAGCGTCCATGAAAGTTGTGGCCACCAGCAAAAATGTTCGGACATGGTAAACCCATATACGATAATTGTGAACCATCTGTACCACCTCTAATAGGTTTAATTAAAGGTTTAATATTTAAGGCTTTCATAGCCTCTTCAGCAATATCTACAATATGTTTTACAGGTTCTACCTTTTCTTTCATATTATAGTATTGGTCTTTTATTTCTATCTCAAAGATTTCGGCTTCAAACTTGGTATTTAAGTCAAATACTACCTTTTCCATCAAAGCTTTGCGAGCTTCAAATTTATCTTTATCATGATCTCTGATAATATATTGAAGTAGTGTTTCTTCAACTTTACCATCTATTTTATGCAAATGGAAAAAACCCTCATAACCTTCAGTATGTTCTGGTGTCTCAAGACGTGGTAAAGCATTAATAAATTCTGTTGCATAGTACATAGAATTTACCATTTTTCCTTTAGCGTAGCCAGGATGAACAATTTTTCCTTTTACTTTAATTTTAGCTCCTGCCGCATTAAAATTTTCGTATTCTAGCTCACCAATTTGACTGCCATCCATGGTATAGGCCCAATCGGCACCAAATTTTTCAACATCAAATTTATGAGCACCTCTACCAATTTCTTCATCTGGCGTAAAACCTACTTTAATCTCACCATGTTTAATTTCAGGATGATTAATTAGGTATTCCATAGCTGTTACAATTTCTGTAATACCAGCTTTATCATCAGCACCTAAAAGGGTCGTACCATCAGTAGTTATTAGAGTTTGACCTTTATAAAGTAATAGGTCTTCGAAATAATCTGGTGATAAAATGATGTTTTCTTCAGCATTTAAAACAATATCCTTACCATCGTAATCTTCAACAATTTGCGGATTTACATTAGCACCTGTAAAGTCAGGAGATGTATCAAAATGCGATATAAAACCAATAGTTGGCACATCATGATCTACATTACTAGGTAAAGTTGCCATAATGTATGCGTTATCGTCTATTGATACATCACTCATACCAATAGCTTTTAGCTCTTCGACTAATTTATTGGCTAAATCCCATTGTTTTTTAGTACTTGGTGTAGTTTCAGAATTAGGATCTGATTCTGTGTCTATAGTCACATAGCTTATAAAACGATCTATGATGTGCTGCATATTTTAACTTGTTTCTTTATTAAAGCTTAAATGTAATTACAGGTAAATTAGAATGATTTACTAAGTCTTCTGAAATGCTTCCTCCAAAGAAGTGACTTAAGCCTGTTCTACCATGCGTTATTATAGATACGGCATCTGCACCTTCTCTTTTAGCATAGTTTAAAACACCATCTTCTACCATATGATCAGAAGCGTATGCTATATTTAAGTCTTTTTTGTCTAAATGAGCAAGCTTTAAAAAATCATCCACTTTTTCATTGATTTCATCAGTACTTAAAAAGCTTAGATTAGGAAGGTTTACATGAAGTAAAGTTACTTTGTCAGCTAACTTATTAAGCGTTTCTAATGCATTTTTTACAGCAGATACACTTTCTTCGTTAAAATCGCAACCAAGAACAACATTTTTAAAGTTTACAGAACTAGGTTTTGATTTTATAACCAAGACAGGAGTATCACTGTAACGAACTACTTTTTCTGTATTGGAACCAGTGAAAACACCATCGTGCTCACTATGACCTCTAGATCCCATAATTACAAGATCTGCTTTTTCATAGCTAGCGACTTCAGAAACTTCTTTAAGTACTTTATGGTGTTTAATCAACGGAGTAACAGTAATACCCTCTAGGTATGGTTTATCTAAAAACTCTTCGAAATTTTTGTTAGTTACCATTAACATAAATGCAGTTTCTTCACTTTTTTCCGAGCCAGAAGTCGAAAAAATAGATTCAGAAAGTTCTAGCATATGCATAACAATAAGCTCAGCGTTATGTTGTTTGGCTAATGCAGCGCCAGCTTCTAATGCATATTCTGAATGTTGAGAGAAATCTACAGGAATTATAATTTTTTTCATGATGTGGTTATTAGTTAATGCTCAAAGTTAATAATTTGAATGATTAAAAATAATGATAATTGACAGTTTATGTTTAAATCTTTTTTGAAGGTAGAGCCTGCTTAAAATTATTAAGATTCTTATTTTTGTACAGCAAATTTCTTTCCATGTATAAAGCTATTATAAGACCGATTCTGTTCTGGTTCGATCCAGAAAAAGTGCATCATTTTACATTTTCTTTAATAAGAACACTTTCAAAACTGCCAGGCTTTAAAAGTCTTTTTAAAAAAATGTATTTAGTTGAAGATAAAAAGCTTGAGCGTGAGCTTTTTGGCTTAACCTTTAAGAATCCAGTTGGTCTTGCCGCTGGTTTTGATAAAGATGCAAAACTCTTTAATGAGTTGTCTAATTTTGGTTTCGGATTTATTGAAATAGGTACACTAACACCAAAACCTCAAGATGGAAACCCTAAAAAACGTTTGTTTAGGTTGAAAGAAGACTCAGCTATTATTAACAGAATGGGTTTTAATAATGGAGGAGTAGAAGAGGCAGTTGAGCGACTAAAAAAGAATAAAGGAGTATTAATTGGTGGTAATATTGGTAAGAATAAAGTAACACCTAATGAAGATGCGGTAAAAGATTACGAAATCTGTTTTAATGCCCTTTTCGATTACGTCGATTATTTTGTAGTTAATGTAAGCTCACCAAACACACCAAATTTAAGAGCGTTACAAGATAAAGAGCCATTGACGGAATTACTTAAGGCTTTGCAAGTGCTTAATTTTCAAAAACCTAAGAGCAAACCAATTCTTTTAAAAATAGCTCCAGATTTAACAAATGAGCAACTCGATGATATCATTGATATTGTAAAAACTACTAAAATAGATGGAGTAATAGCCACGAATACAACTATTTCTCGTGAAGGTTTGCAAAGCAAAAACAAATCTGAAATCGGAGGTATGAGTGGTAAACCATTAAAATCGCGCTCTACAGAAGTGATTAAATACTTGTATGAAAAAAGCAATAAAGCTTTTCCAATTATAGGAGTAGGAGGTATTCATTCGGCTGAAGATGCTTTAGAAAAAATAGAAGCTGGTGCAGATTTAGTACAATTATATACTGGCTTTATTTACGAAGGCCCTAAACTCATTACTTCTATAAATAAGGCATTACTTCAAAAATCATAATTTTTATTGATAACAGAAACACTTATATCATTTGCATTTGCTACTTCTGCTTTGGCAATTTCGCCAGGACCAGACAATATTTATGTTTTAGTACAAAGTATTACTAATGGCAAAGCTTACGGTTTGGCAACTGTTTGTGGCTTAATAACAGGTTGTATAGTCCACACCACCCTATTGGCATTTGGTGTTTCGGCTATCATAAAAGCAAATGAAGATTTGTTTTTTGGAATAAAAGTACTTGGAGCTTTGTATCTGTTGTATTTAGCTTACAAAGTTTTTAAATCAGATGCTCAATTAGATTTTGATTCTGAAACTGCTCCTAAGAAAAGTCTAAAAGCTTTATTTGTTCAAGGGTTTTTTATGAATGTTTTAAACCCTAAAGTCACTATTTTCTTTCTCGCTTTTTTTCCAGGGTTTTTGTTCAGTGAAACAATGAGTACAATTGCTCAATTCTACATTTTAGGTGGTATTTTTATGTTAGTGTCTTTTATTATTTTTTCGGCTATAGCTTTATTGGCAGGAGAAATTAAATCTTACACATTGAAGCATAGAAACTCAGGGATTGTGTTTAAGTGGTTGCAAATAGTTGTCTTTATTGGTATAGCTGTATTTATTTTGGTCTAAAAATGATACTATGAAATCGTTTTCGGAAACCGTATATTTGAGGCAATGAACAAAGCTGTAAAACTTATAGAATGTCCTAGAGATGCAATGCAAGGCATCAAAGATTTTATTCCAACTGAAAAGAAAGTACAATACATTCAATCATTGTTAAGAGTTGGTTTTGATACTATTGATTTTGGAAGTTTTGTATCACCAAAAGCCATTCCGCAAATGGTAGATACGGCTGAAGTTTTAGCACAGTTAGATTTATCTAAAACTAAGAGCAAATTACTGGCAATAATAGCCAATACAAGAGGTGCAAATGATGCTTCTATACATTCTGAAATTAATTATTTAGGATTTCCATTTTCAATTTCTGAAAACTTTCAAATGCGTAATACGCACAAAACTATTGCGCAATCTGTAGTAACACTACAAGAAATTTTAGAAATCGCAGATAAGAGCAATAAAGAAGTTGTAGTATATATTTCTATGGGTTTTGGTAATCCTTATGGAGACCCTTGGAATGTAGACATAGTAGGAGAGTGGACAGAACGTTTAGCAAAAATGGGAGTAAAAATTTTATCGCTAAGTGATACAATAGGGAGCTCTAATCCTGAGAATATAGATTATTTATTTTCTAATCTTATTCCCAAATATCCCGAAATAGAGTTTGGTGCGCACTTACACACCACGCCAACCACATGGTTCGAAAAAATTGATGCTGCATACAAGGCTGGTTGCCGTCGTTTTGATGGTGCTATTCAAGGTTTTGGAGGTTGCCCAATGGCAAAGGATGATCTTACTGGTAATATGCCAACCGAAAAAATGCTGTCTTATTTTACACAACAAAAAGCTCACGATTTAAATGCCATGAGCTTTGAGAGCGCTTACAACGAAGCGACAAAGATATTTTCAAAATACCATTAAAAAAGCCCTTTCACAATTTCAGTAAAAGGACTTTTCAAGTTATCAATTAGGGTTATAGAATTACTAGAATGTTGTTACACCTTCGTTAGGTTGAAATACATAGTTAAATGTGTAATAAGGTGTCGCATCAGCAAAAGCATCTGGGTTTTCAGGTGCATCTTCGTAGTAGCTTAAAAATTCTACTTTTGCATACTTTCCTTCGTTTGTTTTGAAAACAAAAATCTTTCCTGCTATAGGAGTAATTAAGTGTGTTGGAGGACCAGCATAAGTGTACCAACCATTTCCACTACCAGTAGTTATAGCATAACCTTCAGCAGAATCTTGAGTAAATAAAGTTGTGTCAACATCAGTTACTGAGGCGAAAGTTCCAGAGGTTTCATATACCGCAGCTTCTCCAGTTCTAGAAGGTTCGTCAGTTGTACCAGCAGATACACCACCATTAACAATTATTGAGGTTCCTCTAAAAGCAATATCCCATTCCGTTTCGCTTGTTGTTATTAGGCCTGTTTCAAAATCAAACTTTGTAAAGTCACCAGATACAGGTTGCCCTTGTCCACCTTCTTGTGGAGCATATAAATTAGTAACAGTTTCTGTTTCTATGTCTAATAGGTTGTTAGAGACATTATCATCATCACTACTGCAAGCAGTAAATCCAATACATAGTGCTAATAATGCTAAAAGTTGAATTGATTTAAGTGTTCTCATGTTTTTGTTATTTGTTTATTATTAAGTGTTAAAATTGAATATTTAGTTTTCCGTATATAATTCTACCAGCAATATTGCTGATGTTTTGAGTATCTGTAAAATTGAAAAGGTTATCTACTCCAAACCCAAGCGTATAGTCACTAAAAAATCTTTTGTTTATAGCAAAATCTATAACTGTGTACCCATCTACAAAGTCGTCATAGCTATCTAAGTAATTATTTCCATTGGTGTCAAACAAACCATATTTGCTTCGGTAAGTCCCTCTAACATTAGCATCTAGGTTTAGCTTCGGGAAAGCATAAAAAACTTTTAAGTTAGCCATATGTCTAGAGCGGTTGTAGAGTCCGAAGTAATCTTCTTTTTTTAGCTGAAACGACGGCGAACTTGGAGTTTCTCTTGCATATACTTCACCATTTTCAAAGGCTCTTTCTGCTTCTTTGTCTTTTGCAAATAGTAGTTGATAGCCACCAGATATTTTTAGTTTATGATTTGGTTTCCATGTAGAATTAAATTCCAGACCTTGTGTATAGACTTCGTTAATGTTGTAGTAACTAAACACATTTTGTCCGTTGGTTTTATTGGCAATGACTCTGGTGTCAATTAAATCGTCAATAGTATTTCTGAAAGCATTAATGTTAAAGTTGAACTGAGAGGACAATTTAAAATCCACTCCTAAATTGATACTTATGGAATTCTCTGGGCTGAGATCTTCTTCAAATTCTGAAAGTGGAACAACGATATTTGAAATTTCTCCTTGCTCTTGCAATTCCGAAATTACATCAGAAACAGCATTATAACCCAAAACAGTATAACCTACGGTCGCATTAGTAAAATCAAAATATAATTGTCTAAAATCTGGTGCTTTATAACCATAGCCTACAGACCCTTTTACGGCAATTTTGTCATTGATTTTATAGCGAACCGCAGCTTTAGGACTGAATTGCGATTTATATTTGTTATGACTGTCAAATCGAGCACCAACAATTACATTTAAGCGTTCTGTGAAGTTGCCATCATATTGCAAGTAAGCGTAAGGGGAATTGAAGATTGGATTTGCTGTAAAATCTGTTCTATCTAAGGTTTCATGATTAAAACCAATACCTCCGATAAATGTATTCTGGTCTTTTGGTGAGTAAGTAGCTCTTATTTCTGGCCTTACCAATAATTGATTATAGAAACCGTCACTGTATCTACTTCCATCTTCATTATTTAAATATTCATCAGCCTTGTATCGTGTTGTGTAAAATTCAAAATAACTACTCCATTTTTCACTGTATTTGTGGCTTAGTTTTGTATGCACATTCCATTCGTTAATAGAACTTTCTCCGCTTAGAGTTGAAGACGCTACGTAATCTTGATTTTGTGTGTAAAAACGTCCTGAAACAAATAAGTCAGTGTTGTCTGTAAAATCGTAAGTTAATTTAGAGTTTAAGGTGTAGTTGCTAAAAGGCTCAACCGTATTTAAATCGTCATCTTCATTTAAGTCATAACCGTCACTGCTGTAACTATTAATAAACAGACTTGCACCTAGTTTTTCTTTTTTATAACCAATTGTTGCACCAATATCGTTAGTGTTAAAAGCACCAGCTCTGTAGTTAATGTTACCTTTTAATCCATATTTAGGCTGTTCGGTAATAATATTAATGACACCACCTAAGGCATCATTACCATAAAGGCTAGAAGAAGCACCTTTTACAACTTCTATCTGCTTTATGTTTCCAACGGTTACTCTACTTATGTCTAAGGTACCAGCCGAACGACCTACGAGAGGCACACCATCAACTAATATAAGCGTGTATTGTGAGTCTAAACCTTGTAGCTGTATGCCTTCACCACCACCAAAATCTGGTATTGTTACTAATCCTGTTTGCTCATTTAGTATATCGTTAAGTCTAATGGAGTTACTTCTTTTAATGTCCTTTTTTGAAATGATTTGAGCAGGTAATGGAAGGGAAGAAAGTTGTCTAACGGTTCTTGTTGCAGTCACAATAACTTCATCAAGTTTTTCCGTTTCAGAAGAATCTTTTTCTACAGACTTGATTTCTTGACTAAAAGCAACTGAAGTGAAAAAAATTAAAAAATAAATACAGATATTATTTTTATTTAGACTCATTCTTGATTAATTTTGCTACAAATATAAAATCTTATTTTAAATCAATCTAAATAAGAATAAAAAATTTAAAAATAATTTTAACCCATAATCATGAAACAAATTTTAGCTTTTTCATTAGTATTTTTAACTATTACTTTATCTGTTGATGCTCAAGACAAAAAACAGAAAGATCAGGCAGCCATTAAGGGAATGTGTGGTTGTTTTGAAGTCACTTTTAACTTTGCCGAAACGTTTTCATTTAGTGAAGATTCATTGTATAAACCATCAAAAACTAAGGTTGATAAAGGTTTAGAGTGGGCACAATTAGTAGTAGATGAGGACGATAAAATTTCAATTCAGCATTTATTACAAGTAGGAAGACCAGATCAACCACATATTGTTAAGCACTGGAGACAAGACTGGTTATTTGAAAACAAGGATTTTTATGTGTACAACGGAGATAATGAATGGTTATTTGAAGAAAAAACAGACGATGATGTAGAAGGTCAGTGGACTCAGAAAGTGTATCAGGTAGACGATAGTCCACGTTACGAAGGTTCTGCAACTTGGGTGCATGTAGATGGTAAAAGCTATTGGGAAAACACAACTACAGCACCATTACCAAGACGTGAGTACACTAAGCGTAGTGACTACAATGTTACTTTGAGAGGTAATCGTCACGAGATAACCCAATATGGTTGGTTACACGATCAAGATAATGCTAAAGTCATTAGAGAAAAAGGACAAGATGATGTAATTTTGGCGCACGAAAAAGGATATAATACTTACGTAAAAGTAGAGGATAGCCGTTGCCAGGCAGCACAAGATTGGTGGAAAGCTAATTTTGATAAATGGGCAACTGTAAGAGCTAAATGGGATGAGGTTTACGGAAGAGATAAAGATTTAGTATTAGAAGAAAAGGTAGATAACAAAGTTCTTTATAAGCATTTATTTGATGAAGAAATGACTGCAGAGAAAGATATTGATACTACTATAGAATTATTTGTTAAGAAATAATCACATATGAATACATTAAAAAAAATCACAGTAATCTGCGCAATAATGTTTGGGTCGCTTTTATCTGCACAAAACAACGTGTTTTTAAATCGCGATTTTTGGGGTACAAAACCCAATGTCGAAACGATTGAAACTAAGATTAAAGAAGGCAATAATCCATCTGAAGCTAATAGAAATAATTTTGATGGAGTAGTATATGCCATTCTTCAAGATGCACCAACAGAAAGCATTGTGTACTTAATGTCTCAAAAAGGTAATGACGTTAATAAATTAACTCACGATGGTAGAACCTATATTTTCTGGGCAGCTTATAAAGGCACCACAGATATTGTTGAGTATCTACTTAAAAATGGTGCTAAGACAGACTTAACAGATGATAAAGGCAACACTATTATCACGTTCGCAGCAGCTGCAGGTCAACAAAACACTAAGGTGTACGATTTATTAATTGAAGCAGATAAGACTTTGGTTTCAAAAACCAATCCAGATGGTGCAAATGCCCTATTGTTAGCAGCACCTAAAGACGAAGATTTTAAATTGATAAATTATTTTAAGTCTAAAGGATTAAGTCTTAAAAGTACAGATTCTAATGGTAATGGCATATTTAACTATGTAGCAAGAACAGGAAACTTCAAGTCATTAAAAGAATTAGAAGGAATGGGACTAAAAGGAACTGATCAGGCTTTCATTTTTACTGCATATGGAGCACGAGGACATGTCAACAATGTAGAAGCTTATAAGTTTTTAAAAGAGCTAGGTTTAAACCCAAAGGTCGCTAATGAAGAAGGTGTAACACCTTTACATATTATAGCATCTAGAAGTGATGATAAAGAAATTTTTAATTTCTTGTTAGAAAACGGTCTTGATGTAAATACAGAAGATACAGAGGGCAATACAGCATTTATAAATGCGGCTTCTCGTAATAATCTTGAAGCAGTAAAATTGTTAGCCTCTAAGGTTAAAGATATAAATAAGTCTAATAAAAAAGGCGAAACGGCATTAGCATTGGCTGTTAAGAATAACACCAAAGATGTTGTGTCTTTTTTAATTGAAAAAGGAGCAGATCTTAAGTTTAAGGATCAAAAAGGCAACAACATTGTTTATTATCTGTTAGAAGGTTACTCAACTAGAAATGAAGCAAAGTTTATTGAAAAACTGAATCTATTAACTGAAAATGATGTCGATTTTTCAACACCTCAAAAAAATGGAAATACTTTATTTCATTTAGCTACAGAAAAGCAGAGTTTAAAATTATTAGAATTAGCAGCTAAGCAGGATATCAATATCAACGCTAAAAACAATGATGGTAATACGGCCTTACATATTGCAGCTATGAAAGCTAAAGACGATAAAATTTTGAAGTTTTTAATCGCACAAGGTGCAGATGTTAAAGCTACAACAGAGTTTGATGAATCGGTTTATGATTTGGCTTCAGAAAACGAATTATTGAAAAAGAATAACATAGTATTAGACTTTTTAAAGTAAAAACAGAATGAAGAATTTTAAAATATTAACAGTCCTATTTATCACCATTATTGGATTAATGTCCTTTACCTCAATGGTAGAATCTACCAAATATAAGTGTATGATTCAGATGACCAATTACACAGGAGAAGGCGCATACATTGTTATCTCATTAATTAATCCTGAAGGTGAATATGAAGAAACTTTGCACGTTAAAGGTGAGGATGACGAATGGTATAACACTGTCGAAGAGTGGTGGGATTTTTACGGAAAAAAACGTAACGATATCGATGCCATAACAGGTGCAACTATTAGTGGAGGAGAACGCTCTATTAGTGTTATAGAAATTGTAGACGATAAACTAGACAAAGGTTATAAATTACGATTTGAAACAGCTGTAGAAGACCAGGAATATTACACATCAGATGTTGAGGTAGAATTAACTTCGGCAAATGTAAAAGGTAAGTTCGATGGTACAGGTTTTATTCGCTATGTAAGGCTAATGCCTCAATAATCTATCAGTAGATATATGACAATTTCAATATGGAGATATAGTCACTTTACACTGGCTATATCTTCTTCTATTTTTATACTTCTAGCAACCGTCACAGGTATTGTTTTAGCGTTTGAACCCATTTCAAATCAGCTAAAGCCTTATGCTATAACCAATGCAGATGATATTAAATTGTCTGAGGTTATTACGGTTTTACAAGATGAATATGATGAAATTGTTAGTGTTGAAGTAGATAACAACAACTTTGTAAAAGCCTCTGTTTTTACGTTTGGAGGTGATAGCGAAACCTTTTACTTAGACCCAAATACAGGAAAAAAACTTGGAGAATTGGAGAAAAAAGCACCAATCTTTGAGTTTGCAACAAATCTGCATCGCTCTTTATTTTTAAAATCTACAGGTCGGTTTTTAGTCGGTTTATTTTCGTTTTTATTGTTGCTCATAGCTATTACCGGAATTCAGCTGATTGTAAAGCGACAAGGTGGTTTAAGGAAGTTTTTTAGTAAAGTTGTAAAGGAAAATTTCGAGCAATATTACCACGTGGTTTTAGGGCGTTGGTTCTTAATTCCTATAGTTATCATTACACTCACAGGTGTTTATTTATCCTTAGAAAAGTTCGATATGTTGCCTGCCAGTAAGATGGAACATATTGAAACCGTTGAGCAACAATCTAAAGAAAAGCTAGAATTATCTAAATTCAAAATATTTAATGACACACATTTAGATGAGCTTGTGACACTCGATTTTCCATTTTCTGAAGATGAAGAAGATTACTTTATTCTACAAACAACATCTGGCGAGTTTTATATTAATCAATATACAGGCAATGTTCTTAGCGAAGCTAAGAAACCGTTGGTAAGTCAGTTATCTTATTGGAGTTTAATTTTGCATACAGGACAAGGCACCATCGTTTGGGCAGTAGTATTATTATTGGCTTGTTTTGCGATTCTGTTCTTTATGTATTCAGGTTTTGCAATGAGTTTTAAGCGTTTGGCTAAAGGATCTAAACTGAAAAATAAATTCACAAAAGATACTGCAGAATACATCATTCTTATTGGTTCAGAAACAGGGCATACCAACAAGTTTGCGCATCAGTTTTACAATGCCTTGGTAGACGCTGGTAACACGGTTTACTTTTCAACGTTAAACCAATATGATAGTTATAAAGAGGCAAAGCACATCATCATTTTTACATCTACTTATGGTGAAGGTGAAGCACCTCGCACTGCCAAGAATTTTGAAAAATTGTTGCCTGCGATTCAACAACCCAATAACATAAAACATTCTGTAGTTGGTTTTGGGTCGTTAATGTATCCAGACTATTGTAAATACGCGATTGAGGTGGATGAATGGTTGCATAATCATCCAAATTTTGAACAGAATTTACCTGTTTTCAAAATAAATAATCAATCTTTTGAAGCTTTTAAAAATTGGGTAATTCAGTGGAATGAAACTACAAAGCAAGATTTGAAAGTTGTATTAACCAAACCATTGGTTAATCGTAAAAAACTGAAAAATTTTAAGGTAATATCAAATTCAGGTCTTAACATAGATGATACCTTTTTAATCGAATTAAAGCCTGAGAAAAAAATAAAATTTCAATCAGGAGATATTGTGTCATTTTATCCTGAAGACGATAATATTGAACGGCAATATTCAATAGCCAAAGTTGATGATAGCATTTTATTGAGTGTAAAAAAGCACGAGTTTGGTAAATGTTCAACATTACTAAGTCAGTTAACGGTTGGAGCTACAATTAAAGGGAAAGTCAGCAGGAATTTAGATTTTCATTTTCCGACCTACGCAAAAGAAGTGGTAATGATTGCCAATGGTACCGGAATTGCACCTTTCCTAGGAATGCTCAACGAAACCAATAAAGACATAAAAACACATCTGTTTTGGGGCGGACGAACCAAAGCTTCTCTTCAATTGTATGCTTCATATATAGAAAACGCAACTCAAAAAGGCTATTTAGATAATTTTAATGTAGCCTATTCGCAAGAACAGGAAACTAAGGTTTACGTTCAAGATAGTATTAGAGCAAATGAAATACTTATTTCTAATGCGCTTAAAAACGATGGAGTCATAATGATTTGTGGTTCTGTAGCTATGCAAAATCGTGTGTTAGAAGTTTTGAATACCATAACCACAACTATTTTAAACGAACCATTGAGCACGTTTGAAAACAACGAGCAAATTTTAATGGATTGTTATTAAGGTTCTATCCAAAAAAAAAGCGCTATCCAAAAAATGGATAACGCTTTTACCAATCAACTAATTTTAAAACTGAATATTTAAAATCTAAATTCAAATCCTAGGTTACCACCAAATGGATGACCAGGACGTAGACCTGCAGGAACTCTTGAAACAGCATATGTTTCATCAAGTAGGTTTATAATGTTTCCTGTAAGACTAAGGTTCTTTGTAAAATGATATTTTGCAGACATATCAATGATAAAATTAGAATCTACACGTTCAGTATCTGGAATAGATCCTGTACCAGCTATAGTTCTAAATTCACCATTAAATCTTCCGTTGATGTTAAGCTCATATTTAGTATGCTCTAACGATAAGCCAACATTAAATTGATGTGTTGGAATGTATGGTAATTCGTCACCTTCAGTAACTTCTCCCCATAAATCGTCACTACTACCAAAGCTATTTAAAAACTCTGTATTTGTAAACGTATAAGCAAACGTTACAGGTAGCTTAAACGATTTGTTGTTAGACAATAACTCGTAGTTTAATAAAACTTCTAGACCACTTACGGCTACTTCACCAGCATTAAATTGATCTAAAGAGCCAGTTCCGCCAGTAGCAGCTAAATCGCTACCTAATAAGTTACTGTAGTCATTATAGAAACCAACAACTTCACCACGTAATTGACCAAACGCAAAACGCGACCCTAATTCGTAATTGATACTTTCTTCAGCTTCTTCACCATCAGAACTTCCTGGAGGTGAAAATCCTTTGTGTACACCACCAAATACAGAAAAAGCATTTGTAAACGCGTAGTTAACACCAATGCCAGGAATAAAAACATCTACTTTGTTTTCTCTAAAAGAAAGGTCACTACCAGTTCTGTATGGATCATTACTACCGAAGTTATCTCGCTGCAGAATGATATTTTCATATCTAACGCCAGGTGTTACAGTAAGCTTATCATATTTTAGTTTATACATCGCATAAGCTGCAAAGGCCTTTGCGCTACTAATTCTGTTACCTTGCGCACCACGTACACCATCAGATGTTTTAGACATATTTTGGTTTATGATACTGTAACCATCTTCCCACTGAAATCGGTCTTCTTCATCGTAATGGTATCGCAAGCCAACTTCTATATCATGAAACGTGTTTTCACCATACCAGTGGTAGTCAAATTTTGTTTGTACACCTTTAGAATAATACACACGATTATTCGCTTTAACCAATAAAGCATCAGCAGATGAATCTACATCACCACGAATAATATTCATATGGTCTGCATATGTTGTTGGGTCTGCTAACACAGTGGCAACACCTTGTTTGTCACCATTAAATATAACATCGTCTAGTTTATACCAGTTACGTGAAAATTTATTGTAATAACCGTTAGTCGTTAAACGCATATTTTTAGTGAAGTCTAAAGTATGCGTAAGCATTAATTGAATTTGCTCAGCAATCATACGATCATCTTGCGAAGCTGCATATCTACTATAAGGAGATGAATTAAAGTCGCTTTCAGTAAGCCCTAAATAAGTTTCGTAAGAACGCTCATCGTAATAATGAAATTTGGCTTCTAATGACTGCTGAAGTTTAGCGTCAGCATCAGTTTTTACTTTAAATTTAGCCGTTAATTCGTTAATGTCAAATCCAGTGTTGTTACCGTTAGGTAAGTCCTTAAAACCATCAGAACCGTAGTTAAGGAATTCTACCATGTAGCCAATATTTTCTTTTGTATTACCTATACGTGCCAAAACTTGCTGTGTATCAAAAAAACCATAACCAGCTCTAACTTCTCCACTAAAGGTGTTTGGTATTTGTGCAGAAATCATATTAATAGCACCACCAGTTGTAAATGGGCCAAATTGTACCTGGCTACTTCCTTTTAAAATTTCTAACGCCTGCATACGACCAACTGAAGGAAAATAATAAGCAGCAGGAGCACTGTAAGGGGCAGGTGCTATAAGTACACCATCTTCCATTAAGGTAATTTTTGCACTACGCTCTGGAGATGTACCTCTCAAACTTATGTTTGGTCGTAATCCAAAACCATCTTCCTCGTAAAAAGTAACACCAGGAACTGAACGCAACGCACGATTAATGTCTGTAAACCCGAATTTCTTTAATTCTTGTGTAGACAAATAATAGGCAGAACCTGTACGGTTACTTGCTACATATTTACTTCCGAAAATTTGATTTGAGTTAATAATAACTTCATCTAGTTTTTGAATAGAATCTAATGGTTTTTCGTTAGTTTGGTTTTGTGCATTTAAAAGAAATGTACCTGTAAAACCAATTACTGTAAGGGCTAATTTCCGAATCATTTATTTAGACTTGTTAAAAATAGGTTTGTTTTCAGCGTGCAAAATTACGACCTAAGCTTAAATTTTCAAACTTTATTTAGAACAAATAAAAATAAATTACATGTAATCTTTGATTAGCAGTTCATTATATACAGATATTTTCTAGATTGAATTTTATTTAACCATAAGTTGACGTTTGTCCAACGAAAAAAAATGTATCTTTGCGTGCAATTACATCTTAATTGCACTATGACAGCACACGAAAACAAAATCTTAGGTGAAGGTCTTACCTATGATGACGTACTTTTAGTTCCAGCATTTTCTGAAGTACTTCCTCGCGAAGTAAATATTCAAACAAAATTTACGAGAAACATTACCATTAATATACCTGTAATTTCCGCAGCTATGGATACGGTTACAGAAAGTAGAATGGCTATTGCTATGGCTCGTGAAGGTGGTATTGGTGTGTTGCACAAAAACATGACTATAGAGCAGCAAGCAACCAAAGTGCGTCGTGTAAAACGTGCTGAGAGTGGTATGATTATAGATCCAGTAACGTTGCCAATGGATGCTGTTGTTGCAGATGCTAAAAATGCCATGAAAGAGCATAGCATTGGAGGTATTCCTATTGTTGATGACAAAGGAAACTTAAAAGGTATTGTTACCAATCGTGATTTACGTTTTGAGCATCAAAATAATAGACCAATTGTTGAGGTAATGACAGGTGAGAATCTTGTTACAGCTCCTGTTGGTACATCGTTAAAAGATGCCGAAGCGATTTTACAAGAAAATAAAATTGAAAAATTATTGATTGTTGAAGGTGATAAACTTGCAGGTTTAATCACCTTTAGAGACATTACTAAAGTAACCCAAAAGCCAATAGCTAATAAGGATTCTTACGGAAGGTTAAGAGTTGCAGCAGCAATTGGAGTAACAGGAGATGCTGTTGATAGAGCAGAAGCGTTAGTAAATGCAGGTGTTGATGCTGTTGTTATAGATACTGCTCACGGACACACAAAAGGTGTGGTGTCTGTTTTAAAGGAAATAAAATCTAAATTCCCAAAACTTGAGGTTATCGTTGGAAACATTGCAACAGGTGAGGCAGCTAAATATTTAGTTGAAGCTGGTGCAGACGCTGTAAAAGTTGGTATTGGTCCAGGTTCTATTTGTACAACACGTGTTGTTGCAGGTGTTGGTTTTCCACAGTTTTCAGCAGTATTAGAAGTTGCCGCAGCTATTAAAGGTTCTGGTGTTCCTGTTATTGCTGATGGTGGAATTCGTTATACAGGTGATATACCAAAAGCTATTGCTGCAGGTGCTGATACTGTAATGTTAGGTTCCCTTTTAGCAGGAACTAAAGAGAGTCCGGGAGAAACAATTATTTACGAAGGTCGTAAGTTTAAATCGTATCGCGGAATGGGTTCTGTTGAAGCTATGAAACAAGGAAGTAAAGACCGTTATTTCCAAGATGTTGAAGACGATATTAAAAAATTAGTACCTGAAGGGATTGTGGGGCGTGTACCATATAAAGGTGAATTGTTTGAAAGTATTCATCAGTTTGTTGGTGGACTAAGAGCCGGAATGGGTTACTGTGGTGCAAAAGATATCGCAACATTAAAAGAGTCTGGAAGGTTTGTAAAAATTACATCAAGTGGTATTCACGAGAGTCATCCACATGATGTAACCATCACTAAGGAAGCACCTAACTATTCGAGATAGAATATTTTAAGATTTTCTTTTAGTCATTTAAGGTCCAAATAAGCGCTTTTTCTTTGATGGCTCTAAAGATTGTGCCGTGCTGCTCGTTAGGCTCATCTGAGTAATTCCAAGTTAAATTTGATGGTGCATTGTTCTGTAACGCTTCATTGACTTGCTTGGTATATTGAGAGATATCCGGTACACTAGAGCCTGCAAACCATAGTTTTAAATCTTTCTCAGGAAGTTTGGTTAGCAAAATATCTGCATTACTAGCTAGGTAATTGTTGTTCCACCAAAGTGAAGGGTCAATGGCAATGTAAAAATCGAAAGTTTCTGGTGCTGTAAAAAAGGTTTCCATAACAAACAGACCAGCTAAAGATTCTCCTATAATTCCTTTTTTAGGTTGTGTTCTGTATCTTTTATTGATTTCAGACATTAATTCTTCAGCAATAAACGCTCTAAAATCTTTTGCTCCATCTGTGATTGGGCAATATTGTTTATCATCCTCTGCTTCAGAAGAACCTGTTAGATCTCTTCCTCTTTCGGTATTTTCTATTCCGACTAAAATAAAGGGAGGGATTTTATTTTCTTCCAGCAATTTAGCCAATGTATTAGCTATATGCGGAAAGTCTTCTTTTATACCTCCATCAGGCATATAGAGTACAGGAAAACTTTCAGTAGACGTTTTATAGTTGGGCGGAGTCCATATGTTAATAACACGATCTTCATTAACATATTTAGATGTTATTGTTAAGCTGTCATGTTCTGGGATTGAATCGTTGTATGTGGTACCTTTATTTTTGCAAGCTATTACTAGAATGAATATTGCTAAGATTGAAAGTGTTTTTTTCATTAGGCAGATTAATCTTTTAATGATTTATTTTTCAGAGATTTCTTTCAGTTTATCTAAGGCTTTCGGCCAGGTTGTATCAAAATAACCTAAATATTCATCATCAGCTTCGGTTTCAACAGTTACAGTTGTTATACCATTATGTTCGTCGAAGGTATAGTTTTCAAGTCCACCAGCCCATTTCTCTACATCAGGACCATCGGTTATTTCATTATCACCATCTAAGATTCCGTAATGACGAATTGAAACAAATTTTGAAGGAATATTGTTTGCTATTTCAGATACCATTCCTCCACGTTTACCATTTTCATCAGTACCAACAAAATAGATTTTAGATCCTCTGTCCCAATTGCCTTCGTAAGTTGAGGTTGGGTTAAAAGTTGCTGTCCATTTTTCGTAGGTCTTTATATTGTCTAGTCCTAGCATCGTATTATAAACTTTTTCAGCAGATGCTTTAATATCTATTTTATATTGTAGCTTTTTCATAATATTATAGTGTTTACGATATTATTCTTTTAACTCTTTTAGTTGTTGTTTAGCATATTCTTTTGCGCTTTCATCGCCATATTCAACAGTTTTTTCGTAGTATTCAATCGCTTTTTCTTTGTCTCCTTTTAATTTATAACCCAGAGCAATATTTCCGAGAACGATATAATCTTTAGGGTTGATTTTTTCAGCTTTTAAAAGTGGTTCTATTCCTTTGTCATACTCTTCTGTGAGTAAATATGTAATAGAAAGATTTGATAAACTCTCAATATGGTTAGGGTAGTGTTCTAAGACTTTGTTAGCAATCTCTCGCATGTTTTTTAGTAAGTCATCATTTCCTGTATTGTATAATTGTAATTGATAACTTTGGATACCTAAAAGGAACTCTTTTTCACCACTATCATATTTTTCATTGTTGGTCCAGGTCCAGTTATTATTGTTTTTAGCAGAAAATTCAATTGTTTTAAGTATTTCTGAAGTAAAATAAGACCAATCTTCAATTTGGCCCAATACAAAGATTTTACCAAATCTCATATCTAGGCGGTTAGGATAAAGTTTAATTCCTTCATCAATTTTATCGAGTCCCTTTTTTAATTCTGTTTGGTTAAATTGAATTTGACTTCCTAAATATCCTGCATTTTGATTTAAACTATCTTTTAATACAAAACTATCTCCATTAGGTTGATCTTTAGTTAAAGTGACAATTTCTTGTCGAGATTTCATAAAATGATAATTAAAATAACTTGTAAAAAGTTCAGGATCTTTAGGTGTTTTAGATTGCCATTCTTTTAAAGTTTTTAGTTGATTTATGGTATCGTTGGTTTGGCAATATTTCTGAAATTCTAACTGAAAATCTTGACCGAACCCAATTTGGGAGATCAGAAATACGATTAGAATTACTAGTGTATTTTTCATTTGCTGTAGAAAAGATTTTATCTGATTATAAATATTAAGTTTAATCTTTATTTTTTGTGGTTTTAACCATTCATAGATTTTTCAATAAAATCTACAACGTCTTTAACTTCAATTGTAAACACTCCACCTTCACCATTATCAAATGCTTCTTTCCATTGTAGATAACCATCCATGTACTCAGGCAATTTATCTATTGTGCCTTCTAATTTTGTTAGGCTCTTTAAAAGTGATTCTTTATTAAAAGGTAGGTGTTCTATGTCTTTAGAGTATCCACCTTCAATCTGTTGGTTCTTAATCTTTAATTGGTTAACAGCAATGTGAACTACTTGTCCTTTTCTTCCATAATCTTCAACTTTAAGAATTACAACTCTAGATTTTTCTTCACCCTTTCGAGTGTTATACTTCCATATTTGTCCACTTTTTAATTCATGTGTTTTTAGGCTTTTATCATTTTTATTTTGTCCAAAAAGACCAAAAAAAGAGAATAATAATATCACAGAATATAATTTGATATTTGGTTTCATTAATTTAAGATTTTAATTCTGGATACAAGATCATTCAATAAATTCATATTTCTTTTAATTGTTTTAGGGGTAGAGGTAAAGAAGACCAATAGATAATGACTTCCTGTATCTAAAGTATAACAGATGTTTTCGTAAATAGAACTTCCTCGCGCTACCTGTATGTTGTATGCCACACCGTTAACGGACTTTGGAGTTTCTATTTCTTTGGTTAACAGAACCGTACCTCCTCCTAACTTGTCTCCGATTTTTAGTTTTAATACATTTTCATTATTAAATTTAGAAAAAGAGCTGTCAAAAGTTTCTTTTTTATAAGGGCTTATTATGATTGCATTTTTTATATTATCAATATCTGGAAATGTGCCTCCAAAGACAATATTAGAATTGGTATTGATAACATTAAACCATTTAGGTATTTCAATTTCATAATGGCTTAAAGAGTCCGTGTAAACAATCTCTCTTTCATCATCTTTAGCATCCACTTGATAGTACAGCGCATCTAAGTTAATTTCGCTACCATACACTCTGATATTCTCACTTATTTTATGCAGAAAATTAGAGATATCATCATTGTCCTCAAATGCAGGAATTGATATGCAAGCTACATATCTGTTGGCTATAAAAGTTAGAAAATAATTCTTAATTGTTTGTACATCAATGTCAGAATAATCCATTTCTGGTAACTTATATTCCCATAACAAAAACCGTTTTCCTAATTTGTTTTTAAAAACGTTATAGTTGCTTTTTACTTTCTGTTTTAGTACTTCATCTTGTATGTAATCTAGTTCCCATTTCATCTTACTTTTTAACAGTTCAATCTCTTTTGTAGAGTCCATTTTATTAGTGTACTCTTCTGTAGAATATGGGTTTTTTATAAATTGAATGATGTAGTCATCAACTTTAAAAGCTCCTTGAATTTCACTAAGATTTATACTATCTCCAGGTATTTCAATAGCATAAAAAGAGTCTGGTTCATTATCTGCATAAACAAATGTTTTATCTGTTTTAAAATATGATACTTTGTCTTCTTGAGAAAAAATAGACCCTGTTATAACTAAACAGATAAATAAGGAGATGTATCTCATATTGAATTGGGATTAATTGCTTAAAATTACTTAAAGTTGAGGCATTTAAGCCATTGGTATTGCATTAAATTATGATTTTATTGTTTTTTGATATTACTCAAGCCTAAAAACAATTATAATTAAAGGGAATAGTGTTAATGCTAATACATTACCAATGCCTGGTGAAAAATCTTGAACTGGAAGATATAATGAAAACGACCCACCAATGAAGTAAACAAATGAAACAATTAGACTGGCAGTTAAAAATCTTTTTCTTAATACGTAGGTTTTACTTGTTTGAAAACCAATTATTAAAATTGCAATCAATAAATAGCAACAAATTAAATCTGTTTGCTGAAAGACAAAGTTGGGTATCCAATCTAACTCTTCAGTTTCTTTATAATGACTTAAATAATAAGAGTAGGGAACAACCAAAATTAGTAATAGAACCAAATTTAAAACATAAGTTACTTTCTTTTTAGTTAATAGCTTCATGTTAGTCTTTTGGCACCTTAACTTTTTTTAGGTTTGAGGTCAACTTCAAATTTGACAATTTTTTTATTTGCTCAAATAATTGAGGTTCATCTTTGTAGTATTCTTTTATTTCATTCATTAAATCAGTGTTAGAGCTGTCAAATTCATATACTACACTAAGCTCAAATGTTTTACCTTTTATGTCTTCACAGACACCAAAAGATGCACCTTCATAGATAAATGTATCTTTTGTGTTAGGTTTAATTTCCAGAAAAAATGAAATAGGCTTTACATCAACTTCCCAAATTTCACAACTTTCTATTTTTGGATTTATTGAGACGTCATATAAACTAGGTAGAGCAAAATTATCTTCACTGGCTTTTAATATGTAGATAGGCTCTGAGCTGTTATTAGTAATCTCTAATACTAGATCAATATTAGAATCATATTTATTTTCAATTATATAGTCCTTTATAGTTAGCAAAACCTTGTTATTAACTTTATTGGGATCTTTAATTTTGGACGATTTGCAGCTGAAGTTAACAAGTAGAATTAATGAAATTGCTACAATACTAAGTCTTTTCATATTTTTAAATATTCACATTTATAGTTATATATGGCTTGTGGTGAGAATTCCACAGGTACGAAAGATAAAAACTACGTTTAGACTTTCCTATCCGTCTGAATAAAAACAGTAAATCGCAGCTAATAATTTTTGTGTTATTTAGCTTATGATGAAAAGCTAAAAGATTATTGTCTTTAAACTAAAAATAGCTTAGAAAGTGTCGCAATACCAATTAAAAGGATTAAATATAATGCTAGTTTAATAAATGCAGATTGAGGTATGTAAGCCAATATTTTCTTTCCAATAAAAGAACCTAATAGCCCAATTATAAGTAAAAAAGGAACATATTTAAGGTCGTGTTTATGTATATAGCCATTGTTATAATAGACAAAGGTTCTAGAAAAATCTATTAAGAAGTCAATAAAGGCAGATGTTGCTATAAACACACTTTTTTCTAAATTAAAAGCAGCCATGGTTAGACCGCGAATTGCACCTCCTGTCCCCAATAAACCGGCAGATAGACCAGACATAGATCCACCCAATATTGCATTTTTATTTGTAGGATTAAAAGTAAGATTCTTTTTAATTAGGAATATTAAACTAAGAACAACCAGAAAGATTCCTAAGAAGATTTCTAAAAATAATGTGTTAATTAGTTTAGATGCTAAACCACCTATAACAACAAAGAGAATTGAAGGAACTCCGATATATAATAGCAATCTTTTGTCTAGCCCTTTTTTAAATAAAAAAATCTTACTCAAATTACTAGATAGATGAAAAATAGCTGTTAATCCAAGAACAGAGTAAAAGTCAAAATAAAAATTACCTAAAGGAACGAAGAATACTGAAGATCCAAAACCACCAACAGTACCAACAATTTCGGCAACCAAAGCTAAAAGTAAAAACACAAAATTATAATCTCTCATGTAACTTTAAAGTTTTGATGTTGTTGCCATTAAGTGTTTAAATGGTTTTATTCAGATTTATGAACTTCGAGTTCAATTTCAACCATAAATTCAGGTAGAGCTAGTCCCTTTACTTCGAGCCATGAGCCTGTGGGAAAACCGTTTTTATAAATCTCAGCTCTATAGGAGGATTTCTCCAGCATTTGTGCCATGTCAGTTGTAAAAATATCTTCTTTAACCACATCGTTAAAGGTGCAGCCAAAATGTGTTAATATTTTTTCTAAATCTGCATAACAGTTTTTCATCTGCTGTTCTATATCTCCAATGGCAGTTGGGTTTCCTTCGGCATCCATACTTACGGCACCAGAGATTTTAATACTATTTCCGATTTTTACCGCGTGAGAATAACCATAAGCCTTTTCCACATCTGGTCGTAATAAGAAATATTCAGGTTTCTCGGATTCAATTACTACTTCTTTTTCAATTTCTTTGATTTCTTTCTGTTGATTTTGTTCACAGCTCTGCATAATAAAAGTTAGCAAAAATGTAGTAGTGAGCAACGTAAGTTGATGAATTGTTTTTTTCATAAGTCTGATTGTTTTATGCCTACTATCTTTGGTTTTCGGCTATATCGTGATTATTATTAGTATGCAGAAGAACGTTTGTACTTATTAAATTAGTGGTCTGACCACACATCTAATTTAATGAAAAAAAACACTGTTATTGATTGATTTCTAGTATTTTCTGATGGAAATATTACTTAAGTCTTTCTATGATCATTGATGAAAAAAAGTTTACTCCAGAGGCTATACTATCTTCATCAACAGCAAAATTTGGTGAATGTGGCATGGAAACTATACCCTTTTCAAAATTTGATGCTCCCATTAAAAAATAGACTCCTGGAATTTCACGTTGAAATAATGAAAAATCATCTCCACGTCCATCTGGTATAGCTCCGTAAAGCGGAAGAACATGATTGTTTCCATAAATTTCAGCAATTGAAGCCATTGTTGATGAGGTCAGTTGAGCATCATTAAGCACTAATGAAGTTTCATAATAAAAAGCTCCACCCAAAAATTGATCTGCGTATTCAGAGGCTTTAAACTTCTGTTTTATTTCGTTTAAAAGGGTGTCTAGCTGAGTTTCTTTTTCTGCACTCAGATAGGCTCTCACTGTAATCTCGTCTTCGTTTTCTTTAACTGTAATATTGGAGTTAACAGTGATATAGTCTTTAAAAATAGTGTTGGGATTTCCTAGTCCAATATTAGGATCTAATAGGTTTCTATTATCCCAGAATTTACTATCAGAAGCGACATTCTGAAGATTTAAGAGCAGCTCTTTTGTATAGTTAATAAGCTCTGTGTTATTCTCAGTGTTTTTTAAAGTAAGTTCAATTCCTTTATAGTCTGCATAAGGATTTCTTGCCTTAGTGCTTATTACCCCTTCTGGCATAGGTGCAACATGTAAAGCATAGATTTCATCCGGATTTATAATATTGAGCAAACCATCATTAAGCATGGCTTTAGCTCCTTTCCAATTTTCTTCTGCAGGCTGAAAGATAAAATAAACCGTCCCAGTAAGATTTTCTTTTAAACTTGTTAAGACGTTTGCTATTCCTAGTCCAATAGTTGCATGTATATCGTGTCCACAAATATGTCTTACACCTTCATTTTTTGAAGAAAAATCAACAGCATCATGATGGTCAGAAGCGAGAGCATCAATATCAGCTCTCCACGCTACTTTTTTGCCTTCTTTGTTAGTTCTTAATATTCCCACAACACCATAACCACCAACACCAGTATGTACTTCTAAGCCTAAGGATTTAAGGTATGTTGCTATTTTATTTGACGTTCTTTTTTCTTGCTCAGCTAATTCAGGATACTTATGAAAATCTCTTCTGATAGTTACCAAACTGTCAAAAATAAGTTCAGTTTGTGCTTGTACCATTTTATGAATGTTGCTGTTTACTGTTGTATTTTGCCCAAACAATAAGCATGGTAAACAAGCAAATTGTAGCGTTATAATTATTTTAATGATTTTTTTAATTGATGTCATTTTCACAAGATTTTAAATTATACTGTAAAATTGCAAATCAATAATGAAGTGAACCTGACACATTTGTGACAATTTTATTTTTCAACAATTTTTTTTCGTATTCTACTTAATGACTGTCTTTCAATGCCCAAATATGATGCTAAATGAGTTAGGCTTATTCTATTAATAATATCAGGATTCTTATCTATGAAGTTTAAATATCGCTGTTCGGCATTTTCAAACAAAAAGCTTTCTACTCTATCAGTTTGAACTGTTAATACATGCTCGGCAATTAGCCTTCCATACATTTCATTGTTTTTAAATTTTTTGTACCCTTTCTGTATATCCTCGTAGGATAACAGTATAATTACTGAGGGTTCAAGACACTCCATGTTATATTTGGTTGGTTTTTGTCTTATAAAAGCAGGATAATCTGTTGCATATTCAAATTTTTTAGCAAAGCCAGTTGTTATTTTATTTCCCTTTTCATTAATATAATATCTTCTCAATAATCCTTTGCACACATAACCCATATGTCTTTGAATTTCACCACTTTCAAAAAAGAATTCCTTTTTACCAAGTTCTTTTATAATTAATTGCGAACGTAAAATTTCTAACTCCTCCGAGCTTAAATGTGTAAATAGTTTGAGATAATAATCAATATGTGCTTTGAATTTTTCTTTCAAAATAGAAGGTTGTTTTAGCTTGCTGCTGAAATTAATATATAATTCTGTTTTAATCAACCAAAACTAAATACTCCATATCTTTGATTAAGAATTTGCTAAGCATAATTAAAGGGTAGTGGTTTTTGGTATAATTATAGATTCTTGTTAACTAATTTTTTTGTCATTTTATAATGTAAATTCAAGAACCTCATGCCGTAAAAATTCAGATTATGATCAGCCCTTAATACATTTTCTTCATCTTCATAGACTCGTATCCATTCGTGCATTGATTTTACAAATCTCGCCCAATATTCTCCTTTTTCATTTGTTAATGTAAAGTAAAACCCATTATCTCCAAATTTTTTCCCATCAGAGCAGAGAAGAAGTGCGCCATCTTTTTCAACTTTCTTAGTCATAATCACAGATGCATTGCCGTTTGGCAATGGAAATACAACTTTTAGAAGTGGTTTTTCGTAATTAGGATTTTTACAAGTTGTGTAAATGCCTGAATAAATAACATCGTTCGTACTTTTTATTATTCTGTACCAAATTGTCCATTTGGTTTTCTTTGTCTGTTTATCCTTTAGTTTAATTATGTCACTCTGTAGTCCTTTTGCCGTGTCGATTGAATTTAGAGGTAAGTTTAATTGTTGAAGTCGTTTACTAAAAATCAGGGAAAGAAGTTTTCCAAAAAGTTTAAAGATACCTTTCCATTCCGACCAAACTTCAAAATTGTAATTAGATGTATTTTCGTAGAAGTCAGCAACCTTATCGTTTAAACGGTATTTGTCTTGGTCAGAAATTCCTAGGTGCTCTATTTTTTCGAGAAGTCCAGAATTTGGTAAGTTTTTTTGAATTTCTAAATTTTCCTTTTTAGCTAATTGAAATATAAATTTATCTTTAATAATATCGGTATTTCCGATTGGTCCAATTAACCACTCATAATCGTTTGGATTTATTTTTTTTCCTGTAGTTTTTACCCAAATTTGAGTGATTTTATCTTGTATTGCCATTAAATAAGTTGAAATATTTACAAGTGGTTCTGGCTATGATATGTTGCAGAAAATTAGCTTTGATTATCCTCTTTAACCGAAAGATAGCAAATTGCAATGAATTCTGATTTGGGATTTAGTTGCCATGAGTTATAAACATTGTTTTAGCACTTTTTTTTGTTCAATTCATTTTGTTCGTTCTCTAATTAATAGAAAAGATAAAATCATAATGATACTGACTCCAACTATTAGTAATCCATATTTAAGTAATCCTGTCAGAAAGAAAGTTGGAAACCCTTTATGTCTTAACTTATCCATTTTTTCTACAAGGTTTGGTATTAGGTCGGATTTCTCTAAATAAAAGAACAATCCAATACACAATATTCCAACTATGTAGAGTCTAATAATTTTAAAATTTCTCCTATAAAGACTTGATATCATCCTTTGTTTTAAGTTTTACGTCCAAACCTGCTTAAACAATTAAAAAACAAGTTCCGTTTCAGTCAAATAATATTTGTAAGGTCTATTGCCCGCATCTGTTTTCTATTCTTGTCGCAATGAGCTATACAAGTTGTTGTACGTAGTTTTTTATTCATAAACATATAAATGTGTTATGTCAGGTTTATTCATTTCTGAATACATAACTGTTTTTAAAATTCTATTATTTGAATCATATTCAGTAGTTTTTTTGTGAATGAATTCATCTTTTTCGGTAGTGACAAATTCTTCTATTTCTTGACCTTGTTCATTCAGTTTGTAATTGTAAATATATTGAGGTCTATATTCACCAGCTTTTACGTTTAGGTGTCTTGGATTTCCCTCATAATCGTACCAGGTTGATATATATTGATACCCATTTTTATAATACTTATATTTTTCTACCCAAAATAGTCTTTCGTCTTTGAAATAGGATTCCTTAATAACCTTACCATCTTCGTTATATTCGAAATTCTTTTGAGCAACGTAAAAGGATTCAGGTGTTGTCTCCTTAATTAATCTGCCAAAACTATCATATTCATAAAAAGTCTTTGAACTTAATTCCCATTTACGCTCTTTTTCATAGTCATCAGATGTAATGTTATCTTTTAATTCAGTTCCTTTCTTTAAAATTCGTTTATAGTCGAAATATAGCTTTGTGTCAAGAAGTTTTTTGCTATTGTACTTATATTCGGTTCTTGAACTGTCACAGCAAATTCCGTTTGGCAAATTCGGATAATACCTTAAAATTTTAATTAGTAAAGAATCCTTGTATATTTTAGTTACGTTTATGTCGGACGAACTATTCGCATAATCCGTTTTAAAACCTCTTTTTTTCTCTGAAATAATTAAACCTTTTCCATTAAAATTTACTTCTTTCACTACTTTAGTATTCAAGCTGTCAGTTCCCTCATATTGAAGTGTTTTGTAATCAAAAGAATTTTCCTTACACGAAAAGAATAGAAATAAAAGCAATAAAAAAATCAGAGGTTTATTCATTAAGTTCTGGGTTTGGTCAAAATTATGTACAACGGTTTTGGCTATGGTTTCGTTACGGAATGGTACGCGAGTATCATTCCGCCGTAACCATAAATTTAGTAAAAAGGCTTGAAATTCCGATTAGGAATTTCAACCGTAATGAACTATAGCTATTGTTGCGCAACGTTATTTTGTTATTTTAAACTTTGGATTATAAGTCGGAAAGTATAATTCTGTTAATAGTTTTGGTGATTCCTTTTCTAATTCAGTCAACCTATTTTGAGCAAGTTCATAAAATTTGTAATGACTTCTTTCTTCTCTTATAATTTTCAAATAAATTTCTTTTGCTTTCCCTATTTCTTCAGTATTCTCGTAAAAATTCCCTAAAATATAATCAGTTATATAATAACCTTTTCCTGCTTTTTCTATTTGTTCAAAAGCAATTTTATATTTCTTTAGTTTCATATAATTACAAGCTAAAACCAAATTATCGTGAGAGCTTATTAGTGATGATTTTAAATGAATTTCAGAATTAGCAATAATTTCGTCAATAGAATTTTGATATTGTTCCGTTTTATAAAAGATTTCAGCTCGTAACGAGAATAAATAATCTAGTTTGTTCCTCGCAATATTAAGCGAATCACTTGAGTTCAAAGTTTGATTTATTAAAGATTGTGTCTCTTTAAGGACTTTATCTGGTTGTGATTCACTTTTAGTGTGTAATTCAGAAATGTGATTTTCGAATTCAGAGATTTTATCAAATGCTCTTTGTTGTTCCTTATTTAGACCACCATGAGTTTTAACATGTTCAATACAACTGTTAAAACAGGAAAGTATAATTATTAGAAAACTTAAATTTTTCAGCAATGACGTTTGTTTTTAATGTTTGTCAACGGACTCGTATAACCGTCAGTTTACGGGTTAAAGTGCGCAAATTTTTCGGTTTAGTACTGACGTTAGCAATTCCGAGTTGATTCGTTTAAGCCTGCCCTGAGCGCAGTCGAAGGGTAGTCGAATCCGCCGTAATTGCGGTTATACATTGTTGCCAACAGTATTTTATTTTTTCCGATTATGAAATTCATTTAGGATTTTTTGCTTTTCCATTTTAGAGAGGCCAAAATCAACAATTAATTCAGGTCTAAAAGGTGGAATTCGGTCGTCAATCATTAAAACATTTTGAACTAAATATTCTCCAATTTCTAATTTATCTCCTAAACAACCAGATTGATAGTAAACAGAATAAACCGTGTCTTTAATCGCATTTGAAATCAATTCAGTTTTGTTTTTGAAATTCTTTTTTCTTAATAATCCCTCGTAAGCAATTGCTTTTATATTTCCGTTTGGAAATTCCGTTAGTTTTAGAAGTTCAGATTCAGTTGCGTTTTGCATAATCCATTTTCGGCTTTCAATTTCTTCAGGCATTGCTCTTTCATTTCCACCAATTCCGCTCGAAATAGATTGATATTTATAAACACTAATTGAATCTTGGATATTTTTTTCAATTCCGTTCCAATTAAACGTCCAGCTTTTTTCGTAACCAGAAGTTAACACAGCAATAATTCCAATTCCGAGTATTGTCAGGATTGGAAATAAAATCGAAAATCGACTTCTTTTGTTTTTATTTCTGTGTTTTCTCATATTGTTGGCAACGGTTTTGTATAAGATTAGTTGCGTGGTTTAGCAACGAATTTAGCAAACACAAACCGAATAGAAAATCCGCGAGGATTTTCGTAAGTAGGCTCGTACCAAGCAATTAATTTTATACGTTGTTGTAGCACGTTTTTATTTTATTTATCCAGTTATTTTTGTTTTCTATAATATCCCTCGGCAATTCATTAATTTCATTCTGTTCAATTTTTTCTAAACAAGCCGATACTATTGTTTCAGTTCCATTAATTTTCAAAATTTCATTTCGGTCAGGTTTTCCAAATTCCAATGTTATGAACGATGACCAAATTCCAACACGATATTGAGATTCCATTATAAATTCAGCAAAATTTTGAAGTCCGATTTCACTTATTATTTCTTTACCAAGTTCAATTATTCCTTTGTATTCATTAGAGTTCGATTTGTCAAAATCAAATGGATGAATTCCTGAAAAATAAAGGTTTTTGCATCCAAACATAAAGTCAGTCGTTTTAGGATTCATTGTCTTCGTTTAATATTAGACTAACAAACTCTTCCGTTGTAATTGTATATCCATACCAATCTGCACCATCAAATTTAGCGTTAGAAAATTTACAATTAATAAATTCAGCTCCACTCAATAAACTCCCACTTAAATCAGCATTTGTAAAGTCAACACGTTCAAATTTACAGCATTTGAATCCGCAATTTTTTAAATTACAATTCCGAAAACTAGTTCCTGTAAAATCAGCACTAAAGAACATAGAGCCTTGAAGATTTGAATCGTCCAGAGTCAAATGTTGAAGATTTTCGTGTACCTCAAAATCACAATTCGGAAATTCACGTTCTCCCTTTTCATACCTTTCTAAAAGGTCTCCTATGTATTTTGGAATTTCATTAGTCATTTCTCTAATGTGCTACAACGGTCTCGGCTATGAGTAGTTGCGTGGGTTAGCGGTTAACTTTGCAAGTACGCACCAAACTGAAAATCCGCGAGGATTTTCAGAAGTAGGCGAGAACAAGCAATTACTTATAGCCATTGTTAGCATACGTTTTTATTTCTTATGGAACTACGTCAAATTTTGTCGTTCCGTTTTTGTTGAATATTGTGGTCATTATTTCTTTTCCAATTTCAGTCGCTTTGTATTTATCCACATTTAATTCGAGTTTATAAACAGGTGCTTCTTTTAAATCAGAGTAATGAGGTTTATTTCCGTAAGTCGTTTTGATTAAATTATAGTTATTCTTATTCGCAAAACTTGTAATTTTTTCAATATAAGGTTTTTGGTCATTTGTCATAACCTCAAATTCAATGTTTATCTTACCTTTATTATCAGCGAAATATATGCAGTCAATTCCGTCAGATGTTATTCCGAAAAAATCGTACTCCAATTGTCCGTTCAGCAATTGAGTCATTACAGATTCCAATTCGTTAAGTTGAATTTGTTTAGCAACTTGTATATTCTGATTATTTCCGTTTTTGTTTTTAGATATGAAGTAGATAATTCCGATTAATACTAAAACTCCAATTATTATTCCTGTTTTCATTTGTTGTTCGGTTTTCTTAAATGTATGCTAACGGTTTGGCTATGGTTTGTTGCGTGAAAATCCGCGAGGATTTTCCGCTATAGAACCAAAGATAGCAAAAGTGCGAGGAATTTCAGTTATGAAATTCCGAAGCAATGAATTATAGCCGTTGTTACCTGCTGTTTTTATTTATTTTATTCGGATATTTAAAGTTCGACCAAAACCATTTAGGCTCATCATCAAGTTTAAAAGTCAAATAATCTTTGTGATAATTCTTTTGATTTTTAAATAATATTATACCTTTTTCATACAGGCCATATCGTCCGTAGTCAATTGTTTTAAATATAACATTTTTTATATCAGTTTTTGTATAGTACTGTTTATAATTCGGACGTAAAAGGTATTCCACTGTTATATTAAAATCCTCTCTTATTATATGTCGTACAATTATTTTTCTTCCAATGAGCACAAAACTTAAAATTCCGATTGCTATACTTAAAGTTCCGATTGTAATTTTATTCAGATTTGTAATTATATATATTGCAAAAAAGACTATTAAGACACAAAAAAGTGAAGTCAAAAGTGTAGTTTTAATATTCTTATATTTCGATTTGTGTATCGGTTTCTTCAAATTGCAGGTAACAACTGAATATAGATATTAACTATATCCACATTATATGTTTTTCGCTACAATTTACAGAAAATAAAAACCACTAATACAGTAATTAGTGGTTTTTTATAATGGTATTTGTGTCGTTTTTTTATGGAGTAGAAGCCACCACACCAAGCGTGTAGAGTTGTTCCATTGTTGGGCTTTCGCTACCACCAGCTGGCTCTAAAGTTATACCAAAGGCCTGGCTTTCGTTGGCATTGGCAATGGTAAATATTTTATTATCATCTGAGTTAAAGTCGTCAATAGTCCCTAAACTCGTTGGTGTTAATGGATTTAGAGTTAAGGACCATACTTGCCATACTTTACCTTCTGGTGCATTTGGTAAACCTTCTCCATCTAGGTAGATGGTATTGTCGGCTTTGTTCCAATATACTTTGGCATAGGTAGACGCATAATCACCTTGGCCACCTAAAGGTACAGCTATAATATCTTTGTCTCTAATAGCATCCAACAGATTTTTGGTAGCTGCAAGATCGCCTCTGGCTTCTTCAATTTGTATTTCGAGATATTGTTTTTCGGTAGAGACGGTTTGTAGCTCTTCCTCAACCTTGTTTTTGTTGTTAAGTGTCCATAGTAAACCACCAGCCAATAATATAGAAGCTGCCCAGCCTGTGTAAGAAATCCAATTTGGTTTTCTAGGTTTTAGATCTACTACTTTAGTGTCAGTGTTTAACTTTCCTTTAAACGATTCAAAATCTATGGCATGTGGAGATACAGCTGCTGTAAGTTTTACAATAGCCGACTCTATTTCTAATACCTCTTGTAATATTTCAGGATGTTGTTGCATCAATTCATAAACATCCTGATTTTCAGTTTCAGAAAGTTTACCAGCTACGTAGAGCTCTAAAATACCCGATTCTATGTATGCTTTTATATCCATATTACAATACCATATCCCTTAATTGTTGAATACAGTTTCTATTTCTTGTTTTTATTGTGCCAATGGGCATTTTTAATTCTTCGGAAGCTTCCTTTTGTGTAAATCCTTTAAAATACAGCAACTCTATAACTTCTTTACATTTTTGGCCGAGGTTAGTTACAAACTTTTTAATTCCGATAGCATCTGTACTATTATCTAAATTATCATTGCCTGCTATTATATCTACGAAAAAATCGGAGTTAAGGTTTTGTTTAGATTGTTTAAAGGCCTTAGACCTTGTCATATCAATAGCTGCGTTGCGCGCTATGTTTAAAATCCACGTAAAAAAACGTCCTTTTTTTGAAGAATAGGTGTCTGCCTTATGCCATGCCTTTATAAAGACATCTTGCATAATCTCGTCTGCAATGGCATCGTCTTTTACAATGTTGTAAACTACACCATGTATACTATTACTATACATACCATATAGTTTTTTGAATGCAACCTGGTTTTTAGACTGAAATTGCTGTACTAATGTATCTAATTCGGTCATACGCGACTTGCTTAGAATTTTTGCAGACAAGGGGAAGGTTAGTACTGCAATAGCTCTAGCTATTTGTTTTTTGGGTTAGTGTTTAGTGTTTTATTAATTATTCTATAATAGCACCACAACTTACTCTACTACCAGCTGCACCAGATGGTTGTGATGTAAAGTCGTCTGTGCCTTGGTGAACTATTATAGCTTTTCCAATAATATTTTTTGTAGAATCCTCACAAGTTAGACACCATTCGTCTGTGGTAAATTTAATTTCTCCTTTACCATTTGCATCTACTTTAAAGTTACCGATATCTCCTTTATGATATCCTGTTTCTGCTCCCCATTTACCATGAGGTTGTGCAGTAGGATTCCAGTGTCCACCTGTAGACTTACCATCAGGTGATGAACAGTCTGCAGATTCGTGAATATGAATAGCATGCTCTCCTTCATTTAAACCAGATAGGTGAGCCGTCATGGTAACTTCACCATTTTCTTCAACAAATACTATACTACCTGTAGCATTAGAACCACTTTTAGGGTCTAATTTAATCTTCATTTCAGTTTTTGTAATTACTGGTTCAGCCGTTTTTTCTACTTCGGTCTCAACAGTTTCTTCAGTTTCTTTTTTATTGTCTTTACAAGATGTTGCAAAAGCTACAGCTAATGTAAGTATGCTAAGTTTAAGATATTTCATAGTTGTTTGTTAGTTTTTAGTAAAGTTAAGAATATAAGACTTCCAATGCAAATAGAGTAACATTAATCTTTAAAATTTACAGTGAAAATGAAGCGTCTGTGTAAGTATGTTATTTTAAATTAAGAGTTTTTCTGAAGGTTAAAAAATTGCTCTAAATACTTGGTATAATAGCATTTAGTTGTTAATTAAATTGTTACATGACAAAAATCATATTTTATACAGTCGCTTACGAGTAATTTTGACTTTAGACTTTATTAAGTATGTGTCAGAATTTAGTAAATAAATACAATGTGGCAGGTCCACGTTACACCAGTTATCCTACGGTTCCGTATTGGAATGCAGAAACATTTTCATTGCATCAATGGAAACAAGTTTTAAAGCAGTCTTTTGAAGAATCTAATACAGAAGAAGGCATAAGTTTGTACTTGCACCTGCCATTTTGCGAAAGCCTTTGTACGTTTTGCGGTTGTCATAAGCGCATTACTAAAAGGCATGAAGTAGAGTTGCCTTATATAAAAGCGGTACTAAAAGAGTGGCAATTATACCGAGAATTGTTAGGCGAAAAACCAAAAATAAAGGAACTGCACCTTGGTGGCGGAACACCTACATTTTTCTCAGCCGAAAATTTAAGTTTTCTCATAACAGAATTACTTAGAGTATCTGACCTTGCTAAAGATTATGAATTCTCATTTGAAGGACATCCAAATAATACTACCGAAGCGCATTTGCAAGCATTGTACGATTTAGGATTTAGACGCGTGAGTTTTGGAGTTCAGGATTACAATTTGAAAGTTCAGAAGGCCATAAACCGTATTCAACCTTTTGAAAATGTAAAACGCGCTACAGAAATGGCCAGAAAGATTGGGTATACATCTGTTGGGCACGATATTATCTTTGGGTTGCCATTTCAAACAGAAGCTGATGTTATAGAAACCATACAAAAAACAGAAACCTTAATGCCAGATCGTATAGCGTTTTACAGCTATGCACATGTGCCTTGGATAAAAGGAAATGGGCAACGAGGTTTTAAAGATGAGGATTTACCAACTGCTGAATCTAAGCGTAGACAGTATGAAACTGGTAAATCACTTTTAGAAAAAGTAGGCTATACCGAAATAGGTATGGATCATTTTGCCTTACCAACAGATGGACTTTATAAAGCCATGAAAAATGAAACCATGCATCGTAATTTTATGGGCTATACAGCATCTAAAACGCAGGCTATGATTGGTTTGGGAGTGTCGTCAATAAGTGATAGCTGGTATGGTTTTGCACAAAATGTAAAGTCTATTGAAGAATACTACAATTTATTAGAAAATAATATAATACCAGTTTACAGAGGGCATATTTTAAGCGAAGAAGATCTTAAAATTAGAAAGCATATTCTTAATCTAATGTGTCACTTTAAAACATCTTGGTTACAACCAGAAATGACTTTTAATGAGTTGCCAGATGTCCTCATAAAACTACAAGAATTAGAACAAGACGGTTTAATTGAATTTGAAAGAAAACAGATGACCGTAACTGAAAAAGGGAAACCTTTTATAAGAAATATTTGTATGGCTTTTGATTTGCTATTACAACGCAAAAAAACAGATACTCAATTATTTTCAATGACAATTTAAAAAAAACACTAACACCATGAAAAAGATAATTGTACCTATAGATTTTTCGGAGCATTCAGAATATGCTTTAGAAGCCGCTGCTAACCTAGCTCAAAAGTTTGGTTCAGAGCTCATAGTATTACACATGTTAGAATTGTCCAATGCCATATTAACAGCTAATGGAAACTCTATTAATGAAGAAGCTGTTTTCTATCTAAAATTAGCAGAACAGAAATTTGATGCCTTTTTAGACAGACCTTTCTTAGAAGGAATAAAAGTGACGCCAATTGTAAAGCATTTTAAGGTGTGGAGTGAGGTTAACGATGTGGCGAATGAGCATCATGCAAATCTTATTGTAATGGGTTCTCATGGTGCAAGTGGAGTAAAGGAAGTTCTTGTAGGTTCTAATACAGAGAAAGTGGTGCGTCATGCAGATATTCCGGTATTGGTAATAAAACATAACCCTATATTATTAGATTTTGAAAATGGTGTATTCGCAAGTGATTTTACAGACGAAGCTATTGTGCCATATCTCAATGCCAGAAAGACTTTTGAAAAAATAGGAGTTACAATGCACTTGGTTTATGTAAACTCGCCAGACGGTAATTTTAGAAGTTCAACAGAAATAGATAAACGTATATCCTTATTCCTTAAAAAAGCTGATGGTGATTTAGATAACCTTGAAAATGTACATGTCGTTTCTGACTATTCTATAGAAAAAGGTATTTTAAGTTTTGCCAATACCATTGGTGCAGATCTTATTGCAGTAGCAACTCATGGCAGAAAAGGTTTAGCACACTTCTTTGAAGGTAGTATTTCTGAAGATATAGCTAACCATTCTACATTGCCAGTTATGACTTTTAAAATATAGTTCTTGATGTTTATTAGTTAGTGTTATTAATATCAAGTTAAAACGCCAAAGACGAGGGCTTTGGCGTTTTTTATTTTTAGATTTATTTAGAATTAGAAGCGATAGCCTAGCCTTAGGTGTAAGTTTAGGGCTAAATCACTTTCTTCTTTTAAATTTATGTTTTCATCTTCAAAATAGTGAACATAACCTATGCCTATACCTGTTTCGTAGGTAAAATGTTTACCAACATTACGACGAATGCCCCAAGTTGGTATAATGGATATATCACTTATAAAAACAACATTATCCCTTAACGATCCTAAAACAATATCAGGATGGTAGGTTGTTTTTATTGAAAGAAAGTTTCCACTATTACCATCCACACGTCTATTCTTATCAACTCTTTTATTGAGGTTGTAATACCATCTTGGTTCTAAGGTTATGGCTGGTACCATAATAAATCCTTTTTTACCAACAAAGTTACCGCCAAAGATGGCTGCACCTAAGCCAAGTTCGCTTCTAAGGGCAATAGAGTTAGATAGTTTAGACTCATTATGTGCCCAAACACCAAGGAAACCAGTCTGAATACCAAAAGTAGATTTCTCTACGCTCGCATCTTGTGCTGCTATTTTAAATATTGAAAACGTGAGGACTAGGGCTAAAAGAAATGGTTTCATATTACAATTGATTGCTTATTGATAGTGCAATAATACCAAAAAAGTTAGTTGAAAATTGAACAGTTGAATTTTTTAATCTTAATGACAATCTATAGCACTAGTTGCCATTTCAACTACAGGAGCAGGAGAGATGTAAGGTATACCTAAACCCAAGCCTCTAAGAATGAATAAAACTCCAATTATAACTACAAAAACTGGAATGGCTTTTTGAATGCGTTGTTTTATAGTTTGATTTAAAAACTTTCCTAAATAAATAGCTGAAGTCATCAAAGGAATAGTACCAATACCAAACAAAACCATATAGAAGCTTCCTTGTAGTAAACTTCCGGTTGCGATAGCGCCAAACACTGCCATATATACCAAACCACAAGGTAAAAAACCATTAAGGAAACCTATGGTTAAAAATGTGTCTGGTGTTTTTTTCTTTAATGCCTGGCCAAGGTTAGACTTTACTTTAGAAATAATCTTATTAAGTGGTTTGGATAAATTGTATTTAGCAAAAGTCTTGTAAGGAATAAGAACAACAACAATCATTAAGACACCAATGGCTATAGAAAGTTGTTGTTGTACTCCAAAAAGATTAAGACTTTTGCCTAGCAGACCAAAGACCAAACCAATTAAACTGTAAGCTAATAGTCTACCAATATGATATACACCAATTTGTGATACTTTTTTAAACGAATTAGAACGATCTACTGGCAACATAAAGGCTATTGGTCCACACATACCAACGCAGTGCAAACTACCCAATAAACCTAGTATAAATGCCGAATATAACATGCTAATAGTTTATTTCTTTCTTGTATAGGTAAGCTTCATTATTATAAGTCCAATCTATACTAATGTTCCAGCGACCATCTAACAATTTGTTGTCAGGTATGAGCAAATTATGATTAGACAATGAAATAGGAATTTCAAAATCTAACGTTTTGTTAGATGGTCTGTATAGGAACACTGAACCTTCAATTTGTTTTATGTCTAGTTCATTAGGGAATTCTACAAGAATACCATCTTTGGTTTTCTTCCAAGTGATATCTGTTTTAAGGTTTTTAGAATTTTCCTCTTTATCAATATTCGACTGAAATTTTAATTCTTGTTGGTAATAATCTTCAACTACCAAATCATGGTCATATTTGTCATTTGTAGCCATGTTAACTACAAAATACATAATGAAGCCTATAAATCCTACAAAGGCTATAACTATTGCTGTTCCCCAATTTACTTTCATAACTATCTTAATTAAAACTTCTAGGGCCTAAGAAGGTTACCGAAGTTGTTTCTATTAATTTATCTCCACTGTACACATCTATGGTTAATGTGTTTTTATCTCCAGAAAGGTCACCTTGATTTAACTCTATAAATAAAGTTCCCTCGGCTAAACCACTTTCTTTAACTTCAAATGTATCGTTAGTAGAGACCATTTTTATTTCACCATTTATACCTCTAAGTTTAAAGCTAACATCTTTAATAGTTTCAGTAGTTTTATTTACTATCTTATAGGTAAATACATTGCTTATGATGTTGTTATCTTTTTGCTCATAGAGTTGACCAGGTAATCTAAGCACTCTTGCTTCAACATCATTTCTCAAGGCTAACATACCTAATAATACACCAATTAAAATGATAAGTACAGCGATGTAACCTTTCATACGAGCCGTTAGTTTAAAAGGCTCTTTCTTTTCTATATTGTCTTCACTAGCATAACGGATTAAACCTTTAGGCTTATCTATTTTCTCCATTATGGTATCACACTCATCAATACAAGCAGTACAGTTTACACATTCTAATTGTGTGCCATTTCTAATGTCTATGCCAGTTGGGCAGACATGCACACATTGAAAACAATCTATACAATCCCCATGACCAAGAGCATCTCTATCTTCATTTTTTCTAAATTTCTTTCTGCCACTTTCACCTTCACCACGCTTATGGTCGTAAGCTACTACAATAGATTTGTTATCTAAAAGTACACCTTGCAATCTACCGTAAGGACAAGCAATAATACATACTTGTTCTCTAAACCAAGCAAAAATAAAATAGAAGACTCCTGTAAAAATTAATAGAGGAAATAATGTACCTAAATGCTCAGTAGGTCCTTCTTTTATATATCTAAGAAGTTTGTCGCTACCAATTAAATAGGCTAAAAATATATTAGCAATTAAAAAAGAAATCACTAAAAATATAAACCATTTTAAAAGTCGCTTTTTTATTTTTTCAGCATCCCATTTTTGCTTTTTAAGACGCATTTGTTTATTTCTGTCTCCATCTATCCAATATTCAATACGTCTAAAAACCATTTCCATAAAAATGGTCTGAGGACAAATCCAGCCACAAAAAATACGACCAAATCCTACTGTAAATAGTGTTATGAATACTACACCTATAATCATGGAAATAACAAACAGATGAAAATCCTGAGGCCAAAATGGAAAACCAAAGATGTTAAATCGTCGTTCTAAGACATTAAACATTAAGAATTGATTTCCATTTATTTTAATAAATGGTGCTGCAAATAAGAAAGCTAAAAGAAAATAGCTAACTAATTTTCGCTTGTCGTAATAAGGGCCTGAAGGTTTTTTAGGAAAGATCCAATTACGTTTACCTTCTTCATTGATGGTACCTATTGAATCTCTAAAAACTTCGTTGTCTGGCGTTTCCATAAATAGAAGTGCTTTAAGAATTAATCAATAGAAGCAACGGTTTGGTTCTCTAATGTTGCTTCTGTTTCGGTTTCTTCTTTTTGGTTAGCGTCTTCTTGGTTAGTTGGTTCTTCGGTGGTATTAGGATAAGTTTCAGGCGTGTCATCAGCGCTTTGTGCTGCAGATTCGTCTACCCAAATATCTCCTTCAGCTGGTTTTCCTTTGGCAGGAGTTGTACCTTGAAATTGTAGGACATAACTAGCAACTTGGGCAATTTCAGATGGTTTTAATCCTTCATTAGACCATGCAGCCATTCCTTTTCCAGGTCTTCCACCTTCAGAAATGGTTCTAAAAACATTTTTTATTCCACCACCTAGAATCCAATACTCATCTGTTAGGTTTGGTCCAATACTACCACCTCCATCAGCTAAATGACAGGCAACACAGTTGGTTGTGAAAATAGCTTTTCCTGCGTTTAGGTCTGCCGCATCGGTTAAAATCTCTACAGTACTAGCGTCTACTAAGTCTTTTGCGGTTTTTCTATATTCTTCAATAGCTTTGTCGGCCTCAGCGACTTCAATTTTATACTCAGCAAATTGGTCGTCTGCATTAAAGACATGGTAGCGTACCATATACACTACACCAAAGATTATAGTGGCATAGAATCCGTATAACCACCACGGCGGAAGATTATTATCTAATTCTTTTATGCCATCGTAATTATGGTCTAAAATGATTTCACCTTCTGCTTCAACAGGTTTTGAGTCTAAAAGCTTCTTGTATGTCTTCTGAACCCATAAAGTCAATTTAGATGGTGCATTTCGTTGTGCGTCGTATCTTGCTTTACCTTCTTCATCTAAACTTTGATAAAGAATATTGTCTAAAGAACCAACAATCCCTTCAATTGCTATTAATACCAATAGCACCAATAAAAGGAACAATAAAATTAATGGCTGTTCCATAAATGCTGGTTGATCACCAGAATCTACAAAGTATTCTATAAGACCTGCAATAGCAAAAAAGATTACAGGTACTCTAATGTATGATGGGATTAGTTTTCTCATAATGTGAAATCGTTTTGGTTATCTAAAGGTATGTTGCTGACTTTTTTGATGTATTCTTTCTTAGCTGTAAACACCCAATAAAATAGTACTACAAAAAAGATAAAGAATATTAAGAGCGATATTAGAGGGTAGATTTCTATCCCAGTAATACTTTCCATATGATTTTTTACAAACTTTAGCATTGTGTTTAGTTTTGAGCGGTTTCGTTAATAATCTCTTTCACTTTAATGTCTGTACCTAATCTTTGTAAGTACGCAATAAGTGCAACAATTTCTCTATTTCGCATCTCTACAAAATCTTCTCCACCTGCAACTTTATCTGCCTCGTAAGACTCGGCAAAGCTAGGATCACTGTAGAGGCTTTTCTCTATTTTAGTACCTTGTTCTAACATAGAAGCTTGTGCGTTTGTAATGTCTTCTTCGGTATATGGTACTCCTAGGCTTACCATAGCTTCCATTTTCTTTTCAGTCATGGATTTGTCTAATTCGTTTCTGATTAACCACTTATAGGCAGGCATTATAGAGCCTGTTGAGGTGCTCTGTGGATCGTACATGTGGTTAAAATGCCAGTTGTCATTGTATTTACCACCTACACGATGTAAGTCTGGACCTGTTCGTTTACTTCCCCAAAGGAATGGATGGTCATAAACATATTCACCAGCTTTAGAGTATTCACCGTAGCGTTCTACTTCACTTCTGAATGGTCGTACCATTTGAGAGTGACAACCAACACAACCTTCTCTAATATAAAGATCTCTTCCTTCTAGTTCTAGAGGTGTATATGGCTCAACACTACTAATTGTTGGGATATTAGATTTTACTACAATAGTTGGTATAATTTGTACTATACCACCAATTAAGATAGCTATTGTAGCATAAATAGTTAATAATACAGGTTTACGCTCTAACCAAGTGTGCCACCCTTCACCAGCAACACGTCTCTTAGATACGCGCTGTAATGCAGGTGCTTCAGCAAGTTCATCAGTAACTTTGCTTTCAGCTCTAGAAATGGTCATTACAATGTTATAAACAAGGATTAACATACCTGTAATGTATAATGTACCACCAATAGCACGCATCCAGTACATTGGCATAATTTCAGTTACCGTTTCTAGGAAGTTACCGTATAATATTTTTCCGTCAGGACGGAATTGTTTCCACATTGTTGCCTGAGTGAAACCAGCAACATACATTGGCAATGCATATAAAATGATACCCAATGTGCCAACCCAAAAATGTACATTGGCTAATCCTACAGAGTGTAATTTTGTTTTAAATAGTCTTGGTACTAACCAGTAAATCATACCAAAGGCTAAAAATCCATTCCAGGCTAAAGCTCCAACGTGAACGTGAGCAATAATCCAATCTGTAAAGTGCGCGATAGCGTTAACGTTTTTTAATGAAAGCATAGGACCTTCAAACGTGGCCATACCATAACCTGTAATAGCAACAACCATAAATTTAAGAACAGGATCTGTACGTACTTTATCCCAAGCACCACGTAAGGTTAAAAGTCCATTAATCATACCACCCCAAGAAGGTGCAATTAGCATTACAGAGAATGCAACACCTAAATGTTGAGCCCATTCTGGAAGTGCAGTATATAATAAGTGGTGAGGACCTGCCCATATATAAATGAATATTAAGGACCAGAAGTGAACGATAGATAATCTATAAGAATATACAGGTCTATTTGCTGCTTTGGGTACAAAATAGTACATCAATCCTAAGAAAGGCGTAGTTAAGAAGAACGCAACAGCGTTATGTCCATACCACCATTGCACCAAAGCATCTTGTACACCAGCATAAACAGAGTAGCTTTTTAAACCACTTACAGGTAATTCTAAACTATTGAAAATATGAAGAACTGCAACTGTAACAAACGTAGCAATGTAAAACCAAATAGCAACATATAAATGACGTTGACGACGTTTTAAAATTGTACCAATCATGTTGATACCAAAAGCCACCCAAATAAGCGCAATTGCAATATCAAAAGGCCACTCTAATTCGGCATATTCTTTTGATGTTGTAAATCCTAAAGGAAGTGTAATTGCAGCACCAACAATGATGAGCTGCCATCCCCAAAAGTTAATGTTACTTAATAAATCGCTAAACATTCTTGCCTTTAATAAACGTTGTAGCGAATAGTATACACCAGCAAAAATGGCGTTACCTACAAAGGCAAAGATCACAGCGTTAGTATGTAATGGTCTTAAACGACCAAAACTTAACCATGAAATACCATCAGTTAAGTTTGGGAATAAAAACATAAATGCTAGTAGCAATCCAACTAGCATACCTACAACTCCCCAAAGTATGGTGGCGTAGAGGAATTTTTTAACGATTTTGTTATCGTAGTAAAATTGTTGCATTTCCATATTAATATAATTAGTCAGTTTTTGTTTGTGTTGATTTATTTTTTTTGACTTTAATAATTTCGTCTTCAAAGAGCATACGCACAGAAGGTGTATAGCTGTCATCATATTGACCAGACTTTACGGCTAGTAAAAAAATGATTAAAAAAGTGACGCCTACAATGACACTCACAGTTAATAAAATGTATATAACACTCATACCTATTTGAAGTTATGGTTCAAAAATACTATTGACCTAAAGTTTAAAATATGACATTTATCATATTCATTTTTTTATTTTAATTTTCTACCTAAGAGATTCGTTAAAACCGTTGTAAATACAACAATACTTATAGAACTCATTGGCATTAATATAGCCGCAACTACAGGTGCTAATTGTCCTGTGACAGCAAAATATAATCCAACAACATTGTATATAAATGAGAGCACAAAGCTCCATTTTATGATTTTTATAGCTGATTTTGATGCTTTTATATAAGCATATAATTCTTTGAATTTTGAAGCGTCTAAAATGGCATCACAAGCAGGTGAGAAGACATTAACATCTTCGGAAATTGCTATACCAACATCACTTTGAGCTAAGGCACCAGCATCATTTAAACCATCACCTATCATTAAGACTTTTGCTCCTTCAGATTGATGGTATTTGATAAACTCTAGTTTGTCTTCGGGTTTTTGATCGAAAATGAGTTTGGTTTTGGCAGGCAATAATTTCTTAAGGTTTTCACGTTCACCTTCATTATCTCCTGAAAGAATTACTAAATCAAATTGCTTTTTTAGTTTATTAAAGAGTTTGGAAACGCCTTTTCTATAACTATTATAAAAGGTGTATTTTCCTTTATAAATATTATTACTGCTAATATGGACTGTGGTATTTAAAACAGCAGCTTCTCGTGTATTACCAACAAAGCTTGCAGAGCCTATTTTGAGATTAATATCATTGTGTTTTGCTTCAATACCTTTACCAATATGTTCTTCAAAAGTGTCTAGAGTCACAATATTGTGTTCCTCTAGAATATTATAAAGGCTTCTACTTAAAGGATGGTTAGAACCTCTTAATGAATTTTTTAAAACTAAACTTTCACTATCCGAAAGCGATTCACCATTATAAATGGCATTACTAGATTTATTTGAAGTAATGGTTCCTGTTTTATCAAAAATTACAGTATCTATCTGTGCTAGTTTTTCAATAACACTTGCGTTTTTGATGTAAAATTTCAGCTTACCAAATATGCGGAGCAAGTTTCCAAAAGTAAATGGTGCCGATAGTGCAATGGCACAAGGACAGGCAATGATGAGTACTGCGGTGAAAACATTCATGGCTTTACTTGCATCTGTAATCAACCAGAATGTTGTGGCAACCAGAGCAATTGATAAAATAGCAATCGTAAAATGTTTACTCACCTTGTTGGTTATGGTTGCAAAGCCATCTTCTTTATTGTTGTTAAAGACATCATTACTCCAAAGTTGTGTTAAGTAGCTTTGCTCAACAGATTTTAAAGCTTCAAGTTCTATGACTCCTGAGGTTTGTTTGCCGCCAGCAAAAAGCTTATCTCCAGATTTTTTTGAAACGGTTTGTGATTCACCAGTTACAAAACTGTAATCTATCTCTCCTTTACCATTAATTAAAATACCATCAACAGGAATTAGCTCTTCATTTCTAATGAGTATTCTATCACCTTTCTCAATATCGTAAACCTGTATCGATGATTCTGCGCCATTTTTATCAATCTTAGTGATGGCAATAGGGAAGTAGGATTTATAATCGCGCTCAAACGATAAAAAGTCGTAGGTTTTTTGCTGAAAGAATTTTCCAACTAACAAAAAGAAAATCAAACCCGCTAGACTATCAAAAAAGCCAGAGCCTAAATCGAAAATAATTTCAATAGTACTTCTAATAAATAATACCGAAACACCTAGTGCAATTGGTACATCAATATTCAGAAGTTTAGCTTTTAAACCTTTGTATGCTGAAATAAAATAATCTTGAGCAGAATAAAAGACAATAGGAATAGACATGGCAAACATTAACCATCTAAACACATGTTTGTACTGTTCTAACCAAAATTCATTGAGTTCAAAATATTCTGGAAAAGAGAGAAACATAATGTTTCCAAAGCCAAAACTGGCTACACCTAATTTGTAGATAAGGCTTCTGTTGATATGGTTTTTTCCAGAGTTAAAATCATCAAGACTAATGTAAGGCTCGTAACCAATTGAACTTAATAAAAGCACAATAGACTTTAAATTTGTGGCTTCGGGATTATAGGTAACACGAACGGTCTTTTTACCAAAGTTGACTTGCGAAGATGAAATATTAGCATCTAGTTTGTTTAAATTTTCTAAAATCCAAATACAAGAACTACAATGAATATGTGGAATGTACAGTGTAGCGACTTCAGCAGTATCACTTCTAAATTCGGTTAACTTTTCAATTATTGAGTCTTGAGATAAAAAGTCATATTTGCCTTCAATCTCTTTCGGAACTGCTCCTGGAGCATTTTGCATGTCGTAATAACAAGTTAAATCATTTTCGTTAAAAATTTCGAAAACAGTTTTACAGCCATTGCAGCAAAACGATTTATCCTGAAGAGTTATTGGGTGACTACCACAGTCGTCACCACAGTGAAAACATGTTTTGTTTTCCATTTTTAATTTGCTCATTTATACCTGTAACAAAGGTGACATAAAGTGTTATTTTAAAATATGATATTTGTCATGTTATCATTATATTTGGATAGTCACAAAAACAATAGGTATGAGTAAATGTGAGTCTTGTATTATAAAGGAGTTTAATTCCTTAAAGTCATTGACGCGCGAAGAACTAATGCGAGTTTCTGCTTGTAAAACAGGAAAAATATACAGAAAAGGTCAAGTTATTTTTGAAGAAGGTGAAACTCTAAACGGAGTTTACTGCGTAAGAGATGGTGTTTGTAAATTGACTAAGTTGAGCGAAAATGGTAAAGACCAAGTTGTAAAACTTGTTGTTAAAGGTGATTTATTAGGTAAACGTTCTTTAGTATCTGATCAAAAAACAAACTTAAGTGCTGTAGCCTTAAATGACATGGAAATGTGTTTTATTCCTAAAAGTGAGATAATTGATGATTTGTCTAAAAACCCGAAATTTACCATGGACGTTTTAAGGGAGATGGCTAATGATTTAAAAGATTCTGACGTCTCGTTAGTAAATATGGCGCAAAAGTCCGTTAAAAGAAGAATGGCTGAAATATTAATGTATAGTCATGATAATTTTGGTACAGATGACGAAGGTTATTTAAGTATTGTACTCTCTCGCGAAGATTATGCGAGTATTGTAGGAACAGCAACTGAATCTGCAATTAGAATTTTATCTCAGTTTAAAAAAGAAGCGCTTATTTCTACCACAGGAAAACGTATTAAAATTGAAGACTATAATGGTCTTAAATGGATTGAATAGAAAATAAACTAAATACTAAAAAAAAGCGCTCTAAATTTTATTTAGAGCGCTTTTTGTTTTAGTCTACACTAAAGGTTTTGGTGTCTTTAAATGGATTGATTTTTAAATCTTTCATTTTATTTTGATAGTCTTTCCAAGATGTTTCAAAGAAATTATTGGTATCATTAAACACCTTCTTGAAAGCATCTTTAGCGTGCTTTATTAATATGGTTTCGGTTGAGGTTAGTCCTGTTTGACTATCATTTACATAACTTTGGGCAATTCTTAAACGCTGCATTGGTGTTACTTCAGGATTCCTAGTTATACCTTGTCGTTTATCAACTTTACCTAAATAGCTATCAATTAAACTATCAATTGCTTTAATGGTTTCCTTAGAACTTTCAATTTGTGCTTTGTATAATTCTCTGTCAAGCTTAGATAATTCCTTCTTATATTCTTCAGCAATAGTTTTACTTTTTACAAGTTGCTCAACAGCTTCAGCAGCTTTTTGCTGTAGTTGTTCTAACTCTTTTGAAGCTGCATAAACTTCATTTATATTTTTTTGAGAGACCTCAAGTCTTGGATCAGACTCTACTTTGATTGTTGTTTCAGAGGTTAAATCTCCATAGTGAAGCACTGCTTTGTAATTTCCTGGTTTTACAGTAACTCCACCTGGTTCTCTGTTTTGCTCACGAACTCTTCGAGATGGTCTACTTACTCCAGCTTCATCCATGTACCACGTCCATTTATGTAAGCCGTTTTCTTTAGGCGCTTTCTGTTTTAGAGTTCTGATTAATCGATCTCCATCATATATTTTTAAAGTTAGAGAGTCCCAACTAATCTCATTACCAACTTTTTTGTCACTTATATTTTTATCACCTTTTTTAGCATCCGCTTTAATATCAGATTTAACGGCTTCTTTTTTATTAAACAAATACGAAAATTGAGCACCATATGCACGATTTTCACCATGATACATGGCATCTGCACCAAAGCGACTTCCGGTTGGTTGTTGGTAGGCAGCTTGATAGGCAGTTGGTGGATCAAATAATTCAATATTTGAGTTTATAATTGACTTATCTTTCGCCATAGCTCTTAGTGGTCTAACATCATCTAAAACCCAAGCAGCTCTTCCAAATGTTCCTATTACTAAATCGTGCTCACGTGGATGAATTACCAAATCCTTAACCGATGTAGTTGGGAAACCTTCAGTCCATTTGGTCCATTTTTCTCCAGCATTTAGAGAGATATAAAGTCCATCATCAGTTCCAAGAAACATAAGGTTTGGTTCTTCAATATCTTCAATGATTGCTAAAGCATAACTTTGAACATCGTTTTGATCAACAATTCTTTCCCAAGTTTTACCATAGTTTTTAGTTCTATAAGCGTAAGGAGTGTAGTTGAAACGTCTGTAGTCATTAGCAATCAAAAGCGCTTCCCCTTTATTCTTGTTAGATGCTTTTATTTGTGCTATCCAACTGTTTTCAGGTAAACCTTTAATCTTAGAAACATCCGTCCAGTTTTTACCTCCATCAGTTGTGTAGTGTACTTTACCATCATCTGTACCAACCCAAAGCATATCCTCTTCTATTGGTGACGGTTCAATAACTAAAATTGTAGTGTGATTTTCTGCACCAGTGGCATCCATGGTTAAACCACCACTATCAGATTGTTTTTGTTTTTCCGGATTGTTAGTGGTAAGATCTGGTGATATAATTGTCCACGTTTCACCTTTATCAGTCGATTTATGTACAAACTGACTTCCGAAATAGATGGTACTATTATCAAAAGGATCAATATTTATTGCTGAATTCCAATTGAAGCGTAATTTCACACCAGCATCTGGATGTGTTGGCCTCACTAAATAATTATTTCCCGTTTGCCAATCGTATCTGCTAACATAACCTTGTTGGCTCATAGACCAACCGTAACGCGAATCATCTCTATCAGGAACCACATCAAAGCCATCACCAAAACTTATTTCTTGCCAATAACTATTTCTAATACCTTGGTCTTTCCAAACATAAGCTGGCCCTCTCCATGAACCATTATCTTGCATACCTCCATAAATATTGTACGGAAATTCATTATCTACTGCTATGTGATAAAATTGGGCTACAGGAAGATTGCCAATAAATCGCCATGTTTTTCCACCATCTTTAGTAATATTCATACCTCCATCATTACCATCAATCATAAAACTGCCATCCTCTGGATGAATCCACCACGCATGATGGTCTGGATGTACACCATTACTCACACCATAAGCAGGCATAAGTTGTTCAAAGTTTTTTCCACCATCCTCAGACACATTCACATATGTAAATACAGAATACACACGGTTTTCATTTTGTGGATCAACGTAGATTTCAGAATAGTAGAATGGACGATTACCAATATCGTTTTTATCGTTTATTTTTTTCCATTTAAAACCACCATCTTCACTCTTATAAAGCGCATTTTTTTCAGCTTCTACAAGCGCATAAACTATATTTGGTTTTCCTGGTGCAATCGCTACACCAATACGACCTAAATCTCCTTTTGGGAAACCGTCATCTTCAGTAATTTTTTTCCATGTTTTTCCACCATCGTGTGTCATATGTAGTGCAGAACCTTCACCACCTGATTTAAAAAACCAAGGGTCACGTTTATGTTCCCACATGGCAGCGAATAGTTTATTAGGGTTTGAAGGATCCATCACCAAATCGGCAACACCAGTTTTGTTGTTTGCAAAAAGAATCTTTTCCCATGTTTTGCCTCCGTCGGTAGTTTTAAATACACCACGTTCTGGATGTTCTCCCCAAGGTGAACCAATAGCACCTACATAAACCACATCAGGATTGGTTGGGTCTACTATAATTCTATGTATGTGTCTGGTTTTCTCTAAACCCATGGCCATCCAAGATTTTCCACCATCAAGTGATTTGTATATACCGTAACCACCATTTAATGAGTTTCTTGGATTACCTTCACCTGTACCAACCCAAATGACACTCGGATTGGATTGCTGAATTTCAACAGCTCCTATAGAAGCTGTAAGTTCTTTATCGAAAATAGGTTCCCATTTTATACCTCCAGAAGTTGATTTCCAAAGTCCGCCAGAGGCAGTTCCAACATACATAATGTCAGGATTGTTGTTTACAACATCAATGGCAGTAACACGACCAGACATGCCACCAGGACCTATATTTCTTGGTGTCATATTCTTTACTAAATCCATTGAAAATTCTTGTGCAGAAATAAGTGTTACACCACAAAGCATAACACATAAGAGAAAACGTTTCATTATTATTTAGGTTAGTTAATTGCTCTAAAAATAATGAAAAGAAATTTGAAAATTATAAAAGAGATGTTAAGGTGTTAGTTATAATTACTTCTCGGAAGTAATAGGTATATTAGTACTAGTACCGTTAGTATTGTCATTGGTTAAAACCCATTTTGATCCATAGACATCCTTGTAGACAATTTTATAGATAATGTTTTCATTATTAAGCGCATCTCTAATAGGTTGAATATGTTTAGCATTTTTTATTTCTAGAATGTCGATTTGTTCATTTGCAGGTAAAACAAAGCCTTCTACAAGCGTACTATATGTATACGGAATAGTATCTAGTACTTTATTATTCTTAAAGATATAATCAAATAAATCTTTAGTGTTATTAAATTTATGTTCTGAATCTAGAGCAATTTCTACTTCATCAATAAATGCTGGACCAACCCCTTTATTACCAACTACAAACTTAAAAGTATTATTATAGTTACTATACCATTGGTTAAGATGAGGTAATACAGATGCACTTTGCTGCATTTGTATAAGTTTGTTTTCTTCTCTGGCTAAATATGATTGATATAGTAGTGCAATAAGAGAGATTACGCTAATAAATAGAGCAGAGGTGCTCATAATTTTGTCAGTCGTCCAGTTGATTTTTTTTCTAGACTTTTTTGGCTTTTCTATTTCAGTTTCCTCCGACATTGTGCGATAAGTTTCGAGTAAAGTTAACAAAATGTTAGAATCTGAAAATATGTAAATGTTACATTTAAAAGTATTATTTTTATAATGCTATGAAGGAACAAAGAAGAAAATCGGGCTTTATATTCAAAACGTATGAAGCACCAAATCAATCTCCGTTTGATAAATTGTTTGAAATTTTCAAGGAACTGATTACTTATACATCAGGAGATTTTGATGAGGCCATTGATTGGTTGCGACAGTTAGATGTAGAGTATAAGCTTACTACACGAGATTATACCATTGATGATTTTATTGAAGACCTAAAAAAGAAAGGCTATATCCGAGAAGAAATTGATAACGATGGCAATGGTGGAAGCGGTATGGCAATTACGGCAAAAACTGAACGCGCCATAAGGCAACAAGCTTTAGATCATATCTTCGGAAAAATAAAGCGAAGCGGTTCTGGAAATTATAAAAGTAAAGGTGTTGGTTTAGGCGATGAGCATACAGGTGACTTTAGAGCTTATCAATTTGGAGATGCCTTAGATAAAGTTTCGGTTACTGAGAGTCTTAGAAATGCTCAAATCAATCACGGTATAGGAAATTTCAACCTAACGGAAGATGATTTAGTTGTTGAAGAAACCCTCCATAAAAGTCAAATGAGTACAGTGCTGATGATAGATATCAGCCACAGTATGATTTTGTATGGTGAAGATCGTATTACTCCAGCTAAAAAAGTAGCCATGGCTTTAGCCGAACTGATTACAACACGGTATCCAAAAGATACGCTTGAGATTTTAGTATTTGGTAATGATGCTTGGCCTATAAAAATTAAGGATTTGCCGTATCTTAAGGTTGGACCTTATCATACCAATACCGTTGCAGGTTTACAATTGGCAATGGATATGTTGCGCAGAAAACGAAATACTAACAAACAAATTTTTATGATTACGGATGGTAAGCCAAGTTGTTTGCGAATGCCAGATGGTCAATATTATAAAAACAGTGTAGGGTTAGACCCTTATATCGTTAATAAATGCTATGCCATGGCACAGCAGGCAAGACGTTTGCACATCCCAATTACAACCTTTATGATTGCAGAAGACCCTTATTTGATGAAATTCATTAGAGAGTTTACGCAAGCCAATAGAGGGAAAGCATTTTACACAGGTTTAAAAGGCCTTGGAGAAATGATTTTTGAAGATTACGAAAACAATAGAAAAAAGAGAATTAAAGGATAAAAATAGCTATTAGCTTTTAAGAATTAGCACTTAGTTTTAAAAAACAGAATTGTTAATAGCGAAAAGCAAATAGCCAAAAGCTTGAAAATGAAAGACATTAAAACACTAGGAGAATTAAAAAAATCAGGATATCAATCTAAATCGATTAAAGACGAGTTAAGAGATAACCTTATTGAAAACATAAAGAACAAAGTGAAAACGTTTGAAGGTATTCACGGTTATGAAAACACTGTGATTCCAGAGTTAGAACGAGCTATATTATCACGACATAATATTAATCTTTTAGGATTACGAGGTCAGGCAAAAACACGTCTGGCACGTATGATGGTGAAGCTTTTAGATGAATATATACCAGTAGTTGAAGGTTCAGAAATAAATGATGATCCTTTACAGCCAATGTCTAGATATGCTAAAGAATTAATAGCAGAAAAAGGTGACAACACACCAATCTCTTGGTTACATAGAGACGAGCGTTTTGCTGAGAAATTAGCCACTCCAGATGTTACTGTTGCTGATATTATTGGAGATGTAGATCCTATAAAAGCGGCGAATTTAAAATTGAGCTATGCGGATGATCGTGTGATTCATTTTGGTATGATTCCTCGTGCTAATCGTTGCATCTTTGTCATTAATGAATTGCCAGATTTACAAGCCAGAATTCAAGTAGCCTTGTTTAATATTTTGCAAGAGGGTGATATTCAAATTAGAGGATTTAAGCTAAGATTACCTTTAGATATGCAATTTGTATTTACCGCAAACCCTGAAGATTATACCAATAGAGGAAGCATAGTCACTCCTTTAAAGGATAGGATCGGTTCTCAAATTTTAACCCATTATCCAGATTCTGTTGAAACCGCTAGAACCATTACCTCCCAAGAAGCAAATTTAGACGAGCGACAGTCAGCATCAGTTTATGTGCCAGATTTGGCAAAAGATCTTTTAGAACAAATAAGCTTTGAAGCTAGAGATAGTGAATATGTGGATGTAAAAAGTGGTGTGAGTGCGCGTATGAGTATTACTGCTTTTGAGAATTTACTGAGTACAGCAGAGCGAAGAGCTTTACTTTCTGGTGATGAAGAGACTTCAGTGAGGTTATCAGATTTTACAGGAGTTATTCCTGCCATTACAGGAAAAGTAGAGTTGGTATACGAAGGCGAACAAGAAGGTGCCGATTTTGTAGCCAATATTTTAATCGAAAGTGCGATAAAAACATTGTTTCCTAAGTATTTCCCGAAAATTGAAAAATTAGAAAAACAAGGAGAAGAAACACCTTATGATGATTTAGTGTCATGGTTTTTTAATAATGATGGATTTGAGCTTTTAGACGATTATGATGATACTACATACAAATCAAAATTAGATGAAGTAAAGCCTTTAGATGCTTTAATAGCGGACTACCAGCCAGATATAGATTCTAAAGATGTGTATTTTGAAAAGGAATTTATTCTTTGGGGAATGGTGCAGTTTAAAAAATTGAGTAAATATCGCTACTCCGAAGGTTTGCAGTTCAAAGATCCTTATGGGAGTTATATTAGTGGATTATAGAAAATAACATATTTTAAAACTAAAATTTATTTTTCTTTATCTGTTTAGGTTTTTTCCAGAGCCAAAAGCCACTGAAAGACAAAAACAAAAGTCCAAAGCCTATTAAAGTAGAATAGAAAAGCTTAACAGATTTACTTTTAGAATTAAACAAAAAATCTACTACAGAACCGTCGTGTATCATTTCTATGATATCTGCGGTTCTTATTTTTTGTGATAATATTTTCCCGGAAAAACAATCAATTTGTAGTTCGGTGAAATGCGTTTCAAAACGCACTTTTGCGATGCCTTTTCTTGGTCTGTAATCAATACGGTTTATGGTAGTGTCTAAGTTTGCATCCTTAATATGATTAATAGCAATAGTCTCAATTTTGCTGAGTGAGAGCAATTCTAAATTTGTATTTGCAGACTTTTCAGAAGGTGGTTTTAGTTGTAATTCATCTTTCCATGCTAGTAAAATGCCACTAAGACTTATAATAGCAATAAATACCAGAAGCGACATGGCAATATAGCGATGCCATTTGCGGTACCATCTTACAGATTTTGCTAAGGATTTGTTTTTAGATTTCACAGTTGTGCATAAACTTGCAAACTAAGAAAATTCCACTGGTATTCTTCTTAAGAAGACGTTAATGAAATTATCAGTTGTCGCGAGTTTTTTTATTTGCATTGCACAGTTTTATAATCTCTGCGATTCTTTTTTGGCGAGTAGCTTCGCGCTTAGCACTGTGTAACCATGATAAGTAGCTTTTTTGATAGCCTTTTGCAAAGTTTTGATAGTTATCATAAGCCTGAGGATTGGCATCAAAAGCGTTTTTTAAGTCTTTAGGAATGATGCCATTTTCTACATCGTCCATTTCAGACCATTTTCCAGTTTCTTTGGCCAGATTTATAACTTCCCAACCAGTATAATGAATAAGCCCTTCTTTTTCTAAAAGGTTGACGTAAGTTTTATTTAAGGCACTCCACGTGCTTTTAGGATTTCGTTTTGTGAAGTATTGTTGTCTTTTTCCATTACCCAAACTTTTTACGGTAGAGTCAATCCACCCAAAGCAGATAGCTACTTTTACAGCCTCTTCCCATCGCATAGATGGCATGTGATGATCTATTTTGTAAAAAATTAAGTAAACAGCATCATGCTTATGATGATTGTTTAATAACCAATCGTACCAATCGGTATCGCGTTCAAAATAGAGTTCTGGTATTTGCAACTTACAGTTTTTTAGAATGAATGTAGAAATCCTTATCTATACTAAAATCTTCACCTTTAATAGGTTTAGTTTTCCATTCTGAATTTGGGAAAATCCATTCGTGTTTACCATCAATTTCAACTTCAATCGGCATATCGAAATCGTCTATAATGTTGGTATAACGAAATTTTAATTGACCGTTTTCAATTTTATACTCTAAAGTTGGAATACGTGTATCTCTTAAATATTGATTAAAAAACGCTGTCAAATCTTTCTTAGTCATTTTGCTGATGTAATCCTCAATTTGTTTGGTAGTCACAGTTTGGTGATAAAATTGAATATTTAAACCTCTTAAGATATTTCGCCATAATATATCATCTTCAATAAGTTGACGTAAGGTATGCAACATGTTAGCACCTTTGTAGTACATATCGCTAGAGCCTTCGTTATTTACATTGTAAGCACCAATAAGAGGTTTGTCGTTCATAATACTTCGACGTGTTCCAATAACATATTCTGCACCAGCTTGTTTTCCATAGTAGTATTCTAAAAATAAACTTTCAGAATATGCGGTAAAGCTCTCGTGAATCCACATGTCTGCAATATCTTTATTGGTAATATTGTTGGCAAACCACTCGTGACCAGCTTCGTGAATAATGATAAAATCGAATTTTAAACCCCAACCAGTGCCGGATAAATCTCTACCTAAGTAGCCGTTTTTAAATCTATTGCCATAGGTGACTGAGCTTTGATGCTCCATACCTAAATAAGGCACTTCAACCAGTTTAAAGCTGTCTTCGTAAAATGGATAAGGTCCAAACCAATGCTCAAAAGCCTTCATCATTTTTGGAGCATCTTTAAATTGTTTTTTTGCTTTTTCAAGATTGTAAGAAAGCACCCAATAATCCATATCTAATTGACCTTTTTCACCTTCATAAACTTCAGAAAAGTTAACGTAATCACCAATGTTTACATTAACACCATAATTGTTTATTGGGTTTTTTACTGTCCAGTGTGTCGTAATGGTTTTATCGTGTTCTTCGATTCGTTTTAGTCTACCGTTAGAAACATTCATAAGCCCTTTTGGTATGGTTACGCTAATGTCCATGCTATCTACTTCATCGTACATGTGGTCTTTGTTTGGCCACCAAACACTGGCACCTAAACCTTGACAAGACGTTGCTATAAAGTGCTTTCCGTTTTTGTCTTTTTTCCAGGAAAAACCACCATCCCAAGGTGCATTAATTGCTTCTCTTGGATGGCCTTCATAATGTACTACAACAGAATTTACATCACCTGTATTTTGTTCATCAAGAGTTATGAAAAAAGCATTGCCATTTCGTTGTATAGTAAACACCTTACCATTTTGAGTCACTTTGGTAATTTTCATAGGCTCTTGCAAATCTATTTGCATAACCTTATGTGGTTTTAAAACTTTGTACTGAATGGTATTAGTACCAGAAATAAATTTTTCCTCTGGCTTTACTTCAATATCGAGATGATAGTAGGTGAGGTCCCACCATTCGCGCTCTGGTGTAATACTACCTCTTAAGGTATCTTGCTTAGTGAAGCTGTCTTTATTTTGAAGAAGTTGTGCGTTAACTATTAAAGTACTAACTAATAAAAATGTAAGTGCTATGTGTTTTTTTATCATTTTGAATGACGTTTAGATTCCTGTTGTTTTTTGAGAATGACAGAAAACTATCTTAATATTTTGTTTGGAAATGTAACTAAGCTTTCGTGTCCGTCTTCGGAAACAGAAGCCACACCAAAAAAGAAGTTATCAATAACTATACCTTCTAAGGTAAATTCGGTAATGTTTTCTACATATCTGCTGTGGTCCCAAGTAGGTGAAGTTGTGTCTCTCCAATAGATTTTGTAGCCTTTGGCACCGTCTACTTTATTCCATTGTAGTTTTGCTGAAGCTTCTACAATACCTCCAATACTCACTTCGTCTGGAGCAGGTGGAGCAGAAGCAAGGCTAGCCATAGTAATTGCATTGACAGCAGTAAGCTTTTTACAATATGAAAAGTTAACATGCTCAAACGTGTCTCCATAATCGATACCATTTTCTGTTCTAATATCCTGATGTTGCTGCGTGTAATTTTCGTGCGCTTCCATTATTCGGATACCTGCAAAACCTAAATCATTAAAAGGTCTGTGATGACCACCACGACCAAAACGATCGAGACGATAGACCATCATTGGGTTCATTTCTGGCATGTAGGTTTTAGTTGTGGTGTACACATATCTTGCTAACTGACGTGAAATACCATCAACTTCTCCACCATAAAAACGCCTTGCTCTTGCTTGTCTTGCTAGTTTTTCTGCATCGGTTTCGTCTGTAGTAATCGGTTCAGAAAAGATTCGGAATGTACGATTGTCTATAACTCCATCAACACCTTTTATGTTTCCGATCATGTCGTTATTAAGCACACCAATAATTTGCCAATTATTTTCTTTAGCATATTTGGCAAAACCTTGCCCGCCAAAAAGGCCTTGTTCTTCACCAGAAAGTCCTAGATAGACAATACTACTTTCAAATTTATATTTAGAAAGTACTCTAGCAGCTTCAATAGCTCCAGCCATTCCTGTCGCATTATCATTGGCACCTGGAGCATCAGACGTATAGTCATTAGGATCTGAAACTCTGGAGTCTATATCTCCGCTCATTATAATAAATCGATTAGGGTATTTTGTGCCACGCTGAACAGCAACAACGTTTACCACATTAACATCTTTTACAATGCGTTGATTGGTTCCTTTTTCCACCAAATTACTCTGATAAAAAACTTCCAAACAATCATTGCAATCTTTTGAAATAGCATCGAATTGCGATTTTATCCATCGTCTTGCTGCACCTATACCTCTTGTGTCAGAAACAGTATCGCTTAATGTGTGACGTGTACCAAAATCTGCTAAGGTTTTTACATCATTTTTTAAGCGTTCTTCTGAAATGGCATCTACGATATCATATATTTTGGTATCGGTTTGAGCACCAATTAATACGGTTTGAAACAGGAATAAAAATAGAAGTGATTTTTTCATTGTTAATCTTTAAGTTTTAGGGTTCCAAAAATATTAGCGTCCATCCAGCCACGGTTTTTATCCTCACCTTCAACAGGAATAGAGCCTATAAAATTTTCGCGTTCTGTACTATAATCGTTATCGCAATAGGCAATTGCAAAACCTACCTTTTTGTTTGTAGTGAGTTTTACGGGTTTATTAGGTTTTGAATTGTCATCATAAGTGTCATTGTATAAATACATTTTTACTTCCCAAATAGAAGTGTTATCAGATGTTACAAGTTTAGATTCAATGTGTGAATTATATAACTTTCCAATTTTTTCTGTAGACATATCTACAACATTACCATCTAAAGCAATGTGATATGCAAATGCGTTGTGATTATACTGATGTTCGCCACCACTATTGTCCTCATCTACAAAAATTTCTAAACAGTCTTCGTCCCACCATTTTACAAGAGGGTCTTTTATATTATCAATTAATGTATCATCTTTTATTTGTGCTAAAACATAAAGCGCTTCATCATCCCAGGTTAATTTAAATCTTCCTGAAAAATCTTCTGCTGTTAAAGAATCTCCAAGCCAAACTTGATCCATTGGATGCCATTTTGCATTCTTCCATGAAGTTTCGTCAGCAATACCATCTATTTTAATAGCATTTTTGGCTTTAAGTATTTGTCGAAGTTGTTTTTCTGGTTTTGTCGATTTTGGTGTTGTCTCTATAATCTCTTTGTTAGTGTTTTTACAACTTGAAAAGCATAAAGCCATTAAAAGAATAACGATATATTTTTTCATAAAGTAATTACTTTTTGTAGTTGAATTTTAATGTTTCTACACTACCATTTTCATTTTCGATATCTACATACACATTCATTTCATTAGAAGACACCTTTTCAAAGGTCATACCTTCAAAAACAACTTTGGTTTCTGTAATTTCTATCAAAGGGAAATCAACAGTTTCGTTTTTTGTTTCCCATCCTTTTAAATCAGAGTCAAAATGTTTTAACTGAAGAATTAAAGAGTCTTCAATTTCTCGGATTACTTCAATTTCGTAGAATTGTACTTTTCCTTCTACAATGAGTTTAAAAGTGGCCATCATAGAACCACCTGAAGGTTCACTCCAAATCTCTTCGGTAATACCACCAAAGGCTTCACCATGCCAAGTGCCAGCTATCCAAGCGATGTTTTCTAATTTGGGTTCTAAGGTTTTCTTCTCTTGAGAAAAGCTATTTAAGCTAATAGCTAATACTAAAAGTGTTATAATATTTTTCATGGTAATATTATTGTATAAAAGTAACTTTTGAAATTAAACCATCATCTATTTCGTAAATGGCTATGGCATAATAGGTTTTTCCGTTTATGGTTGCTTTTTCTTTATCAATAACTTTGTTGCCTAAAACAATACGGTTCATTATTTCAGCATTAAGATCTGGGACTTTTTGAAAGATGACTTGATATCTTTTTTCCAATTCGTCAATACCATTAGAGGTTATATTTTCTGGAAATTCATAAAGCTTAATATCTTTAGTATAGGTTTTACTAAACTCATCAATATCACGTTTGTTGTAAGCTTCAAGCTGATTATTTACAATAGTTTCAGGATTAGAGGTTGTATTTTTATTTCTAATAAACGTCATAGATTTTATACCATCTTTGTCTACATTATATATGGTAGCTTGTCTTATGGTTAAATTGTTTAATGTTACCAATTCTTCATCAATAACATAATTGTTGAGTACCATACGGTTTAAAACCTTAACATTAGATTTTTTATTATTTTTAAAGAATTGTCTGTAGTTTTCTTTAAGAGCATTTCTGCCAGAGTACATATAATCTTTTGGAAATTTATTAACTACAACATTAGCATCAAAAGCATTTGCAAAGTCATTGAGTTGCCTGTTGTTAAAAGGATCTATATGTTTTTGAACAACTGCAGCAGCTTCAGTTTCTGATAAAATTGGGTCGTCAACTGTTTGTTCTGTTGGGTTATCGTTAACTTCTAAACCTTGCGCATTTGATTGTAAATCTGCAGCAATTAATAATTTTGTACCGTTGTCGTTTATGGCTAATCGCGTAATATCAGCAATGCCGTAAGAGGAAAGATTGGCTACTTTTTTCCAGTTATTATCTTGTTTTAAGGTTAGCTTATATAAGATACCATTTTTACCAGATAGAAGTGTTTTACCATCTAGCCAGCAAATATCTTCAACACCTTCCATTGTGTTTGCAATAAGTCTTGTAACACCATTTTTAGGGTTTAAAGATCTTATTTGCCACGGTTTATTAGCTTCTTTGTAAATAAAACTTACGAGATTAGAATTTGGGATTTTATGAAACGAACGCCCAACATTTGTAGCGTATTTTCTACTAATACCATCTGTAATATTTGTGAAATATAAATTTAGTTGCTCGTTTTCAATGACAGCAGATACTATAGAGTGCTCATCGTACCATGTATAGTACGCTACGACCAAATCCTTGATGAGCTCTGTAGATTCACCATTGCTGAGGTTATAACTGTATAAACGTTGTTTACCATCAATATCTAACCTAACAGCAGAAACCGCATTTTTATTAGGGATTTTTAAAGGTGAGTATTCTCCACCTTTGGTAAAATTTATAAAGGTTTTTGATTTGTAATTAATGTGATATTGTGCAATATCGGTTTGTCCGCTACGTGTTGAAGCATAGAGTACATTCTCATCACCAAAAAAAGAAGGCTGGTTATCGTAGCCTTCGTTATTAGATATATTGATACCATTTGAAACTTCAATTTTAGAATTGCTTTTTTCCAAGTCAAAAAGGAAGACTTCAGTATTAGATTGAGAAAAGGAAAAGGTAGATAGTAAGGGAAATAGGATTAAAAAATAATATTTCATGAGATAGCAAGATTGATTCCATAAATATAAGGATTATCTAGATTAGATATTATGGACTTTATATTGATACTTAGAGAAGAGTGCAAATATCAATTACATTAAAATATGATTTCAGAAAAGCACTACACTATTTAAGTTAATACCTACAAAAAAATGCTAATAATCGATATTAATGGCTTTTAACATGTGTTTTGAGCTTTTGTATTTGTAATATTAGATAATGACAACTAACTATTACTAACGTGAATAATTAAAGAATATGGAGAGAATTACTCTAAACTTGATAAAAATAACTTTTTTATTTAGCTTTTTGTTTTCAGAATTAAATTACGGTCAAACAACAGACAATAGCTCACAAAACTCATCTCTACCAAGTACAGCAATTAATGCTACAGAAACCGATGCAAATGAGGATAATCGTTTAAAAATAAGACTCAATTTTAATTCAGTCGGTGTACTTAATAGACAGCTATTATTAACTGTAGATAGTAGCTGCTCTGATGGTTATGATTGGGGATTTGATGGTCATTTGTATAACCAACAAGTTGATGATTTATCTTGGATGATAGAAGATGAACTATTTGTAATTCAGGGTATTGGAAGTATAGACAGTAATACAAATTTACCATTACATGTTCAAAAAGGAAATACTGGAGCTGTTATTATATCAATTCATTCCTTAGAAAATGTACCGGATGATTTAGACATTATTCTGTATGATACTGAACACGGAGTAAGTCATGACTTAAGAAATGCTGATTATCAGACAACGTTAGAAGCAGGTACTTATGATAGTCGTTTTCAAATAGGCTTTCAACTTCCGAGTAGCCTTTCTGTTAATGATTATAAAACAGCAGATCTTTTGCATGTATATTTTGATAAGATTTCTAACGAGGTAAAGCTTAAAAACAAATCTAATATAGAATTAAAAGAATTTTGTGTTTACAACTTAACAGGGCAATTGGTGTACAAAGAAGTCTTAATGGATAATACACAAGACAAAGCTTTTACAATAGAGAATTTATCGTCGGAAATATATCTTGTAACAGTCACTACTGTTAATAATGAGGTTTTGACAAAAAAAGTTTTGATTGGTTGATTCGAAACGAGTTGTTTATTCAAAATCATAGCTTCTTGTCTAATTGATATATTCCTAAGGAAATTTTCGTTCGAGAAGGCTTAATATGAACAACAATTTATCGATATAATTTGCAGTCGAATTCTTTTTAGCGAATTAATTAGCGTTTAAAATGTAATTATCAGAAATTCCATATTATTTTTTGAAACTTAGACTTATCAATAACCAACAAAACCATTAATCCTCTCAAGTAACTTAATCCCTCTAAAGTTATGAATACTACCATATCATTTATTAAAATTGTAGGCGCACTTATTTGTCTGTTATATCTGCCAACCAGTTTTGCACAAAACATTTCTAATATAGATGAAAATATTGCCTCAACAAAAGAAACCATAGAAGTAACAACTCAAAGTACTACTGATAACAGACCAAAAATAAGATTGCAGTTTACATCTGTAGGTATTATTAATAGACAGATTCTTTTAACAGTTGATGATAACTGTACTGAAGGCTATGATTGGGGATATGATGGTTATTTAAATGATGTTCAGGTAGATGATATGTCATGGTTAATAGAGGACCAGTTATTTGTTATTCAGGGAATAGGAGAGATAGATACGGAAGAAACAACTTTACCGCTAAACATTCAAAAAAGTGATGTTGGTGATGTTGTTATTTCTATTCAATCTTTAGAGAATATACCAGATGATTTAAATATTGTACTTCATGATACTGAGTTAAATACACACTACGATTTAAGAAGTACAAACTATGAAGCAACATTACAACCGGGTAATTATGAAGATCGTTTTGTGATTGGATTTCAAACCCCAAGCGTATTAAGTATTGATGAGAATAAAGAAGAGCAGCTAGATTTTTATTATGAAATAAATAATAAAAAGTTGGTAGTTACTAACCCAATTAACCTAGATGTATCAAATATTGAAGTTTATAACACGTCAGGTCAAAGCGTTTATAATATTGCAGATATTTTAAATACTTCTCGCAGCGAATATAGTATTGAGAATTTAACATCTGGTCTTTATATTATTAGACTTAGCGCCGATGATGGTTTTGTTGTAACTAAAAAGGTTACAGTTAAATAAATTACTAAAAAAAAGCCAATTCTATTGAATTGGCTTTTTTCATTTCTAACTTAAACTTAAACCTAAAAGCAGTATTTATTTTCTGCTTTTACTTTTTCGGCAATTTCGTTTCGTAAATCAACGATATCCGGATAATTCTGATATTTAGTAAAACGTTTTAAGCCCATAAGCATCATACGTTGCTCATCTCCTTCAGCGAAGGAAATAATACTTTCTTTTCCTTTATCTTCTATAATATTTACTGCATTAAATAAATATAGTTTAGACATAGCAATTTGTACAGATTGAGCCTCTTCACCAAAACGTTTTGCATTCTTTTCAGTTCTTAAAATAGTAGACTCTGCCATATATATTTCTATTAATATATCTGCAGCAGCAACTAAAAGCTGTTGGTGTTTTTCCATATCTGGACCAAACTTTTGAACAGCTGCACCAGCTACCATTAAGAATACCTTTTTAAGCTTAGCAATCATTTCTTTTTCTTCAGAGAAAAGCTCTGAGTAATCTGGTGTGTCAAAAGAAGGAATACCCATTAGTTCTTCTTGCACTTTCATTGCAGGACCTAATAAATCTACATGACCTTTCATAGCTTTTTTAACTAACATGCCAACAGAAAGCATTCTGTTAATTTCGTTAGTTCCTTCGTAGATACGAGCAATACGAGCATCTCTCCAAGCAGCTTCCATTGGAGTTTCTTCAGAGAATCCCATACCACCAAAAATCTGGATGCCTTCGTCAGCGCAGTTTTGTACATCTTCTGAAACAGCTACTTTAAGAATAGAACACTCAATAGCATATTCTTCTACACCTTTTAGCTCAGCTTCTTGGTGAGAGTTTCCAGCAGCTTCTCTAATAGCTATGCGATCTTCAATATTTTTCGCAGCTCTATAAGTAGCGGATTCACCAGCATAGGCATCTGTAGCCATTTTTGCTAATTTCATTTTTATAGCACCAAAATCTGCTATAGGAGTTTTAAACTGTTTACGCTCGTTAGCATAGTTTACAGCCGTGGTTAAAATTCTTCTTTGAGAATCTAAACAAGCAGCAGCTAATTTAATACGACCAACATTTAGTGCATTCATGGCAATTTTAAAACCTTCACCACGACCAGCAAGCATATTTTCTACAGGAACAACCGTATCATTAAAGAAAACCTGACGTGTAGAACTCGCTCTAATACCAAGTTTGTGCTCTTCTTCACCTAGAGTAACTCCGTTAGGGTTTTCTGGATCGTATTCTACAATAAATCCAGTAATATTTTTATCGTCTTCAATACGAGCAAAAACAATCATTAAACTACAAAAGCCAGCGTTAGAGATCCACATCTTCTGGCCATTAATTTTGTAAGACTTACCATCGGCTGATAGCTCTGCAGTAGTTTTACCAGAGTTAGCATCAGAACCTGCACCTGGTTCTGTTAAACAGTAAGCTCCAAACCATTCTCCTGAGGCTAGTTTAGGTACATACTTTTGTTTTTGTTCTTCGGTTCCGTAAAGCGTAATTGGCATAGTACCAATACCTGTATGAGCACCAAAAGCAGTACTGAAAGATCCTGTTCCTGAAGAGATATAATCACAAGTAAGACATGTTGAAACAAATCCCATTCCTAATCCTCCATATGCTTCTGGTACAGCAACACCTAAGAAGCCAAGTTCTCCTGCTTTGCGCATTACTTCTTCTGTTAGCGCATAATCTTTAGCTTCAAATCTTGCTTTATGAGCAATAATTTCGCGGTCATTAAATTCCATAACCGCTTCTTTCATCATTTGTTGTTCTTCTGAAAAATCTTCAGGTGTGAAAACGTCTTCACAATTTGTTTCTTTAACAAGGAATTGTCCTCCTCTTAAAATGTCTTTTTCTACAGTCTCCATTTTTTTATACGTTATAAGTTTCTTCTTAATTTAAAAATTCAAATATTCCAGCTGCACCTTGACCAGTTCCAACACACATAGTAACCATACCATACTTGTTTTTCATGTCACGCTTACGCATTTCATCAAATAATTGAACAGAAAGTTTTGCACCTGTACATCCAAGAGGATGTCCTAGTGCTATTGCACCTCCATTAACATTTACAATTTCTTGGTTGAGGTCTAATTCTCGCATTACAGCTAAAGACTGAGACGCAAAAGCTTCATTAAGCTCAATTAATTCAATATCTTTTTGAGATAAACCACCTTGTTTTAATGCTTTTGGAATCGCAGCTACTGGACCAATACCCATAATTCTTGGTGGTACACCTGCTGCTGCATAACTTACTAAACGTGCCACAGGCTCTAAGTTTAATTCTTTAACCATGGCTTCACTCATTACTAGTACAAACGCAGCACCATCGCTGGTTTGAGATGAGTTTCCGGCAGTGACTGAACCACCTTGAGCAAATACAGGTCTTAATTTTGCTAATGCTTCTTTACTAGTTCCTTTTCTTGGCCCTTCGTCTTTTGAAACGGTGTATTTGCGTGTTGCTTTTTTACCATTAGCATCAACGTAAGTTTCTTCTACTTCAATAGGTACTATTTGATCTTGAAATCTGTTTTCTTCAAGTGCTTTTAAAGCTTTCATGTGCGAATGGTAAGCAAACTCATCTTGATCTTCTCTAGACACGTTGTATTTGTTTGCAACCGCTTCTGCTGTATTACCCATTCCCCAATAATAGTCTTCATGACCAGCGTTTACGATATCGTAGTTTAATTCTGGTTTAAAACCTGTCATAGGAACAGAACTCATACTTTCTGCACCACCAGCAATAATACATTCTGCCATACCAGCTTGAATTTTGGCAACAGCCATAGCAATGGTCTCTAAACCTGAAGAACAGAATCTGTTAACCGTTACACCTGGCACGTCTACTGTATTTAATCCTATTAACGAAATTATACGTGCCATATTTAGTCCTTGAGATCCTTCTGGCATTGCATTACCAACAATAACATCATCGATACGAGTAACATCAAAATCGGGCAATTTACCCATCATGTACTGAATGGTTTCAGCAGCGAGCTCATCAGCTCTTTTAAATCTAAAACCACCTTTTTTGGATTTACCAACTGCAGTTCTATATCCTTTTACTATATATACTTGTTTCATTTTTTAATTTCTTAAAGGTTTACCTGTTTTTAGCATGTGCTGAATACGCTCTAGCGTTTTACGTTCTGTACAAAGCGAAAGGAAAGCCTCACGCTCTAAATCAAGTAAATATTGTTCTGTAACCAGCGTAGGCTCTGATAAATCTCCACCAGCCATAACGTAAGCTAGTTTATTAGCGATTTTTTGATCGTGCTCACTGATGTAGTGACTTGCTTCCATAGAATCTGTTCCAACTAAGAACATACCTAAAGCTTGTTTGCCAAGTACTTTAACATCTTTACGTTTTACAGGTTGGGTATAGCCTGAATCAGCTAACATTCTGGCATGTGCTTTAGCTGTTGCAATCTGACGATCCTTGTTAACCACAACAACATCTTTTCCTTTTTGAAGAATACCTAAATCATAAGCTTCATATGCAGATGTTGCTACTTTAGCCATACCTATAGTTAAGAAATAATCTTGTAAAACGTTAAGTTCTACATCACCTTTATGGAACACATCTTGTGCTCTCAACGCCATTTCTTTAGAGCCTCCACCACCAGGAATAACGCCAACACCAAACTCTACTAAACCAATGTAAGTTTCTGCAGCAGCAACAACTTTGTCTGCATGCATTGATAACTCACAACCACCACCAAGCGCCATACCATGAGGTGCAGCAATTGTTGGGATAGAAGAATAACGCATACGCATCATTGTGTCTTGGAAGTATTTGATAGCCATATTAAGCTCATCATATTCTTGTTCTGCTGCCATCATAAAAATCATTCCGATGTTAGCACCAACAGAGAAATTAGCTCCTTGGTTACCAATTACTAAACCTTCGAAATCTTTTTCTGCTAAATCCACAGCTTTGTTTAGTCCAGCTAAAACATCACCACCAATGGTATTCATTTTAGATTGGAATTCGCAATTAAGGATGCCATCACCAAGGTCTTCTATAACGACACCAGAGTTTTTAAATACTTCGTTAGATTTTCTGATGTTGTCTAAGATGATAAAACTATCCTGACCAGGAATTTTTTGCTGTGATTTTGAAGGAATATCATAAGCAAAAGAAGCTCCGTCTTTTACAGTGTAAAATGATTTACTACCAGAAGCCAACATTTCGTTAACCCAAGCATTTGGTTCTAGACCTTCTGCTTTCATCATTTCAATACCAGCTTCGACACCAATAGCATCCCAAATTTGGAAAGGACCATGTTCCCAACCAAATCCGGCTTTCATGGCATCATCAATTTTATATAAATCGTCCGTAATTTCTGGAATACGATTAGATACGTAAGCAAATAAAGCGGCAAAACTTTTTCTGTAGAATTCACCAGCCTTATCTTTTCCTTTTACTAATACTTTAAAGCGATCTACAACTTTATCAATTGTTTTAGTTAATTCTAAAGTGGCAAACTTAGCACGTTGCTTTTCTCTATATTCTAAGGTATTAAGGTCTAGTGATAAAATTTCTTTTTTCCCGTCTTTTGAAACGGATTTTTTATAAAAACCTTGACCTGTTTTGCTTCCTAACCACTTGTTTTCCATCATTGTATTGATGAAATCTGGTAAGGCAAATAACTCATGTCTTTCGTCATTAGGACAATTTTCTCTAATACCATTTGCTACATGCACTAGAGTATCTAAACCAACAACGTCTACGGTTCTAAATGTTGCAGACTTTGGACGACCAATTACAGGACCAGATAATTTATCTACTTCCTCAATAGTTAAGTCTAAATCTTTAACTGTGTGGAATAAACTCATAATACTAAAGATACCTATACGGTTACCAATAAAAGCTGGTGTATCTTTAGCAACAACCGAAGTTTTTCCTAAGAACTGCTCTCCGTAACCATTTAAAAACTCTAATACCGAAGCATCAGTTTTTGGTCCTGGAATAATTTCGAATAACTTTAAGTAACGCGCTGGATTAAAAAAGTGAGTACCACAGAAGTGTTTTTGGAAATCTTCACTTCGGCCTTCACTCATAAATTTAATTGGAATACCTGAGGTATTTGATGTAATTAAGGTACCAGGTGTTCTGTACTTTTCAAGTTTTTCAAAAACTTGTTGTTTAATGTCTAAACGTTCCACAACAACTTCCATTATCCAATCTACATCAGCAACTTTGGCGATATCATCTTCTAAATTACCTGTTGTAATACGATTTTTAAATGATGGATGATAGAGTGGTGCAGGTTTAGATTTTATCGATGCAGTAAGCGCATCGTTAACTAAGCGATTGCGCACAACTTTATCTTCTAAAGTTAGACCTTTTGCTTTTTCTATATCATTAAGTTCTCTTGGAACAATGTCTAATAGTAAGACATCTACACCAATATTGGCAAAATGACAAGCAATACCACTTCCCATAATACCAGAACCAATGATGGCAATTTTCTTTATTCTACGTTTGCTCATTGTTTTAATGTGTGTTCTTTTTGATTGTATATTTTTTTATTAGAAATCATATTATTTATAAGTTCTGCTACTTCATAGAAATGTTCTATTTTTTCAGTGCTTATATTAGATTTTATAGCCTCATTAAATATCAATACACGTTCTCTTGAAAAGGCTCGTTTTTCTCTTCCGAATTCTGTTAAATAAATAAGTACTCCTCGACCATCTTCTGGATTCGGTTTACGCTCTATTAACCCTTTTTCTTCCATAGATTTTAAGGTACGTGAAAGACTTGTAGCTTCCATACCCATTTTTGGACCTAATGAGGTTGAAGGTGTACCATTTTCTGGATCAATACTCAATAAAGCAAAGCCAGTAGCCATTGTAGTATCGAATTTTGAGGCCTCTTCGTTGTACATTTTATTTACTGCTAACCATGTGGTTCTCAGTACATAATCTATTGTTTTGTCCTTCATTATAATTTAGTTAGATCCAAATATAATAAAAAATACTATGCACGCATAATAAATGTAGAAAAATTATGCGTGCATAGTATTTTAAAATCTAACCTACGAAGGATTTGTACTATGGTCTATAGATTTTTTCGTATAAAGCGTCATATTTTTCTCTAATAATGTTACGCTTCATTTTCATAGTAGGAGTAAGGTGACCATCATCTATGGTCCAGGATTCAGGAGTAAGTTCGAAACGTTTAATTTGTTCCCACTTTCCAAAGTTCTTATTGTATTTGTCAACTTCTTTTTGAATACGATTTATTACAATTTCTGAAGTTGCAATTTCTTTTTCAGTCTTACCTATAGAGTGATTTTTATGATCTATCCAATCTCTGATGAATTCGAAATTTGGTTGAATGATAGCTCCTGGCATTTTTTCACCTTCACCAATTACCATTACTTGCTCAATGAATAAAGACTGTTTTAGATCATTTTCTAAAAGTGTAGGTATGATGTATTTTCCTCCAGAGGTCTTAAACATTTCTTTTTTACGACCTGTAATCTTCAAGAAACCATCTTCGTCTATAATACCTTTGTCACCTGTATGGAAATAGTCACCGGTCATTACTGAATCCGTTTTTTCAGGATCTTTATAATAACCCATCATAACGTTTGGTCCTTTTATTAAAATTTCACCGTCTTCTGCGATTTTAACTTCTACATTATCAATTGGCTTACCTACAGTACCTACTTTATAATGTTTATCTCTATACATGCCAACACCGACAACAGGAGATGTCTCCGTTAAACCATAGCCTTCCATGACTTGCATTTTTGCAGCTCCAAAAATTCTAGACAAGCGTGGTTGAAGTGCTGCACTACCAGAAACCATTGTGTGTAATTCTCCTCCTAAGGCTTCGCGCCATTTGCTAAATATTAGTTTGTTAGCAATACTTAATTTAAATTCATACCAGGCACCATTTGCTTTGTACGGTTCCCAAATTTCACCTAGTTCAACTGCCCAATAAAATAGTTTGTGCTTAATACCTGTTAGCTCATCTGCTTTTAGCATTATTTTGTCAAAAACTTTTTCTAGTAACCTAGGAACAACACTCATTAAGTGAGGCTTAACCTCTTTGGCGTTATCTCCAATTTTATCTAAGGCTTCAGCAAAATAAATACTGGTTCCTGCATACTGATAGATGTAAATTAGAACACGTTCAAAAATATGACATATAGGAAGAAAGCTTAGTATTCTAGTTTCACCATCAATTTTTGGAAGACGTTTAGATGCGTCTAATGCATTGCTTGTAATGTTCCAGTGTGATAACATTACACCTTTTGGTTTTCCTGTAGTTCCTGAGGTATAAATTATTGTAGCTAGGTCTTCCGGTTTTACTGCGTCTTTTCGTTCTTCGACTTCAGGTTGGTTACTTTTGTCTTTACCTAAATCAAATAACTCTGAATAATGCTTACAACCTTCAATATGATTGAAAGAATAAACTTCTTTAATCTTAGTGTTAGACTGAACTTTTCTCACTTTTTGCAAAACTTCTTCATCTGAAACAAAGCAATAAATCGATTCGCTATGATTTAGTACATATTCATAATCTTCAGCCGAAATTGTAGGATAAATAGGAATATTTTGAGCACCCAATTGCAGAATTCCAATATCCATAATATTCCATTCTGTCCTATTAGTTGAGGATATAACAGCAATTTTATCATCTTTTTGTACACCTAATCTTAAAAGTGCACGACTAATTGTATTTGCCTTGTCTACATAGTCTTTTGTAGACATAGGTGTCCATTCACCATTGTATTTTGTTACCAAAGCTTTAGCGTTTGGTTTGTGTTTAAGTTGATAATAAGGGAAATCAAAAAGGCGTTTAACGTCTGTCATAATCTAAAATCAGCAAAAAAAATTAGGGGTTTTTGCGAAAATAACAAATATAGGGTTAATTATTTTGGAGTATAAAAATAAATCGTATTAAAAATTTCGTTTGATGTTCTAAATTCATTTAGTGAAAAGAAAATAAAAAGGGCTTCAAAATTAAGAAGCCCTTTCTTTATGATACTTTTACCCTAACTACTAACAAGTTTAAGTAATAACCCTAAGTAATTAAACAATATCGTTAGTAAAAAAGTACCACTTATCTATACAAAGATAATAAATACACTTTTTTGTTAGTCTAAGTAGTTTATTATTAGTTATTTTCAATCCATTTCTTAGCATTGGTAAATGCTTCAATCCATGGAGATACTTGGTCTTGTCTATCATTAGGATAGTTAGCCCAATTCCACTGGAAAATGGATCGTTCAATATGTGGCATGGTTACCAAATGTCTTCCAGTTTTGTCAGTCATCATGGCTGTATTAAAATCTGAGCCATTTGGATTATGAGGATATTCAGTATAAGCATATTTTGCTACAATATTGTATTGATCTTCAGCATAAGGAAGGCTAAATTTTCCTTCGCCATGAGAAATCCAAACACCAAGCGTACTTCCTGCTAAAGACGATAACATAATAGAATTATTCTCTTGAATTTTTACAGAAGTAAATGCACTTTCATGCTTATGTGAATCGTTATGAATCATTTTGCCATGAACATCATGATCTGGATTGATAAGCTCTAGTTCCATCCATAGTTGGCAACCGTTACAAATTCCGACAGATAAGGTATCTTCTCTTTCAAAAAAGTTCTTGATGACTTTATTTGCTGTTTCATTATACTTTATAGCACCAGCCCAACCTTTAGCAGATCCTAAAACATCAGAGTTTGAGAAACCACCAACGGCACCAAGGAATTGAATATCTTCTAAAGTTTCACGACCAGAAATTAAATCGGTCATGTGAACATCTTTAACATCAAAACCAGCTAGGTACATAGCGTTTGCCATTTCGCGTTCAGAATTACTTCCTTTTTCACGTAAGATAGCAGCTTTTGGCCTTGGTTTGCTTGAATCTGTTTCTGGAAGTTTTCCAGTGAATTGTTTTGGAAATTCGAAATGTAAAGGTTGATTTTTGTAATTATCAAAACGTGTTTTAGCTAAACCATTAGCCGTTTGTTTTTGGTCGAGTAGGAAAGAGGTTTTGTACCACATGTCTCTCAATCTCGAAATGGTCATAGTAAAGACTTCATTACTATTGATAATGCTAAGCACATCACTTTCCATAACCTTACCAATATTATGGAAATCGATTTTAGCATCAGATAATACGGTTTCGATACTCTTATTTTTAGCCTGAATTACAATTCCTGAGTTTTCAGCAAAAAGTATTTTAAAAGAATCTTTTTCAGCTAAAGCGGTTAAATCTAATTCTGCACCAATAGTATTATCGGCAAAACAAAGTTCTAAAAGTGTAGTAATTAAACCACCTGAAGCGACATCGTGTCCAGCGACAATTTTACCATCTAATATTAATTGTTGAATGGTATTGAAAACCGTTTTTACATAATCAGCACTTTTAACGGTTGGCGCTTCGTTACCAATTTTATTGACTACTTGTGCAAAAGAACTTCCGCCTAATTTAAAGTTGTCTTGAGATAAGTTAATATAGTAAATATCACCTTCATTCTTTTGAAAAACAGGTTCAACTACTTTGTTAATGTCAATACAATTTGCAGCAGCCGAAATTATAACTGTACCTGGGGAAATAACATCACCATCAGGATATTTTTGCTTCATAGAAAGCGAATCTTTTCCTGTTGGTACATTAATGCCTAAATCTATAGCAAATTCTGAAACTGCCTTTACAGCTTCGTATAAACGTGCATCTTCACCTTCATTTTTACAAGGCCACATCCAGTTTGCAGAAAGTGAAACATTCTTTAAGCCATCTTTTAAAGGTGCCCAAATAATATTAGTTAAGGCTTCTGTAATAGAGTTGCGGCTACCTGCTACAGGATCTATCAATCCCGAAATAGGTGAGTGGCCAATTGAGGTGGCAATACCTTCTTTACCTTTATAATCTAATGCCATTACACCAACATTGTTCAATGGCAATTGTAATGGTCCAGCACACTGTTGCTTGGCAACTTTACCACCAACACAACGGTCTACTTTATTAGTTAGCCAATCTTTACATGCGACTGCTTCTAGCTGTAAAACTTGGTCTAAATAATCGTAAAAATTATCTCTGTTGTAAGATACATCACTGTAGTTTTTTTCAACCGTATGATCTGTCATTATAGTTTTTGGGGAGCTACCAAACATATCTTCCAGAGCCAAATCCATTGGTTTGTCTCCATTAGTTTCAGACTCAAATGTAAAACGGTGTTTTCCGGTAACTTCACCAACATCATAGATAGGTGAACGTTCTCTGTCGGCAATTTTATGAAGTACTTCTAAATGCTTATCTCCAATCACCAATCCCATACGTTCTTGAGACTCATTACCAATAATTTCTTTTGAAGAAAGCGTTGGATCACCAACTGGCAATTTGTCTAAATCGATTTTTCCACCAGTATCTTCAACAAGTTCAGATAAACAGTTAAGATGTCCACCAGCACCATGATCGTGAATAGAAACAATATGGTTTTCATCACTTTCTACCATGCCTCGAACAGCATTGGCAGCACGTTTTTGCATTTCTGGGTTAGAACGTTGTACAGCATTTAGCTCGATACCAGAATCGAATTCGCCAGTATCAGCAGACGATACAGCAGCGCCTCCCATACCAATTCTATAATTATCACCACCAAGAATTACGATTTTGTCACCTGCTTTTGGTATATCTTTTATGGCTTGGTCTGCTTTTCCGTAACCAATACCACCAGCTTGCATAATCACCTTGTCGTAACCAATCTTATCATTGTTTTCTTGATGTTCGAAGGTTAAAACAGAACCACAAATTAATGGCTGACCAAATTTATTTCCGAAATCTGAAGCTCCGTTACTAGCTTTTATTAGGATATCCATTGGAGTTTGGTACAACCATTTACGTTCAGGAAACGCTTTTTCCCAAGGACGCTCTTCTTCTAAACGCGAATATGATGTCATGTAAACAGCTGTTCCTGCTAATGGAATAGAACCTTTACCACCAGCAAGCCTGTCTCTGATTTCCCCACCAGAACCCGTAGCAGCTCCATTAAAAGGCTCTACAGTTGTTGGGAAATTATGTGTTTCTGCTTTTAATGAAATTACAGATTCAAAATCTTTAGTTTGGTAATATTCAGGAACATCAGCACGTTTTGGTGCAAACTGTTCTACAACAGGTCCTTTTATAAAAGCAACATTGTCTTTATATGCGGAAACAATATCGTTAGGATTTTGTTTTGATGTTTCCTTAATCATTTTGAATAATGACGTCGGTTTTTCTTCACCATCGATAACAAACGTTCCGTTGAAAATTTTATGACGACAGTGCTCTGAGTTCACTTGTGAAAATCCAAATACTTCAGAGTCTGTCAATGGTCGTCCTATTTTTTTAGAAACACCTTCTAAGTATTCAATTTCTTCATCACTTAGCGATAAACCTTCTTGTTGGTTGTATGCCGAAATATCTTCAATATCAAGAATCGCTTCTGGTTGAATATTTATGGTAAAGATGTCTTGATTTAAGCTTGAAAATTTTTCAGAAATCATTGGGTCGTAACCTTTGAAATCTTCTGAAACTGATATGAATTCCTCAATACGTAAAATACCAGAAATTCCCATGTTTTGAGTAATTTCTACAGCATTGGTACTCCAAGGAGTAATCATTGCGGCTCTTGGACCAACAAAAAAAGCATCTAGTGATGCTTGTTCTATTTTTGGCTGGTTGCCAAATAACCATGTCAATTTTGAAATGGTTTCAGTTGATAATTCTTTTGTGGCTTGAACAGCGAAAACTTTGCTGTTTTGGTTTCCAAAGAAATGAATCATTAGAGTGTTGTGTTTGGTGTGAAAAATAAAAACACAAATTTAGTTTATTTTGAAATAATGTAGCTATAAAAAAGAATTCAATTAGTAGACTTATTCAACAGGTTTTAAACAAAAAAAAGCAGCTCAAAAATTGAACTGCTTTTTCAAGAATTTAATGTTTTGATTAGTTCTTAATCAATTTTTTGCTTACAGATGAATTGTTTTGTGTCAATTTCAAAATATAAACGCCAGATTTTAATGTTTGTACATTGATGCTATCTGAAGAATTGATTTGAGTTTTTAAAACTCTTTTTCCTAATATGTCAAAAATTTCAACAACAGTATTTTCGTTAGATGCTAAATTAATGTACAATTTAGACTTAACAGGATTTGGGTAAATTGAAGAAGTATCAAGATCATTATCAGCAATACTTAACGAAGAATAACATGTCCAAGATAAATCATCAATACCAACTCTTGCACTACCAGAATCGTTATCAGAAATTTCTACTGTAATTGAACCCTCTAGATTTATATTACTTAAAGTAGTAGTTTGTTCAGCATCACTGTAAGGAATAGTTCCCACTAAGCTACCATTTACTAAAACGTCTAAACTTCCGTCAGTCCCTGAGAAGATTCTTTGAGTCGTAATTGTAAGATTACCTATACCACCACTTACAGTAGGTGAGGTTAGCATACCAGAATCCGAATTACCTCTATAATCTATTAATATAGCTCTATTGTTTATGGTTTGGTCAGTTCTGGCTTCCGTTGCATTCCATGTACCGTCTGCACCAGTCCAAATTCTGTTTGTATACTGTGAGCTATTTGCAGGTATGTTTTCAAAATCTTCAACGACACAATTACTACCAGGTGCACCGGCTGCTGTTGTAGTACCATTTACAGAATTACTTTGAGTTGATTCATTTCCCGCAGCATCAATAGCGATAATATAAAATGAATATGTAGTTTCAGGAGTTAGGTTAATAACATTTGCAGCATTTGTAGTTACGTTAGTATTAAAAACACCATCTACATAAACATCATAAGATTCTACAGCAACATTGTCGGTAGAAGCTGTCCAGCTGAGATCAATAGAAGTTGAAGCTTCATTTGTTACCACTAAGTTGGTTGGTGTTGTTGGAGATTCAGTATCTGGAGTAGAAACCCAAATAGCATTTACCCATTCAGGATGATCTACGAAAGGGTTTCTATTGCCCTGATGATTGTAATATATATTATTGTTACGATCTATTTCCTTTTGAGAGACAGGATCGTTTTGGTGCCATGTTAAAAGTATGCTTAAAAAAGGATCATCCAATACTTTGTCTGAGCTTCCGTCGAACATAGCATAACTACTCCAGTTACTCACTTGGTCTTCGTAGCGTGTTACAAAATAGAAGTAAATACGAGCAATGTCTCCTTTAAATTCATCAATAGGTTCAAAAACAGTACTAGAATAGCCAGCAGAATAACCACTATTAAGGTTACCTCCAAGTTTTGAACCATTCTGAGTTGGATTAGAAATACCACTTTGACTTGCTAATTGACTGTTGTCAACTACTCCAAAAGGATAGTTGCTTCTAAAACCATTAACACGACCATCAGTAGGTAAAAGGTGGTGCGCATCACTTCGCATAGGTAAGTTTTGACTGAATACAGACTGAGGAATAACGTGTTCTTTGTTATAACAATCTCCTTCGCCACTATAATTTCCACATTCATCACTAACAGGAGAGAACGTGTAAGGATCTGATCCTGATGGATTTTCTGAATAAGGGTCTAAAATCGTATTACTTCCAGTTTCATAGTAATTGTCTAAATCATAAGACGCTATAAAACCATCCATAGCATCATAACCTTGATCGTTATGGTTGTCTATAATGTTGTGTAGTTGCGTTTTTAGTGTGTAGCCAGTTCCTGTAGCACTATCGTAGTAGCCTGCTGGAATTTGTGCAAAACCTACAGTTGTAAAAATTAAAGTAGCTATTAAAGTGTAGAATTGTTTCATCTATTTAAGTTTATTTTTTCTTTTCTAATAAAGCCATGTAAAATCCGTCAAAACCAGATTTATAAGCTAAAATATTATTGTCTTTTACAAAAGTAAAGTCTTTTCCTGCTTCGGATGTTAAGAATTTATCAATTTGATTTTGATTTTCTGAAGGCAATACCGAACATGTAGCATAAACCATTTTTCCACCTGGTTTAACCATTTTTGAATATTGCTCTAAGATTTCTCCTTGAGTTTTTTTGATGTTATCGACAAACTCTGGTTGTAATTTCCATTTAGAATCTGGATTTCTACGTAAAACACCCAAACCGGAGCACGGAGCGTCAATCAGTAAACGATCTGCTTTTCCATAAAGCTTTTTTATAGGTTTTGTAGAATCAATGACTTTCATTTCGATATTATGAACTCCATTACGACGCGCTCTAACCTTAAGCTTCTTTAGCTTACTTTCGTAAATATCCATTGCAATCACTTGCCCTTTATTGTCCATAAGGGATGCTAAATGCAACGTTTTTCCACCAGCACCAGCACAAGCATCAACCACTTTCATACCTGGTTTTACATCTAAAAAGTCAGCTACTAATTGTGAAGACGCATCCTGCACTTCAAACCAGCCTTCCTTAAAAGCTTCAGTCATAAAAACGTTAGCGCGTTCTTTTAATTTTAGAGCATAAGGATGGTCTGAAAGAAATTCTGTCTCAATATTTTCTGATTGTAATTTGAGCTGTAAATCTTTCTTGTTTGTTTTTAGTGTATTGACCCTAAGAATAACATCTGCTTGTTCGTTTTGCATTGCTAATTCTTTGGTCCATTCTTCTGAGCCTAACTCTTTTTCACCCAGTTCATCAATCCAATCAGGAATGGACTCTCGGTATTTTCTAATTTTAGACAGCTCATCAAAACGTCCTTTTATTTTACGTGTTGGAGTATCGGTAAAATATTTCCAATCCGGAAGTTTAATACCTTTTAGCGTTGCCCAAACTGCAAAGATTCTCCATAGGTTATCTCTGTCAAAAGGCGCTTTAACGTCAGCAATTTCTGCATAAAGTCTTTTATAGCGAACAATTTCATAAACCGTTTCGGCAACAAAACCTCTATCTCTGCTTCCCCAACGCTTATCGCGTTTTAGCAATTGTTGTATAACTTTATCAGCATATTCACCTTCATTGAAGATTTTGTGTAAACCATCAATAACCGCAAAGCATAAATTTCTATGTAATCTCATTGCAAAAAATTAGCATGCAAAGGTAGTATAAAAGTTGGGAAGTGCTACAGTATTAGACTAAAGTCTTTCGTAGAACAAAAAAATAGAGAACAAGTTTTTGCTCGTTTAAGCATCTCAATTAAATTGCAGGAATTTCTTAAATATAATTTGGAAGAAGAGAAGATAATAGAACAACTAAAGGAAAGAAATACAGCTGTATTTTCTCAACTTATAAATGATTACCAGCAAAAGGTTTTTGGTACCTGCATCTCTTTTGTACCCAACAAAGAAGATGCTGAAGACTTAGTGCAAGAGGTGTTTTTGGAAGTCTTTAATTCAATTTCAAAATTTAAGGGTAATTCTAAACTTTCTACGTGGATTTATCGTATAACTACTAACAAATGTTTAGAGTTCATAAGAAAAAGGAATACAAAAAAACGAAGTGGTTTTTTAAAGCCATTGTTTAGTGAAGAATTTTCTATAGATAAGACTAATTATTTTACAGAGTTTAACCATCCTGGATTCTTATTAGAAAACAAAGAATTAAACGAAACCTTATTTAAGGCCATAAACAGTTTGCCAGAAAGTCAGGCCTCGGTCTTTACTTTGCATAAGATTGATGGAAAAAGCTATCAGGAAATTGCAGAGATAACAGATAAGAGTGTGTCATCGGTTGAGTCTCTTATGTTTAGGGCTAAGAAAAACCTTCAGCAACTATTATACGACTATTACAAAAATGAAATTTAGCACAAGTTTTTTATAACTTATGCATCTAAATAACAAATGATTTATGATGAAAGATACTGAGATTAACAAAAAAGTAAACGCTACGCTAAATGTGGTAGATACTATCCAAGAGGTAAAGGTCTCGCCTTTTCTAAAGGATAGAATATTGAACAATTTAACCAATGAGGTTGATGAGTCTCAAAAGGTTTGGGCTTGGTTTTCTCCTAAGTTTCAGTTAGCAACTTTGATAATAGTCATTTTACTAAATGTGTATGCATATAAAGTACTGACATCGGATAATTATAATACAACCGTTGAAGAATTTGTAGATACTTACAATTTTGGAGACGAAACATATACTTCTATTTTTAATTAGTTGAGTTATGAAAAAACAAACCCTGCTATACACGTTACTTGTAGTGCTTTTTCTGTCTAATGCGTTTTTTATTTTTCATCATTTAACAAGCCAGGGAAAAGACGATCATAAACCTCGTTTTTCTATGGTAGAAGAATTAAACTTTAACCAAGAGCAACAAGAGGCTTATAACAAGATGCGAAGTGAGCATTTTGACAAAATGAAATCTTATTCAAAAAGAATTGGCGAATTAAAAGAAGAAATATATTCTAATAAAGGAGAAAATGAGGTGTCTGAAGTGTTTTTAGATTCTGTAATAGATTTAATTGCAATAGAAGAAAAAAACAAAGATTTGGAGATGTACAAGCATTTTAGAGATGTAAGAGAAATATGTAACAACGAACAAAAAGCGAAGCTTTCTAAAATTATAAACGATGCTATAAAGCGTCATGGCAAAAGAGGAAAGTCTAAAAACAAAGAATGAGTTAAGTTTATAATTTCTCTTTAAATAGACTTTATAGACTATTATTTGATTGATTATTGTTAATATGAAAAGCTTTGCGGTAATATCGTAAAGCTTTTTTATTTTTAGGGAAAATTGAAAGTATGAGATTTTTGGTGATAGTTTGTTTGGCAGTATTGAGTTTGTTTTTTGTCAAATCTAAACAGGATGTAAGACAAAGAAATTTTTCCGAAGTTGATATTGAAACCTTATTAAAAGATTCGCTATTGAATGTTAGGGCTTTGGAAATAGAGGGAGACGGTTTTGCATTTGCAACGTCCAATGGTGAAATAGGTGTGCAGAGTTTTACGTTTCCGGCCAGTATCAATAGCCCTGATTCAATAGTACTCCAAGAAATAGCACAAAAAACTATTCAGCTAAAACACGATTCTATAATACCAAATTTTCGATCATTGTCAATTACTGATAAAGGAGGTTTCCTGCTTAGTATCTCTTCGCCATCATTGTTATATAAAGCTGGTGGTGATTCTTTAAAACTTGTTTACAAAGAAACCCACCCAAAAGCATTCTATGACTCTATGGACTTTTGGAATGACCAAGAAGGTATTGCCATTGGTGACCCAACTGACGATTGTATGAGTATCATCATCACTAGAGATGGAGGTGAAACTTGGACGAAATTATCTTGTGATGATTTGCCAAAAGCCAAAGAAGGAGAAGCAGCTTTTGCAGCGAGTGATACTAATATTTCAATAGTTGGCAATCATACTTGGGTAGCCACAGGAGGCAAAGCAAGTCGAATTTTATATTCGCCAGATAAAGGCAAAACATGGGACGTTTTTGAGACACCAATTGTTCAAGGCAAAGAAACTACAGGTATGTATTCTATTGATTTCTACGATGAAACCAATGGATTTGCTATTGGTGGTGATTATACCAAAGCTAACGATACTTTAAATAATAAAATAAGAACCAAAGATGGAGGCAAAACTTGGCAAGTTGTGGCTAACGGTAAAGGACCAGGTTATAGAAGTTGTGTTCAGTACATCCCAAATTCTAATTCAAAAGAATTAGTTGCAATTGGTTTTAAAGGTATTGACTATAGTAATGATTCTGGCGAAACATGGAAGCATCTTAGTGACGAAGGTTTCTATACCATTAGATTTTTAAACGACTCTGTCGCTTATGCAGCAGGAAAAGGACGTATAAGCAAGTTAACTTTTAGAGAATAAAAAAAGAGACGCAGCGGTCTCTTTTAATTAGTTTCGTCTGTTCTGTCTACGTTCTCTAAACTCTTTTAATCTATCTAAAAGTTTTTGATTGAATTGATCTTCTGCAACTTTTAGCCTAATTATTTTTTTAGCAGATATTACTGTTTTTAAATCTTCAATAAGCTCTAATCTGGCATTATGCATTTCAGTTTCTGCTTTAGTAAGTCTTTCTAAGATTTCACCTGCTCTCTTATCACTAACATCACCTTGACGCATTTCTTTCTTTAAAGGTCTTAAGTCTTCAGATTTAATCTTTTCTACTTTAGCTTCAAACGCATTGTAAATTGGCCAAAATTGTTGTGCTTCTTCACTTGTAAGTTCAAGTTTGTCTGTTATAAATGCTATTTTTTGTGCCTTTATTTTTTCTTGAATTTCACCACCACGTTGTGCAAAACCTGTGAAGCTTACAAGTAAAATTAGTATTGGGATTAATCGTTTACTCATGTCTTTTAAATTTTACGAAGAATTCGTGAATCTTCGATTTTATTATAATGTTTTTATTGTTGTAAAATTGTTTCAATATCTGTGTTTTCTAAAAGGTATGACTCTAAGTTTTCTTCTTTGTATTCGGTTTCTACTATAGTAAAATCTTCTTCAAGAATATCTGCATTAACCAATAATTCGGCCAACTCATAACTGTCTAAATCACTGTTTTCAAAGTATGTTTCAACCATTTCTGCAGATAACTCTTGAGTAGTATCATTATTGTTTAAGAAAATAGCAAATAATAATAGAAGAGAGGCTGCAAAGCCAGCTATGTAATAAAATTTGTTTCTACTATTTAGTTTAACAACTGGCTTATCCTCTAACTTGCTTAAGATTTTATCTTCTAATGTATCAAAATAACCCTCAGGTGCCGTGAAACCAGAATCATTAACACCTTCAATGTTTTCCTCAAATTTAAGAAGTTCAAAGAATTTGTCTTCAATTGAATCAAAGTAATTTTCTGGTGTTTTAAAACCATTAGATTTAATGTTATGTAATTTTTCTTTTTTCATTTCTACTTTGACTTCAAAATACTAAAATGGTTTAATCTTCAGTTAAAAAGGCTTCTATTTTTTTTACTGCTATATGGTATGAGGCTTTTAAAGCTCCCTCACTGGTTTCTAAAATTTCTGCAATTTCTTTGTATTTAAGATCATCAAAATATTTCATATTGAAAACGAGTTGCTGTTTTTGTGGAAGTGATGCTATAGCTTTTTGTAATTTTAGCTGAATTTCATCACCTTCAAAGTAAACATCTGCAGTAAGATTATTAATAGCTAAATTTTGGTGTTCCTCATTAGTAATTTGCATACGCTTGGCGTTTCTATTGATATGTGTAATAGATTCGTTTGTAGCAATACGGTACAACCAAGAGTATAATTTGCTGTCTCCTTTGAATTTGTCAATGTTGCGATATACCTTTATGAATGTGTTTTGTAGCACGTCGTCTGCATCGTCATGTGAAATAACAATCTTTCGGATATGCCAATACAAACGCTCTTTATAGAGACTCAGTAATTCTCTAAAAGCATCTTCTTTAGATTTAGGGTCTTTGAGACGTAATATAAATTCCGTTTCGGTTGTCAAGCAAGTTATTTTACTATTTAGACCATTGAAGTTAGCAAAAGTTTAATAGTGAAAAAACAATTATCTCAGCAAATACTGTAAGTGTTTAATAAACAATCTTTTAGTATTTTTACAATCGATAAAAAGCAAAAAAAATCGATAAAAAGCATTTTTTTCTTGTTTACTAGACTTATTTGTTATATGTTTGACCCAGCTTAACCTATTAACTTGTTATCAGTTTCCCCAAATCTGGTAACAAAAAGAAAAGGATACACTTCATGTGTATCCTTTTTATATTAAAGTTTAATGAGTTTTATTTATTCAAAACTTTGCATTTCAACAAGTTTCTTATAAACGCCTTGTTTAGTTAAAAGTTCAGTATGTGTACCTTGCTCAACGATTTCACCTTTTTGCATTACTACAATTAAGTCTGCATTTTGAATTGTAGACAGTCTATGCGCAATGACAATAGATGTTCTGTTTTTCATCATATTTTCTAGAGCATCTTGCACCAAGCGTTCGCTCTCTGTGTCTAAGGCAGAAGTTGCTTCATCCAATATCATAATAGGTGGATTCTTTAGTACAGCTCTAGCTATACTTAAACGTTGTTTTTGTCCACCAGAGAGTTTATTTCCAGAATCTCCAATATTAGTGTCTATACCATTTGGTAGTTCTTTTACAAATTCCCAAGCATTTGCAATTTTTAAAGCGTCAATAACTTCGTCATTTGTAGCATCTTCTTTACCTAATAACACATTGTTTTTGATGGTATCATTAAATAAAATTGAATCTTGGGTTACAAGTCCCATTAGATTACGTAAAGAATGCTTTGTAAGTCCTTTTATGTTTTCTCCGTCAATAGAAATACTTCCTTCGTTAACATCATAAAAACGCGTTACAAGGTTGGCAATAGTACTTTTTCCACTACCAGACTGGCCAACTAAAGCAACACTCTTTCCTTTTGGTACATTAAGATTAAAATTTTTAAGCACATAATCTTCTTCGTACTTAAACGAGATATTATTAATATTTAATTGAGATTTGAAATCTGATTTCACTTTTGCGTCAGGCTTATCTTTTAGAGGTGATTCTGTATTAAGAATTTCTAATACACGATCTGCTGCCGCATTACCAGCTTTAACTTTGTAGCTAGCTTTACTAATAGCTTTAGCTGGTGTAAGAATTTGCCAAGCTAAACCTATATAGCCAATAAAGGCACCACCTGATAACGTTTTGTCTACAAGCACCATGCTTCCGCCATACCAAAGTAAAACAGCTATGGTTATAATACCTAAAACTTCACTTGTAGGAGACGCTAGATTTTGACGATTCATCAAAATATTAGAAAAATTATAAAATCTGTTGGTAGATTTTTGAAACTCGTCATTAAATTTTTTTTCTGCATTAAATCCTTTTATAACTTTAAGACCACTCAAGGTTTCTTCTAGTGTTGATAAGAAAATACCTTGCTCTGTTTGAACTCTGTTAGACTTTTTCTTTAAACTTTTACCAATTCTTGAGATTATAAAGCCAGAAACAGGAATAAATAAAAAAACAAAAATTGTAAGTTTTACCGATATCATAAACATTGCAATAATTGCAAATAAGATGGTGAGTGGTTCTTTTACAATTAGTTCTAAAACTGCTAATAATGAGTTTTTTACTTCATTTACATCGCCTGAAATTCGTGCTATAATATCGCCCTTCTTTTTTTCAGAATAATAAGATATTGGAAGATGGGTAACTTTATTGTAGATTTCGTTTCTGAGATCTTTGAGCACTCCATTGCGTAAAAACGTGATAAAGTATAATCCCAAATAATTAAAAAGGTTCTTTAATAAAAAAAGGCTTATTATTAGAATGATCATATACAATAAAGAACGTTGCGCTCCATACTCTTCAGAGGTTGTCGTAATTATATAATTAATTGAGTCTTCAGCATAAGACTTAATGTTTTTTATGCCTTCGTATATGGGTTTTTCTGTTACCTTTTTGCCTTCACCAAACAAAACGTTAATCATTGGCATTAACGATATCATTGCCAATGTGCTAAAGAGTGCATAAAAGATATTAGAGATGATATTTAAAATTCCGTAGCGCTTGTACGGAATAATAAATCGAGATAGTTTTTTTATGTAATCCATGTACTATAAATTCATATCCTTTAGGATAGCGTCAATCTTACTTTCCAATAACTGCTCCGTTGCTGCAAAAGCAGACACATTGTCAAGATCTGTGTTAACACTGATGTAGAATTTAATTTTTGGCTCTGTACCACTTGGTCTTAATGCTATCTTACTACCTTCTTCTGTATAATAGATTAATACATTAGATTTTGGTACATCTATAGTTGATTCTTCCTGTGTTTGTAAGTTTTTAGCAATTGAAGTTTGGTAATCTTCAATAAGTACTACTTTTTCTCCATTAATTTCTTTTAAAGGATTATTTCTGGCATCAACCATCATTTGCTTAATTTCTGCTGCGCCTTCAATTCCTTTTTTAGTAAGTGATATTAGTCGCTCTTTAAAGAGACCATGCTCAACATATAGATCTATTAGTTTTTCATATAAAGTTTTACCTTCAGCTTTAGCTTGTGCTGCTATTTCGCATGCTAAAAGGGTAGAAGTTACAGCATCTTTATCGCGCACAAAATCACCAACCATAAAACCAAAACTCTCTTCACCACCACCAATAAAGTCTAATTCAGGGAAGTCTTTTATCATTTTGGCAATCCATTTAAAACCTGTTAAGCCAATTTTGCATTCTACATTGTAAGCATTCGCTAAAACAGACATCATTGGCGTAGATACAATCGTAGAACCAACAAATTGTTTACCATTAATTTTGCCTTCTTTTTTCCATTGTTTTAATAGGAAATCAGTCATTAAAATCATGGTTTGGTTACCATTTAGAATCACCAATTCGTTTTCTAGGTTTCTTACTACAACACCTAATCTATCACAATCTGGATCTGTACCAATAACAATATCACCATCTACTTTTTCTGCAAGCTCCATAGCCATTTTTAAAGCTTCTGGCTCTTCTGGGTTTGGAGATACTACTGTAGGGAAATCTCCATTTGGATCTTTTTGTTCTTCTACAATATTTACATTAGTGTAACCAGCACGTTTCAAGGTTTCTGGTATAGCCATTATTGAAGTTCCGTGAAGTGATGTAAAAACGATGTTTAAATTTTCTTTAGCTTCAGATGATGTATTAAAACTTCCATTTTTAATAGATGAATTAATAAATACATCGTCAACATCCTTGCCTATATATTGAATTAAATCTGAATTGGGTTCAAACTTAATCTCAGAATAATCTAACTTGTTTATTTCTGCTATAATTTCTCCATCTTGTGGTGGAACTAATTGTCCACCATCTTGCCAGTATACTTTATAGCCATTATATTCTGGTGGATTGTGAGATGCGGTTAATACAATTCCACAATGACAACCTAAATGCTTAAGTGTAAAAGATAGCTCTGGTGTAGGTCTTAAATCTTCAAATAAATAAACCTGAATACCATTAGCAGAAAATACATCAGCAACTACCTTACCGAAGGTGTTACTATTGTGTCTACAATCGTAAGCAATAGCTACTTTTACTTGTTCACCAGAAAAAACCTGATTTAAATAATTGCTAAGCCCTTGTGTATTTTTTCCAAGCGTATATTTATTAATACGGTTAGTGCCAAGACCCATTATGCCGCGCATTCCGCCTGTACCAAACTCTAAATCTTTGTAAAAACTTTCTTCTAATCCTTTTGGGTCAGAAGCAATCATGTTTTTTATTTGGTCTTGAGTGTCTTGATCAAAAGTTGGTGTTAACCAAGTATTTACGCGTTCTAATATTTCTGGTTTAATGTAAATCATAAGTAAAAAGTATTATTATACAAATGTAAAAAATCTTAAGCATGCAAAATTGAATCTTAAAGATTATTACCCTTATTCAGGCACATTTAATGCTTCCTTAATATAGTATCGTTGTTGTTGACGTTTAGATCTTAGAATTAGTTCACCTAAAAACCCTGCAATAAATAATTGCGAACCTATAATCATTGTTGATAGAGCAATGTAAAATTGTGGTCGGTCAGTAATAAGTCTTCCTGTTGGATTAAAGAACAGCTTATCTAAGCCCAGATAAAATGCAAATCCAAAGCCAATGATAAACATTACAACACCAAGAGCACCAAAAAGATGCATAGGACGTTTACCAAAACGCGAAACAAACCAAATAGTAATAAGATCTAAAAATCCATTGATAAAACGGTTCATGCCAAATTTGGTATGCCCATATTTTCTGGCTTGGTGTTTTACAATTTTTTCACCAATGTTAATAAAGCCAGCATTTTTTGCCAATACAGGAATGTAGCGATGCATTTCACCATAAACATCAATATGTTTTACAACGGTATTGCTATAAGCTTTAAGTCCACAGTTAAAATCGTGAAGTTTCACTCCAGAAGTGCGTCTTGCTGCCCAATTAAAAAGCTTTGAAGGCAGATTTTTAGTAATTACAGAGTCGTATCGTTTCTTTTTCCAACCAGAAACAAGGTCATAACCTTTGTTGGTTATCATGTCATATAATTCAGGAATTTCATCAGGATTATCCTGAAGATCAGCATCCATAGTGATTACAACATCACCTTTTGCAGCAGCAAAACCAGCATGTAAGGCTTGGGATTTTCCAAAGTTTTTTAGAAAACGAATACCTTTTACATTGGTATTTGATTCAGCAAGTCGCGAAATCACTTTCCAAGAATTATCAGTACTACCATCGTCTATAAATAGAATTTCGTATGAAAACGAATTGGATTGCATCACAGATACAATCCAATCGTGTAGTTCTTTTAAAGATTCTTCTTCGTTAAGTAGTGGTATAACTACTGATATATTCATATTTTGAAAACTCTAATTTATAGACTTCAAAAATAAACGAAATTATTTAAGCAGCGTGTGGGTCAGACTTTTTAACCACTAGAGCAACAATTAAACCTGCAACACTAAATCCAACAAGTTGGTATGCAATAGATTTTAGAGAATTAGTTATAGTGAAGAAACTTCCTTGAGCCTCTAATTGTTCTAGAGTTTTATCTATTGTTTCTTGAGGAGCTCCCCAATTTTCCATCATTTTTAGTTGAGACTCTATAATCTTTTCTTGTAGTATTGTTGCTGCTTCAGGATCAACAAAATTAAAAATAATTAAACCTATAATTGCAGGAATTGTAATTCCAATAGCTACAGTGATGAAGAAAGCGGTGAAAGCATCTTTAAAAGAAATATATCCTCCTAATATACTTCTTGCTTTTACTGATGAAATTACTCCAAAAACTATTACTAATACCATTTGGCTAATTCCAAACCACCATTTTGTAAAAAGATCTAAATAAGCAGCATAGCCTATTACTGTTAACGAAGATAGGATTAATGCTAAATAGATACCGTATTGAGTAGCTGAAGATTTATATGATTTTTCCATGATTAAGGTTAATTTTGTTAGTTAATTGACTAGTTAGTATTCAAAGATACTAAATTGTTACACTAAAAAGTTGAAATAAAAAATCTCAAAAAGATTGTAGAATTACAAAATTTACTTAAATTTGCACCTCGAAAAAATCGAAATTATTTAAAGCATATAGCGATGAAAGCAGGAATACATCCAGAAAATTATAGAGTAGTAGCATTTAAAGACATGTCTAATGACGAAGTATTTTTAACTAAGTCTACTGCAGAGACAAATGAAACTATTGAGGTTGATGGTGTTGAATATCCATTAGTAAAATTGGAAATTTCTAGAACTTCTCATCCTTACTACACTGGTAAATCTAAATTGGTAGATACAGCTGGTCGTATCGATAAATTCAAAAATAAATACGCTAAGTTTAAGAAATAATCTTAGTTATTTAGATAATTTAAAAAGCCTTTCTTTTGTAGAAAGGCTTTTTTTATTTTTACATAAACTCAATTTAAAATGAACTATATACTTTTTGACGGACCGTACAGAGATAACCTCTTACCTTTTACATATACCAGACCAGTAGCTGAAATAAGAGTAGGCATATTAACAATTCGTCAGAAATGGGAATCCTTCTTAGAATACACCACAACCACTGTTACAGAAGATTATTTGTCGGATAAGTTTCCAATGGTAGAAATGGAAGAGAATATAATGATTAATGCTTCCTTTTTACCAAATACAGAAGTTGTAGAGGTAATTAAAAACTTAAGTGATAACCAGGCAGTATTTAAGGAAGAAGATGTTATCGCTTTTTTTGCAAAAGAAGGAGAAGAGGTTAATGATTTTTCAAATTTTGAAGCTATTGAATTTGAAGGAGATATTTTGAAAATTGAAAACACTTGGGATATTTTTTCAAAGAATGGAGATGCCATAGAAGAGGATTTTAATCTAATTACAAATGGACGAAAGTCTGAGCCGATTCCTGCAACGGTAAAAACCTTAAACCCTGAAAATATCTTTATTGAAAAAGGGGCAAAACTCAATTTTGTAACGCTTAATGCTAGTTCAGGACCAATTTATATTGGTAGAGATGCAGAAATTATGGAAGGCACTGTTGTTAGAGGACCTTTGGCATTGTGTAACAATGCAACATTAAAATTAGCAACCAAAATATACGGACCAACTACAGTAGGACCACATAGTAAAGTAGGTGGAGAAGTAAACAACTCTGTAATTTTTGGTTTTTCTAATAAAGGCCATGATGGTTTTTTAGGAAATTCGGTATTGGGTGAATGGTGTAATATTGGTGCAGACTCTAACAATAGCAACCTTAAAAATAACTACGCAGAAGTAAGGCTCTGGAACTATCAAACAGGTGGCTTTGCTAAAACAGGTTTACAATTTTGTGGCTTAATGATGGGCGACCATAGCAAGTGTGGTATCAATACTATGTTTAATACTGGTACAGTTGTTGGTGTAAGTTCAAATATCTTTGGAAGTGGGTTTCCTCGCAATTTTGTTCCAAGTTTTTCTTGGGGAGGCAGTAAAGGTTTTGTAACTTATAAAACCAACAAAGCATTTGAAGTGGCAGAAGTGGTTATGGCAAGAAGAAATGAGGAATTTACAGATAAAGATAAAGCGATTTTAGAACACGTTTTTGAAGAAACAAAACAGTACCGAAGAGAATAATCACAAATATTTACAAATGAAAACCAAATTTACCTTACTTATAGCTTTATTGACTTTTGCTTTCGGATTTTCGCAGAGTGAAGATGTTGAAGTAAAAAAACTGAAGATTAATACAGAGTTAGATCATTTTGCAGCTCGTGTGGTTGGTGATAAGGTGTTTTTTAGTCACAACCTTACAACAAAAAGAGGACGGCCAATAAAAGACAAGTACGATGGTTTTATTTACATTATGTACGAAGCTCCATTAAGCGAAGATGGAGAAATTAAAGACGAGCAACCAATTGTAAAAACAGAATTAGGACGTTTTAATATGTCTTCTGCTACTTTTTCTAAGGATGGTAAGTACATGTACTTTACAACCAATCATCTTGATAAAGGCACTAATAAATTAAAAGGCGTAGAGACTTATAATTTACAAATTCAGCGTGCTGAATATGAAGAGGGTAAAGGTTGGACAAATTTTGAAACCTTACCATTCTGTGAGCCAGACCATAACTATGCGCATCCAGCACTGAGTCCAGATGGAAATACACTTTACTTTATTGCAGATGTAAAGGGAACCAAAGGAAAATCAGACTTATATAAGGTTTCAGTTTCTAACCACGAGACTTATGGTGAAGTGACAAGCTTAGGTGAAACCATAAATTCTTCACGTACAGAAATATTCCCGTTTGTTAGCGCAGATAACAAGCTGTACTTTACTTCAAATAGAAGAGGTGGAAAAGGCGGTTTAGATATTTATGTTTACGACTTAGATTCTGATGATGCCGAACAAGAGCCACATTCTTTAGAAGAGCCTATAAACAGTAGAGGCGATGATTTTTCTTTTTTCTTGAATGATGATTTAACCACTGGCTATATTTCATCGCGACGCTACAAAGGTGAAGGAGGTGATGATTTATATTATTTTTCAGGGTATAAATAATAAAGTCAAATCTTAATTTGGATATCAGATAAAAAATATTTTAATTATCTGTAAATCAATATTATGATTGGTTGTTGAAGTAAACCGTCTTTATTTAGTAATCTACAATATTATCCGGTTATGAGCAGAAAAACATCTTACAATTATATTAGATATTTAGTTTTAATAACTGTATTTGTGCTTATAAATATTGTTTTGAAATATGAAGGAGTTTCTATTAATTACCGTTATTTTATAAAGTCTATTACACCGTTACTTATTTTACATTACTTTTTTGAGAATATTCAAAATTACAAGAAACAAAAATCACTATTGGTAGTTTTTGGTATACTCTCATTTTTTATAGGTGATTTATTTTTTTTAGACCGTTATTCTGTTTTTAGTTTTAATATGGCAATAGGTCTACTAATTTCTGCTAAAATCTGTTTTATAATATGCTTTTTAAACCACGAAGATTTCAAATTTAAGCATATCATTCCCTTTTTAATTTTCTGTAGCGTATATATGCTTTTTCTTTTGACAGCTATATTTAATAATATTAAGGATATTTATTTCGTTCAAGTATTAGTGTATTTATTTTTTACGCTGATGTTTGGTTTATTCACTTATCTGAGATATAAAGTTGTAAGTAGGGTTAGTTTCAACTTGGTTTTAATAGGTTTTTTGCTGATGTTAGTTGTGGATGGTCTTACTGCCTTAAACATGTTTTCATCTAGTTTTCAGTATAATATGCTTAGCAGTAGTGTAATAGCTTTGGCATTTAACTTGTCTCAGTTTTTTATTGTAGTAGGCTTATTAAAAGAGAATAAAGAAAAATCATAGGGTAAGTAGAATAAATTACTTCATTTTTTCAACTTGTTTTAGCTCTAGTAAATTAGTGGCATTAATTCCCAAACCTTTTACTTCTTTTCTTGTAAAACGTACCACTTCATCATAAAACATTGGAACAATTGGTGCTGTACGCATTACCAAAGCATCCATTTTAGTATAAAGATTAGCTCTAACTTCTGGATTGGTTTCTAGGTAGGAGGCTTCGTACATCGTGTCAAATTCTTTACTAGAATAGTGCGTGTAATTTGGTCCGTTTGGTGCAAAATTTTTACTGTAATAAAGTGATAGGTAGTTTTCAGCGTCAGGATAATCTGCAATCCAGCTTGCTCTAAAAAAGTCAAGTTGACCGTTGGCTTTAGCATCTTTTAAACTCGAAGCAGGAATCACATCCACATTAACATTAATACCAATTTTCTGTATTTCACGTTGAATAAACTCACAAAAACTTAAATAATTACTCGTAGTTGTTAAGGTAACTTCTGGATTTTGGATACCAGTCTCAGACTTAAATTCTAGTACCAATTGTTTTGCTTTTTCGGGTTGATACGTAAAACCTATAGTGTCATCAAAACCTGGTAATCCTTTTGGAATAAATCCACCTGTAGCAGGTATGCCAATGCCGTTTCGGAGGTAAGTAATCATCTTAGTCCTATCAAAACCAAGATTAATAGCTTGTCTTAATTTCAAAGCCTGAATTTCTTCGACTTCAGTTTCCATAAAAAATGCCAGATATTCAGTGTTGAGGTATGGTCCTCTAATCATGTTTACGTCATCAGCGTAAAGCTTTCTGAGTTTGCCTTCAGCAGTTAAAATTTCATCTTTATAAGAGGCATCCAAACCAGAAACAAAATCGATATTGCCTTGAGCAAATTGTAAAAATTCACTTTGCTTATCTGGTAAAAATGTAATGGCTACGGCTTCAAGATATGGTAGTTGCTTTCCTTTTTTGTCGGTTTCAAAATACTTGTTATTGCGTCTAAAAACCAGTTTTACATTTTCTTCCCATCGCTTAAATTTAAAAGGACCAGTGCCAATAGGGTTAGATCTAAAATCACCACCATAATGCTCTACAATTTCTTTAGGAACCACAGAACAATATTTCATGGTGAGTAGTCCTAAAAATGCAGGAAAAGGTTGTTTTAATTTAATCTGAAATGTAGAATCATTTAAAGCAGTATAACTTTCTACTTTTTTAAGCACCCAACTTCCAGGTGAAGCTAGTTTTTCGTCTTTCAGTCTATTGAAACTGTATTCAAAATCAGATGCATTAACCGCTCGTGTAGAATCTTGGTGGCTCAGCGAAGTCGAAGTACCAAACAAATGGTGTTTATGAAAATATACATCATTTCTTAGAGTAAATGTGTAAGTTCTTGCGCTGTCAGTTACGACCCAGTTTTTAGCAATACAAGGCTTTACATTGAGTTGGTCATCCATTTGCACTAGGCCATTAAAAAGCTGGTGAGTTGCCCAAATATCTGCCAAATCTTTAGAGAAAGCAGGATCTAAAGAACCTATGTTTTTGTGTTCGTTGTATCTAAAAACTAATTGTTCTTTATTCTCATTCTTTTTAGATGAACATGAAAACAAAGTAATACTTAAAAGTAAGAGGTTGAAAAATAGGGTTTTAATGGGTTTTTGCATCTAATTATTATGTTGTAAATTTGCCAACTTGGTAAAAATACAAGAATGAACCCAACAAAAAAAGTCGCATTTTATACTTTAGGTTGTAAGCTTAATTTCTCTGAAACTTCTACGATAGCAAGAAGTTTTAATGATGAAGGTTTTACGCGTGTAGACTTTAATGAAGAAGCTGATATTTATGTAATAAATACGTGTTCTGTAACTGAGAATGCAGACAAGCGTTTTAAGACTATCGTTAAGCAAGCACAAAAGGTAAATCCAGATGCATTTGTTGCAGCTATAGGTTGCTATGCTCAGCTAAAACCAGAAGAGCTTGCAGATGTTGATGGTGTAGATTTGGTATTGGGTGCCACAGAAAAGTTTAAAATTACTGATTACCTAAACGATTTAACCAAAAATGATTTTGGTGAAGTGCATAGTTGTGAGATAGAAGAAGCTGATTTTTATGTAGGTAGTTATTCTATTGGAGACAGAACCAGAGCATTTCTAAAGGTGCAAGATGGTTGCGATTACAAATGTACTTATTGCACAATTCCACTAGCAAGAGGGATTTCTCGAAGTGATACAATGGACAATGTTCTTAAAAATGCTCGTGAAATTTCTGAACAAAACATCAAAGAAATTGTTTTAACAGGTGTAAATATTGGTGATTATGGTAAGGGTGAATTTGGAAACAAAAAGCACGAGCATACTTTCTTAGATTTGGTTACCGAATTAGATAAAGTAGAAGGTATTGAACGTTTAAGAATTTCCTCGATAGAGCCTAATTTACTGAAGAATGAAACCATAGAGTTGGTGTCTCAATCCAGAGCATTTGTTCCGCATTTTCATGTGCCATTACAAAGTGGTAGCAATGATATTCTTAAAAAAATGAAACGTCGTTATATGCGTGAGTTGTATGTAGATCGAGTTTCAAAAATAAAAGAAGTAATGCCACATGCTTGTATTGGTGTAGATGTTATTGTTGGTTTTCCTGGTGAAACCGAAGAACATTTTCTAGAAACATATAACTTTTTAAATGAGTTAGATATTTCATATCTACATGTATTTACGTATTCTGAGCGCGATAATACCGAAGCTGCAGCAATGGATGGCGTAGTACCAAAAAATATAAGATCAAAGCGTAGTAAAATGCTTCGAGGCCTTTCCGCTAAAAAGCGAAGAGCCTTTTACGAAAAACAGATAGGGACAAAAAGAACCGTTTTGTTTGAAGGAGAGAATAAAGAAGGCTACATTCACGGTTTTACAGAGAACTATGTAAAAGTTAAAGCACCTTGGAATCCAGAGCTGGTAAATACACTACATCAAGTAGAGTTAACCAAAATAGATGAAGATGGATTGGTAAGGTTTGATTTTGTGAAAGAGCTTACTGTAAAATAAAAAGCCGAAACAAATTCGTTTCGGCTTTTTTATTATATTTCTTTTTCAGATTATATACGAATACCAACAGGTAGCATACGTTTATATTTTCTATTGCTTCTTACAAATTTTGCAATTTCAGGACTTGTAGGTACTACACTGATGTTCCTTTCTTTTATATCAGCAAATACCATTGCCAAAAACTCTTTTTCAAATTCACTAGATTTAATGGATGAAGGAATCACCATTTTGGTCAAGAATATTTTGCGCTCTTGCAAAGAATATTCTATAACAGCCATGTCATCATCAACCTTTAATTCGTATTGACGCAGAAAGTCATTATCGATCAATTCAGCAGTTTCAGTCATAATTTTCTTTGTTTTAAGTTAGCGGTTGGCAAGTAGATACTATATTTGATATAGATTTGCAGCGCAAAGGTACAAAAAATCGACGTAAGTTTTAAGCTAAGGTTGTTAAAACGTTAAATTATAAGTCTTTAAAACTTTAGATTTAAATATCAGCTTAAATTTATATAGTAAAGTATTGTTATGACCTCAGATATTACACATGTTTATTTAATGCCAGGGATGGCGGCTAATCCATCAATTTTTGAACATATAAAATTACCCGAAGACTACTATAAAATCCATTGGTTAGAGTGGCAAATACCTGATAAAAATGAAACTTTAGAGGATTATGCAAAACGCATGTGTAACTTTATTGAACATGATAACTCAGTTTTATTAGGTGTTTCATTTGGTGGAATGTTAGTGCAAGAAATGAGTAAGTTTTTAAATCTTAAACGGCTTTTTGTCGTGTCTAGCGTAAAATCTCATCACGAACTACCAAAGCGTTTAAAACTGCTAAAATATACCAAAGCCTATAAGATTTTACCAACGCGATTAGTAGGTAATATTGACCTTTTGGCAAAATACGCCCTAGGCGAAACTATTAAAAAGCGTGTGGACTTGTATAAAAAATACTTATCTGTAAATGATACGGTATATTTAGATTGGGCCATAAAACAAGTCGTGTGTTGGGAACAAGAAGAACCAAATCCTGATGCTATTTACATTCACGGCGATAAAGATATGGTGTTTCCGCATTCTTGCACAGGTAACTGTATCATTATCAAAGGAGGAACACATATAATGATAATAAATAAATATAAATGGTTTAACGAAAATTTACCAAAACTTATAGAGTCTGGTACTTGAAAGAGTTCATCAGATTACTTACATTTATAAAAAAAAATTAATAGTATGAAGACTTTAAAAAATATATTAGCAGTAGTAGGGCTTGTGTGTGTATCGGGATTATTTATTTTTTCTATGCAGAAAGCTCCTTCAGATGAAACTATTGGTAAAGAAGACCCTTTAGTAAACGATTATAACGTCTATGCCTTAGAAATGCCTGAAGGCTTAAATTTCGCAGGTGAAATGGTTCCTGTTGAAAATCCAGATATTTATGAGCGAATGGATAGAGAGCTTTTAGTTAACACCTATTGGCAATCTAATGGTTTGTTAATGTTTAAACGTGCACAAAAATATTTTCCTGTCATAGAGCCAATCCTCAAAAAGAATGGAGTGCCAGATGATTTTAAGTATTTGGCAGTTATAGAAAGTGGTTTAACCAATGCAGTTTCTCCTGCTGGTGCGAGAGGTTTTTGGCAGATTATGAAGGCTACAGGTAGAGAAAACGGATTAGAAGTTAACTCTAATGTTGATGAACGTTATAACTTAGAAATGGCAACCGAAGTAGCTTGTAAATATTTAAAGAAAGCAAAAGAACAATTAGGATCTTGGACATTAGCGGCTGCAGCTTATAATGCAGGTAATGCTGGGATTTCAAGGCGCTTAAAAGAACAGGGTGTTAGTAATTACTACGATTTACTTCTTGGTGAAGAAACAGGTCGATATATGTTTAGAATCGTTGCTCTGAAAGAAATTTTGAACAACCCATCTAAGTATGGATTTAATTTCAACAAGAGTGATTTATACAAATACATACCAACCTATAAAGTTGAGGTTGATACTGCAGTTACAGATTTTTCTCAGTTTGCAAAACGATTCGGTATTAACTACAAGATTCTAAAGATTCACAACCCATGGTTGAGGGAAGGCCACCTAAATAACAAATCTAGAAAACTGTATACAATAGAGATTCCTAAAGAAGGTTACTACAGCGTACAACCTTAATCTTGGAGTACATTAAAGAACATATTTGGCAAATTCTTATAGGACTAAATTACGTCTTAGCCATATCTGCTGTTATTACAATTCTATTTAAAAAAATAAATCCAACAAAGACTTTAAGTTACATTATTGTCTTGTTGGTTTTTCCTTTTGTTGGTCTTATTGTTTACTACTTGTTTGGACAAGAATATCGCAAATCTAAAATTTTTAATCGTAAACATGTTTTAAATCAATCGGTTGTAAAACAAATTCAAAATGAATTAGAATTAGACACCAAAACTATTGAAAGTGTAGATGAATTATTAGAAGAGAAGTCAAAACTTATTAGGTTATTATACAATAGTGAAAAGTCTAAACTCACTGTAAAAAATGAAATTAAGCTCATTAAAAATGGTGATAAAAAGATGCAACTATTACTTGATGACTTAAAAAAAGCTAAGCACCATATACATATTGAGTATTTTATAGTAAAAGACGATTCTATCGGTACAAAGTTTTTAGAAATTATATGTAACAAAGCTAATGAAGGTGTTAAAGTTAAAATGGTAATAGACGATGTTGGCAGTTCTATATCTTCAAAAATGAAACGTAAGTTAAAAGAAAGTGGTGTTGAGTTGTACAAATTTATGTCAGTATTATTTTCTAGATTTACAGGGAAGATGAACTATCGAGACCACAGAAAGATTGCTATTATTGATGGTAAAATAGGGTATGTAGGTGGAATAAATATTTCAGATAATTATGTAAACGCAAACAACACAAGATATTGGAGAGATACGCATATAAGAATAGTTGGAGAAGCCGTCAGACAGCTTCAGATTTTATTCTTTACAACATTAGATTTTGTTAGTGAAGGTGATGTAAATATTTCAAAAGATTACTTTCCAGAAAATACCTGTAAAGAAAATGTTGCTCTTCAAATTGCTGCTAGTGGTCCAGATACAGATTGGTCTAATATTATGGAAGCTATTTTTGTAGCCATAACCAATGCAGAAGAGTATATACATATAACAACACCTTATTTTATTCCTAATGATGAAATTGTTACAGCGCTTCAAGTTGCGGCCAGAAGTAATATTGAAGTAAAACTAATTGTACCCAAAAAATCAGATTCTTGGATAGCTGAGTATGCTACTAACTCTTACTTAGAAAAACTTTTAGAAGCAGGAGTAGAGGTTTATCAATACACCAAAGGATTTGTACATGCCAAAACTATAGTTATAGATGATGTCTTTAGTACTGTAGGTACTGCAAATATGGACTACAGAAGTTTCAACATAAATTTTGAGGTTAATGCTTTGGTTTATAATAAACCTTTTGCAATGGATCTCAATCAGATTTTTAATTCAGACTTAGAAAATACTACGAAGTTGAAACTCGAAATATGGAAAAAAAGATCTAAGCGCACCAAACTTATTGAAGCTTTGGCGCGTTTAGCAGCACCATTATTGTAATATTATCTTCTACTTCTTCTGTTTTGTCTGGCAGAAGTTGGCTGTCCGTAATGTTGTCTTGGTATAGAAGCTTTTTTCATTTGCTGTTTCATCATTTTTATTTGATCTGCCAACATATCACGCTTGTCAAGCTTTTCAGCTTCAGAAAGTAATTTTTGAGCTTCTTGTTTTCTTCGTTTAGAAAAAGCAATACCAGCTAAGTTTAATTTAGCCATTGCTAAATCATGATCCATAGATAAACCTAGTGTTATAGCCTTTTTAAAATACTTTTCAGCTTCGTTCATGTTAGTTTGAGAAACCATTATTCCATTAAGGTAACTAAGATAGCCTTGTTGCTTTTTTACTAAAGACGCTTCAGGATTTTTTATTTTATCTAACCATTTTTTAGCACCTTCAAAATCTTGCTTACGCAACTTAAAGAAAGCCAAAAGAATCATTTCATTTTTAAAATAAAGAAAAATAAATATCGTAGAAAGTAGCAAGTACATAATCCCGTTACCAATGTAGCCTTCAGTAAATTGATAGATGGCATACCCAATGATTAATGCTGCTATGACTAATTTTATATTTTTATTGAACATTTTTAAGGTTTAAATATTGAAGTGTGCAAAGGTAATAAAAACAAATAAAATTTTTTTGAAAATAGTACTTGCTAAAGCAAAAACTTGTTGTATATTTGCACCCGGTTTTTAAGAGAACCAATAATCAATAAATTTAAGAACTCAGGATTTTAAAAATATAAGACAATGCCAAAAAGAACGTTTCAACCGTCAAAAAGAAAGAGAAGAAACAAGCACGGTTTCAGAGAAAGAATGGCTTCTGTTAACGGAAGAAAAGTTTTAGCACGTAGAAGAGCTAAAGGAAGAAAGAAATTGTCTGTATCTTCAGAATTAAGACATAAAAAATAATGATTAACAATTGTTAATATTTTAAAGGTGTTACTTAGGTGTAACGCCTTTTTTTATACCCAATCGATATTTATTTTTGCAAACCAAAAGACAATCCCATGCCTAAAAACAAAAACATTAAATCTATACTATTAATTGGATCTGGTCCAATAATCATTGGTCAAGCTTGTGAGTTTGATTATTCTGGTTCTCAGGCTTTACGTTCATTAAGAGAAGATGGAATAGAAACAATTCTTATAAATTCTAATCCAGCAACTATAATGACAGATCCTGCTATGGCAGATCACGTTTATTTATTGCCATTAACGACCAAGTCTATTGTTAAGATTTTAAAAGAACACCCTCAAATTGATGCTGTATTACCAACAATGGGTGGACAAACAGCCTTAAACCTATGTATTGAAGCTGATGAAAAAGGAATTTGGGAAGATTTTGGAGTAGAAATTATAGGTGTTAACATTGATGCGATTAACATTACAGAAGACAGAGAGAAATTTAGAGAGCTAATGTTAGAAATTGGTGTTGGTATGGCACCACAAGCAACAGCAACATCATTTCTTAAAGGAAAGGAAATAGCGCAAGAGTATGGTTTTCCATTATGTATTAGAGCATCGTTTACACTAGGTGGTGCAGGAGCATCAATCGTATATGACGAAAAAGAATTTGATGAGGCTTTAACCAGAGGTTTGGAAATTTCACCAATACATGAGGTGATGATTGATAAAGCCATGATGGGCTGGAAAGAGTACGAGTTAGAGCTTCTTAGAGATAAAAATGATAACGTTGTTATTATTTGTACTATAGAGAATATGGATCCTATGGGTATTCATACAGGAGACTCTATAACAGTAGCACCAGCAATGACTTTATCTGATAAGACATTCCAGAAAATGCGTGATATGGCAATTCATATGATGCGTAGTATTGGAGATTTTGCAGGTGGTTGTAACGTGCAATTTGCAGTTAGCCCAGATGAAGAAGAAGAAATTATTGCTATTGAGATTAATCCACGTGTATCACGTTCTTCTGCGTTAGCAAGTAAGGCAACAGGTTATCCAATTGCAAAAATAGCAGCAAAGTTAGCTTTAGGTTATACATTAGATGAGTTAAGTAATCAAATTACTAAGTCTACATCTGCATTATTTGAACCAACATTAGATTACGTTATTGTAAAAATACCACGTTGGAACTTTGATAAGTTTGAAGGATCAGACAGAACTTTAGGTCTTCAAATGAAAGCAGTAGGTGAGGTGATGGGAATTGGACGTTCGTTCCAAGAAGCATTGCATAAGGCTACACAATCGTTAGAAATAAAGCGTAATGGTTTAGGTGCAGATGGAAAAGGTTATAAGAACTACGATCAAATTATAGACAAGCTTACCAATGCAAGTTGGGATCGTGTCTTTGTATTGTATGATGCGATACAAATGGGAATTCCATTAAGTCGTATTCACGAAATCACTAAAATAGACATGTGGTTCTTAAAGCAATACGAAGAGTTATTCCAGTTAGAAAAAGAAATTTCTACGTACTCAATAGATACTATAGATAGAGAGTTGCTACTTGAAGCGAAGCAAAAAGGGTATGGTGACCGTCAGATTGCACACATGCTTAAGTGTCTGGAAAGTGAAGTTTATAACAAACGTAGAGAACTTAAAATAAACCGTGTTTACAAACTGGTAGATACATGTGCTGCTGAGTTTAAAGCACAAACACCGTATTACTATTCTACATTTGAGAGTGAAGTAGAAACTGCAGACGGAAAAGTTTCTGTAGCTAACGAAAGTGTTGTTACAGATAAGAAGAAAATTATTGTATTAGGCTCTGGCCCAAACCGTATTGGTCAAGGTATTGAGTTCGATTATTGTTGTGTGCATGGTGTTTTAGCAGCATCAGAATGTGGTTACGAAACCATCATGATAAACTGTAACCCAGAAACTGTTTCTACAGATTTTGATATTGCAGACAAATTATATTTTGAACCGGTATTCTGGGAGCATATCTACGATATCATTCAGCATGAAAAACCAGAAGGTGTTATAGTACAGCTTGGTGGACAAACTGCTTTAAAGCTTGCAGAAAAACTAGAGCGTTATGGTGTAAAGATTATGGGAACAAGTTTCCAGTCTTTAGATTTAGCTGAAGACAGAGGAAGTTTTTCGACTTTATTAAAAGAAAACAACATTCCTTATCCAAAATTTGATGTAGCAGAAACAGCAGATGAAGCTTTAGCAATTGCAGATGTATTAGACTTTCCAATTTTGGTAAGACCTTCTTATGTACTTGGTGGACAAGGCATGAAGATTGTCATTAACAAGCAAGAATTAGAAGAGCATGTTATAGATCTTTTAAAATCTATACCAGGAAACAAATTGCTTTTAGACCACTATCTAGATGGTGCAATTGAAGCGGAAGCTGATGCGATTTGTGATGGTGAAAATGTTTACATTATAGGTATAATGGAACACATTGAGCCTTGTGGTATTCACTCTGGTGATAGTAATGCAACTTTACCACCATTTAATCTTGGTGAATTTGTAATGCAGCAAATAAAAGATCATACTAAGAAAATTGCATTAGCGCTTAATACTGTTGGTTTAATTAATATTCAGTTTGCAATTAAAGATGATACGGTTTACATAATTGAAGCAAACCCAAGAGCATCTCGTACAGTACCATTTATAGCTAAGGCTTATAAAGAGCCTTATGTAAATTATGCAACTAAGGTTATGCTAGGTGAGAAGAAGGTAACGGATTTTGACTTTAATCCACAGCTGGAAGGCTATGCCATTAAACAACCAGTATTTTCATTTAATAAATTCCCTAATGTAAATAAGAAATTAGGACCAGAAATGAAGAGTACAGGCGAAAGCATCTTATTTATAGAAAGTCTTAAAGATGATGAATTCTACGATTTATATTCAAGACGAAAAATGTACTTGAGTAGATAATAAAAAAAGCCGCGAATTTAATCGCGGCTTTTTTTTGGTCTGATTTTTGGGTAGAAATAAAAGGTATTAAATAAATTTGTAACTTAGCTAAAACATAATTCATGAAAAGAACTTTACTTCTATTTTCTTTATCTTTAATATTTAGTACTGTTTCTGCTCAGGTTGTCCTAAATCAAGTTGACGATTTTGAAGATGGTACAACAAAAAATTGGTCTGATCCATCTGGTACAGGTACGGAGAATATATCTAATAATGGACCAGGAGGTGATGGAGATAACTATTTAAGAGATTACACCAATGGAAATGGTGCCGGAAGCGGATCGAAATTAATTATAAGAAACAATGGTAACCAGTGGTCTGGTAATTTCATAGCTGAAGGAGTACAAAGTATTACTTTAAATGTACGAGCTTTAACCAATACTATAAATGTTAGACTTTCAATAAATGGAAGTGGTGGAAAGTTTTCTACTACTAATGCAGTAACCGTTGCTCCTGCAGATGAATGGGTTTTGGCAGAGTTTCCAATTACACCTTCAGACTGGACAGCAGTTTCGGATGGCATAGATGGAGGTGCTGCTGGTACAGATATAAATGCTACTCTTACAAATGTTACACAATTTAGAATTTTAAGTAACCCAGTTCCTTCTTGGATTGGAGAGGCTATTGATGCAGAGATGCATTTAGATAATATTACTGCATCAGGTTCATTGAGTGTTAATGACTTTACAAAACAAGATGTAGAATTTTCTATTTCGCCAAATCCAGCAAAGAGTAAGTTAAATATTGTAATGCCATCAGGCAGTGAGGAAATGAATTTAGAAGTTTTTGATGTTTTGGGTAAACGTGTTCATAAAGGAACAATTACGCAGTTGTCATCTTCTGTAAATGTGTCTAACTGGAAAAGTGGTGTATATCTGGTTAAAGTTTCTGATGGAAAAACAACTCAGACCAAGAGATTTATAAAACAATAATATTATAAACTTTTTAAACTAAAGTCATTTCAGAAACGGAATGACTTTTTTTATAGAGAAGTGTTTAGTTTTCAGTAAGTTCAACTCGTACACGATACCCTTCCAATTCTTTAAGATAGTTTTCTAATGAGAAGTTAATACTATCAAATTCTATTTTACGTTGATGTTTAGTATGCATGCGTTTTATAGCTTTTAAAAATCGCTTTACTTCATTTTTGTCATTTATAATAAGACCAGGAACCTCTGTAGGCTTACCATTTTCGTTTTTGGCCACCATTGTAAAATATGAGGAGTTACAATGCTTTTTTACACTGGTCTGTATGTTTTCCGACTCTACTCTAATGCCAACTACCATAGATGATGTACCTACATAATTCACCGATGCTTTCATGGTTACCAATTCACCAACTTCAATAGGATTTATAAAATCTACAGTGTCAACAGATGCCGTAACACAATAACTTCCAGAGTGTTTAGAGGCGCATGCAAATGCAATTTGATCCATTAAATTTAGAATGTATCCTCCATGAATTTTTCCACCAAAATTTGTGTTAGATGGTAACATTAGTTGTGTTATTTCTATTCTTGAGGCGTCTACTGTTTTATACATAAGATTTTAGATTTAAAAATAATAGACTAACTATTATGGCAATACCAAAACTAATCAAAGTACCAATTAATATATACTCTGTCAGTTTTCGTTCTTTGGTTGAAGTTAAATCACCAAACCTAAATACGGATTTGGCTGTTATTAAAAAGCCAACAGCTTCCCAATGTCCTACAATTATGAATATAAATACTAATAGACGTTCTAAAATACCAATATACTTTCCTGCATCTTTTAAAGATTCATTGTCTTCAGTATATTTTGAAATATCCCATTTTGTAAAAATGGTTCTCATTATTATTGAAGTTGGTGTTGTTAAGAAAACCAAGCAAATTATTAATAGTAATGCTGAAGTGCTTATAGATAATGATGGTGCAATATCCTCATAGTACATTGCTATGGCTAAAAGAAATATAGCTGCTATATGTAGTATTTGATCTGCAAAAAAATAAAATCGCTTTGTTTTTTTCTTTTGCAGAAGAAGCTTAAGAGCATCTATAATAAAGTGTGAAGTGCCAATTAATAGAATCAATAACCAATACGAAAAATCCCAAACTAAAAGGAACATCAAAGCTATATGAATGGCAATATGAATGTATAACCATTTTGACTTTAGTTTCTTTTTTTCTTTGTCCTTAACCCACTTTTGTGGCTGAAGAAAGAAATCTCCCAGAATATGGGCAAGTATGAGTTTTAAGATTATTAGATTCATATCTGATCTATTTTTTGTCTGTACAGTTTATCTAACTCTAATATTTCATCTAAGTAAGCTCTTTTTTGACGCTTGCTTACTGCATCTTGGCTAATACCAATAAGCTTTGCCAATTCTGTTTGTATCATGGTTGGATGTTCTATGCTAAGCTTTACAATTTCAGCCGAATTCGTAGTCCAATTATCCATGGCAATCAGTGCAAGTTTAAAATATAAGTTCAACTCTTCGTTAAGGGTAAAATCTCTAGTCTTTATTTTTAGATTTATTTTTTCCTTTTTTAAGGTTTCAAAAGTTTCACCCGAATGTACAAATGCCTCGCCATTAGATTCACTTACAGTATTGCCTTTGTAGTCTTTCTTACCAATGCCGATAGACATCCTGACATCTAAGCCTTTTATTGTTTTAATACAGGATTTTAGATATACAGCATTTATAAAACTATCATAAATATCTCTGCATTCATATTGAAAGCTGTCACCACGATAAATTTCATAGTAAGATTTATCAGATGATAGTGTATTAAGAGCATATTTCAATTGCTCCATCCAAATATTTTGGTCCTTAATATTTCTAGATTTTATGATGTCTCCAGTTATAACACTAGTCATAGTATCATTATTTGTCTCAAATATATGCCTTTAAAAAGGAATAAACAAATATATTCCTTAAAAATGGAATATATTAAATTATTCCTTAAAAATGGAATATTCTAGATGTCGTCTTCTGAGGCTCGCTTTATAATGCTTTCTGGTAATGCTTTTTTGGCTTTGGCACCCATTTTCTTAATTTTTTCTACTCTAGAAATAAGGTTGCCTTTACCTTCAACCAATTTATTCATTGCAGCAGAGTAGTCGCTTTTAGCAGCATCAATCTTTTTACCAACACCAGTTAAGTCAGACACTAAACCTTCAAACTTATCATAAAGTGCACCAGCTTGCTTGGCAATTTCCATAGCATTTTGTTGTTGCTTTTCGTTGTTCCACATGGTATCAATGGTTCGTAATGTAGCCAAAAGTGTAGAAGGTGTAACAATAACAATATTCTGCTCAAATGCTTTGTTGTAGAGTGTGTTGTCTTCATTAATGGCAACTGCAAAAGCAGGTTCTATTGGGATAAACATTAAAACAAAATCAGGCGACTCAATATCATATAAATCCTGATAGTTTTTAGCCGACAACTGATCTACGTGTTTTTTAATAGAATTAACATGTGCTTTTAAATATAGTGCACGTTCGTCATCTTCGGCATTTACCAAACGCTCATAATCGGTTAGAGATACTTTAGAATCTATAATCATCTTTTTGTTATCAGGAAGGTGTAATACCACATCTGGCATAACACGAGAACCATCTTCGCGCTGAAAGTTTTGTTGTACAAAATATTCACGGTCTTTTTCTAAACCAGATTTTTCTAAAACACGTTCAAGAACTAACTCTCCCCAATTACCTTGTGTTTTGCTATCTCCTTTTAAAGCTTTGGTTAGGTTGGTTGCTTCTTTTGCCATTTGTTGGTTGAGATCTTTAAGCCCTAATAATTGCTCTTTTAAAGCCGAATGCATACTTATGCTTTCCTTTTGAGAATCCTCGACTTTCTTTTCAAAGGTTTTTATCTTTTCTTCTAATGGATTAAGAATATTTTTAATGTTCTCTTTATTCTGAATAGTGAATTTCTCAGACTTTTCATCTAGAATTTTAGAGGCCATCAATTCAAAGTCTTTTCTAAGTTGTTCTTGTTGCTTGGCAAGTTCTTCGTCTCGTTTTAAGTTCTGTTCCTGAAGATTCTCGTACTCGGTGTTTTTTCGAGATAATTCAGCATTTAATAACTCTTTTTCTCTTCTGATGTCTTCACGCTCCGTTTCAATTTTAGAAATGGTAGCTTTTAAATCTTGTAATTGCTGATTAAAAAGTACATTCTGCTTTTCATTTTCTTTGTCAAAATTTTGTTTTAATTCTTCGAGTTGTTTGTTAAGATTAGCGTTACGTTCTTCTAACATGCTTGTACTGCTTTTACTTTTAAGTTGAGAAAATTTTAAACCCAAAAAAGCGCCAGCTACAGCAGAAAAAATGATAGCGATAAATAAAATAAGTGTGTCGGTCATAAGGTGAAAAAGAATTTCATCAAAGATACATTTTTAGTGTGAAGTTGGAAGTACGATGCTTCAAGAAGAACAGTTATTTCTTTACTCTAAAACTTCCAGAGGTATTATCAAAAGAAATTAAATCATCAGGAAAAAGGGATTCAAAAACACCTTGAGAAATAAGATTGCATGGTTGATCATAAACAACATTTTCATTTCGCATTACAATCATAGTGTCACAAAGTTGAATGGCTAAGTCAATTTCGTGAGACGAAAACAGAATAGTTTTACCTGTTTCTTTTGTTAATTTCTGAAGCAATTTTAAAATATACGCTTTATGATACATGTCTAAATGCGTAGTAGGTTCATCTAAAACAATAATATCTGTGTCTTGTGCTAAGGCACGTGCTATCATTACTTTTTGCAACTGACCGTCACTCAGCTCGTAGCATTTTTTGTTTCTAAGTTCTGAAATATTAACCAGATTAAAAGCATTTTTAACAATCTCAATATCTTTTGAGGTTAAACTACCTACCCAATTGGTGTAAGGATGTCTTCCCAATGCAATGAGTTCGTACACAGAGAGGTTTTTTGAAGTTAATGCTTCGGTTAAAACAATACTTAGTTGTTTAGCTAAGTCTAAAGACGATATCGATTTTAAATCTGTATCATTTAAAAGAACTGTTCCAGATAGCGCAGGTTGAACTTTAATTAGCGTTCTTAAAAGTGTTGATTTACCAATACCATTTGCACCAACCAAACCAATAAGTTGTCCTTTCTCCAATTCAAAATTGATGTTTTGAGAAATGACTGCCTCTCCCTTTTTGGTCTTGTAACCAATGGAGAGGTTTTTGGCTTTTAGGATGGTATTTGGTTTTTTAGTATTCAATATATAAAAGCAATTCTGTCATCCTGAACTTGATTCAGGATCTCATTAGATTCCGCATCAAGTGCGGAATGACAAGTTAGGTTTTTCATTTTCATTTAAAACATCATTTTTCGTTGTCTAACCAATAGCCAAATCACAACAGGTGCACCAACCAAAGCGGTTATGGCATTAATAGGTAAGGTGTAATCACTACCAGGAACCTGTGCTATACTATCGCAAATAAGCATGGTAATAGCACCAAACAAAAATACTGCTGGTAATAGAATTTTATGATTAGAGGTTTTAAAAATTTGACGTGTTAAATGCGGAATGGCCAAGCCAATAAACGCAATTGGACCTGCAAAAGCTGTAATGGTTCCTGCAATTAAACTTGTGGCTAGTAAAATTATAAACCGACTTTGTTTTAGGTTAATACCTAAACTTTTGGCATAATTTTCACCCAGTAATAAGCTATTCAACGACTTTATTGACATAATACTCAAAATCATACCAACAAGATATATTAAGAAGAAAATACTGAGTTCTTTCCAAGATAAATTGCTTAAGCTACCAAAACCCCAAAAAACATATTGCTGTAATTGTTCTGCAGAACTAAAATAGGATAACACACTTACTACAGCAGCAGTAATGCTTCCAAACATTAAACCTATAATAAGTATGGCCATGGTATCTCTAACTTTATGCGATACAGCTAAAACTGCTAATAATACCAAGAAACTACCAAGACTGGCTGCAATGACAATACTCCATTTAGAGATTAATGCTGTCGCGAAGAATCCACCAAATAAACCAGACCCTAAAATTATTAATGCTACACCTAAACTAGCGCCAGATGTAATACCTAGAACAAATGGACCTGCTAATGGATTTCTAAATAAGGTTTGCATTAATAATCCAGAAATTCCAAGTCCAGAGCCAACTAAAATTGATGTTACAGCTTTAGGCAATCTGTAATTAGTAATTATAACGTCCCATGTTGTGTTATCAATATTGCCAAATAGGCTGGCGATTATGCTCTTTAAAGGGATGTTTACAGAACCTAAACTAATATTAATAAAAAAGCAGGCAATTAGTATTACTACTAGTAGTGCATACTGAAATTGATATGTTTGGGAATTATGCAATTAGTTAAGAGGTTTAAAGAAATGAGGTGTATAGTGTTCTAAAAGATCTGGATGACATATTTTAATAAGGTCTTTTAATACCAAATCTGGTCTTGCTGTACCCAATTCATAATATAAAACGCCACCTGTTGCACCAGTAGTGTTAACAAACGAATAAATTGACTTATTATTAAAGGCATCAAAGTTGGTATATAGCTCACTAACTTCTTCAAGTTGTTTGTAGCTGGAATAGTAGGATGGACTTAACCAAATGTCTGCATGTTGGGCTTTTTCTAAAACGACTTCAAAGCTAAGTGCTAAACTTCCATTTCCAGAGGTGTCACTCCATAGGTAATTTACATTAGCATCTTTTAAAAATTGTGCTTCTGGACTAGAGCCATTTGGTAAATACCACACGTCTCTATGCATAGCACCACTTAAAACAGTTGGTTGTTTTTTTGCATTAGCAGCTATTTTTTTAGCCTCTAAATAGTCACTTTCAATGGTATTAAAAATAGAATCTGCTTCTTTCTCTTTATTGAACAACACTCCAAAAAACTTTATCCATTCCGCCTTCGCTAGAGCTGAAGACTCTACCCAATCACCATTATAAATTACAGAAATACCTGATTTTTTAATCGTTTCAAAAGTTTTGTTGACACCATCTACACCAAATCCGATAACAACGTCTGGGTTTAGTTCTAACAACACTTCTGTATTTATTCCTTCGTTTTTACCAAGTTCTCTAACCAGTCCATCGTCAATACGTTTTCTGGTTTTTTCAGACGATATATAATCCACACCTGGAAATCCTACTAAAGTTTGTTCTACACCAAGTAATTCTAATGCTGGTATGTGAGTTGTTGAGGTTACGACAAGCTTTTCAATAGTATTAGTGATAACACCATCGTAAGCATCGCTTGGATACGTCATTACTGCTAGCTGTTCTTTAGAGGCAATAAGATATTTATATGTTTTTTTAGCTTCTGGCCAAGGATTTTTTATGGTTAATACTTTATAGTTAGAATAGTCCTCAAACATAAAGCCTTTAGCATATTTAAGTTTTGAGGCTTTAATCTCTGGGTTAGGTAATTCCTCTTTTGAAGTATTGTCTTTACAGGAAAAACTGATAATAAATAACAGAAGGATTAGACAGGTTTTTATATGTAACATAAGTGACTTTATGCAGTTATGGTTCTTCATAATTTTGTGAAAACTTCAATAATGAGAGACGATTCAAATTTAACCATATATATTGTTGCAGGAATTATAATTGCACATTTTTTAGTGGGTTTTATTTATCTTATTTATAAAATGAATAAGAAAAAAGACAAATAAACTTTTCAATTTTTAAGATTACACTATTTTTGCGACGAAATCTGGTTTTATTCAATTTTTATTGAATGAATTAAAAGGGAATTTGGTGAAAATCCAAAACTGTTCCCGCAACTGTAAGCTACAAAGCTTGTTGTTACCTTCAATGTCACTGGAATTTTTTTCTGGGAAGACCAACAGCAAGACGCAAGTCAGGAGACCTGCCAATTTCAACAAAGAAGTCAAACTTTCGGGATAAAAGTTTACTCGGTAATTGAGTTTAGGTCTTTATAATAGCCTTTTTCAGTATCGCTGTATGTTCTCTCGAGCAATTAATGTATTAAATGAACAAAACAAAATTGTTTTGTAGCATACTAGGTTTAGGTATGTTTACAATTGGATCTGCACAAATTAAGCAGGATTCGGTTAAAGTAGAAAAACTAGATGAAGTTGTATTATCAGACTCGCGTTTTGCGTTAAAACGTGAAAATTCTGGTAAAGTCATCACAAAAATCACTTCCCAGAAATTAGAAAAACTACAAGGGCAATCAGTTGCAGAAATTATTGGTAGAACTGTTGGTGTAGAAATTAACGGAGTTCGCAGTAATGCAGGTCAGAATCTTAGTTATTTTATTCGAGGAGGTAGAAATCGTCAGGTTTTAATTATGATTGATGGAGTACAGGTTACAGATCCATCTCAGATTGCAAATGATTATGATTTACGTTTTTTTAATGCTGATCAAATTGAATCTATTGAAATTTTAAAAGGGGCTTCTAGTACGCTTTATGGCACAGGTGCAGCAACTGCTGTTATCAATATTAAATTAAAAGAGGCTTCTAAAAAAGCTATTAATCTAAATTTAAGAAGTACACTTGGTACCAATCAGTCTTCAGATGAAAATAATTATGCATTAGAAGATTTTAGAAACAGTGTTTCGGTAAACGGAAGCTTAGGTAATTTTAATTATTTAGTAAGTTTTGGACAACAATATACAGATGGCTTGTCTGCTATTGATGGCGGAACAGAGTCCGATGCTTTTAATAGTTACAATGGTAATTTAAAACTTGGCTATAAGTTTAATAATACTTTTAAGCTTAATGCCTACGGAAGTTTTGATAACTACAAAGCAGATTTTGATGACAGTTTTAGTATGACAGATGCAGATAATGTTTCGTTATCTAAACAATATCGATTAGGATTGTCGCCAGAAATCAAATACAACAAAGGAAGCATTATTGTAAATGCTGCTTATAATGATGTAGAACGCGAAATTGAATCTGGTTTTCCTTCAATGTTTAATGCACAGAGTATTGTTTTAGATGCATACAATCGCTATAATTTTAATGATAAATTTTACACAGTACTGGGTTTAAATTATCAGGATAACCAGATGGAAAGTTTTACAATTCCTTTTGGAGAAACCAATTTTAGCCAAGCTATAAATCCTGATAATGCACAATTTACAATCACAGACCCTTATGCAAATGTGGTTTATGTTTCAGATTTTGGTCTCAACGTTAATGCAGGTTTAAGATTAAACAACCATAGTGAGTATGGCAGCCATTTGGTGTATAACCTTAATCCTTCTTATAAGTTCGATGTAGATTTTGGATATATTAAAGGTTTAGCAAGTTATAGCACGGCATTTATAACTCCGTCTTTATATCAGTTGTTTGAGCCAAGTTATGGTAATGCTGATTTAAAGCCAGAAGAAAATCAAACCATTGAAGTTGGAGCAGAAGTGTCTATAAAAGATAAGGCAACATTTAGCCTTGTATATTTTAATAGAAATGAAGACAATTTCATAGATTTTGTAGATACAGGTAGTTTTGTTTATCAATATCAAAATGTGTCGGAATCCTTTACAGCAAGTGGTTTAGAGTTTGTGACTCAGGCTAAAATTGTTGAGGGATTAGATGTTAATCTCAATGCCACTTACACATCTGTAGACGAAGATTTAAGCTTAAGAATACCAGAAATAAAGGCGAATGCTAGAATCGATTATGCGTTTTCAAAACAAACTCAGATGAGTTTATCTTACCAATATAATGACGAACGTGAGGATACTTTTTATAACAGCTCAACATTTGAAAATGAAATTGTAACATTAGAATCTTATGGACTATTAGATTTTTATGTAAGTCATTCTATATTAGAAGACAAACTGTTACTTTTTGCTAACGTTACTAATATTCTTAATGAAGATTACCAAGAACTCTTTGGGTTTAGTACAAGAGGCAGAGGTGTTAACCTTGGATTTAATTTAAAATTATAGAAACAAAAAAGCCGCTTAATTAAGCGGCTTTTTTTATTAGTTTATTCTATATACATTTCTTGTTCTAACGATTGGAAGAATCGTTTCGTTTTAATTAATTTAGGACCAGGAACTACATCGTAATTAAATCTGCCAGAATTAGAGATGTCCAAGAGTGCAGCTTGTAATAAAGGTTCGTTTATTTCGCCCAAAACACCAAGCGTACTTGGGTATTCTCTTAATTCGATATCTGGAGTTAATCCGTCTGAAGGCACCAACTCATCATTCACATTAACTGAATTAGCAACTAAAGGTTGCATGGCGTAAAAATGACCTGAGTTTCTACCTTCATAGCCAAGATTAGGTGAATCATATATTGTAATAGATATTTGTGTTTTTCCCACCGTATTTTCACCTATAACCACAACATCTATATATGCACTCAGACTGTTTATTACTAACTCACTAGCAGAGGCGGTTCTTCTGTTAGATGTTAAAATATAAACCTTGCTGAGATTTAAACTATTTATCGCGCTACCACCTTCTATAGAATTTGTAAAAAGGTAATCTCTATTGTTACTAGATAAGTTTTCGTTATAAAATGCTTTAGAATATACTTGTCCTGTAAACTGGCCAGTAATCATACTTCCCAAATATGCCGCAGTCTGTACAGATCCACCACCATTATATCTTAGGTCCAATACCAATTCAGTAACTCCATCTGAAGCGAAATCGGCAAAAACACCGTTTAGAGCATTGTTAAAGTTAGAATTAAACTGATTATACATTAAATATCCAACTTTTGTGTTGTCTTCAAGAGTAATGGTTTTGGCAATATGTATCGGGTTTTCTACATATTGAACTTTAGTTAAAGTTTCGCTTTCACCATTTAATGTCAGAGTGTCGTCTGCAACATCTGGTGTACCATTGTTGTTGTAATCTGCAAAATTTAATGTGTAAGTTTCTTGCGATAAGAGTTGCCCAAAATTAGATTCTGTTAGATTAATACCATCAACAGCTGTAAAAATCATATCGCGCTGTAAGCCTAAATCATCTGCTGGACTATCATTTAAAACCAATGTAATAGCACCAAAAACATCTGTGGTGCTTCCTGGAACAAAATATAAATTGAATTCTAACCCATTACTTAAACTTATACCTTGTAGCTGGTTTTGTAAATTAATGTAGTTATCTGTTATAATACTAAATCTATCAATAGTTTCGGGCTGATGTAATAAAGATTCAAATAAAGCTTCGGGAGATTCAAAATCTGCTAAATAGCTAGAGTAGTCTTCGTTAGTATTAAATCTGTCATCAGCTAAATCAGGAATTTCAGATTTATAGAGGTAGACAGCATTCATGCCTTTCCAAACAAAGTCTTTAATGTCTGAGGAGGTAATAACATTATCGTCTAAATCTTCAAAACAACTGGTAAAGGTTGTAGTAATGGCCAATAAGAGTGCCAATAATTTTAAATTTTTCATCACTTTTCTTTTTAGATAGCTTTTTTACTTATGTCTGTAAAACTCTAAATTTACTTACATTATTATAAATAAAAAAACTTTGTAACAAAATGTAAAGTGTATCGTCGTAATTATGAAAGCAAGTAAAATTGATTTCAACCACCAATCAAAAAAGTAATGAAGCAGACAGATTTTGTAAGCTTGGTAATGCCATTTAAGGATAAAGTATTTCGTTTAGCCAAACGCTTATTGGTTTCGCGAGAAGAAGCTGAAGATGCTACGCAAGAAATACTATTGAAATTATGGAAAAATAAAGAGAAGATAGAAGACTATAAAAATGTTGAAGCCTTCTCTATGACGATGACAAAAAATTTTTGTTTGGATAGACTAAAATCTAAACAAGCACAAAATTTAAAAATTGTTCATAGTAATTATACAGACAACAATTCGTCATTGCAAAAGCAGGTAGAAGCTAAAGATAGTGTAAACTGGGTATCTCGAATTATGGAAGATTTACCAGAGCAACAAAAAATAATTGTACAGCTAAGAGATATTGAGCAGTACGATTTTGCAGAGATAGCAAAAATGCTAGATATGAATGAAACCGCTGTGCGTGTTAATCTATCTAGAGCAAGAAAAACAATAAGAGAAAAATTAACTAATACACATAGACATGGTATTAAATAATATAGAAAAGTTAATAGAAAAGTATAACAATGCAGAGACAACACTGGCTGAAGAAACTCAGCTAAGAGATTACTTTACAGGTAGTGATGTTGCACCGCATTTAGAACATTACAAACCTATGTTTGTATACTTTTCTCAGGCACAGCAAGAGCAGTACACCAAAGACGTTCCATTAAAACCTAAGAGAACAAAAATGTATCAATGGATTTCTGTCGCAGCAGTTACGGTTCTTATGTTAGGTCTTATTATTCCACAGGTTCTTGGTCCTTCTCAAGAAGAGATAAGAAAAAAAGAATTAGCAATGGAAACTTATAATAAAACCATGGAAGCGCTCAGTTTAGTTTCAATAGGAATGAACGAAGGTAAAGAACAACTAAATTCATTAAGCTTAGTTTCTGATAATCTTAATCAAGGTTTAGAAGAAGCGAGCAGGCTAAGCGAGTTTTCAAAAGCAACAAATAGAATATTTAAAAACAAGTAAAAACACACACAAAAATTAAAGAATTATGAAAAAAGTAATTGTAATAATCGCGCTAATTTTAGCACCAATGTTATCAGGTGCGCAGAGCATCTTTGATAAGTATGAAGACATGAAAGAAGTAACATCAATAGTTGTTACTCAAAAAGCTTTTAGAATGTTAGCCACTATAGATTTGGATGTAGACGATCCGGAAGCAAAAGAATTTATGGAAATGGTAAAAAAGATTACAGGACTAAAAGTATTTACTACAGGTGACGAAAAAGTATCTGCAGATATGAAAGCTACAGTAAATAAATACCTTAAATCTTCTGCTCTTGAAGAATTAATGCGTATTAAAGACGGAGACCAAACCGTTAAGTTTTATGTTAAAGAAGGCAAAGACGAAAATCACGTAAAAGAACTACTAATGTTTGTTTCTGGTTTAAAAGAAATTACAGAAGGGCAAGACATAGAAATTAATGGTAAAAAACGTGAGATAGAAACGGTTTTGTTGAGTTTAACAGGAGATATAGACCTAAGACAAGTGTCTAAAATTACAAGTCAAATGGATATTCCTGGTGGAGATCAGTTAAAAAAGGCTGATAAAAACAATAACGACTAATAGTTATGATACAATCAATCAAAAAATTAGCAGTAATGTTGCTTTTGGTTGTGGCTTACACAAGTTGCAACCAAGGGCCAACCTTGCAGACTTATTATGTAGATAATCAAATTAAGCCAGGTTTCTTATCTGTAGATGCACCTATTGGGTTGCTAAATATAGAAGAAGTCAAGCTAACAAAAGAACAAGAAGAGGCTTATAAATCTATAGATAAACTAAACATACTAGCTTACAGAATAGATAATAACAACAAAGCAGAGTACGAGCTAGAACTTGAAAATATCAAAACCATTCTTAAAAACCCGAAATACGAGGAGTTAATGCGAGGTGGCAATAGTGTAGATGGTCGTTTTAAAGTGATGTTTATAGGAGAGGTAGATAACGTTGATGAACTCATCCTTTTTGGTAACTCTGACGACAAAGGTTTTATAGTTGCCAGAGTACTTGGAGACGATATGAATGCAGGAAAAATTATGTCGCTACAATCGGTATTAAAGGATATGGATTTTGAAAATGCAAACCTAAAAAGTATAGCAGACTTTATTAAATAAATAAACTGACAATATATTTATTTAAAATGTTAATTAGAATCGTCTTGGGCTTCGTCTTCAGGACGATTTTTTTTTGTATCATTTATAAACCCGAACCAAAACGCAAAAATTAACAAGCCACTAAAAAGTGTAAACAGTAAAACTTTAATGATAAAATAATCCAGAACCTCAAACATTCCAGCAACAAAAAAACCAAGAGCAACTATGGTTACAAAAATCAGAGCTAAAGAATTTTTGTTTATAGGAAAGAGTTTCATATACCAGTATAATTGCTTGGTGATATTGCTTTTAATTCAGATTTTATCGCATTTGAAACCTCTAATGTATCAATAAATTCTGAAATGGATGTTTTAGTAATCGCTTCGTTGGTTCTTGTTAAGCCTTTTAAAGCTTCATACGGATTAGGATAGCCTTCACGACGCAATATAGTTTGTATTGCCTCTGCAACAACAGCCCAATTGTTTTCTAAGTCTTGTTCAAATTTAGAAGCATTAAGAAGTAATTTTCCTAATCCTTTTAATGTAGACTTAAAACCAATAATTGTATGTCCGAAAGGGACACCAACATTTCTTAACACTGTGCTGTCTGTAAGATCGCGCTGTAATCTAGAGATTGGTAATTTAGCAGCAAGGTGTTCAAAAATGGCATTAGCAATACCTAAGTTACCTTCACTGTTTTCAAAATCTATTGGGTTTACCTTGTGTGGCATAGCAGAACTACCAACTTCACCTTTTTTAATTTTTTGTTTAAAGTAATCCATAGATACGTATGTCCAGATATCTCTATCTAAATCTATGATTATTGTATTGATGCGTTTTAAAGCATCAAACAACGCAGCCATGTGGTCGTAGTGCTCTATTTGTGTAGTTGGAAACGAGTGTTGTAAGCCTAGTTTTTCTTGTACAAATGATGCTCCAAAAGCTTTCCAGTCAATATTAGGATAAGCTACTTTGTGTGCATTAAAGTTACCTGTAGCACCACCAAACTTAGCAGCACTCGGCACATCATTTAAAAGATTGAATTGTTCTTTTAATCGTACTACAAAAACATCAATTTCTTTGCCTAATCGAGTAGGAGAAGCAGGCTGTCCATGTGTTCTTGCTAGCATTGGTACAGCTTTCCACTCTTCAGCTAATTCTTCAATTTTGTTAAGAAGTGTATTGTATTCCGGAACATAAACATCGTTCATAGCTTCCTTAATGCTTAGCGGAATAGCTGTGTTGTTAATGTCTTGAGACGTCAACCCAAAATGAATAAATTCCTTATGGTCAGATAAATCTAAAGCATCAAACTTTTCTTTTATAAAATATTCAACCGCTTTAACATCGTGGTTGGTTACTTTTTCAATTTCTTTAATGGCAGCGGCATCAACAGCAGTAAAGTTTTTGTAAATGCCTCTTAAGTCCTCAAAAACACTTGTGGAAACTGATTCTAACTGAGGTAATGGTAATTCGCAAAGTGCAATAAAGTATTCAATCTCTACAAGAACGCGATATTTTATTAAAGCCTCTTCAGAAAAATAATTACCTAAAGCGTCTACTTTAGATCTGTATCTACCATCTATTGGTGAAATTGCGCTAAGTGCTGTAAGTGCCATTTAAGTTGATTTTTAAGAAGCATCAAATATAAGGAAGTAAGTTGAAAAGTGTAAAGTAAGTAGTAAAAAGTTCAAAGTACAAAGTAATCAATAAATAGTAAAAACTGTAAAGTAATATGTGCAATGAAATTAGTATAAAGCGTGTGGTTTTTCAATTTTCACTATACACTATACACTATACACTATACACTATACACTATACACTTATTTATTAATTTTTTTCAAAATATGCCTTGCTCTGGCTTTAAAACCTGAACTTTGCATCTGAAAATCGCGTTCTAGAATGATTGCCAATTCAGGGTGAATCCAATCATATTCAGTGCCAAATAAATAAAGTGAATTCATAGAATAGGCTTTTGGTGCAATTTTTTCGTCATTAATCATCCAGTCGAAACAGGCTTCGATAATTTTCTCTTTATGACTTTCGCTAAGATGATGCTTTATTTTGGTATCAGATTTTCCGTAGTAAGCAGTTGTTAGATATTCACAGATTTTTGCCATTGGCCGTACAGCAGGATCTAAGTGTACTTTTGAAATGTTTTGTGTAAAGGTGTCTAAATGCGGAATTATAGCTTCAAGATTTTCACCACACATAAACTCAAAGACCCATGCTGCTCTACATGAAATTTTATCATCTACATCAAACAAAATTTGCAGAAGTGGTTTTACTAATTCAGGTTGATTTAATACCAAATTTGCATAATGCAATCGCTTCTCACGAGAGTGGTTAACGTAATTTAATTCTTCGTAGAGTTGTGCCTTTGTCAATTTATTTTTTTTAAATTTCGACTTCTAAATTAATCAAAAATGAAAATCCTTAAAAAACTCTTATTACTAATTTTAGTAATCTTTATAATTGCTCAATTTTTTGGACCAGAAAAAAATGATGGCGATATCACTTCAGTTAAACCATTTTTAACAGACACAAATCCACCTCAAGATGTATTGGCTATTTTTAAAAATTCGTGTTTCGACTGTCATAGCGACCATACGCGTTACCCTTGGTACAGTAAAATTACACCAATAAATTATTGGATGGCAGACCATATAGAACATGGAAAACGTGATTTTAACATGTCTAGATGGAATGATTATTCAGATAAGAAAAAAGATCATAAGTTAGAAGAAATTGCAGAAGAAGTAAAAGAAGGTCATATGCCTTTACCTAGCTATACTTGGGCTCATAGCGAAGCTAAACTTTCTAAGGAGCAGATTGAAGCTGTTGAAAAATGGATAACAATGGCCAGAGTTATCTATATCTTTTCTAAAGAACCACAATAGTTTCTGGTGAATGGTTAGTAGATTGTAAATAGTATTTTTGCATTATGAAAAATTTGCTAATCATAGGTTTTGTTTGGCCAGAACCTAAAAGTTCTGCTGCTGGTAGTAGAATGTTGCAACTCATAGAACAATTTCTATATCAGAATTTTGAAATTACTTTTGCATGTGCTGCCAAAACTTCAACTAATACTTATGATGTATCTCAACTAGGCGTTAAGATACAAACCATTCTGTTGAATGACGCGTCTTTTGATGAGTTTGTAAGTAACCTACAGCCAGACGTTGTGCTTTTTGATCGTTTTATGGTGGAAGAGCAATATGGATGGCGTGTTGCAGAACAGTGCCCAAATGCTTTACGAATTTTAGATACTGAAGATTTTCATGGTTTGCGAAAGGCTAGGGAACAAGCTTTAAAATCAGGCGTTGAGGTAACAATTGAACACTTACAAAACGATACCACCAAACGCGAAATTGCCAGTATTTACCGTTGCGATTTAAGTTTAATAATCTCTGAAGCAGAGATAGATATTTTAACCCAACAATTTGAAATAGACCAAAGCTTACTTTATTATTTGCCCTTCTTATTAGATTCAATAGAAGAAGAAAAGATAAGCAATTTACCCTCTTTTGAAGAGCGTCAACACTTTATAACTATTGGTAATTTTTTACATCCACCAAACTATGATGCTGTATTGTATCTAAAACAAGTTATTTGGCCTTTAATACGCAAACAACTTTCTAAAGCAGAACTACATATTTATGGTGCTTATGAATCTCAAAAAGTAACACAACTCCATAACAAAAAAGACGGTTTTTTAATTAAAGGGTTTGCAGAAGATGTAAACGATGTAATGCAACAAGCAAAAGTTTGCTTGGCACCATTACGCTTTGGTGCAGGACTAAAAGGCAAACTCGTAGATGCTATGCAAAATGGTACACCTTGTGTTATGTCTACCATTGCTGCCGAAGGTATGTTTGGTGGTTTGAAGTCACTGAACGAAGTCGAAGTGAACGGTTTTGTAGAAAACCATCCAGAAGTTTTTGCACTAAAAGCAGTAGAGCTTTATAATAATGGAGACACCTGGAAAGCCAAACAACACAACGGTTTTGAAGTCTTAAATCTGCGTTTTGATAAGGCTAACTTTAAAGATGAGTTTGCACAAAAAATGGAAAACCTTAGTAAAGGTTTAAAAAGCCATCGTCAAAACAATTTTATTGGTCATATACTACAACATCAGACTTTGCAAAGTACTAAGTATTTGAGTAAATGGATTGAGGAGAAGAATAGGTGATTTTTCTTTATCGGTCTCGACCTTAGAAATCATAGCCGTTTAAAGTTAAACTAATTTTAGGAATAGGAGAGTAGAAGCAATGGGTTATAGCCGTTATTACTATACGTTTTTATTCAACTTTTTTAGATATGTTTTTAAAAATCAAAATACTTAATACTGTTCCAAATAAAAAACCAATAAATAGGTATAATTCAAAATTCAGATTATCAGAATACATTTGACTTTGAATTCCATTTCCCAGTTTAAATTCAGATAGTTTTTGAAATTTAAGGTTTAGTTGAAATATTCTGTATTGCCAAAGTAAAATTCCACTAAGAACTATCATTCCACAAGAAATTAAACCTTGCATTATAAAACTTAGTTTAGTTATTTTTTTTATAATCAGATATAATAATGGGATAATTCCTATAGACAAGGCGAATATGATATCAGAATAGAAATGCCTGTTTATAGTTCGGTTAACAATCTGAACGTTATCATTTTTGAGTTGTGAAAAGGAAATCTCAACAAAGTGTTTTCTAATTAAAAATCCGATTATAAATAAAATTAAAATCAGTCCTAAATATTTTAATATGTTCGTCATTATCAAATTTATGGTAATGTTTGGGATATAAATCCACTTCAATCATTTATATCCCAAACGATAACGAAGTTCGTCGAAAAAAATAACAATATCAAGTTTCTTTTAAAACACTTGTATAAAACTATTATGTAAAGTATATTTGTCATATAGTAAAAATAATTTTACTAATTATAAAATATATTTGTCAATTATGGATAAAAGAAGTTTTGTTGAGTGTGAGCGTCAACGCATACAGAAATTATTAGATTTTAGATTTTCAGCATCATTTAAATGGGTAGGTGTGGTATTATTAGTTGTCGCTTTTGTACTGTTTTTTGTAAGAAAGCAGTTTCCTGAGCATGCAGAAATCATTAGAGGTGTAGGACGTACGATTTTTATTATTGGTCTATTGTGTATTTCCTTAGCAAGAGATGCAGAGGAAGATGAAATGACTATTGCTTTAAGAGCACAATCATACGCCATTGCCTTTATTTTAGGTACTATATATGCTATTATAATGCCTTATGTAGAGTTTGGTGTTTCTAATATAGTTAGAGAAGAAGCCCAAGCCTATAAGCAGCTTGGTGATTTTCAGTTATTGAGTTTTATGTTCTTGGTACAACTAGGTTTTTATTATACTCTAAAACGCTACAGATAATGGAAAACACAATAAAGGTAGAACGAGCAATTCTTAATCTAACACAAGGAGATTTAGCAGAAAAAATAGGTGTCTCTCGCCAAACCATAAACTCTATTGAAGCTAATCGCTATGTGCCATCTACAGTATTGGCTTTAAAATTATCAGAGGTGTTTAATAAACCTGTGAACGATTTTTTTAAGCTAAGCGATGGCGATTAAAAAAAACTTAGTCAGTGGTATAGATTGAAGCTATCTCTTCTTCTTGTTTTTTCTTTTTGCGCTTACCAGTAAAAATATTAAAGGTATAACTCGCAGAAAGACCGCCTAACATGGTTGAGATCATCTCACTGTTGTCAAACTTTCCTGAAATTATATTGCCATCATAGAACTCTTTTGCAAAACCAGCTAAAGAAGACAGACCAAAGCTATACCAAAAGGCTTTGCGCTTATTTTTGGATTTAGAATATATATAAGTGTAAGTAGCGCTAGAGATCGCAGCACCAACTGCAAAGTGTAAGCCGTCATCTTCTAAGGTAATCTGTGCAGAACTGACACTAAAACAGAACAACATAACGCATAAAACTATAGTTTTCATAGGTATAATAGATTGGTTGAGCGTAAAATAGCCGTTTAAGCTATGGATTGCTTAAAATTCTCGGTAGGACTTACATTTCTACGATAAAAGCTCTAATTTCGTTGCGTTATACACGTAAAAAAACCAAAGGTTTGAAGAATAGCAAATTATCAAAAGCAGCATTACTCATCGTTTTAGTTCTAATAATGTCTTGCACAACAGCAACCACTATAAAATCTGGAGATATCGTTTTTAGAGGTGTATCGCAAAGTGATTTATCCGAAGCCATTAACGAGGTAACACAAACCGAAAAAGCGACAAACTATACACATATGGGCATTTGCAGTGTAGAAAATGATACCGTTTTTGTCTACCACTCAGATTTGGGTAAAGGAGTAGTAAAGGAGCCGCTAGAATTGTTTTTAAAACCAGACGATACATCAACCTATAGTGCAGATGCATACCGAATTAAGAATAGTACCAAACCACAAATAGAAAATGCCATTTCTAAAGCCAAAACATTACTTGGTGAGCCTTATAACTTTACTTATATATTAGAAGACAAAGGCTATTACTGCTCAGAGTATATCTACGAATTGTTTAAAGAAGACCATGTGTTTACCCTAGAACCTATGACCTTTAAAAATGCTGACACCAATACCTTTCACAACGGTTGGGTAACACATTACAAAGAGTTAGGGATAGAAATACCAGAAGGCAAATTGGGTTGTAACCCAAATGGTATGGCAGCATCTAAAACTTTAGTTTTTGTAAAACGTTTACAATAATGTTTAAAACTACGTAAGGTTACGTATTGACTTGTTGATTTAAAAATGCGAACTTCGCTTATCAATCGATATAGTTCACCTGTGCTGAATTTATTTCAGTATTAAAACGGAACTATATCTTAACGTTACCCACAATTTGAATTACATGAAAACTCTAACTACATTATTACTTTTTAGCTTATCAAGTCTTCTCTATTCACAAGCTATTCCGACTGAAATTAAAAAAACTGTTGGATTTATCTATGCTAAAGACAATTTTGGCAAGGTAAAACCACAAGGGACAGGTTTTTTTGTTAGTGTTTCGGATTCAATAAATGGACAGTTAAAATCTTCTTTATATTTTGTGACTGCTAAACACGTCATAAAAAGAGATACCATTTTTAGAGATACTATATTAGTTAGATTAAATCTAAAAGATTCATTATCTGAATACGGTATGATTAAACTACATTCCAAAGGAGCGAATAAAAATATATTTACTCATAAAGACAAAACAGTAGATATTGCCGTAATACCAATCGCACCTGACCCAGCAAAGTTTGATTATTTATCTCTGCCACATACCTTTTTAACTAATAGAGAAAATTTTAATGACCTAAATATAAGAGAAGGAACTGATGTTTTCTTTACAGGTATGTTCACACCATTCATTGGAGATAAAAGAATATATCCAATTGTAAGATTTGGAAGAGTTGCTTTGATAACAGAAGAAAAAATACCGTGGGATAATGAGATGACAAATTTATATTTAATGGAAACATCAAGTTATGGGGGAAATAGTGGTTCACCTGTGTTTTTCTACCTAGGAGCTGACCGAGGTAATGGAAGTATAATTGTAGGAAATCCCGAATTAAAATTAGCTGGAATTATGAAAGGCTATTTTGGAGAAAAATCACCTATTAAAATTATAGAAACTCAGAGAATTCCAGTATCTGATAGGAACTTGGGAATCGCTGCTGTAGTTCCTTCATATTTTTTAGAAGAAATATTACTTGGAACAGAACTTAAAAAACAACGAGGATTTTAAAAAACTGTGGGTAACAATGTATAACCGCAATTACGGCGGATTCGACTCCGTCCGAATCCACTCGGAATTGCTAAAGTCTGTGTCAAATCGAAAATTAACGCATATAAACCCGTAACTGACGGTTATACGAACCGATAGCGCCATACAAAATCCTCTCCCTAAAAATGCCATAAAACGAAACCAAATTAATTAATCACTAAACCATCAAGATTATGAAATATCTTAACAACCAAAAAATTTTGTTCGTAATGCTTTTTGCATTAGTTCTAGGGTTTCAAAGTTGTAAACAACAACCTAAGGAAGACATTAAAGACGTAGAAAAAGAAGTTATCATTAAAGCTGAAAAGCCTGAGTATTTTCTGTTACGACCAGATGTAGAAAAAGCATATGGCTATTCTCACGCAGTAAAAATTGGAAATGAAATTAAAATATCTGGAGCGGTAAGTATGGATGATGAAGGTAACCCAACTGCTGTTGGTGATATTGAGCAACAAATGAAAAACTGTTATGCAGACTTAGAAAAAATATTGAAGCACTTTGGCTGTACTTTTGATGATGTCATTAAAGAAGATATTTTTACTACTGACATGGCTTCTATGCTCGAAAAATCTGCCTACAGAGCTGAAGTATATAAAAATGGTTTTCCTACAGGTTCTTGGCTAGAAGTAAAGGGTTTGGCACTTCCTGAGTTTATGGTAGAAATAGAATTGGAAGTTTATAAATCGGAATAGCGTTTCAAATTTTTAGCTTCAAACCTTTGGCACTGAATTTGTTTGTAACAAAACACAAGATTTTACTACAAATAAGTAAAACGAGGTTTAACTTAAAAAAGAAAAATTATGATTCAGTATAAAGGAGTATTAGTATTAGGAGCATTAATTGGTGCAGCAGCAGGTGTGTTATTAGCACCAGATAAAGGCAGTGTTACCAGAGATCATCTTAAAAAAGAAGGCAAGGAGATAAAAGACAAATTTGTAGATGATTTTACAGAGGTAAAAGAAGATTTGTCTAAAGCTGCAAAATCTGGTAAAGACAAGTTTAAAGAAGACATGAAAGACTTTGCTTCTAAAGCGAGTTACAAAACAGAAGAAGCCATTACCTTTTTAGAAAAGCAATTGGCTATCCTAAAAGAAAAGAATAAGACCTTACAGCAAACAAGTTAGTAATATAAGCCACAATGTAGTTGTGGCTTTTTTATTTTCAGTCATTGCAAGCGTAGCGTGGCAATCTTTTAATTGAATTTGTCATTCTGAATTTATTTCAGAATCTGAAACAAGTTCAGATTGACAACTTATGTTATTTCCGTCAGTTCCAGTGAATTTTATGAGTGAAAGGAATAAAATTTGTATCGAGAACCGATAAACAAAACTTTTCGATACAATTATTTAAGCTTCGCTTAGGTATCTTCAATCAAAATATATTTTGATTTCGATAATTTCAGAATCACTCGAAGTGACGATACCATTAACCAATAATTTTAAGCAATTCCGCTTTTATACCTGGCCATTCTTCTTTTAAAATACCATAACAGCAGGTATTACGTCTGTAGCCATCCTTCATAGGGACATCTCTACGTAAAATCCCTTCTAAGGTAGCACCAAGTTTTTCTACAGCACGTCTCGATTTGTTGTTCCTATCATCTATCCTGAATTCTACTTTTTCAAATTCAAGTGATTCAAATGCATACTGAAGCATTAAAAATTTCATATTTACATTCAGTCCAGTGCCTTGAAATTCGTGCCCAATCCATGTCCAACCAATGTGAAGTAGTTTGTTTTTCCAGTTGATGAGTCCAAAACGAGTTGAGCCAGCATAGGTTTGTGTGGCTTTATCAAATACAATAAACGGAATAACAATTTTATGATAGTAGCCATCAACAGCCAATTGCACATAATCTCTTAGCTTTTCTGATGTAGAAATATCAGAAGGCGAGTAGTAGATGAGGTCTTTTTGCTGAGCAATAGTTTCTAAGTGTTTGTAATTACTTAAGTCTAGCAGACTTAGTTTTACACGGCTGTTTTCTAGGGTTGGTGCTGTCATACGTTACTTCCCATTAAAATTGGGATTTTTTTTAATTCATTATATCGTCAGTTCGAGTGTTTTATGTCATGTTGAGCGCAGTCGAAACAGATACAATTCTTCATCCTTCAGAATCACTCGAAGTGACGTTATCATTAAACCAAATCATTAATATAATTTACATTAACCACATGCTTTCCTTCAAAAGGAAGAATAGTTAGTTTTTCACCAAAGAGTTCTTCAGCACGTTGTCTCTCTTGCGCTAAACGTTCGGCATCTAAATATTCATCTTCTGTACCATAAATAAGTTTTACTTTGGTGTCTTCAGAAAGATACTCAAAGTCTTTGGTAGTTAATTCCTTAGGGATGCCACCAGAATGTAATACCAATTGTGAGCATTGTAATTGTCGTTTTGCCAAATAACGCATTGCCACACTCACACCTTGTGAGTAACCTAATACGATAAAGTTGACATCTTCAGGAATAGTTTCAGCTTCAAAAACAGCATCAAAATAGTTGAGAATGTTCTGCATGCCACTTTCCGTATTGTCTCTTGTTAGCCAATTAGCACCAACATGCATTTTTGGTTGTATGTAATATTTGCTAGGAGCTTGTGGAGCTATAATATAGTTTTCTTCAGCATTTAGATGTTTAAAATAACGCAAAAAGTAACGACTTAAGTAACCCATACCATGGCATACAAACCACACATTTTTAGTGCGTTCTGTAAGTGTGTTTAGAGTAGAGTAGGAGTTGCACGTTGTATATGTGATTTCTTTTTCTTCTGAATTCATTATTCTTGGTAGTTTCAGTATTTTTGTGTTAAATGATTAACGATCTCGTGGCTAATCTACGAGGTATTCAAAGGATACAATTTTAAACATTTCGACGTTAATATCGGAGAATTTAAAACTCGATTATCGAGTAAAATTAAACTTTTTATATGCAATTATCTAAGGAAATGGTCTTGGCAAAAGCCAATGAAGTTTCAAAAAATACGTTAATGGAAACGCTAGACATAGAGATGATAGATTATGGTGAAGATTTTTTGGTAGCCAGAATGCCAGTAACTCCAAAAGTACATCAACCAGATGGTGTGTTGCATGGTGGTGCAACTGCAGCATTGGCAGAGAGCGTTGGGAGTTTTGCATCTCACATATTTATAGATTTAGAGGAATATTTTGTTAGAGGTTTAGAAATTACGGCTAACCATCTAAAGAGTGTGAAAGAAGGCTATGTGTATGCTAAAGCCACATTTTTGCACAAGGGTCGTACCACACAGTTGTTAGACATTAGAGTAACTGACGAAAAGGATAATTTAATCTCTATTTGTCGATTGTCTACCATTTCATTACCACTTAAAAAGTAATAGATGACTCAAGATTCTTTTTTTGAAACTTTAGAGCGTCAATACCAAAACCAACTACCTTTTGTTGTATACAGCAGAGCAATTAATTCAATCATTAAGTGCTGGCTACAAAAAGACGATATGTTGCATACCACATTAGACTTTATAGAAAGTGGTTTTGTGTTTGCACCTTTTGATTTAAATGATAAAAGCATATTACTTCCTGAAACTGAATGTGAGCATCTAACTTTAGAAATCTCTAATTTAGATTTAGATGAAGATTTTAAAACTACAACTATTGAGAACTATGGTAAGGAACAGCATGTGCAGCTCGTTACAAAAGGGATAGATACTATAAGGAAAGGGGAGTTATCTAAAGTCGTTTTATCTCGTAAGGTTGAAAAAGATATAGAAAACACAAATCCACTTATCATTTTTAAACGCCTTTTTAATACCTACAAAAATGCGATGGTATATTGTTGGTATCACCCAAAGGTAGGATTGTGGTTAGGCGCAACACCAGAGTTATTATTTAAAGTTGAAGGTAAACAACTCACTACAATTTCTTTAGCAGGAACAAAGCCTTATTCAGAAAAAGACGAAGTCTCATGGACAAATAAAGAATATGAGGAGCAACAAATTGTAACCGATTATATCACAAAACAGATAGAGCCTCATACAAGTGATATAAAAATTTCTGAAGTTGAAACTGTAAGAGCAGGAAATCTCTTGCATTTAAAGACTTATATACGAAGCAGAATAAAAGTAGAAAGTAGCTTAAAATCTGTTATAGAAGCCTTACATCCTACACCTGCAGTTTGCGGTTTTCCGAAGGAAGCGTCTAAACAATTCATTCTTAAAAATGAAAATTATAGACGCGAGTATTATACAGGATTTTTAGGCGAATTGAATTTAAAAACGTCTAAAACCAGAAACACCAACAGACGTAATGTAGAGAATAATGCCTATGCTGTAGTAAGGAGGCATTCTAATTTCTATGTCAATCTGCGTTGTATGCAATTAAAGGATGAAAAAGCAGTGATTTATGTAGGTGGAGGAATTACTAAAGACTCAGTTCCACAAAACGAATGGGAAGAAACCGTAAATAAAACTAAAACAATCGTTAACGTTTTAAGTTAAAACTAAGAGAATCCTTATCTTTGTTTTTTGATGAAATACTCTAAAATTCCCTTATCCCAAACGGTAGTTACACTATGCAAAACGCATAATGTTAAGCATATAATTATTTCGCCAGGAAGCAGAAATGCACCACTAACTATAGGTTTTACACACGATGATTTTTTTAACTGCTACAGTATTGTAGATGAACGTTGTGCTGCTTTTTTTGCGCTTGGTATTGCACAGCAAATACAAGAACCAGTAGCTTTAGTATGTACGTCTGGTAGTGCGTTGCTTAATTATTATCCTGCGATTTCAGAGGCGTATTACAGTAATATCCCATTACTAGTTTTATCGGCAGACAGACCAAAACATTTGATAGATGTTGGAGATGGACAAACCATAAAACAGAAAAATGTTTATGGAGAACACGTATTATATAGCACTAACCTAAAATTAGATTTAAAAGATAAAGAACATAAATCTACAGATGATGAGTTACCAATAATGCGAAGCATTGAGAATAAGCTAGAACGTTTCTTAGGTCTTCAAAAAGACATACAATCGTTTAACGAGTCTGAAATACATGATGCTATAACCGTTGCAAGATTAAAGTCAGGTCCAGTTCATATTAATATTCCTTTTGATGAACCACTTTATGAAACTGTAGATGAGCTAAGCATAAATCCTAAACCATTCAGTATAGCAGATCGTACAGAGAAGATAGATGAGTTTGAAATAAAAAGTCTATTAGATGTCTGGCATTCGGCAAAACGGAAAATGATTCTGGTAGGTGTATTGCAACCAAATTCTATAGAAGAACAATGGTTGCAGGAGTTATCAGATGATGATAGTATTTTGGTTTTTACGGAGACCACATCAAATTTGCATCATCCTGATTTTTTTCCTGGAATAGATAAAATGATTGCTCCGCTTGATGAGGAAGCGTTTCAATCATTGCAGCCAGATATACTTTTAACTTTTGGTGGTATGATAGTTTCTAAAAAGATTAAAGCTTTTCTAAGGCAATACAAACCAGAAGATCATTGGCATGTAGATTTGTTTAAGGCAAATGACACCTTTTTCTGTTTAGACAAACACATTAAGCTTACTCCCAATACGTTTTTAAAAACTTTTTTACCACAAGTAACACATCATACTAAAAGTGATTATAAAGCAACCTGGTTAAAATTGAGACAAAAGCGTAGAAAGCTTCATGATGACTATTTAAAGACTATTCCATATTCAGATTTTACAGTTTTTAATATTTTACTTAAAAGTATTCCGAAGCAAAGCCATTTGCAAGTCGGCAATAGCTCTGCAATACGCTACACACAATTATTTCAATTAAGAAAAGATATTACTGTTTTTTGTAACAGAGGCACAAGTGGTATAGATGGTAGTACGAGTACAGCAGTTGGTGCTGCAGTGGCAAATAAACAACGTACAACCTTTGTAACGGGAGATTTAAGTTTCTTCTATGACAGTAATGCACTTTGGAATAATTACATTCCTAAAAACTTCAGAATTATTGTACTTAATAATGAAGGTGGTGGTATTTTTAGGATTTTACCGGGTCATAAGAATACTGAAAACTTTGATACATACTTTGAAACTAAACATCATTTAACCGCTAAGCAACTGTGCGAGATGTATGGTTTTGAATATTCTAAAGCAACAGATGAAGAAACTTTAAATAAAGAGTTAGATAAGTTTTATAATGTTTCAAAACAACCAAAACTTTTAGAAATTTTTACGCCATCTACTATTAATGATGAGGTACTTTTAAATTATTTTAAGTTTATAAAGTAATTTTAATGTTTAATTATCAATAAGATGTGACTTCTCTGCTTTTTAGGTGTCTAAAAAATACTTACCTTTAGTGAGACAATTTATTTAACCTAAAACAAATAGAAAAAATGAGTAAAAGAGACGAATTAATCGCAAAGTACGCAGCTGATTTAAAAGACAAATGTGGTGTAAATCCTGATATGGATCTATTAACTAAAGTGACTGTAGGTTTAGGACCTTCAATTTACAATGCAGATTCTTCAACTGTTTCAGGTTCTGACGAAAGCGAATTAGCAACTGTGAAGAACAATTACTTAATTAAAAAATTAGGTCTTAGTGAAAGTGATGATTTAGATGGTGCAATCGCATCTGTAATGGATACATACGGTCAGTCTAATAGAAACAAATATAGAGCTGTAGTATATTATTTACTATGTACTCATTTTAATAAAGCTTCAGTTTACTAGGAGATTTTAGTATATAAGAATTAAAGGCCTTTTTTTTTGAGAAAGGTCTTTTTTATTTCTGAAACTTTCTACTTTTCTCATGCAACTTATTTCTACCTTTGCAGCATGATACATTTAGGAGAATACAATACATTAGAAATATTAAGAGATACAGAACCAGGATTATTTCTTGGTGATGGTGAAGATGGAGAAGTGTTATTACCAAATAGATATGTCCCAGAAGCATTTGAAATTGGTGATAAGATTGAAGTTTTTGTGTATTTGGATAATGAAGAAAGACCTGTTGCTACAACAGATAAGCCTTTTGTGAAAAAGGGAGACTTTGCGTTGCTGCGTTGTAATGAGGTTACAAAATTTGGTGCTTTTTTAGATTGGGGTTTGGTAAAGGAATTGTTCTGCCCTTTCAAAGAACAAGCTTTTAAAATGAAAGCAGGTGGTTGGTACCTAGTGTATTGTTACTTAGATGAAGAAACAGAACGTTTGGTAGCTTCAAGTAAAACAAACCGATTTTTGGATAATAAAGAACTCACGGTTCAACAGTTTGATGAGGTAGATTTAATCGTATCGCATCCATCAGAAATAGGTATGAATGTTATCGTTAACAAAAAACACTTAGGCTTAGTATTTAAAGATGATATATATAAAGATATAAGTGTAGGAGACAGACTTAAGGGAATAGTTAAGAAAGTACGACATGATAATAAGTTAGATATATCTCTAAGTCAGATAGGTTATAGAAATATAGAGCCTAATTCTGAGTTTATTCTTAATGAATTAAAAGACAATAGTGGCTTTTTACCATTGCACGACAAGTCTAGTCCAGAAGAGATAAAAGAGCAATTACAGATGAGTAAAAAGGCTTTTAAAAAAGCAGTAGGTTCGCTTTATAAAGACAGGCTAATAACAATTGAAGAAAATGGAATAAGGCTAGTTTAATCTATCTTTTAATCCGTTTTCAATTCTTTGTTGAATAGACGTTAAGCCTTCGTAAAGATTGTCAAAGCAGATGTCTTTCCATTGGCAAAAACTACTTTCTATTTCAGCATTCATGCGTGTAGCATCAGTATAACTAACAATACCATATGCTGCTAAATTTGGTAACTTTTGCCTTGCTTTTTTTAGATCTAATAAAGAGATAGAATAAGAATTAACTCTATTGGCAATAATTCCAAATGGTTTATAATTTCCGTAATGTTTCTTTATAGATTTTAATGTAGGGTTTACAGCCTTTAAATCTATATGAGTACCTTCATTAAATTCAATAACTGCGATATCTTTAAAAAAGTGAGTAACTCCAAACTCTGTAGATGTTTGATTTATAATTTTTGATGCTAACTCAGTGTGTTCTATTCCCATATCTTCAAACTTTAATTATAGCTAATGCGTTAAGTTTTAAAAACTCTAAGCTATATTTAGACACATGTTTTTCATTTAAGTCACTTAAATAAATGAAAAACAAAAAGTTATACGTTTTGGAATACGTTTTGGATTTTTATAATTGCAGTTTATTTACTGGTTGAAAGTGTAAATTCGACCCAGTCAATAGCATCATCAATGTTTCTGAAAGATTTTCTATTGAATGTAAAGAAGCGTTCTTCAATTTCAAATATTCGTTCTGTAATAGAGTTGTGAGCTACAACTGCGTAAGCTTTAACATTTGGAAACATTTTGTTAAACTTATTAGCGTCCGAAAGGTCAATAGAGTATGAGTTTATTCTGTTAGAAATAAACCCAAAAGGTCTGGTTCCATATTGAGATTTGATAATATCTGTAATTTCACCAAAATTATCGAAGTTAACATCTATTCCCTCGTTAAAAACCACAACCATATATTTGTCGTTATAACGGAGCTCACCTAACTTTAATTTCTTACTTACGAAATTTACATTATTAATCCTAGGGGATGTAATCATAATAATAGAAAATCAACCGCAAATATAGTATGTGACTCTAATAAAATCAAACATAAAATATGCGTAATTCATTATTATTAATTCCTTATTTTTGCTGACTAAACACTGAGAATTATGAGTTCTATAGATTGGAAAGTTGCCAAATCTTATGAAGATATAACATATCATAAATGCAATGGAGTTGCAAGAATTGCCTTTAACCGTCCAGATGTAAGAAATGCCTTTCGTCCAAAGACTACATCAGAGCTTTATGATGCTTTTTATGATGCCAATGAAGATGTAAACATTGGTGTTGTTTTACTAAGTGCTGAAGGTCCATCATCAAAGGATGGAATATGGAGTTTTTGCTCTGGTGGAGATCAAAAAGCAAGAGGTCATCAAGGATATGTAGGCGATGACGGTTACCACAGATTAAATATTTTAGAAGTACAACGTCTTATACGTTTTATGCCTAAAGCTGTTATTGCTGTTGTGCCTGGTTGGGCTGTTGGTGGTGGACATAGTTTGCATGTGGTATGCGACTTAACTCTAGCTAGTAAAGAACATGCTATTTTTAAACAAACGGATGCTGATGTTACGAGTTTTGATGGTGGTTATGGATCTGCTTATTTAGCAAAAATGGTAGGTCAGAAAAAAGCTAGAGAAATCTTCTTTCTAGGTAGAAATTATTCAGCTCAAGAAGCCTATGAAATGGGAATGGTAAATGCTGTTATTCCGCATGCGGATTTAGAGCAAACAGCTTATGAGTGGGCACAAGAGATTTTAGCAAAATCACCAACTTCAATAAAAATGCTAAAATTTGCAATGAATCTTACTGATGATGGTATGGTAGGTCAGCAAGTGTTTGCTGGTGAAGCTACACGTTTGGCCTATATGACAGATGAAGCAAAAGAAGGACGTGATGCTTTCCTTGAAAAGAGAAAACCGAACTTCCCTAAAAAATGGATTCCATAAATTAGAGTGGCATAGATGAAAAAAATTAAACCATGGCTATCTGCCATGAGGCTCAGAACTTTACCACTTTCTGTTTCTGGAATTATTTTAGGAACATGCTTCGCCGTATATAACGGTCGTTTTAGTTGGTGGGTTTTGGTATTAGCGATTTTAACAACTATAAGTCTTCAGATACTTTCTAATTTGGCAAATGACTATGGAGATGGAACAAAAGGGACAGATAACGATGATAGAGTAGGGCCTAAAAGAGCTATACAAAGCGGTGTTATTACTCCAGACGAAATGTTAGATGCTATAAAGTTTAATATAGTTGTTGTAATTATACTTACGCTATCTTTGATTATGGCGGCTTTTGGCCCAGCTAATTTTTTATTTTTATTGCTTTTTGTGTTTTTAGGTGGTCTGTCTGTCTATGCAGCTTTAAACTACACAATGGGAGATTCACCTTACGGTTACAGAGCTTTAGGAGATGTTTTCGTTTTTATATTTTTTGGTTTAGTAAGTACTATAGGCAGTTATGTACTGTATGTACACACAATAAATCACCTGGTTATTTTGCCTTCAATTGTTTTAGGTTGTCTTAGTGTCGGTGTTCTAAATCTTAATAATATGAGAGATTTGGATGAAGATAAAAAAGTAGGAAAAGTTACTTTGGCAGTAAAATTAGGTATTAAAAAAGCTAAAATCTATCATTATATTTTGATTATTGGAGCAATGTTAATTACAGTTGTATATTCTATATTATATTATGTTGCACCATATAATTTTTTATATCTAATTGCATTTTTACCTTTAATCGTACATCTTAAAAAAATTAAAAAAGCAAAAGTGCCAAGTGATTTTGATGGACAACTAAAAGTGCTGGCATTATCAACGTTTCTTTTTTCAATCCTGTTAGGTGTTGGTTATATTTTATATTAATTTTAGTGACATATTAAAATTAATTAAGCAATGAAAATAACATTTTACGGTCATGCTACATTAGGCATACAAATTAAAGATATCCATATTTTAGTTGATCCTTTTATTACAGGAAACGAAAAAGCGTCCGAAGTTGATATAGAGCAGATTAAAGCCGATTATATCCTATTAACACACGCACATCAAGACCATATTTTAGATGTTGAAGCTATAGCAAAACGAACAGGTGCAGTCATCGTTTCTAATTTTGAAATTGTAACTCATTACCAAAACTTGGGTTTTGAAGGTCACCCAATGAATCATGGTGGCTCTTGGGATTTTGAGTTTGGTAATGTAAAATATGTTAACGCCATACATACATCATCTTTTCCTGATGGAAAATACGGTGGACAACCAGGCGGTTTCATTATAGAAGGAGAGCACAAAAATATATACATAGCTGGTGATACTGCATTAACTATGGATATGAAGTTAATTCCACTACGTACAAAACTTGATTTGGCTATTTTACCAATTGGAGATAACTTTACAATGGGAGTTGAGGATGCAATCTTAGCAAGCGACTTTGTAGAGTGCGATAAAGTATTAGGTTATCACTTTGATACCTTTGGTTATATAGAAATAGACCATGATGAAGCCAAGCGCAAATTCTTTGAGAAGGATAAGGATTTAATGCTTTTAGGTATCGGTGAGAGTGTAGAGTTGTAAAAAATGACAAGGAAAGAATTCTTATTTGTTATTTGGAAAAAGGCATTTAGACCAATTCTTTTTTTAGGAGTCATATATTTTTCAATAGACTTCCTTTATAAGTTATACATTGATGGTGGAGAGGCAATCAGTACGTTAATTATTGGTGTTTTTTTCCTTTTATTACTTTACTCAGTAGTTCAACTTCTTAATGTAGTTTTTGATTATTTTTCAGTACAATTAAAGTCAATTCTTCCTAAAAAAGTAAAGGTTTGGTTCAAGTTTATCACTAAATTATTTAGATTCTTGCCACCTATATTATTGGGTATTGCTATTTATCATCTGTGGAATAAAGATAGGTTAGCAGCTTGTTTTATGGGTGCTTACTTTGTATATGAATTGTATAGGTTAACAAAAAATGGAAGAGAGAAAAAAGATGTTTTAGACATTGCTAATTAGAAAAGTTATTCTAAGATACTTCCAACTTATATCCAATACCATGCACATTTGTTAACTTAATATTTGGATCGTCTTGTAGTTTTTTGCGAAGTTTAGAGATGTAAGTGTCTAAACTTCTTCCTACAACAACACCATTATCTTCCCAAATACGTTTTGTAAGTTCTTCTCTGGAAATAATTTCATTTGGCTTTTCAGAGAAGATTTCAAGGATTTCACATTCTTTTTTAGAAAGGCTTATTTCCAAAGCTTGTTTTACGAGCTTATGTTGTTCTGGGTAAAAGATAAAGCCTCCTAATTTTATTCTATCATCGTTGTCTTCTTCCTTTCGTTTTAAAACGGTTCTTCGTTTTAAAATGAATAGAACTATCAAAATTGAAACGAGTAGTAATGCAACAGAAATCCAAAGCGATAAACCAGTCTTATTGTTCTTTTGAAATTTTACCAATAATAAATAACAAGACTTTGGTAAAACGCGACCACCACAAGGAACAATTTCATTATCCTTTTTGTGCTTCATTTGGTAGCTATAAGCAATTTGGTCATCGCTACACTGTACAACTTCAATAATGTAATTTGAAGATAATTCAGCAGTTTTAAAGTTTCGGGTTATAGTCTCTGTTAAAAATCCAGGCTCAATAGACAATTCTTTTTGAAATTGAAGTTTATAAGTTCTTGCGTCAACTTTTTCAATAGGTAAAACTAAAGATGTAGAATCATTTTGCGCCAAAAGTAGCTCATGACCAACAGCTCTAATAGCTACTTTTATTGCATCAGAATTAGTCTCTTGCATTTTAGAAGCACAAGAGGTTAGTACAATAGCAACTACTAATAATAGATTAAAGCAACAGTGTTTTTTCATAAGCTATGTAAAGAACAGCATTTTAATCACTTTTTACAAGGCTTCACATTTCTTTTACACTTTTTTGACACTTTCTGAGCGCTAACCATCTAGTTTTGGATAAAATCTTAGAAATGAAAAAATGTCTTATCATCTTATTATTAATATCTCTTCTTGGGTGTAAGAACTCAAAAAGTGATGCCTTATCTAACGATGTTCAAATTCAAAATAATAACACATCTCAGCAGTCGATAAGTCTGGTTTTAAAAGAGAATGCAGATCTAACGATTAACGAAAGAATAGAACTATATAGAACTCTAAAACGTAAAGAATCTGATGCCTACAATTTTGAAAACAAGGACGAAATTACAATGTATGGTTACGGATTGCTTTGGGACAATAAACCAGATGAAGCTTTAGAGGTTTTTAAGTTGATTGTAGAGCAATTTCCTGATTGGTATAACGCTTACGATAGTTTGGGTGAGGCATATTTTAAACTGGGTGAAATGGATTTAGCCATTAAAAATTATAAAAAATCCTTAGCAATGAATCCAGATAACTTTAATGCTGAGGATATGATAGCTAGCATTAATTTTCCAAATAAAAAAACAATAACACCTTCAGAAAAATTTGCAAAAATATTTCCTGTTGAAGATTACAAAGCCGATTTAGATCAATTGGCTAATAAGTTATTAGAGGTTCATCCCAATGCATTAAAATTTATTTCTAAATCCAATTTTTGGAAAATTGTAAACGAAAAGAAAGCAGCCATAAACGAAAACACGACCTATGCTGAGTTTTCTTGGCATTGTCATGAGATTATTTCTAGTATCAACTGTTCGCATACATCTAACAATTTCTCGCAAGATTGGGATGCTATGCCAATACAATTGTTGTTTCCTTTAGATGTAAGATGGATTAATGAACGACTGTATGTCATTGATGCTTGTACCAATGCCAATAAGATTGCTGTAAAAGATGAAATAACTAAAATTAACGGATTGCCAGTTGAGGATATTGTTTCAGAAATTTACAAGCATATTCCATCTCAAGGACATATAGAGACTTATAAACGTCATAAATTTAATTATTGGGCAACAGCCATGATTCCGTATGCGTTGAATTTTCCAAAACGCTTTTCAATTCAAATAAAAGGACAAAAAGCACCAGTTATCTTAAATGCTTTAGATGCTTATCCAAGTTTTAAAGAACCTTTTACCAAACCTTGTCCAGATAACCTATGTCTCGATTTTAAGGATAATAAAACTGCTATATTAACCATTTCGAGCTTTAATTATTACTCTTGGAACAACCTTAGCGAGTTTGAAAATTTTATTGATGATAGTTTTCAAAAAATAAACCAAAATAAGACTGAAAACCTCATTATAGACTTGCGCTTTAATGGTGGAGGCTCAGCAGAATCAAGTATTCACTTACTAAAATACTTAATCGACAAACCATTTGCATACTTCTTAAATATAGATGCAGAAACAGAAGAAATTATACATCAACCCTTTAAGAAAACTTACAAAGGAAGACTGTATTTTTTAATTGATGGCAATGGCAATTCCACTACAGGTCACTTTATGGCAATGGCAAAATACTACAATCTTGGTACTGTTATAGGTGAAGAATTAGGTTCTAATCACTTTTGTACGGCTGGCCAAACAGTTTTAAGACTAAAGCATACAAAGTATCAATATTATGTAGCAAATACGACATCTCAAGTAGCTATTAAGGGACTAGATGATAGTAAAGGAATACTTCCAGATTATGAAGTAATACAACCTATAAACGATTACCTCAATAATCAAGATTCTGTTAAGGAATTTGCTTTAAAACGTATTCAAAATCAATAAAATAAATCAATTATGAAACGAACAATTATTCTATTAATCTTTATGGCAGTTTGCCTTTTTACTAGTTGTAAAAATGAAGCAAACACAAACAGCGAAAATTTATTGGTGTCAAAAGAAGAAATACCAGAAAAACGTACAGCAAATTTAGAAGGAAAAATTGCAATTAATTTAGAGAAAAGTGTTGTAAAATGGAAAGGTTCTATGCTTTTTAGCTTTGGAAACCACTTTGGAACGGTAGATTTTAAAGCAGGTTCACTAGAGTTTGAAAACAATGAAATTAAAGACGGTAGTTTTGTTGTAGATATGAATACTATTGTTAATACAGATGGAGATTATAGTGAAGATTTGGTAAACCACTTAAAGAATGAAGACTTTTTTGATGTTGAAAAATTCCCAGAATCTAAATTAGAATTTATAAGCTTTGAAAAAGTTAATGATAATAGACTTAAAATAGATGCAAACCTAAGTATTAAAGATGTTACAAAGCTTGTAACGCTGTACAATGTAGATTACTTTCCTGAGGAACGAAGACTTTCCACTAAATTTAAAATAGACAGAACAGAGTTTGGAATCAATTATAATTCAAAAGGTTTTGCAAAGGTCAAAGATTACGCTATTTCGGATGCTGTAGAACTTGAGGTCGAGGTGTATTTTGATAACTAATTTAATTGAAAATGAGAAACTATCTAACAGCACTTCTCAAAACAACCTTATGCAATAGCTTAGGGAAAAAGCGCTTCAGGTAAACACCTTTGGTTTCACCTTTGCCAATGTAAGCTTCAAACTTTTCTTTTTTAATGGCTTTTAGCATGCGTTTGGCAAATACATCTACATCTAAGCCGTTTTCGGTTGCTGTATCTTGCTCGTTTTGAGTAGAACCATTACCAGTCAAAGCATTGCGAGCAACGTTGGTGTTTACAAAACCAGGGCAAATCATGGTAACTTTTATGTTGTCTTTATCGTGCTCTAACCGTAAGGCATCAAAAAAGCCATGGAGGGCATGTTTGGCTCCACAATATGCCGAGCGGTAAGGTGAGCTAAACTTTCCCATTAAACTGGTAACAGTAACAAAATGACCAGATTTTTGAGCTATAAAATGTGGAAGCAGAGCTTTGGACAAAGCGACCGTTCCTAAATAATCAATTTCCATCAACTTTTTATCCACTTCAATAGCTGTATCTATGATCAAAGAACGATGACTAATGCCACCGTTATTGATGAGAATATCAACTTTGCCAAACAATTTAATGGCTTTTTCTACAATGGTTGGCAAGGATTTGTAATCTGCCAAATCTAAAGGGAGGACTTTGATGTTTTCAGGTTGTTGGCATTTATTTTTTACCTCATTTAAAACCGTTTCTCGTCGAGAGGAAATTATAAGTTTACAATTCTGTTTTGCTAACTGAAAAGTTAAGGCTTCACCAATACCACTTGATGCTCCGGTAATCCAGATTGTTTTGTTTTCAAAGGTCATTTTTGCTTGTTAGAATTCAGCCATTCTTGTCGTAAATCATCACTTAATTTTCCGGTACCATCATGTTTCCAGCCGGGTGGTTTAATTAAATATTGAAAACGATCTTTTAGAGATTTCTTTCCTGTAAAAGTGTCTTTTAGCATGTTCCACCATTCAATAAAGGCAATCTTTATTGGGTTGTACGTGTTAATATTAGTTACAAGCCCATACTTTACTTTTTCTTCATCTAATTCTGGTTGAAATGTGCCAAAGAGTTTATCCCAAATAATGAGTATTCCAGCATGATTTCGGTCTAAATAAATTGGGTTACTACCATGATGTACACGATGGTGCGATGGTGTGTTAAATACAGCTTCAAACCAACGCGGCATTTTGTTGATAGCTTCAGTATGAATCCAAAATTGATACAATAAGCTTATGGACATTTGCAATAAAATCATAGCAGGATGAAACCCTAAAAGTGGAAGCCACAACCAAAAAATAAAGGAATAAAAACCACCAGACCAAGTTTGTCGTAATGCTGTACTTAGATTGTAGTGTTCCGAAGAATGATGCACCACATGAGATGCCCAAAATAAGCGACACTCGTGCGAGATTCTATGAAACCAATAATAAGCCAAATCATCTGCAAAAAATAGCAGAACAAAAGCCCACCAAGCAAGTGGAATTGTAAATAGCCTAAAGTTGCTGTATACCCAAAACAAAGCTAACCAAACCAAACCTTTGCTTGCAAACCCTAAAAAAACATTCCCTAAACCCATTGCGATAGATGCAAATGCATCTTTAGGTTCATAGCCCTTAATATACTTTAATTGTTCTCTTGTAGTAACAAATAATTCTAGCAACATTGCTAAAATGAAAAACGGTATTGCATAAAGAATTATATTCGGAAAATCTGGCATCAATAGGTCTATTTGAGCATCTAAAATACGAAAATATTTAACTACTTTTACAGTTGAATTATGACAGCAACATACCATAGATATATACTCAATTTTAAGCGTCCTAGTGGTACGTCTAGAGGTGTGATGACAACCAAAGAAACGTGGTTTATTATTATAATATCTAATGGCAAAGAAGGAATAGGTGAGTGTGGTATATTAAGAGGTTTGAGTATAGACGATAAACCAGATTATGAAGACAAACTAAAATGGACTTGCGATAATATTCATTTGGGTTTAGAGATGCTATTAGCAGAAATGATAGAATATCCGAGTATTCAGTTTGGGTTAGAAACAGCTTTCAAATCTTTAGAAAGTGAATCTGAATTCAATCTTTTTCCATCTAAGTTTACTAAAGGACAAGATGCTATTCCTATTAACGGATTGGTTTGGATGGGAGATGAAGCGTTTATGAAGACGCAAATAAAAGAGAAAATTGAAGCTGGTTTTGATTGTATTAAAATGAAAATTGGAGCTATAGATTTTCAAACCGAATTAGATATTTTAAAATCTATACGAAAAGAATTTTCAGTTTCAGATATAGAATTGCGTGTTGATGCTAATGGAGCATTTATACCGAGTGAAGCGTTAGAAAAATTAAAGCAATTATCAGAATATCAATTGCACTCTATTGAACAGCCAATTAAAGCAAAACAATATGAAGAAATGGCAAGTTTATGCGAAGTTACACCTCTTCCAATTGCTTTAGATGAAGAGCTGATTGGAGTATTTTCTGAAGAAGCTAAATTAAAAGTACTTCAAACTATAAAACCGCAATACATCATTCTAAAACCAAGCTTAGTTGGTGGTTTTAGCGGAAGCCAACAATGGATTAACATTGCAGAAAGTTTAAATATAAAATGGTGGATAACTAGTGCATTAGAGAGTAATGTAGGGCTAAATGCCATTGCGCAATGGACTTATACCTTAAATAATACAATGCCTCAAGGCTTGGGTACAGGAAGCTTATTTACTAATAATTTTACTTCTCCATTAACCGTAAAAAATGGTACTTTGCAAAACAACTTAAACACAGACTGGAAATTTAAATTATGAGATTGAATTATATACAACAAGCATACAAAGGATTGCACGATGGCTGGCGCTATATTGTGGGAGTAATAATTGTAATCCTTTTTGTAATTGCTGGGCAAATACCATACACTATCGCAGCATTACTTGAGGCTCATAGAAAAGGTTTAAACTTATTTGAGCTTAATGAAAATGTTTTAATGAGTCTTTTAGAACCTAACCTTAATCTGGCATTGATGTTATTGTCATTTGCCGTAGCTCTTGTAGGTGTTTTTCTGGTTAATAAGTTTTTACACAAAATGACTATAACACAACTAACCACATCTAGACCTAAAATAGACTGGAAACGTTTTTGGGTTATATTTTTTGCTTGGGGAATTATTTCTTCTGGTTTAGTATTAATAGACTATTTTGTATCTCCAGAGCATTATGTTTTAAATTTTGATCTTAATAAATTTTTAATACTTAGCATTATTGCCATAGCTTTGGTACCCTTACAGACCAGTTGCGAGGAATATTTCTTTAGAGGATATTTAATGCAAGGCATAGGTGTCGTGGCAAAAAACAGATGGTTGCCATTAATTGTAACATCTGTAATTTTTGGAATGCTTCATATTGCAAATCCAGAAGTAGATCAGTTAGGTTATGGTATAATGGTGTACTACATTGGTACAGGTCTATTTCTGGGCATAATGACCTTAATGGATGAAGGACTAGAGTTAGCCTTAGGTTTTCATGCAGCAAATAATCTTTTTACAGCCTTATTAGTTACAGCAGACTGGACAGCTTTTCAGACACATTCTATATTAAAAGATACATCAGACCCAACAAGAGCTGGGTTTGGAGATGTTTTTATGCCGGTTTTTGTTATGTTTCCTTTAATCTTGTTCATATTGTCTAAAGTTTATGGATGGAAAAATTGGAAAGAAAAATTGTTTGGAAATGTGGATGAACCACCTAAGGAAGATTACAAAATTATAGGAGAATAAATTATGACACCAGAATACGATAAAGTTCATAATAGATTTAAACTAAACGGTCTGCATTATGACCACGAAGACTTAAAGGAAGTAGCATATAGTCTAATAAAAGAAGGAGAACCTCACGAAAAAGCAACAGGTAATTTTCTGATTGATTGGTTAAATGATAAGGACTATATAAAAGTTAACACATCGGGTTCTACTGGAAAGCCAAAACTTATAAAACTCAAAAAGCAAGCTATGGTAAATTCTGCCATTGCTACTGGAGATTTCTTTGGTTTAGAGCCAGGTGACACAGCAATAGATTGTTTGCCAAGTCATTACATTGCTGGTAAAATGATGCTGGTAAGAGCTATGATTTTAGGGTTAGAAATAGACTTTGTTGAGCCAAGTGCTCATCCAATTTTTGATTATGAAAAGCACTATGACTTCTGTGCAATGATTCCGTTGCAGCTTAAGCATACTTTGAAGTATACCTATAATATTAAGACCATTATAGTTGGTGGTTCTAAAGTTACGCTTCCGTTATTAGAGCGAATTAAAGACTGTAACTCTAGATTTTTTGAAACTTATGGTATGACAGAAACTGTAACCCATGTTGCAGTTAGGCAATTACCTTCTAAAGTTTCTAAAGGCGAGAAGTATTTTAATGCTATTCCTAATGTAACGTTTTCTCAGGACGAAAGACAGTGTTTGGTAATTAAGGCCTCTAATTTAGTTGATGAACCTCTTGTAACTAATGATATTGTAGATTTAAAATCCGAAACTAGTTTTCAGTTGTTAGGTCGCTATGACAATGTTATCAACTCTGGCGGAGTTAAGTTATTCCCTGAACAGATAGAGGATAAATTACAGCCAGCTATTGATGAACGTTTTATTGTTGCAGGTGAAGAAGATGAAACACTTGGTGAACGTTTGGTTTTAATTGTAGAAAATCCTCGAGATTCTGCTGATAGTATAGCCAACAGAATTAGGTACATCAAAGACCTTACTAAATTTGAAGTCCCTAAACACATCTACATTACAGACAAGTTTGTTGAAACAGTAAACGGTAAAATTCAACGTGCTAAAACTATAGAATCAGTTTTAGGTTAGTTGTACTTATATTATTGTAGATACAAGTAGAATAAAACAAAAACCCAATGCAAACGCATTGGGTTTTTAGTTTAAAATATGTGAGTTCAAAAATTAATTTCCAGCAGAAAGATTTTTCATCTCTTCTTCAATCATTTCGTAGAATTCATCAATTTTTGGAAGAACGATTATACGAGTTCTTCTGTTTTTTGCTTTGTTTTCAGCAGTGTCATTTGCTACTAAAGGTACATGGTAACTACGACCAGCTGCAATTAATTGCTGAGGGTTTACTTCTAAGCTTTCTAAAACCCTAACAACAGAAGTTGCACGTTTTACACTTAAGTCCCAGTTATCTAGTAATGGTGGTTTGCTATATGGTACGTTATCTGTATGAGACTCTACCATAGCTTCAAAATTAGGCTTACTGTTGATTACCTTAGCTACTTTAGCTAAGATTTCTTTAGCTCTGTCAGTTACATTGTAGCTTCCGCTTTTAAATAATAACTTATCAGCAATAGATATAAAAACAACACCTTTTTCAACATTGATTTCAATGTCTGGGTCATTAATACCAACCTCTTTCTTTAAGCTGGTAACAATAGCAAGTGTTACACTGTCCTTTTTTGTTAATGCGTCTTGTAAACGAGAGATCTTTAAATCCTTTTCTTTTAAGCTTTCTAATGATTTTTCAAGGTTTTCCGCACCTTTTTGTGTTAAGGTTGTTAGGTTTCCTTTAGTATCAATTAAATCTTGGTTCGCCTTACGTAAATCAGCTAACTGATCTTTCATTGTCTCTACTCTGGCATTAGCTGCAGCAGCATCAGACAGACATTTATTTAATTTTACAGTAGCACTGTTTAATAAATCTTGTGTTTCTTGATGTTTAGCTTCAAGTGCTGCATATTCTTTCTTCGATACGCAAGATGCAAGCAACACCATTGAGCAAACACTTAATAACATTAGTTTTTTCATAATTGTCGTTATTGTTTAAGTTGTTAATTTTAACATATCAAAATTATACAAAAGAAAATAGGCTAGAACATAGATTAACAAAAATTTTAACAGTTTTATAAACAGTTAAAACGTTTGTTTTTTCTTTATATAATAAGACCAAACAATAGAAGAGGTTTTGTAATAATTAGGTCGTTTTTTTAGACTCTTGCGTTCCTTTAAAACCTTCTTCAAATTGAGATAAAAAGAACCATGGGCTTTTAAAATAGCTATGAAGTGAGCAGGCTTTAATTGCAGTAAAAACATAATACCAGCAACACCATCTAACAGCATTCTCGTAATTGCCTTTGAAAACACATTACCGTCAGTATTTTTAACTAATGTCATTAGACTATTTCTAAAGTTTAAATATGTTTTTTTAGGGTTAGAATTATTTAGGGTTGCACCACCAACATGATACACGGTAGATGTACCAACATATTTTGTTTTATAATTGCTATTGTAGGCGCGCCAACATAAATCTATCTCTTCCATATGCGCAAAATAGCTTTCATCAAAGCCTTTTAGAGATTTAAAAACTTCATTCTTTATAAAGAAGCAAGCACCAGAAGCCCAGAAAATATCTGTGATATCATTGTATTGGCCTTTATCTTCTTCAATGCTATTAAATATGCGACCTCTACAAAAAGGATACCCATATTTGTCTATAAAGCCACCAGCAGCACCAGCATATTCAAATTTAGACTTGTTTTTGAAATCTAATATTTTAGGTTGAAGGATATCTGGCTTAGCCTCCGAATTGAAAGTGGTTAGAATTCCATCTAGCCAATTCTCAGTAACTTCAATGTCACTATTTAAAAGGCAAAGTAGTGGTTCTGAAACATGTTGAAGAGCTTCATTGTAGCCTTTGGCATAACCGCCATTTTCAGAATTTTGAATAATACTAACCTCAGGAAACAAAGTTTTTAAAAATTCAACAGAATCATCTGTAGAAGCATTATCAGCAACATAAATTTTAGCACCTTCAGAATATTTTAAAACCGAAGGTAAAAACTGTTCTAACAACGGTTTACCATTCCAGTTTAGAATTACAATTGCGATGTCCTTATTGCTGTACATTTATACCTTTTTATAATTAGGAATATCTCTTAAAAACTGATAACGTTCGGCTTTAGTATCCATTTGACAATAATAGTGATTTAAGCCATTTGTAACCATTAGAAATTCAGCATTTAACGCTAAATTATAACGTGCAATCTGGTCAAAAGTATCTTGGTTTATGGTAATGTCATACGATTTACATTCAACTATAAGTAGGATGCTACCGTCAGAATTGAAGATAACAATATCGTAGCGTTTCTTTAAGCCGTTAATGTTTAATTCCTTTTCAACATTAATTAACGATTTAGGATAATTTTTCTCATTAATTAGATAGTGAACACAATGCTGTCGTACCCATTCCTCTGGTTGAAGAATGATAAATTTTTTCCGAATGACATCAAAAATAGAAACTTTATTTTCTGTACTTTTGAATCGGTATTCAAACTGTGGAAAGTTAAGTTTTTGCACTTCACAAAATTAAAATTATAATATCATTCGAGCAAACGATTTAAGAGATTGGACGAAGTAAAAGCATTAGTAGCAGATATTAAGAAAGGACAAATTAAGCCTATCTATTTTCTTATGGGAGAGGAGGCCTATTACATTGATAAGATTTCAGATTTTATTGAAGATAATCTTTTAGATGAAGCTGAGAAAGGGTTTAACCAGATGGTGCTTTACGGAAGAGATGTAACAATTGATGATATTGTAAGTAATGCCAAGCGCTATCCTATGATGGCAGAGCGCCAAGTGGTTATTGTTAAGGAAGCGCAAGACCTTAGTCGTACTATAGAAAAACTGGCATCGTATGCCGAAAATCCGCAGCCAACAACGGTTTTAGTCGTTAATTACAAGTATAAAAAAATTGATAAGCGCAAAGCATTATACAAGGCCATAAACAAAAACGGTAGTGTAGTTTTTGAAAGTAAAAAACTCTACGATAATCAAGTGCCAGATTGGATAAGACGTGTACTAAAAGGGCAAGGTTATGATATTTCGCCTAAAGCTGCACAAATGTTGGTAGAGTTTTTAGGAACTGATTTAAATAAGGTAAATAATGAGCTCGATAAACTAAAAATTGTTTTACCAAAAGGTACACAGATTACACCAGAGCATATTGAGGAAAATATCGGAATAAGTAAAGACTTCAATAATTTTGAGTTACGCAAAGCGATTGGTGAGCGTAATATTGTAAAAGCACACCAAATTGCGAAGTATTTTGCTGATAACCCTAAGGATAATCCTATGGTTGTTACTGTAGCTTTGCTGTTTAATTTCTTCTCGCAGTTGTTGCATCTGCATGGTATGACTGACAAAAACCCAAGAAGTGTGGCTTCTGCATTAAGGGTTAATCCTTATTTTGTGAATGAATACCTTACAGCTGCTCGTAACTACCCAATGAAGAAAGTAAGCGCTGTTGTAACTTTACTTAGAGAATTTGATGTAAAAAGCAAAGGAGTAGGAGCAAATGCGGTGCCTCAAGGAGACTTGCTAAGAGAGTTATTGGTAAGGATAATGGGTTAATTATTCTATAAACAAACGTTTTCTTATTGTGATTTTTCTAGCGACATCTTCAATAATTATAAGATATATTCCAGAAGTTAAATCTGAAACATTAATATGTTTTGCGCTTGATGTTTTTACAAGTTGACCAGTTACATTATAGATTTTAGTTTGAAGATTTTCTTCGCTCAACGTAATTTGGGTTTTAGCTGGATTTGGGTAAAATGAAATCGATGTTAATTCAGTTTCATTTAAAGAAAGGGTAGAGGTATTGAAACTATATAAAGCTGGTTGAAGTGCTCCATTTTCTTCAGCTGTTATATAATACTCGTTGGCGTTTATAGGACATATACCTTCAATCTGAAACGAATAATTTTCTGGTACAGCGATAGACGTTTTTGTAACTGTTCCGTTAGAAAATAATCCAGAATTAAATCCGCTTAATTCAATTAAAAATGCACCATTACCATCAAATCCTGTGATAATAATTGCATTACTCAATGTGTTGAATGTGACACCAGACACCAAACCTCCTGCTGTAATACTATCAACCATAGAAATGCTATGTGAGCCAGGTGTTTTTGGTAATTCATAAATATTGGTATTGCTATCTAGCCAATTTCTGGTAAATACATAAAGGCTATTATTGTAATGTATTAAGCTCTCTGCGTCAAAATTGGTAGCAAATGGGCTTGTTGTAAAATCTGTTTGGTCTGCATAGCTAAAGTTAATGACATCTGCAGTAACGGAAGTATTATTCAAATAATCAGAAATAGCAATTCTGTAAACCTTTAAATCGGTTCTATCTCCTTGGTAATTACCAAAATCTCCAACGTAAATATATGTTCCATCTTGTGTAAGATCTTCCCAATCGATATTGGTAGCGTTAGTAATGGTAACTGTACGAGTTACATTTCCTGTTGTAGTATCAATATCAAAAAGTTGATTGGTATTTGCACTGTCGTTATGCGTAATTAATGTATTGTTTAGATACAATAATCCTGAGGTTTCATTAACGGTTGCATCTAATGAAATTTCTAACGTAAACTGTTGCGCGTTAATACCTAAAAATGATAAAACCAAAAATAGATTAAAACAGAGAATAAGTCTCATAAAATTCTGATTAAAGCTTAAATGTACGCAACAAAAGGTATCACAGGCAAAAAAACATTTAATTCACCTTTATTTGGGTTAAAACTATAGTTTTCTATGATAATGCAACAATTCTTCATCAGATGTAGGCAATGTTCCGATACCTTTTAGTTCAAAACCTAAACGCTCTAGTAGTTTTCTTGAGGATAGATTTTCTTCTAAAGTATAGGCACTTAGTTCAGCCAGACCATAATTCTCTTTCATTATTTCTACAAGTTTTGAAGTAGCTTCAAACGCATAACCTTTTCCTTCGTTCGATGGCAAAAACGCAAAGCCAATATCTGGTATTTCTATACCTTCTCTATGGTAAACTCCGCAAGTACCAAGTTTTATGTTATTAGATTTTCTAATAATAACGTTATTACCATAGCCATGAGTAGCTATTTGAGGTAACGCTTTTTCAGTAATATAAGCTTCTGCAGCTTCAACAGTTCTTACATTTCTGTCACCAATAAATTGAATCCATTTAGGTGTATTCATTAATTCTAAAATGAATGGTGCGTCCTCTGTTGTTATTGGTCTAATGCGAAGACGATGGGTTTTGAATGAATCTTTCATTATTCAATTAATCTAAATACATTATTATTTATTGGCTCGGAAAACCTTATTTTTACTTCCCAAAAAAGTTTTTCAATATACAGAATTTATACATGAAATTATTCTCAAAAGAACAAATATACGAAGGAGATAAACTCACTACTGAACGCCAAAATATCTCCTCAACCGATTTAATGGAACGTGCAGGAACCCAGATTTTTAATTGGATTCATATGCGTATGCAAGGTGCACAAGTACCAATTCATGTCTTTTGTGGTATTGGTAATAATGGTGGTGACGGATTGGTATTAGCAAGACATTTATTAACTCATGGTTATAATGTGGTGACTTATATTGTAAACTGCAGTGATAAACGCTCTAAGGATTTTTTAATTAATTACGATAGAATTAAGTCAGTAACTAAGGATTGGCCAAAAATGCTTAGTTGCTCTAGTGATTTTTCAGATGTGGTTATTGATGAAAAAGATATTATAGTTGATGCTGTTTTTGGTATAGGTCTTAATCGTCAACCTAATGATTGGGTGCAAGAATTGTTTCAAAAATGGAGAGGGTCTAAAGCATTTACCTTGTCTATAGATATACCTTCAGGGTTATATACAGACAAACCAATAGAAGATGAAAACGCTGTAGTACACGCTAACTACACCTTAAGTTTTCAGTCACCAAAATTGATATTCTTCTTACCAGAAACTTCAAAATTTACAGTACAATGGGAAGCCTTAGATATAGGTATAGATCGTGATTATTTGATGCAAACAGAAACTGAAGTTGAATTAATTTCAAAATATGAAGTTTTACCATTATACAAACCAAGAGAAAAATTTTCGCACAAAGGAGATTTTGGTCATGCCTTAATAGTTGGTGGAAGTTATGGGAAAATAGGTGCTGTTAATTTAGCGAGTAGAGCAGCATTAAGTTCTGGAGCAGGTTTGGTTACAGCGTATATTCCAAAATGTGGTTATCATAGTATGCAAGCATCTTTTCCGGAGGCAATGGTAATTACTGATAAAGATGAAGAACGAATCACTGATATTTCTTTTGATATAGAACCTAGTGTCGTTGGTATTGGTGTAGGATTAGGAACGGCTGATAAAACAAGTAAAGCTTTAGAGTTGTTTTTGAATACTAATAAAACTAAATTAGTTATAGATGCAGATGGTTTAAACATCTTATCTAAAAAGAAAGCGTTATTAAAGTTATTACCAGAACAAACAGTTTTAACACCACACCCAAAAGAACTAGAACGATTAGTAGGTGAGTGGACGGATGATTTTGACAAGCTTAAAAAAGTAAAAGACTTTTCAAAAACATATAAGGTTATCGTCGTTCTAAAAGGTGCAAACACTATAACAGTTTTTGGTGACAAGCTTTATATAAACACAACAGGAAATCCAGGAATGGCAACTGCAGGTACAGGTGATGTCTTAACAGGAATTATAACAGGTTTAATCGCTCAAGATTATGAACCATTAGCAGCAACTATTTTTGGTGTGTATTTACACGGAAAATCTGCCGATATTTCTTTAGAAGATTATGGTTATCAGAGTTTAATAGCGAGCCATATTATTGAAACTATAGGCGAAGCTTACATAGATTTATTTAAACAACCGGAACAAGAGCAGCAGCAACAAGAACAAAATGCACAATAAAAAAAGCCTTCATAATGAAGGCTTTTTTTAGTTAAATATTTAGTTCTTTAAATAGTTCTACAAGTTTTGGATTTGATGGTCTAGGCGCATCAGCACTAACTATATTTCCATCAGGATCAATTAAAATAAATCTTGGTATACCTTCAATGGCATAATCCTTTACAAATTGAGAATTCCAATCGTTATCAGCCATTAATTGAATACCACCTAATTCTTTATTTTTTACCATTTCTACCCAAGTATTGTGCGCAGAAGCTTTATCAATAGAAGTACTTACAAAAGCTATATTCTTACCATGAAATTGCTTTTCAACTTCTTTTAAAGCGGGTATTTCTCTTATGCATGGACCGCACCAAGTTGCCCAAACGTCTACATAGACATACTTTCCTCTTAAGTCTTCAAGAGAAGTTGTGCCTCCTTTGTGATTTTCATATTCTACAAATGATGGAGAAGGCATTCCTTTAGCAAGTTTAGAAACTTTAGAGTATTTGGTAGATATTTCTTGTTTGTACTTCTCATCAGTAGATAAATTTATTATACCATTGTAGTATGCTTTAAGATGTTCATTACTTGGTGAAATATCGTAACGTAGGCTTTTAGATAAATCCTCTTTTAAAGCATCTATACTAGTTTTACTAACTTCCTCAAAAATTAATGATGGATTGTCACTATCTCTTAATTGATTAGCGTAATGGATTTGTACTAACCTTTTGTAGCTATCTAAAGCTTCATAATCTTTTTCATTGTTATAATCAATAGTACTAAAACGTGTCATGAAATCATCAGAAGCTTTAAATTCAGCTTTTTTGGCAAAATGTTTATGATAACTAGGATAGTTTAAAAGATTTATAAGGTAATCATAATCAATGTTCTTCTTCTCTGTGGTTTTAAACTCGGATGAAAGATTCTCTTTACTTTCTAATGATTTAACTTTACTATTTTTTAAATCTTCCATTACTGCTATAAACTCAGGCTCTTCCATAGCATAAACTTTAGAGATGTCTATATCTGCTTTCTCTTCAATTAAAACTTTTTCGGCTAAGAAATTGTTTTTACTAGAACCAATACCTGAGTATTTAATGGTTTCATCAAACTCTTTAGTGTCTAACGAAACGTTAATACTATCACCTTTTTCTAAATACATGTAAGCTACTTCTCTACCATGATCTAGATTGTAGTATCCGTTTTCTACAGTTAATGTGTCAGAAAACGTACCATCTTGTTCAAGTTGAATTTCTTTGATTTTTTCTCTTCCTTGGAAAACTGAAACCGATTTTACAGTTGGGTTTTCAATTTTACCAGAAAATAAAACATAGTCTATTTTAGGTTCCTCTTTGCAAGCAAACAAGGTTGTGACGATACTTAATGCTAGTAGTCTTTTCATACTTTTGAATTTGATTGTTATCAAAAATAAGCATTGAATATTTCATTTTCAAGAAAGTAGGAATTATTAACAATTTCTTGTAAAACCAAAAAATATTCTCAATTTTGAAGCTTACAAATTTCAACTATGGATAGCTATCACATTATATCATCAGACGCGTTAGACATTGTAACCATTTACAATATTTTTAAGGATAATAAGAAACTTAAACTTTCAGAGTCGGCAATTCAAAATATAGAAAAATGTAAAGCTTATCTCGATAACAAATTAACCAATAACAAAAAGCCAATGTATGGTATTAATACTGGCTTTGGCTCGTTATATAACGTTAAGATTTCAGAAAAAGACTTAACTAAATTACAGGAGAATTTGGTAATGTCTCATGCATGTGGCACTGGTGACCGAGTACCAGAATCTGTAGTTAAGGTAATGTTGTTATTAAAAATACAATCCTTAAGTTATGGTCATAGTGGAGTACAACTAAAAACAGTAGAGCGATTAATAGAATTTTTTAATAATGATATTTTTCCGTTTGTATATACACAAGGCTCATTAGGTGCTTCGGGTGATTTAGCACCATTAGCGCACTTAGCTTTGCCGTTGTTAGGAAAAGGAAGTGTTGTGCATAATGGTGAAAATTATGAAGCTTCAGAATTGTTAGAAAAATTCAATTGGGAACCGATAAAATTAGAAGCTAAAGAAGGTTTAGCTCTATTAAATGGGACTCAGTTTATGAGTGCTTATGGTGTGTACTTATTATTAATGTCTCATAAGACGTCTTATTTGGCCGATATTATTTCTGCAATATCTTTAGATGCGTTTGATGGTAGATTAGATCCGTTTCATGATTTAGTACATGATGTAAGACCACATCCAGGCCAGCGTAAAGTAGCAAAACGTTTTAACGAACTTTTAGAAGGTAGCGAATTAATTACCCGAGAAAAAGAGCATGTGCAAGATCCATATTCATTTAGATGTATACCTCAAGTTCATGGTGCTACAAAAGATACTTTAGATTTTGTAGAGAAAGTAATTTTAACAGAAATCAATTCTGTAACAGATAACCCAAATATTTTTTCTGAAGAGGATTTAATTATTTCAGGAGGAAATTTCCATGGACAACCTTTGGCTTTAGCCCTAGATTATTTAAAAATAGCTATGGCCGAAATAGGAAATATTTCTGAACGAAGAATTTTTCAATTAGTATCTGGATTAAGAGGCTTACCATCATTTTTGGTAGATAATCCTGGATTAAATTCAGGCTTTATGATACCGCAGTATACAGCGGCAAGTATTGTAAGTGCTAATAAGCAATTAGCATCACCAGCAAGTATAGATAGTATTGTGTCTAGTAATGGGCAAGAAGATCATGTAAGTATGGGAGCCAATGCTGCAACACAGGCTTATAATCTTGTTAGAAATGTTGAGCGTGTTATTGCTATAGAATTGATGAATGCTTCTCAGGCATTAGAGTTTAGAAGACCTATGAAAACGTCTCCATTATTAGAATCTTTCTTAGAGCACTACAGAAAGATTGTGCCATTTATAAAAGAAGATCAAGTATTGCATGATGATATAGAGACTTCTATTCAGTTTTTAAAAGATGTTGATATCGAAGTAGAGGAGCTCTTTTTAAACAACTATGGTGTAGAGAAACACTAATGGTATTTAAAAAAAAAGATATGCTAAGAACCTTTTTCTATAAGTTTTTTAGCCCAAGTTATAGCATCATCTAATTCTGTAAAAATTTCAAAGGGTTTTCCAAAAAATAAACGCTCAATTTTGGCATTATTTTTTGAAATATAATCATCTGAAACCACAGCAAAACCAGCAAGATTTTTGGCTGTAGTGGTTTTTGGGTAAATATTAGGATCTACAGAGTAAGAGTTTATTCTGTGAGTTATGTAGACGTAAGGCCTTTCATAATGTTCATCCATAATATTTATCAACTTTTGATTGATTTCATGGTCTATATGTTCACCTTCGTTAATAACTGCAATTACATAATTATCATAAAATGTTAGTGTGCAAAACTTTAGTCTTAAAACTGTTTCTAGCATGCTATTAATGGTTTTAGGGGAATTCAAAATAAAAAAAACTCCTTTAAAAAAGGAGTTTTTTTTATTTTATTTTTCTAATCTATTTAGGATTCAGTAGGCTCGCTAGAGCTTTTTACCTTAATTTTTAATTCCTCTTTTTTAGCATCTAAATCCATAGTAATTGTATCACCTTCCTGTATCTTAGAGTTAATTATCTCTTCGGCAAGTGCGTCTTCTACGTATTTCTGGATCGCTCTGTTTAGAGGTCTTGCGCCATATTGTTTATCAAAACCTTTATCTGCAATGTAATCTTTAGCTTCATCTGTAAGAATAAGGTTGTAGCCTAAATCCTTGATGCGTTTTACTAGTTTTACAAGTTCAATATCAATGATTTTATTAATATCTTCTTTCTCTAAAGCATTGAATACAATAACATCATCAATTCTATTTAAAAACTCAGGAGCAAATGCTTTTTTAAGGGCATTTTCTATAACACCTTTTGCATATTCAGTCTCTTGAGATTCTTTTGCAGAGGTTCCAAAACCTACACCAGTACCAAAATCTTTAAGTTTACGAGCACCAATATTAGAAGTCATAATGATTATAGTATTTCTAAAATCGATTTTTCTTCCAAGACTATCAGTTAAATAACCGTCATCTAGTACTTGTAAAAGCATGTTAAATACATCTGGATGCGCTTTTTCAATCTCATCTAAAAGTACTACGGCATAAGGCTTACGTCTAATCTTTTCAGTAAGTTGTCCACCTTCTTCATAACCTACATATCCTGGAGGCGCACCAATAAGTCTTGATACAGCGAATTTTTCCATGTACTCGCTCATATCTATACGCACAAGTGCGTCAGTGCTATCAAACAACTCATTAGCTAAGACCTTAGCTAATTGTGTTTTACCAACACCTGTTTGTCCTAAAAAGATAAACGAACCAATAGGCTTATTAGGATCTTTAAGACCAGCTCTATTACGTTGAATAGCCTTTACAACCTTTGCGACAGCATTATCTTGTCCTATAACTCTGCCTTTAATAAGGTCTGGTAATTTTGCTAATTTGTTGAGTTCTGTTTGCGCTATTTTGTTTACAGGAATACCAGTCATCATAGAAATAACATCAGCAACATTATCTTCTGTAACAATTTCTCTATGTTGTTTAGTTTCTTCTTCCCATTTTTCTTGCGCTGTAGCTAATTCTTTTTCAAGACGTTTTTCATCATCTCTAAGTTTTGCTGCTTCCTCATACTTTTGTTTTTTAACAACACTGTTCTTAGTTTCCTTAACCTCTTCAAGTTGTTTCTCTAATTCTATGATTTGCTTAGGAACATCAATATTTGTGATATGCACGCGAGATCCAGCTTCATCTAAAGCATCGATAGCTTTGTCTGGTAAGAAACGTTCTGTCATGTAACGGTTAGTTAACTTCACACACGCTTCAATAGCTTCGTCGGTATAATCAACGTTGTGGTGTTCTTCGTATTTAGCTTTTATGTTATTCAATATCTCTATCGTTTCCTCAACAGAAGTAGGTTCAACAATAACCTTTTGGAAACGACGCTCTAAAGCACCATCTTTTTCAATATATTGTCTGTACTCATCTAATGTTGTTGCTCCAATACATTGAATTTCGCCTCTTGCTAATGCAGGTTTAAACATGTTAGAAGCATCTAAACTTCCTGTTGCTCCGCCAGCACCAACAATGGTATGAATTTCATCTATAAAAAGAATAATATCGTCATTTTTTTCTAGCTCGTTCATTACAGCTTTCATACGTTCCTCGAACTGACCTCTGTATTTTGTGCCAGCAACTAAGCTTGCCAAATCTAAAGTAACAACACGCTTATTGAATAATGTTCTAGACACTTTACGTTTTACAATACGCAATGCTAAACCTTCTGCAATAGCAGATTTACCTACACCTGGTTCACCAATTAAAAGTGGATTATTCTTTTTACGTCTACTTAATATTTGAGAAACACGTTGTATTTCTTTTTCTCTACCCACTACAGGGTCTAATTTTCCTTCTTCGGCAAGAACAGTTAGATCTCTACCAAAGTTGTCTAAAACAGGTGTTTTAGATTTTTTATTTGTTTTTCCAGACTGACCTCCACCGAAAGGATTTTGCTTCGCATCATCCTCTTCATTTATTTCATCATCAGAATATGATTCGGCTTTTGGTTCATCTAGGTAATCATCTTCGCTTGTAATCATAGATTTAAATTCGTCTTTTACATTATCATAATCAACTTTAAGTTTGTTTAATAACTTAGTCGTTGGATCATTTTCATTTCTTAATATACACAATAATAAATGTGCTGTATTTATTGAGGTGCTTTGAAACAATTTAGCTTCTAAAAATGTTGTTTTTAAAGCACGTTCGGCTTGCCTTGTTAAGTGCAAGTTTTTCTTTTCGTTAGATGTTGATATAATATTAGGATTAGCCGGACTTAAAATCTCTACTTTGCGTCTCAAGTGATTTAAGTCAACGTCTAATGCGCTTAATATATCTATAGCTTTTCCGTTGCCATCTCTTAATAAACCAAGCATTAAATGCTCTGTACCTATAAAATCATGGCCTAAGCGTAAAGCTTCTTCTTTGCTAAATGCTATAACATCCTTAACTCTTGGGGAAAAATTATCATCCATAGTAAACTCCTTTCTGCATTAAAAATAGTAAAAACATATTATCTACAAGGCAAAAACCATACCTTAAATAAAATGGTTTAACGAATAGACTAAAAAAGCATTTTAAATCAAAGCAAATTTAGTGTTAGTTATTAACTAAAAAGATATTAAAAATTGTTAATAAAAACTCTCAAAATTAGCTTGTAAAATCACTTCAAACACTACTGAAATGCTTATATTAGCACGTTTTGAAAACCTAGAAAAATCTAATAAATTTTATATATGGCAGAAGGAGAAAAACTCATTCCGATTAACATTGAAGATGAAATGAAATCAGCCTACATTGATTATTCAATGTCGGTCATTGTGTCACGTGCGTTACCAGATGTAAGAGATGGCTTAAAACCAGTTCATAGACGTGTACTTTATGGTATGCACGAACTTGGTGTTAGAGCTAATTCAGCACACAAAAAATCAGCAAGAATTGTAGGTGAGGTTTTAGGTAAGTACCACCCTCACGGAGATACTTCGGTTTATGACACTATGGTACGTATGGCTCAGGAATGGAGTTTACGATATATGTTAGTAGATGGTCAAGGAAACTTTGGTTCTGTGGATGGAGATAGTCCTGCTGCAATGCGTTATACAGAGGCAAGAATGCAGAAAATTTCTGAAGAAATGTTAGCAGACATTGATAAAGAAACTGTAGACCATAAACTTAATTTTGATGATACCTTAGAAGAACCAACAGTTTTACCTACACGTATTCCTGGTTTATTGGTAAATGGTGCTTCTGGTATAGCTGTTGGTATGGCAACCAATATGCCACCTCACAACCTTACAGAAGTTGTAAACGGAACTATAGCTTACATTGATAATAATGATATTGAGGTCGACGAGTTAATGCAACACATTAAAGCACCAGATTTCCCTACAGGTGGAACAATCTATGGTTACGATGGTGTTAAAGAAGCATTTCATACTGGTCGTGGTAGAATCGTAATGCGTGGTAAAGCAAATATTGAAGAAGTAAATGGACGTGAGTGTATCATTGTAAATGAAATTCCTTACCAAGTTAACAAGGCAGATATGATTAAAAAGACTGCTGACTTGGTTAACGATAAAAAGCTTGAGGGTATCTCTACTATAAGAGATGAGTCCGATAGAAAAGGGATGCGTATTGTGTACGTTTTAAAGCGCGACGCCATTCCTAACATTGTACTTAATAAATTATATAAGTACACAGCTTTACAATCTTCTTTTAGTGTAAATAATATTGCCTTAGTAAAAGGACGTCCACAACTTTTAAATTTAAAAGATTTAATTCACTATTTCGTAGAGCATAGACATGAAGTAGTAGTAAGACGTACACAATACGAATTACGTAAGGCTGAAGAGCGTGCTCACATTTTAGAAGGATTAATCATCGCTTCAGATAATATTGATGAAGTAATTGCTTTAATCAGAGCATCTGCAAATGCAGAAGAAGCTAGAGAAAAATTAATAGAACGCTTTAAACTTACTGAAATACAAGCTAAGGCTATCGTAGAAATGCGATTACGTCAGTTAACAGGTCTAGAACAAGACAAGTTAAGAGCAGAGTATGAAGAGTTAATGAAAACCATTGAAGACCTTAAAGATATTTTAGAAAAAAAAGAACGTCGTATGGATATCATTAAGGAAGAGCTTGAGGTTATCCGTGATAAATATGGTGATGAGCGTCGTTCTGTAATTGAATATGCTGGTGGAGACTTAAGTATTGAAGATATGATTCCAGATGAAAAAGTAGTGATTACTATTTCTCACGCTGGTTATATTAAACGTACCTCTTTAACAGAATATAAAACTCAAAATAGAGGTGGAGTTGGCCAAAAAGCGTCAACAACTCGAAATGAAGATTTCTTAGAGCATCTATTTGTTGGTACAAATCACCAGTATATGTTGTTCTTTACTCAAAAAGGAAAATGTTTCTGGATGCGAGTTTATGAAATTCCGGAAGGTTCTAAGACTTCAAAAGGTAGAGCTATTCAAAACCTTATTAATATAGAACAAGATGATAAGGTAATGGCATTTATCTGTACACAAGATCTTAAGGATGAAGATTACATAAACAGTCATTATGTCATAATGGCTACGAAAAAAGGTCAGGTTAAGAAAACATCATTAGAACAATATTCTAGACCACGTACTAATGGTATTAATGCAATTACAATTAAGGATGGTGACGAATTATTAGAAGCTAAACTTACAACAGGTGAGAGCCAAGTAATGTTGGCGCTTAGATCTGGTAAAGCCATTCGTTTTGAAGAGGCAAAAACAAGACCAATGGGTCGTAATGCTTCGGGTGTTAGAGGAATAACTTTAGCAAATGATAACGATGAGGTAATAGGAATGGTTGCTGTTAATGATTTTGAAAGTAATATCTTAGTAGTGTCTGAAAACGGATACGGAAAACGTTCTAGCTTAGATGATTACAGAATTACTAATAGAGGTGGAAAAGGTGTGAAAACTATTTCTATCACTGACAAAACAGGTAACTTAGTAGCAATTAAAAATGTTTCTGACGAGGACGATTTAATGATTATTAATAAGTCTGGTATTGCGATTCGTATGGAAGTTGCAGATTTAAGAGTGATGGGTAGAGCAACGCAAGGTGTAAAGCTTATCAACCTAAAAGGAAACGATTCTATTGCTGCTGTTGCCAAAGTAATGAAAGATGACGAGGATGAAAATGTTGATGAGCTAGATGCTGAAAACGCTGATGAGCAAACAGCAAATGAAGATGGCACGGCTATTGATAATAATGAAACTGAAAACTAAAAATTAACAACATAAACTATTTTATTAAAAATGAAAAAATTAATGACATTGGTGCTGGTTTTTACGGTTACAGCTATGTCTTTTGCACAAAAAGATGAGGTAAAGGCTTTAGAAAAAGCACTAAAAAAATCGAATTTCGCTGATGCTAAATCTGCTGCTGCTGCTGCTGAAGGTATGATGAGTAATATGGATGATAAGATGAAAGCTAAGTTTTTATTCCTAAAAGCTCAGGCGCTTTATGCAAACGGTGCAGCATCAGATAGTGATTTAGATAAAACAATTACAACTTTAGAAGAATTAAAAAATCATGAATCTTCAATAGGCAAGTTACGTTATACAGAAGATGCGAATGAAATTAAAACTGAAATTTATAATTCTTTCTTAACTAAAGCAAATAAGGCATTTGAAAGCAAAAATCTTGCAGTAGCTTCAAAAGCTTATGAGAATATCTATAAAATTTCACCAAAGGACACGTCGTTTTTATATAACGCAGCTTTGCTTTCAGCTCAAAACAATGATTATGAAACTTCTTTGAAACATTTTCTTAAGTTAAAAGAGTTAGGTTATACTGGGATTAAAATGAGCTATTTGGCTACGAATAAAGAAACTGGTAAGGAAGAACCGTTTATTGATAAAGATTCTAGAGATTTTTCAGTAAAAACATTAAAAACTCATATCAAACCAGTAGATAGAAAAGAAGAATCAAAACGTGCTATTATTGTAAAAAATATAGCCTCTATTTATGTTGCTCAGGGTGAGAATGATAAGGCTCTTGCTTATACTAGTGATGCAAGAAAAGAATTTCCTGATGATAAAGAATTACTTCTTACAGAGGCTGTTGTGCTTACTAAGGTTGGTAATAATGAAAAAGCACTAGAATTATTTAAAAAAGCATTAAAAGAAGATCCGAATAATGCTAACTTAAATTTTAATGTTGGTGTTACTGCAATGGAAGCTAATCAGTATGATGTTGCAAAATCTGCTTTTCAGCAAGCGCTAAATATTAAGCCAGATTATGTTAATGCAGCAATGAATTTATCATTTATTGAAGTAGATAAAGGTAATGCTTTGTATGAGGAGATGAATCAATTGGGTGATTCTTCTGCAGACTATAAGCGTTATGACGAATTAAAGGCTCAAAAAGATGAGTTATTTAAAGCTGGTGCTGAAATATTGGAAAAGTTTGTACAAAATAATCCAAATTTAAAAGAAGCTGGTGTTTATAACCAGTTAGCTAATATTTATAGTGCTTTAGGTGAAACTGAGAAATATAATACATACAAGGATAAAGCAAAAGAAATTGAATCTGGTAATTAATATTACTAGTAGGAATAAAAAAAAGCGACTTAAAATTTTAAGCCGCTTTTTTTTATTAAATAATCTTTTTGATGACTCTTAGTCTGTGTGTGTGCGTGTTCTTATCTATATTATAAATGCCACTATGGTCCAGACGATCTATCCTTACTTTTCCGTGTGCATGTATAATATAATTATCCTTCATTATAATTCCAACGTGTACAATATCGCCTTCTGCGTTATCAAAAAAAGCTAAGTCACCTGGTTCGCTTTCTTCAATAAAACTTAAAGCAACACCTTGCGTGGCTTGCTGAGATGCGTCACGTAATAAATGATATCCGTTCAACTTGTATACCATTTGTGTAAAACCAGAGCAGTCTATACCAAAAGGAGATTTTCCTCCCCATAAATACGGAGTGTTAAGGTATAAAAATGAAGTATCTATAATATTAGATTTATCACTCTTTTCAGTAATCTTATTGCCTTCAAACTTTTGGTTTAAAAGGGTTAAGCAATTTAGGTCGGAGCCTAGTGGAATGGGATAAATGCTATTAGCATCATCAGAAACAAACTGAATTAAATCTTTTGATAATACAATACCAGATTCAGATAATATACCATACTGTTCTTCTTCAATCTCAAGATATTGTTTATTGTCTATCCAGCCTTCATATTTATCGTATGCAAAACGAATGCGACTCCATTTTTTGCGCTGTTCTAGCACTTTAAAAAAGTCACCATACAATGCCTGAGTCACCATTTCACTAGTGTCAGTAGGTTCTAACCGTATTGGTACAATCCCTAGATTGCAAACTCCGTATTGCATATATGAAATTTAAGGGCGTTCTAAAACCATTGCAGAAGCACCACCACCACCATTGCAAATAGCAGCTGCACCAATTTTTGCATTATTTTGTTGTAAGACGTTTAATAATGTTACTAATATTCTGGCACCAGAACAACCAAGAGGGTGACCTAAAGAAACGGCACCACCATTTACGTTAACTTTATCGTCAGATAATCCTAATATTTTCATGTTAGCTAAACCAACTACTGAAAAAGCCTCATTAAACTCAAAGAAATCTACATCACTTAATTCTACATTAGCTTTGGCTAAAGCTTTAGGCAATGCTTTTGCAGGTGCAGTGGTAAACCATTCTGGTTCTTGAGCAGCATCTGCATAGCTTTTTATAGTTGCTAAAGGAGTTAAGCCTAACTCTTCAGCTTTATCTTTACTCATTAAAACTAATGCCGCTGCACCATCATTAATAGTAGACGCATTTGCAGCTGTTACCGTTCCGTCTTTAGTAAAGGCAGGACGCAAAGCTGGTATTTTTTCCATTTTTACATTCGTATACTCTTCATCTTTATTAACAACAATAGCATCTCCGCGACGTTGAGGGACTTCAACAGAAATCACTTCATTATCAAATTTACCTGCATCCCAAGCTGCTTTGGAACGTTCATAAGATTGTACAGCAAAAGCATCTTGATCTTCTCTGGTAAAGTTATATTCTACAGCACAAGCATCTGCACAAACTCCCATGGCATTGTTGTCGTAAGCATCTACCAAACCATCTTTTTGCATACCATCTTCTAGAGTAGCTGGACCAAATTTAGTAGCACTTCGAGCGTGGTAGTAATGTGGTATAGCACTCATGTTTTCCATACCGCCAGCAACCATAATATCTGCATCACCAAGGCTAATGGCTTGAGCAGCTTGCATTACAGCTTTCATGCCAGAAGAACAAACTTTATTTATTGTTGTACAAGGAACGGTATTTGGGATTCCTGCAAAAATTGCGGCTTGTCTTGCTGGTGCTTGGCCTGTACCAGCTTGCACTACGTTACCCATTAATACTTCGTCTACCATTTCTGGTTTAAGGTTTATTTTATCTAAAGCTCCTTTTATAGCAGCAGCACCTAGCTTTGGGGCAGGTACACTAGATAAACTTCCCAAAAAACTTCCTATTGGTGTTCTAACGGCAGATACGATTACTACGTCCTTAATCATTATTATTTTGTTTATAATTAGTTCCTGCGAAATTAATGATTTTTTGAGATATTTCGGAATGTATTAACGAATATAGAAGGTTAAAATTTTAATATTTGTTACATTTGATTTTATATGAAATGAGCAGTGTTGTGATGTTGATAATAATAGTATCGATCATTTTGCGAATTCCATCTGACCTTTAAGTAGAATAAAAATCAACAGATGAAAGAACTTCTAAACAAATGGTATAAGAATCATGCTTTAGTATATAAAATACTATTGTTTCTGGTTACGACGCTTTTCATTGTCTATTTGTTTCCTAAAACAGGCAAGTTTAGATATTCTTTTGAAAAAGGAAAACCTTGGCAGTCAGAAAACCTCTATGCTCCTTTTAATTTTGCAATTCAGAAAACGCAAGAAGAAATTAACGAAGAGCAATTAGAAATTGAAAACAATGCTCCCGTTTATTTTGAGATAGATCGAGAAATTCCTAAGACCATAAAGCTAGACTATATTACTAAGTTTAACGAAGTTTTTAATGATTCTGTTACTTCTAAGAATGCTTTGTTTAAACAGGGTACAGATATAGTTGAAACATTATATGTAAATGGAATTTTAGATACTGATTACCCTTACTCTAACGATAAACAGGTCGTTTTAGTAGCGTCTAACAATACAGTTGAAAAACGTATAGAATATAGGAGTCTCATTGAAATTAATCAATTAAGAAATAAATTAGAGAGTTTCTTAAAGCAGTCAACCTCTGCTGAGAATAAAAATAAGATGATATCTCTGTTTTTTGATATTGTTAAGCCTAATGTAACGTTAAATGAAACTCTAACAAAGAAAACTCTTGAAGAAGAGCTATCACAAATTTCGCATACCAGAGGTAGTATAGATAAAGATCAGTTGATTATTTCTAAAGGTCAGGTTGTTGAGGATGAGGAGTATAATATTTTAAAGTCTTTAAAGTCTGAATATGAGTCTCAGGTATGGAACACAGCTAATTATAATTGGGTTTTAGTGGCTTATACTTTATTAGTGGCTTTAGCGCTTTTGATGTTGCTTCTCTTTTTACAAAAATATAGGTTAGAGGTATTTCAAAACAACACTAAAGTTACTTTTATATTCTTTAATATAGCATTAATGGTTTTGCTTACGACCTTAGTGATTAACTATAACTCACAGTATATTTATGTCGTTCCTTTGTGTATTCTACCATTAGTTTTAAAGGCGTTTTTTGATGCCAGATTAGGATTGTTTGCGCATGTGTTAACAGTGCTGCTTTTAGGTTTTATAGTACCAAACAGTTATGAGTATATGTTTCTTCAAATCATTGCCGGAATAGTAACAATATTAACGGTTTCTGAGCTTTATAAACGTGCTAACCTTTTTATTTCAGTTGGACAAATTACCTTAATTTATATAATAGCGTACTTTGCCTTTTTCGTAATTCACGAAGGCCAGATAACGACCTTAAAATGGGATACATTTGGTTTATTTATTCTTTGTGGTTTGGCGACACTTTTTGTACAGCCTCTTATCTATATTTATGAAAAGATATTTGGGCTTGTTTCTGATGTTTCGCTTTTAGAATTATCAGATACTAATACAAAACTTTTAAAAGATTTATCTAATAAAGCACCAGGCACGTTTCACCACTCATTAAATGTTGCTAATTTGGCTGAAGCTTCAGCAAATGAAATAGGTGCAAATGCTATGTTGGTTAGGGTAGGCGCTCTATATCATGATATAGGTAAAATGAAGAATCCTACTTATTTTACCGAGAATCAAAGTAATGGTATAAATCCTCATAATGAACTTTCTAATAGAGAAAGTGCAAGAGTAATTGTAGATCATGTTCTCAATGGTATAGAAATAGCAAAAAAATATAATTTACCTGATCGTGTAATTGACTTTATAAGAACACATCATGGCACTAGTGTAGTTTACTATTTCTATATGAAGGAGAAAGCTGAAAATGAAGATGTTAATATTGAAGATTTCTCATATCCTGGTCCAAAACCTTTTAGTAAAGAAACTGCAATTTTAATGATGTGTGATAGCGTTGAAGCCGCGTCAAAAAGTTTAAAAGAACCAACAACAACAAAGATTAATGATTTTGTAGAGAATATCATTAACAGGCAAATGGAGGGCGGTCAATTTCTGAATGCTAATATAACCTTTAAAGAAATTCAATCTATCAAAAAGGTTCTTAAGCATAAACTTGCCAATATATACCACCTAAGAATAGAATATCCAGAATGAGTTGTTTTTAGAGGTAAAATAGCTTCTTTTAGACTATTATCTCTCTCTTATATTATGAAAAAAGTTTTGCAGAAATAGCATATAAAATATTTTGTATGGTGTAGAAATTTATTAATTTTTTTTGATTAGAAAAGAGCTAGTTTAACTAGCTCTTTTTGTTCTTTTATAATAATTTGTATTGTTTCAATAATATCTTTACCAAGATATTGTTGTATTTATTTCATTGGTGTCACCATTTACTTTATGGAAAACAAGACCATTTACATTAATATCCCAATTGTATAGTGAAAAATTTGTACCTGTTACAAGGCTAAATGAACGTATCCAATATGATTTTGTTCCTTTCAGTGTGTTAGAACAGGAATTTGAATCATATATTGAAAAGTTTTGCATTGGGGCAACTCCACTGCCATCATAATATTTTAGGGTGGTATTACCAGTTAGGTTTAGGGTATATAATCTTTCAGTAGAAGTATTATTATAATGCCAACCAGAACTTTTCTTTTGACTCATTCTTAGTTTAAAATATACATCGGTTTGAGAGAATCCCCAGCTTGGACCAGTTGTTTTTATTACTTCAAGATAGTGTACTAATCTATATCTTAATGATTTATTAATAGGTGCAGAACAACCAGAGGCATATGTTTGTCTTACAAATTCTGTCCATTCTTTATACTCACCACCATTAGCATTTAAAGTTGTTTTGCTTGGGTCTGTATTTTGAGAATCATCAACATTAATAACTTCAGTTTTTGCAAATACTATCTCATTTTTATTATCACTTGAAATATTAGAAACTTCATAAAAAATCCCATTACGGAATTCAATTTCTCTTTCTCCTATTCTAAATTTCTTGTCTTCATTTAAAATAAATTGAAATGTAAAAGGTATGTTGTTAAGTTCCTCCTGGGAAATCTTATCAGAAGAATAAGCTGTGATGTAGGCTTGTTTTTCACTCCAATCTTCAAATTGTTTAATGCTATTGTAATTATTAAATGTTATTAATAAATTTTGGAACTCTTTCATGTCATTAAGAGATAGAATACTAAGATTTTCGTCATTTGTGGTATTTATTTCTGATTGATCTGTTGAACAAGAGAAAACTAATGTCACAATTAATAAAATAAATAAGCTTGGAACTTTTTTCATAATAATTAAATTTTAAAATTTTTAAGAATACAATAAAAATAAAAGTTGTTCGAAAGTTAGGTCTTCTTTTTTTTTGTTAAAATTTCACTTATTAACACGTCATGGTTACGGATTTTACGTAATAGTTAATGTTTATGCTTATTTACTTTCTTAAATTAATTCGATTAAGTGTTGTTTTGTTAATAACTTATTGATTTGTAGATTTTTGAGGTGAGATACATCGCTAGATTATTTTTTTAAGTTTATCTCATACTTAATAAAACAAAGCGAGTTATATAGAGAATTTTAATAAAAAACAAAAAAGCCACACTATTACAAGTATGGCTTTATGTGATCGCGACAGGATTCGAACCTGTGACCGTCTGCTTAGAAGGCAGATGCTCTATCCAGCTGAGCTACGCGACCATTCAAGAGATAAACTCTGAAATTCAATAAAAGTCGGGGTGGCAGGACGACTAACCGTTCTGCATTACCCTTTATTTATAAGGACTTTAAAAGTTGAGATTTTTAGCACTCACCGAATCACTCAACTATTAATAAGAACTTTTTGTTTGCGATTGTTATTCGTAAAGCGGTTGCAAATATAATACGCTTATTGTTACAATACAACCTAAATTTACACAAATTTTATGAGGATTGAAAGTAATTTGTAACTATTTGATATACAATATAACCTCTTCCATTTCAATACCAGAATACTCTGAAAACTCTTTGATAGTCACGAATTGATGAGGTTCTTTATCTAAATAATTTCTGATGTCCTGAAGTAATTTACGCCCATAACGTTCACTACGTCCTGTGATACGCTGAATATCTTTTGGGTATATGCAAGCTCTTTTTGGGGTCATCATACTTTATCTATGCTTTATCCGTACATCATCCATACTTTATTGTTTTATGATTATGGTGATGGTGATGCGTTGTTAAAATGTTGAAAATCCCGATAGGGTTTTCAATATTTTAATGACGTTTTTGGTTATATCGGAATGGATGACCGAAAACGGAATTGGATTTTTAACAACGTGCTATAAAATTACGTGATTTGGTTTCATTAATCAAAAAACGAATTATTATGGCAAAACAAACTGGAATTATTAAACTTAAAGGAACTATCGGTGGTATTTCCTTTTACAAAACAGCTGACGGACATTTAGCACGTGAAAAAGGCGGTGTGGATGGCAATCGTATTGCGAACGATCCTGCGTTTCAGAGAACGCGTGAAAATGGGTCTGAATTTGGACGCGCTGGTAAAGGTGGTAAGCTCTTACGAAATGCGATTCGTATTCTTTTGCAAAATGCAAAGGACAAACGTGTAGTATCTCGTTTAACTAAAACTTTGGTTGCGGTTACCAAAACAGACACAAACAATGAAAGAGGTTTAAGAACCTTGCAAGATGGTGATTTAAGCTTGTTAAATAGCTTTGAATTCAATTTGAATGGGAAGTTAGGCACTACGCTTTTTGCTCCGTTTACGAATGCATTTGACCGTGTTTCTGGTGATGGAACGGTTAACCTTGATGCGTTTTCTCCAACGGTAAGAATTGCAGCTCCAACAGGAACAACTCATTTTAAGGTGGTAATGGGTGCTTCTGAATTGGATTTTGAAAATGAAACCTCAACATTTGAAAATGATGAGACTGCCATTCTTCCTTACACTGCTGCTGATACTGCCGCCATTGCCTTGACAGCTTCATTAACCGCTAACTCAACCTTGCCTGTTGTTCAGGTGCTTGGTGTTGAGTTTTACCAAGAGGTAAACGGACAAATGTACGAGCTTAAGAATGGTGCTTACAACGCTTTAGCAATTGTTATTGTAGATACGCCGTAAGTATGGAATTAGTGCTACATAGAGCCTATTTTGAAGAGGGCACCAATGGTGCTCTCTTTAATTCTGGTAAATTTCTTTGTCACACAATCGAATTGCCCTGGGACAAAAACAAACGAAATATTTCCTGCATTCCTGAAGGTACTTATGAAGTTGAACCACGTTTTTCAAAACGGTTTAAGCACCATTTGATTTTGAAGGCTGTAAAAGGTAGAAGCTTTATTCTCTTTCATCCTGCGAATGATGCTTTAAAAGAGCTTCAAGGGTGTATTGCCCCAGTAACATATTTGAGTGGGATTGGTAGAGGTGTTTACTCAAGGGATGCTATGCAAAAACTGTTGTCTTTGGTGTATCAAGCTAAAGACCGAAAAGAAACTATTTTATTAACTATTAAATCACAGAATTATGAACATTGTAGAACGTTATAAAAAACCGACTCCCAAATTTTTCAAGACTTTACGTAATATCGGAATTGCTTTGGCTACTGCAGGTGGTGCTATCATTGCAGCTCCAATCTCAATGCCTGCTATTGTAGTTACCATCGCCACTTATATGACCGTTGCCGGAACTGTGGCCACCGCAGTAAGTCAAGCAGTAGTTACTGATGAAGAAAACACTGAAACTGATGAGAATGACGATGGATTATAACACCAAATCTGCTATCATTGGTGGTACATTCTTTTCATCAATCGTTAATATTGGTGTTGAAGATTTGATTACCACTATTATTTTGGCTGTTGTTGGTGCAATCGTAAGTTTCTTTGTTTCCCTACTACTTAAAAAGTTTATCACTTTTCTCGGGGCAAAGTGTCGTAGGTGGAAGTAATTATTGATGTTAAGCGGTTGGAAAGATAAATAAAGGGCATTTTCTAAAAAATGCTCTTTTTTTATATGCGGTGTTGAGGTGGGTAAATGAAAAGAGCGATTCCCTTATAAGGGGTTGAGCGAATGTAATGCATCCTACCACAGACACTTGGCAAACATTAATAATTGCTGTAACCTACACCGTTGAAATGGGTGGCGGGGAAAAGTGGCAATCTTGTGTGTTCTAAATTTCAATGCTAGTTCTAAATTGAGCGTGGGGAATGTCGGATATTTTACATAATGGCGTTATAACTACAGCTTTGGCGATACGTGGGTGTAGCGGCTGCTATTATAACTACCCGTTATGTAAACATAGCTTTGGGTAGTGTTTAAATTAATAGCTTTTGGCAAAGTGTAGCTCTTTACAGTTGTGAACGAGGTACGAGTAAGCAAGCTGTAATGTGCTGCATAAGCGTTGGCAATTTAAACACTACATGAGCAGGGGAAGCGGAACAAACCAAAAGACAGAGAATTTTTGCTTTTTGTAACAAACTGGGTTTTGGTTTGTGGGGAATTAAGCTGTTTTTTTATAAGTAATTACACACTCTCTTATTAAATAAGCTTCGCAATATCCTAAATCAATCATCTTATTTAAAATGTAAACAAAGTCTTCTATCAAACTTTGACTTTCTTTAATTTCTTGTATATGGTTATTAAAAAGTACTTGAATCAATTTAACTGCATTTGACGAGTCTAAACTCTTGTAAGTGCTATCATCCTCTTTTAAATTTTCCACTATTAAATTAATTCCTGATGGAAGAAATTTTTTTTCTCCAAAAGTGGAAAAAACTGAAATTATATGTGGCAAAGATTGGGTTTTAAAGTAATCTACAAACTCTTTATACTGGGTTTTATAATTGACAAACCCTTTCCAATTATTTGATTTTATTGACCAAAATCTTTCATTAACATCTAACAAAAGTTCTTTCACAAAATAAGACTTACTTGATTCTTTAACTTTATTGAAAAGATATTTCCATAATTCCCAAAAATGATTTCTGTAACTTTCTACATCATTATCTTCATTAATTAAATCATCAAACCTTGTAACAGCTGTATTAAAAACACCTGTTATAAGCTCATACAAATCTTTAATACTATACGAATTCTTAAATTCATTATTTAGAACAGGATAGCATAATTTATCTATTAATAATTTGCTAAAATTTATATCATTAAGTAGAAGTACTTCATTAAAATAAAAACGTAAGTCAACAAGAATTGTATGATTTGTTTTTCTTGATTTTTTTGAACGAGAATATGACAAATCATCTTCTACCTTTAAGTCTTCTAAAATTAATTCACATATTTTCAGAATATAATTTTGAAAGAATTCAATATTCACATTTGAAGTTATAAGAAGTAAAGAATTGTTTAAAAAATGTGGCTCATATGATTCGAAAGACAAAGAAGAAGTTTCAGGTAAATCACTTTCTATTAATATGCTTTTAATAAATTCAAATTCCTTTTCTCTGTATTCTTTTGTTTCTTGCTGGCTACGATAATGATTTACCCTATTTTCACTATAGAATTTCGCATATCTTATTAGTACAACAACTAGTTTTCGGGCTTTTTCTGGTAACTCCTTGCTAAAAGTATTTCTGAAATATTTTTGAAAATCTCTTATTTCGTGGTCTGCCAAATGACTAATGAGTAAGTATGTAACAAGTACATCAAGGTCTTTCTCATCAACAACACCTTCACTAAATTTATATAATAAATGAATAGATTCAATTGTTAATTGTTTTTCCAATATATTATACCCATACAAGCTACTAAAACTACCTCTATCGTTCGTTTCTTTTATTATTTGTTCCAGTGCATCAATAATAGTTTCAATACAATACTTTTTTTGAACTTTACTTAATTTTTCATAAAATAAATTTAAGCCCAAAACAGATAATGTTACAGGTGAATCCCACATTGTATTCTCAATTTCATCTGAAGAAAAGTGTTTGAAAATAGTCTCCCATTCATCAAATGACATTTCAGATTTTTTTTCTTTTACCTGTCTTAATGAATGAGAATAGTGTAAAGAAAGATTATCATTCTCATTTTCTTTTGTAAAAGCTTCAACTGCATTGTAAATTGGTTGTGGATAATTAACCTCTAACTGAAAAACCCCTTTTTCTTTATCAACAATAGATGCCTTGTATTTTCTCACATCCATTTCAGTAATGGCCTTTTCCCAAAAAATATCATTCCCACAATTTTCATAAAACCCATCAAATATTGTTTGCAATTCTTTGTTAAGTAAACCGTTGTTTATTTGATAATGAAGTAAAAATTCTCGAAGACCACGTTGATATCTTGTTCTGTGTGGAAGTCTATTAAATTCACCTTTTTCTTTTTGGGCATAAGAAATTCTTTGATCATATATTGCTGTGGCGGAATGTTCTCTTGTTGCTCTATGTGTATCCCACTCATAAAACTCTCTAACTCTTAAAATTGGTAAAATGGTATCACCTAATGCTTTTGAATAAGCTATAAATACACTGGTTAAAACACTAATTATTGTAGCCGAATTTGAATTTTCTAATAAATAATTGGTTATTGTTTTTAATAATTTGTTGTCAGGAACTTCAAATCGAGCAATTTCTAATAAATATTTTTCAAGGCTAATTAAAATGGATTCAAGTAAATAATGGGTTACTGTTGTACCCCTGTACGCGTTCCATAGATATTCATTCCCATAAATCGTATTTTCATTGCCATCATTCAATATGATTTTAATTTCCTTTAACTCATCCTTAATACTAAATTCAGAGTCTTTGTATGAAGATGTTATATAATTAGTAAAATCACATATAAAAACTATTGCCTTAATGGGATGATATTGCAGTAAATTATAAACAAAAGTTTTATAAATCCCAGACGGAAAAAAATCGAATCTAGTCTTTGTTATACCCCAGGCATCTTCTCTTTCTTTACGTTCGGGAAAAGAAAATCCAAAAGGTCCTTCTCTTTTAGGTAGACTTTCAGGTGGTATACGTTTCCAATGCTTATTTGCTATTTGGATTAATGTATCAGGCAGCTCTTTAATTAATGAACCATTCCTAACACCTCCAAAAGCTTTTTTAATGACTAATTCACTGAATCCATTTAATCTGCCATACTCATCTGTATTGGAACTACATTCTTCAATGAATTTCTTTAATTCATCTTTACAATAAGGTGCAAAACCAAAAAGCATATATACAAAGCTTGTCTTTTGATAGTCATTTTTTGATGAATAGCCCCAATGGTCACTTCCATAGTACATTTCTTTTACATAATGAAAAACCAATATATTTGCTGCTTCTATCTCTTTAATAGAACAAAGCTTAAATTGGAAAAGAAATTTATATTCCCAGTCCAGTAAAAAATTTGAAATAGACTTCCTTATACTTTCTATTTCTGAAATATTTGAAGATAAAAAGCATAACATTTCTTCCCAACAAGAACCTACAGGAAATAAAATATCTTTAGAGTTTTCTTTGTTAAAACTATACTCCCTACAAGTAGTTCTTATAAGCAGAATGCACCTATTAAGAAACATACAATTGTTTTCCAATAATTTAGAAGAGAAATGTTTGAAAAAAGAGCTACAATCATCCGACCTAAAAACAGCTGTAAGTATTTCATCTGTCCAGTATGTAGGAATTGAGTCGTCTTTTAATGTCAAAGAAATTAAGTTTGCTACTGTATCAATATCATTTGTAAGTAATTCTTCAATCCATAATCTAAAAGCTCTTCGTAAAGCTGGTTGGTTACCAAGTTGATTAAATAATTCCGCTTTATTAGAAAGTTTATTTTCAGTTGAGGTTATATACCTTATTAATGCCCAATCTTCTAAAATATCGTGAGAAGGTGAAAACTGAAATTTATTACTATTTCTAACTATTATATTATCACTTTCCAAAAGCTCTACCGCTTCATAATCTATTTTGTCATCTTCAGGTTCAAAAAACAATCTCATATTAATTGCTCTTCCTACAGCTATGTGCATAAAAGTGATTCCTCTTTTTCTTGGAAGACCGTTTTTTGATACAGTTGAATTTTCTATTACTTCATTCCACAATATCTCTTTAAACTCTGAATAACTAATATCACTCGATATGTTTTCGCTTTCTTTTATTGCAGATACTGTAAAATCAAGATATTTAGGACTTCTTAAGACTTCATTTATTTTGCTGTTCGAAAGTAAATGGTTTAGTTGAGGAAATTCATTTCTTATTAGCTCTATTTCATCATCATTTAAAAGAGGTATATCAACAACATTTATCTTTTCAGAGTCAATACCGAACTTTTGCTTAATCACATTAACCGCATAAGACCTACAGGTCATTAAAAGTTTTATACCCTTATTTTCAGAAATAATTGATAATAATTGTTTAAAAGCAGAATCGGGTTGTGCTTCCAATAATTTTTCTGCACTATCAATTACAATAATTTTATTTGGAAGTGTTGATATTAAACTAAATAAATCGATTAAACTATGGTTTATTCCAACTTCACTGAATACTTGAGCTAAAGAAGTCTTATTAAGTTGGTCTGCCTTAAAAATTATAGGGACTGTATCAGATAACTCTCCTCTTAAAATGTCTTTTACAATCGAAGATTTGCCTACACCAGGATAACCTGTAATAATTGAAATATCTGATTGATTTAAAGATTGTATTATTGACTTTTTAATGGTTGCCCTATCTATATGAAAGTCTTTTATGGTGTTTTTGAATGGCTTTAAAAGTAGTTCTCCATCTTGGTGTATTTTTTTAAATGAAGAATAGGCGTCATAAGATATAGATAAATCAAAATACTTATACGGTTCAAAATTCTTTAAATCATCATTTGAAATACTACCTCCATTTCGATTATATGTAGCAACTTCGTTAAGAATCACACTCCAAATTTCTTTAGGGGTAGTTACTACATCTTTAGACTTTGATAATTGAATAAGATTAAGCGTATAGGTTTCATCTGTACTGGCTTCAGCAGTAAAATCATAAGCCAATAAATGAAAGCATTTTAAAAACTGGAATAACTCTTCTTCAGTAATAGTTTCTCCTTTAGCTAGTGTTAGACTTTCTTCAAAGATATCAAGAGCAGCTTTCTTTATTTTCACTCTATTAACTTCAGAGAAGAAATCTTCTGAATTACTCTGTTTATAAGCTATTTGGCATAAATAAGCTATATGATTTTTATCATTATTAGTTAGGCTAGATTTTATAAGGAACATTTTATCATTTTGTTTATCAAAATGACTGGTATTATTAAAATCATCCCAAAAAGCTTTTATTACTTCTAAAAAAACTTCATTCTTTGACGAAATAGGAATATTATACTTTATTTGAGAAATTACTCTTTTGGAAATGTTATTTTCTTCAATCTTAAAGAACAAATCATCTGTTTGATATCCTTTATTTTTATTTTGAAATCCAATTTCAATAATTTTACCATTAGGAAATGAAGGAATAACACCATTAATCATCATTTGTAATAAAAATGATGATTGCACATAGTTTTCATAGTCAAAACCGCCTCCACCTGTTTGAAATACACTTGCTTCTCCAGCCATTTAATTTACTTTTTCTATTATTCCAAGTTTAAACTCTTCCAAAATTTGAACAGCATATTCTAAATCCCATTCTTTTTTACTTACCCATTGTTTTGCAATTGCTGAATTTTTGGCATCTGATACATTATCGTTTAATGTGTTTAAAATTCTGTTTCTAATTGCTTCAGATACATTTAAAAACTGACTTGCTTTTCTCCCCAAAACTCTTGCGGCTATTTTAAGTTGATCTAAATCATCGTCATCGGGAAAAGTGTCATTGTGATGTTCTACTATTTCATCAAAATTCAAGTCAAAATAATATTCGATGATTCTTAAAATATCGTATAAATCACTATCGCGTTCTTCAGGTCTGTCGCTCCAGGCAATTAGTTTTAAAATGACCATTCCTGGTAAGGACGGAATTTGTACTGACTTTTCTTCTATGTGTACTGTTTCAGGATTTTGCAACACCTCACTGAAACCTAAAACGTGTAAATCGGTATAACGTTCATTGAAATTGATTGTAAAATTTTCTTCGATTTCTCCAAAAGGCAACAAATCTATAGCAACATTAAATATATCGTTGTACAGTGTCCAAGGTGCTTCTACTTTGTTAAAACCATAGCTACTCAATTCTTCTACAATTGTTTCAAACTCTTGTAGGGAAGCTATCATTATTGCAAAATCTATATCTTTTGTACCTCTACTTGGTTTTATTCCTTTCTTTAAAAGCTCTAAAGCTATAGCACTTGCACCAATAAGATAATAAGGCACGTTTAGTTTTATCATTACTTTATCAATACAGTCAAAAACTTCTTTAAAATAGGGAATTGAAAGCTGTTTATATGTTTGGTTGGATATACTCATCAAAAATTAATTTAGCTGTTTCTTTGCTTCTTTTATCATCATTAATAATCAAATCGGTATAGACCAATTCTGCTGGTGCTATATTATTAAAGTCCATTGTCCAAAACTTATCATATACCCAAATATTACCCTCATCATCTGGTAATAATCTATAATTCATCATTAAATCTCTTGTGGTTTCGTTGGTGTACAAAGTGAAATTTTCCGGACGTAGATGGTTGGTCATAATATCTCCAGCAGGTTCACCTCCCCAAACCGTTTTTTCAGTGTTTAATTGTAATGCTCTCCAGTCTTGATTTTCATTTTGAAATCTAAAACGTTGCTTGAATATTGTGGGTTTTAATGTTTGTTCAAATTCTGTTATCCATTTGTTTAACAGCTCTTGATAATTGTTAATCACATATTCATTTTTATTTAGTTTTAAGATGAAGTTGTTTTCCAACAATCCATTTATAATCAACGGAATATTACCTAACGCAACATTGGTAATATCAGCAATTTCTCGTTGCGTTTGGTTTATAAGTAGAGGATTCAATAAAAAGTGAAATACTACTTTTAATCCTGTTTTTGTAAAAGCTCGATTTCCTTTTTCTTTTTGATTTTTGACAGTTTTATTAGTATCGACATAAAGGAAAATATCTGCTTTATTAATGTACACATTACCGTTACCCTCAAGATAATTTACTTGATTTTCTCGCAATTCTTTCTTTACTTTTGGATATAACCTTTCCGCCACTAGTAAAAAGTTTTCAAACCTATTATTGTATTCAATAATATTAAATAACTGATGGTTTTTAACGTCTTTCTTAACTTCAACAACCATTAAAATATTTTGATTGTTTATTATTAAATCTAATTCTCCATCGATACCAATATCATTATTGTAATCCATATTTTTCCAGTTCCAAGTTATTGGAATATCTTTTTCTAAATTATGAATTGCTTTATTTAAAATATCTATTTCATTCATTATTGCCAACCTTTTCTGTTCATTAATTTTAAACGTTCATTATTCGTGAACAAACGTAAAACGTGAACAAATATATAAAAAGTATTTGAGAATAAGTAGGGTAGTAAGAAAATAATAGTTTGCTTTTGGTAATTAAGTTTTGGCAAATTTTGAGTTTTTTGCCAAAGTTTAATTTGCGATTTACTACAAATTGTGTTGTTGATTGCAAATAAAATATTATTAACGAGGGTAATTTTTAAGATTTTTTGCCCTTATTTTGAAAACGAAGGTAATATTTGCCTTGGTGTATTAATGGGAAATTATCGGTGTTGTGTCGGTGTTGTGCGTTATTTTCTCTTATCAACACTTTCCTTATCAAATGCTATTAAATTGAATAGTTGGCGCATTCTGGAACGAACTCTGTTTCCATATCGTTCTTCCAATTCCTGGGCGTTTAAGTTTGTAGTTGCATGAGTTCTAATTTTTCGCTGAAGAAACAAATCGTAGCGAGATAAGAGGATTTCGCCCATCACATTACAGTCCTTTCCAAAATGCCTTCCAGTTGTTTCTACGCCTAAATCATCAAAACAATAGAAATTGCTGTTGCCGTATTCTTGAATGGTTTTGTAGCCAATGTTATTGAAAGCAAATGTGATGTTTCTTGCTGGAATTAGTTCGTAAGATTTTTGGTGTGGTACGATGTGCTTTAATAATTTCATTAAACTGGTTTTGCCACAACCTACTGGACCAGATAACAAAACACCTTTGTTAGGGTCGATATTTAATTTTGAACAGGCTTCAAAATCGCGAATGAAATAAATACACAGCTTGTAAAGGACAACCTCATCTTCTTCATAAATCTTGAAGTTTTTGCCGAATAATAGTTTTCCTTTTGCATCTAGATAGATAAGTGTGCTTTTGAAATCATATTGAATACAATTGTCTTTTAACTCGCCAAGTTTGTATTGTACTCCTTTTTCGATGATTATGTGAGGTTGATTTGTGTTCATACTTGTATTTATGAGATTGCTTCACTTTGTTCGTAATGACGATGAGATCCTGAAACAAGTTCAGGATGACACAATGTGTCAAAGAGGTTCATTGTAGTTTTTGTTTTTAGTAGTCTTAAGGTTGTCCGAATTTGGGACACTGCTATTTTGTTTTAAATCATTTTCAGAATCGTTAAAATCTATTTTTTTTAAATTTTTCTGTTTATTACTGTTTATGTTTTCTATAGTTTGTATATGTTTATATATAGGTACCAGTGCTTGTCCAGTACTTGTCTCGATTTGAGTATTGTTGTGTCCTACTACTTGTCCAGTACTTGTCCCAAATTTGAACATCTTAATTTTACTGCCACGATACGGATTGTGAGATGGGAAATACACGATATATTTCCAATGGTTTAATTCCTTGATGCATCTGTGGTAGGTAGATTTTGAACCTATTTTAGACAGTTGCATAACCTCATCACGGTTTATATAAAACTCTTCCAAAAATCGATTTAAATTCCATAACTGAAATAAGGCTATGTATAGGCTTATGTGGGTTGGGTTTAATCGGCTATCTTTAGAAAATTGGTTGAAAACTGCGTTGAGATGTTTGATATAGTTTATTTCTTGCATAAGTTGACTTCTCGATACAATATTGTGATACAAAATCACTCGAAGTGACGTTGCTATTAATTTTGATGAGATACTGAAACAAGTTCAGTATGACACAGGTGTCAAAACTTATTATGAATGCGATTTTCTTCCATTACTTTTAGAATTTCTTCGTAGTCGTAATAGATAACACCACCAACTTTGGTGTAGGGTAGTGTGCCATTAATACGAAGATTTTGTAATGTTCCTGGTGAGATGCTTAACAGGTCACGAACCTCTGGTGATTTGAGCCACTTTTTGGGTGCAAAGCCCGATTGGTGATTGATGATTTCTTTGATGTCTTCCAGTAATTCTTCTTTGAACTCACGAAGATCTTCGGTAGTGATAATTGTTGCTGCCATAGTAAAGTTTTAAGCCCCTTATAATCCCCCAAAGGGGGATAAAAGGATGTTAATGATTTTTAAAGAATAACTACCGCCTCGAACTCTCATTCTCGGCAGCAGCTATTAATGATTTTTAATTAGATCCTGGAACAACGTTTCGACTGCGCTCAACGTGACAATTCAGGATGACAAAAAAACTCTCACAGATATTTCGCTGTGCTCAATATGATAGTGAGAGTTTTACAGTGATTTGACTTTCGTTTGGCAAATATGAAGTGAATTGGTAAGCTTTATTCACAACGGGGACTGTGTTGTGAACGATTTTTAGTAATCGGCATCATCCATTCTTTTTAAGAGGTTATTCTTGAGAGAATCTATAAACTTTGTTCTTTCAGATTTTCTGATTCTGATTTCTAGAAACGTACGTCTGTACTGACCTAAATTGATATTGAATACACTTTCTAAAAATTCTGCGATGGTTTTTAAATCTACAGCACCGTTATTAAAAACTCCTTCTGAATGTATGGCATAAAGAAGCTCTGTTAAGGCTACTTTTGAGCCTGTCCATGTTAGGTTGATGTTGGGTTGGTGTTGTGATGGTTTTTGACTTAAATTATTATTAGTTTCAATCAGTTTATCTTCTATATAAACTTCTAATAAATCGTGAGCCATAATTTTTGCTACTTTATAACTGTGAAGTGTAGCAAACTGTAAGTCTGATTCGAAATATAACGAGTCTAAACTTAACTTTATATCGAAATCACCTCTCACAAAGTATTTATAATCTAGATATGTACTGCCTGTTCTATAGTATTTATAGAATTCTAATTCGTAGTCAAAAAACTGTTTTAATTTTTGCAGTTCGTTTCTATAATACTTTCTTACAATTCTGCGACCTCCTCGTGGCTTTTTGGTTTCAATTTTATAAATTTTGTTGTAATAGATTAGCTTTGAAGTAAATTGAGGTCTTATCTCTCGAAAAAAACGAATTTCTTCTTCTTGGGATTTAAACTTCCTCTTGGAAATATCTTTTTTTAATTCCTCGACAGAGGTTAAGATTATTTTTATAGCTTTTTCACAAATCTCTATAGCATCATCAATTTCTAGATGTATAAAGTTTAATTGGTCATTTAACTTATTAATTTTTAATTGATATTTCATTTTTATAGGCCAAACCCTCAATTTTTAATTTGAATACCAATCAAAAACTTTCTAAACTTTAAGAAAATATAACTGTAGGGTTTTATCTTTTTAATTTTCAAGTAAATTTAATTCGGAACGGATGAATTGCTTTTTTTTGATTATTGTAGAATCTGCTTTTTTTAACAGACGTTCTTTATCTGTAAAGTAATACTTATACTTTGCTGTTGTTAAGTCTATATCATAATCGTCAAAATCTTTTCCACTTATATCTACACCCGTTTTAAAGGGAACTGGTGATTTTAATACAGAGATATGGTACTTATAACTTAAATTTAAATATTGTTCACCTCCAACAGCTAGTTTATAACGGTCTATTTCTAGAAGTGCTGGATAAATGATGAGCTTATCACCTTCAAATTCCATTTCTAAATCAAGACTCTCTATTGGGGTAACTTCTTTTTTGTTTTTAAACATAAATGTCTTGGCTAAATCTCTAAAAGCAGGACCATCTAATACCATTATATTTCTGGCTTTTAATGCAGCTACTCCTTTAAATGTTTTTAAATTGAAATTAAGATGTTTGTCTAGTTGTGATGAAGCCTTTATGCTAAAATCTGCTTTTCCTACAAAAGATTTTGTTATGGGAAACAGCGTATCTAAAACAGGCATAAGATTTTGAATTTCATTCATTTTCACCTGTCTTAAATGTAGATTAAAATCTAGGTTAGCTTGTTGGTTGCTTTTTGCTTCATAATCTATATTTCCTTCTACATTTGCTGCTAATGTTTTTAGTTGAAGCTTTTTAAGCTGTAAGTGGCCATTCATTAATTCTAAACCTCCGTGAACATCTTCTAGATGTAATCCTGCAAATTCTATATTGTCAATATCTGTAATGAAACTGAATTGAAGATTTTTAGGAATTTTAAAGGCTTGTTTTTGTGAATAAACAGAATCGTTTGTGTTTATTTTTTCTTCCTTTTCGGTCTCAACATTAATACCAGAAAACATTCCCATTAGCTCGTTGGCATTAATATTGGTTGATGACAATTTTAAATTAGCTGATACCGTTTTGCCATTTTTAAACCCTTCAAGATTTTTTACAGCTCCTGTAATTGTAGCATTAGATTCTCCATAATTTACTACAGCATTATTCAACGTCACATTATCATTATTTAAAGATAATTTGGTGGCTGGCATCTGTATAGGTAAATGTGATTCTGGAAAAGAAGCATATAGATTATTAAACCCAACATTTCCATTAACATCCCATTTTTTATTCGGGTTTTGATTTAGTATAAAACTATAATTTCCTTGTTGAATACCTACCCAATATTTGCCTTGACCGACAGCAACACTATCGATAGTGAAACTTGATGAAATGGCACTTAAACTTCTGTCTTTTTCAGGTGTTAACCCTAGATCGACCTTGGCTTTTCTTACCAGTAGGAATGTTGTGTCTTTTTTTGTTTTATAACTTAAATCGTTTATTGAGGCATTTACATTTAAAACGGTTTCATTTTTTGATTTTTTTTCAAAATTAATAAGTGCATTTAGTTTTTCTGATGAAAACTCTAACGCTTCCTTAATCTCCATTTCAGTTTTTTCGAGTTGTAAACTTCCTGATAATGGGTGAGCATCATCTTGGTTTTTATTGAAAATGGCCGTAAGATTTTTTGATTTTATATACGCGCCTTTGGTAGGTGCACTAATATTTAGATCATTTACAACTACTTTGCCTTCTACATTTACATTGTTGTAATCTTGAGCTTTAAGTTCTTTTAGATTAAAACTTGTTTTAAGGTCTGCTAAAATGTTTCCTTGAGAAGTAATCTCTTTATCGATGGGGAAATTTTGGTATAACTTTGTAAAATCAATATCGGTGTTTAATGCCATACTAAACACCGCATTGGGATGAAGAATGTTGTTTCCTTTTCCATTTGCATTTAACTGTAATCCTGTTCCCTGAATGTTTAACGTTTTAACTTCTACATTAGAGGGTTGCGAATTGTCCATAAAAAAATCTCCCTGAAGTTCTACATCAAGGTTGTCAATGGTTCCCGGAAACTCTTTATACTTTAATGCTCCTTTATTTATTGTAAGTACTGAACTAATTTTTGGGTATTTGCCATTACCATAAATTCCATTTGTATTTACAGTTAAGCTAACACCTCCTTGAGTTTCTATACTTTTTTTATTGAGAATTGTAGATGGGATAAGCTCGATGAAATTTTTTAATGTATTGCTTTTGAGTGTCGCTGCTAAATTTACAATTACTTGTTTTTTTTCAGGTTCGGGTTTTATAGTTCCTGCTGTTGCAAAATGAATATCATTAATTGACAAATCACTTTTTGAAATGGTCAAAAGCGTATCTACTTTGTTGAAAGTAACCTCGCTATTTACACCTATGTTACGAATTTTGAAGCGTTTTTCTGGAACTTTATACAATGAAACCAACTCATTAGTGGAATTGATATTTAAGTATAGTTCATTGTTGTTTTTACGCGCCTTTATAGTTGTATTGAAACCTTCTGCTTCATAGTTTACCTTTGAGATACCATCTTGATATAAAACATGAGCTTTTTCAATATTAAATTTTCGTAGGTTAATATTATTGATGTTAAGTGAAGATACTGTGTCTGTATCTTCCTCATTGATTGCTGACGTTTTTAGAATATCAAAATTGTAATTTCCTAAACTATCCATCTGGATATTAATATTAGGTTCTTTTAAGGTTATTTCATAAATATCAATATTATCATTTTTTAAATACTGATACAAATTAAAAGACACCCTAGCTTCTGAAAAATTTGCTAAAGTGTCTTTGCTATTAAAAAGGGAATTAGGGAAAATTGAGCCTTCTTTTACTTTTAAACCAAATCTTGGAAAGCTAGAAAAGAATGTTAATTCTACACTTTCTATTTCTACACTTCCGTTGATATTTTCATTTAGAATTTCGACTATTTTTGGGGTAATCTTTTGCGGTGTAAATATAAAATTTAGCAAAATTGCTATTATCATCAATACAACAATGACAAAAGAAATAAGGAATAACCCAATTCTCTTGGTAATTCTATTTACCCTCATAAAAAAAATCAACTAAAATTATTAAAACAAACGCAGACCTACACCCAACTGTATTTGGTGGCTATTTGCCTCTTCACCAACATCACTGATATCTGAAAAGCCCCATACGTAACGAGCAGATATTATGACAGGATGCAAATTTAATTCTAATCCTGCTACCGCAGAAAAATCTGTGTCTTTAAAAAGCTTTTTTCCATTTGCTAAAACCGTTTCATTACCATCTGCAAGAAAACTAAATTGAGGCCCTGCATTTATTGTTATCAAACCTCCTGAATTTAATCTTAAAAGTAAAGGCACACTAATGTAGTTTAGCGTTTTATCTTTATCGAAAGCGTCACCAAATACATCTGAAAATTCGTCTGTTACTTTAGTGTTTGTTTGATTGAAAAGCACTTCTGCCTGAATACCTATAAAATCTGAAAAATCATAATAGGCAAAACCACCTACCTGAAAACCAAGCTCAAAACTATTATCATAACTTTGAGAGTCAATTTTTGTAAGATTTGCCCTGCTTTTGCTCCTAAATGAAATTGCGCGAAAGATGTATTATATGCAGCCAAAGAAAACAATACACTTAAAAATAGGATTTGTTTTTTCATAAAAGTCATTTTTTTAATTTTAGTAAAGCTATTGATATACACTTACATTCTACCTTTAATTATACAAAACGGTCTGTTTTTTATACCAAATCAAAAAAACTCTATTCTCAAGAATTTATTAATGCCACCTTATATATTGTTTGTTTCATTGATTTGCCTGGTAAATTTATATTTTGAATTTTTTCAGTAATAAATTTATCGGAAGATGAAAGTTCAGCATGAAACGATGAAGACAAAAGCAATGAACAATTATATACATTACATAAAGACTGAATTCTAGCTGCCGTATTAAGCACATCTCCGTGAAAAACAATCTCGGTTTTAATATCTCCCACCATTGCCATTGTTACTTTACCAGTATGAAGTGAAGCCTTAAATTTAGGCACACACCCATAGTTTAATTCGAAATGATTTTCTTTTTCTTTTAGACTATTAATAAAATGATAAAATAACATAATACATTTTTCATTATTAAAATTATCTCTACACCTCCAAGTAATCACAGCTTCATCCCCAACAAATTGATATATTTCAGCATCATAATCTAAAAGAATAGAAGATAAAACCTTAAAACATTCTTGAAGCATTAAACTATATTTTACATGTCCTATTTTTTCTGCTATTGTTGTGGAAGATTTTAAATCTAAAAACATGAAAATACGCTCTTCTTCTTTGGGTCTTATATACCTACCTACTATCAAATAATTAAAATAACTAGGACCAATATTTTTCCTTACCAGCAACATAAAATCTGAAAATGAGTTTATTATAACAGCACTTATAAAAAGTGACTTTACACTAGAATTGACTACCTCTCCTGAAAAGTTTAATTCACCAAAAACATAATTACTATAACCTAATACCACCATCACATAAGACACTATGAAAACTAATAAAAATCCAAAAACCCTAAAAAGAAAGCTTTTAAGAAAAGAAGCTTGTTTTATTAATTTTGGATAAACAAAACTATTTAAGACACCAAAAAGAATCCCAAAAGAAACACCTAACGCTAAACAAACCAAAAAGATATTGTATTTGGTTAACCCTTTATATTCATAGATTTTAGCAATGTACACTTCATCTATATCTTGGAACTTAAAAAAAGCTAGAAGTGTTAGTGAACAGATCCAGATAATAAAAGTTATTAAAAAATCTGTAAGCCTGTATTGGTTTTTTAGTTTCACTTTATGTTAGCTATTACATTAAAAAGTTTAGAGCACCGAAGACCTATTTTTTGTATAAACACATTAAGTTAGTTAGAACATAATATGAACGCCAAAAGAATGCTTTTTATCTCTAAATATATTTTGAAAGTTTCATGTCCCTAATTTGATCTTTAACAGGATGGTATAACCATCCTGTTGCTTCTACATTATTTGTGCTTTGCATTTTCTTTTCAATTAGAGAGAAAGACATATACTCTATATATTTTTGCATCAACAAGAGTTCTGATAGCGTTTCAAAATTTGAATTAATTTCATTTTGATATAAACAATATCTTTTTTTGTATTCTAACCAAATATTTTCAAGCCAATTACCTTTGGGTTTGATTTTTATTGGTGGTACCGGTTTATAATTAACAGGAAACGCTTTAACCGTTGCGAGTACCATAAAATTAACTTCAACTTCACTGGAAATTAAAGCATATAGCTTAAACGGTGAGATGGGTTTATTTTTATATACTATTTTTCTTTTATATATATCAAAACAAATCATATTCGTAGTAAAGATTTTATAAATCTTGTCATGAGATAAATTGCTACCACTACTTGTATTTACTACCCCTTTAAAAGACTCTTCCTCGTTTTCCATTACTTTACATTTTTACTTAAAACATATTTCTATTAAAAATCTTCAAGCATTAATTCGTCTATAGTTTTATTTGTTCCTTTTTTATTTGACCACTTTTTTTCTAAACTTCTAAAAATAGCATATACAATAGGCACTACTATTAAGGTTAGAAAAAGAGAACTCAATAACCCACCAATAATAACCCAAGCTAAACCATTATTTAGTTCGGCTGCAGCACCTGAAGCCAATGCTATTGGAACCATACCAATAACCATTGCTATTGTGGTCATTAAAATAGGTCGAAGACGCGCATGATTTGCTTGAATAAGTGCGTTATAAGTATCTATACCCTCTGTTTCTCTATGTTTAGCAAAATCTACCAAAAGAATAGCATTTTTACTTACAAGACCTATAAGCATTATAATACCAAGAATTGTAAAAACGTTTAGTGCATTATTTGTTAAAGCCAATATTAATAATGCTCCAATGAAAGATAGCGGTATTGAAAAAAGCACTATAAAAGGATCTATAAAACTATCGTAAAGTGCTACCATTACTAAATATACTAGCAGAATTGCTGCGATTAAAGCTACTCCTAGACTACCAAAACCTTCACTTTGATTTTCCATATCTCCACCCCAAACATAATTGACACTTTGAGGTTTTTCTATTTTAGAAAATTGTTGTTCCCATTCGGCTGCAATTGTTCCTGTTGGTCTACCTACAGTTTGACCTTGAACTGTTACCGATGCACTTTTGTCTCTACGCTCTAACACACTTGGGCCCGAGCTCTCATTAACATTTGCAAATTGGTATAGTTTTATTTTTTCTCCGTTGTCATTTAAAAATGTAATATCCCTAACATCATCAATGTTTGATTTTCCATTATCTGCATAAGCTATATTGATATCGTATTCATAACTACCATCTCTATATTTGGTATCATTATTACCAGATAACGCTATTTGCATAGATGATCCAACGTTTTGTAATGACAAACCGAGAGCTGCCATTTTATCTCTATCTACCTCTACTAAAACTTCTGGATTTCCAGTTTCAACAGATAACTTTATACCTGTTGCTCCAGGAATATTTTTAAGTTTATCTGCAGCTTTATTAGCAAAGACCATCGCACTATCTAAAGTATTACCTGTGACTACTAAAGCCAATGGGGCATTTTCTGCAGAACCCATAAGACCAACAGGCACGGTTTTAATTTTCACACCGGTAGTTAACTCCTGTATCTTTCTTTTTATTTTAGCAGCATAGACATAAGAATTATCGCTTCTTTTGCTTTTATCAATTAAAGTAACTGTTATTTCTGATTTATAAGATGTAGCTTGACTTGTACCAACGCCATCACTACTTTGGCCTACGGTTGTTACAATGCTTTTCACTTCATTTTGCTGGCTTAAAAATGCTTCAACTTTTTGGGTAACAAAATTTGTTTTTTCTATTGTAGCATCTTTAGGCAGTTCTAATTGCACCAAAAATTGTCCTCTATCTGTTTTTGGGAAAAATGCTGTACCAATGTACCCTGTTGGAATTAACGCTATTGAAGCTATAAACATGAGCAAAACAACTGCCAATGTTCGTACTTTGTGTTTTAAAGACCATTTTAAAATTAAGGTTACATAATCTGTAAACTTATCTAGACCTTTTTCAAATCCCAAGATGATTTTACCAAACATATTTTTTTCTGTGATATGTTCTAACTTTCCATATCTTGAAGACAACCAAGGTACAATGGTAAAGGAAGATAACAGTGAAAATAATGTTGCAATAATAACTGTTACACAAAACTCTGCAATAATATCAGTGACAAGCCCACTACTTAAAGCAATAGGCAAAAATACAACCACAATTACTAGTGTAATTGCTGTTACAGTAAAACCAATTTCTTTGGATGCATCATAAGAAGCTCTCACTTTATTTTTACCCATTTCCATATGGCGGTAAATATTTTCTAATACTACAATAGCATCATCAACCAAAATACCTACAACCAATGAGAGCCCTAATAAACTCATTAAATTAAGCGTATATCCTAATAAATAAATCCCGATAAATGTTGCTATTAATGATGCTGGAATGGATATCATTACAATAATTGAATTCCTAATGCTATGTAAAAAGAATAGCATAACAAAAGCCACTAAAACAACCGCTAGCAACAAGTCATGTATTACAGAATCTGCTGCTGCAAGTGTAAACTCGGTAGAATCATCAACAATATTTAGTTTTAAATCTATATTAGCATAATCACTTTCAAGGCTGACTACTTCTTTTTTTATAGCTTCACTCACCGCAACCGCATTGGCATCTGACTGCTTAATTACCTGAATAAGGATCGCATTGTTTTGATTAATTCTAGAAATTTTTTCGACTTCTTTTTGTGAGTCTTGTACATCAGCTACGTCAGACAATCTAATTTGTGAACCTTCGGGTGAAGCTACCACTAGGTTTCTTAATTCACTAATTGTTTTAAACTTACCTGATAGCCTTACAATCATTGTTTTTTCTCTCGTCTCTATATTTCCTGTTGGAAAGTCAAGATTATTTGCCATAATAGCTTGTTGCACCTGTGGGATTGATAAACTATATGCATGTAAAAGATTGGGATTTAAATCAATTTTAATCTCTCGTTCTTGACCACCTATTAGGTTTACTTGTGCTACTCCATTAATTCTTGATAAAATGGGCTGTATCTTTTTGTCCATCACATCAAAAAACTCAACATTATTCATTGACGATGTTGCACCAATAGAAATAATAGGCAAATCACTTAACGAGAATTTATTTAAAGATGGTGGATCAATATCTTCAGGCAAATCTTTTAAAATTGCATTAATTTTTCTCTGTGCATCATTTAGAGCATAGTTTACATCGGCATCATTATTTAATGTAACCGTTACTACAGACAAGCTTTCAAAAGACTGGGCTTCTAATTTTTTAATATTTTCCATTGAAGATACTGCGTCTTCAATTTCTCGGGTAACTGTATTTTCTACTTCGCTAGGTGATGCCCCTGGATAAGTCGTTGTAATTGATACTACATTTATACTAAATTTAGGAATAAGCTCATAGCCTAATTGGTTGTAACTAAACAATCCACCTAAAATTAGTACCGTGAATAAAACAATGACTATACTTGGACGCTTTATTGAAATTTCTGCTATTTTCACGTGATATTATTTAGATTGATTGTTACTATTTGCTCTGTTCATAACCTTAACTTTGGTTCCATCATCTAAATTTATCTGACCATTGGTTACTACTATATCGCCTTTACTTAAACCATTAACTATTTCTACGGAATTTTCAGTTGATATCCCTGTTACTACTTTTGTTAATACAACAGTGTTATCTGGTTTTAAAACAAAAACTTGTTGACTACTCATGCTACCAACAAATGCTTTTCTGTTTATACTTAATTTTTTACTTGATGATGTTTCAAAATTTACCGAACCATACATACCTGCTTTAAGCATTGTATTTACAGTATTTGTTACTTCTAATTCTACTGGAAAGCTTAAGGCTTCGTCTGCCTTTGGGGCAATAAAACTCACTATGCCTTTAAAGGTTTTATCTGGTATTGCACTTACCTTAATATTTATGGTATCTCCTTGTTTAATGGTAGCTATTCTATTTTCGCTAATCGATGTTTTAAATTTTAAGCTAGAAATGTTTACTATTTCAAAAAGACTAGTCCCTGGACTTACCACTGTTCCTGGTTCTACAGTTTTTAAATTTATTATACCATTAATAGGTGCTTTAATGGTAGCGTCTCCATAAGAGATTTTAGATTGGTTTAATGCTGCTTCAGCATTACTCAAGTCTAGTTTTGCTTTATCGACATCTTGCTTTGTAACACCTCCTGATTTAAAGGCTTCGCTGTATCTGTTATAATTGGTTTTAGCATTTTGATAAGCTGCTTTTGCTTTTTCAAGGTCTACTGAAATTTGGTCTGCCTTTACCAATGCTAATGGTTGACCAATAGATACTCTGTCGCCTTCTTTTACAAAAACCTTTAGTACTCTTCCCGATTGTTCTGCAGACATTTGCAACTCCTGTAATGGGGCAAAAACACCATTGCTCTTATGGGCAGTGTTTATTACAGCATATTTTACAGTATCTACCTCTACGTTAACAAACTCATTCTGTTGTGCTACTATTGCTGTTTCTTCTTCGTTTTTTGATTTGTTTTTATTTAAAACAAAAACTATGATTGCTAGAGCAGCAAGCGTTATAATTATAATAACTAGATTTCTAGAAAGTTTTTTCATCTTTTTTTTTAATTTAATAATGTATTAAGTTCCCCTTTAGCTTTTAATAATTGTAATTCAGCTATTTTATAGTTGAGTTGCGATTGATTTAAATTGTTTTTAGATTCAATAAAAGAGTTTTGCGCATCTAATAAATCTGTAAGTGTCGCCAAACCATTGTAATAGTTATTAGAAACATCTTCTAAAACGCTTCTTGATAATGCCACATTTGATTCTTGGTTTTGGATGTTGATTAGGCTTACTCGAATTTCGTTAATAGCATTTCTAAAGTTTAATTCAATAGCCAACTGCGTATCTTTAATATCCGTTTTTACAGCTTCAATATCTATGTTTGCCTGTCTGACTTTTGACCTAGTTAAAAACCCATTGAAAATCGGAATTTTTAAGTTTAAACCTACTGAAGCCACTTCGAACCAATTGGCATCACTACCACTACCTCCAAAAATTGGAAAATCATTACCCAAACCCTGATAATTATAATTTGCACTAAAAGATAACGAAGGGTAATACTCTGCCTGAATGGCATTTTTTTGATAATTCAACAAAGCTTCCTGCGTTGTTAAAAGTTTATATTCATTAATATTTTCAACATCAATCTCTTCATTTTCACTTATCATTTTAGTGATTTGAAAATTTGGTTCCGGAAGTTGTATTTCATAATGAATAGGATAGCCCATCAAAAATTTTAATGTATTCTTCTGCAGCGTTAGTGCATTTAATGCTTCTTGCTTCTTTGTTTGAATATTTGACAGCTCTACATCTAACCTGTCTATATCAATTTTTTTTGCCAACCCATTTTCATATTTACCTTGAAGCACCTGACGAACTTTTTGGGTATTTTGAAAGCTGCTGTCTATAACATTGAGTTTTGCCTGTTCTATATAAACCTGATAGTAGTTTGTTGCTACTTTTTCAATAACCTCATCATTGGTAAGCTGCTGATTTATTCTGTAAAATTCTCTAGATGATTTCGCTGCTTTTAACCCTGTAAAAATTGATTGATTAAATAAGTTTTGAGTTAATTGGGCTCCAATTGAACCATTCCATTTTTGACCAAATTCCGCAAAAATTGTAGTACCTGGTTGCCCTAAAATTTCGCCAGGAAGTGCACTTTTTTGTAATAACGGATTATAAGTAAGGCCACCTGTACCAGAAAGTTGAGGTAGCAGATTAGCTCTTACTTCTTGTATTTCATACTCTGCGTTTTCAACATCTAGCTTTGCTTTAATGGCTTCTGCTTTATTATTAAGTGCATAGTCAATAGCACTCTTTAAAGTCAGTTCTTCCTTAAAAAGTTTATTGCTATTATTTTCTTGCGCATATAAAACGTTTACTAAAAAACCTAAAATAACTAGGAACGTATAGGCTGTTGTTTTTTTTACTTTTATCATCATATATTTATTAAAAAGGATTGAAAGAAACACCTAGATTTATATAAGGTGCTGTTGTGGGTTTAAACTCTAGTAAATAATTATTGTCACTAAATGATTCGCCTTTTTCGGAAACTCTTGACCTTATGACATTTAAAACACCTGCTTTTGCAGTTAACACAATTTTATTTTTTAATAAATACTCGTAAGTGATACCAGATTTTATATGTGTCTGTCTAAATTCAAACTTATTCGCAAAATTGACTATCTGATTATCTTTAAAATATGTATTTGAAGTACCCAATTCTGAACCAAGCGATACGCGTCCTGTTTGTCCCAATTGTGTTTGCAACATGATTTTTGCTGGTAATACCATATCTAACCTCCATTTTCCATTAAAAATTGGTTTTGTATAAGTAACTATTGGAAATACTGGAAATGGATTTGTAGGGTCTATTGTAGCTCCTAAACCTATGGTTAACACACTTTTTTTATCTGCTTTTAAAACATAAGTTGCAGACACAAGTCCTTTAATTCTACCTAACATTTCTCCACTAGCATCTGCAATTAAGCTAGCGTTATAGATAATTGGTTTTTTGTTTAAAACTGAAAAATAAGTTACACTAAAAGCAGAAGATAGATAGTGTAGGTCTGGGCTTGATATAAAACTAGTGTTAGAATCATACTCAAAATTCTGATAGTTATAATACCCCGAGTAAGTAAGTTTCCACTTTTTCTTTTTAAGTACATCTAAATTAACATTAACACTAACATCGTGAGTGTTCTCAATTTCATTTTTGCCTAAATAGTCTTCTTTAAAATATGTTTTAAAGTTTGTAGACCCATAATTATTATAACTAATATTGAGCTTTCGTGTTTGAGAAAACTTTTCTGCCAGTGCTTTAAAATATAATTCTTGCTTAATTTGGGTAGAATCATTGCTATTAGACAAATTTGATTCTTGAGCAAAAGCACTCACAGTAAATAACATTAATAAAAAGATGGTTTGTATATATTTCATACTCAAAAAGAAATTAAGCTGCAAACCTAAAGCTAGTTCTCTCCAAGAAATTAAAAATTATACGAAACCGCCTGTTTTTTATACAAAAAAAGGCGAAGTATGACTCCGCCTTTTGCTATTAATCGAGTTCGATACTATGTGCTATAGTATCTTTGGATACGAAAGTTAAATTTAGCAATAAACTTTACCGAATTTTCTTATTTTATATGAAACCTAGCTTTTCTTATACGAAACCCATTATCAAAATGTGAAATAACCTTTTTCGTATAAAATAGAAGCTACTTGGTATAATTTAGACATAGTTCCTATATGTAGCATTTTTTATATTTTATCTTTGACATAATTAATCATGATCTAATGAATGACTTAAATAGCAATATTTTTCTCGACTTTTTACTTTCTAAAAAATATAAGTTTTTGAGACATTCCTCTGTGCTATTATTTCTGCTTGTGTTTATATTTAGTCGTCATGATCCCGAAAAAAATACACTTGTTAATTCTTATGTGTCTTACTTTGTGCTTTTATTCGCTTATTTATGTATAGTAGTTATGCTTTATGTAAATATGTATATTTTAGTTCCTAAATTTCTATATAATAAGCGGTACGTCACATACTCTTTAATAGTAATTTTATTAGTATTTACAGGTCTTATTTTTATTTTAGTATTTGGTGAGTTTTTTGAGAAAAAGACTCCCACTAAACAAAATATTCAACTATCAGGTGCTATTGAAATTGGTATTTCTCTCATCCCTTTTATTTTATCATCAACTACCATTAAATTATTTCAAAGATGGGTCAAAGATAGTAGTCGAATAAGCGAACTTGAAAACCAAGCTCTGAATAGTGAATTAAAAGCTCTAAAAAACCAAATTAACCCTCACTTTTTATTTAATATGTTAAACAACCTGAATGTATTAATAAAAAAAGACCAGGAAAAAGCATCTTATATCACATTAAAGTTATCTGATTTTTTAAGACATCACCTTTATGAAAATAGTGATACCTATGTCTCTTTGAGCTCTGAAATACAATTTTTGGAAGACTTTCTAAATTTAGAAAAAATACGCAGAGATGATTTTACATTTAATATTAGCTGTTGCAACCGCCTAGATACAGAATTAAAAATACCCACTAATGTATTTAGTGTGTTTGTAGAAAACGCAGTAAAACATAGTTTGGACAGTGACAAACCATCAAAGATTGACATTAGCTTTAAAGCAGAAGAAAGCACCTTAATATTTGAATGCATCAATACAAAGCCTGAATTTCCATATAAAGAATCTGATAGTAGTGGCATAGGCTTAAAAAACGTAAAACAAAGACTGGAATTATTATATGATGATAAATTTTCTCTTTCTATTATTGATGAAGATAAAACTTATAAATTGAATTTAAAACTACCGTTATGAATTGTATTGTAATAGATGATGAACCTTTAGCAAGGGAAGCTATTCAAGATCTTATTGAAGGTCAAAAAAATCTAACTTTTATAGGTTCTTTTAATAATGCTATAAAAGCAGAAAAATTTATGACCGAAAATGAGGTTGACTTAATTTTCCTTGATATCGAAATGCCACGGATTAACGGTTTAGAATTCGCAAAGAAAATAAGTAAAAACACTATGGTTATTTTTACGACTGCATACAAAGAGTATGCTTTAGAAAGTTACAACCTAGATGCTATAGATTACTTATTAAAACCTGTGCTACCAGCAAGGTTTGAAAAAGCTATTGAAAAAGCATTTGCCTTTTATAAGCTTTTAAAATCTGAAAATGGCATCGTTGAGAAATTAACTCAAAACTTTATATTTATTAAAGCTGAAAGAAAGTATTATAAAATACTTTTTGAAAAAATACTCTATATAGAAGCCTTAAAAGATTATGTTATCATTCATACTTTTCGTGATAAGGTTATCACTGCTATGAACTTAAAAACCATACACTCAAAACTACCAAAGGATATTTTTATAAGAGTGAGCAAATCCTATATTGTAAATGAATCTGCTATTGAATGTTTTGACAATAACACGATTTACATTAATGAAAATGAAATTCCTATTGGTAAAGTATATCAAGAAAATTTCTACAATCAGTACTTAAATGAACCTTTATGAATTTGACTTAATTATCCGTTGATTATTATGGTTTAATTTATCTCTTAAAATGTTCATATCATCACTTACTTTCCTCTCGATTACCCTTGCATAAATTTGGGTAGTTGCTATTTTAGTGTGACCTAATAATTTTGAAACGGTTTCTATTGGTACGCCATTACTTAAAGTTACTGTAGTAGCAAATGTATGTCTTGCTATGTGGAATGTTAAGTGCTTTTCTATTTCTAATTTTTTAGTAACCTCTTTAATGTACTGGTTCATTTTTTGGTTAGAATAAACTGGCAATAACTTTTGTGTTTGAACGCATCGAGGATGGTTCTTGTATTTTTCGATAATTCTTAAAGCAGCATCTAAAAGTGGTACACGAACTTTGGTTGCTGTTTTCTCTCTTCGTGTGCTAATCCATTTGCTACCATCAATACCTAAAACAATATGTTCTTGAGTTAGTGAGAACACATCGCAATATGCCAAACCTGTATAACAAGAAAACACGAAAATATCCCTTGCAATTTTATGGGTCTGTTTCTCCAGTATTGAAGTTTCTAAAGTATTGAGTTCTTCTTCGGTTAGATAATCCCGTTCCACTTTATCAAAATGTAGTTGGTAATTTATTGCAGGGTCTTTTTCCAACCATTCCAACTTTACACCCAATTTACAGAGCTTTTTAAAGCGTTCTATATGTTTCATTAAGCCATTATTGTTGAGGTTGGGAAGTTTATGTAAATACTGCTCAAAATCGATTACAAAGGCATAGTTAAGCTGCTTTAATTGTATGTCTTCAACTTTGTATATTTTCTTGACAAACTTTTTTAGATAGTTTTCAGTCGTCCTGTAGTTTTTGAGTGTTCCAGGTTTAAGAACTGTTTTCATTGTCTTGTTATGATAGCTTACCAACTGTAAAAGGGTTCTATGCTGTTCGTCTGTTCCCAGATAACGGGATTTAACTGTGGCTACAGTTATTAGTTTTCCTTCTCTCTGAAGTTCACTATAACTATCGTAAAGTTTGTTTCTAACTTGTTGGATGTAGTTGTTTAAAGCTCTTGCTTCTGTGGTATTGCCTTTTACTTTCCCTTTGTTTTTGTCCCACAGTTTTTGCGAAACATTTCGTTTTAAACTGATTTCGGAACGTTTACCATTAACAGTAATACGAACAAAGATTAAGGCATTGTCTGTCTTTTTGGAATTTAGGCGTGTAAAGAATGTTACGCCAAAGGTGGTTGAAGTTTTCATCTTGAAAGTGTTTTGGTTGAACAAAATGTTCGTAACACGAAAATCAAATCACTTTCAAAAAATTCTTATGTCTTGGTGAGCTCACCGAATCACTCACCTATAAACTCACTTTTACATTAAGTGGGTTTGTTTTGTGAAAATAGCCAAATCCTTTGTTTATAAGGTATTTGGCTATTTTTTGTGGGTTTTTGGTTTTCTTTAAAACCCTTAAAAGTCGGGGTGGCAGGATTCGAACCTGCGACCTCCGCGTCCCAAACGCGGCGCGATAACCGGGCTACGCTACACCCCGAAAATTTGGTTATCTAAATGCGGAGAGACCGGGATTCGAACCCGGGCAACACTTACGCGTTGACAGATTAGCAATCTGCTCCATTACCACTCTGGCACCTCTCCAATAAATTTTATAAGAACGTTTCTTAAAATTGCGGATGCAAATGTAACTTATCATATTAATTATCGCAACAATTTTTTTGAGTTTTTTAATTCAAATACCCTAATACTTTGAAAGAGTATAGAATATGATTAATTTTATTGTCATATGACGAAATATTCTAAAGATAGAGCCTTTACTAATTATGTCCACACAAACTTAGCTATTCCTTTAATTTATAATCCCTTAGACTGGTCGGAAGTACAATTGAGAAAGGATTATTCAAAGTATATCGATATGATGGATGGTATTGATTACGTTTTTCGAAAAGGAAATACTGTAATGAGCGTTCAGGAGCGATTTAGAGAAAAACAATACCAGAGTTTTACAGATTTTACAATTAGATATCGCAGAGACTCAAATAAAATTGAAGAACGACACGAGTCTGAGTACTATAAAATGAAAGCTCACTATTTTACCTATGGAATAATTGACAGCGCTAAAAATGAGACTCATAAAGCATCATCGTTTATAAAGTATGCTATAATTGATTTAAAAAAAGTTTATCAAAAGTTAGACGAAAAGAAAATCTATATCTCTGATAACGGTAAAAATAAATGTGAAATAATTGATGGAAACCGTTTAGAATGTCCTGTAAAATATAATTCAGACGGCTCATCGTCCTTTTTTCCAATAGATATTTCGTATTTGGTTAAACTTTGGGGAGGCGATATGTTGGTTACTCAAAAGGGTTTTTTGTAAAACTAACTTTAACGAAATTTTACTATTATAAATCTAACTTTTTCAATAGCTTCGTTAAGCTATGTCAACAGAAAAAAGACTTATCAAATTCACCAAAAAAGGAATTTACTGTCCACAAGGCAAGTTCTATTTAGATCCTTGGTATCCTGTTGACTACGCAATAATTTCTCATGGACATGCAGATCATGCACGTTGGGGAATGAAACGTTATTTATGTACTGATGATTCAAAGGCCATTTTACAACATCGTTTAGGCGCTGATATTACGATTGAAAGCATGCCTTATGGAAAGGAACTTACAATTAATGGAGTCAAGGTAAGTTTTCATCCTGCAGGTCATGTGATTGGTTCAGCGCAAATACGTTTGGAGTATAAAGGTTATATAGTAGTTTTTACAGGTGACTATAAAACGCAACCTGATTTTATAACAACACCTTTTGAATCTATTAAGTGTAATACCTTCATTACTGAAAGTACCTTCGGGCTACCGATTTATAATTGGAAAACCGAAGAAGATCTTCAAAGTGAGTTGCAGTCTTGGGTAAAAACGAATCAACAAAACGATAGAACGTCTGTTTTTCTTGGCTATTCATTAGGGAAAGCACAACGTCTAATGTCTTTATTGGATGGTTGTGATGATATCTATGTACATCGTTCTATTCACAACTTAAATAATGCTATTTCGGGATCAGGGATTGGACTTCCAGAAACTAAACTATGGTCCGCAGATTTAGATAAGAAAACACTTCAGAATAAAATCATTATCGCACCACCAGCAATTTTAGGCTCTAGAATGCTAAAACGTTTACCAAATCCTGCAACTGCGATTTGTTCAGGATGGATGCAAATTAGAGGGAATAGACGTTGGCAGGCAGTTGATGCTGGCTTTGCTGTAAGTGATCATGCCGATTGGAATGGATTAATTGATGCCGTGAAAGCATCAGAAGCCGAGCAAGTTTATGTAACACATGGTTCCCAAGCGGTTTTTTCGAAATACTTAAATGAAATAGGAATTAAGGCAGACGAATTAATTACCGAATATGGAGACGAAGCACTTGCAAAAGCTGAAGAAGAAACCGATAAAGTGACTGCCGAATGAAGCTATTTTCCAATCTCATCAGTGCTATAGAAATCACCAATAAAACCAATGCTAAAATTGAAGCTTTGGTCAATTACTTCAAAATTGCGCCAGATAAAGATAAATTGTGGCTCATAGCATTATTTACAGGAAAGCGACCATCGCGTCCAGTAAAAACGACTTTAATGCGCGAATGGTGCATGGAGATTACAAAATTACCCGAATGGTTATTCTTAGAAAGTTATAGTACCGTTGGTGATTTAGGAGAAACCATGGCACTCTTGTTACCATCATCAACACATAAACTCGATTTGTCTTTACATGAATGGATGACCGAACTCAAAGCGTTAAAACCAAAATCTGACGAGGATAAAAAAGCTTTTGTTCTTGAGGCCTGGTCTGGTTTAGACCAACAAGAGCGATTGATTTTTAACAAGCTCATTGGTGGAAGTTTCCGTATTGGTGTGTCTAAAAAAACGTTGGTGAATGCCTTGGCAAAATTGACGAACATTGATGCCAACCAATTGATGCATAGTATTATCGGTAATTGGGATATCGATTCTATAACTTTTGAAGAACTCATTCATGGAAAACACATCAATTATGATAATTCTAAACCCTATCCTTTTTGTCTGGCTTATGCCTTGGAAAAAGAATTACCTGAATTGGGAGAGCCAAATGATTGGATTGTAGAGCAAAAATGGGATGGTATTCGTGGACAAATTGTAAAACGCAATAATGAAATCTATATTTGGTCACGTGGCGAAGAGTTGGTCACTAAACAATTCCCAGAATTGGTAGACGCCATGCAGAATTTTAAAGACGACTTTGTTATCGATGGTGAAATTCTGGCGATGAAAGACAATGATGTATTATTATTCAACGATTTACAAAAACGCCTAAACCGCAAAAATGTAACCAAGAAACTTTTAGAAGAAGTTCCTGTTGGCTTTAAGGCTTATGATATTGTAGAATACAATGGTGATGACATTCGTGATGTTGCTTTTATTGACCGTCGTGTACAGTTAGAATCTTTATTTAATTCAGTGGCATTACCAGACCACATCAAGCTGTCTTTTCTGGTGGATTTTAAAAAATGGGATGAACTTCATACTATCAGAGATAATTCAAGAGCTATTAATAGTGAAGGATTAATGCTTAAAATGAAGCAATCACCATATCACACAGGTCGTAAAAAAGGTGACTGGTGGAAATGGAAAGTTGATCCCTTAACTATAGATGCTGTGATGATTTATGCCCAAAAGGGTAGTGGTAGACGAAGTTCTAAGTATACAGACTACACGTTCGCCGTTAAAAAAGATGATGCTTTAGTAACCGTAGCAAAAGCCTATTCGGGTCTAACAGATAAAGAAATCACTGAGATCTCTCAATGGGTTAATAAAAATGCTATTGAACGTTTTGGACCAGTAAGAACCGTAAAACCAGAACTTGTTTTTGAGATTGCTTTTGAAGGTATTGCGCTGAGCAACCGTCATAAATCAGGAGTAGCATTGCGATTCCCACGAATTGCGAGATGGCGCAAGGACAAACCTGTTGATGAAATAGATACTATAGAAACTGTAAAACAATTAATAACCGCACCTTGAGTCAATTCAGAGAAAGCGAAGGCCTACGTATAATTAACAATTGGATGGCAGAAAAAGGTCAGGCACCTTTTCCGTTTCAATTACAGACCTGGCAACGCTATGCTAATGGCTATTCGGGTATGGTGGTCGCACCAACGGGTTTTGGAAAAACTTTTTCTGTTTTTTTAGGTGTTGTTATCGATTATTTAAATCATCCAGATAAGTATCCAAAAGGACTAAAATTACTTTGGATTAGTCCATTACGTTCTTTGGCTAAAGATTTAGCTAAGGCCATGACAGAAGCTGTGGATGATATTGGTTTAGATTGGTCGGTTCAGGTTAGAAACGGTGATACACCAACAGCAGTAAGACGCAAGCAGGAACGATTAATGCCAGACGTGCTATTGACAACACCAGAAACGATGCATCTGCTGTTCTCTCAAAAAAAGAATTCGAGATGGTTTAAAGGCATCAAATGTGTTGCTGTTGACGAGTGGCACGAACTGATTGGCAATAAACGTGGTGTACTCACAGAATTGGCGATTTCACAATTAAGGCACTATTCGCCAAAACTAAAAATTTGGGGAATCACAGCAACCATTGGTAATCTTGAAGAAGCAAAACAAGTGCTTCTGCCATATCCTGATTTAAAAGTCACTCAGGTTACGGCCAAGCAAAAAAAGAAATTAGACATTATTTCTGTTCTTCCGGATGAAATTGAGGTATTGCCTTGGGCTGGTCATTTGGGAGCCAATATGGTAGATAAGATTCTGCCTATTATCGCCAATAATACGACAACTTTAATTTTTACGAATACACGAGGGCAAGCAGAATTGTGGTATCAACTTTTACTGAATGCGCAACCAGACTTAGCAGGACTTTTAGCCATTCATCATGGTTCTATCGATAAGAAACTTAGAAATTGGATTGAAGATAATATTGCTTCTGGTTATTTAAAGGCCGTGGTTTGTACATCGTCTTTGGATTTAGGTGTGGATTTTAAACCTGTCGATTGTGTAATCCAAATTGGTTCTGTTAAAGGTGTAGCACGCTTTATGCAACGTGCAGGTCGTAGTGGTCATTCACCATTTGAGCGTTCCAAGATTTATTTTATTCCAACACATTCTTTAGAGTTGGTGGAAGTCTCTGCGTTAAAGGAAGCAGTAAAAGACAAGCAGGTAGAATCTCGGGATCCTATGGTACTGACCTTTGATGTTTTGGTCCAATTCATGGTGACCTTGGCTGTTGGTGAAGGCTTTGATTCAAATGAATTATTCCAACGTGTTCAGCAGATACATGCCTTTCAATATCTAACCGAAAACGATTGGCAATGGTGTTTGCACTTTATTACAAAAGGCGGAAAGACTCTAAATTCTTATGAAGAATTCCATAAGGTGATTTTGGATGAAGATGGATTATACAGAGTAAAAAGCCGACGTATTAGCATGTTGCACCGCATGAATATTGGCGCTATTGTCAGTGAAGTAAATGTGATGGTTAAGTACATGTCTGGTGGTTATATTGGTATGATTGAGGAGTTCTTTATTTCAAAATTAAAACCAGGTGATAGCTTTATTTTAGCTGGTCGAATATTGGAACTGGTTCAGATTAAGGACATGACTGTTTTAGTGCGAAGAAGTAAAGCCAAGAAAGCCGTTTCACCAAGTTGGTTAGGTGGACGATTGCCCTTGACATCGCATTTGAGTCATTATTTAAGATTGAAACTATCAGACGCCTTGCAACCTGGACGTTTGGAGAAAGAACTACGATTTTTGAATCCATTGGTATCTCGACAAGACGAACATTCGCACATACCTAAAGCTGATGAGTTTTTAGTGGAGTTAATCGAAACCAAAGACGGTCATCATTTATTTATGTATCCTTTTGAAGGCCGATTGGTGCATGAGGTATTTTCGGCATTATTGGCATATCGGATTAGTAAATTGAAACAACTGACGTTTACCATAGCCATGAATGACTATGGCTTTGAATTACTGAGCGATCAACCAATTCCTGTGGATGAATCAAATATTGAAGCCCTGTTAAGTAAAGACAATTTAATGGATGATGTTATCGCAAGTATTAATGCTTCTGAAATGGCATCGCGAAAATTTAGAGATATTGCGGTAATCGGTGGATTGGTGGTACAATCCCAACCAGGCACACGTAAGAATAATAAAAGTTTACAATCCTCATCTGGACTCATTTTTAGGGTTTTAGAGGATTACGAACAAGATAATTTATTGTTGCGACAAGCCTATACAGAGGTGTTTAATCAACAGTTGGAAGAGGTAAGATTACAACAAGCTTTTGAGCGTATTTCAAAGAGTAAGATTGTTGTAAAACATGCAAAGTCTTTTACACCTTTGAGCTTCCCATTGAAGGTGGATAGCTTACGAGGTACTATGAGTAATGAAAGTTTAGATAAACGTATTCAACGTATTAAAGAACAGGCGTTTAAAATCGATTAATGCGTCAGTTCGAGTGTTCCGAACGTGTTTCGGAATGTATCGAGAACGACGTGAAATTCTTCGTCATATCGAGCGGAGTCGAGATACGAGATACTATTTTTCTCATTTTGATTTCGAAAAATCACTCGAATTGACGAATTTCACTTTTGTATTGAAAATTGTAACCGAACATATCACGATTAAAAATGAGGAATTAATTCTTACCAATCAGCGTGCCTTGTATTGGCCACGTGAAGACGCTTTGATATTGTCTGATGTTCATATCGGAAAAACAGCACACTTTAGAAAGCATGGTATTCCTATGCCAGATGATGTGTTACAAAAAGACTTGGAACGACTTAAACGTCTTATTCTGCATTTTGATGCCAAGACACTTTTAATCGTTGGTGATTTATTCCATGCAGAACGAAATAGTGATATATTTACTTTTAAGGAATGGCTCACCCAGTTTCAAGAGTTAAAGTTGATTTTGATAAAAGGCAATCATGATCGTCAATCACAATTGTTAATGGACGATTTAAATATTGAGGTTGTAACAAACTTAGTTTCTGGCCCTTTTAAATTTCTTCACGAGCCAAAGGATAACGATAAAGAAGAATTTGTTATTTCAGGTCATACACATCCAGGTGTATTGATAAGAGGTAAAGGGAAACAGAAAATTAAGTTACCATGCTATCAAATAACTGAAAATCAGTTGATTTTGCCAGCTTTTAGTTTGTTTACAGGGTTGAATACAGGTAATAATACTGAAGAAGCTGATTACTACGCTTTTACTAATACTGCAATTTTTAAAATTTAATCAAAACTGCATTTCGTCGAATATTTTACACTTTTTGTCGATGTGTTAGGAATCTTTTATATGTTTGTCATCCCAAATTGATTGTTTGAGGTTTCAAAGCCTTGACAACGAAACTATTAACCGATGAAAAACCTACTTAAACAGGCACTGTTTTTGTGCTTTGTAATTATGCTATCTGCCTGTACTCCAGAATCTATGCAAAATGATAGTTTATCAGAAACTGTAGAAGTTGAAAATTTTCAGTTGACTGAATTTTGTTCAAACCAAGACCCTACAACAAGAGTTGTAAATAACGGTACAGTTACTTTTGATTTGCTTGTAACGAATGCTGATGGTACATTTTTGGCAGAATTACCAAATATTCTGTCTAATACCACTACTTCTTGGGCAAGTTTTCCTGAAGGAGATATAGTGTTTTCTCTTACGAGCAATGATCCTTCTGTAAGTGATACCGATGTTGTATTGAAGATGGGTACTTGTATGGTATATGAAATAGAAGTTGATAGCAACAATCAAATAGTGTCATTCACTTCTACATCAATTTAGAACAAACAATTACAATTTTTGAGTTAGTCTTATCTGTTGTAAAAAATAGATAAGACTGACCTCCATCTTTTATTTTTAGTTTTTTTCTGATATCATTTACAGATATCGGAAAATTTCGAGTAGTAACATTTGCCTTTTTTATACCTGATTTAGCAAATTCTTTTTTGTTGAAAGGGATGACTTTTTCTACCTTAAATCGTCTTCCTGGAAAATTTATCAGTTCATTAGAAGTGTACAAATGCGAATGTTTGTGTAGCTTATGAACATTAAGTTTACTTGATATTATACTAAACGCTCCTGCCTTTAATACTGCCGAATTTGGTTCATACAAATAGGTGAGAGGATTAGAAAATTCGGCTTCAATTGTAGGTTCTTCACTGTAGTTAAAATCAAAATTTTCATTATCAGATTTTGTGATATTTATGGTTTTAATTTTTAATTCGCCTTCATAATCGCGTTCTAAAATCCAAAGAAGTTCTTTTACTTCATTGTTAACAGCAATAACATGTAGTTGTTTTACATGCTTCAAATCACCCTTAGTTGCCGTTATGTCTAATAATGGTGATGTCTTAATCATTACATTCTTGGCATAATCCAAAAATAAATTTTGAAAAGCCTTAACATCTGGTGCACAATCAGAAAGTAAAAACATCTTGTTTTTAGATTCGTCTCTTCGAGAAGGATCTATATAAATCCAGTCAAATTGATTATCAATAGATTTTAAGGCGTCGATGCCACTTTCATTAAGGCAGGTTATATTAGTAACATCAAGCACCTTATAATTGTGTTTTACAATTTCAGAAAGTTCTGCGTTTATTTCGCAATGTGTTACAGCTTCAATTTGTTTTGAAAAATAATAAGTATCAATACCAAAGCCTCCTGTAAGATCTATTAAAGATTTACCAGATACCAAATCGGCTTTATATTTTGCAGTGAGTTCTGATGAAGTTTGCTCAATGTTTAGTTTGTTTGGGTAGTAAATATTCTTAGTGCTAAACCAAGTTGGTAGTTTTTTTTCGCAGCGTTTTTTGGCTTCAATCTGCTCTATAACAATCTTAGAATCAATGCCTTCAAAAGGTATTCCTTTTAGTAATAAACCAGAAATATCAGATTTTAAATTGGAATTTATAAATTCCTGAATTTCAGTATTTAAAATGGATTTGTTCAAACTAAAACTATAAGTCTTTAGTGAGCTTGTTTACAATCTTATGACCAGACAAAAACTCTTTTAAAATCACTTTAATTGCCGTGTAAGCAGGTATTGCGACAATCATACCTACAATGCCAAATAAAATACCTGCAATGATAATTATTAAAAAGATTTCTAAAGGATGAGATTTTACACTTTTCGAAAATATAAAGGGCTGACTAAAGAAATTGTCGACCAATTGTGCTATGATAAACCCAATCATAACATAAGTTGTTTTTGGTAAAATAACGTCACTAAAATTTTCACCTAAATTACTAGACATACTCAAAACAAGCATTAAAAAGCCACTTACTAATGGCCCAACATAAGGCACTAAATTTAATAGTGCACAAAGGAAAGCAATAACAACTGCATTATCTATTCCAAAAATGAGTAACACAATGGTGTAGATAATAAACAGTATTAAAATCTGAAAAATAAGTCCAACAAAGTAGCGAGACAAAAGGTCTTTAATTTTATTCCAAGAACGCTTAGAGCGCATTTCTTTTCCTTCTGGAACAAAGATCATAATACCATCTTCAAAAAGTTTACTGTCTTTTAAAAAGAAGAATGAAATAAACAGTACCGAAAATAAGCCTATACTAAAACTTCCTAATCCACTAACCAAGCTGTTGAAGAAGTTAGGAATTAAAGAAAAATCGAGCTTTGATAGTATGTTTGAGTCTTTTATAGACTGTTCAACATCGATATTGTTAAATTCAAAATAGTTGACGATTTGTTGGTATAAATTATCAATGTTGCGTTCTAGTTGATCAAAATCTAAGAGTGCTAAATTTTTGCCTTGATCTGTAATTAGAGGAATAAACATACCGATTAATCCAGCTAATAACCCGATAAATACAAGCATAGTTACAACAACTGCTACGGTATTGTTGAACTTTAATTTGCGTCTAAGAAAAAGCACAATTGGTCTGCCTACTAATGAAATTACAGCAGCAATGGCTATGTAGACTATTACAGATTGTATTTTGTACAAAAAGACTAAAACCAAAGCAATACCTAAAAGAATTCCTAAGGCTCTTAAGATGCCATTTGCAATGATTTTTGAGTTCTGATTCATATCTCAAAGATGCTGAAATAAATTCAGCAAGGCAAATTTAAGAGTTAAGTTGTTTGGTGAATTCGTAAAGCGCAATGCTCGTCGCTTGTACAACATTCATGCTACTATTGTTTCCATACATATTGATGTGGACAACAGCATCGCATTGATTTAAGACAGATTCTGAAACACCAAAATTTTCATCACCTAGAATTAGCACTATTGGTTTGTTTTCTTCAAGTTTAAAAGTGCTTAGCTCTGCGCTACTTTCAGTAATTTCTAAAGCAATGATTTGGTGTGTTTCTTTTAGCTGAAGGATAACATCATCAATCTTTTCTTCAGTTCTGTGGTTCACATATTTTTCGGTAGAACGCGATGTTTTGGTCATACGTCTTCCGATAGGAATTTTATCTCCGCAAAAAATAAGTTCTTCAATATTAAAGGCATCTGCAATACGAAATAAGCCTCCAATATTTGGTGCATTGGTAATGTTATCACAAACTAGTATTATAGGATGTTTTCTTTTTTTTAAGTTTGAAGTGTAGTGGGTGAGTTGCATATCTAGATTTTAGAAATTAGACTTGAGATAAGAGAAGTTTTGTTTTTCAGAAAAACAAGTCTCATATCTGGTGTCTATTATCTCATTTCTAATTCTCAAAAACATATTTCATAATATTCGCTCCCATTTTAAGTGCTTTTTCACGCATATCTTCTGGATCATTGTGTACTTCAGGATCTTCCCAGCCATCTCCTAAATCACTTTCAAAGGTAAAAAGTAAAACTAATCTATCTTCATGAAAAATACCAAAGGCTTGTGGTGCTTTACCATCATGCTCATGGATTTTTGGTAAACCATTAGGAAATTCAAAAGCAGCGTTGAATATTTTGTGATCTTTAGGTATTTCTTTCAACTCGTTATTAGGAAAAACCTTTTTTAGTTCTTTGGTAATGTACGGCTCCATACCATAATTGTCATCAATATGAAGAAAACCACCAGAGATGAGATATTTTCTTAAGTTTTCGGCATCATCTTCACTAAAGAACACATTGCCATGACCTGTCATGTGTAAAAAGGGATACTGAAAAATGTCTGTGCTACCAACTTCTACAGTTTGTATATTTTCATTGATATTAGTGTCAATATTATCGTTACAAAACTTTACCAAATTAGGTAGTGCTGTAGGATTGCTATACCAGTCGCCACCACCTTTATACTTTAACACAGCTACATCTTGAGCAAAAAGTGAAAAAGTAAAAAGTGTAAGGATTAGAGCTATTAATTTCTTCATGTTATTCATTTACAAAAGCAACCGAATGACAAGCGGCAATAGCAGCAGTCTCAGTACGCAAACGTGTGTTACCCAAAGTTACTGGAATAAAATCAGCAGCCAAAGCCATTTCGATTTCTTTAACGCTAAAATCACCTTCAGGTCCAATAAGTATTAAAGTATCGTCATTATTTTTTAGTTGAGACTTTAATGATTTTTTATCGGTTTCCTCGCAATGTGCAATAAACTTGGTGGCTTCAAAAGAAGAATCTACAAAATCTTTAAAAGCAATAGGCGCGTTTAGTTTTGGTAAATAGCATTGCAAAGATTGTTTCATAGCGGACTGTAGTATCTTTTCAAAACGCTCTAGCTTAACTACTTTACGCTCGCTGTTATCACAAATGATTGGTGTAATTTCTGTAATACCAATTTCTGTGGCTTTTTCTAAAAACCACTCGTATCTGTCGTTCATTTTAGTTGGCGCAACAGCAAGGTGCAAATTAAAAGAACGTTTCAGTTGTAAGTTTTGCGATAGGATGTTTACAGAACAATGTTTGGCATCTGCCAATGTCAGTTCTGCTGTAAACAACCAACCTTTGCCGTTGGTAATGTGTAATTGATCGCCAACTTTTTTACGAAGCACTTTCACGATGTGTCTGCTTTCGTCTTTATCAAAATTAAACGAAGTATCTCCTTCTGAAATATTAGGATTGTAGAATAATTGCATTAATCTGTAGCTTCTGAGTATTGTAAAACAGTAATTTCTTCAATGGTTTTAGAGTCGTGAGTTTTAAGAACAACATAATACCAGTTTTTATCTTCAATATCTAAAGTGAAAATTTCGTTGGTATTATGATCTTTTACAGCGTCTTCAAACATTTGGTGCATCTGTCCTTCAGGAAACCAGCCTAAATCACCACCTCTTTTTGCATTTAAATCCATTGAATGTAATTGTGCTAGCTTATCAAATTTATAACCTTGTTGGTATTGCGAAATAATTTTATCGCGCTTTTCATTAATCTCTTCTAATTCCATTTTATCACCATCAAAAAATATATAACTGGCTCTGTGGTGTACCGTTTTTTCCTTGTCAACAATTTTGTAATAGGTTTTTTTGTATTCACCTTTCACAACTTTTTTTCCACCTTTAGAGAGTTTAAAAAGTTCATCTGCCAGTCGTGTTTTGTGCTTTTCTTTATTGAATGTAAAGACTTTACTTTTATTCGTTTTTTTATGAGCTTTAGCAAAGGTTTTAGCCTCTTCGATAGAACTTATAGAATCGAGTTCGGTTTCTAAAGCGTCTTGTGAAAAACTTATGAAAGGAATGCAGAGGAGTAGGAAAATTAGCTGTTTCATGGTATTGTTGATTTAGTCTAATTTGTTGTATATACAAAACAACTAAATTTTAAAACGCATTTGAAGCCTTACGCTATCTGTTATCAACAGATGTTTTAACAATTTAGTTTCTGTCTAAAAAATGTTTAAGCAGACTAATTAAAACATTGAGAATAAAAAGTAGTTGAGCAATTAAAGTGATTAAAACTAAAATTGTAATAAAAACTTGAATTTTCGGTGTGTCGTCAAACAATGGAAAATTAGATTCAGAAAATGAAATAAAAAGAGGGTGACCAATAAAATAGATAGGAATGACAAGTATAGTAATGGCTGTGTGAAGTCTAGTTAAGGCATTAATCAGTTTTACATTTACCTTTTTAAACAGCCAGTAAATAAACCCTAATAAACTGTAGATAATTGCTATGAGTTGAAGAATATGAGAATTGTGAATAACAAAATATGTATCATGAACATTTATGTCTAACACCGCATCTTCAAAATTTAACCAATGGATACTTAAGGCAATTAATACTGTTACAGTGATCCAGAAAAAATAATAAACATTTTGCTTGAGTAGCTTCATATCTTCAACCTAGCGGTAGCCATAACATCAAAATCTGAAAAGTCTTTGTTCAAATATTTCAAATACCCAACAATGGCAATCATAGCAGCATTGTCTGTGGTGTATTCAAACTTTGGAATGTAAGTTGTCCAACCATGTTTCTTTTCAGCATCTTTGAGCGCTTTTCTAATGCCAGAATTTGCAGAAACTCCACCACCAATAGCAATGTGTTTAATACCAGTTTGTTTTACGGCAAGTTTTAATTTATCCATTAAAATGCCAATAATTGTATATTGAATAGAAGCACAGATGTCATTAAGGTTTTCTTCAACAAAATTTGGATTGGCTTTAGTTTCGCGTTGTACAAAGTACAGAATAGCTGTTTTTAAACCAGAGAAACTAAAATTAAGTCCATCTACTTTGGGTTTGGTAAATTTATATGCTTTAGGATTTCCTAATTGCGCGCGCTTGTCGATTTCTGGTCCTGCAGGATAACCTAATCCTAAAATTTTTCCACTTTTGTCATAGGCTTCACCAACAGCATCATCAATAGTTTCGCCAAGGACTTCCATTTCAAAATGACTATTTACTTGTACAATTTGTGTATGGCCACCAGAGATGGTCATTGCTAAAAATGGAAACGGTGGTTTTTGGTGATCTTCTTCTTCAATAAAATGGGCCAAAATATGCGCTTGCATGTGGTTAACATCTATCAAAGGAATGTCTAAACCAAAAGCCAGAGATTTTGCAAAAGACGTGCCTACAAGCAAAGACCCCATTAAACCTGGTCCGCGTGTAAAAGCAATGGCACTTAATTGATCCTTAGAAATACCAGCACGCTCAATGGCTTGGTTTACAACAGGAACAATGTTCTGTTGGTGTGCTCTAGAGGCTAATTCTGGTACAACACCACCATATTCTGTATGAATTTTTTGGTCTGCAACCACATTGCTTAAAATAGTGTCGTTACAAAGCACAGCAGCAGATGTATCGTCACAAGACGATTCTATACCTAGGATATAAATATTTTCTTTTTTCATTAACTAAAAAGGGCACAATAATTGTTAATTTTACGAATTATAGTCCAAGACTACACTTGTCAACGTATTAGTAGTGCAAATGTAGTGAAGATTTCATCAACAAGTAATCATTAATCCGTATCAAAAGAGTACTCAAAATAATAGGTAAAATAGCAGGTATTATCCTGCTCTTGTTTCTTATTGTGTTTTTAATATTGGGTATTCCAGCCGTGCAAACCAAACTAGGTAAATACGCTACACAAAAAGTTAACGAAGACTTTAAAACCAACATTAATATTGGTAAAGTTGGTCTTCAGCTTAATGGAGATATAGAATTAAAGGAAATTCTAATTAAAGATTACAAAAAAGATACACTTATAAGTATTGGAGAGATTAACAGTTCTATCATAAGTTTTAAAAATTTATATGATGGCAAGTTTAATTTAGGTGATATAGATATTCAAGATTTGGTGTTTAACCTTAAAACTTATAAGGGTGAAGAAGATACCAATCTAGATGTCTTTGTAGATAAATTTGAGGACGACAACCCTAGGGAAGGGCCAAGTAGCTTCCTGTTTTCCTCTAGCGATTTATCCATAGAAGATGGCATTTTTAAATTAACGGACGAAAATCTTGAGACACCGAGAATCTTTGAATTTACTGAGCTAAATGCCAATACCACGAATTTTTTGATTAATGGTCCAGATGTAAGCGCAAGAATAAATAAATTTAGCTTTAAGGATAGCAGAGGCATAACGGTTGAGAACCTAAAAGCAAATTTTGAATACACCTTAGACCACATGAATTTTGGTGATCTAAGCATAGAAACTGAAAAGTCTGAGTTAAAAGGAGATTTAAGATTTGATTACAAAAGAGAAGATTTAAAAGACTTTACAGATAAGGTCAACGTTACAGCTAGTTTTAGGGATTCTGAAATATCATTAACAGAATTAAATGTGTTTTTTGACGAATTTGGTGTAAATCAACGCGCAGATTTTAATGCAGATTTATCAGGAACTTTAAATAATCTTGAAGCCAAAAACTTAAATGTTAGTACTACAAGAAACACAAGAATAATTGGTGATATCACTTTTAAGAATTTGTTTGCCAAGGAAGACGATACATTTGCTTTAAATGGTAATTTTCAAAATTTAGCCTCAAATTATAACGATTTAACAGCATTACTTCCAAGAATTCTTGGTAACGCTATACCAACGGTATTATCTAAAGTTGGTAATTTTAAAATTACAGGAACATCCCAAATAACAACTAAGAAGATTAACGCAGATATAGAAATAAGCACTGATTTAGGTTTTATAAAATCTGATTTAGTACTTACTGAAATTGATGATATTGACAGAGCAAGTTATGTAGGAAATGTAGTTTTTGATGAATTTGATATCGGCAAGCTAATAGGCGATCCGCTAGCAAAATATGTATCGGCAAATCTCGATGTAGATGGTAAAGGGTTTACGTTAAATAACTTACGTTCAGATATAAAAGGAGATGTTTTTAGTTTAGAATATAACGGTTATAAATATCATGGTATCACGGTTTCTGGTGATTTAGGAAATAAAATTTTTAATGGAAAACTAGCAGTTGAAGATTCAAATCTAAAACTAGATTTTAATGGGTTAGTAGATTTCGTAGATGAAAAAAAGAAATTTGATTTTGATGCAGATGTTGGTTATGCAAATCTTAGGGTATTAAATTTTGTTACCAGAGATAGTCTTTCGGTGTTTAGAGGTATTGTTAATATGACCGCTACAGGTTCTACTTTAGATGACGTAAGTGGAGCAGTTAATATTAAAAATACGACCTATAAAAACCAAGATAGTGAATATAGTTTTGAAGATTTTGATATTGTATCTTCATTTGAAGGTGGTGAGCGTACAATATCCATAAATTCTCCAGATATTATTAATGGAAATATTAAAGGAAAATTTAAAACAGAAGACATTCTAAAGTTGGTAGAGAACTCTGTAGGTAGTATTTATACCAATTACGTGCCTTTTCAAATAGAAGAAGGACAGTATATAGATTTTAGGTTTAATATTTATTCAAAAATTGCAGCTGTCTTTTTTAAGGATTTATACTTAGGTAAAAACACCTTTATAGAAGGTAGAATAGAAACTGATGCTAAAGGGTTTGATTTCACCTTTAATTCACCAGAAATAAAATTCAAAGATTATTTTGCCAATAATATCAACCTTACCGTAGACAATAGTAACCCTCTGTACAATACGTATATAGAGGTAGACACCCTAAGTGCAGGTGTTTATAATGCGTCAGACTTTAGCTTAATTAATGTAACCAGAAGAGATACCCTTCTGGTAAAGACAGAGTTTAAAGGTGGTGAGAATAATAAGGACCAGTTTAACCTCAACCTTTTTTATACCATAGATGAAGATAATAAATCTGTTGTAGGTTTTAGAAAATCTGATGTACTCTTCAAAGGATACGAATGGTTTATCAATTCGGAAAAAAACAGTTTCAATAAAGTTAGATTTGATAGAACTTTTGAGGCTTTCGATATATTCCCAATTACAATAAATCAAGGCAATGAGATTATAGAGGTTTCGGGTGTTATAAGTGATAGTATTAATAAAAACCTGAAGGTAGATTTTAAGGATGTAGAATTAGTAAAAATTACTCCTAGAATAGATAGTTTAGATTTAGCAGGTGTGGTAAACGGAAAGCTAGATCTCGTACAACAAAACGGCACATATTTGCCAAAATCTAATCTAGAAATAAGCAACCTTTTTGTAAACGATTATGATTTGGGTAATTTAACTGCAGATGTTGAGGGAAATAATTCATTAACCAATTATAAAGTAGATGTCTCTTTAGTAAATGATAACCTCACTTCTTTTTTAGCAAAAGGGAATATAGACATAGCAGAGCGAAGACCAACAATAGATTTAGACGTTACTTTTGAAGAGTTTTTGCTAGACCCTCTAAATCCTCTTGGAGAAGGTGTAATAAGTAACATTAGAGGTTTGGTTTCAGGTGAAGCCAAAGTTACAGGTAGTCTCAAAAAACCAAGGATAGATGGAGAACTGCTGCTTGATAGAGCAGGTATGTCTATTCCATATCTCAATGTAGATTATGGCTTCGATTTTGATTCTAAAGTATCCTTAAGAAACCAAAGATTTATTTTTAATAATGTGGCCATGACAGACTCAGAGTATTTCTCTCAAGGTTACTTAAATGGTTATATAGAGCACGATAATTTTTCTGATTGGGAATTGGGATTAGATTTAAGCACAGACCGTTTATTGGTTTTAAACACCGAAGAGTCTGAAGACGAATTGTACTACGGAACAGCGTTTGTATCTGGTGGAGCCAGTATTAGTGGTCCAACAGATCAATTAATCATAGAAGTAGATGGTAGCACAGCGCCAGGAACTGTTTTTAATATTCCGCTAAATGATTCTGAGAGTTTTGGTGATAACTCTTACATTCATTTTTTAAGTCCAGAGGAAAAGAAAGCACGAATAAATGGAGAGGTAACTGAGGCTATCGAAGTTAAAGGTCTAGAGCTTGTTTTTGATTTAGATGTAACTCAAGATGCAACCATAGAAATTGTTATAGACAAAGAAGCAGGTAGTACAATAAAAGGAAAAGGAAAAGGTTTCTTAGGTTTTTTCATCAACACCAACGGTACCTTTAATATGTGGGGAGATTTTACTGTGTACGAAGGTATTTATAATTTTAAATATGGTGGTCTGGTAGAGAAGAAGTTTGAAGTAGAACAGGGAGGAACTATAGTTTGGGAAGGAGATCCTATGGGTGCAGAAATTAACCTAAAGGCTATATATAGAACCAAGGCAAATCCGTCCGTTTTGCTAGATAATCCTATTTCTCAAAGAATAGACGTTGAGGTAGATATTTATCTAACAGGAGATTTAGAACAGCCACAACCAGACTTCGATTTGCGTTTTCCAAATGTATCTTCCACGGTTAAGTCCGAGCTTGATTATAGGTTGTCTTCAAAAGACATAAGAAATAACCAAGCACTTACACTTCTTGGTACAGGAGGTTTTACAACTACTTCAGGAGGGTTAGATATCACAGGAACACTCTCCGAACGTTTAACAGGGATTTTGAACAATATTTTAGGTGATAATAATGATAATTTAGACATCGGTATTGTAGCAGAAATAGGTCAAGATACACCAGATTTACAAACCAATAACTCTGTAGGTGTTACACTTCAAACAAAAATATCCGAAAAGGTTTTGGTTAATGGGAAGGTTGGTGTGCCGTTCGGTAGTGCTCAGCAAACAACGATTACTGGTGATGTTCAAATAGATTGGTTGCTAAATGAAGACGGTACACTTAGGGCTAAAGTTTTTAATAGAGAAAACACAATTAGAAACTTTGGAGAAGAAATTGGTTATACTCAAGGTGTAGGTTTAACTTATAGTGTAGAGTTTGACACCTTCAAAGAACTACTTGATATTATTTTTTCTGGCAAAAACCGAAAAGATAAAGAGGATAATAAGAAAGAGAAAGAAGACGAAAATGCTGAAAATGATCTCATGCCTTCTTACATGTCCATGAAGAAAAAGAAGACAAAATCTAAATCTTAAATACTACTTTTTTTATTTTTATTAAAATACTTATTAACGAAAACGTTTGAATTGTTTTTGGTAACATTTTTTTATGACAATAGTCACATTATTACGTGTATTGTTTATTAATTTTACTGTGTTGAATAAAAATATAATATGCTACATACAATAAAAAAGGTCGCTGTTTTAACATCTGGAGGAGATTCTCCAGGGATGAATGCAGCCATTAGATCTGTAGTCAGAACTTGCGTTTTTCACGGCTTAGAGTGTTATGGTGTTTATAGAGGTTACCAAGGAATGATAGAAGGTGATTTCGAAAAAATGGATGCTCGTAGTGTAAAAGGTATCATTAATAAAGGTGGTACAATGCTCAAGTCAGCACGTTCTGAAGAGTTTAGAACAAAAGAAGGCAGACAAAAGGCTTATGATGCTCTAAGAAAAGCCGAAATAGATGCTTTTGTAGTTATAGGTGGAGATGGTAGCTTTACAGGCGCCATGGTTTTTAATCAAGAGTTTGGTTTTCCTGTGATGGGAATTCCAGGAACAATTGATAATGATATTTTTGGTACCACTCACACACTTGGTTACGACACAGCTTTAAACACGGTTGTGGAAGCAATAGATAAAATTAGAGACACAGCAAGTTCTCATAACAGATTATTCTTTGTTGAGGTTATGGGAAGAGATGTTGGTCATATAGCTCTAAATGTAGGTGTTGGAGCAGGTGCAGAAGAAATTTTAATACCAGAGGAAGATTTAGGTTTAGATAGGTTGTTAGAGTCTTTACGACGAAGTAAACAGTCAGGTAAGTCTTCTAGTGTAGTGGTTGTTGCAGAAGGCGATAAAATAGGTAAAAATGTTTTTGAACTCAAAGATTACGTTGATGAACATATGTCAGAATATGAAGTTCGAGTTTCTGTTCTAGGACATATGCAACGTGGAGGAAGTCCATCTTGTTTTGATCGTGTTTTAGCAAGTAGAATGGGCGTAAAAGCTGTAGAAAGTCTTATCACAGGAAAAAGCAATTATATGGTTGGTCTTAAAAACGATGTTATGGACTTAACACCATTTGACCAAGCAGTAAAAGGAAAATCAAAAATTAACATGGAACTACTTAGAGTTTCAGATATAATGACAATTTAAAAACAAGAGAAAAATGTCAAACTTAAAATTAGGAATTAACGGATTCGGTAGAATAGGAAGAATAGTTTTTAGAGCAACAGTAAAACGTCAAGATGTAGATGTAGTTGCTATAAATGATTTATTAGATGTAGAGCATCTAGCATATTTATTAAAATATGACTCTGTACACGGAAGATTTGATGGTACAGTAGAAGTAAAAGATGGTAATTTAGTAGTAGATGGTAAAACCATTAGAGTAACTGCAGAGCGCGACCCTAAAAATCTTAAATGGGACGAAGCCGGAGCAGATATCGTAGCTGAATGTACAGGTATATTTACAACTTTAGAAACTGCACAATATCACATAGATGGTGGAGCTAAGAAAGTGGTAATTTCTGCACCAAGTAAAGATGCACCAATGTTTGTAATGGGAGTTAATGATGATACATTAACAGCAGATCACACTATAGTTTCTAATGCATCGTGTACAACAAACTGTTTAGCACCATTAGCTAAAGTTATAGAAGATAATTTTGGTATAGAAGAAGCGTTAATGACAACAATTCACGCGGCAACTTCAACCCAATATACTGTAGATTCACCATCTAAAAAGAATTACAGATTAGGTCGTAGTGCTCTTAATAATATTATACCAACATCAACAGGAGCTGCTAAAGCTGTGGGTAAAGTAATTCCAGAATTAGACGGAAAACTTACAGGTATGGCATTTAGAGTGCCAACTGCAGACGTATCCGTAGTAGATTTAACGGTAAAAACTAAAAAAGAAACCTCTTTAGAAGCTATAAAAGCTGCAGTTAAAAATGCTGCTGAAGGTTCTATGAAAGGTGTTATGGGATATACTGAAGATGCAGTGGTTTCTCAAGACTTTGTAAGTGAAGTACAAACAAGTGTTTTTGATGCAGACTCAGCAATAGAGTTAAACTCAACATTTTTTAAATTAGTATCTTGGTACGATAATGAGTTTGGCTATTCAAATAAATTGGTAGATTTAGCTCAAAAGGTAAATAGCCTATAATTTTAATAACATAAATTCTAAATTCCGTAGGATTATGTTTTACATAGGCTACGGAATTTTTGTATATAATTGTCATTATGATTTTAATAACAGATGGAGGTTCTACAAAATGCGATTGGATTGCTATTGACAAAAATGGTAATCAGGCTGTAGATAAAATAAGAACCAAAGGTTTAAACCCTGCAATCGTTGCAGAAAAAAAACTTAAAAAGACAATTAAAGGTAGCGATGAGCTCATGGCAATTGCCAACGACGTAACTCACGTTTACTTTTATGGTGCTGGTTGTGGTACAGAAAAGCCTCGACTTTTACTAAAAGAAATCCTTGAAATATATTTCCCTAAAGCATTGGTAGAAGTTAAGGAAGACACTTACGCAGCAGTAAGAGCTTGTATCAATTCTAATGATGAAGCTGCTGTAGTTTGTATTTTGGGTACAGGTTCCAACTGCAGTTATTATGATGGTAAAGATTTACACCAACGTGTTTCTAGTCTTGGTTTTATTTTAATGGATGATGCCAGTGGAAATTACTTTGGAAAGCAACTCATACGAGATTACTATTTTAATAAAATGCCAGATACCATAAGAGTAGCATTTGCGCACAAGCACAATCTTGATGCAGATTTCATAAAATATAATCTATACAAACAAACTAATCCAAGTGCATATTTGGCAGACCACGCTGAGTTTATGTTCATCAATAAGGATTCAGAATATATTCAAAATCTTATTGTAAAAGGCATACGTTTATTTGCAGAAAATATGATTCTTCAATTTAAGGAAGAATTAGACGCTGGTGTTCCGGTACATTTTGCAGGTTCTATTGCCTTTTTCGGGAAAGATGAAATTAAACAAGTAGCAGAAGAACTAGGGTTTAAAGTTGGTAATTTTGTAAGACGACCAATTGAAGGTTTGGTAGGTTACCATATTAACAATCTATAAATGGAAATAGCAATAATTGCCCACGATGGAAAGAAAGCAGAAATGGTTCAGTTTTTAAATGAACATTCCGAAATTTTGCATCAAAAGAAAATCATGTTGATATCAACAGGTACCACAGGTGAGAAGGTTAAAAAAGCTGGATTTGAAGTTAATGCCTTGCTATCTGGTCCTTTGGGTGGAGATGCACAAATAGCGGCAAGAGTAGCAGAAGGTAAGTGCAATATGGTACTGTTTTTTAGGGATCCACTAGACAAACATCCTCACGAGCCAGATATTTTAATGCTTATGCGTTTGTGTGATGTGCATAATGTACCATTAGCAACTAATGAAGCAACGGCAAAGTTATTAGTCAAAGCAGTTTAGAAATAACTGTTGATTTTGTGTTAATAAATCTGCTTTAGGCTATTGTAAAACTTATTAATTGGTTATATCTTTGTACAACAATTATAAATGAAACGCAATTATGTTCGATTTTGATCAATATTTAGGATTTTTAGCATTTTTAACCATATTAACTATAGGATTTTGGTTAATGATTTTCCTTTTAACCTTTGTAATTCCTTATTGGGTATTTGGTTCAGCTATTGAGCGTTTTAAAGAAATTAAAGAAGAAAGAAAGGCTGAAAGAGAAAGTTTAACTCACTAATCAGCAATAATATATAAACAAAAAAAGAGCGCAAACTGCGCTCTTTTTTTGTTTAATACATTTATCACACTACACTTGCAACACACCTAAGTTAAAAGGTTTCTCAATAGGAGCGTGGTTAGCAGCTTCAATACCCATACTTATCCAAGTTCTGGTATCTAGTGGATCGATTATGGCATCGGTCCAAAGACGAGCAGCTGCATAGTAAGGAGACACTTGGTTATCGTATCTCGACTTGATTTTATTAAACAGTTCTTCTTCCTTTTCTTTTGTAATGGTTTCTCCTTTCTTTTTTAAAGAAGCAGTTTCGATTTGGAGTAAAACTTTAGCAGCAGATTTACCACTCATCACAGCCAATTCTGCACTTGGCCAGGCAACAATCAATCTTGGATCGTATGCTTTTCCACACATAGCATAATTACCAGCACCATAGCTATTACCAATAACAATTGTAAATTTTGGTACTACAGAATTACTTACCGCATTTACCATTTTAGCACCATCTTTTATGATTCCACCATGCTCAGATTTACTACCAACCATAAATCCGGTAACGTCTTGTAAAAAGACTAATGGGATTTTCTTCTGATTGCAATTCGCAATAAAACGAGTTGCCTTATCGGCAGAATCGTTGTAAATAACACCACCAAATTGCATTTCGCTTGGTTTTGTTTTAGCACCTTTTGTTTTTACAATTTGTCTTTGGTTAGCAACAATACCAACAGCCCAACCATCAATTCGTGCATAGCCAGTAATTATGGTTTGTCCATAACCTGCTTTGTATTCTTCAAATTCCGAATTATCAACTAAGCGTTTAATAATCTCGTTCATATCATATTGATCTGATCTACTCTTAGGAAGTATACCATAAATATCTTCTGGGTTTTCAGAAGGTTTGGCAGGTTTGGCTCTGTTAAAACCAGCTTTATCAAAATCACCTATTTTATCTACAATATTTTTTATGGTGTCTAGAGCATCCTTATCGTCTTTAGCTTTATAGTCAGTAACACCAGAGATTTCACAATGCGTTGTGGCTCCTCCAAGGGTTTCATTGTCAATAGTTTCTCCAATGGCAGCTTTTACCAAATAACTTCCAGCTAAGAAAATGCTTCCTGTTTTATCTACTATCAGAGCTTCATCACTCATTATAGGAAGATACGCTCCACCAGCTACACAACTTCCCATAACAGCAGCTATCTGAGTAATACCCATACTACTCATTACTGCATTATTCCTAAAGATACGCCCAAAATGTTCTTTATCTGGGAAAATTTCATCTTGCATAGGTAAAAATACACCTGCACTATCTACAAGATATATAATAGGTAGTTTGTTTTCTATAGCAATTTCTTGCGCTCTAAGGTTCTTTTTACCTGTAATAGGAAACCAAGCACCTGCCTTAACAGTTGCATCATTAGCTACAACAATACATTGTTTTCCTTTTATATACCCAACCTTTACAACGACGCCTCCGGAAGGGCAACCACCATATTCAGTATACATGTCTTCACCGGCAAAAGCGCCAATTTCGATAGATTTAGATTTAGCGTCTAATAAATAATCTATGCGTTCTCTCGAGGTCATCTTACCTTTACTATGATGCTTTTCTATACTTTTTTCGCCGCCACCAAGTTTTACTTTAGCAAGTCGTTTTTTTAATTCTGAAAGTTGAAGTTTATTGTAATCTTCGTTCTTGTTGAATTTTATATCCATTTATATAAATATGTAGTTGTACTTATTTTAGGTATTCTTAATTTTATATGTCACGAATTTACAAAACAATAATGTTTTATCTCAAATATTAAACTTTCTTAAATAAAGGTTAATTTTATTTCCTTGGAATTATTTTCCTTGGAAAATAAAATTATTATTTCTAAATTTGTACTATCAAATACAAACAGAATGAAAAAAATATTAGCATTTGCAGGTAGTAACAGTAGAACATCAATAAATAAACAGTTAGCTAAATATGCATCATCTTTATTAAAAGATGTAGATGTTAACTTAATTGATTTAAATGATTTTAAAGCACCATTATTTGGTGTAGATCTTGAAAACGAATTAGATGAAGCACCAGAAAGTGCACATAGATTACTTAATCTAATCAAAGAATCAGATGGTATTGTGCTTTCTTTGGCAGAGCATAATGGTGTTTATTCTACAGTATTTAAAAACCTTTTTGATTGGATGACAAGAATTGAAGGTAATTTTCTTTTCAAAAAGCCAATGTTGTTAATGGCTACTTCACCAGGAGCAAGAGGAGGACAAACCGTTTTAACTATTGCAGAGGCAAGATTTCCTTGGCACGATGGAAATATAGTAGCTACGTATTCACTACCATCATTTGATGCAAATTTTGAAAATGGTAAAATTACCAATGAAGAATTAAATAAAGAGCTTTTAGAACAAGTAGAAAAATTACAAAAAGCATTGTAAAATGGGAGATATAGCAAAAGATGTTAATTCAAAATTTAAGGACAATAAAACCAAAGCCTTAATAAATATTTTGTACACAGCTAATTGGATTACAGCAAAACAAAATACATTTTTTGCAGGATTTGGAATTTCTCCTCAGCAATACAACATTCTTAGAATTCTACGAGGGGCAAATAAACCGTTGTCTATGCAAATTGTAAAGGATAGAATGATAGAACGTGCACCCAATGCTACCAGACTTACCGATAAGTTATGTGCTAAAGAGCTCATAGAACGTATAGCTTCAAAAAATGATAGACGTGTTGTAAATATTCAAATTACTAGAAAAGGATTAGAATTATTAGAAGAAATTTCAGATGATTTTAATGAAGATTGGATGGGAGCTATCACGGAAGATGAGGCCGCTCAATTGAGTGATTTATTAGATAAATTAAGATAATTAAATTAAGAAAGGAAAAGAAAAATGAAAACAATAATTCACAAAGCAGAAGACAGAGGATTTGCAAATCACGGATGGTTACAAGCTAATCATTCCTTTAGTTTTGCAAGTTGGTATAATCCTGAAAAAGTTCATTTTGGGGCATTAAGAGTATTAAATGACGATATTATTGCACCAAAAATGGGTTTTGGTACACATCCACACGATAATATGGAAATTATAACCATTCCATTAAAAGGTGTGTTAAAACATAGAGATAATATGGGAGACGATTGGATACCAGTAGTTCCTGGAGAAGTGCAAGTTATGTCTGCTGGTACAGGCGTACAGCATTCAGAAATTAATGGTTCTATTGATGAATATTTAAGTTTATTTCAAATATGGATTATTCCTGAAGAACGAAGTGTAAAACCTCGATATGATCAAAAAACATTTAGTGAAGATGATAGAAAAGGAAAGCTTCAAACTCTAGTAACGTCCTTTAAAGATGAAGACGAAAGCAGTTTGAAAATTCATCAAGATGCTAAACTATCTCGCATCGATTTAAAAGAAGGTCAGTCATTTACTTATGATGTAAAAAGTAAAGATCATGGAGTTTACGTTATGAATATTAGCGGTGGAGTTTCAATTTTAGATATTAATTTAAGTACAAGAGATGCTTTGGGCATTTCTGAAACTTCTGATTTTGAAATTAATGCAACAGAAGACTCAGAATTATTATTTATTGAAGTGCCAATGATTAGTTTATAATGGTATTTAGGTTATTGAAGAAGCACCACAATTTGTGGTGCTTTTTTATTTTAAAATAACGATATTTGTTTTCAACTAACTATCTAAAATTTAGAATAAGATTATGGCGATGAATAAAAACACGGTTTTGGCTTGGGCCACAACTATTATGATTATTGTTGGATTAGGTTTAATTGCATTGGGTGCTTTTAAATATCAAGAAGTTGCAGGCTATGGTTTTGCCTCTGTAGGTGTAGGTTTCTTTGCTATTGCCTGGGTGTTTAATGCATTAAAAGGTAGAGTATAATTATGAGTGACGATAAGCAAATAATCTTCTCAATGTCTGGTGTTACAAAGACCTTTCAGTCTGCAAACACACCAGTTTTAAAAAATATATACCTAAGTTTTTTCTATGGTGCAAAAATCGGTATTCTAGGTCTTAACGGTTCTGGTAAATCTACATTATTAAAAATTATTGCAGGTGTAGATAAAAATTACCAAGGCGATGTGGTTTTTAAGCAAGGTTATACCGTAGGTTACCTTGAACAAGAGCCACAATTAGATGATGAGAAAACCGTAATGGAAGTTGTAAAGGAAGGCGCTGCAGAAGTTGTAGCTATACTTGATGAATACAACAGTATTAATGATCAATTTGGTTTAGAAGAAGTTTATAGTAATCCTGATAAAATGGAAAAGCTTATGAACCGTCAGGCTGAATTGCAGGATCAAATTGATGCTACTAATGCATGGGAATTAGACACTAAGCTAGAAATAGCTATGGATGCTCTGCGTACACCAGAAGGTGATAAAAAAATAGGAGTACTTTCTGGAGGTGAGCGTCGTAGAGTAGCACTTTGTCGTTTACTTTTACAAGAACCAGATGTGCTATTATTAGATGAGCCTACTAACCATTTAGATGCAGAATCTGTTCATTGGTTAGAGCATCACTTGGCGCAATATAAAGGAACTGTTATTGCTGTTACGCACGATAGATATTTCTTAGACAATGTTGCTGGTTGGATTTTAGAACTCGATAGAGGTGAAGGTATTCCGTGGAAAGGAAATTACTCTTCTTGGTTAGATCAAAAATCTAAACGATTAGCACAAGAGATTAAGTCAGCTTCCAAACGTCAGAAAACGTTAGAGCGTGAGTTAGAGTGGGTAAGACAAGGCGCAAAAGGTCGTCAAACAAAGCAAAAAGCACGTTTGAAGAATTATGATAAGCTTATGAGTCAAGATCAAAAACAACTTGATGAAAAGCTAGAAATTTATATACCAAACGGACCACGTTTGGGAACCAATGTTATTGAAGCTGTCGGTGTAAGCAAAGCTTATGGAGATAAGTTGTTATATGAAGATTTAAACTTTAACCTACCACAAGCAGGTATTGTTGGTGTTATTGGGCCAAATGGTGCTGGTAAAACCACTATTTTTAGAATGATAATGGGAGAAGAAACTCCAGATAAAGGTGAATTTAAGGTAGGCGATACTGCAAAAATCGCTTACGTAGATCAGAGTCATTCTAACATAGATCCAGAAAAAACAATTTGGCAAAACTTTAGTGATGAGCAAGAGTTGGTAATGATGGGTGGACGTCAAGTAAACTCTAGAGCTTATTTAAGTCGTTTTAACTTCTCAGGAAGTGAACAAAACAAAAAAGTTAAGTTACTTTCTGGAGGTGAAAGAAACCGACTTCATTTAGCAATGACATTAAAAGAGGAAGGTAATGTTTTACTTTTAGATGAGCCTACTAATGACCTTGATGTTAATACATTACGTGCACTTGAAGAAGGTTTAGAAAACTTTGCGGGTTGTGCAGTAGTTATTAGTCACGATAGATGGTTCTTAGATCGTATATGTACGCATATTTTAGCATTTGAAGGAGATTCTCAAGTTTATTTCTTTGAGGGAGGATTCAGTGATTATGAAGAAAATAAGAAGAAGCGTCTTGGTGGTGATTTAATGCCAAAACGTATAAAGTATAAGAAATTGGTTAGATAATATAATTAAAAAGTCTATCTATTAAACGATAAAAGCCTGTAGTAATACAGGCTTTTATCGTTTATTCATAAAGGTGACCGTTACTTAGTTTAAAATCACTCTCCGTTTCGTTATTTTTTGAAAGTTCTTTGAAATTAGCATCAAATGTTTTCAATTCTCTCTTAATAGAAGATTCATGCTCGTAAATATATAGTGACGATTTAGAATATATAATAGCAATAGCCAATATGGTAAGAAATATAAAGAAAAATATTAGCCACATATCTTTTTAGTTATCACCATAGAGATGCCCACTTGTAAAATCTTTGTAAGACTCATCCACATCTTTAAATGCATTAGTTTCCATTAATTTCTTATTCTCCGCTTTCAATTTATACATTTTAATAATTGCTATTGTTATGAAAACTAAGAATATAGATGCAACAGCAATAAGTATCATTGTAAGCTGTGTTGTTGTAACTAATAAAGCTTTGGAAATCACTGTGTTAAGCATGGTTAATAAATTAGATTTGGGTTCTATGATGCTAATATAGAAAAAAATCTAATCATAAATGGTTAATTATAAATAATTTACACTAAATTTTTGAACATTTTTATCGATTAAGTGTGTTGTTGTTTCGATAAAACGCAATGTTTTAGGGTGTTACGAGAGGTTTCTTTTATGTTAATAAATTGAAAATTTAACATTAAAATTTTAATACCATTTTAAAAGTTTAACTTCAATGGATTCATTTGCTTTATTCACTGTGCTCTTAAATAAATTTACATCACTCAAACCTTCTGTGCCTCTGTAGTGGTATGGGTATACAATTTTAGGTTTAAAATCCAAAACAGCCTCAGCTGCTTTGTCTACAGGCATTGTATATGGTAAATTCATACAGACAAAAGCTTTATCTATATTTTTCAAATTTCGCATTTCAGGAATATCTTCAGTGTCACCAGAAATATAAATTCGTTCATCATTAACGGTTAATACGTATCCATTACCTCTTCCTTTAGGGTGAAACTTTAAAGCTTCTTCTCTTAGGTTATACATAGGTATGGCTTTTATATTAATAGCATTATGTTTTAATGTTTCATCATTACTTAAGGTAATAACATTAGCACCTATTGTACTTGGTATTTTATCAGTAACTGCCTTTGGGCCAATAATCTTTATATTTTTTAGTTGCAAAGCTTCTAAAGTAGGTGTACTTAAGTGGTCTCCATGTATATCTGTAATTAATACTAAAGTTGGAGTTTTCTGATTTTTAAAAGCTTCAGATCCACCTGTAGGATCTACATAAATGACCTCTTCTTGCGTTTCTAAAATCAATGTTCCATGAGATATAGGTATAACTTTTACGTTTTCTTCAATATTGGTGTTAATTGCTGTTTCTTGTGTGTCCTTTGATGTTAGATCTTTACAATTGTTAAAAGTAGTCACTAGCGCTAAGGCAATTATAGTTTTTAAAAGTTTCATAAGAGTTGTTTTCCTATAAAGATATTCAACAAATGGCGCTAAGTAAAATTTTGTAACATTTTTATAACATTTACTACCTATAATTTGATGGTAAAGTTTTTATAGTCTTAAAAATTTACCGAAATTGTTATCCTAAAATTTGTTCAACTTAATAATACCTTACCATATGTCTGATGATTTTGATTTATTAGAAACCAATTCACAACAAAAACCAGAAAAAGTAGATGTAAACTGGGGAAAAGCCATAGACCAGATGAAATCTAAATTGGCTCAAGAAGATGATCCCGAAAGTCGTCAAAAAATCTTAAACGCAACTCTAGATAATGTTGTAGATATGGCAGAGAAAGATAGAACGACCCTTCTGGATGCCATTAAGGATTTAACAGACTATCAGGATGAAGTTGGTATTATGTTCGAAGGCTTTTCGGCTTTAAATGCTGCTGAACAAAAAATTATTGATGATGCTGTAAAACGTCTTGAGCGTGCAAAGGTTGAACTTGAAGATGCAAAAGCAAAACCAGATACATGGTGGAATAACCTTTGGGGACGAAAAAGCAAAATTAAAGATGCTGAGCAAGAGTTACAAAATGCTCAAAAAGAGCGTGATGGTGCGGATAATAAAGCCAAAGCTATGTTTCAGCAACGTATAGAAACAGCTGATGTACAGACGTTGTTAAATGAGTTGTCATTCAAAAGTCAGGCAGCAATAAAGCGTCTAAAAGATAGAGAGCTCGAAATTAAAGAGGTTGAAGAAAGTTTAAAATCTGCTATTGTAGAAGCAAGTAATAATCATACCAAAGCTTTAGAAAAAAAGAAAGAAGTAGAAACCCAACTTGAAGAACAATATGCACTGTTAAAACAAGCTAGACAAGCTCTTGAAGAAGTAGCCGACAAACAATCTACAGAGTACTCTGAAGCATTAGAAAAAGTAACAACTTTAGAGCAAAAAGTAGAAGAGTTAGAAGGTTTAAAAAATGCTTATACCACATTAGCAGCTTCAAAAGACAGTTTCGTTCACAAGCATAACTTAACAATTAAGGTGTTAACATCTTTACGTAGTAACTTACAAACGCATCGTGCGAAACTAAAATCAGATACAGACGAGCGTCTTAAATATTACGATGGCTATGTAGTAGCATTAAAAGCACGCACAGACCAAGAGTTTGCAGCTATTTTAGAGCACCTAGGTGTTAAAACCGACGAGCATATTGGTGAAACTTTAGCAGCAATGCATACAGCAAGTGCTAAAGCACGTCAAGAAATGATGGATAATATTCCAGTGCACGAAAAGGTGATGCAAGGTATTTATGGAAGTTATGCTGAAGCACTTAAAGACATTAGATCTAAAGATGCTGAAATACAGAAAAACTTTGCAGACCGTTATGGTATTGATATGAAAGAAATTTTTGACGAATACTACAGCGCAGATCCTAATGCGCCTTCAGGTGATGGTCAACCAGCAGGCGAACCAAAGCCAGAAGCTAATGAAGATGATTTACTTGGGTAAAATTGGTAATAAGTATTGATTAGCAAGTAGTTAGTTTTTACTGTATTTGTAGCTTTACACTTATCACTTAATACTTTTTACTAAAAAATGATTGTAACTCCCTTAGATTCCGCAGTATTAGATTCTAAAGAGCAGTATGTGTTCTATCACAAAATGATAGATTTTACGCTTAAAGAACTAATTACAGCAGTTCAGGCCAAGCATATATTAAGTCAACAAGAAATATTGCTGTTTAAGCAGTACACAGATTTACTATTATATTCTATTGAAGCCATGCGTGTAAAATACATGTATGACGATGAGGAAAACATGAAAGTGGATCTTACAGATTCTAGTTTTCCAAATTATTTAGAATTCCGCTATTTGTTTAATGATTTAGAATTACGTGAAGAGTTTTTAACCAAACTTACAGATATTGATATCCTAAAAGATGAATTTCTAGATACGTTGATGCGAAAGAAAGAACCAATTTCTAAACGCAAATTATTTCAAGCTGCATCTATTGTTTATTACACATCTGCTAAGAAAGAGTATATCTTCAATCGTTTTGTGCAAGGTAAGATTATAGCTGCACCTCAAGGTTCACCTGCAGAACATTTGGTAAGCTGGAGCTTTTATGACGTAACACACAACAGACCTTTTGTTTGCTACATGTATTTTAATTATGATGGAAGGGATGTTAACTCATACAAAGACGAGATTTATTCGGTTTTAAAGAATACATCAGATCGAGAGATGAATTTGGACACCATGGCTTATGCCATAGATAAGCGTTTACCAAAAGTGTTACCAAAACTTATTAAACGTATCGATTTAGGGCCAATTCATAACGTGTTTGCAAAAGACGAAAACGAAATAACACATGCTATTTTAGATGGTATTGCTAAGAAAGATATTCCGTTAGAATCATTTGTAGTTTCATTTAAGGTAGATGAACTCGTATCTAAAAGTGAATTTAAAGAAGGTAGCTTTTTTAGCAAGCAAACTTTTCAGAAGTGGGCAAGTCCATTTAGGCAACGCTATGTTTTTGCACCACATAGAATCATACAATTATTATATAACAAAACACCAGAAATTATTAATAAGTTGGCAATTCCGCCTGTTCAGGTTTCTGATTTAAAAATTAAAAAATGAAACAAAAAATCACCATCCTAATCCTTACATTTTTTACAGTATCAAACTTATTTGCACAAGATTCACCGGATGAAATTGTAGAAGCTTTTTTTACTAAATACAAAGACGAGGGTTCTACTGTGGCCATAAATTATCTGTATGATTTAAATGATTGGATTAGTAAATCTAGTGATGATGTTATTGCTCTCAAAAACCAAATGAATAATCTTACAGAAGATTATGTTGGTAAGTATTATGGTTATGAACATATATTAGATAAACATTTATCAGATTGCTATGAGTTAAAAAGTTTTGTTGTAAAATATGAAAGACAACCACTAAGATTTACATTTCAGTTTTATAAACCAAATGATAAATGGATGTTTCACGGATTTAGCTTCGATACTAATCTCACTGAAGAAATAAAAGAATCAGCTAGACTTCATAATAATAGATTGCACTAGTTCAATTTATAATTTTGAACATGATTCATTTCTATAATAATAGCACAACTGCAAACTGAAAACTAAACCATGCAACACAACTCAACTTTTCCAATAAAACAAAATGAACTCAATATGCTTCGAGATGAAGCAACATCTTACCTAAAGTCTATTCAGTGGGAACAAAGTCAACGTGCCAAAAATAGAGATAATGATGGTAAAGATGAGTCTATTTTGTTGTACCTATCACGAGCTAATAACGGCAGTAATGTGTCTGTAACATCAGTTTCAAAAACCATTTTAAGCTTAAAAAAGAAATTGTTACCAGAATCGGTTGCTATTCCGTTGTTTCTTAACCAAACATTATATGCGGTTCAAGAAGGGATTACGCTTGGTATTTGGGTTAAGGATAGTTACTATGATGCTTCAGGTTTATCAACCTTAGCAGAAAACAAATCAGCATTAGATAACTCAGGAAAACGTGAATACGAAAGCAAAATGCTTACAGCAACAGCGTTTATGTTGTTTGCTACAGCCTATAAAATTTTACACGATTTAAAACCGCATGCTTCAGATGATTTATCGGTAATGAAGCAGAAGTTTGCAGGTATTCCAGAAGTGTCGTTTTTATCGCCTTTAAAAGGAATTTCGTGTCAATTGTTTTATTATGATAAGTACTTAGGACATCCAGACATTATTAAAACCGACAAAGATGTTATCGATTTTACGGTTGTTTATTTTGAAGCGCTCATCGATGAAATTCAACTACGAAAAAGTACTTTAGAATATACGGATACGATTGAAGATCGTTCGTTTAAGTTAGAAAATTCAGACTTTACGATTGATGGTTGGAATAACGTTTTTGCTGGAACAGCAGTAAGCGTTGAGTTTAATAAAATTCAGTTTGAACAAATTGTTGGAAACAAAGATGCTAAGCACTTTGCCAGACGATTAACAGAACGATTATTAAGCTACGATTTTGAAGCAAAAAAGAACCCATTTCAAGAGCTTGGTGGTTTTATGCCAGTATTTATGGGTTATGGAATTCCAGGTACAGGAAAAAGTATGCTTATCGCAGCTATTGCTACACGATTAAAAGAGCATAGCGAAAACTTAAATATTCCATTCTTATTTCATCCAATGCCAGATACGTTGATTTCAACATTTCAAGGTGGTTCTGCAGAGAAAATGGTAGAATGGATGAAACCTTTGCAAGATCCAACACGTCTCATTTTTGCACCAATTGATGATGCAGAGAATAACCTGCAAGAGCGTACCACACAAGGTGTTTCGGCTGGTGTTAAGGAAGTGATTGGTGTGTTTCTAAGATATACCGAAGGTGCTTATGCTGTTAATTATGGTAACAGCTCAATAGGTTTATTTACCAACTTACCAGAAATGCTGGACAAGGCTGTGATATCGCGTGTGCAAGGTCGATTTAAAATTGATGGCGCACGAAACGAAAAGGACTTTGTAGATCAGGATTATCTATGGTGGAAAAAGCTCGAAGATACCATGCCAGATTTTATAAACATGAGTAGTCCTGAAGATTATAAGTATCTCGATGCTCAGAAAGTAGCGAAGAATCTTGGCGAAATCTTAGAAAAAATAGACAAGCCAACCGAAGAGCGTGTGTTAGATACGTTCGATAAAGTGTCGAGTAAATACAAAGACAATGAGCATATGTTCTATGCGCATTTATATACTGAAATACAGAAGATATTTCCATTCTTTTCATCTCGTGATGTGCGGAACATTCAAAAAGCCGTATCGTTACGTTTAACGGATTTCGATTTAGAAGATGATTGGTTCAACAATCCTGAAGTGTATTTCAAAAAAGATTACGACACCAAATTTGGGATGCTTCAAGAACTGATGCGAGCCAACATGAAAGGTCTCGATTTTAGTGATATAAGACGACAAGAAGTGGTGCGTTATTTAGATAATGTAGCAACGATTGCTGATACCGACTTTAAACGAAAAGTTGATGCCAGAATCAATCAGTTAAATATTGAAACGGAAGCTAGGGAACGTTTCGGGAAGATTGATTAATTATGACCAAACGCATCAAAAATATCAACCGAACAATCCTATCAGATAAGTTTTTTACTTTATCTCAGGTAAAATTCAATTATCAACTAAAAGACGGAATTTGGGTTGAAAACAAATGGGAAGTTTTAGAACGCGGCAATGCAGCAGCAGCTTTGTTGTATAATATAGAAAAGCAAACCGTTATTTTGGTAAAGCAATTTCGTTTACCAGCTTATATGAATGGAGTAGAAGATGGTTTTTTATTAGAAGTACCTGCAGGAATGTTAGAAAATGATGATACTTCTGCAGAAGAAGCCATGAAAAGAGAATTGCTTGAAGAAACAGGATATAACATTCCAAAGTTAACAAAGATTTATAGCGCTTTTGCCACACCAGGTGGCAGTACAGAACGATTTTCGTGTTTTGTTGGCGAATATACAGGTGAAATGAAAATCAATGAAGGAGGTGGTTTAGATACCGAAAATGAAGACATAGAAATTTTAGAAATACCATTTACAAAAGCCATTGAGATGATGGCAAATGGAAATATAATCGATGCAAAAACAATAATGTTATTGCAGCATGCACAGATAAATAAACTAATTCCTGTGTAGACAGGAATCTCAAAAAACAAAAAGATTACCGCTTTCGCGGCAATAAGATGAACAAATTAAAACAAGCAAATCTATACAGAAGTGAACTTATACCAGTAAGTGGTAAGCTGGTAGAGCGCTATAATAAATGTTTAAAAACACTTGGTTTTAAAGAAACCAAGCTCACCTCCTTTTCAATAGATGGAGTTGGCTGGAGTCCAGAAGTAGCAGAAGAAAAGAAGGATGTACATTACCTAAACCATGGAGATGCCAATCCGCATGGTATCATTATTTCACCTTTACAAAAAGGTAAACCTGTGTATTTACCGTTTCATTCTTTCGATAGAGATATGATGCAACACATCTTCAGAACACATGGAAGTAAAATAAATGATATTACCAGAGATTCTGCGATTTGCATCGATTTTGATCAGGATATAGATGTGTTTTATGAGCCTTTAGATATTTTAAAATATGATGATGTAAGTATAACTTTTAGACTTATAGATAACTTAGAAGACCGACAAAAGGAGCAGCTTCAATTAGTCGATAAGTTTAGAACAGGCAATAACTTTATTGATGAAGATATCCATAACGAATTACTCGAATCTGCAAAGACCTACGGAGATTTGCGCAATAGAGATTTAAACCTTCATGCATTGCATTATACCACAGGTTCGTTTTACACGCGTGCCTTTGGAGGTGTGTACTTGTTACGTATTTTTATTCAAACCATTTTGGTTTTCGAAAATGAAGATTCTTATAAAGAAGCTATAAAAGATACGGTTCATGATGTGTTGATTTATCATATCAGCCAACCAGAATTGGTCGAAAAACTTAAAAGCCACATCATTATTGAGTGCGATCTAGAATACATGGTAAAAACACCTAATTACGATCGTATTAAAAAGTTTGAATTATTCAGCAAACTGAAAGAAACTGAACATTCTATAAAAGAGATTTTAGATAGCAAAGCGCTTTTTAAAAGTTACTTAAATAAAATCGATATTGCAGCTCGAAAACAAGTAATGGGAGTGGAGTTGTATTTAGAAAAATTAGAACGAAGTAATGCTTATAAAATTGAAGATATGGTAGATGAGTCAATGTATTTTGCATTGCATCAACCACATTCGTCGTTGTCGGCAGAGCATCGCGATTTAATTCATAAATTATTAGTAAATATTTCGCCAAAGGATGTGTTGTTCTTGTATTGGTACGATAAAGAGCAGTTTTATAAGAATTATGAGACTTGGGATGCATCCTTTCAGGATTGGGTGATTGAGACGATTAGTAACAATATATAAGTTTTTTAGACTAATTTTATAGAAACCATAAATAAAACATCATGGGATTAGGAATAGACATCATCATTTTCGTTTCAGCCATTTTATTTGGTATTTTTCTGTATTGGCGAGAGTCTAACGGAAATGGTGCGTATCGTTTCATTAATAAAATAATGAATAGCAAAGAGTTACAAATGAGTCCAGATAACCCAAAAGGATTTATTTATAAGCAACCGTTTATTCCAAGATTACTATTTGTAGTCATTACGATGTTAGTGGTAGGACTGATATTACAGTTTTTAACACCTATCGAAATCTTTTCAAATTACTTTGCATTATCTGGCTTTGCAACCTTTGCTACAGGAACCTTAATAGGAACATACCTTGCTAATTTTGTGATTAAAACCACAGAGGTTGTTGAAGAAAAAAGTGATTCTTTGAGTGATTTTGTAGACGATGCAATGGAAAAGGGCAAAGATCTCATCGAAGATTTAAAAAATAAGGATAATAAAGCAGTAGAAGAGGCAAAGAAAGAGATTGCAAAAGACCCAGAACCAGAAGCAGAACAAAAATCTGCACGTGACCGATTAAAAGATAAGGGTCTTATGTAAAAAAGTATGTCATCCTGAACTTGTTTCAGGATCTCAATATTAAGATTAAAAAAGAAACAAATAGATTCTGAACTTGTTTCAGAATGACAAAAACGTATCATGATAAAAAACTATTGGAATAAAGGTGCAAAACAAAAGCGAATTACTATATTTTTAGGGTTATTGCTCTTAATCCTATTGTTCTTTTTTAGAGACGATTACCAACCTGTTTTACTATTTTTTAGAAAATACATTTTTGTAATTTTGTTGAGTGTTATCATCTTAGTTTTAGGATTAAGAAAGTTCAGAAAAACAGCAAATACAGGTGGTCGATTAGGAATTTTAGGCATTTTAATTGTGTTTTTTGGGTTGTTGTATTTTCTTGGATGGAATCAAGGTCTTTACGATTACATGAAAACCTATAATGTATTCAATAGCCTCAATAAAGTTGAAATTGATGAGTTACCATTAACTCAAAACGAACGTATTCAACCGTTGCGAAACATATTCTCAATGGCTAACGAAAGTGTTGGTGAAACCAAAGATGTATCGCTACCACATTTGGTAAGAATTGGTACAGAGAATAAATGGACTATGGCCATTCAACCAAGTGAGAAATACGTTATGCAGCAAGTAACAGACAACACAGAGGAAGTTTTTGCGGTGAGTAGTACCACACCATTTCCAAGATTTTCAAACGAAAACAGAATAGATGTTACCTTTTCTATAGGTGAATCATTAAAGTTTAGTAGAAATACATACAATGCAGTTGTACAGCGATTTAATCCTTGGATGCTCTTTAATTATGAGCCAAGTGATACGTTTTACATGAAAAATGATGAAGGTGCTTGGGTACAAGTGGTAAGTTTAATTAAGTGGAAAGGCTTCTTCTTTCCATACCCAACCTTTGGAGGTGTTATGATTATTGAAAGTGGTGAGCACGATTTTAATGATTACATAGAGCGTGTAGCCATTGGAAAAGGTACTTTTGTAAGTCCGGACGAAATAAAGAATTACAAGTTTTTACAAAAGCAGAATACTCTGGCAGAAAGTGTATCGCAGTTACAAGCAGAATCTTTAAAGTTTTTAGGTGGCTTTAGTGATCCATTACCTTGGAATATGGAAACTGCAGTTAAAATTCCATTAATGCCAAAAGATCAGAATCAGCAACCTTATGTAACAGATTTTGATTTTGCAGGAAGTAACTCAGATGCTTACAGTGGCTTATATCATTGGTTTGGTTTAGAACCAGTAGGTGAGGAGCGTACCAGTTTAAGCTATAGCGTTTTTGTGCCAGCAGATGGTACAGACAAGTTGTATTATTACGACCACGCTACCAAAAAACAAGGGTATGCAGGTGTTTCTGCAATGCCATTAAAAGTGAAAGAATCGCGCAAAGAGTACGATTGGAATGCGAGTACACCAGTTGAATTTAGACCTTATATAAAAGATATTGCAGGTAGAAAGCGCATGTTCTTTTTAGGAACAATTTCATCAATAAGTGATACAAACTCACAGCAATTTGATGGTTCTGCAACACCAGATTTAGTCTTAATCGATAGTGAATATCGTGATGTGATTTGGATTGATGTAAAGCATCCAAGCACTTGGGACGAAACCGTTTATAATCAGTTAAACGAAGCCTGGAGATCTAGTGAAGGTATAGGATATTACTACAAAGAACAACCAAAAGATGAAGATTTAATGCAAATGCAGATAGATTCTCTGAAAACTATTCCTCAGGTTAATGAAAATTCAGAAATGATAGATGCTTTACAACGTCAGATTGATTCTTTGAAGGCTTTGAATAATTAAAAATTTTATAGATAAAACAAACCTATGAGTTCAAAATTTTACGATTTTAAAAATTTAAAAGGAGATTTAACAGGTGGCTTAGTTGCTGGTGTTGTAGCGTTGCCATTAGCACTGGCATTTGGTGTGCAATCTGGCTTAGGTGCTATTGCAGGCCTTTATGGTGCGATTGCAGTTGGTATATTTGCTGCAATTTTTGGTGGTACAACAACACAAGCCAGTGGACCAACAGGTCCAATGACTGTTGTATCTGCAGCGTTGGTAGCAGCTGCAATAGAGATAACTGGTAGTTTAGAAGCTGCCATGCCAATAGTTGTCCTTACATTTTTATTGGGTGGAATTTTTCAAATTATTTTTGGACTTATAAATATTGCAGGTTATGTAAAATACTTTCCCTATCCCGTGGTTTCTGGATTTATGAGTGGTGTAGGGCTTATCATTATCATTCTTCAAATCTTCCCATTTGTAGGCTTAGATTCAGAAAAATCAACTTGGTTGGTGATGCAAGATTTACCACGATTACTTTCAGAGTTTAATTGGCAAGCTATGACTTTAGGTATATTTACGGTCGTTGTTTATTTGGTATTTCCATATATAACCAAGGCCATTCCGAGTGCTTTAGTAGCATTAGTTTTAGCATCTGTTGCAAGCTATTTCTTAAATTGGAATGTTCCAATCATAGGCGACATACCATCAGGTTTACCTTCGCTAAAATTAGATGGTATTTTTTCTGTAGATTCTAGTACTTATATCCTCATAGGTGAATATGCTACAGTATTAGCTGTTTTAGGATCTATTGACTCTTTATTAACCTCAGTAATTGCAGATAATATGACCAAAACCAAACATAACAGTAATAGAGAATTAATTGGTCAAGGAATAGGAAACTCTATTGCAGCAATTTTTGGTGGAATTCCTGGTGCTGGCGCAACCAAAGGAACAGTGATAAACATAAATTCTGGCGGACGTACAAGATTATCTGGTGCTACACATGGGTTGTTTTTATTAGCGGTTTTACTTGGTTTAGGTAAGTTAGCAGCGTTTATTCCGTTATCGGTTTTAGCAGGACTATTAATCCCTATAGCCTTTAAGATTATTGATGTTAAAGGTTTAAAGCACTTGTTAGTGGTGCCTCGAGCAGATGCGTTTGTTCTCGTTGTGGTGCTATTAGTAACCACATTTGGAAGCCTTATACAAGCTGTAGGTATGGGACTGCTTTTAGCTTGTTTGTTGTTTATGAAACGAGCAGGTGACATTAGCGAAGAAGGTATGGAAGTTGGTACCATTGCTGGTTTTGATGGTGAAAAACCTTGGCAAGACGAAGTTGAATTTTACGAAGAATACAAAGACAAAGTTTATATAAATCATCTTTATGGACCTTTATTTTTTGGATTCACGTCCCACTTTCAAGATGAAATAAAAAATATACCAGAACAAGTTAAAGCGTTAATTATACGTATGGATCGTGTGCCATATATAGATCAATCAGGTCTTTATGCTTTAGAAAATGCCGTTTTAGATTTAGAACAGCGTGGTATTCAAGTTTTATTAACAGCAGTACAAGAGCAGCCAAAAGACAAATTGGTTTCTATAGATATTGTTCCAGATTTAATTTCTGAAGAGCATATTTTTGGTGATATCAATGATGCTTTTGATTATCTAAAGTCGCATTTTAAACTTTAAAATTCTAATCGCATCTTTATATCCGAACGTTCGTAAGGGCTATTAGATTCTAATTTTAGTTCTTTAAATCCATATTTTCTATAGAGATAAATTGCATTTTCTAATTTGGTATTAGAATAGAGTAGAAGGGCTTTGAGCTGTTTTGCTTTGACAAAATCTATACAATGTTGTAATAATTTTTGGCCTATTTTGTACCCACGCATCTCAGGAGATACAGCCATTTTAGTTAGTTCTAATAAACCATTTTCTTCGGTTGGCATTAGCGCTACTGTACCGACAACAGTTTCATTTTTTAAAGCAAAGAAAATGTAACCACCCTTGTTAATAATATATTGTTCTGGTTTACTAAGTACTTCTTCATCAAAAGGCTCTACATAAAAGAAGGTCTTTAACCATTCAATATTAAGTTCATAAAAGTGCTTTGCGTGGTGTGAATTATAATCTACAATTTTAACGTCCATTAGTTCTAATAAAATCGGTGATTAGGTAAGTAATTAGTTTCCCAACTTTTGTTTCTGTTTTAGATGTAGGTGCAGCTTCACAAATGTGTAAATAACTTGCATTTTCGTGCTTTGCAAAATAATGCACAAATTGTCTGGCTTGTTTTACACTAAAACCGCTAGGTGTTGCAGCACTGCTCGGAATATTTTCTATAGCATCGCAGTCTATTTCAATTCCAAAAGGTTTAGATGAGATATGATTGAGACCACGATCCAATTCAAGATTGTAATCTAATTCGTTTTTAACCTCAAGGGCTTCATAGGTATTGTATTTAATAGCTTTTACTTTATTTAGTGTTTTAAGAAGTTTGTCTGATGTGTAGTTTTCATGCAAACCAAAAATGAAATAATTCTTCAAAAACCCCTCAGCATAAGTATAACTAAAACCGTTTCCGCTATGTCGTCCTTCTTCTGCTCTAAAATCGGTATGTGCATCAAAGTTGATAACATTTACGGTTTCGTTTTTAGCTAATGATAGTCCTTTAATGTTTCCGTAAGCATTGTTGTGTCCGCCACCTATTATTATTGGTGTTTTTCCGGCTTTTACAATAGTAGAAACTAAATATGTCACATCTTTATCAATCTCTTCAACAAAAGATTTAGCTTTGGCAATATTCTTTTTTGATTGTTTTTCTTTCACCATCTTTCTTGCTTCACCATAATTAAGATGACCTAAAATCAAAACACGTTTAGGGTTTGTAAAGCTGTTATTTTGAATATTTAACAAAACTTTTACAGTGGCTTCCCAAGCTTTGTAAGTGCCTGTTTTTCCGTAGTTAGCATAAACTCCGATGTCTTCTGAAATTCCAAAAATAACATAGTCAACGTCCAAACTTTTAATATCATCGTATATGTTAGTGAGGTTAGATATTAACTGAATATGTTCTCCAAATTTTGATTCTCCTTTACGAAGCTTTAAAAGTGTATCGCGATCTTTAGAAGTGAATAAAATGAGATTTTGCATTTGGAAGTTTAATTAAAGATTTGAAAATAAAAGTACAGCTTTATTTAAAGATTTTAACCTTAAATTAGATTATTAAAACAAGAATTAACAAATTATTTAAACACAAATTTTATGGAAGGTTCACAAAAAACTAGTATCGGTCTTAAAGTAGGATTAGGTATTCTATTAGTATTATTTTTAGGAACAGCTTTCTATGCGTCTAAACTATATACAGATAACCAAGAAACTGAAAAAACTCTCATTACAGAAAAACAACAAGTAATGAATGACCTTAACAATATGAGAAATCAGTACGATGAAGCTATTGCGGCTAGTGAGGTAAAAGATCAGGATTTAATTGAAGCAAGAGATCGTATTCAAGGTTTAATGGATTCTCTTAAAGTATCACAGAATAGTGTAAACAGTCTGTGGAGATACAAAAAGAAATTCTTAGCATTACAAGAAGAAATGGACGAGTTGTTAGCCGAAAATGATCGTCTAAAAGTAGAAAACGAGTATTTAGCAACATCTTTAGACAGTACACAGGTGCAATTAGCAGAGCGTACTGTATTTACAGACTCTTTATTAGTACAAAATACAGAGTTGGCAAATGTTGTAGAGGATGCTTCTGCATTGCAAACGGTTGGTCTTAAAGGTATGGGTGTGATAGAAAGACGTAGTGGTAGACAAATACCAACTGAAAGAGCTGGACGTAGTGATAAAATTAAAATCTGTTTTACAGTGGCAAAAAACACTTTAGCTGAAGCGGGTGATAAAGAATTATATGTGCAAGTTATAGACCCTAAAAACAACGTGTTAGGTTCTAATGAGCAAGTACAATTTGAGGATCAAGTATTAAACTATAGTTTAATTAGTCGCTTCAACTACGAAAACAGAAACCTAAATATTTGTGAATATATAGCGGAATCTGATGACACAGATTTTGAAAAAGGACGTTACCAAATAAACGTTTTTAATGATAAAGAATTGATTTCGACTTCAGAGTTTACTTTGAAGTAAGATTTCAAAGATTGATTGATTGATAGTTAAATCCGGAAGTTTTCTTCCGGATTTTTTATATCCTTTAATTGCCCGTTAATAATAACTTGTTCTACAGGATCGTGAGCGAAAGCATAAGGTATTTCGCTGTAATCACTTAGTGGTTTTGTAATAATTAGATTTGCCTTTTTTCCTCTGGTAATGCTACCGTACATACTACTTATTCCCATTGCATAAGCACCATTAATGGTTGCCGCATTAATAGCTTCTTCTGGAGTCATTTTTAACTTTACACAAGCTGCACTTACAATAAAATTCATATTTCCACTAGGAGCAGAACCTGGATTATAATCGGTTGCAATAGCCAATGGTAAACCTGCATCAATAATCTTTCTGGCAGGCGTATACGGAATACTCAAAAAATAGGAACAGCCTGGTAACGCTACAGGCATGGTATCAGAGTTTTTAAGAGCTTTAATATCTTCATCGTTTAACTCTTCAAGATGATCTACAGATAATGCATCGTATTTTGTTCCGAGACCAACACCTCCAAGAATATTAAACTGATTTACATGAATTTTTGGTCTCATGTTGTGTTCTGCAGCAGCTTTTAGAATTGCTTCCGTATCGTCAAGATCAAAATAACCTTTCTCGCAAAAAACGTCGATATAATGGCTTATGTTTAAATCTGAAGCCTGTGGAATTAGTTCTTCTACAATAAGTTTAATGTACTCGTCTTTATTGTCTTTGTATTCAGAAGGTATGGCATGCGCAGCCAAAAGTGTAGGTGTAATCTTAGCTAAACTTTCTTGTTTAATACGTTTTATGACACGAAGCATTTTTAATTCGGCTTCAACCGTTAAGCCATAACCTGTTTTAATTTCAAAAGCACAGGTTCCCATTCTTATAAGTTCTTCAAGTCTATTGATAGACTGTTCGTATAAGTCGTCTTCAGAGGTGTCTTGAAGTAATTTAGCTGAGTTTAAAATGCCACCACCACGATTGGCAATATCTTCATAACTCAATCCATTTATACGATCTACAAATTCCGATGTTCGGTTACCAGCATAAACAACATGAGTGTGAGAGTCGCACCACGCAGGTAAAACAATTTTACCTGTAGCATCTATAATAGTTTCTGCTTCAATGCCTTCGCAATATTCCATTTCGCCATATTCTATAATAGTATCGTGTTCTATGTAGAGGTAGGCATTCTCTAAGACAGGAAGCGTTTTCATGTCTTCACCTTTTACTATCATTACATTATAGTCATGAACTTGGACGAGCTGTTTTATGTTTTTTATAAGAATGGACATAAGTTGGTTTTTTGTAAAGTTCTCTAATTTTTTTGATAAAAAAAAACGCTGATATAAGTATCAGCGTTTAAAAATTAATTAGTTATTGTAGATCTACTTTAAACTACCAACCATGTCTTCTGGTTTTACCCACTCGTCATAATCTTCGGCAGAAACGTAACCTAAATTAATAGCTTCCTCTTTAAGTGTTGTTCCGTTTTTATGGGCTGTGTTAGCAATTTCAGCTGCTTTGTAATAGCCTATTTTAGTATTAAGCGCAGTAACAAGCATTAATGAGTTGTTAAGCAATTCTTTAATTACTGCATGGTTTGGTTCAATACCACTAGCGCAATTTTCTTCAAAGCTTACGCATGCATCACCAATCAATTGAGCAGATTGTAAAATATTAGCAGCCATCATAGGTTTAAAAACATTTAGCTCATAATGACCTTGTGTACCACCAACAGTTACTGCAACGTCGTTACCCATAACTTGTGCGCAAACCATTGTTAATGCCTCACATTGTGTTGGATTTACTTTTCCTGGCATAATAGAACTTCCTGGCTCATTAGCAGGAATAATAATTTCGCCAATACCAGAACGAGGACCAGAAGCCATCATTCTAATATCATTGGCTATTTTGTTTAAGGATACAGCTAATTGTTTTAATGCTCCGTGAGTTTCTACAATAGCGTCGTGTGCAGCTAAAGCTTCAAACTTGTTTTCAGCAGTAACAAAAGGTAAATCTGTAAATTCGGCAATATATTTTGCAACTAAAACATCATACCCTTCTGGTGTATTTAAGCCAGTACCAACTGCGGTTCCTCCCAGTGCTAATTCGCTTAAATGAGCCAGAGTACTCTCAAGAGCTTTTAAGCCATGATCTAATTGAGATACATAACCAGAAAATTCCTGACCCAAGGTTAAAGGTGTCGCATCCATAAGGTGTGTACGACCAATTTTTACAACATCTTTAAAGGCAATGGCTTTGTTGTGTAATGTATTTCTTAATTGTATAACACCAGGAATAGTAGTTTCTACCACTTTTTTGTATGCAGCAATGTGCATACCAGTAGGGAAGGTGTCATTAGACGATTGCGATTTGTTAACATCATCGTTTGGTTGTATGGTTTTATCACCTTCACCAATAACGTTACCAGCTATTTGATGTGCTCTGTTAGCAATCACTTCATTAACATTCATGTTACTTTGTGTACCAGAACCTGTTTGCCAAATTACTAAAGGAAACTGATTGTTATGCTTACCATCTAAAATCTCGTCACAAACCTGTGCAATAAGATCGCGTTTGTCTTTATCTAAAACACCTAAATCGCAATTAGCGTAAGCCGCAGCTTTTTTAAGATATGCAAAACCATATACCACTTCTAAAGGCATAGAAGCTGGTGCACCAATTTTAAAGTTATTACGAGATCGCTCGGTTTGTGCACCCCAAAGTTTATCTGATGGCACTTTTACCTCACCCATAGTGTCTTTTTCTATTCTGTATGTCATGATAATGTATGTTTTTTTAAGCCTTACAAAATTACAGTTTTTGTAAGTGTATTGCTATTAAAATTGTGGTTTTGTTTATACATAAAAGACAGAATGTATGAGTCGTATATCCTTGTTATGATTAGACTAACTGTGTAAATCAAAATACTAATGAATTTTTTATATCTTAACCTTTTAAAACCTAATAAACGCTATTAACTAACAAACAAGCCTCATTATCATGAAGAAAAGCCTAATTGTTTTATTCCTTTTTGCAGGAATAATGAATGTACATGCACAAACCGAACTTACCGACAGCAATGCGGAATCTAAATTACTCATTAACAACAACAGATTAATTGTCTTAGATTTTTATGCCACTTGGTGTGGTCCTTGTAAAATGATGGATCCTATTTTAAAAGAATTAGAAGAAGAATATGGTGACCGTGTAGATTTTTATAAAATAGATGTAGATAAAAATCAAGTAGATGATGCTTTGGGTATTACTGCTATGCCAACATACTTATTTATAAAAAATAGTTCTAATCTAGAACAGATAGAAGGAGCTATGAGTAAAGAAAAAATGGAAAACCTAATAAAAAAGCACATGGATGGTGAAGTAGAAGAGGTTGTTGTAACGTCTACAGATGATTATGTGGAGACTTCTGGATACGATGTGTGGAATAAACATAATGACTCCGACGAGTTTGGACAAGATGTGTTGGATAGTATTTGGGATTCTTGGGAAAAATTAAATAGTTTGTCTTGGCATGCTTATTTAGAGCATGATAATATTAAGGATTTATTAAAAGCTATTAAGGCTGTAGAACGTTCTATAGAATTATATGCTAATTACTACAATACAGATACACATGCAGCATTATTATACAAAACGGGTAATTATACTAAAGCTCTAAAAGTGGCTAAAAAAGCTATAGATTATGCCAAAAGCGAAGAACTTTCTTATGATGATACCTCAGAGTTAATAGAAAAAATTATTGAAGAAATGTAAGTAATAATATATCTAAAACTAAAAAAAGCCCAGATAATTCTGGGCTTTTTAGTTATGTGTAAAATGTAAAATTATTGTTTTACAGAGGTAATAATTACATCAGATTTAACCTCTTGTCCTTCAATAGAAAAAGCCATATTAACTTCAGATTTTATAACGTTCCCTGTTTTAATCTCTATGCTGCTTTTACCATTTAAAGTACCTTCAGAAGCACCAGCAATTGTTCCTGTTACTTTAATTTCTACAGTATCGTCTGTAATAGAAGTTACTTCATAAGTGCTGTTAATGTTCATTCCTTTTTGTTCTTTGCTAGCAGTCCATTTAGAACCAACTCCTACAGCTTCTTCAGGATAAACCATGCCGCTCATATTATCTTTAAAAGAATCAACATCAGCTATACCAGTTTTAATTTCGGTATCTTTAATATTTCCAAGCTTATCATTTTCAATAATCATAACCGTTTCCATAAGCTTTTTCATTTCAGAGTGTGCGCCTTTAGCAAATTCATCCATTTCAGACTCATCCATAGTAGAGTCATAGACCATACTTTGTCCCATATAATCCATAGTCATTTTTACTTTGCTAAATGTAGCTTCTGTTACAATACTGTTGTCTTTTGTATCGGTAACATTAAGATTCATAGTCATAGAAATGCCCATATCCATAAGCTCTCCCATATCTTGATTCATCACTGTTTTTACTTCGTATTTGTCACCTTCCTCGTAGTTTAAACGTAATAAAACTTTCTCTTGAGCAAAAGCTAAGGTGCCAACACACAGTAATAGGGCTAATAGTACTTTTTTCATTTTGTATTTTTGTAAATGTTATATAAGCAAATATAAGATTTAAAACGAGTTGGAATACTCAATGCCCTAAAACTTTGTTAGATCTTTTAACTATAGAGGTTTAAGTTAAAAAAATACGTATGGTTACGTATTGATTTCTTGCTTAAAAAAAGCGAACTTGCTAACCTGTGCTGAACTTGTTTCAGTATCAATTGATATAGTTGATTGAAACGGAACTATATCTTAACAGTAGCCACAAGTTGAAGAAACAGATGAACTACGAAATACCTAATACTTATAATTGGTTCGCGAAACTGAATTTAACTCAATTTATTCCTTGGAATTTTGAATCAGAAATTAATCCGAATTCATCAATCAACGAGCGATTTAAAATTGAGTGCGAACAAAATCGGGAAGTTCTGACTTTTGGACGCAGGCAAGATATGGACACTTATGTCGGATTTGAAATTGTGAATGGAAAAGTAGTGGAAAATATTATTGTTTTTCATCCTTCGTTCGGAACAAATATCAAAGGCTGGAATATAATCGAATCTGAACATTCGGACTTCTTTGACTTTATGCAAAAAAGAGTATTACCTGAAATGAAAGAATGGATTCCTGAAGATGATGTGAACGATTATATATATTAATAAAATGAGTTACGAAATACCAAAATTGAAAATATTGTTAGAATCTGAAAACTTTCGTTCTAGGACCGCTATGTACATCGGCGAAAAGAAACTATCGACTTTAAAAGGTTTTTTGGATGGAGCTTATTACGCATTTGATGCTTATGATGTGAAAGAAATAAATTTATTTGAAGGTTTAAACGATTGGGTCGCTGACTATTATGGTTGGAATGAATCAACTGCTGGATGGAAAAACATAATTCTCAAAGAATGTGATAATGACGAAGTAAAAGGAGTAGACGAATTTTTTAAACTTTATGACATATTTAAAAACAAATAATTAAAAACCAGTGGCTAACAATGGCTAAAAGTAATTGCTTGTTCTCGCCTACTTCTGAAAATCCTCGCGGATTTTCGGTTTGGTGAGTACTTGCAAAGTTTCGTGACAACCCACGCAACAAATCATACACAATCCGATAAGCGTAACCAAAATATCCCTAAAACTTATACCCAAACTTAAAACCAAAGGTAAAATTAAAATGATTGTTGTGATTTAAGCCTTCAATATTGCGTCTTCGGTAATCAAAATGTCCACGGTCATCAATAAGAGTGTCCGTTTCAGGATTGTAATTTCTATTTACGTTTTTAATATCAAATAACCTTACTCCAAACCCAGAGTATAAATCAATAAAGTAATTTTTTCCAATAGGATAATTTAAACCGTATTTTATATTAAATATGTTTACCGATTTGCGCACTACTAATGTTTCGTCTATGATATAGCTTATGTCTTCTGCATCTCTTCTAAAGCTAATATCTTCATTGAATTGATACCTTAGAAAACGCGATTCTATACCAATATATTCGTTTACTCTTGGGTTGCTAGATATACTTAGCAGGTTATAGTATTTTAGCTCGTAACTAAAGGCTCTTCCTTTATTTTTAACGATTTTTAGTTTAGGACTTTTACCACTTCCAAGTCTTTCTGTAAACACAGTACCATACTCTGCACTTACACTTAGCTTGTTAGTAATAAAGTACTCTGCTCCTAAAGTAAGCATGGGTTGCGAAAAAATATCTATAGCTTTTAGTGGTGTGGTATAAACAAAAATGTCATTTCTTTTAAAATAAATAGGTTTGCTGTTTGGACTAAAAAAGGTATTCTGCGTGCTATCTATTTCAAATTGAATATGTCTTTTGTACGAAAAACGTTTAGGATTGGTGAGGTCTATCAAAAAACCTACATAATAAGGAGACATTAAGTTTAAAAAATAAAGACCAGAGGTTCTTTTTCTAAAGGCAAATTTTGTTGAAATGCTATCATTAGAAAGCTCAAACTTCAAAGAGTCTTTTGAGCGGGTCGGAAAAATAGTAACATGGTCTTCTCGTACTAAAAACTCATCACCATCAAATTTTACTTTAGTGTTTTTTGGCGCATGTATGTATACTTTATCTTTCTTACCGTGAAGTATGGTGGTGCAAGAACAGAGAAAGCAAAGACACACCAGTAAAAGTAGTTTGCGCATAGATTGGTTTAATTAAAGATGATAAAAGTGTAAAAAGGTTGCGTGGAAAAGTTATAAAAAAATCTATTTATCAGAATTAATTTTGCGGCTGAGTAAAATTTTGATTTAAATATATTTTAGTCATATTATCTAGAATATTAATATATTTGGTTTAACCCTAATCTAAAATTTACCTACACAATGAAAAGAATACTTCCTCTTTTTGCAATTATCTTATTTTTTAATTTATCCTTTTCTCAAAATTCTGAAACCAACGGAACCACTTTAGAAGAATATAACTATATGATAAGTGGCTACGAAATGCAGATATCTTCTGGTCTGGATTTAAAAAGTGGTTACAAAGTTGATAATATAGATAGTATTACCAAAAGTAATTATTCATTTAGTTTTAATGCCTTTGTAAGAACAAAGCAAAATAAGTTGGCTGGTATTTTAATAATTGCCAAGTCAGAAGTTTCGGGAAGAACTTATTATCTAGGCATGCCAATACACAATACTCAATTGCAAAAATCATTTGAAAATGATGTTAAAAATTGGGATGAAAGAATGACTACGGCATTTGCACAAGCATTGGGCGAATTATATTCTAAACAAGCAATTTTAAATTATAAGGAAGCGAATAAAACCGAATAAATGATTTTTGCTTCTAATTTTTTCGTTCTGCAATATTTAATTTATTTAAAGAAACTTTAAGGTATTAATAGTGTTATCTCTAATCCATTCCCTTGGTATAGAGGTTATAATGCCTTAACTTAGCATACTTTCGTTAGGTATGCCTTTTCAGTTTTAATAAAGCAATATCTTGCTTTATCCATGGTGTACGTTTTATAATACTAAAACACGTTTATGAAGAACACCAAATTTATTTTTAGTATAGTTTTAATCGTTATCATTTTTGCTATAAAACCCATTGCCAATTGGGCATCGGAGCAATGGAATATGGATTTGTCGCTTGTAGTAGAGCAACGTAGAAATTTCATTATTGTGGCTATAGCATGGTTTCTTATCATTCTATTGAGGCGTATAAAACGTCAAGTATTAAAACAATATGACATAAATAAGGAAGATAATTTAAAATCCAGAAAAGTCTACACGCAGTTTAATATTCTTGAAAAGGTAATTGTCTTTATCATTATACTCACTGCTATTGGCCTCATATTATTGTCTTTTGAGAGTATTAGAGAGATAGGTGTTGGTATTTTTGCTTCTGCTGGTGTAGCAGGTATTATTTTAGGTTTATCAGCCCAAAAAGTGTTTGGTGCTTTAATGGCAGGTATTCAGATTGCCATAACACAACCTTTTAGAATAGACGATGCTGTTGTTGTGGAAGGAGAATGGGGTTGGATTGAAGAGATTAACCTGACGTATGTGGTTGTAAGATTGTGGGACAAAAGACGTTTGGTTTTACCATCTACTTATTTTTTGGAAAAACCTTTTCAAAACTGGACACGCTCTAGCGCAGATATTATTGGCACTGTGTTTTTGTATACAGATTATAATGTGCCTTTTGACGCTTTACGGGCCGAACTGAAACGAATTTTAGACAATACTGATTTATGGGATAAAAAGGTACAAGTGCTTCAGGTTACCGATTCTAAAGAATTTACAGTAGAAACACGGATTTTGGTAAGTGCAAAAAACTCTCCTACAGCTTGGGATTTACGAGTATACGTCAGGGAAAAAATGATCGATTTTATCAAGGAAAGTTATCCTGATAGTTTACCACGTACGCGAGTAATATTAGCAGAGTCTAAAACAGAAGAGGGTAAGGCTTAAATAATCTTTCCGTCAACCATTGTTAATTTTCTATCAGCCATATTGGCTAATTCTTGATTGTGGGTAACAATAACAAACGTTTGTTTAAACTCATCTCTCAACTTAAAAAAGAGCTGATGCAGTTGTTCTGCAGATTCGCTATCTAAATTACCAGATGGTTCATCTGCAAAAATAATGTTTGGTTGATTTATTAAAGCTCTAGCAACAGCTACACGTTGCTGCTCACCACCAGACATACTATTTGGTTTGTGGTGTATTCTATCCTTTAAACCTAAATAATCTAGCAATTCTATAGCACGTTTTTCAGCATCTGCTTTGGATGTATTATTTATAAATGCAGGAATACAAACATTCTCTAATGCCGTAAATTCTGGTAATAATTGATGAAACTGAAAGATGAAACCAATATGCTTGTTTCTAAATTTGGCTAAAGCCTTATCATTGAGTTTTGTGATGGATTGTCCATTAATCTCTAGTGTTGTATCACTTTTAAAATCGGGTTTATCTAATGTTCCCAAAATTTGTAATAACGTGGTTTTACCAGCACCAGAAGCACCAACTATAGAAATAATTTCACTTTCAGCAATGTTAACGTCTACACCTTTTAAAACGTGTAAATCTTTATAAGACTTATGAATGTTGGTAGCTTTTATCATACAAGAGCGAAAATACTATTTTTTTAGATTATTAAGTGCTTGGTTTGTTAGACTTTTAAATTGTTAGATTTTAAAGACATTACAATAAAAATAAAGCTGTCAATTTTGTGTTGAGACAGTAAAGATTTACTAATAATTAAGAGTTGACACCAAATCTTCTTTTACGATTTGAAAGAAAGTTGTTGGCTTGTCCACTTTGTGGCTTGTTACTCTTTTTAAAAATAGACTTGATACCATTAAAATCTAAGAAATACTGAAGTCTTACCGAAATAGTATGTTGTATTGGTTGATCAAAAAGTGTGTCTAAACTTTCAGAATAACTATCTTGAGACATCGTATCAAAATTAAATAGCTGATTTCTATATAATGCAGTAAGGAAGCTGCCTGGTGCAAATTGCCAAGAGTAGCTTAAGTCTATATTCCAAGTGCTAAAATTTATATTTGGCGATTCGTCAACATTATCTACAGTATAGCCTTGGTCTGTAGTAAGACGGCCGTTATCTAATAGCGTAAACAGTTCATAATCATAATTTACAGTATCCCAATAGTGTCTAAAGCTTAACGCAACAGAATTAAAAGGGTTGAAGGTGTAATTTGCAGATACGGTGTTTGTGATTCGCTTTCTGTTGCGTTCACCAAATATTGGTTGATCATCTTGATACGTAGCATAACCGCGTGAGCCGTTAGACATATTGAGGCTAAAACTATAAATCATAAGTAATTTGTCACTAGGTCTAACTCTTGGGCTTAAGAATATATTATAGCCAAACAAATCTCTTCCTTCCTCGAATATTTTAAAAATGCCACCATCAATATCAAAGGCAAATACTTTGTTGTAATTTGAAGAATAAAAGCCACCTACACTGGCAATATCTTCAAAAATAAAAGGTCTACCATCTCTCGATTCAAAATAATCATATTGCTTACCGGGTTCTACGTTAAAATTAAAACCATAAGAATTTAATTTTTTGGTTTGGGCAAAGTAACGTCCGCCAAAATTCATACCTGTAAATACACCTGGATTAGCAAGGTTTCTGTAATTAATCCAAGCGTTAATTCTATAGTTGTTTAATTTTCCTTTAGGTTCAAAAGTCTGGTACCATATGTCTGCCCCAAAGTTGTTAAAGTTATTTCTAAAGTTTAGACCTAAGTCATTAATTTCATATTTAGTATCTGCAAAGCTATGATCAAAACTATAACGTAAATTACCATGTGTTTTGGCCATATAAAAGAATGAGCTGAAACCTGTTTCGCTATCAGAATTTTGGTAGTTAACGTTACTCATTTTAGCCTCTGCATTTATAACATAAGTATTTCTCTTATTTTGAAGATTAGTAACAAGTGCTGTTGCGTTTCCATCTCTAAATTCACCCTCACGCATTACATTTGTATTGATTAAACTTACTGATGAATTGCCATTGAATTGCTGGTCTACAACCAAAATGTTGTAATTGGTAAAAGGCTCAATTACTTCTCTGCGTTTGGTTATAATGGTGTCTATAACCTCATTGTTTTCATTAAAGATTTCATCACTTCTGGTTATTGTGGCATACGTTTTTTCGGTAATAGCATTAAATACACCAACTCCGAGCCCTTTTTTAGTTCTTCCAGAAATCTTAACAGCATTTAAAACCTTAACTTCTTCTGGTATATCTGCTTCCTCGTTATCGTCTAAATCTAATTCGCCACTTGGTCTGCCACCAACACGTCTCGAAAAGAATAAATCTCCTTTAGAAAACAAGTCTACACCTTCAGTAAAAAATTGACGTTGCTCTGAAAATGTCTGCTCAAAAGGTCCCAGATTTAGAACTACTCTGTCAAAACCAGCTTGGCTAAAATCTGGCACTAAAGTAGCATCTAGAGTAAAATTATCGGTAATACCATATTTAACATCCATACCAAAGGTTAAATCTGTGTCAGTATCACCATCAAAACTATTTAGAATTCCTGTTGAAAAAGGGTAGAGGTTAAGTCTTACTGGTGGTTTAAGGTTTTTTAAGCCTTTCAGTTCGCCATGATACAAACCTATGTTACCTTGTGTTGGGTCAAACTCATTCCAAGTATATTGTGAACGATCTCTTCTAAAATGTCTGTGAAACTGAAGTCCCCAAGTTGGTTCTTCTTGCTCTGGAAAACGTAATGTTCTGTACGGTATTTCTATTTCAACAATCCAACCATCATCTACAATTTGCACAGCACTTTGCCAAACGGCATTCCAGCTAAAATCTTCACCAATAGTAGGGTTTGCAATGGCATCTGCCTGTTGGCCAGAACTGAATACAAAGAACTCAGTATCATTTTGAGCATCGTTATTTGGGTTTAATATCACAGCAAAAAAGTCATTCTGCCCAAAATTATCGCGAGTGGTTAATTGCTTCATAATTTTCATTGGGTCATCATAAAGATATGCAGCAACGTAAATAGCATCGTCGTCATAACTCATTTTTACTTCGGTTCGTTGTGCTGTTGGTAATTTATTACCAATCTCTGGTCTAAATTGAATAAAGTCTGTTGCTACATCTGCATTTGTCCAAATAGCATCATCTAAAACACCATCTATTTTTGGTTTGTTAGAAGCCCTTTTAATGTTGAGTGTTTTCTTATCCTTGGTAAGAACTGTGTTTTCTTCTTGCGAATGTACTACGCTGCAAAAAACTAGGATAAACAGAATGAAAATAGAACGTTGGTTCATGATGATTGATTGATGTATTCTTCGGTTTGCTAATAAAGACTAACGTTTTTTATAAGTGTTACACTTTTAGCTTTTTTTGTTCTTAAACTTCTATCGAGTTATTTTTTACAAAACTAGCTTGTGATAGCATTGATGCTTCTTAACTAAACGTTAAAAATCCTAGGTATTGTTAACAGGATTACTGAAATATCCCCATATCATTAAAATTTGGAATACTTATTGCTTATTATTTGATAGTTTAATAATTAAATAGCTACATGAATACATATAAAAAATTAGGTCTTAGTATATTTTTTGACGCATTAGGGTATGTGTCTTTTATTTTTCCGCTTTTTGATGTTGTTTGGGCACCATTATCTGCTTATTTAATGACAAAAATGTACAGAGGAAGAAAAGGAAAAGTTGCAGCGGTGATTTCGTTTGCAGAAGAGGCTTTGCCGTTTATGGATATTGTACCTACATTCTCGTTAATGTGGTTGTACACCTTTGTTTTAAACAAAGAGAGTGATAACTTAGTAAAAGCATAATAAAAAAAGGCTGAACTATTAGTTCAGCCTTTTTTTAATACTATAATTACGATTAGAAATCTTCTACGGCAATATCAAAACTTACTTCAATATCAGTAGTTCCATCTTCAGATAAAGCGTCTGCTACTGTACCGTCGTTTGGTTTTTTTCCTTCGTGGATTATCGCAATAGTTAACTGACCTGTGCCAATGGCTCCTGTATTTGCTGTTGAAATAAAGCCAAGCGGATTACCATTACCATCAACATCAGTAGTATTAATAGTGATACCAGCATTATTTATATAGAAAATCTCGTGGTCTTCTGCATCATCTTCTGCAATTTCTGCACCTACATCATCAATGTCACCATCTTCATGTTCGTGTAATAATTGTAATATACCTGTATACGATGCGTTTGCAGTTAAAGGACCAGAAACAGTGTAAGTACCGTCTGCGCCACCTTCTCCATCTAAATCTTGAAACGTTAGTGTTACAACATCTGCAGCGTTAGTTGTATTAGTTAATGTATAAATTAACGTATTTGCTTCCTCATGCTCATGATTGTGGTCGTGATCACCATCATCATCACTAGAACAGCTTGTAAATGCTAAACTAGACACGAAGAATAGCGCAAGTAATTTAATTGTATTTGATTTCATAGTTTTTATTTTAAAATTTGACATAGTTTGTTTTATTTAATAATTGAGTTTTAGTTTTATATTAAAGTTTCTTCCAACGTCGTCGGCGAAATAACGTAATCTGTTTAAGTAATTTCTATACGATACGTTGAACATGTTATTGATATTAAACGCTACATTAAGTTTACTTTTCTTAAATACTTTGAATGTAGCAGAACTGTTAAAATGAAACAGTGTAAATGCATCCGTAGGAGAACTTATATCTACATAAGTATCCTCTTGAGTTATGGGGTTGAATGTGGTAAAATTATAATCTGGAAACCTATTTTGTCTCAATTCGGTATACTGTGTAATACCCACAGTAAGTTCATTAAGACTTTTATTGCTATATGTAATTGAGTTAGAGAAATTTGTTGACGGCATATGTATTAATGGAACATTGTCCGTTAAGTTATCTCCACGCAATAAGCTAAGGCTTCCTTTATAATTAAAGTTATCTGTCAACCTTTTATTAACATCAACATCAACACCAAATATCTGAGCATTGACTTGGTCGTATTGCCATTCAATAAAAGCTCCTCGAATTGTGGTTGATGCTTCTCCACCAGGAATTAATTGAATAAAATCATTAATATACCTGTAATACGGACTTATAGAGAACCCAAAGTTTTCATTATTTCTTTCAAATGATAACAAAAATTTATGAGCTACCTCTTTAGTAAGCGTTAAATCTCCAATCTCTATTCTTGCAGCACTATGATGTAGACCATCGCTAAATAATTCAGAAACATTAGGCATTCTAGAAGCTAAACCATAATTGAATAATAATTCGTGATTATTATTAAAGCTTCTAGTTAAGCCTAGATTAGCAGAAATGTTATGAAAGCTAAATTCTGGGAACGTTAATATCTCAAAATCCTCTACGATACCAGAACTAAATTCTGGATATAGCTCGTCATAATTATTTTCTTCCCAATCAAAGACTTTATACTTTTTCTCAGCTTCAATTTTAGCATAATCGTATCTAAAACCAGCACTTACAGAAGTACGAGTATCTATATCATAGTTAGCTATGGTATATATACCAGTTTCGTATTTGTCATAATCTGGAATTAATGGAATACTAATTCCTGTCGATTCTTGGTCTGCAGAACTGTTTTGCTGATAACGAAGCAAGAAGCCTGTATTGATAATAAGATTATCAAAAGCGTCGATTTTTAAGTTAGGTTGTAATGAGGTTGTAAACAACCTAAAATCGGCAGCAGGCAACTCATTTAAACCAGCTCTTCGTCTATCAAACTCTTTTCTTCTGTTAATCTGAAAATCGTATTGAAGGGATAACTTTCCTAAGCCCTTAAAACGCTTATAAGCTTCTACTTTTCCAAGGTGATGTATTATCGCTTGCCTAGGATTTTCTATTGTATGCGAAAAGTCACTAATATAAGCAGGTTCTTGTCTGTTTATTGCTCTTACTAAGTCGTTTACATTACCAACGTGTGCAGCTCTAATAATACCAATGGTATTATCAACATAGCTATAGTAAGCATCAAATCCTTTTTCAAAAGATTTGTATCCAATTCTTGCAGAAGCGTTAATACTTTTTATCCCAGAATTTGATAGGTTATAATCTGAAGCTTTAAAATCTCCAAAGCGCTTATAACTTGCTTGAGCCTTGGCGTAAAAACCACTTTCATAGGTTTTAATCAATTCTGTATTTGCATTTCCGCCTAGACCATTAGAATTTAATGACAATGATGTGCTACCAAATATGCTGTCTTTAGCGATGAAGTTTTCTGGACGAATTAAAACGATTCCACCAATAGCATCACTACCATGCATAAGTGTATTTGCACCTTTTATAACTTCTATACGTCCACCAGAATTAATATCTACATTAGGCGCGTGTTCTTCTCCCCATTCTTGGTCAAACATACGTACATTGTTATTTATAATTAACAATCTGCTGCTGTGTAACCCATGAATCATTGGTTTAACGATACTATTACCTGTATTTAATGTAGATACTCCACTTACTGTAGTTAGAGCATCACCTAAAGAGCGGTCTGTATAGTTCTCTATGTCAGACTTGCTTACAGTTTGTTGAATGCTAGTTTTCTCTAGTTTAGAGCTTCCGGCAACAGTTACTTCTGTAAGTTCTTCAATATGATGTTCTAAAGCAATACTTTTAAAAATATCACTTTCAATGTTATATGTTATAGTTTTGGTTTCACAGCCTACATGCGAAATAACAAGTGTTAATTCTCCTTTGCAGAGCTTTTCAATTTTAAATTTTCCATCGACATCAGATGTTGTGTACTTATCTAAATTTTGCATATATATAGTAGCACCAACGATAGGAGAATTGTTGTGAAAGTCTTTGAGTTCGCCAAGAAATGTATAATTACAATCTTGTGAAGAACCTAACTGAGATATTAGTAAAAGTATGAATAATGCCTTAAGCCTCATAACTATAAATTATAGTAAGTGGTTGATTGCTAAGTGTTATAAGAAACACTAGCAATTAATTTTTTTATTTGCGATAAGTATTAGGCTGAAGCGGGTGGACCTCTTAAGTAAGAGGTATCTCCTAGATGTGTTCTTAAGAACAAATAAAAGCTTGTATGAGCTTTATTGTAATTATTTAGAATTACGGTTTCAGATGTGTAAAAACCAGAATAGTAGTTTGTATTAAGTTTAAACTTATAAAACTCACAGTCTACATCTAATTCGTGGAAATGAGTGTTATCATTACTATCGTTTTTACAAACTTCGTGTTTGTGGTGTGTAAAAACATGAGATAACTTTACAGCAGATGGTAATAATACTGCAAGCATTAATACCAAAGCAATTACTTTATATGTAGGTTTTATGATAGTTTTTCTACTCAATCTACAAAGCGTTTTAAGCCAAATCTCCTCAACATTTTTTTCTCAAATTCCCAGAAGAATTGGAACTGACCAAACAGCCAACCAAAGGTAACTAAAAGAATCTGATAAAAAATTAGTCCAATTATAATAAATAAAATCCAGTAGAGGATAGGGTTTAAGTTTTCTTTAGTAATTCCTAGAAAATAAATAATTGGTCTTCCTACGTATAATGAAGAAGAACCTGTGACTGCAAAAACAATAAACACGCGTATCATTTCCCATCTGTATTGAAGTTTCCAACGCTTTTCAAGGAACTTAAATAGCTTCAAAGTTAAAACTAACAGGCTTATAAATAAAGCGAATGTAGCAATGAGAATATATCCAAATTTATCGAAAAAGGCCATTGCTAATTTATATGAAGAATACCCAAGACTTAGGAGACCGATTAGCGGAAAAACTAATTGCCAATTACGTTGAATTTCCCAATTTTCCTTAAACTTATTCATAGCACTTTTACAGTGCTGCAAAATTAAGCTAAATTCTAGGAATTATAGAGGTTAATTGCTGTTTATATTTTAGCTGAAAATATAAAAAGTAGTTGTAGAGTTTATAATTAACTTCATAACCATAATCCGTACGAGAATCATAGTCTATTCTAACCTGATACAAGTTTGGATCATAACTATGAGGTTGAAGATTTCTTTGATTCCATGCTTGTACCAAATAGATATTTCTGTTTTCTAGATAAGTTTGAGAATGAAAACCACGAGGTCTTGCTGTACTGGCTAACCAAGCATTAAAGCCTGGCTCTATAATAATAATTTCGTAATCTGTTTCGTCACTGCTTATAGAAACAGTGTCATTTTCTACTAAAGCGTTCTCATTACCATTATTAATCGTTGGATTTGTATTGTACGATTTGCAACTGGCAATTAATGCAATAAGAACAACGAATGGAATAATCTTTTTCATAACATTAAAGGTATTAATAATTTTTTTCATTTTAGAATAATTGATGTTAAAGACAAATTAAAGCACTAATAGTGTTTTGTAAAATAGCTAATGAGTAAATACACCAAATCAATGAGTGAGACTACATAAATAAAAAAAGCAACTCCTAAGAGTTGCTTTATTATATATAAATATGGTAGGATTTTATTTTCCGAATAAGCCTCCTAAAAGACCACCAAGACCACCTTTTTTCTTAGCACCTCCAAGTACCATTCCTGCAACATCATCAATAACGCTACCGTCTCCATCGGCATCTAATATTTTTTCTAAGAAACTTTGCTCATTTTTAGTGTCGTTACCACCAAGTAATCCGCCTAATAAACCTGTAAGGTCGCTCTGAGAACTTACATTGTTTTGGCGAGATTGCTTACCTAAAACACCCATTAAGATTGGTGCCGCAACTTTCAGAATGTTACCAACAGAACCAGCATCTAAACCAGATTTTTGTCCGATAACTTGCTCTACACCTTGACGTTTTTGTCCTAATACATGCCCAAGAATTTTATCTCCATCAGTTTTTACTTCTTCATCAACTCCGCCTCCAAAAAGACCTCCTAAATTATCTAAGATACTACCATCGTGCTTATTACTTAAAGCTCCCATAAGACCTTGAGCTCCTTCAGGTGTAGAAGCATTACGCTCCATAGCTTTCATAAGCACAGGTAAAGCCATTGTTAAAACACTACTTGTTTTTCCTTGATCCGTTCCTGTAGAACCAGAAACACCACTAATTATGGTTTTTCCTAAATCACTATTTAATAAGTCTAAAATTCCTTCCATTGTTTTATAAAATTAAGGTTAAAAAATTCAGTTTAATAAGGTACAAAAAAAGTCCCATACAATATATAGGACTCATTTTGTTTAAATAGGTCACATTTATTTTGTTAACCTAATATCTTTATAATCTGTTCAGCCAGTTCTACACCAATTCTGTCTTGTGCTTCACTTGTAGCAGCACCAGTGTGAGGTGTTAACGATAAAGCAGGATTCATAAGTAATTGAACTTCTGGTTGTGGTTCTTTTTCAAAAACATCTAAGGCAGCTCTTGCTACTTTTCCGCTCTCTATTGCTTTTACTAACGCTACTTCATTTACAACACCTCCACGAGCAGCGTTGGCTAAGATAACTCCATCCTTCATTTGGTAAAAGTCGGCTTCATCAATAACATACTCTTTTTGAGCTGGTACATGAAGTGTTATGAAATCGGCTTGTTTTAAAACGGCTTCTTTAGATATTGTTTTTATATTGAAGCTTGCTTTTTGACCATCGAAGAAATCTAATTCTAGAGTGGTTTCTTCAATAAATGGATCAAAGGCTACGATCTTCATACCTGCACCAATACCTATCTTAGCTGTAGCTTGTCCTATTCTTCCAAAACCGATTACACCTAATGTTTTTCCTTTTAATTCTACACCTTTAGCATAGGCTTTTTTTAGTGCTTTAAAGTTAGCATCTCCTTCTAAAGGCATATCGCGATTAGAATTGTGAAGAAATCTAGCTAAGCCATAGAAGTGACCAAACACCAATTCTGCTACAGAATGTGACGACGCAGCAGGAGTATTAATAACATGAAGTCCTTTTTCTCTGGCATACTCAACATCTATATTATCCATACCAACACCACCGCGACCAATAATTTTAAGGCTAGGGCAGTTGTCTATAATGTCTTTTCTTACTTTGGTAGCACTTCTTACCAAGAGTACAGAAATCTCTTTATCGTTGATGTAGTTTTGTAATTGTTCTTGTGCAACTGTTGTTGTTATCACTTCGTAACCAGCTGCTTCTAAAGCGTCAATACCGCTTTGAGAAACACCATCGTTTGCTAATACTTTCATTCTTAAGTTAAAAGTTAAAAGTTAAAAGTTAAAAGTTGGTAGACAGTTAACTTCTAATTTTTGATTAATTTTTTTTAGATTTTGAGTAAAACAACTGCTTATTGCAACTGGTTTACTATTAACTGATTTATGCTTTTCTTTCTAGTTCGCTCATAACCTCTACAAGTGCTTTTACACTATCTAAACTTAGAGCATTGTACATAGATGCTCTGTAGCCGCCAACACTTCTGTGACCATTAAGACCGTTAATTCCAGCTTCTACCCACATGGCATCAAAGGTTTCTTTTAGGTTTTCGTTTTCTAGTGTAAAAGTAGCATTCATTGTAGAACGATCTTCTTTTACGGCATAACCTTTAAATAGTGGGTTTAAGTCTATTTCTGAGTAAATAAGACGTGCTTTCTTTTCGTTTTCTTCTTCAATAGCTTTTATACCTCCTAAGTCCTTTAACCATTGTAAGGTTAGCATAGAGGTGTATACTGCAAATACAGGTGGTGTATTAAACATACTTCCTTTGCTGATGTGTACTTTATAGTCCATCATAGAAGGAATTTTGCGTGATACTTTACCTAAGATGTCTTCTTTAACAACCACAAGTGTTGTACCTGCAGGGCCCATATTTTTTTGTGCGCCAGCATAAATTAAATCAAATTGTGTAAAGTCTAATTGACGAGAGAAGATATCACTACTCATATCGCAAACCATAGGAATAGGAGAGTCTGGGAAACTCTTCATTTGTGTTCCGAAAATGGTATTGTTAGAAGTACAGTGAAAATAGTCGTAATCTTCAGGAATATCATATCCTTTAGGAATGTAATTAAAGTTAGCACTTTTTGAAGAGGCTACTTCATAGATATCATCATAAATTTTAGCTTCTTTTATAGCCTTATCACTCCATGTTCCTGTATTTAAATACCCAGCTCTTTTCTCAAGAAGATTTAGTGCTACCATTAAAAACTGTGTACTCGCTCCGCCTTGTAAGAATAAGGCTTTATAACCTTTTCCTTCTAAACCTAAAAGTTCTAAAGCTAAAGCTCTTGCGTTTTCCATAACATCTACAAAAGGCTTGCTACGATGCGAAATTTCTATAAGCGATAAACCATCGTCAAAGTTTATAAGTGCTTCAGAAGCTTTTTGAATTACAGATTTTGGAAGTACACATGGACCTGCACTAAAATTATGTTTTTTCATGAAGAATATAGTTTCATTTCTGATGCTTCAGAAATTTGTTATTTTTTGTTTGATATGTTACAAAGGTGCTAATTAATTGACTATAAAACACTAATTAATCCTTAATTTTTGTATCAAATTTTTAACAAGAAATCAACAGTATCTACATTATCTGCATAATCCCAAAGTTCAGGTTTTTGAGTGTGTCCAAATGCTATTTCATTTTCTGAAAATCCATCGGCTACAATACATTGTATTTTGTCTTTATCTTCCTGTGTTTTTACTTTAAGATCTTCTGAAGATTCGTAATACTCATAAAACACTGTGGCAATAGGCGAAGCATAGCTTTGGTCTTCTTTAATCATTAGGAAACCATTCTCTAGCATGTCGAATTCGCTCATAAGATACACCGCTTTATTGTAGTCGTAATTATTAGCATACTTGGCTTCGTTAATAACTGGGTGCCACTTATAAACCGCATTAAAGAAGGCATCGAAATTATAGGTTTTGGGTACAAATAGTTTTGAGACATTTCTGCAACCCAAACCGTAGTATCTAAAGATATCATCAGACAGCGATTCTAGCTGGTCTTTAGACTCTTTACCAGTGAGAATGGCGACAGAATTTCTGTTTTTTCTGATGATGGATGGTTTGTTTTTAAAGTAATATTCAAAATAACGTGCTGTATTATCGCTACCTGTTGCAATGACTGCATCAAAATTTTCAAGCTTGTCTTTTGAGAATGTAATCTTGTTTTTAAAGCCTGGTTCTACTACTTCAAGATACTTTGCTAAATAGGGTAGTAGGTGCTTGTCGTTAGAGGACTGCTTTACCAACACGTTGTGTCCAGACATCAGTACAGATAAGAAGTCATGAAAGCCTACTAACGGTATATTGCCAGCCATAATAATACCTATGGTTTTTGGCTCTACATTATTAAAATCGTAGTGACCTACCCATTTGGTGATATTACTCATTTTAAGTGCATTTGCCCAAGACTCTAAACTGAAGTATACGTTTGCTTCTGTAAACCAGCCATTGTGCTCTTTAGCTAGTTTTATTTGGTGTTTAAACCCATCGAAAAAAAGGTCGTTAGCTTCTACAGTATCATCTTTTTGAATACCTTTAGTGGTAAATTGACTTAAAAACTGACCTAATTTAGAGAAAGCGTTAATTCTTTGTTGTAAATCCATGTAGAGTTTGGTAAAACGCCATTTTGGCTTTATTTTTGCAAGTGCAAAATTAAGCAATAAAAACCTAAAATTTACTATGGCAATTATAATCACGGATGAATGTATAAATTGTGGAGCTTGTGAGCCAGAATGTCCTAATACTGCTATTTATGAAGGTGCTGATGATTGGCGCTATAAAGATGGTACAAGTTTGAATGGTACTATAGTATTACCAAACGGAAAGGAAGTAGATGCAGATGAAGCACAAGAGCCTATAAGCGACGAGTTATATTACATTGTGCCAGATAAATGTACTGAGTGTGTTGGTTTTCATGAAGAGCCACAGTGTGCTGCGGTTTGCCCTGTAGATTGTTGTGTGCCAGATGAGGACCATGTTGAAACTGAAGAAGCGTTATTAGGTAAACAACGCTTTATGCACCCAGACGATTAAATTAATGAGCAATTAATATTAATGAATAATAAATATAATCCTGAGTAATTTTGCTCAGGATTTTTTTATTAAAAATACGTATGATTAGGTACTGACCTGTTGGTTGATCTCGTAATTTCAAAAAATAAAGGTATATATTCGTTTATGTAAATCCAGATATATAGCATTTGAAAGAAACATTCGATATACAATTAGCTGAGAGAAGAAAGATTAATAAAATCGGAAGTGAAATTGCGAACTTCGGATTTTTTTTCACATTTATGTTTTGCCTATTCTTGTTACCAGCTAATTATTTACCATCCGAAATAACAATCATCTATCTGATTGAATTTGTAAATCGGAATGTTTATATATTTATCTAAATTTCAACAATTATTTTTCTATTTGGCGAATGGCTCAAAGGACTACGGAATTATGAAAAAGCGGAATTGGAGTTAAAAGCAAACGGAATTCTGCTCTTGTCAAAAACTCGGAAAATTGAATTGGAATATGATGAAATTAAAAAATTTCAAGGATTAATGAATCTTGTACACGGATTTTCCAATATATATAAGCTGAATTTTGTGATAAAAACAAATGACAATGGGAAATATGAAATACGTTCTCACAAGGAGGTTTTTATCGGATTGACTGACCATTTTCCTGATAAAACATAAAAAACAATCAACAATAACGGTTATAATTCATTGTGACACAATTTTTTAATCGAAAATACTTAACTTCAAGCCAAGGTTTGATTTCGGTTTTATAGTTACTTTATAGAAACACCAATAACCAAATCATTGTGAAATAGTTAAGTGTAATATAGAAAACAAGTCAAAATAATTGATCTAATGTTTAAGTTATGGATTTACTAAACAATTTATTAGAAATAGACCCAAATTATATAGTTATTGGATTAATTGCCCTCTTCTTTTCTTTAGAGCAAATAATGAAATCGCCATTTAGTTTTAAGAACAGATTTAATCATCTATTTCAAAATGTATTATTTCAAGTTATACTAGTTATTTTAAATGTTTTTTTTGTAACATTTCAAGTAGCTTCTATCGAATGGTTAAACGCACACAACATTGGACTTTTATATTTAATAGAATTACCAATTTGGGCAAAACTTTTTATTTCTGTAGCCTTGTACGACATAACGGCATACTGGATTCACAGAGCAACTCATAAAATTCCTTTGCTATGGAGATTTCATAGAGTACATCATAGTGATACAACAATGGATTCTTCAACGGTTTTTAGATTTCATCCCATGGAGTTAATTCTTGTATTTGGAATTGGAAATATAATTACTGCTGTATTATTTGGAACTGATGTTTTTTCTATGGCATTATATTATTTTATTCTTTACATATTCTTCTTTTTTGAGCATGCAAATTTAAATTACCCAAAATGGTTGAATTCGTCTCTTGGATTAATCTTTGTAATGCCAGACCACCATAGAGTCCACCATCAACAAAATCAGGTGTATACAGATTCTAACTATGCAGATATATTTATAATTTGGGATAGGTTATTCGGAACTTTTAAAATGATGCCAGTAGAGGATATGAAATATGGATTAGCAGAGTTTGATGTGGACGAGAAACAATTGTTTATCTATTTAATTAAAAGTCCTTTTCTAAACATTAAAAGGAATGATTTTGATGAAAAGGCTGAATAAAAATCAAAATTTAACAATAACTAAATTTAGAAAATGTTAAGAAACGTTTTATTAATCACAATCTTTGCAACTAGTCTGTTTATTAACAGGTTAGTTGCCCAAGAGCCGCTTCAAAAACATAGAGTAATTATTTTAACGGATGTTGAAGCAGATCCAGATGATACACAATCGTTAGTTAGATTATTCTTGTATTCTAATCAAATAGATATTAAAGGGTTAATAGCAACAACCTCGTGCTGGCATACAAATTTGGTAAATCCAGAGTCAATTATAAAAGTAATAAAAGCATACGATGAGATACAACCTAATTTATTAAAGCATCAACAAGGATTTCCTAAGGCAGAAGATTTGCTTAATCTTGTTTCAAGTGGATTACCTAAATATGGAATGACAGGTGTTGGCGAAGGAATGGATTCAGAAGGTTCCGATTTGATTATTAAGGAATTAGAGGAAAACGACGATAGACCATTATGGATTTCTGTTTGGGGAGGTGTAAATACTTTGGCGCAAGCACTATACAAAATAAAAAACACTAAAAGTACAACAGATATAAAAAAGCTTACCTCAAAACTTAGAGTTTATACTATTTCAGATCAAGATGATAGTGGTATATGGATTAGAAACAATTTCCCTGATTTGTTTTACATAGTTTCTCCGGGTGATGATTATTCTAGTGCAACATGGACAGGTATAAATGGTGTTTTTTCAGGTATAGATAACACTACTATTAGTAACAAATGGTTGGCAGAGCATATTCAACAAGGTCATGGAGCTTTAGGAGCTGTTTATCCTGATGTTTCTTGGGGTGTAGAAGGAGATACTCCTGCTTTTTTATTGTTAATTCCAAATGGATTGAACAATCCAGAGCACCCTAATTGGGGAGGTTGGGGAGGTAGGTATGAACTTTATAAGCCCGATTTTTCTAAAACTAAAGACGGAAGTTCAATCGTTAAGATTGCGCCAGAAACAAGGCCAATTTGGACAAATGGAGTTGATACCTATGTTCGATTTGTACAAAGTGAATATGGTAGATCTGTCAAAAAGGATACCACAGTTTTTAAAGGTTTCAAAGAAACTGTGTGGAGATGGAGAGATGATTTTCAGAATGATTTTGCTGCTCGAATGGATTGGTGTACTATGTCATATGAAAACGCAAACCATCCACCAATACCAGTACTATCTCATCCGGAAAGAATTACAGTTAAATCTGGAGACTCATTTCAGTTAGATGCGTCAAATTCTACTGATCCAGATGGAGATAATCTTAGTTTTTTGTGGTTTCAATATCCAGAGGCAGGCACTTACAACGGAAAATTTGAATTAGGTCAACCCGAAAATGCTCATAAAGTTCATGGAAAAGCTCCAGAGGTAAGCACAAAGCAAACTATTCACGTTATTTTAAAACTATCGGATAAAGGAAGGCCGTCATTGTCTAGCTATAAGAGAATTATACTAGAAATAATACCAAAATAATTAAAACAAAACAAAATAGATATACTTGCCACTCTAAAAGTGAGATTATAGATTGAAAGATAAAAATGGTTAAGGTAGATTAAAGTTATGCTAAACTAAAACGATTTATGGTTATAGTTTAGCATACTTCAATAATCATTATTCTTGGTTTACATCCTTAATCTACGGTAACTTTCATGTCTGCTAATTCAAAAACCATATACTGCATTAAACGTTCTACAGTTGTAGCATCAGACGTGTTGTTTTCGGTATGAAATGAAGAGTATAATACACCTCCATCTCCATGTAAGAAGGTATAGGCTAAATGCTTACTTTCACTGATGCCATCATATTCTACAGGACCGTAAAGCCAAGGAATAACTGTAGTAGGATCATAAGTGTCTACAACTTGCCAACTACTAAGAAACTCATCTATTGTAACCGTAGCATTTGGTACTTCGATATTATAATTTAAATCTAGCCAATCAATGAGTGTTTGGTCTAAAACTTCTGCTTCAGTAGATAACGACGTGCCGCTTTTGTCAGGTTCATAAAAACTTAAATAATCTGCACCACCTTGAGTAATAAAGGCTAGGTAAGAATAAGCCCAATCTGTAGCATATAACAAACCACCATTAGTAACAAAGTCATTAAGGTTATTGCCAAATTGAGTTTTTGTTTCATTTAAACCGCAGTTTAAGAAAATAATATCGTAGTTGGCTAAAAGTGTTGGAGACTCTATAAAATCACCAAAACCAAAATCTACGTTAGGTGCTAGCATTGGGTTGTTTCGTTTTGCAACAGCATTGCTTTGATGATGACCATTGCGAACAGTACTACGATCCGCAACATCTTGACCGTCAATGATATCAAAAAGCGGTTCTCCTGTTGTTTGGTCTACCAAGCCAATGTTGTATAACACTTCTTCAATATGGTCGTAATATCCTGTAACAACAGCAATTGAAGGTAGTTCATCAATTGGTAAACTATCTAAATCAAATGTAAAGGCATCTATAAGATCGCCAAGGTCAACAGAGGTTGATGTTCTAAACTGACCTTTTGATATAGAAAGGTCGTAGCTGTCCTTAGTGAGGTTGTCTAGTATAAAATTACCTTCACTATCAGTCAACGCATCTTGTACCAAAGTACCATCTTTATAAAGCTTTACACTAGCCTTAGATACTGGATCTAAACCATTGGGTGTTACAAATTTTCCTGAAATACTATAGTCTCCAGAACTGTTATTTGTTTGTTCTTTAGAACACGATAGGGCAGAAATAAAAACAAGAAGAAGTACGATTGATTTTTTCATAGTGATGGTTGGATTAATTAGGTTTTCTTTAGTGTAGATAGCAATTTAATTAAAGGGTTGCGTCTATACTACAACTATATAACAGTTAGACTTTGATTTTTCCTACTTAAGCATTTCATATTTTAAAAAAATACTTAGGGTTACGTATTTATTTGTTGCTTAAAAAAAATACGAACTTGCTTACTTGTGCTAGACTTGTTTCAGTATCAATCTCTATAGTTCATTGAAACGGAACTATATCTTAATGTTGTTTGTAATTATGACCAACCAAAAAGTATATAACTTTAGAAAATTTGTATAAGGATTCAAGTACACCTCTAATCGACCTTTGTATTATAATTTTTAACCTAAAAAAAATAGACGAAAATGAAAGCAAATCAATTTGGTAAAAAAGGTTGGACACCTGATAGGATAGACAATTTAAATGGTAAAACGTTCATTATAACGGGTACTACAAGCGGAACAGGATTTGAAGCTGCAAAAATTCTACTTTCAAAAGGAGCAAAAGTGGTTATGCTTAATAGGAACTCTAAAAAAGCGGAAGACATTATAGTTACATTAAAACAAGAATTAGGCAACGATATTGATGTGTCAAACATTCAAATGGACTTATCAAAACAAGCTTCAGTAAAAAAAGCAGCCGAAGAAGTTCTAAAAACAATTCCTCAAATCAATGCTCTAATCTGTAATGCAGCAATTGCACAAGTACCAAAACAGACGCTAACAGAAGACGGTTGGGAAAGTCAAATGGGAACAAACTACTTTGGAAATTGGACATTACAAGCCTTACTGTTCCCACTTATTGAAAAATCTAAAGGACGAATCGTAACCGTCGGAAGTATGGGTTATGATATGGGCATTAAAACCATCAATTTTGACGATTTAAATTGGGATAAAGGTTATGTTCCAAATACCGCTTACAGTCAAAGTAAATTGGCTCAAATAATGACTATATACGAATTACAAGATAGATTAAAAGAAGCGGGAAATACAGATGTTAAAGCATACGCTTGTCATCCAGGTGCGTCAAGAACAAACCTTATAAATACAAGTGGTAGTTTTATGATGAAAATTATGTTTTACCTTATGATGCCACTCACACAATCGGCTGAAAAAGGTGCGTATCCTCAATTAATGTGTGCTACCGAAGAAAATTTAGACCAAGAAGGATTTTACGGTCCTACAGGAAGAAGCAATTGGGTAGGACCTGTAGGAGCACACGAAATAAAACCACACGCTAAAGATAAAGCGGTAGCTAAAAGATTATGGGAGTTATCAGAAAAAGAAACTGGTGTAAAATGGAATATTTAAATTTGTAGTATGCAACATTTTAAAACTTTATCATCGTATTTAGATTATTTAGGCTTTCCAAGTCCAGAGCATCCTATGTTAAGTGTGTTCAACTCAAAAGGGAATGGTTTTCCGCCTTGTTCAAAAGAAAGTTCTCCACCTATTACAAATGATTGTTATTCTATTAGTTTTAAGAAAAATATAAAAGGAGATTTAAACTATGGACGCACAAAATATGATTTCACTAATGGAGCTTTGATTTTTATTGCACCCAGACAAGTCTTACAATGGGATAATAATGTGGCATTTGAGCCAAATGGCTTTTCAATAAACTTTCACGAAGATTTTATAAAGGGAACTGAATTAGCTCAACAAATAAAAAAATATGGCTTCTTTTCATATTCCGTAAATGAAGCTTTGCATCTTTCGCCCAAAGAAGAAAAACAGATAGAATCTATTGTTGAAAATATTGAAATTGAATATCAAAACAATCAAGACGAGTTTAGTAAAGATATCATCATTTCTCAATTAGACACCTTGCTTAAATACGCCAATCGTTTTTATGAAAGGCAATTTATAAATCGTAAAGAATTGTCCAATAATTTGTTGGAGCATTTTAATCATTATTTGGACTCTTATTTTGAATCGGGAAAACTTCAAGAAAATGGCATTCCGAACATTGAGCAAATAGCAGATAAATTATCGGTTTCACAACGCTATTTAAGCGATACACTTAAGAAAGAAACAGGCAAAACTACAACCGAACATCTACACTTATACTTAATCGATGAAGCAAAAAACATTTTACTGCAACCGCATAAAACTGTGTCTGAAGTTGCTTACGATTTAGGATTCGAATATCCAGCCTATTTTTCAAGACTTTTCAAAAAGAAAGAAGGAATAAGTCCGACAGAATACAGAGAAAAATATAAGCTAAATTAAAATGGAACTATTAAAATTAGCCACAGAATGGGCAAAAGCCGAAGTGTTTTCAACACGTTTTTTCATCTTATTTGCAATTGGATTTTTAATTGCAAGTGTTGGATTTTGGCAATTAGGAAAAACTGATTTAGCAAAGGCTTATATTATTCCGACTTTAGTGGCAGGCATTTTACTTTTAATTATTGGTAGCGGTCTCAACTATACTAATATCCAGAGAGTTAAACAATTTGAAAAGGATTTTAATAGTGATGCAGCTGCATTTTATCAGTCCGAAATAGAACGTACTGAAAGCACGTTAAAGGAATATACTGTTGTATTTAAAGTAATTCCAATTTTAATCATTATAGCGGCATTGTTAATTCTGTTTGTAAATACACCAACTTGGAGAGCAATTAGTATTACAGCTATTGCAATGCTAATAGTCATTTTATTAGTTGACGGAACTGCTCACTCAAGAATTGAAAGCTACCACAAAGAATTGAAATTAGTGGATATTGAAAATGGAATTCAAAGATAACTATACACTTGGGATGGTTATAAGTAATTGCTTGTTCTCATCTACATCCGAAAATCCACGAGGATTTTTAGTTTGGCTTTTACTTGCAAATTGAAGTGCTAACCCAAGCGACTACTCATAGCTTAGATCGATAAGCGTAACCAATTTAACTCTACAAAAAAAATCTTCAAAACCGTTTAATTTTTTAAGAGTTGTATACCTGGTTTTCTTGCTCAGCAACACGTATAAACGTTGTACGTTTGGTAAGCTCTTTTAAGCGTTGTGCACCAACATATGTGCAAGTACTGCGTAAGCCACCTAAAATGTCTTGTAATGTGTCTTTAACATCACCTTTGTAAGGTACTTCAACAGTTTTGCCTTCGCTGGCTCTATAATTAGCAACACCACCAACATGTTTTTCCATAGCAGTGGCTGAGCTCATGCCATAAAATTGTTTATAGCGCTCTCCGTTTTTGGTAATTAATTCTCCACCACTTTCAGCGTGGCCTGCTAACATACCACCTAACATTACAAAATCAGCACCTGCACCAAAAGCTTTAGCAATATCGCCAGGAGTAGTGCAACCACCATCGCTAATAATTTGTCCGCCTAAACCGTGTGCTGCATCTGCACATTCAATAATGGCAGATAATTGCGGATAACCAACACCAGTTTTAACTCTTGTAGTACAAACGCTTCCTGGGCCAATACCTACCTTTACAATATCTGCACCAGAGAGTACTAATTGCTCTACCATTTCGCCTGTAACCACATTACCAGCAATAATTACTTTATCTGGATATGCGTCTCTGGTTTGCTGTACAAAATCAGCAAAATGCTCAGAGTAGCCATTGGCAACATCTATGCATATAAACTTTAAAAACGGATGTTTGCTAATAACAGCTTTCACCTTATCAGCGTCTTCTTTGCTGATCCCAGTACTAAGTGCTATGTAATTTTCAATATTAGCAGGAGCAGTGTCTAAAAAAGTATCCCATTGGTCTAACGTGTAATGCTTGTGTATGGCAGTAAATAACTTTTGCTGCGATAATGCCAAAGCCATTTCAAAAGTACCAACCGTGTCCATATTAGCTGCCATAATAGGAATACCTTTCCATTCGGCTTTGCTATTTAAAAACGTGAATTCTCTATCTAAACTCACTTCCGATCTACTTTTTAATGTAGAACGTTTTGGACGAATCATTACATCTTTAAAGCCAAGTTTTAAATCATTTTCAATGCGCATACTGGGATAATTTGGTTACTCTCAAAAATAGAGGTTCTGTAAAAAAAGAAATCACCAAAACTGCATGAGCCTTGATGATTTTTATCAACAATTGTTTATAGTTGGTTTGCTTATAATATAGTTTTCAATACAATTTCTCGTGCTTCTAAATTACTTGAACTGACGAATAATTATAATTACATAACAGCAATCATACTAATCTCAACATTTACAAACTTTGGCAGGTTGGCTACTTCTACAGTTTCTCTGGCAGGTGCTGTGTCTTCATTAAAGTAAGTGCCATATACAGCGTTGATTTTTGCAAAGTTGTGCATGTCACTAATAAAAATCGATGTTTTAATGACATTATCAAACGTCATGTCTGCAGCCTCTAAAACAGCCTTCATATTTTCCATAACCTGTTTTGTTTCAGCCTCAATTGTATCTGTAACCAATTCCATTGTTTTTGGATGCAATGCAATTTGACCAGACGTGTATAATGTATTACCAACTAAAACAGCCTGATTGTATGGACCTATTGGCGCAGGTGCGTTTGGTGTGTTGATTATTTTTTTCATGATTTTAATGAGGATTAATTGCCTAATGATCGGTCTGGTTGACGACGTTGATCGTATTTTAAATCTTTAAGCAAGTTAGATTTAATACCAATAAAGAAATTCCATGAGCTACGGTTACTAAATGGTACCCAAGTAAAATTCATTCTCCAACTTAATAAATCACGTTCAAAACGTAATTGGGTGTAGGTAAAGCCTTGGTTTAAAAAATCGTAACCAGATGATGCACCCACAGACCAACGAGGTGATAGTTCAATATCTCCCGAAAACATTAACGATTGAGAGGTGATTTCGTTCTGTCGCCTTGTATTGCTATAGTTTGCAGCGTAAGATAACCTCAGACTCCACGGCATTTTGTAGTTGTAAAATTCGTTGTTTTCTTCTGCATCCTTATTCTTATCTTTTTGCTGGTCTCCGAGTCGTTGATCAGCAAAATCTTGGGAAACACCAAAGAGGTCGTCTGCTCTTGCATTGGCGGTTGAGGACCTTCGGTCTGCTTCTTCGTCTCGTTCCTCTTCTTTGTCTTTACCAGAAAAACTATCATTATTTAAACTATAACTAACGTTTAAGTTTGCAGAAGTTAAACGGAATAAGCTTCCACCATTATTAATATTAAAGGTGTTGATAAGATTATTGTTACTATCTAAGGCATAAGGGTTTAAAGTCATACCAAAGTTAATATTCATCTTCTTATTAAGAATTTGTGTACCTCCTGTAACTCTTACAGGACTCCAGTTTAAGGAATCTGCAGCTATATCGTAAGATGTAGACAGGTTAAGGTTGTTTAATAAAAAGACTTTCTTTGGTTCTGTTTCTGTAGAGTCTTTAGGTCTTATTTTAGCTTCAAAATTGTTACCAAGTGCAAGACCAATACTACTAGAATAGCGATTGCCAGGTCTGCCAAAAAGGTTATTTTCAAAACGTGTATATTCTACCTGGTCGCTTGTTGTACCATCTGCATCAATAACATCATAAGTTTCATAATACTGATCAAAAGCAGGAGAAACACTGTAGCTAAGAGAAGGTCGCATTACGTGCCTAATAGCTTGTATTTTTGGGTTTTTTCCTTTTTTCTGAAAGTTAAACATACCATACAAGGTTGTACCAATACTCGCACCAAAATTGTAGGTTAAATAACGGTCAAAGCCACTTTTTTCGACTATAACTTCTTCTTGGTTTGCTGTGTCCCAAAATTTACTCAGTGTTTTTAATGTCCAGTTTTCTTCAAAATTGGCATTAACACTTGCACTAAAATGATCAAACACTTTAAAGTTTGTTGTTACTGGTATAGAATGACGCATACCTGCAAGTGCATCGTCAAACATTTCGCTTTTACCAAATAAAGAGTCGGTAGTGTTAATACGATATTCTCCTCTTGTGTTTACCTGAAAGTTAATATTCTGTATAGCTCCTTTTTTAGTGCCAGATTTTGGTGCAAAAGGGTACACTCTGGTCATGGACGCTTGCATGGTTGGCAAGGTTAAGTTGATTGCTTCGGTATTAGTATTTTGGTTGTGTGTTGCAGATAGACTTAGGTTAACCTGAGGTTCACCTTGAAATGTTTTAGAATACGACACCGAAGACGCTAGCGTATTGGTTAAGAAATTAGATTGGTTAATTTGATTGATGGACTGCGAAAAATATTGACTACTACCCAAGTTTACAGATGCCGAGAATCTTGAATTTGGATTAGCCTTCGCATCCTGACTATGTGACCATCTAATATTGTAAATGGTACTTTTTGAAAAGTCAGGAAAACCACGTTCACTGTTAATTAAGTTTTCATATCTAAACCCAAAGTTTCCTCTAAACTTATAACGTACAGCATAATTACTTTGCAATCTTAATCCATAACTACCGTTAGTATAGTAATCACCCAATACAGCCAAATCTACATAATCGTTAATAGCAAAATAGTAACCACCATTTTGTAAGAAGTAGCCTCTATCGTTACCTGTATCTTCACCAAATGAAGGGAAAATGATACCAGAGGTTTGTTTCTTAGACATTGGGAAATACGCAAAAGGTATGGCAATAGGTGTGGGCACATCGTAGATGTACATTTGGCTCATACCAGTTACAATCTTTTTGTTAGGCACAATTTTAGCCTTGTTCATTTTAATGTAATACTCAGGATCTTCAAGATTTTCTGAGGTAGTAAATTTACCTTGCGAAATAAAATATACGGAGTCGTTTTCTCTCTTTGTGCGTTCCGCAATTACTGTACCACCACTTTGTTCGGTTACCGAATTAAAAATTAATGCTTTTCTAGAGTCTGTATTAAAAATTATCGAATCTGGCTCTATAACATTTGCGCCTTGTGTAAAAACAGGCTTTTGGGAGTATCCTGTAGAGTCTTTTATTCGTCCTGCATAGACCAGATTTTTACTGTAGTCAATAACTATAACACCAGCCTTAATCTCCATGTCTTCGTATTGCACTAAAGCTTCATTATATAGTCTAATTTGTTGTTTGGTTTGGTTTACAGCAACATAATCTTTAGCCTTGTAGGTTACAATATCTTTTAAGAATCCTTCCTTTTTTACAGAATCATTCTCCGTAGAGTCAACGACTTTTGTGTTTAAAAGTGAATCTACAGGAATTTCAACTCTGTCTTTAGCAACAGCAGTAGTATCTGATTTTTGGTCAGTAGAAATACCATTGTTCTTTTTTGGTAATTCCTGAGCCAAGCTAAAAGTGTTGATAAACACTGTAAAACTCAAGGCAAAAAGTATGTGTAAGCTATTTGTACGCAATCCTTTTAGATGTATTTTTGTAAAAGTATGGCTCGGTTTTTGAAACGCCAAAAGTACAGATATTTTTTTGTGATTATCTTATTAAATTTCTAAAGTTTAAAAATAGGATATTACTAAAAACACTGCGTAATAATTCGAGTTTATAAACCGTTAAATTAAATATGCAAACGAAGCGAAATAATATAATAGTATTCTTAGTTCTCACTTTTATAACTTCTTTAACATGCTTTGCATCTCTGCAAGCGCAAGAAGATAAGTTTGTTGTGGTTATTGATGCAGGTCATGGAGGTCACGATCCTGGACGACCTACAGAGAATGGTTACAAAGAAAAGGATATAGCATTAAAAATAGCATTGCTATTAGGTGCTGAGTTAGAAAAGAAAGATGATTTTAAGGTTATATATACACGAAAAACAGATGTGTTTGTAACGTTAAAAAACAGAGCAAAAATAGCTAATAAGGCAGATGCAGATCTTTTTGTTTCTATACATTGTAATGCGCATCATTCTCAGGCTTATGGTACAGAGACCTTTGTTTTAGGAGCCAAGAATTCTGAACGAAATATGACAGTCGCTAAAGCAGAAAATGAAGTAATCTTTTTAGAAGATAACTACCAGCAACACTATGAAGGTTTTGATCCTAGCTCGCCAGAATCTGAAATTGCGTTAACTATTGAGCAAGAAGTTTATGTAGAGCAGAGTATTGTTTTGGCTCGTAAAATTGAAGATAATTTTATAAGTAAGGCCAAACGAAAAAGTAGAGGTTTGAAACAAGCAAGTTTGTGGGTTATGCACAACACATATATGCCTAGTGTTTTAATAGAAACAGGTTTTATTACCAACAAAACCGAAGGAGCTTTTTTAAATTCAAAAAGTGGTCAGGTAAAAGTTGCTAATGCAATAAAGGATGCTATTGTAGATTATAAAAAAGAACTAGATGATAATGTACGAAGCAGCATTTTGGGTACTGAAAAGTTAGATACAGAAACAGTAGAGACTTTAGAGAATTTACCTTTAGAGTATAAAGATGTAATATTTAAAGTGCAGATTGCAGCAAGTTCTAAAGATTTAGAACCTAAACCGTATAATTTTAAAGGCTTGTCTGATATTAGTAAACTCAAAATAGGTAAGCTCTACAAGTATTTTTATGGAAGTACATCAGACTACAATGAAGTAAAACAATTACAAGAAGAAGCCAAATCTAAGGGTTATACAACCAGTTTTGTGGTTGCGTATAATAAAAAAGGGGAGCAAATAGAACTAGAGGAGGCTCTTAAATCTGCTACTAATTAGAATTATTATTAATAATTTTATTCCTAATTTTGTTATCAATCAAATTTAAGCCCATTGAAAATTTCAAGAGAAGTTAAAACTGCAGTATTAGTACTATCTGGTATTGCCTTATTTGTATATCTATTCACTTTTCTAAGTGGAAGTAATTTATTTTCAAGTAAAGAAACATATTTCACAGAGTTTGATTATAACGCTTTAAGCCCATCTTCTCCGGTAACTATAAAAGGAAATAGAATTGGTAAGGTTGAAGATATTCAGTACGATTTCAATACAAAAAAAACGGTGGTAGAGTTCTCTGTTAACCCAGAGCTAAAATTCTCTAAAAACAGTGTTATTAGATTGTATCCGACAGGTCTTATGGGCGGAAATGCATTATCCATAATAGATGCTAATGATGGTACAGAAGCTAAACCAGGAGATTTTATTCCGTCTGAAGTAAAACAAGGTTTAATGTCTTCTTTAGAAAGTAGTTTGCCAAAAGTAACCTCTGGATTAGATGGTACTTTAGAATCTGCAGACACTCTGGTTAAAAACCTGAATGCTTTATTATTGGATGAGTCTGATAAGGGATTAAAAAATGCTATAGCAGAGCTAAATACAACCTTAAAATCTTTTACAAGTACGTCGTATTCATTACAAGGTGTTATTAAAAATAATGAAGAGAAAATTGAATCTATTTTAGATACATTTGATAAGACCAGTAAGGACCTAAATGCGTTGACAACAGAATTAAAAGAAGCTGGACTGTCTAAAACAGTTGAGGAGTTAACAAAAACAATTAGCTCTATGCAAAGTTTGTTAGCTAATTTAGATAACGGTAAAGGTACACTTGGAAAACTCCTTAATGATGAAGCACTGTATGACAATCTAGAAGCTGCTTCTAAAGAATTACAACTGTTAATATTAGATATAAAATTACATCCTGCACGATATAGAAGAATCCTCTCTAAAAGAGAAATTCCTTATGAGGAGCCTACACAAGAGCAGATTAATAATAATTAGACGATTTAGCTATGCAATACATTCCTAATATTCTTTTTTTAATCATTTTGGTATTAGGTGTTGGGTATTTTTCGCTCAATATCAAAAAGTTAATACGAAATATAAAACTCGGTAGAGCTGTAGATGCTAGCGATCATAAAAGTGAACGTTGGCGTAATATGGCCAGAATTGCTTTAGGTCAAAGTAAAATGGTAAAACGACCAATAGCAGGTTTTCTGCATATTGTAGTTTATGTAGGTTTCATAATTATAAATATTGAAGTTTTAGAAATTATTATCGATGGTCTTTTCGGTACGCATCGTATAGGTCTTAAGGTGTTGCCAGAATCGGTTTATGGTTTCTTAATAGGATCTTTTGAAATCCTTGCAGTATTAGTTTTAGTATCAGTTGTAATTTTTTGGTTACGTCGTAATGTCATTAAACTAAAACGTTTCTTAAGTTCAGAAATGAAAGGCTGGCCAAAGAGTGATGGTAATATCATTTTATATTTTGAAGTAGTACTTATGTGTTTGTTCTTGGTTATGAATGCCACAGATACGACATTTCAAAATTTAGGACATGGTAATGTTATTTCACAATTTATTGCACCATGGTTTGGCGATAATCCTGATACTTTACATATTATAGAGCGCACAGCTTGGTGGTTACACATTGTAGGTATACTGATTTTCTTAAATTATTTGTATTTCTCAAAGCATCTACACATTCTTTTAGCATTTCCAAATACCTATTTCGGAAGTGTAGAGCCAAAAGGAAAATTCAATAATTTAGAGGCTGTTACAAATGAAGTGAAGTTAATGATGGATCCTAATGCAGATCCGTTTGCAGCTGCACCGGAAGGAGCAGAAGATGAGGAACCAGCTAAGTTTGGTGCTAGTGATGTTATGGATTTAAACCAAATTCAACTACTCAATGCTTACACCTGTACGGAATGTGGTCGTTGTACATCGGCTTGTCCTGCTAACTTAACAGGTAAGAAATTGTCTCCACGTAAGATTATGATGGATACTCGCGATCGTTTAGAAGAAGTTGGTAAAAATATAGATGCCAATGGAGGAGAGTTTAAGGATGACGGAAAACAACTTTTAGGAGATTATATTACCAACGAAGAACTTTGGGCTTGTACCACATGTAATGCTTGTGTAGAAGAATGTCCTGTGAGTATTAACCCACTATCTATTATTTTAGAAATGCGTCGTTATTTAGTGATGGAGCAAAGTGCTGCACCAATGGAGCTAAATAATATGATGACTAATATAGAAAACAATGGTGCACCATGGCCTTATAACCAAATGGACCGTTTAAATTGGGCTAACGAAGACTAGAAAGTTGACGAGTTTATTCGTTTAATTTCCTTTCGATTTAACGAATAAACAATTAAAGGATTCAACGCATAAAAAATAAACATCTAAGAGATGAGTGAACAACTAAAAGTGCCAACAATGGCAGAGTTTATGGCAGAAGGTAAGCAACCAGAGATATTGTTTTGGGTTGGTTCTGCTGGTAGTTACGACGATAGAGCAAAGAAGATTACAAAAGCTTTTGTTAAGATATTAAACAAAGCCAACGTTGAGTTTGCAGTATTAGGAACAGAAGAAAGTAATACAGGTGATGTTGCTAAACGTGCTGGTAATGAGTTTTTGTTTCAGATGCAAGCCATGATGAATATTGAGATTCTAAATGCTTATGAGGTAAAGCGTATAGTAACTTGTGATCCACATTCTTTTAATTGTTTAAAAAACGAATATCCTAGCCTTGGTGGTAATTATGATGTTGTTCATCATACACAATATATAAAGGAGCTTATAAGTTCTGGTCGTTTAACTTTAGAAGGAAACACGTACAAAGGAAAGAGAATCACATTTCACGATCCTTGTTATTTAGGTCGTGCCAATAGTGAATATGATGCACCGAGAGATGTACTAAAAAAGACCAATGCCAATTTGGTTGAAATGAAGCGTAATAAGAATACCGCATTATGCTGTGGAGCAGGAGGTGCACAAATGTTTAAGGAGCCAGAAAAAGGCAATATGGATATCAATGTTCTTAGAACAGAAGATGCTTTAGCGACTAAACCAGATATTATTGCAACAGGCTGCCCTTACTGCAATACCATGATGACAGATGGTGTTAAAGCAAAAGAAAAAGAAGGTGAAATTTCAGTATTGGATATAGCAGAATTAATAGCTAATTCTTAAGATTTTAAAATGAAAAGAGAACCCATTCCTCTAAAAAAAGTAATTATAAATGGTGTAATAAATGGGTTAATTTTTACCCTTTTCATGGAAGGGTATTATAACTTTTTTACAGAAGATAAGTTTTCTCTTTTAAGAGTCTTTATTCACTTTTTTGCTTTTGGTTTTTTTATGGCACTTATTTTTAGATACCAATACAGAAAGAAAAATTAGTGTTTTATGCTTCGATTATCTCTTCTTTTTTTAAAATTCCAATAAAATATTATGATAAAGAAAATTACACTTTTAACCTTAGTTATGCTTTTTAGTGTAAATAGTTACGCTCAAAAGAAATCAAAAGAAGAAGTCGTAGAACTTATGGCAGAGGATACATGCGAGTGTATTGCTAAGAAAAAAATAAAGAAGTCTGCTACAACAGAAGAAAAAGAGATGGCGCTTGGGCTTTGTCTTTTGCAAAGTTTTAATGCTCACAAAAATAAATCTAAGTACTACAAAAGTAAAACCTTAGATGATATGGAAGAAATAGGTGAGGATATAGGAATAGTAATGGTTGGTATTTGCGCAGAAGACTTTTTATCTATTTTCTCATCAGAAGAATTAGTAGATATAATAAATGAAGATGATGAAGATTTAGGCTTTGATACCTCTAACGATTCAGGATTAACGATAGAGGTAGAATTAATAGCTATGAATAATGATGCTATTTCTTATATAGAAGCTAAAGACGACTTTGATAAAACACATATTTTTTTAATTACAGATGAATTTGAAGGCTACGAATTACTTAAGAAATCTAATTTTGGTAAGTTCTATACGGTAACCTTTAAAGAAGAAGAGTTTTTTGATTTAAGCGAAAAGCAATACATCACCAAAAAAGTAATCACAAAGTTAGAAGCACTTTAGTATAGCGATAACATTCTGAATCATTGGTGATTTTATAGTATTAAATATTAATAAAATCGCATAAGCTATATAGATGATAAACACAGTAAAAATCTTAACGCTTTTGGCATTTTTGTTTTTAGGTAAATCTGTTAATTCACAGTCATTAACCGAAAAAGAGAAAGCTAACGTCATTACAATCAATAAGCACTTTGGTGACTCTATAAAAATACCTGTATACACTAGTGATGTTTTAGGTTTTCAAGAAAGTGGGTTGTATTTTAAAAAGGAAAACAAAAAATGGGGATTAATTAACTCTAACACCAACAAAACATTAATTCCTTTTAAGTTAGATTCTGTATTGTCTGTTTTTCATTTACCAAACATTAAGAGCTACTTAATAAAAGAGAAAGGAAAATGGTCTAGTATTTCATTTAATAAAAAATACAAGATAGAAGACTGTGAGCCAGACACAGGATTAACAAAAGCAGATTACAGAAAAAATGGCTATGATATAGATACCTCAACTTGGAAACGATTTTTGGTCATTTTCAATGGAAAACAAGGCATCATGAATAAGAGTTATAAAACAATTGTTCCTGTAGAATATGATTACGTACGCGACAATTATTTGCATTATAACGAAGATAATAAAGATGAGAAATCTTATATCATTTACAATGATGATATGGTAGGTTTTATAACAAATGAAGGTACAGTAGAGCCTGTTTTTGACGATATAGGAGTGTATTTTCCAGATTTCGTAGGTGATTGGGATAACCTAAAACCATCATACAAAAAGCAAGACTTAAAACTCATGTTTTTATTTGAAGACTATAAAATTATAGGTGTAACTAAAGATGGAAAAAAGGGAATTGTGGATTATACTGGTAAGCAAATAGTACCTAATATTTACGATGAAATGTTTTGTGCAGAATCTTACGTTAGAGAATTTGGAAATCATTTTATCGTTGTCAAAGATGGAAAATACGGAATTTTAAGTCAGCAGAATGAAACAATTATACCGCTTAATTACGATATAATAGAGTATTTTGATACCAGTAAAAAAGGTACATCGCATATTTATCTTGTAAAGCAAAATGGTAAATATGGACTTATTAATTCTCTAAACGAAGTTGTAAAACCAATAGAGTACACAAGAAAAGAATTAGAAAATTAAAAGTTTAATAAAACGCACAATACATACAAATGCTAGTAGATTTTGATACATTACCAGAAGAGTCAAGAGTTTGGATTTACCAAGCTAACAGAAGCTTTTCTGAAGAAGAGATAAAAGAGTTAACCTCTAAATTAGAAGTCTTTATTGAAGCCTGGACAGCACATGGTAAAGATTTACAAGCAGGATTTAAAATTGTTTACAAACGTTTTATTGTCATTGCTTTAAATCAAAACCTTAACCTGGCTACAGGTTGCTCAATTGATGCTTCTGTGCATTTTATCCAAGAGTTAGAAAAGGATTACAATGTAGATTTAATGGATAAGATGAATGTGTCTTTTAAACAGGGAGAGTTCATCGCATATAAGCCCTTAATGGATTTCAAAAAAATGGCTAAAAACAATTCAGTTTCTAAAAACACAATTGTTTTTAATAATCTGGTGACTAATATCGCAGAGTTTAAAGAAAACTGGGAAGTGCCAGCGAGCGAGAGTTGGCATAGCAGATTCATTAAGTAAATTTTCTTATTGAATTCTCAGTAAATACGTTCAAAAATTACGGTATTTGTATGTTTAATAATTTTCATTTCTTAGAAAGAATGTTGATTTTTACAGTACCAAATTCGTCATTTTAAAATTGTAAAATTTTCAATAGAAAGTGGGTACTGATATTTTCTTATTAAACATTTCTGGACAAGATAAACCAGGCTTAACATCATCTTTAACCAGTGTTTTAGCAGAGTACGATGCTAAAATTCTAGATATAGGACAAGCCAATATTCACGATACGTTGTCTTTGGGAATGATGTTTGAGATAAAATCTGGGAAAAAATCAGCAGCTGTTCTTAAAGATTTATTGTTCAAAGCCTATGAGCTGGGTATTACTGCAAAGTTTACACCAATATCATTAGATAATTATGAGCATTGGGTAAGTATGCAAGGTAAGGATCGTTATATCGTTACCATTTTAGGAGAAAAACTTAAAGCCGAGCAAATTTCTGAAGTCACCAAAGTCATTTCAGAAAAAAACTTGAATATAGATTCTATTAAGCGTCTAACAGGCCGTACGTCTTTGGTTAAAGAAGAAGAATATCCAAGGGCTTCTATTCAACTATCAATACGAGGAAAGCTAAACGATAAATCTGAGTTTACATCAAGATTTATGAAAATATCGCATGAGTTAGATGTAGATATTGCTTTTCAGGAAGATAGCATGTTTAGACGTAACCGTCGTTTGGTGTGCTTTGATATGGATTCAACCTTAATACAAACCGAGGTTATAGACGAGTTGGCTGAGCGTGCAGGAGTTGGTAATGAGGTTAAGGCGATAACAGAATCTGCAATGCAAGGCGAAATAGATTTTCAGGAAAGTTTCAAAAAACGAATGAAACTCTTAGAAGGTTTAAGTGAAGACGTTTTAAAAGACATAGCAGAGAATTTACCAATAACCAAAGGCGCAAGACGTCTAATAGATACGCTTCATAACTATGGTTATAAAACTGCTATTCTTTCTGGAGGTTTTACTTATTTCGGAAAATATCTTCAAGAGAAACTAGATATCGATTTTGTTTTTGCCAATGAGCTAGAGATTAAAGATGGTGTGTTAACAGGTGGATATATTGGTGATATTGTAGATGGTAATAAAAAAGCAGAATACCTTCAACAGTTGGCGGATGATATGGGGATTGATATTGAACAAACTATCGCAGTAGGTGATGGTGCCAACGATTTGCAAATGCTTAATCTCGCTGGTTTAGGCATCGCCTTTCATGCCAAACCAAAAGTTAAGGATAGTGCTCAGAGCTCGATTTCTAGTATTGGTTTAGATGGTGTATTATATTTATTGGGTTACCATGACCGTCATATAGATTTGGTTTAATGCCTTTTAACTGTTAATTACACAGTTTATAAAAGAATCCTAAAGTCTTTTTACTTCATATTAAATATGCTATTTTGGCATAGTATTCGTTATTGTAATTAGAAACGAGAAAAGATTAATGTATGCGATATTTGTCCCTTATTCTTATAGCTTTTTGTGTTCAGATTAATTGTGCTCAAGAGGCAACACCAAATCCATTGTTAACTAAAGATGTGGCTCTACAACAAAAATGGGTAGATAGTGTTTATAACGCTATGACTTTAAAAGAGCGTGTAGGTCAGCTTTTTATGGTTCAGGTATTTTCAAAGAACGATGGAAAAGCCAATAGCAAAATTGTTGATTTAATAAAAAATCAACATATTGGAGGTGTAATTTATTCAACAGGAGGACCATACAGACAGGCCAAACTAAATAACCTTTTACAGGCATCATCAAAAGTGCCTTTATTGGTAGGTATGGATGCAGAATGGGGTTTGAGTATGCGCTTAGATTCTACGTATGCGTTTCCGTGGAATATGACACTAGGTGCTATCGAAGAGGATAGTTTGGTAGAGCAAACCGGAAGACAAATAGGTGAGCACTGCAAGCGTTTAGGTGTGCATTTCAATTTTGCACCTGTTGTAGATATCAATACCAATCCCAAAAATCCAATTATTGGTAACCGTTCTTTTGGTGAGGATAGAGATAATGTTACAGAAAAAGGACTAGCATTTATGAACGGTATGCAGAGTGCAGGTGTTTTGGCTAACGCTAAGCATTTTCCTGGTCACGGTGATACCGAAGATGACTCACATAAAACTTTACCAACAGTTTCTTTCAGTGAAAAACGAATCGATTCTATTGAGTTGTATCCATACAGAAAACTCATTAAAGAAGGCTTATCTAGCGTTATGGTAGCACATCTTAACATTCCAAGTTTAGAAAAACGTAGAGGCTTTCCATCGTCATTATCTAAGCATATTGTTACAGATATTCTTAAAGGTGAATTAGGCTTTAAAGGTCTCATTTTTACAGATGCATTAACGATGAAAGGTGCTGCAGATTATGTAGAAAAAAATATTGATGGTATCTCAACAAACACAATTTCCAAAGGTGGTGAGATAGATTTAATGGCGTTTTTAGCAGGTAATGATGTGTTGCTAATGTCTGAAAATCCTGAAAAAGGTATAGAAAGAATTATTGAAGCTTTTGAAGCCAATAAAATAACTGAAGAGCGTTTATCGCATTCAGTAAAAAAAATACTTATGGCTAAGTATAAGGTAGGTTTGCACAACTATTCTCCGGTTGGGTTGTATAATCTAGGTAATGATTTAAACAGGCTTAAAGACGATTTGCTTTACGAAAGTCTAATGGAAAATGCTATAACAATAGTGCAAAACAAAGATGAAATACTACCTCTAAGAAATCTACAGACCAAAAATATTGCTTATGTAGAATTAGGTGATGATAGTGGTTCAACGTTTTATAATGAATTAAAAAAGTACACCAAGGTCCATCATATTAAAGGTGAAAAGCTAGATGAAATAATTACCAAATTACAGAATTATAATACAGTAGTAGTTGGTTTTCATAAATCTAATGACAACCCTTGGAAAGCTTATGAATTTTCACAAAAAGAGCTAGCATGGCTTTATGAAATAGCAAGAAACACTACAGTGATTTTAGATGTGTTTGCACGACCTTATGCGCTTAATGATTTGCGTTCAGTAGAAAACATTGAGGCCATTGTTATGAGTTATCAAAACAGTGAAATAGCCCAGAAAAAGTCGGCTCAGCTCATCTTTGGAGGTATTGACGCAAAAGGAAAGTTACCAGTCAGTGCTGGTGCGTTTTTTCCTGTAGGTACAGGTATTACATACAATTCACTTTTAAGCCTTAGCTACGGTTTGCCAGAACGTGTTGGTATGGACTCAGAGCGTTTAAGTAGAATAGACTCTGTAGCCAACTATGCTGTTAATAATAGAATGACGCCTGGTATTCAACTTTTGGTAGCCAGACGTGGAAAGGTGATTTACAATAAGAATTTTGGATATCATACCTATTCTAAAAAGAATAAAGTAGATTTTGACGATGTGTATGATGTAGCATCTTTAACTAAAATATTAGCTACACTTCCTGTCCTTATGGAATTAGAGCAACAAGGCTCAGTATCTTTAGAGTCTAAATTAGGAGATTTGCTTCCGGAATACAAAAATTCGAATAAGAAAAACATCACCTTAAAAAAGATGTTATCACATTATGCGCAGTTAAAGCCATGGATTCCTTTTTATTATGCAACACTAGATTCAGTAACTAAAAAACCAGATCCAAAGTATTATAAAACAAAGCCTTCTGGCGATTTTAATGTTGAAGTTACCAATACGCTTTACATGCGTAGTGACTATCAAGATTCAATTCAAAAAATAATAAAAGAAAGTGATTTGTTATCAAGGTTGCGTTACCGTTACAGTGATTTGCCATATTATATTTTGAAGAATTATCTTGAAGGTTTCTATGATAAATCTCTGCACGAAATCACTCAAGATCGTTTTTACAAATCACTTGGAGCAAATTATACCACATATAACCCAAGGCAAACATTTAGCCTAAAGGATATTGTACCTACTGAAGTTGATAACTATTACAGGTACAAAAAAGTGCATGGTTATGTGCACGACATGGGAGCTGCGATGCAAGGAGGTATTGGTGGCCATGCCGGAATTTTTAGTAATGCCAATGATGTTGCCAAAATTATGCAGATGTATCTACAAAAAGGATTTTATGGAGGTAAACGCTACTTTAAATCCGAAACCATAGATAAGTTTAACACTTGTTATTATTGCGAAAGTGATAATAGGAGAGGTATAGGTTTCGATAAGCCACAACTTGGCGAAGAAGGACCAACTTGTGGATGCATTTCTATGACCAGTTTTGGACATTCAGGATTTACAGGTACTTATGCTTGGGCAGATCCGGAAGAAGAAATTGTTTATGTATTTTTAGCTAACAGAACATATCCAGAGGCTGGTAAAAACCTTTTACTCAGAGAAAATATAAGAACAGAGATACAGCGACTGATCTATGAAGCAATTATAGACTAATGTTATAAGTTAAAAAGTGCTAAAAGTTAGGGTGCTCAACTTCAAATCTGCTAACTTTAACACATGTAATAAAGTTGTAAGGTTTTAGATTAACTAGAGACTTTATAGTTGTTAACTCTAATCATTCAAAAGTTTTAGATGAAAATAGGAATCGTTTGTTACCCAACATTTGGAGGTAGTGGAGTAGTAGCCACAGAATTAGGTTTAGAACTTTCTAAGCGAGGACACGAAATACACTTCATAACCTACAGCCAACCAGTACGTTTAGAATTGTTGAGTAACAATGTGCATTTTCACGAAGTACATGTGCCTGAGTATCCTTTATTTCATTATCAACCGTATGAATTAGCATTGTCTAGTAAGTTGGTAGATATGGTACAGCTTTATGGTATAGAGCTTTTACACGTACATTACGCAATTCCTCATGCTTATGCAGCTTACATGGCGCAGCAAATGCTGTTAGAAAAGGGAATTCTAATACCAATTGTTACTACGCTGCATGGTACCGATATTACTTTAGTTGGTAGTCATCCGTTTTATAAGCCAGCAGTAACTTTTAGTATTAATAAATCTGATGCAGTGACTTCTGTTTCAGAAAGTTTAAAGAAAGATACCATGCGTCTTTTTGATATTAAAAAAGACATTCATGTAGTTCCTAATTTCATTGATTTAAATAAGCATGTTAATGAGTTTACCGATTGTCAGCGAGGTATGATGGCTGGTGACGATGAGTCTATTATTACACACATTAGTAACATGCGCGAGGTAAAACAAATACCAGATGTTGTAAAGATTTTTTATAATATCCAGAAGGAATTACCAGCAAAACTCATGATGGTCGGAGAAGGACCTGAAAAAGAGGTTGCTGAAAATTTAGTTGAGGAATTAGGTATTAGCGACAAAGTTATTTTCTTCGGAAATAGTAATGAAATAGATCGTATTCTATGTTTTAGTGACTTGTTTTTACTACCATCACAAACTGAAAGTTTTGGTTTAGCTGCACTGGAAGCCATGGCAAGCGGAGTGCCAGTAATATCTACCAATACAGGTGGATTGCCAGAAGTAAATATCGATGGTTATTCAGGCTACCTAAGTGATGTTAATGCCGTTGCAGATATGTCAGCCAATGCGATTAAGATCTTAAAGGATACAGAAACATTAAAGACATTTAAAGCGAATGCGAAGTCGCAGTCCAAAAAGTTTGATATTCATAATATAGTACCTCAGTACGAAGCCATCTACGAAGAAACTTTGGATAAGTTGTTAGTATCTAATTAAACCAAACAGCATAGCGTTCTCTGCGTAACTCTAGAGCGATTTCTTTTTCTGCAATAAGGGCTTCTTTTCTTGTTAAAAAAGGATCTATATGATTGTAAAGACTTGGTCTAAGATACAAGCCGTATTTTTCTACAATATTAGACGATAGTTTATGACCTTTTTTATTCCTGTAACCTGTTTTATGCTGTTCAAAGCGCTCTTTAGGACTTTTACTCGTCATACCAACATACAAACACTCTAACACACCATTGTATTGTGGATTAGCATTTCTGAATTTTGCATTTTCAGTAAACACACGTTTAGAAAGTTCTACAACATAAATGCGATATAGCGTTTTAGACATGTTTTAAAACGGAAAATTTAAGGTTGACGCAGAATTTTTTCCATTTTTCTACCTTTTGCTAATTCATCTACTAGTTTGTCTAAATATCTACATTGACGGGTAGTGTCGTTGGTGATTTCTTCAACTCTGTAGCCACATATAACACCTTTTATAAGATGTGCATTTTCATTAAGGTTAGCACTTTCAAAAAAGTCTTTAAAATTAACTTTCTGCTCAATGAGTTCATTGAGTTTGTTTTCATCATAGCCAGTAAGCCATTCAATGACTTGGTGCAATTCTTCTTTGGTTCTGCCTTTCTTTTCTACTTTGGTGACGTAATGAGGATATACAGAAGCAAAACTCATATTAGCGATACGCTCATCGTGGTGGCTGGTGTCAGATTTACTCATTTTAATTTTATTTGTAAAAAAAGGTAGTTTTATAGAAGTTACGCTTATCGGTCTCGGCTATGAGTAGTTGCGTGGTTTAGCACTTAACTTTGCAAGTACACACCAAACTGAAAATCCGCAAGGATTTTCAGAGGTAGACGAGAACAAGCAATTACTTATAGCCATTGTTGTGCTTTCGTTATTCTTTCAATGTTTTTTCCAAAATCTTTTCTAGTTTATCAATACTATTGATTGCTGTAATCACTCGGTTTAAACCTCCTCTATAATTGTCTTTATTCAATGTTAAAATATTTCTAGCAGTTGATGGTTGACTAAAAATTTTTGGGTCAGATACAATTACGTAATCTTGAAATTTGAAATCAACTATAATTTCTTTCATAATAGGTATCCAATCGTTATTAAAAGAATACTCAACATCTCCAACTGATTTTATGACGTGATTAATTTCATCATCATAATAAGCTCCTAGTAACATTCGTAGTTCTTTATTCGAAACTTTGTCAAGTCCTTTTGATTTTAATGTTTCATACGAATTAGTAATTGGTTGGAATCTCTCAAATTGAATAATATCGGCAAGCCAATATTTTAAACTATCTAAATTTTCCTCCGACCTTTTAAGTTCCAATATTTTATTAGAAGAAGAAATTGCATTATTAAAAATGATTTTTATGTTATTTAATGCTTTCTTATCGTTTGCTAAATTTTCTTGAATTTGAGCGAGCATTTCATTCTCAAAATCATTATCCTTTTTCTTTTCATTCCAATTATTAATGCTCAACGCAATCAAAATTCCAATTACCACAAGTATAATTTCCCCAATAGCGTATTTAAAATACTTTCCAGTTTTATTTTCCATAAGCAAGTTTTGCCGAATTTTTCTAAAGAATTTTATCATTGGTTAGGTTGATTTTAATGAAGCACAACGTTAAGATATAGTTCCGTTTCAATGAACTATATCGATTGATAAGCGAAGTTAGCTTTTTAATTTTTGAAAATCAATGGTTTAGATTTTATACTTTCAGTTTGTTATTAACACAACTAAGGATTCCTTATTTTTAGCCTCATGAAAACTCTAGAAGATTTTACAGCAGTATTTTCGTCCTTTGCTTGGGGATTACCACTACTTATTCTGTTAGTTGGTGGAGGATTGTATTTATTAATACGTTCTCAATTTCTACCATTTAGGTATTTAGGGCATGCGATTAGTGTGTTGAGAGGTAAGTATGATAATCCGGATGATGAAGGTGAGATTTCTCACTTTAAAGCCTTAACCACAGCCTTATCTTCTACAATTGGCATGGGCAACATTGCAGGTGTAGCTTTAGCAATTTCAGTTGGTGGTCCAGGTGCTATGTTTTGGATGTGGGTAAGTGCCATTGTTGGGATGAGTACCAAATACTTTACATCGACATTGGCTATTTTATACAGAGGGAAAGACAGTGATGGAAATATACAAGGTGGACCAATGTATTTTATTACAGAAGGTCTTGGTAAAAACTGGAAATTCTTAGCGGTTTTGTTTAGCGCGTTTGGGATGTTGGGAGCATTACCAGTGGTAAATGTTAATCAGTTAAAACAAGCCGTTAACGATATTATTCTAATACCAAATGGAGTAGAAGTATCCTTTGGTAGCAATCTAATTATTGCTATTGTTTTGGTCATCGTAACAAGTTTTGTAATTCTTGGTGGTATACAACGCATTAGTCGTTGGGCTTCTAAAATGGTGCCTACTATGGTAGTGCTATACTTTGTGTTGGTATTGATTATTCTAGGTGTTTACATAGAAGAAGTACCAAAATATTTATCCTTGATTGTTACAGATGCTTTTGCAGCAGATTATTTCCCTGAAGACAAGCCTTTTTTAGGTGGTGTTTTAGGAGCGTTAATATTACACGGTATAAAGCGAGGAGCATTTTCTAATGAGGCTGGTTTGGGTACAGCACCAATGGCACATGGAGCAGCAAAAACTGACGAGCCAGTTAGAGAAGGTTTAGTGGCAATGTTGGGGCCTGTAATAGATACTTTAATTGTTTGTACACTAACAGCGCTAGCAATTTTGGTAACAGGTGTTTGGCAAACCACAACGGATAATGGTGTTAGTCTTACAGCTTCTGCCTTTGAGCAAGCCTTGCCTTATGGTCAGTATTTATTAATGATTTGCGTGTTTTTTTTTAGCGTGTCCTCCTTGTTTAGTTATTCGTATTATGGCACCAAATGCTTGTCTTTTTTAATAGGTGCAGACAAAAAGCACTATTACAACTATTTTTATATTCTGAGTATTATTCTTGCTGCAACGACGTCTTTTGATGCCATGATTAACTTCATAGATGGTGTGTTTGCGTTTATGGCATTTCCAACTATGATTGCCACAATTCTATTAGCACCAAAAGTGCTTAAGGAATCTAAACGTTACTTTACGAGTTTAAAGAAGTCTAAGAATTAGCAATGGAAGATTTAAATTGAGCAGGAGTCATCATTTCCATTTTTTTGAATTGTCTGTTAAAGTAACTCGTATTATTAAAGCCAGATTTAAAAGCAATCTCGGACATTCTCACATCTTTAGATTCTTTAATCAGCTTCTTTGCGAATTTTATTTTTTCAGAATTGATATAATCAATAGGAGACACACCAAGCGTGTTTTTAAATTGCTTATGAAAGTGAGAGGTGCTCATATAAGCCTTCTTCGCTAACTGATCTACAGTAATATCCTTATTGGTTAGATTGTCTTTAATGAATTTTATAACTGTGCCAATACGTGTATCGTTAAAGATATTGTTGGTGTCATTAATTATTAATGATTTTGCTTTAGTTTGTAGTAATCGCACAATCAATTCCTGAATCATTAAATCTAATAAGACATCCTTAGACTTATTGTTGTTGGTAAATGTGTAAGTTAGACGTTCAATGAGGTGGTTAACATCTAAATTATTAATAAGGTGTGACGCTGTATGGTCTAAATCCCAATTGTTGTTTTCGTTTTCAATAGCCACATTTTGATTGAATTTTTGAACTACTTCTTCAATCTTAAAAGCATCAATACCCAAAGCTAAGCATTGTGTTGGTTTTTCCTCAGTAGCAAGAGGGAAGTCTATGACCATTTCTTTATTAGTTGGCATTACAACAGATTCACCAGGAAAAAAATCAAAAGATTCAAAACCGTCAATGTGCATTATTTTCTTTCCGGTCAGCATGCTTGCAATAATAGGAAACCCAAAAGTTAGTGAGACTTTTTCTGCATAAGCATGTGTTTCATAGATGTTTAGTTCAGCATATTCGGCATTATAAGTGGTTCTGTTCTCTACCAAAGTAGTGAGTTTTCTGTTGCTTCTATGTTGATTTAATAAAGATGTCATACTCAATAATACAAAAAATATATGCTAAAAAATCTTAATAAGAGATATGTTCAAAAATATGATAAATATGTTCAATTATTTTAGAATATGACAAAATAACTTAGCAAAAAGTAAAAAATAGTCAATTTTTTGACTAAAAAAATCAAGAACTAATAAATAATCTAAATTTAAGATGAGTTATTCTAAACCACAATTTAAAGCATCCTATGACAATTTTATCAATGGTAAGTTTGTCGCACCAATAGGAGGTGAGTATTTTGAAAATACATCGCCAATAGACAAATCATTAATTGCAAAATACCCAAGATCACAAAAAGAAGATGTAGAGTTAGCCCTAGATGCGGCAAATGCAGCTAAAGAATCCTGGGAAAATACTTCGGCAACAGAACGAGCAAATTTACTTAATAAAGTAGCAGATATCATTGAAGCTAACTTAGAAGAGTTCGCTTTGGTAGAAACATGCGACAACGGAAAACCAATCCGTGAAACATTAAATGCGGATGTACCATTATCGGTAGATCACTGGAGATACTTCGCATCTTGTATTAGAGCAGAGGAAGGTAGCGCAACAGAATTGGATGCCAATACCTTATCAATGAATATTAAAGAACCACTTGGTGTGGTTGGGCAAATTATTCCATGGAACTTTCCATTATTAATGTTGTCTTGGAAATTACCACCAGCTTTAGCAACAGGAAACTGTGTGGTGTTAAAACCAGCTGAGCAAACACCTTCTTCAGCAACCTTATTAATGGAAAAGATTGCTGATGTTTTTCCTCCAGGAGTTATTAATATAATACATGGTTTCGGACCAGAAGCAGGTAAACCTTTGGCGTCGAGCTCTCGTGTAGATAAAGTAGCATTTACAGGGGAAACTACAACAGGGCAGTTAATTATGCAATATGCATCAAAGAATCTAAATCCTGTAACTATGGAATTGGGTGGTAAGTCGCCAAATATTTTCTTTAATTCTGTTATGGATGAAGATGATGCGTTTTTAGATAAAGCTATAGAAGGAGCAGTATTATTTGCCTTTAATCAAGGTGAAGTATGTACGTGTCCATCTCGTATTTTGGTACAAGAGGATATTTACGATAAGTTTATGGAGCGTGTAATTGAGCGCACAAAAGCTATTGTGCAAACAAGTCCGTATGATTCTAGTTGTATGGTAGGTGCGCAAGCCTCTAATGACCAATATGAAAAAATACAGTCTTACATAAAAATAGGTAAAGATGAAGGAGCAAAAGTACTTTGTGGTGGTGATGCTAATAAAGATGGAGATTTAGGTAACGGATTCTTTATTCAGCCAACAATTTTAGAAGGTCATAACAAAATGCGAGTATTCCAAGAAGAGATTTTTGGCCCAGTAGTCTGTGTCACCAAATTTAAAGATGAAGCTGAAGCTCTAGAAATTGCTAACGATACACTTTATGGACTTGGAGCAGGTGTTTGGACGCGAGATGCGCACCAACTATACCAAATTCCGAGAGCAATAAAAGCAGGTCGTGTTTGGGTTAATTGTTATCACGCTTATCCTGCACATGCACCATTTGGTGGATATAAAAAATCAGGTTTTGGTAGAGAAAATCATCAAATGATGATGAGTCATTACCGACAAACCAAAAACATGTTAATATCTTACGATAAAAACAAGCTAGGATTCTTTTAGAGATATTTGATTAATAGCTTTAAAGGCTGAATGGTTAGGGATTCAGCCTTTTTTAATATATTATAGTTATGAAACGCGTAGAGATTACAGAGAAAGCCAAAAAAGTTGTGAGGCAACTAAAGGAAAAGCATGGCGATTTGATTTTTCATCAAAGTGGAGGTTGTTGTGATGGTTCTGCACCAATGATTTTTGAAAAAGATGATATGTATTTAGATGAAAGTGATATTTTTCTTGGTGAAGTAGAAGGTGTTCCGTTTTACATGAACCAGAATCAATTTGAATATTGGAAACACACACATCTTACCATAGATACAACAGAAGGAAGAGGAGCGAGTTTTTCTTTAGAAATTCCATTAGGATTACGATTTATTATTCATTCCAGAATATTAACAGAAGATGAGGATGCGTATTTTAATCCTAAAATGACTTAGAAAAGTCAACATTGTGTATAATAAACCCTGAAAATATGATTTTTCAGGGTTTTATTATTTGTGCAATTATTAGTTTGAATTAATATAAATTTCTTAAAATATTAATAGTTATAATTCGTAATTATCAAATAAATTGAGTTTAAATTGCATGTATATTGCTAAATTAATATATTTATGCTAAATTAATATATATGAAAATAAACCTTTGTCCAAATTGTGGTTCTAACAGTTATGTAAAAAGTGGTATTGTTAACGATAGACAACGTTACAAGTGTAAATCTTGCAATTATTATTTTACGGTAAACAAGCTAGGAAAAAAAATTGATGATTACTATGTTAATAAAGCGTTACAACTGTATTTGGAAGGGCTAACTTATCGTGAAATTGAACGAATCTTAGGAATATCACATGTCAGTATTATGAACTGGGTTAAGAAGTATAATATTAAACGCCCTTACAATTCAAAATACCATCCAACCTATAAGATTCTTAATGCAGAGGAGCTTTCGTTGTTCTTTTCAAATGCTAAAAATTTATCTGGAGCAGGAGCGTTGGTAACTGAGCTTGGTGATAAATTTATGGTCATAAAATGGGAGCGTTTTAGAGATTAGGTATATAAAATTACCACAAATATATATTAACTTTTTTTTTAGAGATTGTTTTTTCGAGTTTAGTAGTGCACACAAAACCAATGTTTAACTAACTAAACAACTAATCTTTTATGAAAAAACTTAATTGTATCATAGTGGTTCTTTCACTATGTTTTTTTTCTGGATTTTCTCAGTCTGAAACCGAGTCTGGTTATGGGAAAGGTTACAGAATTAATTTTAACGACGATGGTACCAAGTACATGAGATTTATTTCTTGGGGACAATTCTGGGCTCAGTATAATGACGATGCACCAGATGGTACCGAAAAACTTGCACTTAGTGTAAGAAGAGCTAGAATACTAAGCTGGATTAAATTTAGCGATAGATTTTCAATGGTTGCCCATTTTGGACTTAATAGTCTTAATGGCAATAACACAGGACCAGTAGGTAAAGATCCAAGTGCTCAGTTATTTTTCCATGATTTTTGGGGAGAATATAAAGTAACAAAAGACTTTTATGTTGGAGCAGGACTTCATTATTGGAATGGTATTTCTCGTCTCAATAACCAAAGTACATTAAACATGTTAACGCTAGATAATAATAGGTCTTCTTGGTCTACTATTGGACTTTCAGATCAGTTTGCGCGTCATATAGGTGTATATGTAAAAGGTAAATTTAACAAACTTCAGTATAGATTTGCTTTAAATGAAGCAAATACAAACACCTTAGATAATGACGGTACACCTAGAGATGTAGGTTCTGCCACAGTGTATAGAGGTAGAGAAGTTTTAGGTTCTGAAGAAGCAGGTAAAGTCATTCAAGGTTATGTAGATTATAACTTTTTAGACCAAGAATCTAATGCTTTACCTTACAAAGTTGGTACGTATATGGGGAGTAAAAAAGTATTCAATGTTGGAGCGGGTTTCTTTAGTCACCCAAGTGGTGTTGTATTGCCAAATGGAGAAGGTGATGACGTTTTCTTATTTGCGGCAGATGCCTTCTATGATGCGCCTTTAGGAGATAACGGTTCAGCTATTACAGCATATGCAACATATCAAAATAATGATTATGGCGAAGATTTTTTCTTGGGACCTTATGCAACAGGTAATATGATTTACGGTCACGTAGGTTATGTGCTTCCAGGTGATAAAACAAAAACTAGATTTCAACCTTATTTAGCATACTCTACAAGAAGTATTGATGCGATTGATGATAATGCTAATCAGTTTAAGCTAGGAGCCAATATCTTCTTTACAGGTCACCATTCTAAACTAAGTTTTGATTATACAAATGACAAAGTTGGTGATGGAGATGCAACAGGAGTATTTACTGTTCAGGCTATGATCTTTTTATAAAATCCTGATTTTAACTATAACTAAATAAACAAATCAATTATGTCAGAAAAACAAAAAAATGCATCTGCGTATTGGAAGGAAAATGTAAAGTACCTTTCTATACTTCTAATCATTTGGTTCATTGTTTCCTATGGTTGCGGTATTCTTTTTAAAGACGCTTTAAATGAAATAAAGCTTGGTGGGTTTAAACTAGGGTTCTGGTTTGCTCAGCAAGGCTCTATTTACGTATTCGTAATTCTCATATTCGTATACGTTAGAATAATGAATAAACTAGATAAAAAATATGGTTACGACGAATAGTCTTAACTAATAACCAAAAAATAAAAATTATGAGTGTACAAACTTGGACATGGATATTAGTAGGCGTTACGTTCGCACTATATTTCGGAATTGCAATTTGGGCCAGAGCAGGCTCTACAAAAGAATTTTATGTTGCTGGTGGTGGCGTTTCTCCACTTGCAAATGGTATGGCAACAGCAGCAGACTGGATGTCAGCTGCATCATTTATCTCAATGGCAGGTATTATTTCATTTACAGGCTATGATGGATCGGTTTACCTTATGGGTTGGACAGGTGGCTATGTTTTACTTGCCTTGCTACTCGCACCTTACTTAAGGAAATTTGGGAAATTTACAGTGCCAGATTTTATTGGAGACAGATATTACTCTAACACAGCAAGAACTGTAGCTGTAATATGTGCATTATTAGTGTCCTTTACTTATGTGGCAGGACAAATGCGTGGAGTAGGAGTTGTGTTTTCTCAATTTTTACAAGTTGATATAAACATAGGTGTTGTTATCGGTATGGCTATTGTACTTGTGTTTGCATTTTTAGGAGGAATGAAGGGAATTACCTATACGCAAGTTGCGCAATACTGTGTTTTAATTTTTGCATTTATGGTACCTGCATTCTTCATTTCTATGCAGATGACAGGAAATATTATTCCACAAATAGGAATGGGAGGTGAGATTGAAAATGGAACACCTCTTTTAGAACATCTTGATCAATTGCATACAAAACTAGGGTTTAAAGAATATACAAGTGGAACAAAATCGACTTGGGATGTATTTGCAATTACACTAGCTCTTATGGTTGGTACTGCTGGTTTACCACACGTAATTGTGCGTTTCTTTACAGTACCTAAAGTAAAAGATGCGCGTAAATCGGCAGGTTTAGCATTGTTATTTATTGCTATACTTTATACAACAGCACCTGCAATTGCAGTATTTGCAAGAACAAACTTAATTGAAACTGTAAGTAATACTGAATATACTCAACTTCCGGATTGGTTTAAGAATTGGGAGGACACAGGTTTAATTGCTTGGTCAGATAAAAATGGAGATGGAAAAATTCAGTATGTCGCAGGTAATGCTTTAGATGGAAAACCTGCATATACAGGTGAAGCGAATGATTCAAGCGCAAGAGGAGCACATGGTGAACGATTGGTTTCAAATGCCAATGCTGATGCAAATGAACTTTATGTAGATAGAGATATTATGGTGTTGGCAAATCCTGAAATTGCTAAACTTCCTAATTGGGTAATTGCTCTAGTTGCAGCTGGTGGACTAGCTGCAGCATTATCTACAGCGGCTGGACTGTTGCTGGTAATTTCTACATCCATATCTCATGATTTGATAAAGAAGCAAATAAAACCAGATATTTCAGATAAAGGTGAGCTGATGTGGGCAAGAATATCTATTGTATTTGCAGTTGTAATTGCAGGTCTTGCAGGTATAAAACCGCCTGGTTTTGTCGCCGCGGTCGTCGCCTTGGCCTTTGGATTAGCAGCGGCTTCATTCTTCCCAGCAATTATATTAGGAATATTTGATAAACGCATGAATAAACAAGGAGCCATAGCTGGTATGGTAGTTGGTATTTCGTTAATGTTGTTCTACATGATTAGATACAAGACAGGATTAATTGGTGTAATGGATGCAAGACCGTCAAGCGAATGGTGGTTTGGTACTTCTCCAGAAGGTTTTGGTACCATAGCTATGCTTGTAAATGTTGTCGTCTCTGTAGTTGTCTCTCGTATGACTCCAGCACCACCACAGCATGTACAAGATATTGTGGAAAACATAAGAATTCCATCTGGCGCAGGAGAAGCGCATAGTCATTAATTGACAAAGTTTTATTAGTTAAAAAAACAGTGTTGTATTTGCAACACTGTTTTTTGTATTTTAGTTATCTATGAAAAAAAGGCATGAACAAAAGTTAGTTATACTTTCAATTACAACTTTGGCGATACTAAATGTTCCATTTTTACTGATATTTAATCATAATGGTCATGTGTTTGGTATTCCTACATTTTATTTTTCCATTTTTTCCATTTGGTTGATGGTTATAGTGGTGTCTTACGTTGTTTTAAAACGTCATTATGAGTAATTACGTTTTATTTACAATAATCGTTATCTATTTAGCTGCATTATTTTTTATTGCTTATGTGGCAGAGAAGAATTCTAAAAGTAAATGGGTAAATAATTCTGTAGTATATACATTGTCTTTGGCGGTATATTGTACGGCTTGGACCTATTATGGTAGTATTGGTATTGCAGCTAACTCTGGTGTTAATTTTCTTCCTATTTATTTGGGGCCAGTGATTGCAGCACCACTTTGGATTGTGTTAATGAGAAAAATTGTAAGAATCTCAAAGCAACACAAGATTAGCTCTATAGCAGATTTTATTTCACTGCGCTATGGTAATAATAGATTTTTAGGCGCTTTAGTTACCATTGTCTGTTTAATGGCTATTGTGCCTTATATTTCTTTGCAGTTAAAAGCAGTTTCAGAAACCTTTCAAATTCTTTCAGACGATACCAGTTATGTAGCGACTTCGGTGTATGATGATTCAACGTTCTATATAGCATTGTTACTAGCGGTTTTTGCAACGTTTTTTGGAACGCAAACTACAGATGCCTCAGAAAAGCACAAGGGAATTGTAATGTCTGTTGCTTTTGAGTCTGTATTAAAACTTGTCTTCTTCTTATTTGTTGGTATATATGTAACCTATATTTTATTTGATGGTACAGAAGATATTTACACAAAAATGTCTGCTGCTGAAAATTTTGAGTCATTAATTACTATCAATGGTTTTGAAGGAGGGTTTAACTGGTTATATACAATAATGTTGTCTTTTATGGCAATATTTTTATTACCGAGACAATTTCAGGTTTCTGTGGTTGAAAACGTTAGAGAAAAGCATTTAAAAAATGCTATCTGGATGTTTCCTTTATACCTTCTATTGTTTAATGTTTTCGTCATCTTTATTGCTTGGGCTGGTAACTTAACCATTGGTAATACAGTTCAGGCAGAATACTATGCGTTGTTATTGCCATTGCAAAACGGAAACACTTTTTTGTCTGTATTAGTATTTTTAGGCGGTTTTTCAGCGGTAATTTCTATGGTTGTAGTTGCAACATTAGCGTTATCTACTATGGTGAGTAATAATTTGGTAATACCTTATGGTTTTCTAGATTATTTTATAAAAAGTCACCCAGAGAGAAATGCTAAATACATAAAGAATATAAGGCGTATTTCAATTTTTCTAATCATCATTAGCGCTTATGCGTTTTATGTAAATTTCTCTTTTGAGTTGTCCTTGTACTCTATTGGTTTAATGGCGTTTGTAATTATAGCTCAGCTAGCTCCTTCTTTTTTTATCGGTTTGTTTTGGAACAGAGGCTCGTCTAAGGCAACAATAGCCGGAATCATTTCAGGTATAGCTGTAGTTTTTTATACGTTAATACTTCCATTTTCTATTCATGCTTTAAATGGTTCTGACGATTTAGTGCAATATGGTTTTGCAGGTATAGAGATTTTAAAACCACATGCTTTATTCGGAATTGATTTTTTAAGTCCTCCTGCACATGCGTTTTTTTGGAGTCTACTCGTTAATTTATTTTGTTATATGACATTTTCTGTGATAAAAAAGGGAAATTATAGAGAACGTAATTATGCAGAAATGTTTGTGGATAGTAAAAATTATACCGACTTACAAGATGGAGCGCTGGTTTGGAAAGGTGAGGCATACGTTGCAGATATTAAGAAGGTTCTGGTTAAATTTTTAGGAGAGACTAGGACAGAGCGTGCTTTAAATTTGTTTTTTAGAAAATACGACCTGCCACTAGATACTCAAATGGCAGATGCAAGATTGATTAACTTCTCTGAAAAATTACTAACAGGAAGTATCGGTAGCGCTTCAGCTAAAATATTAATTGCTAGTGTAGTTAAAGAAGATGAGGTAAGTCTGGTTGAGGTACTTAAGATACTAGAAGAGTCAAAGGAAACAATTGCTAGAAATAAACTGCTAAGAGAAAAATCGAATGAGCTTACAAAGCTTACAAATCAATTAAAAGATGCTAACGAAGAGTTAATTGAAAAAGACAAACAAAAGGATGAATTCCTAGATACAGTGGCTCATGAGTTAAAAACACCTATTACAGGTATTAGGGCAACAACAGAGCTTTTGATGGACGATGACGACGATATGCCTTTAGAAATAAAAACACAATTTCTAAAAAATATGCTTCAAGATAGTGACAGACTTTCTAGGTTAATTCATAATATTTTAGATTTCGAAAAGCTTTCAAAAGGTCGTACGCAGTTAAATATTAAGAGCTATAATATTAGAAATACTATTCAGAAAACGGTAGATAGCTTAAAGCACATTGCAGATAAAAAACAAGTTGAAATTATCATTATAAATCAAGGTGATCTTACAGTAGAGTATGATGAAGATCGTATAGTGCAGGTATTAACTAACCTAATATCTAACGCTATTAAATTTTGTGATGTTAAAAAAGGTGTAATTATAGTAGATTATAAATTTGATTTAGGATATTTGGAAGTAAGTATAATGGATAACGGTAAGGGAGTCCCAGAGCAAGATTTACCTTTTATTTTTGATAAATTTTACCAGTCAAAAAATCAAAATATCCAAAAACCCGAAGGGAGTGGTTTGGGATTAGCAATTTGCAAACAAATTGTAGAAAATCACAACGGAAATATATGGGTTAAAAACAATGAAAAAAGTGGTGCAACCTTTGGTTTTAAGCTACCTTTTAAGTAAATTGTCAACGTGTTCGAAGAATGAAGAAAATTGTTATCGTCGATGACGAACCAAATATAGTAATGACATTAGAATACACTTTTAAAAAGCATGATTTTGAAGTGTATATTGCAAGAGATGGAAGCGAAGCTTTAGAGATTTTGCAAAGTGTAATTCCTGATGTTATTATGTTAGATGTTATGATGCCGAATGTTGATGGTTATCAAACACTTAAATCTATAAAAGAGAATGATCAGTTAAAAGATACTAAAGTGGTGTTTTTAACTGCAAAGAATAAAGCTTCAGATATTGAAAAAGGCTTAAAACTTGGAGCAGATAAATATTTAACAAAGCCCTTTTCAGTAAAAAAAATAGTTTCAGAAATTAATGAGCTTATAGCTTAATAGTTTCACTTAGTTAAACTTTGGTTTTGTGTGCAAAAAGAAACAATGTTTAATTAAAGTAAAACAAGATGAAACGCATACGTATCAATGCTTTAGCGTCTGATATTATTATTAGTATTTACGTTATAGTAACTTTATATTTCCGTTTTAAACTAGAGAGTAAAACCACCACAAGCCCTTTTGAATCTGTTATAATGGGTGTTTGTTTTGTAGTAATAATTTGGGCTTTGATAAAGTTAAAAGTACTTAACCCTAATTGGTTTGGTTTATTTAATTCCAAAAAAGGTTAATTATGAATTATCAAGAATTTTATCAGGAAAGCATTGTTAGTCCAGAGAATTTTTGGAAAAAGCAAGCTCAACAATTAGAATGGTTTAAATATCCAAAAACAATTTTATCTAAAGATAATCACGATTACTATCAGTGGTTTGAAGATGGGCAACTTAACCTAAGTTATCTATGTATAGATAAACATATCAAAGATGGATTTGGTGAGCAGAATGCAATTATTTACGATTCTCCGGTTACTAATACAAAACAGTATATTACGTTTAATGAACTTCATAAAGAAGTTTCTAAATTAGCAGGCGGACTGCAAGAATTAGGCCTTTCAAAAGGTGATACATGTATTATATACATGCCAATGATTCCGCAAGCACTGTATGCAATGTTGGCATGTGTAAGAATCGGTGTAATTCATTCTGTAGTTTTTGGAGGTTTCGCACCTCATGAGTTGGCAATTCGTATTGATGATTGTAAGTCTAAAGCAGTGATTACAGCGTCTCACGGTATAGAGATTAGTCGAATTATTCCTTATAAGCCTTTTGTAGATGAAGCTATTAATCAGGCCGAACATAAACCAAGTCGAGTTATTGTTTTTGACAGAGAACAGAATGTGGAAATTCCCGTAAAGGACTACGACGTAGATTATAAAAATCTTGTAAAAAACGCACCTTCTATAGATGCAATAGCACTGCCAGCAAATCATCCATCATATATTCTGTATACTTCAGGAACCACAGGAAAACCAAAAGGTATTATTAGAGATACAGGTGGATATGCTACCGCTTTAAAATTCTCTATGAAATATGTTTATGGAGTTGCAGAAGGCGAAACGTATTGGGCAGCAAGTGATGTTGGTTGGGTTGTTGGTCATAGTTATATCGTTTATGGTCCTTTGTTAAATAGAAATACAACTATTCTTTTTGAAGGTAAACCAATAAAAACACCAGACGCCTCAACGTTTTGGAGAGTCATTAGTGAGCATAAAGTAAAAGTGATGTTTACAGCGCCAACAGCTATAAGAGCCATAAAAAAAGAAGATCCTGAAGGCGATTTTATAAAAAAATATGATTTATCCTGTTTAAAGTATCAATTTTTAGCAGGCGAACGTTGTGATGTTGCAACATTGCGTTGGACAGAGCAACATTTACGTGTTCCGGTAGTAGATCATTGGTGGCAAACCGAAAGCGGTTGGCCAATGCTTGCAAACATGGTTGGTGTTCAGTTACAAGAGGTTAAACCAGGTTCAGCAAGTTTACCCGTTTGCGGCTATGATATTCAAATTTTAAATGAAGAAGGACACGAAGTAGAAGCTGGAGTAGAAGGATTGGTAACTGCAAAATTGCCATTACCACCAGGAACTTTAATGAATCTTTGGGGAAACCCACAGCGTTTTAAATCGGGTTATTTAGATAAATTTCCTGGGTATTATTTCTCAGGAGATGGTGGTTACAAGGACGAAGATGGCTACATATTTATAACAGGTCGCGTTGATGATATTATAAATGTTGCAGGGCATAGATTATCTACTGCTGAAATGGAAGAGGTTGTAGCCTCCAATAAATCTGTTGCAGAATGTGCTGTTTTTGGAGTGCATTGTGATATTAAAGGTCAAAAACCATTAGGTTTAGTAGTTTTAAAATCTGGTATCAATACTAATTATACTGCAATTCAAAAAGAAATTATTCAAGATGTTCGTAAAGAAATAGGCGCTGTAGCTTCGTTTAAAGATGTACTAGTTGTTAACCGATTACCAAAAACCCGAAGTGGTAAAATTCTTCGGAAATTATTACGAAATATAGCAGACGAGCAGCAATATAATATACCATCAACTATTGACGATGTTACGATTATAGATGAAATAAAATCTATTTATGAAACGCATCATATTGGGATTCATTAATTCTCAATTCAATATTCTTTAGCTTATTTCTCAAACAGACTAAAAATATCAAATTGAGTGATTTGTAAAGTAAGAATAAGTTGTACCGAGATGAATTTAAAAAGAAAAAAATAAATTTAAAGTAAAATAACATATATCAATTATGAGTAATTATCATATAAAACACTTAGAGGAATATTACCAAGTTTATCGCAAATCCGTAAGAAATCCTGAGGTTTTTTGGGAAGAAATAGCTGAAGAACATTTTTTATGGCGAAAAAAATGGGACAATGTTTTAAGTTGGGACTTTACCAAACCAGAAGTAAAATGGTTTGAAGGAGCACAACTAAACATTACCGAAAACTGTATAGATAGACATTTATACACAAGAGGAGATAAAACAGCAATTATTTTTGAACCTAACGATCCAACAGAAAAAGCTGAAAATATCACCTACCGTCAATTACATGAGCGTGTTTGTCGTATGGCAAATGTGTTAAAAGATAAAGGCATTGGTAAAGGTGATCGTGTTTGTATTTATTTACCAATGATTCCAGAATTAGCCATTTCTGTATTGGCTTGTGCACGTATTGGTGCAATACATTCTGTGGTCTTTGCAGGATTTTCATCTACAGCATTAGCAACGCGTATCAATGATTCAGAATGTAAAATGGTCATCACTAGCGACGGTTCTTATCGTGGTGCAAAAACCATAGACTTAAAAGGCATTGTAGATGAAGCATTAGAAGAGTGTGATTGTATAGATAGTGTTTTGGTTGCAAAACGTATCAATAGTGAAATAAATATGAAAGATGGTCGCGATCATTGGCTAAAACCCTTGCTTGATGAGGCTTACCATGACTGTGTACCAGAAATAATGAATGCTGAAGATCCGTTATTTATCTTATATACTTCAGGCTCTACAGGAAAACCAAAAGGTATGGTACACACTACAGCAGGATATATGGTCTATACAGCATACACGTTTAAAAATGTGTTTCAATATCGCGAAAAAGATGTGTATTGGTGTACAGCAGATATAGGTTGGATTACAGGACACAGTTATATCGTTTACGGACCATTATGTAATGGTGCAACAACAGTTATGTTTGAAGGAGTACCAAGTTATCCAGACTTTGGTCGTTTTTGGGATATTGTAGAAAAACATAAAGTCAATCAATTTTATACAGCTCCAACAGCCATTCGTGCATTAGCAAAAGAAGGTGTAGACCATTTAGAAAAGCACGATTTATCATCTTTAAAAGTGTTAGGAACTGTTGGAGAACCAATAAATGAAGAAGCTTGGCATTGGTACGATGATAACGTAGGAAAGAAAAAAGCACCAATTGTGGATACTTGGTGGCAAACCGAAACAGGCGGAATTATGATTACACCAATAGCATTTGCGACTCCAACAAAACCAACCTATGCAACGCTTCCTTTTATTGGTATTCAACCAGCCTTAATGGATGAAAACGGACAAGAAATTAAAGGGAATCAAGTAGATGGTAGACTTTGTATAAAATATCCTTGGCCTAGTATGGCGCGAACTATTTGGGGAAATCATCAGCGTTATAAAGACACGTATTTCTCTGCTTATGATAATAAATATTTTACTGGTGATGGCGCATTAAGAGATGAGGTGGGTTATTACCGTATTACAGGACGTGTGGATGATGTGATAATCGTATCTGGTCATAATCTTGGTACTGCACCAATAGAAGATGCTATTAATGAGCATCCAGCAGTAGCAGAATCTGCTATAGTTGGATTCCCTCACGATATTAAAGGAAATGCATTATATGGTTATGTAACCTTGAAAGAAACAGGCGAAAGTCGTAATCATGATAACTTACGTAAAGAGATTAACCAATTAATTACAGAACAAATAGGACCTATTGCTAAGTTAGATAAAATTCAGTTTACTGCAGGACTACCAAAAACACGAAGCGGAAAAATTATGCGTCGTATTTTACGTAAAATAGCAGGTAAAGACACTAGTAATCTAGGTGATACAAGTACTTTGCTAAATCCAGAAGTAGTACAAGATATTATGGATAATGCATTGTAAATTATTTAAAAATTAAGAATTCATAAAAAGCATCGAGACATTCAGTTTTGATGCTTTTTTATTTCAACACTTTGTTATCTTCGCTCTAAATAAAAACTATTTTATGCTTAAAGCAGTGTTATTCGATATGGATGGTGTTATTGTAGATACAGAACCTTTGCACCGAAAATCCTATCATAAAATGTTTGACGATATTAATATTAATGTAGGTGAAGATTTATATGCGTCTTTTACAGGACAGTCCACCATTAATATCTGCAAGCGTTTGGTAGACCATTTTAATTTGAATGAAACACCAGAGCATTTAGTCAGTTTGAAGCGTAAACACTATAAAATATTTTTTGAAAACGATGATTTAGATCTTATTGATGGTGTTTTAGAAAGAATACAAGATTATTATAATAATGGTGTGAAATTGGTAGTAGCGTCTTCGGCTTCAATGCCTGGAATAAAGCAAATTTTTGAACGTTTTGACCTCAATCAATATTTCAGCGCTAAGTTTAGTGGTGCAGATTTAAAAAAGTCAAAACCACATCCTGAAATCTTTCTAAAAGCAGCAGAATCTACAGGCTTCGACAAGTCAGAGTGTATGGTTATTGAAGATTCTACAAATGGAATAAAGGCAGCGCATTCTGCAGGAATTTATTGTGTAGGTTTTAAAAGTCCACACTCAAGTCATCAGGATTATAATTTAGCGAATAAGGTTATAACTAACTTTTCTGAGATAAGTTATTCTAAAATGGTTGATGTTTGGTAGCTTATTTGCTGTATTTTTTCTGTAATTCATCTACAACACTCGCAATTTTATCATCCATTTGTTTTGAAAGAATTACCGTTGGCTTAGCTTGTCTAACTTCGCAATTAGAAATAGCACAGCGCTCGCACGTAACACCAACATCCGTCTTTTTAATGGACTTACTTTCTGCAAAAGCTACTTTTCGTTTAAACTGATTGTTAATCTGTATACCCACGCAAACACTTCTATATTGGTCAGCAACAAAAGGATCTGCTGTTGCAGACGATAGTATTAAATAACTTTTGTCTTCACTTGGGTAGTTTGAGATTTGAATATCAAATTCGTGAGCATTTCCGGAATTACTAATTTCTTTTAAAACCCTCAAGGATGCCCAGCGTCTGCAATAATGTTCATCAGATTCATTCGCGTGAGGCGATTGTTGTTTAGACAAGTGAAGTTCTTTATTTAATACAAAATCGTCAGTTCCTTTTTGATGAGAAAATCTTAGAAAAAATAGACTTTTAAGATTAAATTCTTTAGGAAGAATATTTGTTAATCTATGATAAACAGATTCTGGCGAAGCATTGTAATTGTTTATTATACGCTCAAAATCTTTAGATTTAAAAGATTTTTTAGAAAATAAATCTTTTAAGTCATCCATCAGTCTTGCTTTAGGAATAACCAAAGCACCAGCAAAGTATGATGCGTAAAAGTTATTTAGGACTTGATCAAAATTTTCAAATTTTATCCAAGAAAATGTGTAAAGACGTTCTTTTATTTTTAAATAATTATACGCTATTTCCTTGGCATATATAAAGGATTTTTGTGCATCATCTATATGTTTGGCAAGAAGAAGCGTTTTAGTTTTTGGAACAAAAACCGAACGCAAATTCTTTAATTCTGTATGTGATTCTAATTCGGTAGAATTGATGCTATAACCATATTCCTCAACCAGTATTTCCTCTAGGTCTTCAGATTTTACAGGTGCCTTAAGATTAACTTGATAGGTTTTGGCAAAACTTAAAACGGCATTTTCTAAGTCATCAAAATAATTATTGTTGGCTTCTTGAAACGATCGAACAGAAGCCAAATAAAAACTTTCTTTACTAAAATTGTAATTCTTGGCAATATCAATAATTGTACTAATAAAAGCGGTAACCTTAGATGGTGCATTAGATATAATATCTATCATCGTACTCTCTTGTATGCCGAACAATTCCAAAGGAATTTCTTTTAATATTTTAGATTGAAGGATTTCGCCAATAGGAGCAAGGTTTTTATCTAATTTAAGAGATACCATTTCGTCATAAGGTACCTCTAGCTTTTCTGAAAGCTGAGCAATCTTGTCGGGTTTTGGATATTTTTTTCCTTTTTCAATTTCGTTTAAATATGATTTTGAAAGCCCTGTAAGTTTTGATAGACCAAATAAGGATAGCTCTTTATCTGTACGGATTTGCTTAAGTTTTAATCCAAAAATTAATTTGATATAATCTTGTTCCATATTGCAAATATACTATAATCTGCGAATTTTGCATTTTGGCGAAAAAATATAAAATAGCGAACGTTCGCTTGTTTTTTTCAAAAATTGATTGTAACATTGTTTCATCAAAACAAAATGATATGGAAACTTCAATTACAACAGATCAAAAAATTAAGTTCAGTGATAGTGTAAAAAATTATTATCCAGAAATTTTAACAGATGATGCTTTGGTTTTTCTTTCAGCTTTGCATGAAAAGTTTAACGCGTCACGATTAGAATTACTGCAGCGTAGAGAAAAACAGCAGTCGGTTTTCGATAGTGGAAAGTTTCCATCGTTTCCAATTGAAACAAAAGACATTAGAGATTCAGACTGGATCGCAGCACCAATACCTGAAGATCTACAAGACAGACGTGTGGAAATCACTGGTCCTGTTGACCGTAAAATGGTTATAAATGCACTCAATTCTGGTGCTAAAACTTTTATGGCAGATTTTGAGGATAGTAATGCGCCAAGTTGGACAAACAATATGGATGGTCAAATCAATCTTAGAGATGCCAACACTAAAACTATTGAGCTTGTTGATGAGGCTAGAGGTAAGCACTACAAGTTAAATGAGGAAACAGCAGTACTCTTAGTAAGGCCAAGAGGTTTACATCTTAACGAGCGTCATTTATTGGTAAACAATAAAGAGATGTCTGGTAGTTTGGTAGATTTTGGATTGTATGTGTTTCATAATACTAAAACCTTGATGGAAAATGGTTCTGCACCATATTTTTATCTGCCAAAATTAGAGCACTATTTAGAAGCACGTTGGTGGAATGCCGTTTTTGAATTTGCACAGGCTTATCTCGGTGTGCCACAAGGAACCTTTAAGGCAACCTTACTTGTAGAAACAATTACGGCAAGTTTTCAGTTAGATGAATTTATTTACGAATTAAAAGACCATATCGTTGGGTTAAACTGTGGCCGTTGGGACTATATCTTTTCATACATCAAAAAGTTTAGAAATCACGATGGTTTTGTGGTGCCAAACAGAGACCAAGTAACAATGACAACGCCTTTTATGGCTGCGTATTCTAATTTGGTAATTCAACGTTGCCATAAAAGAGGCATTCACGCAATGGGCGGAATGGCAGCACAAATTCCGATTAAAAATAATCCTGAAGCCAATAAAGCAGCACTAGAAAAAGTACGGTTAGACAAAGAACGTGAAGCAAAAAATGGTCACGATGGTACTTGGGTAGCGCATCCAGCTTTGGTTGAGGTAGCAATGAAAGAATTCGATAAGTATATGCCAACGCCAAATCAAATCTTCAAAAAACGTGAAGACATTACAGTAACCGAAGCTGATTTGGTAGAGTTGCCACAAGGCACAATTACCGAAGCTGGCGTTAGAAAAAATATCAATGTTGGTATACTTTATATGGAAGCTTGGCTACGAGGTTATGGTGCAGTTGCGCTTTACAATTTAATGGAAGATGCAGCCACTGCAGAAATATCCAGAACCCAAGTATGGCAATGGTTAAAGAACGAAGCGTTTTTGGAAGATGGACGTCAATTTACTAAAGCCTTATTCGATGAAATTTTTGATGATGAAGTTGAAAAAATCATAAGAGAAGTAGGCGAGGGCAAGATAAAAAACACAAAGTTCTGTGATGCTATCAACCTTTTCAAAAAACTAGTAACACAAGAAAAGTTTGAAGAGTTTTTAACGCTTTCAGCCTACAGACAAATCTAAATTTAACGTCACATCGAGTGTCCTGACCGTAAGTCAGGATGTATCGAGATGCATTCAAACTAATAACAAAAAAATAATCCCGCTAATGCGGCAACATTAAACGGGATTCATATTAAATCTAATATATCATTAATACATTTCAAAATTATGAAAAATTTACCACAAAGTAACTATGCTTCTGCTTTGGAAACTGTAAAGGATTTAAAAGCAAAATTTGGTAACAATTGGGCAGCAATTAATCCAGAAAATGCTGCAAGAATGGCAACTCAAAATCGTTTTAAAACAGGTTTGGATATTGCAAAATATACAGCAGCCATAATGCGTCAGGATATGGCAGACTACGATGCTGATTCGTCAAACTATACACAATCATTAGGTTGCTGGCACGGTTTTGTGGCGCAACAGAAAATGATTGCAGTAAAGAAACACCACAAAACAACGAGCAAACGCTACTTATACTTATCTGGTTGGATGGTTGCAGCATTACGTTCAGAATTTGGACCATTACCAGATCAATCTATGCACGAAAAAACGGCTGTACCAGCATTAATTGCTGAGATTTACGATTTCTTGCGTCAAGCAGATGCTATTGAACTTAATGATTTATTCAGAAGACAAGCCAATGGCGAAGATGTTCAAAACGAGATAGATAATTTTGAAACACATATTGTACCAATCATAGCAGATATCGATGCTGGTTTTGGTAATGAAGAAGCGACGTATTTATTGGCGAAAAAGATGATTCAAGCGGGTGCTTGTGCTATTCAGATCGAAAACCAGGTTTCTGATGCTAAACAATGTGGTCATCAAGATGGAAAGGTAACCGTTCCGCATGAAGATTTTATAGCTAAGTTGAATGCTGTGCGTTATGCATTTTTAGAATTAGGTGTAGATGATGGTGTTATTGTGGCTCGTACAGATTCGGAAGGTGCAGGATTAACACAAAAACTGCCTGTAAGTAAAGAGCCAGGCGATTTGGCTTCAAAATATTTAGCTTTTGTAGATGCTGAAGAGGTTACAATGGATGAGGTAAAAGAAGATGAAGTGTTATTGAAGCGTGATGGCAAACTCGTAAGACCAATTAGATTGCCAAATGGGTTGTATAAATTCAAAAATGGTTCTAACATCGATAGAGTAGTGCTAGATTGTATTACAAGCTTACAAAATGGTGCAGATTTATTGTGGATTGAAACACCAACACCAAACGTAAAGCAAATTGCACATATGGTAAATCGCGTTCGTGAAGTGGTACCAAGTGCTAAGTTGGTTTATAATAATTCGCCATCATTCAACTGGACGTTGAATTTCCGTAAGCAGGTATTTGAAGAAATGTTAGCAGAAGGCGAAAATATGACAGCTTACGACAGAAATAACCTTATGAATGCTGAATATGATGGTACAGAATTATGCCACAGAGCCGATGAAAAGATTAAGACATTCCAGATAGATGCTGCTAGAGAAGCTGGTATTTTCCATCACTTAATCACGTTGCCTACATACCATACCACAGCATTGCATATGAATGATTTAACCGAAGGTTATTTTGGTAAAGATGGGATGTTGGCTTACGTAAGAGATGTGCAGCGTCAAGAAATAAGAAAAGGTGTGTCTTGTGTAAAACACCAAAGAATGGCTGGCTCTGACCTTGGTGATGACCACAAAACATTCTTTGCTGGAGATAAAGCTTTAAAAGCAGGAGGAGCTAAAAACACCTCTAATCAGTTTGAAGCTAAAGGCAATGAAGTTAAGACAAAAAAGAAATTAGGTATAGTGGCTTAATAAGCTTGATAATACAGTTAGTTTTACAATAATCAATTGTTTTATTAATTTAGTTAGGAGAAAACACATCCGTTATTGGATGTGTTTTTTTATTTTAACATTTTGAAGATTAGCGATTTAATTTGCTTTTAGACGTTTGTTTTTTAAGTTCTAGGTATTTAAACAAGTAATATTACACTTAGTCTAAATTATTAATATTCTGTTTAAATTTTGATTTCTTTTGATATGCTATTAATTACCCCAAACAATTATAAACTTTGCGATTTAAATTTCTCTATATATTGTTTTTTGTATTATCGAATCCAGTTCTTAATGCGCATGGTGATTTACACAAACGAATATTAAACGTTACTGAAGAGATTCAGAAAAATCCTGATAGCGCTAATCTATATTTTAAAAGGGGTAAGCTTTACTACCAACATAATAACTATACTAATAGCTTAAAAGATTTTAAGTATTCAAAAGAATTGGGACTAGAGTCCGTAGCGCAGGATTTCTACATAGCTAAAAGTAATTATCATCTTGAAAATTATTTTGATTGTAAAAAAAACATCAAAAAGATATTGAGAGAAGATTCGAATAACAGCAGTGCTTTGAAATTACTAGCTGATATTTACTTTAAGAAAGGGAAATATAAAAAATCTGCAAAACTATATGACGAAGTAATACGAAACTCTGAGGTTACTTATCCTGAGCAATATTTATATGCTTCAAAGGCTTGGTATGCTACAAACAATAAGCGAGGAAGAGAGCGTTCACAATCTATACTAATTGAAGGAATTGAAAAATTGGGTGATATTGTTGTCTTGTATGATAAGTTGGTTTCAAATTATGTAGATATAAAAGATTTTAATTCAGCAGTAAAATTTCAAAATAAAGTAATTCAAATAAGCAATAGAAAGGAACGTGCTTATTTAGAACTTGCTAACATACAAATTCAACAAGGAAAACTTAAGGAAGCAGAACTCTCAATTATAAAAGCAGAAGAAAACTATAAGAAACTGCCTTATAGAATTAGAAATACAATATTTATGAGGGAATTTTATTCAGAATTAAAGACTAAAAAAATCGAGCTTAAAAACTAAAAATAGATGAAAAAGAGTTACACATTTTTACTTTTATTACTTATGGTATTGCCTCTTTTTGGGCAAACAATAATAAGGTTACCGTATCTTCAAAAGGGTACTGAAACTGGTGTTACCATCAAATGGAGAACTGATGTAGATGATACCTCTGTAGTTGAATATAGCACAGATGTAACATTTGCAACGTATTCAACATTGAGTGATGCGACTTTAAAAACAGATCATGAAATAGATATTACAGGTTTAGTACCGGGAACAGTGTACTATTATAGAATAGGGACAGGAGGTAGTTTATTGTCAAGTTCTGCAGATATTTATTTTAAAACGCATCCTACCTTAGGTTCAACAGATCCTTATACTTTTTGGATTCTTGGGGGCATTGGGAAAGCTCGCTTTAGCTCCAATGCAGCCGTAACTGCAGAAGTGAGGGATGCATTTTATTCTTATATAGGAAATAATAAATTAGATGGTATTATGTTAACAGGTGATAATGCCGATTCTCATGGTACAGATATACAATATCAACAAAGTTTATTTGATACGTATTCTGATAAAGTTCAGAATTCTATAGTATGGTCGACAATAGGTAACATAGATGGTAAGTATATAAATTCAGGATCGAGTATAGTAGGTGCATACTATGATATTTTTTCTTTTCCAACAGCAGGCGAATCAGGAGGTGTAGCATCAGGAACAGAATCTTATTATTCTTTTGATTATGGAAATATTCACTTTATTGTTTTAAACTCTTTTGAGGAAGATAGATCTGTAGGTGCAGCAATGTATAATTGGGCTTTAAATGATATTCAAAATACAACTCAGCAATGGATTATTGGATTATGGCATCATCCTCCATATTCTAAAGGTTGGCATACTTCTGAGGGATTACAATATGCTGGTGATCCTGCTGAAATTGAGCTAATAGAAATGCGTGAAAATATTATACCAATGCTAGAGGCGAATGGAATAGATTTGGTAATAGCAGGTCATAGTGAATCTTATGAAAGGTCATATTTTATAAATGGTCATTATGGAGAATCAGCATCTTTCGATTTTGCTACACATGCAGTTGGCCCTAATGGAGACGGAGATGGTAAGCCAAATGGTGATGGTGCATATAGTAAAAGTAGTGTAGGTGAAAACGCTGGATTAGGAACAGTATATTCTGTAAATGCAACTGCATCTCGTATTGCTAATGGTACTTTTGATCATAATGCAATGTATTATGGTGTAAAACAATATGGGACAGGTGTGTTAGAAATTGATGGAAACAACCTTTCAATGAAATTTTTAAATAGATATGGTGTTATTGAAGATAGTTTTGCTATCCATAAAGGACCAGACTATGTATATGATAATGGTTGGCAAGATGGTAACGATCCTAATGGAGTAGCTACAGATTTAGAAGATTTAGTTGTAGTTTCTGGAGATGCAAACATATCAGCAAGTACGACATTTAATACAGTTACCGTAAATCCAGAAGGAAATCTAATTGTAGATCCTAGTGTAACTTTAACGGCTAAGAGTATTATTCTAGAGTCAGATTCTGATTCTTATTCAAGTTTATTACCTTCTTCTACAAGTTCTATCGTGGGTAGAGCGAGATATAAAAGGTTTGTAAACCAAATAGGTACAGCCGCTGGTAGTGGTAATGATCTTGTATCCTCTCCATTAACTGAAGGAACAATGGAGGTTTTTAGTGATTTTGCTGACTGGAATAAAAATATTGCAGCACTAAATAATATCAGGGCTTTTGCACCATATAATAATGTTTCAGGAAATTATGAAAACTATGATATAGTAGTGAATGAAACTACACCACTTGAAGCAGGTAAAGGTTATAGAGCAGCGACAGTAGACGGAAGTCCTGTTGTTTTTACAGGTGCTGTTAATGTAGGAAATGTGAATACGACGATATCTGCAGGATCTGCTAGTTCATGGAATTTAGTGGGTAATCCTTACACAAGCTACATCGATGCTCAAACATTTATTAGTGAAAATGGTTCGTCTGGTAATGATGTTTTAGATTCTAATTATAATGCTATTTATGGTTATAATGCAGGTACAGATGGTTCGGGTATATGGACAATTATAAACAATGTTCAAAATGTAGGAAAAAATATTGCACCTGGCCAAGGGTTTTACGTTTTCTCAAACGGAACAGGTGGTGTGGATAATTTGTCTTTTACGCCTGCTATGAGAACAACTGTAGGTAATGATGATTTTATTTTAGGTAGAAATAATTCAATTTCTCATATGAGTTTGAGAATTCAAAATTCAGCTAATAATTACGATACTGATTTTTATTTTTCAGATAATTGCTCTTCTGGTTTAGATATTGGCTATGATGCAGGATCTTTTGATGCCAGTGATGCTGAATTCTCATTATTTTCTCATTTAGTTACTGATAATGTTGGAGTAGATCTAGCCATTCAATGTTTGTCTTTTGATGATATAGAAAATATTGTAGTGCCTTTAGGTATGAATGCTTCTACAGGAGATACTATTAGTGTTAATATACAAGAGAGTGATTTATCAGAGGATATTAATATTTATCTAGAAGATAACTTAGATAATACTTTTACTTTACTAAATTCCAATACCTATAGTTTTACTGCGATAGAGGATTTAGAAGGTACAGGTAGATTCTTTTTACATTTTTCACCTTCAACCTTATCTATTGATGATAATGTGGTTAATGGATTGGAAATTTTTACAAGTACTAATCCTAACTACTTAAATATTAAGGGTAAATTGAATGGACCTTCACAATTAGATCTTTATGATGTGCAAGGTAGATTGGTGTTAACCAAAACATTGGAAAGTGGAAGCAATACAAACTCTATAAGTGTTGATTCTTTGCATGCTGGTGTTTATGTTGTGAAACTTAGCGTTTCTGGCGTTGTAAGAACGGAAAAAGTGATCATTAAATAATAAATTAATTAACCAATCAAAAAAAACACATCTATTTAGATGTGTTTTTTTGTTTCTGCGAACTACAGTTATATTAATCCAATACGATTGTTAGGTTTTTTGAGTGCTTTAAAATTTAGCTTAGAGTTTGTGTTTAATTTTGAAATAAGTTTTAGAAACAATAAAGCGGTGATATAAGCGTCACCAGAAGCTGTATGTCTGTCGTGCATAGGAATTTTAAAAAGGTTAGAAAGTTCGTCTAGTCCAAAATGTGTTTTGCTTTTATCTAGCTCTGTTTTCTTAAAAATAGAACCAGTATCTAGTACTCTGTTTTTTAGTTTTGGTAATTCTAATCTTGAAAGAGCAGCATTAATCATGGCAACATCAAAAGCAGCATGATGAGCAACCAAAACAGCATTTTCTATATATTTCAAAAAGAGTTTTATTGCTTCAGTTTCTTCAACCTTAATAAGTTTACCTTCTTTTAATAAACCATGTATTTTTACAGTATCTGCATTAAATTTATCTTGTTTTAGATACAACTCTAGTTGGTCAGATACTTTAATTTTTAAGTCTTTTATAGCTACACAGCCTATTGATAAAATCCTGTCATTTTTAGTATCTAAACCAGTGGTTTCAGTATCAAAAACAACAAATCTAATGTCTTTTAGGTTTTGCTCTTCAGTTCTTTGGAAAGTGTTCAGATACGTTTTCCAAAATTCAGGATACGATTTTCGTTTAAACCAATTCATTTTAAAGTATTTGAGATAATTTAAAACGGAGTTTAATAAGCTCCTGAACTTCTTTAATGGCTTTAAAACTTCGTTTTAGTTGCAAGCGATTTCCTTTATCTAAGGATTCTAAATCTATAAATCTACCTGAATCATTATGTCTTAGACCTTGTTCTGTTCTAAAGGTTAAAAGGTTTTTATAAGCTTCTATACAAAACAAATAAGTGTCTTTGTTTTGTGGTTCTAATTCTACGAGTTTTTCAAAGCGTTCTATAGTGTTATTTACAGCTTTTATATTGTGAGAAAGAATTAATAATCGTGCTGCATCTACCAGCGGCATCATAGCACGAGCTTTTATATCAAACTGGTCTTTATGTTCGCCGTCATCTTCTACTAGGAACTGTCTAAAAAAGCTTAATGGTGGTGGATTTTGCATCGCATTTCTTCCTAAATACGTTAAAAAGATGTCATAACTATCAATACTCATAAAGATGCTTTCAGATAGTTGATTTACAAGTTCTATATCGCCATAAACATGTTCATAATCAAAGAAAATAGTGCAGAGCATAAGGTTATCTTGGTCTGGAGTAGTAATCCAACTATTGAATTGTTGAGACCATTCTGAAACCGATTTGCACCACTTTGGGTTATTGGCCATCATCTTTGCTGGGCATAATTCAAAACCAACTGTTTCTAACCCTTTGTTTATGTAATCTGATAATGTTAGAAAGTATGATTTTACACTGTTATAACTTTTCTCATCTATATTTTCAAATACAAGTGCATTATCTTGGTCTGTCATTAGTAATTGTTCTTGCCGACCTTGGCTACCAATAGCTAACCATGCGAATTTAGCAGGTGGTTTACCATTCATTTTTGCAATAGAAAACTCAATGATTTTTTGAGTTATGGCATCATTTATTGCAGATACCAACCTTGAAATAAAGTCTATAGGAATATCTTGTTCTAAATAACGTGTTAATAGTTTTTCTGTACGTTGTCTTATATCTCTGAGTTGCTCTGCAGAACGACTTCTTTTAATTTCTTTTATTAATGCTGAAGCATTATTCTCTCTGAGAACAATTATGTCATGTTCAGAAAGTATTCCTGTTAGCTCTGAATCGTTTGTACCATCTTTAGTAATGCATAAATGTGTAATTTTATGTTTTAGCATTGCTATTTGAGCTTCTGCAACAGTAATGGTTTCAGGATAAGTGATTACAGGTGAAGACATTATGCTAGAAACCGAATCTTCTATAGAATGTTTGCCAGTTGCGATTTTTGTTCTTAAATCTTTGTCTGTAATAATTCCAATAGGCTTCTTGTTGTTTACAATAACAATAGAACCTACGTGCTTTTCAGTCATAATACTTGCAGCTTCACTTATTTTGGTGTCAATTCCACACACAATAGGGTTTTTAGAGTAATCCGCAGTTTGTAAGTATGTATATTCAGATGAGTTTTGAAGTGTTTTTAAAAAATCGTCATCATCAGGATTTTTTCCTCGAGTGTTAGAAACAAAACTGGCCATTAGAAACTGACTTGCATCTACATTGGCAGTAATATATGTTTCTAGGTTTTCAAGAGAAATACTGTATATAACGCTCTCTTCAATTGCTTTAGCATTAAGTTTGTATTTTCCTTTGCGGAGTAGTGCTCTAAGACCAAAAATATCGCCTTCGTCGCATTTATCTACTAGATTATTATTTGCTCTGTAAAGACCTATTGCGCCATCTCTAACTACATAAAAGTTATTAGCTATAGGTTGTTCAATCTCAAAAAGAAGTTGATCATTCTCTAAATAAATAACATCAACTGATTTTGAAACAGATAAAAGTTGTTCTTTGGTTAGTAAACTAAAAGGAGGAAAACCTTTTAAATAGTCATAAATGCGCTCTGCAATGGTATTCATGTAAGCAATTTAACTAAAAAATGACCTTTCGTATATGAGAAAGGTCATTTTTGTTGCTAAAATACTATAGGTATTTGTTATCCTTCAAAATCAAAATCTTCATCTCCGCCATTACCTCTGTCTGATCGATTTCGTTTGTTGTTTTGTTGATTAAATCTATAAATAAAAGAAAGGTTTATTTGACGCTGTCTCCATTGAGATTCATTATATCTTGTAAAAAAGTCTGTTGTGGTGGTTGATTGTCTTTTTCTAGAATTTAACAAGTCTCTCACATTTAAAGATAATGTTCCTTTATTTTTAAGAATTTCTTTACTGAAGGCTAAATCAATAGATAATATACCATCTGTATCGGATTGCGCATCTTGTCTGGCACCTCTATATCTTGCGTTTGTTTGCCAATCTATACTCCATGGTAAAGTAACCTTAGAGCTAAATCTGGCAAACCAACTTGTGTTTTTTGCACTATAATCTACACCATTAAAATCCCCTTCGGTTTCAAATTGAAAGAAATTAAAACTAGAGTTTAAACGTAACCATTTTGCTGGATTGTATAGAAATCCTAATTCTGCACCAGTTCTTTTATTAGTTGAAAGGTTAATAGGAATAGTTCTAATGATATCTATACCATCAGTCGTTTGCTGTCCGGTGTTTTCTTGAATACGCTCAAAAGAATCATCTTCATGTTGATAATATACAGATGTTGTTAAGGTGAACTTCTCCCAACGCTTTAGGTATCCTAAATCAAAAGTGTTAGAAAATGCAGGTTCTAAATTAGGATTACCTTGAAATACATTAGTTCTACTAGATCTTGAAGGAAAAGGATTGATAAACCAACCTCTTGGTCTGTTAATTCTTCTGTTGTAGCCTAGAGTGATACTTTCTTCATTATCAGAATCTGAACCATTAAGATTGTAAATTAAGTTTAAAGTAGGGAAGAGGCCTAAATAATTATTATCAAAATCTGTATCTATTGGGAAGCCAAATGCTTCAACCAGTTCTTCATCTGTTAATCTAGAATCTATTTTTCCTTTTAGTTGTGTGTGCTCTAAACGAAGTCCAAACAAGAAAGAAAATTTACCAAATTTAGAGCCGTATTGGCTATAAATAGCATTGACATTCTGGTCGTAATCAAAAACATTTGTGTAAATATCATTAATTTCTAAACTACCATTATCTAAGTTTTCTTGTTCTAAAGTATAATCGGTAACTTCATTCTGAAGAGTGCTTCTAAAACCAGCTTCAAATCTAGAACCTTCGCCTAATGGTAATACATAATCTGCTTGTAAAAGATATTCATTCTGGTCTTCTGTTGTTGTTTCTTGTTCAATCTGAAAAGCCTCTGGGTCTGTTTGATCTGTAAAAAGGTATCTTTCATTTAGGAATGTAAAACCTTCTTCAGATGAATTTTCAAACTGAAAATCTGCAGTTAATTTATGATCGCTATCATCACCAAATTGTTTCACATAGTTTAATGAGATTTGGTATCTGTTATCTTTTTCGGTTTCCTTTTCGCGTCTAAGCGTTTCTTCTACAATTGTATTGTCATTAAAACGTTCACTATTATTTAATGATATATCTGCATCACTTCCTAATCTGTAAAATAAACTACCTGTTAATGAAGACGTGTCATCTAAAAAGTATTCCATACCAATGTTGGCATTATAATTTCTGTTGAGACGTTCTACTTCTTGGTCTTCTCTAATTCTTCTGAATTCGGGTTCCTCAACAACACCATCTTCAATTTGGTCAAAATAAGTAATGTCATTAAAGCTGTTTCTTGGAGCATCAAAATAGCGCCAGCCTATGTTAGAAAATATGTTGAATTTCTCTGTACGAAAATTTAGAGCGGCAGAAACTCCTACATTGTCTGGGTTACCTAGTGTAAAGTTTAAGGAGCCATTAAAACCAAGAGTTTCTTTTTGACGAAGTATAATATTTAAAATACCTGCAGTTCCTTCGGCATCGTACCTTGCTGAAGGAGAGGTGATAACTTCTACACGCTCAATAGCTTCTGCAGGAAGCTGGCTTAAAATGTTACTATCTCCAAAGCCTGCCATAGCAGAGGGTTTTCCATTAATCAGTATTCTTACATTTTCGTTTCCACGAAGGCTTATAGCGCCTTCGACATCTACTGCTACGGAAGGTACATTATTTAAGGCGTCACTAACCGTACCGCCTGCAGTGGTTAAGTCTTTACCAATATTGTAGACTTTTTTATCTAATTTAATTTCTACAGTAGTTTTTTCGGCTACTATTGTAACTTCATCTAAAGAAGCGACGTCTAGTGCTAGACTTACTGTACCTAAATCTATTGATTCTGATAGAGTTTTGTTAAGGTATTCTTTTGTAACATACGAAATGTATTCTACATAAATATTATACGTTCCAGGTGAGACTTCTACAGTGAATTTTCCTTCTGTATCAGTTATTCCGCCAGTTACAACCTTGTTGTCTTCAGTTGATTTTAGTGTTATTGTGGCATATTCTAACGGAATATTTGTGCCTTCTTCGAGAACTTTTCCCTGAATTTTAATGTCTTTTTGAGCAAAAGACAGGGATATGTTAAATAATAAGATTAAAAATAGAGGTAAATTTAGTTTCATTACAAGTTGTTAGTGTTTTGCTTATTTAGATGAGCAAAAATACTTTTACTTGTGGTGCATTTGGTTAATCTTATGTTAAAGGAAAATAGAGATATTTTAATTTTAGAAAGCTATTATCTTAATTCTATTAGCCTTCATCTTTCTTTTTCTTTTTTCGTTTTTTCTTCTTTTTCTTTTTTACTTCTTTTTCATTAAAATCCCCTTTTATTAAGTCTTTTATCTTGTTCATATCGTTTTTAGATATTAACTCTTCTAGATCTTTAAAATGAGATTCATCTAGTTTTTTTATAGCATCTTTTCTGTCTAAATTATGCTCATACTTAGCTCTGATTAGTTCGCTTTTAGCGTCATAATACGAATTTAGATATTGTTTTATAATTTCTTTTTGAAAATCATCAGCTTCAAGGGTAGTTAAAAAATTGGCTATATACTCGTCTTTTCGTTCTTCAACCTTTTGCTCATATTTAGCAATTTCTTCTTTTGTTGGTTCTCTATTTATTACTGGGTTTCCCATGCGATCTCTGCGACCTTGGGCAAAGGTGTTTAATCCCAAGATTAGAGCAAAGGTTAATAATGCTATTCTTTTCATAACTTAAATTATATCTAAGATTAGTTCTTTAGGTCGTCCTATTACGGCTTTATTGTTATTAACAACTATTGGTCGTTCTATGAGCTTAGGATACTTAACCATGGCTTTAATAGTTTGTTGATCTGTCAGTTTTTTGCCTTTGTATTCTGATTTCCAGATAGATTCATTTGTTCTTATCAAATCTATAGGTTTTATTCCTAATTTAGAAATAATTGTATTTAACTCCTTTTCATTTATTGGTTCTTCAAGATATTTTACTATCTCAAATTTTTCTCCTGATTCTTCTAAAAGCGCAAGACCTTCTCTAGATTTTCTACATCTTGGATTGTGGTAAATTGTTATCATGATGTTTTATTATTCAATTTTTATACCAATAGTTTTATATAATTCTTAGTCATCACTCTTTTGTCCCATCATCATAAGATATGCTTTTAAGAAAGGCTCTAAATCACCATCCATAACAGCATCTACATTACCTGTTTCGTGTGCTGTGCGTACATCTTTAACAAGTTTATATGGGTGCATCACATAATTTCGGATTTGGCTTCCCCATTCAATTTTCATTTTACTTGCTTCAATATCTTCGCGTTGCGCCATTTGTTTCTGAAGCTCAATCTCATATAATTGCGACTTCAACATTTGCATGGCTCTAGCTCTATTATCGTGTTGAGAACGCGTTTCGGAACACTGAATTTGAATACCAGTTGGTTTGTGTAGTAGTTGCACTTTAGTTTCTACTTTGTTCACATTTTGTCCTCCTGCACCACTGGAGCGAGCTGTTGTAATTTCTATATCTGCTGGATTTATCTCTATTTCAATAGAATCGTCTACCAAAGGATATACATATACAGAAGCAAAACTAGTATGCCGTTTGGCATTACTGTCAAAAGGTGAAATTCTTACTAAGCGATGGACTCCATTTTCTCCTTTTAACCAACCAAAGGCATAGTCTCCTTCAATTTCTAAAGTTACAGTTTTTATACCAGCAACATCACCTTCTTGATGGTTAAGTTCTTTTACTTTAAACCCACTTTTTTCGGCATACATTAAATACATTCGCATTAGCATACTGGCCCAATCACAAGATTCAGTTCCTCCTGCACCAGCTGTAATTTGTAAAACAGCACTAAGGCTGTCTCCTTCTTCAGAAAGCATATTTTTAAATTCTAGCTTTTCTATAGCATTTATAGCTTTTTCAAATCTAGATTCTACATCATCTAAAGAGGCCTCATCTTCTTTGTAAAATTCATAGAGGACTTCTAAATCTTCACAAAGTACTTTTGCATTTTCGTAATCGTTGACCCAGCTCTTTTTTTCTCTGAGAGAACGCATCACTTGTTCTGCTTTTTTTGAGTCATTCCAAAAGTTAGGGTCGAAAGTTTGCTCTTCTTCGTTAGCAATCTCTATAAGTTTGGTATCTAAGTCAAAGATACTGTCTAAGTATGTCTAGACGGGAATTAAGATCTTTTATTTGATCTGATGTTATCATATTAAATTGAAATTTTCACAAATATAATAGGCATATGTAAGGTGCCATAATTTTGCATTGATTTTTTCATTTCTAAAAAGAAACAAAAAAACCGTCTAAAATTTTTAGACGGTTTTTGAGATTTTTTATTTGGTATCACCTGTGATTACCACCACCAACACCAGTTGTATGACGGTTCGTAGTCACATAATTCTCCACCGGCAGTACTTGTACCACTAACTACCTCTACAACACCACGTTTGTAACCAGGACCAATGTTTAAGTCACAGTTAACTTTAAATTTAGTGTAGTAGCAGTTACCTACGTAAACATATATGTACTTACCAAACGTACCATCAGCATTTGTACCGCTAACAGACATTTCATCATTAAGACCTACAACACTATCAAATATTTTAACCGCATAGCATGTGTTTTCGTAGCGTTGGTATAATCTCACTCTGTAATCGTTGTGCCAATCCCACTTAAATGTAATTTGGTTTACATCTCCAATACAATCGTTACATTCTGCTTCTGGTAAATCTTTAGTTATTAAAATAGCTTGAACATTATCATAATCAGCAGGAATAAGCAGAAGACCCAATTTGTCACCGCATCCAGGAGTATATCCTTCACCATTTGCAACAGCTTCATCGTAAATAGCATCACCTTTAGCATTATCAACTGAAGGGCTCCAGTCACCAGGAACAGGTGTTAAAAAGTCAGTAAAGTCATTAATAAAAGGACCTTCTATAAGTTTCCAGATAGCATATTGAACATGACCATAAGTATACTCGGATCCCTCACTGATATCAATATTGTTTAAGATCCAGTTTACTTTGTCAAAGTTTTGTGGGTTTGTGTAAACACTTTCAAACTCACCACCAGCCAAAATAGCCTCATCATAACTAGAGATTACAGTAAAATCTATAAAATCGTCATCAGCTCCCAAGCTTGGTAATCTATCAGAGCAATATGCTTGAATAACATCAGCACCATCAATAGATACATCAAAGTAACCATTTGTGCCAGGTTTGTTTACAACCTCTACATTTACAGTAGTGTCATAACCAGTTTCAAGTAAATCTGCAGTACAATCTGTGTAGTCATTACCACCATTGTTATGACCTCCATAATTACCCCAAGTTTTTGCAGTAGTCAAAGTTGGTGTAGCAAGGTTCTCACTTCTTTCATTAAAAGTAAGTTCCATATCTTCTTCTCCATCAGATACAACCATGCCTTTTTCATCAAATCTTAATGCGGCTTGTTGCTGATTTTCAATTTCTTGTGTGCTCTCGTTTTGACATGATGCAAAAACTACAAGAGCCACAAGCAATACTAATTTAGTAATGTGTTTCATAATTGATAAATAAAAGTTAATAGCATTATTAAAGTTGTAAAAGTATTTGTTAAAATTGTTAACACGTTAAAAAGTTGACGAAATAATAGATTTATTAGTTAAATAGTTGAATGTCAAATTTAATCGATAAAACAACAGATTTTTTACACAACAGAAGAAGTGTTCAATTTATCGAAGAAAATTTTAAGTGGTTCTTAAATGCTTAATTTTGAACAACATTTTTTATTAAATATGAATGTAAATTCAATTTATAAACAAGTAAACGCCTCTAGATCTATTAAATGAAAAATAGTCATAATACTTTTTCAATTTTAATCCCAGATGGAGAAACCACTTTGCTTTCTAATGTAGTTTATAGCTTATCATTAGTTAGAGATGTAAAAATTTATGTACTGTCTTCTCATAAGAGAAAGTACTTTAGATATTCAATAGATAATAGTTGTTTTAAGTATTCTCGTTTTATAGAAAAGTTTATTTATTACGAGAACACTTCTATTGAAGATTGGATTTATAAAATAGATACTACCGCAGAAACTTATGGCATAGATCTTATAATGCCTATTTTTGATGTTAGTACTAAGAAGATTTTAGAGCATTTAAAATTACTTAAAAACAAATCTAAACTTTGTAATCTAACTAGTTTAACTAATTATGAAACTGCACTTCGGAAGGATTTTCTTTATCTTTTCTTAAAATCGAATAAGTTACCTTGTCCAGATAGTATCATAGTAGATTCAAAATTTGATTTTAACATTCAAAAAATAGATTTTCCACTTGTTGCTAAACCAACTTATGGCTTTAATGGAGGAATGGGAGTGAAGCTAGTAAAAAATGAAGAAGGGCTGAGAAAATATATAGGTGCAATTAGTACTGATAAGCCAATATTGCTTCAAAAATTTATAGAGGGATTTGATGTAACATGTAATGTATTGTGTGAAAATGGAGAAATAAAAGCCTATACGATGCAAAAGGGAGTTTTGGTAAAAGATGTAAAAGTAACTCCTCAGTATGAGTTTAGCTTTTTCCATGATGAAGTTTTATTGTTATTAATGAAAAATTTAATGAAAGCTTTAAATTGGTCTGGTGTGGCCAACATTGATTTTAGATTCGATAAAACCGATTCAACCTATAAGGTTATTGAAATTAATCCAAGATTTTGGCTTAATACAGAGGCTTCTGCATTAGCGGGAGTTAATTTTCCATATTTATACTGCTTATCTTCTTTAAATAAAAAAATAGATTTTACACCTGTTAAATCAGGAGTGTTTTTACATCTCAAATCTTTAATTAAAAGATTTCAAAGGAATCCATTATTAGTTTTTAAAATTAACTTCCTGCTCAACAATACACCTTTTAGATTTATAATAAAGGATCCTCTAGTTTTATGGTGTAAGTTTATATGGCGGACCAATAATGTAATATCTTCAAAAATTCTTAAAAGGAAAACCTTATAGAGTATTATCTTTACCTCATAGATTTTAATTTATGATAATAGATTTAAGAAGCGATACGGTTACAAAGCCAACGAGTGATATGCTAAAGGCTATGATGTCTGCCGATGTTGGTGATGATGTTTATAAAGAGGACCCTACAGTGAATGCTCTTGAGCAGCGATTAACTGAAATGTTTGGTATGGACGATGCTTTGTTCTTTCCAACAGGTACAATGGCAAATCAAACAGCACTAAAACTACATACCAATCCTGGTGAGCAGGTTGTTTGCGATAAATATGCACATATATATAATTATGAAGGTGGTGGAGCTTCATTCAATAGTGGAATATCATGTCATTTAATAGATGGACACAGAGGTATGTTTACAGCAGAACAAGCAGAAGCTGCTATAAATCCACCAGAGTTTTATCATAGTCCACTAACAGCATTGATAGAGATTGAAAATACTACCAATAAAGGTGGTGGTGCATGTTGGGATTTTGAAGAATTAAAAAAGATTAGAGAAGTAGCTGATAAGCATAGTTTAGGATTCCATTTAGATGGAGCAAGACTGTGGAATGCTCTGGTTGCCAGGCAAGAAAGTGCTAAGCAATATGGGGAATTATTCGATACCATATCTGTCTGTTTAAGTAAAGGGTTAGGGTGCCCTATAGGCTCTGTACTAATAGGGAAAAAAGAGTCTATGAAAGGTGCGTTGCGTGTTAGGAAAATTCTTGGTGGTGGTATGCGTCAAGTAGGCTATTTAGCGGCAGCAGGTTTGTATGCTTTAGATAATCATATTGAACGTCTAGAGGAAGATCATCAAAAAGCTAAAGAAATTGGTGAAGTTTTACATGGGTTATCTTTTATCAAAAAAGTAGAGCCAATAGAAACGAATATCGTCATTTTTGAAGTAAATGATACAATAAGCGAAGTAGACTTTTTAAATAAACTAAAGAAAAAAAACATACATATTATTGGTATGGGAAGCAATAAACTGCGTATAGTTACGCATTTAGATTACACCAACAATATGCATGAAGTAGTTTTGAAAACGCTTAAGAGTTTATAAAAACTATTTAAACATATCCATACCAGGAATGTTTGGCATGCCTTCTTTAGCAACTGCAGCGATTTCAGTTTCGTTTACATTTGTTGCGTTTTCAATAGCTTTATTTAGAGTTAGAATAAGATAATCTTCAAGCATCTCTTTGTCTTGAAGTAACTCATCATCAATCGAAATAGATTTAATTGTTCTATTTGCAGTAATTGTTACTTGTAACTTGTTATCACTACTAGCCTCATCAATTAAAACTGTATTTAAACGCTCCTTAGTTTCCTCAACTTTTTTCTGAGCTTCTTTTAATTTGCTCATCATTCCCATCATATCTCCAAACATATCTTTATCTTTTAAAATTACGATGCAAAATTACTAAATTGCGCCACTTTTTTAGATTAAAATTTTCTTAAAAACAATATGAGCAAGAACTCTGTAGTAAATCCGCCAATAGCCAAAAAGATTCCACACGAATTAGAAAAACATGGTGATGTTAGAGTTGATAATTATTTCTGGATGAAAGATAGAGAGCATCCAGAAGTTATAGACTACTTAAAAGCTGAAAATGCCTATTGTGATGCTCAAATGGCACATACCAAAGCATTTCAAAAGGATTTATTTGAGGAAATGAAAGCCCGAATAAAAGAGGACGATTCTTCTGTGCCCTACAAATACAATGGGTATTGGTATATTACCAGATATGAAAAAGGCAAGGATTATCCTATATATGCAAGAAAAAAAGAATCTTTAGATAATCCTGAAGAATTGCTTTTTGATTGTAATAAAATGGCTGAAGGACAAAGCTATTTTAAGCTTGTAGGTATAAGTATTAGTCCAGATAACAAAAAGGTATCTTACGGTGTTGATACAACAGGTAGAAGGCAATACACCATTCGAGTTAAAGACATAGCAACTCACAAAGTTTTTAACGATAGTATTGAAAATACAACAGGCTCCTCTACATGGGCAAATGATAACGAGACTTTATTCTATACACAAAAAGATCCGGTAACTTTAAGAGCATATCAGATTTTTAGACATAAGTTAGGGTCAAATTCTGAGGATGAGTTAATATTTCAGGAAGGAGATGAGACTTTTGGAACAGCAATTTATAAATCAAAGTCTAGAAAGTATATCATCATAGCATGCTACAGTACTTTAACTAATGAATATCATATACTCAATGCAGATAATCCTAATGGAAAGTTTGAAGTTTTTCAGCCACGTGTAAGAGGTTTAGAGTATAGTATTTCGCACTACGATGGTCATTTTTATATTCTTACAAACAAAGATAAAGCCACAAATTTTAAACTTATGAAATGCTCTGAAACAGATAGAGCATTAGATAAGTGGCAAGAAGTTGTTCCACATAGAAACGAAGTGCTTTTAGAGAGCATAGATATTTTTAAAAATTACCTCGTAATAAGTGAGCGCGACAATGGACTCAACAAAATAAGGATAAAGCGTTGGGACGACACAGAAGATTATTACCTTCCTTTTGATAACGAAACCTACACAGCCTATACAACAACAAATGTAGAGTTCGATACAGAAACATTACGTTATGCCTACAATGCCTTAACAACACCAGCTTCGGTTTTAGAGTTTAATATGAAAACTAAAACTAAAACAGTACTAAAAGAGCAAGAAGTTTTAGGAGGAAAATTCAATAAAGACAACTACACCTCAGAGCGTATTTGGGCAACTGCAGAAGATGGAACAAAAATACCAATGTCTTTAGTGTACAAAAAAGGTATAAAAAAAGATGGGAGTAATCCCTTATTGCAATATGCATATGGTAGTTATGGTTCTACTGTAGACCCTTATTTTTCAACAATTCGCTTAAGTTTACTAGACAGAGGCTTTATTTATGTAATAGCTCATATAAGGGGTGGAGAATATCTAGGAAGACAATGGTACGAAGATGGTAAACTTCTAAAAAAGAAGAATACTTTTTCAGATTTTGTGGCTTGTTCTATTCATTTAATTAAAGAACGATATACATCATCAAAGCATTTGTATGCAATGGGAGGAAGTGCAGGTGGCTTGTTAATGGGTGCAATAATCAATATGGCTCCTGAGTTGTATAACGGTATTATTGCAGCAGTACCTTTTGTAGATGTAGTTACTACTATGTTAGACGACTCCATACCACTTACAACAGGTGAATATGACGAATGGGGAAATCCTAATGATAAATTATACTATGAGTATATGAAATCATATTCACCATACGATAATATTGAGACTAAGGAATATCCTAATATGTTGATAACAGCAGGACTACACGATTCCCAGGTACAATACTGGGAACCTGCCAAATGGGTTGCTAAGCTTAGAGATATGAAAACCGACAATAATAGATTATACCTTAAAACCAATATGGATGCAGGTCATGGTGGTGCTTCAGGGCGCTTTGAAAGTATCAAGGAAGATGCAGAAGAATATGCTTTTCTATTAGATTTAGAAGGTATTTCGAGTTGATTTAAAAAAAAAGTATTAGTTTTGCGAGGTTTTAAAGTGTATTTATTGCACTTGATTAAATAGCATTTATGGACAAAAACAAAAATGTATTTGATAACGTATTACAACTCATAGGTAGTACTCCACTTATCAAGTTAAACAGAATGACCGCAGACTACGACGGCGAGTTTTATGCTAAAGTAGAAGCTTTCAATCCAGGTCATTCTTCTAAGGACAGAATTGCATTACATATTATTGAAGAAGCTGAGCGTCAAGGCATTTTAACACCTGGTGATACAATTATAGAAACTACTTCTGGTAATACTGGTTTTAGTATAGCTATGGTTAGCATTATAAAAGGTTATGAATGTATACTGGCTGTGAGCTCAAAGTCTTCTGCAGACAAAATAGACATGTTAAGGTCTATGGGAGCAAAGGTTTATGTTTGCCCAGCTCATGTTAATGCAGATGACCCAAGGTCATACTATCAGGTAGCAAAACGTTTGCATGAAGAGATTAAAGGTTCTATTTATATTAATCAATATTTTAATCAATTAAATATTGATGCTCATTATAACTCTACAGGTCCAGAAATTTGGAATCAAACAAATGGTGAAATCACACATTTAGTAGCTTGTAGTGGTACAGGAGGAACTATCTCTGGGATTGCAAAATATTTAAAAGAGCAAAACCCTAATGTGAAAATTATAGGTGTTGATGCTTACGGATCAGTACTACAAAAATATCATGAAACTAGAGAGTTTGATGAAAAGGAAATTTATCCATATAGAATCGAAGGACTAGGTAAGAATTTAATTCCTACAGCAACAGATTTTGATGCTATTGATGAATTTATCAAAGTAACTGATGAAGAAAGTGCACACACAGCTAGAGAGATTTCAAATACAGAAGGTTTGTTTGTAGGGTATACAAGTGGTGCAGCAATGCAAGCTATAAAACAATTAAATGAGAGAGGTGAATTTCAACCAACAGATAAAATTGTAGTAGTTTTTCCAGATCATGGATCGCGTTACATGAGTAAAGTCTATAGCGACAAATGGATGGAAGATCAAGGATTTTTTGATAGCAAAAATGAAGTTGCTACAACGATTCAATATATAAAGTAAAATTACTTTAAAATACACATAGCCTACCTTTTTTGGGTAGGCTTTTTTATGTTTAAAACTTAGTGAATAGTTAGGTTAAAATATATTATGCATTAATGATAATATTACCTAATTTTGCTGATACTAATAAAACTAAATTAAATTAAAATCTAATCTATAATGTATTGAGATTATAGATAAAGATTAATGGCAATTGCAACGTATGAAGGATTTATTTGAAAAGATTTATCGAGATAAGGGACCTTTAGGAAAGTGGGCAGCACAAGCGGAAGGTTATTTTGTATTTCCAAAATTAGAAGGAGAAATTTCGAATAGAATGAAGTTTCAAGGAAAAGAGGTGATTACTTGGAGTATTAATGACTACTTAGGCTTAGCAAATCATCCAGAAGTTAGAAAAGTTGATGCTGAAGCTGCTGCTAAATATGGTTCTGCTTACCCAATGGGTGCTCGCATGATGTCTGGTCACACAGAGTTGCATGAGCAGCTGCAAAATGAATTAGCAGAATTTGTTAATAAAGAAGCAGCTTATTTGTTAAATTTTGGATATCAGGGAATGGTATCTACAATTGATGCCTTAGTCTCAAAAGATGATATTATTGTTTATGATGTAGATGCACATGCTTGTATTATAGATGGTGTTCGTTTACACATGGGAAAACGTTTTACATACAAGCATAATGATGTAGAAAGTTTAGAAAAAAATCTTGAGAGAGCTACTAAAATGGCAGAGCAGACAGGAGGAGGTATTTTAGTAATCTCTGAAGGTGTATTTGGTATGCGTGGTGAGCAAGGTCGTTTAAAAGAAATCGTTGAGCTAAAGAAAAAATTTAATTTTAGATTGTTTGTAGATGATGCACATGGTTTTGGTACATTAGGTGCTACTGGAGCTGGAGCAGGTGAGGAGCAAGGTGTTCAAGATGATATTGATGTGTATTTTGCTACATTCGCAAAATCTATGGCAAGTACAGGTGCGTTTATTGCTGGTGATAAAGAAATTATAGATTATTTAAAATATAATTTACGTTCGCAGATGTTTGCTAAATCTCTACAAATGCAACTTGTAGTTGGTGCATTAAAACGATTAGATATGCTGCGTACTATGCCAGAGTTAAAACAAAATCTTTGGACAATTGTAAATGCGTTACAATCTGGCTTAAAAGAGCGTGGTTTTGATATCGGAACAACACAGAGTTGTGTTACTCCAGTATACTTAAAAGGAAGTATTCCTGAAGCCATGGCTTTAGTAAAAGACCTTCGTGAAAATCACGGAATATTCTGTTCTATAGTAGTTTATCCTGTAATACCTAAAGGATTAATTCTATTAAGAATGATTCCTACAGCAACACATACATTACAAGATGTAAAGGAAACCTTAGATGCTTTTGATGCTATTAGAGAGCGTTTAGAAAATGGTACTTATAAAAGAATGTCTGCAGCATTAACTGCTGCAATGGGAGAATAATTCTTCTAATTTAACAATAAAAAAGGCTCTGTTTAATTACAGAGCCTTTTTCTTTTATAAATCTTTTCGGAATGTTTTTCGTCGCTTATAAACAACAGGGTCAAAGTGTTTCCATATTTTATGAATTGCTTCATTGTCCTCTAATTCTGGTGTTCTGTAGCAAGTTTCAATACCTTTTTGTGTAAAGGTTTCATAGTATTCGTTAAAAATTACAGCATGAACACCTTTATTTTGATAGTCTGGATGTATTCCTATTAAATAAAAAATTACATCCTTACTATTTTTCTTGGCTTTTAAAATATGTCTAAAACCAAATGGGAATAGTTTACCTTTTGCCTTTTGAAGAGCCTCGGCAAATTTAGGCATTACAATAGCAAAACCAATTAATTTATCGTTTTCATCTACAACAAACTTTATGTATTCCGGATTAACAAAGCTTATAAATTTCTTTTTAAAATATTCTTTCTGAATATCAGTAATTTCAACAAATGAAGATAAAGATGCATAACTTTCATTAAATAAATCGAACATCTTGTCTGCATAAGGCATTACTTCTTCAGTCTTTGTGAACTTTAAAGCTCTTAGTTTATATCTGCGTTTAATAAGTTCTTGAGCCTTTTTAAAAGTTTCTGGTTTTACATTTTTAAAAGGAAATTTACTCTCAGAATATTCTTTTTCAATACTATAACCGTGATTCTTGTAATGATTTACATAATACGGATGGTTGTACCATGTAATCATTGGAGCTATACTGTCAAAACCTTCTGTCATTACTCCAACTTTATCTAAGTTTGAAAATCCAACAGGTCCTTCTGCATATTCAAGCTTATGATTGCGCCCTATATTTTCAATGGTTTTTAGCAAGGCTTTACTCACCTCAAAGTCATCAATAAAATCAAACCAACCGAAACGCATCTTTTTTATTTGTTGCTTATCAACTTCTAGCCAATTTACAATAGCAGCAATTCTACCCACGACTTCCTTTCCTTTATACGCAAGAAAAAAACGTGCTTCGGCATCTTTAAATATTGGATTTTTATCTTTATTAAAAGTTTCTAATTCTTGCTTTATAATAGGAGGTACCCAATATTTTGAGTCTTTATAGAGGGAAAACGGAAACTTTACAAAGGTTGTTAGGCCTTTCTTAGTTGTAACTTCTTTAACTGTAATCATGTATTAATTTAATTACCTTCTGAGTCAGAATCGTCTTTTTTCTTCTTTTTCTTTTTACGCTTTTTCTTAAACTTACCAGTGTTGCCATTACCATTATCAATTTTCTTGTCTTTATGAAAATCTAAACGGTAAGAGGCACCAAATGCAATATTAAAAACAGAAGGCGTGTCTTTGGTATTAAATGCGATATTAGCATCTAGTTGAAAATCTTTTGTCCATAAATAAGCGCCACCAACTCTAAAAATATTATCAGCATAAAAATCACTATTAATACCTTGAGCTTCACCAAACACAACCCATTGAGGAGTAAAAGAGTGTGTTAAAGTAAGGATATACTGAAAATCAGAGTAATCAGACCCAATTCTATCTTTTATTAAGTTCATTACAAATACCCAACCACCATTAAAGTTGTTTTGAGTAGCAATCATAACTTTAGGGCTAAAACCTTCAACATCTGGAGCAGTGTAAGGATTGTTTTTAGTGTCAAAATTAGCACCTACGTAAACAGAAACAGCAGGAATTAAAGATTTCCACTGAAATTTTCTATTGGCATGATAACTATACAAATTAGGCTTAGCTTCTTCGGCATTTTTGTAAGGATCATAAATAAGGTATTTTGCTCCTAGTGTAAAATTTTTGAAATTAGAACGTTTGTCTTTAGTAGAAACTGAAGCATTATTGTATGTTATGTTGTCGTTTTGATATACACCATCTAACGAAAGTTCGAGCTCTTCAAATAATAATCCATATCGCAATGAGAAGTCTAGTCCAAATCCCGAGACTTCATATTGTAATGGTGTGTGCTCTTCGTTTACTGTAAATGCACCAAATTCTCCTTGTGCAACACCAGTACCAACAGAAAAAGCACTTTTAGATACACCAGGACGGTTAGAGTTAATGACTTCTGTGTACTGTGCATTTGCTGAGTTGTAGGTTAATGCTAAAAGAATAATAAAAAGTGATTTGAGAACTCTCATGGTTTCTTGGTTTAGGTTCAAATATATAGATTTTATAGTTTTTTTAAGGAAATATAACGGAATATAAGTAAGTATAATTGTATTTTTGGACATTACTTTTCTTTATGATACAAGAAGCTTCAATGACAGGGTTTTTAAGAACAATACTAATTATTCTTTTAGTATGGTATGGATTAAAGATTTTAGCAAGACTTTTTGCTCCTTTCCTTATGAAATATGTTGCTAAGAAGGCTGAAGAACGTTTTGGACAGCAATTTGGTGGATTTCAAAATCAGTCACAACAACGTAACAAACAGAAACGTAGAGAAGGTGAAACTATCATAGACAAGATGCCAGAGCGTCATAAATCTTCTAATGACGAAGTAGGTGAGTATATTGATTACGAAGAAATAGATTGATTTTAATGGTCTCAAATTTGAGATTGTCATTAAATTTTAAGTACTTTTCAATCTGAATTATTTAGATACTTTTTCATGTCATTTTCATTCAAACGAATTTTACCGCATATCCTTGTTCTTTTAGGGTTTGTAATATTATCATTAGCTTATTTTAATCCGGTTTTACAGGGTAAAAAAATATTTCAAAGTGATATAATGCACTACATTGGTATGGCGCAACAGCAAAAAGATTTTGCGCAATCTACTGGTGAAGAAACGTATTGGACTAACAGTGCATTTGGTGGTATGCCAACATATCAACTGGGAGCTAAGTATCCGCACAATTACATCAAAAAACTAGATTTAACATTACGATTTTTACCAAGACCAGCAGATTATCTGTTTCTCTATTTTATAGGATTTTATATTTTACTCTTATCCCTTAAAGTAGACTTTAAACTTTCAGCGCTTGGTGCTTTAGCTTTTGGTTTTTCAACCTATCTCATTATAATTTTAGGTGTAGGACATAATGCTAAGGCTCATGCAATTGCATATATGCCGATGGTTTTGGCTGGTATTATTCTCACTTTTAGAAAAAGATATATTCTCGGTTTTTTACTCACTGTTATTTCTTTAGGTTTAGAGATAGTTGCCAATCACTTTCAGATGACCTACTATTTATTGTTCTTAGTGATAATATTGGGTATAGTTTATTTAATAGATGCTTACAAAAAGAACCTTTTACCTCATTATTTTAAATCGGTTGGATTATTGACAATTGCTGCTCTGTTGGCTGTAGGGCTTAATGCAACTAATTTAATGGCAACGCAAGAATATGCTAAAGAAAGTACACGAGGTAAAAGTGAATTAACCATAAATCCCGATGGTTCACCAAAAGAAGCTACTTCTGGTTTAGATAAGGATTACATTACAGAATATAGTTATGGTCTCGTAGAAACATTCAATTTGTTCATTCCTCGTTTTATGGGAGGAGGAAATACAGAAGATATAGGTAAAAACTCTGAAACCTATAAAACTTATATTACTATGGGTGCATCTCCAATTGAGGCATTAGAACTTTCTAAAAATGCACCTATGTATTGGGGAAATCAACCTATTGTAGAAGCACCAGCGTATGTGGGTGCTGTAATTTTATTCTTGTTTGTTCTTGGCTTGTTCTTAGTAAAAGGCAGGTTAAAATGGTGGTTAGTTGCAGGTTCAATCTTCTCGTTGTTGTTGTCCTACGGAAAAACAGAGCCATTTAGCTTTATTACAAACTTTTTTATAGATAATGTGCCACTTTATGATAAATTTAGAGCTGTAACGTCTATACAAGTATTACTAGAATTATGTGTGCCTGTACTTGGTATTTTTGCTTTAGTTAGATTGTTTAATGATTTTGAAAAGGAAGAGCAAAAAGTAAAAGCGCTAAAATATACAGTTGCAATTACTGGTGGTTTGTGCCTTATATTCTTGCTGTTTAAATCTGTATTTTTTGATTTTGAAAGTTTCAGAGATCAAGGTATTCCAGAAATGTTGGTAGATGCTTTAATTGAAGACAGAAAAGCATTGTTTAATACTGATACGATAAGATCTTTAGTTTTAGTGTTATTATCTGCAGGAACCATTTATTTCTTTTTGAAGAAAAAACTATCTCAAAATATAGTAGTTGTTGTTTTCGCTGTTTTAATTCTTTTTGACTTGGTGTCATTTAACAGAAACTATGTTAATAATGATGATTTCGTTTCAGCGTTAAAAGTAGATAGACCTTATCAGCCAAATGCAGCAGATAAAGAAATATTAAAGGATAAAGGCCATTACAGAGTGCTAGATATGTCTACTCAAGGACAACGCCAACCAGCAAGAGCTGCTTATTTTCATAACTCTTTATTTGGTTATCATGCCGCTAAATTAGGACGCTATAATGATTTAATGGAATTTCATATTTACAATAACAATATGAATGTCCTAAATATGCTTAATACCAAGTATATTATAGCAGAGGACCAAGGGCAGATATTTCCGTATGATAATCCTGATGCTAATGGTAATGCATGGTTTGTTAGTGAGCTAGAAGAATTACCAAGTGCCAACGAAGAAATAAAAGCTTTGGGTAGTCTTGACACGAAGAATAAGGCTGTTTTGACATATAGTTCTAATGAGGTTTTTGATAATTCACTTCAAACTACACCAACAAAAGTTATAGGTAAATTAAAATTTAAAGTTGACTCTACGGCTTCAATTAAGCTTAAAGAACATAAGCCAAATTATCTTAAATACGAAGCTAATAATGCAAACAATGGTTTTGCAGTTTTCTCTGAAATCTATTATAAGGATGGTTGGAATGCTTATATCGATGGTGATTTAAAACCACATATTAGAGTTAATTATGTTTTAAGAGGTATGGAGATCCCAGCAGGTAAACACACTATTGAGTTTAAGTTTGAGCCACAGGTTATAGCTTCTGGAAGTAAAATAGCACTTGCAAGTTCTGCTATTTTTGGTGTTTTATTGTTGTTAGGTGTATTTTTTCAGTTTAAGAAAGAAAAAGAAGTTGTGTAGCTCTTCTAAATTATGAATTCTAAAAAAGTACTCATAATTGCTTACTATTGGCCTCCAGCAGGAGGACCAGGTGTACAGCGTTGGTTAAAGTTTGTAAAGTATTTACCTGAATTTGATATAGAGCCCATTGTATATTGTCCGGAAAATCCTAATTATCCTATAGTTGATGAGAGTCTGTTAAATGAAATTCCAAAGGACGTTACAATAATTAAACAGCCCATTAAAGAGCCATACCAATTGGCAAGTTTCTTATCTAAAAAGAGCTCTAAAAAAATTAGTTCTGGTGTTATTCCTAAGGCTAAAAAACAATCTCTAACAGAAAAAATGATGCTGTATGTGCGTGGTAATTTCTTTATTCCAGATGCGCGTAAAAATTGGATTAATCCTTCAGTTGCGTTTCTTTCAAATTATATTAAAGAAAACCATATTGAAACAGTAGTGAGTACTGGACCACCTCATAGTATGCATGTTATTGGTTCAAAATTAAAGCAAAGCTTAAATATAAAATGGTTGGCAGATTTTAGAGATCCATGGACTACGATAGGTTATCACAAAGCATTGAAACTTACAAAATCATCACAGCAAAAGCATATTGAATTAGAAACAGAAGTTTTAAATTCTGCTGATGAAATTATCGTTACCAGCAACCATACTAGAAACGAGTTTGAAACAAAAACTAACAAGCCTATTTCAGTTATAACTAATGGTTACGATACTCATTCCGTTAGAGTGGAAGAGAAGGACGCAAAATTCACTTTGTCTCATATTGGATCCTTGTTATCAGATCGAAATCCAAAAGTTTTGTGGGAGGTTTTGTCTGAACTCATCTCTGAAAACGAATCGTTTTCAAAAGCGTTTCAATTAAACCTTATTGGTGTTGTGAGTGATGATGTGGTAGAATCTATTCATAATACTGGATTAAAAAATCATACGAATGTTGTAGGTTATGTTAGTCATGATGATGCTATCAAGTTTCAGCTGTCATCACGATTATTGTTATTAATTGAAATAGACTCAGAGGACACTAAAGCCATTATTCCTGGTAAATTATTTGAATATTTAATTTCTGAAACACCAATACTTGCCATTGGTCCAGACGACTCTGATGTCCAACAGATTATAACCAAAACGAATACTGGAATATATTTTAATTATAATCAGAAAGAAAAATTAAAATCTCAAATAGTATCGTATTTTGAAGCCTATCAAAAAAATAGCCTCAATGTTAATGCTATTGGTCTTCAGCCATACAGTAGAAAAGCCCTAACAGAACGTTTGAGTGCTATTATAAAAGCGATGTAATCTTCAAGTTAATATCTTAAGTTGTATTTTGCGGTAATGGGAATCGTATTAAATCAATCATTTAAAAACACAATAAGCACTTACATTGGTTTTGGTATTGGTGCTATAAATACGCTTTTTCTTTACACTAATTTTTTGACCGATGAGTATTATGGTTTAGTTGCGTTTTTGCTATCTGCAGCCAATATTATGATGCCTTTTATGGCTTTTGGTGTACACAATGCCATCATTAAATACTATTCTACTTTCAAAACGAAAAATAGCTTAAACAGCTTTTTAACGCTAATGTTGTTCTTGCCTTTTGTTTTTATAATTCCGGCTATAATTATTGGTTGGTTGTCTTATGAAGGTCTTTCAGGTCTACTTTCAAGAGAAAATAATATTGCAGGAAATTACCTTTGGCATATTTTCATATTGGCTGTAGCCATGGCTTATTTCGAGATATTCTTTGCATGGTCAAAGGTTCAACTAAAAACTGTTTTTGGTAATGTGATGAAAGAAATTTTTCATCGCGTAGCAATAATGCTTTTACTGATTTCTGTGTTTCTAGAATGTTTAACAGCAGATCAATTCATATTAGCTTTAGTTGTCGTTTATGTTTTGCGTATGATGATTATGAAGTTATATGCTTATACAGTACGATTTCCAAAGCTAAAGTTTCAAAAAATTAAAGGTATTTCTTCAATCATAAAGTATTCACTTTTAATGATTGTAGCTGGCTCTGTAGCCATGCTTATATTAGATATAGACAAATTTATGATTGGTCTAATGTTAGAAAACATTGAAGAAGTGGCCTATTACAGCGTTGCAATCTTTATTGCGACGGTAATTGCTGTACCACAACGGTCTATGCACCAGATAATGATGCCTCTAACGGCAAAGTATCTGAACGAAAAAGATATGGGTTCGCTTGAAAATCTTTATAAGCGCAGCTCTATTAGCTTATTAGTAGTAAGCGGATTTATATTTCTTTTAATTATTCTGAATATCAACGAGCTCTATAAAATTCTTCCAGATGAGTTCACAGGCGGACTATTTGTGGTGCTCCTTGTGAGTCTTGCCAAGCTATATGACAATAGTTTAGGAAATAACAATGCTATTTTATTTAATAGCGATTATTATAAGATGGTTCTGTTGTTTGGTGTTTTATTAGCGGTTTTGGCTATAGTTCTCAATTTTATTTTTATTCCTGTATATGGAATAGAAGGCTCTGCGTTTGCAACATTTTTAGCTGTTGTGATTTACAATACAATTAAGCTTCTTTTTGTAAAACAAAAACTTAATGTTCAGCCGTTTTCTAGAGCTACATTGAAGATTGGTTTGTTACTCTTAGTTATAGCTCTGGCAATGTATTTTTGGGAATTTCCATTTCATCCTGTTGTAAATATCGCACTGAAGTCTACAGTAATATTGATAGTATATTTTGTATTAATACTTAAGCTAAATATATCGGAAGACATATCTATACAAATAAAAAAGTACCTAAAACTTTAGGTACTTTTTATAAAATGAGAAATCCCGTAAGGTGCTCTGAGGCATACATCATACGGGACTTCTACTAACCAACCAAAAAAATCATGTTTTATCTTTTATCCTCTAGTTCTTCTTGATCTTGACCTGGTAGAACTTTGGTTACTTTTTCTACTTGTTTTAGATCTTGCAGAAACTGAAGATGACTTTCTTTTGTTTTGAACTGTACTTCGTTGTCTGTTACTTTGAGAACTGCTTCTACTATATGTACGAGAATTAGTGCTCTTTGGTTTTGATATCGAAGTATTTTTTGTTCTCTTCACTTTATTAGACACAGAACTATTACCTCTAGTCACATTTTTTCTAGAATTTGTACTTCTAGAGATACTATTAGAGCGTGTAGACCTTGTAGGAGTTGATACCTTATTACTAGATCGACTAGTTCTAATGCTTCTGCTATTGTTATTGTTTCTTACATTTGGCTTAGAAACTCTATTTGTTGATCGTGTTTCAGATGCTTTATTATCTCTGGTAATTTTTCTAGAAGTTCCTGCTTCAGAATTACGTGATGATGTGCTTCGAGATGAACGTATTGTAGATTGCTCAGCTAAACGTGTTGAGCGCGTTCTTGTAATTTCAGCATTTCTTCTGCTAACCGTTCTTTGTATTGTACGCTCGCTTCTGTTTCTAGGTGTTTGCGCATAACTATCACTACTGTTTCGTCTTATAACCTGAGTGTTTCCTCGTCTTCCTACATTTACATTATAGTATCTAACATTGTTTCTGTAAGGTCTGTACCATATATGTCTTACTGGTGAATAAAACTGTCTGTACGGATTTACATTTATCACACAATAGTTAACTGGCGGAACAATATAGAATCTGTGCCAAGGTCTGTAGATATAAGATCTGTTATATACATTGATAAACCCATCATATCTCCAGTATACATTATTTCTGTAGTACACATTTAATCCACCAATTCTACTAATCCTGTTAAAACTATTATATGTTATGAAGATGTCTCCAATTTGGTTCACTCTTCCGTAAAAATCATAGTAGATAGGTGTATTTTCAATTTGAATGATAGCACCAAAACGATCGTACTGCACATAAGGGTTGTAGTCGTATCCAGAATTAAAACTAAGTGAAAAACCTGGTGCATCTATATTAACATTTACATCTGGTCCATAATCTGGAATATAAAAGTCGAACTGACCATCTCTATACACAGAAAACTCAATACCTCCTTCTGTAAATATGAAAGAATTGCTATAACCTCTCACGTAATTATTTGTTGAAGCATCTGCTTCTGATGTTGTTGTGGTGGTTGCGAATGAAGCTGTGGAAAAAGCCACTAAACTTGCAAATAAAAATAGAATCCGTTTCATAATAAAGGGTTTTAAATTAAACTCATTATCTATAAAACAAACAGCGTGCCAAAAAACTTAATGTATTGAAAATTAAATATTTATTAAAAATATAAAACCCTGAATTATTTGGGGAAATATTCAGGGTTTAGAAACCATTAGATTAATTGTAATGGTTTGTTATGCTTTAATCTTTTTTTGCTTTTTTACCTTGCCATTCTTTCGGTAATAGTAAAAATCATTATCATTCCAATTATCGTCCCAATCATCTTCATAACTATATGGGTAATGGTTATCTGATTCATATATACCGTTTCCAATATTATTGTGATTTACAAAACCTCTGGTTCCGATAACCATTCCATATCTGTTGTAAAGAATTCTTAGTCCACCAACTTGTTTCAGTTGTCCGCGTCTATAAGTCATATACACTGTGCCTGCACGTTTTATTCTTCCTTGCCTGTCATAGTTAATAAACACGTTACCAATTCGTCTTACTCTGCCTAATCGATTATGTCTAACTATAACACCTCTGCCAGTATGGTATTGACTTGTGTTTGGAGCACCATAGGTTCGATTTGTACTACGTCTATTACGTCTGTAATAGAAATCATCATTACCAGGATTAGTGGTAAACACTTCGGTATTAAAATCAAAGCTTCCATCCGGAAAGATTAAAAATTCTACACCTCGCTCTACAAAAGATATTGGCTGTGTAAAACCAAAACGATTAGTTTTTAAATCTTCCCCATTCGAAACAGCATCTCCTGCTGTTGTTGCTGTGGCAGATGTTAGTCCTACTAACACCATTGCCAGAAAAAGTAATTTACTTTTCATAATGTATAGGTTTTTAAGATTTACCCAATTCTAGCTTGTCTAGAATTTTAAGGTCTAATAGTTTAGAATTTCCAATTAACGTGCCAAGTTTTCAAAAGTTTGTTGTTCAGTGTTTTAGGTGTTTCTTAATTATGGTTTTTCTTAATTAAATGGAAATGATAGAAGGATGTTATTATAAAAAATGATTACTTTTAGTGAAGCTAACCAACAATTATGAGTGCCAACCTCGATACTTGTCAAAATTGTGAACAGGAATATGAAAAGGGGTTTAAGTTTTGTCCGCATTGTGGACAAAAAACTAATGACGAACTTACCCTTGGAGTACTGTTTTATAACACAATAAGTAATTACTTTTCTTTTGATGCTCGGTTTTTAAAAAGTTTTATTCCTCTTATGTTTAGACCAGGTTATTTGGCTAAAGAATTTATAAAGGGGAAACGTTTATTGTATCTACATCCTGCACAGATGTATCTGTTTATTGCTGTAATCTTCTTTTTTGTTTTTAGTTTTTATGCCAGAGATGGTAGAGAGGAGCTTGATAAAAATATGCAACGTGTATTAGAAAGCAGATCTGAAAAAGTGTTTTCAAAAGATAGTATTGATATTCAAGACTCTTTGGATGTAAAGGCTTTAACAGACCCTATAAAAAATAATGGTAGCACAATAGGCCTAAATGAAGAGGAGATTAAAACTTTAGACTCGTTATCTAATATTAAAATACCCAAAAAAGACATGGCTATGACTTTTAGTTTCGATCAGGAAAAGATAGATTCTTTATTAGCTGTAGGCGCTTCGGATAAAGAGTTGTATAGAGCTATGGGAATGTCTGATGATGCAGGTTATTTTACTCGAAAATTTTATGCTCAAGGTTTAAAGTTTTATAAAAACATGGGATTAGGGCAAGTCTATCAAACATTTATAGATAGTATACCTCTGGCTATGTTTTTCTTGTTACCAATTTTTGCTTTTTTATTGAAGATTTTCTTCTTCAGAAAAGGACGATACGCACATCATTTGGTGTTTAGTTTCTATTACTTTTCGTTTCTTTTTGTGGTCTTTACTATCATTTTTGGTGTAAATAGATTTTGGCCAATACCAGATGTTATAGATTGGTTAATTGCGCTCTCTACATTTTTCTATTTGTTGGTAGCAATTATTAAATTTTATGGGCAAAATTGGTTTTTAAGTTTTATAAAGAGTGGTGTGGTAAGCTTTTTGTTTTTACTATTTGTACTACCCTTATCTTTTACCATTTTAGGGTTTATTTCATTCTTTTTTTATTAACTAAATAACCCTATTTCCTTGTTGTACACAATCATTATGATACATTAAGAACAAAAATTATGCTGAATTTAATTCTAATATTGTTACCACTGATTTCATTTGGGCAGCATTTGAAATGTTGTAAATCTGTAAATGAAGTTGAATTATATTTAAATGGAAATTGGATAGAGAAAAAAGCTGAAGCTAATACGGTTTATGAGTTTTGGTTTGAAAATGGTAAAGGTCATTTGTCGGAAAAGGAAATTACCGAAAATGGTGATGAATTAATTGAACTAGAAATTCAACCTTATGTTGAAGTAATTAAATATGAAGGTGGGTTTAAAATAAAATTTACTTACCCTTATGAAAGCTGGACTTCGGAATTGAAATATTTAAATTCCAATAAACTAATTTTAATAAGGGATGGTAAAGAAACGGAATATTATAGGTACAAGAAATAAAACTCTAAATATCATATCTTTTCTTCAGAAAGAAATATAATTGAAGTTTAGAAAAACATTTAAGTCTTGTTTGATTCTGCATGCCAAATAGGTACATTTAAAAACTCACTTACAATATGCGCATCATCAATAATAGTTTTAAGGTTGCCATGATCTACAACGTTTCGTCTTGTGCCATCTTCTAAAACTAAATTTAATTCGTAACTACCATAACAACCATCACTATCTCTAATGGTTTCACCTATAATTTGAACAGCAGCAATAGTATTTAGCTTAAACTGGTGTTCTAATTCTCGTTCGTTAGGTTTAAAATTATAGCCTTTGTAATAATAGCCTGATTGTTTATCAAAAACACGTGGCTTGTATAAATGATAAAGTATATAACCTCCTGCAAAGGCAAATATTAGCCCAAAAGCTAGACCAAACAAATTAAATAAAGATGGATTATACATAAGCCCATCTTCAAAAATCATGTTAAAGATTACAAACCCTAAACCAACTCCAAAAAATAAAAATCCAAAAAGTGCTCCTCCAACCGATGGTCTGTACCTCAATTGAGAAGAAGAGCTTTCAACAATTGCATGTGTTTTAAAATTAGACCCACCAGGTTTTAGAGGTGTGATTTCAACATTATTTTTTATAGAAGTTTCTGTAAAATCAACAGAATCAATATCTCTTTTGTCGATATCTTTTTGATTGAATCCGTTTGATTGATTCATCTTATAATTTTTCTTTAAGATAGTTTCCTGTAACAGAATTTTTATTGGCAACAATTTCTTCAGGCGTACCAAAAGCTACCAGTTGTCCACCTTGTTTTCCACCCTCAGGGCCTAAGTCTATAATGTGGTCAGCACATTTTATAAGATCTATATTATGCTCAATAACTATTATAGAGTGGCCTTTTGCTATTAATGCTCTAAAAGATTTTAATAACTTCTGAATGTCATGAAAATGAAGTCCTGTGGTTGGTTCATCAAAAATGAATAATGCGTTATCACTTTTGCTACCTTTTCCTAAAAACGTTGCTAATTTTATACGCTGTGCTTCGCCACCAGAAAGGGTAGAAGAGGACTGACCTAAGGTAACATAACCTAAGCCAACATCTTGTAGTGGTTGCAATTTACCTTGTATTTTGGTTTCGTTGTGTGATTGGAAAAATGCTATGGCATCATCAATCGTCATATTTAGAATATCATCGATTGATTTCCCTTCAAACTGAACTTCTAAAACTTCTTTCTTAAAACGTTTACCTCCACAAGTATCACAAGTGAGGTGCACATCTGCCATAAACTGCATTTCAATAGTAACTTCTCCTTCACCTTTACAGGTTTCACAACGTCCACCATCAACATTAAAACTAAAATGCTTGGCTTTGTAGTTTCTAATTTTACTTAGCTTTTGCGAGGCATATAGTGCTCTAATATCATCGTAAGCCTTAACATAAGTTACAGGATTAGAGCGGGATGAACGACCAATAGGATTTTGGTCTACAAACTCAATATGCTTTATATTGCTGAAATTTCCTTTCATCTCACTAAACTGACCAGCTTTATCACTAAAGCCTGTGAGTTTCTTTTGTATTGCAGGAAATAAAATTTTCTTTACCAATGTACTTTTTCCACTACCAGAAACACCAGTAACAACGGTAAGCATTTCTAATGGAAAAGTAACATCAATATTTTTTAAGTTATTTTCTCTGGCACCAACAATATCTACATGGTATTTTGATGTTTTACGCTTTTCAGGAACTTTAATTTCTAATTGTCCATTAAGATACTGCGCTGTTAATGAGTTTGAGGTTAAGATGTCTTTAAACGTTCCTGTAGCTACAACTTCACCACCAAACGTTCCTGCTTCTGGACCAATATCAATGATTTCGTCAGCAGCTTTCATGATGTCTTCATCGTGTTCTACCACAATTACGGTATTACCAAGATCACGTAAGGCTTTTAAAACATTAATTAGGCGTTCAGTGTCTTTTGGGTGTAAGCCAATACTCGGCTCATCGAGTATGTACATAGATCCTACAAGGCTACTTCCTAAAGATGTTGCCAAGTTAATACGCTGGCTTTCTCCACCAGATAAGGTATTTGATCTTCGGTTTAGAGTTAAGTAACTTAATCCAACGTTAGTTAAGAACTCTAAACGTGTGTTAATTTCGGTTAGTAGACGCTTGGCAATTTTTTCTTCGTATTCGTTTAATTTTAAATCCTTGAAAAATACAGTTAACTCATTAAGCGGTAAGTCTACTAAATCTGTAATGGTTGCTCCATTAATCTTTACATAGTTCGCTTCTTCACGTAAGCGCTTACCTTTACAAACATTACATTTTGTTTTTCCTCTGTAACGCGATAGCATTACACGATTCTGAATTTTATAAGCTTTTGATTCTAACTCGGCAAAGAAGCTGTCTAATCCTTCAAAGTATTTGTTGCCCTTCCAGATTAAATCTTTTTGCTCATCACTCAGTTCAAAATAAGGTTTGTGTATTGGAAAATCAAATTTATGTGAATTATTCACCAACTGATCTCTGTACCAACTCATGCTTTCGCCTCTCCATGGAAAAATAGCATTTTCGTAGATAGAAAGTGCTGTGTTAGGTATCACTAAATCCTCATCCAAGCCTATAACATCACCATAACCTTCACATTTTGGGCATGCTCCATAAGGATTGTTAAAACTGAATAGATGCACATTAGGTTCTAAAAACGTCATACCATCTATTTCAAACTTGTTATTAAAAACAGTTTGCTTGTTATCTGAAAGCGATTCTATAATACAAGTGCCTACACCTTCAAAAAAAGCAGTGTCTATGGCATCTGCAAGTCTGTTTAGAAAGTCTTCATCGTCTTTGTAAACAATTCTATCGACCACAAGGTACAGATCTTTGGAAGAGGCTATGTTTTCTTTTAAAGCATCATCAATTCTAAGCACATCGTCTTTGTACTTTATCCTTGCATATCCTTGTTGTAATAAGGTTTGAAGTTTGTTTTCAACAGTTCTACCTTCTTCTAAAATAATAGGTGAGAGCAGTAGTAGCTTAGCGCGCTCTTCAAACGTTTTTATAAATTCTATAACATCTGTAACGGTATGTTTTTTTACTTCATTACCAGAAATAGGTGAGTAGGTTTTGCCAATTCTGGCAAATAACAACTTTAAATAATCATAAATCTCTGTAGTTGTACCAACAGTTGAACGCGGATTTGTAGAGTTTACTTTTTGCTCAATGGCAATAGCAGGCGCAATACCTTTTATGTAATCTACTTTTGGTTTGTTTAATCTTCCCAAAAACTGACGTGCATAACTCGATAAACTTTCTACGTAACGACGTTGACCCTCAGCGTATAAGGTGTCGAAAGCTAAACTAGACTTACCAGAGCCAGATAGTCCTGTAATAACAACCAATTTGTTTCTAGGAATGACAACATCAATATTTTTTAGGTTGTGCAGTTTTGCACCTTTTATGATGATGTTTTCTTTTGGATTAACGTCTAAAACTGTAGTGTTCATAGGATTATTGAGCATATAACTTTGCAAAGATACGTTATCTATTTAAGCTGATAAAATGCATTATTGTTAGATGAAATGTTAAAATTTGGTGGAAAATTTTGTTTTTTCGGAATGATTGTTGTTATATTTACCACATAATCACTTAAAAACGACTGCGTATAGCATAATATTACTTTAACAAATTTAACCCCTTGCACAGAAGTTAGCTTCTGGCTACTAAGAGTAATATTATGAAAAGAGAACTTATCCAAGACGCAGAGTTGGTCAGCAACTATATTAGAGGAGACGAAAGTGCACTTTCGGTATTGATAGAAAGGCACAAGCAGAAAATCTACAGTTTTATTTATTCAAAAGTTTATGATAGAGACATTACTGAAGATATTTTTCAGGATACCTTTATTAAAGTCATTAGAACGTTAAAACGCGGAAAATATAACGAAGAAGGTAAATTTTTACCTTGGGTAATGCGAATTGCGCACAACCTTGTTATTGATCATTTTAGAAAAAACAGTCGTATGCCTAAGTTTGACAATGCAGGTGAGTTTAGTATTTTCTCGGTATTAAGTGACTCTAGTCTCAATGCTGAAAAAAGTATGATTAAAGACCAAGTAGAGTCAGACGTTAGACGTGTTATTGAAGAATTACCAGAAGATCAAAAACAAGTACTTTTAATGCGTATGTATCAAGATATGAGTTTTAAAGAAATATCTGAGCGTACAGGTGTAAGCATTAATACTGCGTTAGGAAGAATGCGTTATGCACTTATTAACATGCGTAAAGTAATAGAGCAGAACAATATTATTTTAACAAATTAATACAATAAAGTATTTTAAGTTGCGTTTTAGTCATATATAAACCCTAAAATTGGTAATATGGCAAACATTTACTTTAACGCTTCCCCAAAAAAGAATAATAACCTAAAACCAAAAGATGAAACGATAAGTTTCCTTTTGAATTACTCAAAGGCTTTAAGTGTTATACATTATAATAAATTGAAGTTTGAAGCACTTCAGAATTAAGTTGGAAGAAATCCTGATTGAAAAATCAGGATTTTTTTGTGAATAACAGTTCTTCGTAGTTGTGAGTTTTTAGATACTCCTGTTGCATATCTTTTAAATATTGAAGCACTTCTGCTTTGTTAGGATGTCGGTCTAGTAAGCAGTTTTTTAAATTTTGGTCATAAACTGTAATAACTATATACCAATGCCCTTTTCTGCTAGAATAGTTGTTTTCAAATGCTTTAACACCTAGTTTTTCATCTAAAACTAAATCTGTAACCACTAGACCAATATTTGCGGTTTGGTCTGATCGCTCAACTTCATGATAAGTAAAGAAGTATGTTTTGCCATTAATTTGAATAGGTGAGTTTAGCCCAACATTATTATGGTCTAAACTATATTTTGTGTTTATGTAATTATAAAATTCATAAGCGTCTTTTGGATCTTTAAAAATGAATGAAGTTTCTTTAGCAAGTTTTCTCTGAAACTTTTTAGCTTTCATTACCTTGTAATCTTCATTTTTAAATTTAGGCGCAAATTTATAAGGTATACAAGAAGTAGTAATTAGTAATGCTAAAGCAATGAGTAACCCTTTTTTCATTGATTGATAGTTTCAAAAAACGTATCAATAATTATACCAATCAACACCTATTTCTTCTTTTTGTAATAATCATCTAAAACTGATTTTCTGCCAATAGTTTTTGTGATGATATCTTTTTCTAAATCCCAACCACGTGCAGGCGAATATTCTCTGCCATACCAAATAATTTGAAGATGGAGGTTGTTCCACAATTCTTTAGGGAATAATCGTTTGGCGTCTTTTTCGGTTTGCACTACGTTTTTACCATTTGTTAAATTCCAGCGATACATTAATCTGTGAATGTGCGTATCAACAGGAAATGCAGGTATACCAAAAGCTTGCGATAATACTACAGCAGCCGTTTTATGACCAACTGCAGGCAATGCCTCAAGTTCTTCATAGGTTTTAGGGACTTCACCATTATGTTTGTCAATAAGAATTTGGGATAAACCATAAATACCCTTGCTCTTCATAGGAGATAAACCAACAGGTTTTATAATCTCTCTAATTTCTTCTACACTGAGCTTTACCATATCGTATGGATTATCAGCCTTTTCGAATAGAAGTGGTGTAATTTGATTAACACGTACATCTGTACTTTGTGCAGACATAAGTACAGCTATTAATAAAGTATATGGATCTTTATGGTCTAACGGAATAGGAATTTCAGGATAAAGTTTGTTCAATGTTTTTATAACAAAATCTACCTTTTCTTGTTTAGTCATTTGTAATTGGGTTAAGAATAACAAATTTAAATAAATGGTTTTGAAATCTTATGAAAACTAAAAATCAGGAAGCGTTTTAGTAATAATTAAACCCGGTTAATCCTTAATATTTCACTCTTTAACAAGTAATTAGATTATTATTTTGATAGTAATATCAAAATAATAAAATTTAATTGCAATTAGTTGAGTATTGAATAATTAAAGTGAAACTAGCCTATATAGTAAATAAAATCAATGGTACATCTGGTATTCAAAGGATGGTTGCATTTCAGATTAACTATTTTATAAAGAATTATAATTATAACGTTGATTTAATTCTTTTAAATCAGAATAAAAATGAGAAAAAAAGCTTTTATGAAGTTGATAGTGCTGTCAATTTTCATTTTCTAAAATCTTCTTCAAGTATTGTCAAAGACTATTATAATAAGATATTAGCTATTAATAAAGCCCTTAAAACTATAAATCCTGATATAGTTATGGTTTGTGAAAGTGATATCTTCAGTTTGTATTTACCATTATTTACAAAAGGGAAGTATAAAATGATTTACCAAAGACATGATCTAAAAGAGTTAAATCTAATAACAGGTGGAAAATCACTAAAAACAAAAGTTAAAAATCAAATAAAGAAACTATTCCTTTCTGGAGCAGGAAAGCATTATGACAAGTTTGTATTACTGTCCAAAGCACATCGTGTAGATTGGAAAGGGCTCAAAAATATTCATATTATAAGCAATCCTATTATAATTGACTCAAAGGGAAATAAAGCAAACTTAGACAGTAAAATTGTGTTAGCTGTTGGCAGACATGATCCAATTAAAGGGTTTGATATGCTGTTGAAAAGTTGGCAAAATGTTGTAGAACAGCATCCTGATTGGATACTGAAAATGGTAGGAAAGCAAACACATGATACTGATCTTAAAATTTTAGCCAAAAAACTAAATATTTCTAAATATGTAGATTTTAAAGAGTATGTTAGAGATATGTCTCCTATCTATCTGGAGTCATCAATTTTTGTATGTAGTTCTAGGGTAGAAGCTTTTCCATTAGTAGTTATAGAGGCAATGTCTTTTGGTATTCCGGTTGTGTCTTTTGATTGTGATTATGGTCCAAGAGAAATAATTAAGAATTCGGTTGATGGTATTCTTGTGTCACCGAATGATATCGATTTTTTAGCTGAATCAATATGTAGTTTAATTGAAAATGAAAATATCCGAAAGGAAATGGGTGAAAGAGCGAGTGAAAATATTAAGCGATACTCAGTAGATAAAATAATGAATCAATGGAAGTTATTATTTGAAGAAGTTACTTCAGATGCCTAGTTTAACGTATTTATAACAAAATCTACCTTTTCTTGCTTAGTCAATCATTGTATTTTTACAAAAAGAAATTTAAGCAATTATGACGCATTTAAAAGTAGGTGATAAAGCACCAGAATTTTCGGCAAAAGATCAAGATGGAAATATGATCTCATTATCAGATTATAAAGGAAAGAAATTAGTGGTATTCTTTTATCCAAAGGCAAGTACTCCAGGTTGTACTGCAGAAGCTTGTAATCTTAATGATAACTATGACAGGTTTAAAGCTCAAGGTTATGAGATTTTAGGTGTAAGTGCAGATAGTGCTAAACGTCAATCTAATTTTAAGAATAAGTACGGTTTTCAGTATCCTTTATTAGCAGATGAAGATAAAGCTGTTATTGAAGCATTTGGTGTTTGGGGACCAAAAAAGTTTATGGGTAGAGAATATGATGGTATTCATAGAACCACTTTTGTTATTGATGAAGAAGGTGTAATAGAAGATGTTATTACCAAAGTAAAAACCAAAGAACATACAGCTCAAATTTTAAGTGAGTAGTTACTAGAGTATAAAAAAAAAGCGACCTTTCGGTTACTGAGCGTAGTCGAAGTAGGTCGCTTTTTTTATGTGTGTTTTGTTTTACTTGTGAATTATTTCTTCAGATTCACATCCAAATAAGCTCTTTTCTTTTATAAGTTTAGCAACACCTTCTGGTAACATTTCCTCCCAATCATTATCTCCATTAGCAATTTTCTTAAGTACTTTTCTTGAGAAAACAGAGAGGTTTGACGCGTCAAAATCAGTAATGTCAACCACTTTACCATTGTATTTAAAGAACTTATAAAGCTCTTTCATTCGAGGATGAACTTTTAAGTTTTCACTTGTAGTTAAGCTACCATCTTCATTTTGCATTGGGTATAAGTACACTCTTAAATCCTTGTAGAAAAGTTTTCCAAAAGCTTCTAATATTCCTCCACTTAAATGACGATAGTATTTTTCATCAAAAATGTCTACCAAATTACTTACTCCCATGGTAAGACCCATTCTGTTTTTAGAATATTGAGAGAAGTACTCTACTAGTTTATAATACTCTTGGAAATTAGATATAAGTACAGTTTGACCAAGTGAGCAAAGAAGTTTAGCTCTATCCATAAAGTCTTGCTCGTCAATTTCTCCTTCTGCTCTAAGATTAGAAAGTGTAATTTCAAAAATAACCTGAGTTTTCTCTTTTTCTACCTTATTTTCCTTAATAAACATTTCGTATGATTTCTCATACATATCCATGTTTACCTTTGTAACAGGTCTAAAACTACCTCTTAAAGCTAAAATATTTTTTTTGTAGAGAACACGAGCTGGTAATACGTTATTTCCGTCAGGTGCAAACATTACAGCATCTGTCATTCCGTTTTTAACAAGTTGTAAACTCATTAATCGGTTATCAACATCTTTAAAAACTGGACCAGAGAAATTTATTGTATCAATTTCTAATTGGTCTTTATCTAAATGGTCATATAGGTATCTAAGTAATTTTCTAGGTTGATTGTATTTGTAAAAAGCACCATAAATTAAGTTAGTTCCTAACTTACCTAATGTTTCTTGTTGTAATCTGGCATCATTCTCCTTAAAACGAATATGTAAAACAATTTCACTGTATTCGCCTTCTGGCTCCACCTGAAACTTAATCCCAACCCAACCATGACCTTTGTATTTTTTGGCAAAGTCGATGGTAGCAACTGTATTGGCATAAGAAAAGAAAATCTTGTTAGGATTATCGTCTCTTGGTATACGTTGCTCCATGAGATTTACTTCGTGTATTAACATTTTACGAAGTCTAGCCTCTGTTACATAACGTTTATCATCCTCAATACCATAAATAGCATCACTAAAATGCTTATCGTATGCAGACATTGCTTTTGCTATGGTACCAGATGCACCACCAGCTCTAAAAAATTGACGTACAGTTTCTTGTCCAGCTCCAATTTCTGAAAAAGTGCCGTAGATGTCTTTATTAAGGTTAATACGTAAGGCCTTGTCTTTCAACGAAGGAATATTTTCTATTTCAAAGTCGCCCTTATACGTTATTTCTTCCATGGATATTGGGATTACATCGTTTTCGCAAAGGTATTAATTTACTATTGCAAACAAAAAAATAACCTTATTTTTGTTTCAAACTTAACACCGTTTGAAAGTAACATTTTTAGGCACTGGAACATCGCAAGGTATACCAATTATTGGTAGCACACATCCTGTTTGTTTAAGTGATAATCCAAAGGACAAACGTTTGCGTGTTTCTGTTTTGGTAGAGTGGGATGAATTCACCTATGTAGTAGATTGTGGCCCAGATTTTAGACAGCAAATGTTAAACGCCAATGTATCTAAAATTGATGGGATTATTTTTACTCATGAGCATGCGGATCATACTATGGGTTTAGATGACATTAGACCATTTTTCTTTAAGCAAGGCGATATAGATTTGTACGCTCATAAAAGAGTTTTTAAGTCATTAAAAAAGCGATTCGATTATATTTTTACTTCAAAGGAAAAATATCCAGGTGTCCCAAGTGTAACCGAACACGTTATAGATAACAAGCCATTTCAATTAGGAAACCTCAAAGTTGTACCAATAGATGGATTGCACTATAAGCTACAGGTTTTTGGGTTTAGATTTAAAGATTTTGCTTATTTAACAGATATGAAAACTGTTGATGATAAAGAGATAGAAAAACTAAAAAATCTTGATGTATTAGTTGTAAATGCACTAAGGGAGGAGCCACATATGTCTCATTTTAATCTGACTGAAGCACTTAGTTTTATAGAAAAAGTAAAACCGAAAAGAGCATTTTTAACACATATAAGCCATCATATGGGTTTTCATGATGAAGTACAACAAAAATTACCGGAAAACGTTTTTTTGGCATACGATAATTTAAAAATTACCATTTAAGATTTAATATGAAGAGTAGAATTTTTATGTATTTGTTTATTTTTTCAGCTTTAGCATTCATATTTCAATATGTGAACTCTAAAAATATACTAGACAAATATGAAAAGGATATAAAAAAGTTTAAAGCTACTATTGAGACTCAAGAAAAAACTATAGCCGATTTAGAGGACCAGAATTTTGATCTTAATTATTTTAATATAGACAGAAATGATAATGCTTTAGATTATTTTGTTGCCCAAGGCTATGATACAGATAAGCTTATCGATGCAATTACAGAAGGCTTATATGAAATGAATAATTATGAAGGGGATAATCATCCAATTGTGCCTTTTGTATCTATGACAGATTCTAAGTTAATCATCAATAAGATTCGAATTGTAAATCATAAGTGGATTTTAGCCAATTTTACAGATGGTGTATATTGGGGAGAAATTTTCGTAAAATATGATATTGACGAAAATAACGACCTTAAGTATAACTTGGTTGAATACTTTTTGTATCCTAAAATAGGCTAGAGGTAATTCTTAAGCCAATCTCTAAAATCATAAAAGTTTTGAGGTGCCACACCATGTCCAACAGGATATTCTTTATAGGTGTGGTTAATGTTTAAATTCTTAAGGTATTCTGGTGTTTTTCTGGCCCATTCTACAGGTATTACTTGGTCTGCGTAGCCATGAGAGCTGAAAATGTTTAAGTGAGAAACTTTGTTTTTATCAATACTCTCAGGTAAAATATCTTCATTAAGATAACCACTAAGGGCAACAACATTTTTTAGTTTTTCAGGATAATTCATTGCCACAGATAAACTTAAAATAGTTCCTTGACTAAAGCCTAAAAGCGTTACGTTATCTTTGTTTACAGGATAAATGTCACAAGCATAATCTATAAAATTAGCAATTAAATCTACCGATTGCCTTGCTTGTACGTTGTCGCTCCACTTTCCTTTTTCTGCATCAAAATTTATAGCATACCAGGCATTTCCGTAGGGTTGCATGGCATATGGTGCTCTCAAAGAAATAACAAAAAGTTCTTCTGGTAATTCTGAAGCAAAAGAGAACAAATCGTTTTCATCGCTTCCATAACCATGGCACATAATAAGTAAAGGTGCATTTTCTTTTAAAGTGCTTGGTCTTTTTATGTAATGTAGATCTGTGGTCATTTTTCTGTTATTTTAGGTTTTTAAACCAATCTTGAAAATACTGTCCTAATACAGGAAGTAATTTATACTCTCCAATAATAGCATATATTAAACAATAGAGCCAGGAAACAAAAGTTACAAACCATAGCGCTGTTCCAAACCAAGAGTTAACGTGCTTTTCGCATACATTAGAAAAAATCAGCATTATAATTAAGCCAATCATTTGTCTGGCATGAAAAAAGATATAAGGATTCTTTTTTTCTAGATTCAGAGAAATAGCAATAATTAAACCAAGTGGAGTTATATAAGCGACGGTTGCTAATGTTTTACCGTCTTTAATATCTGCGTTCTCCATTATTTAATAACTACTTTATTATTTGCAACAATACCGTAAACCTTTCCTTTTAATTCCATGCCAAGAAATGCACTGTTTTTGGATTTTGAAGTAATGTTTTCTTTGCTAAACTGGTATTTGCCTTCAGGATTAAACAAACTTAAATTAGCAACTTCACCAATGTTTATTGAACTTTCAGGCACACCAAATCTAGCTTTACCTTGCGTAAGTAAACTAACCGCTTTTTTTGTTGTAAATACAGTTTGTAAAGCACCAAAAGCTGACTCTAAACCTATGGTACCGTATTTTGCGTGGTCAAACTCTACCTTTTTATCTTCTATATCAATTGGGTTGTGGTCTGTGGTAACCATATCTATTGTTCCGTCCTTTAGTCCTTCAACTAAAGCATCACAATCGTTTTGGGTTCTTAGAGGAGGTAGAACCTTGTATCTTGTATCAAATCCCTCCAGACTTTCATCTGTTAACACTAAATTATGTATCGCAACACTACAAGTCACATTAAGTTTTTTAGCCTTTGCTTCTCTAATAAGTTCTACAGATTTAGCAGTAGATATCGTTGGTATATGTAGTTTGCCTTCGGTATATTCTAATAGGAATAAATCTCTGGCAACTTGCAATTCTTCTGCTAAACCAGGATTTCCTTTTAAGCCTAAACGTGTACTGTTTATATTTTCGTTTACCACACCAAGACCTGAAATCTTTGATTCTTGAGGAAAAGACAATACTAAGCCATCAAAATTACTCGCATATTGTAAGGCAATCTTTATAAGGTTTGGGTTGGAAATAGGTTTCTGATAATCATAGAATGCTACTGCTCCTGCGTTTTTCATATCAAACAACTCTGCCAAATCTGTACTATTGCTAGCTTTTGTTAAAGCACCAATAGGATAGAGGCTAGTTGCTTTGTTTTGGGCTTTTGCTTTAACTAGCGTAATATCTGCAAAACTATCGATTACAGGATTAGAATTTGCGTTTAGTGCTATGGCTGTAAAACCAGATTCCGCAGCTGTTTTAAGTCCGTTTTCTATGGTTTCGCGCTCTTCGTAACCTGGTTCTCCAAAAGAAACACTACTGTCAAACCAACCTTGAGAAACATGGAGGTTATCTAGTTTAATTTCTTTGTAATTATCAGGGTTAGAAATGCGTTTAGAAATCTTAGAAATGCGACCTTTTTCAATTAAAATATCTACTGTTTCGTTGTGAGATTCACTTTTAGAATCAACGATGGTGGCAGATTTTATGAGTGCGTTCATTTAAGATATTTTAGTAGAAGTATCTCTATTATTAAAAATACTAGTGCAAAAATAACAAACCATTTCCATAGTGCATTAATAGTTGAGCTACTTTTTATGTCGTTTATTGTTGTGGCTAAACTTTCGTTTACTGAAACATTAGTGTTGTTCTTTATGTCTAAATAACTTAAGTTGCTTTCTTCTCTATTATAGTTAAAGCTTAGATTTTGCAATACTTCAGATTCGTTTTTAACATTAAAGATACCAGCATTTACAGGGTAATCAGTAGTTTCTAAAACCACAGTTTTGCTAAACGTTTTTTGTAGCGGAATTACAGTATTCTCATCTGTGCCAAGGGTTAAGATGTCATCTTGTCCAAGCACAGCATTTATAGCAATTGTGTTTGGTTGACCTATAGAATAATAGAGTTGTGGCAGCTTTAAGCTTTGCTTGCCTATATTGTAAAGTACAGGAACTATTAAAGGTGAATTTTTAAAGTTAGAATTCTCATCATTTAAGGCACTAGAAAACGCATAAAATCCATTGGATCCAACTAAAAAAGCGTTGCCGTCTTCATATGATAAAACACTATTTGCATTGGAAGAAAAACTATATGAAGTTTCTACTTTTGGATACTGAAAATTACTAACTTTAGAATAAAATGCGTTAGCCAAAAGCGGATGATTATAGTTAATGGTTGTGATACGTTTTTGTTGACTGCTTAGAGAATTGTATTGAGGTGTATTAGAATTATTAAATATCTGATTATAAGTATTTAAATTTATTTCTTTTGAAGGAATAGTTAAGATGTATCCTCCGTCGTTTTTAAACGACACAAGAGTTGTTCTTAGAGCATCGGATATGCTTTCTAATTCATTTAAAACAATTAGATTTTGATCTGGAATAATATTGAAATTAAGATTGTTTATTTTAAAAGAATTATACTCAAATTCATCATCTGTATAGATGCGTTTTAAGAAATTGTCATCAGTATTTTCGTTTATGGCAAGAACCTTAATTTTTGGTTTAGAATTAATATTGAAATAAAAGCTATTATCGTATTGCAAACCTGCATCTTCAATTACTAATTTTCCATTAATTACAGCTTCGTTAGAAACGGAAAATGTAGCTTCAGAACTTTCAGTTATGTCAACAGCATTTTTTGCTAATAAAACGTCATCATTAAATAAGGAAACTGTAATATTCTCAATAGCTTCACCTTGATTAGACAGTTTTACATTTAAGTCTAAAGTTTCGGAATTAGAATTAGCAACATAAACACTATCAATACTCACATTAGAAACTAATGCAGATTTTGGTTGAACCAATTTAAGGTTAATCGTACTGTCGGTTTCAAACGTAACAGGATTATCTTTTTGTTGAAAATCTGAAATTAGAATAAGGTTTTTGGAAGACGATTTATCTTTAGAAAACAATTCTTTTCCCTTAATAAAAAGCGCATCATAATTTAGTTGCGTAGGTGAGTGCTCTAATTGAATTAAATCATTTTTTAAAGCCTTTAAACTTGTGTTTCTAAAAGTTTGTGTGTTTGTAAACAGACTTATCTTTTCATCCTCAGGAAAGTTGTTTATCATATCCTGAATGGCTTCATTTAACAGACTGCCGTTTTTGCCTGTGGCTTGCATACTGTATGAATTATCCAGATACACAACGGTTTCTTGTGTTTCATTAAAATCTTCAGTATTTGGTATAAATGGTTGTGCAAACGCAATAATGGCGCAAGCTAACAACAACATTCTGGTAAGTAATGTCAGCCACTTTTTTAGTTGAGAGCTTTTGCGGGTTTGTAGTTTTACGGCTTTTAGGAATTTGACGTTAGTAAACTGTACTTTCTGAAAACGACGTAACTGAAATAGATGAATAAGTATAGGAACTATCAGTAAAAAAAGTGCGTAAAGTAATTCGGGATGTTTAAACTGCATTCCTAGTGTTTAATTTTTTAAGTTAAATTATTTCTGGAGAACAAATTTATCATTTTCTAATAACCAGATTCTTATATTTCCTGTAGGTTTATAAAAGCCAACAGATGCGTCATATTCGTAATAATTATGTGATAGTTCCTTGGTTTCATAATTGTATTGTAAATCAATTCTACCAACTCTAGGAGCACCAACATGTAAATATTTCTCACCATCAAAAAAAGAATCACATAAGACGACTTCTTCATCTTTAATCTTATAAACTCTGGCTAAGCTATGATGAAGTCCTCCACCATGAGTTCCCCAACCTAGTAGCAAATAATAAGATTCATCTTTTATTCTAATATTGTGAATATCATAGATAATAACATCAGTAGGTTCTCCGGTTTCTCGTTCAATACCAGAGTCTAATCTTTTATATTTTATCTTTCCAGATTTGGTTTTAAATTGAAGATAAGACGCATTATCATGCCAGCTTCCACCACTAATTCTATCCCAACTGTAGGTTTTTACTAAGCTATCAGAAGATGTTTCTATAGAAATGTATTGTGATAATTTTTTAAAAGGGTTGTAAAAACTTGATGAGTCAGCCAAATCGGAGACTAGTCTTTCTTCAACAATTGGTGCAATACAATAGGCCATCTCAGTATCAACAGAATATAAAGTTTCAAAGATTGAAGAAAAATAGTCATCCGTAAAGTTAGATTCACTTTCTTGTCCGTAAGAAATATTTGCAAAAGCAAATAAAAGCATAATTAAGAGTGGAGCTTGTTTCATTTTCTTCATGTATGAGTAACAAATATAGATAACGAAGTCTTATTACTAGAGTTGGCTTTTGAGAAATTTAACAAAAGAAAAAATAATCAGTCATAGACTGCATTTTTAGCGTTTTATAATACTGTTTTATGTCTTTTTGTGCGTCTTCATTAGCCACAGTAATAATACTTTGAGGCTGATTGAGTTGTTCTATGTGATTGTATTTTAATAGCTCTTGTCCGTAAATTTCTTTGCCTATTTTCTTTTTGTTATTGCAAATCCAATGAAAAGGAATATCGTTTTTAATTAACAGTTTTGCTACTGTTTTGCCCTTATTTCCGGCTCCCCAAATGGCTAATGGTCTGTTTTTATCATAATCCAATTCTAAGAAGTAATGCACTTTAATATCCAAAAAGTAATTTATCGCATAATGCTCGTGTGTTCTTGAAGTTCGTGTACTGTAATCGCGCCAATGGAGTAGCACTTTATCACAAGGAATACATTTGTATTTTGCTCTGTAAAATCTAAACGTTAAATCATAATCTTCAGGATAACGATTAGGCTCAAAACCTTCACAGGCTACAAAATCATCACGATGTAGCATCCAACAAGGTGAAGGGATTACACACTCTTTGTAAATTTCAGAATAGTTATTGCCTTTTTCGGTAAGCTTATTAAGCCAACTTTCGTAGCGTGCATAACCATTGCTAATGCCGTCAGTTCTAAAATACTTTACTTGCCCAACAGCAAGATGATGTTTGCCGTGCTTTAAAAGACTATTCAGCATGACTTCAAGTCTGTTTTCGACCATTATATCATCGCTGTCCATTCTGGTGATATAAGTGCCTTTACAGTAGCTAAAGGCTGTTTGAAGTGCTGAAATTATACCTTTGTGTTTGTTGTTATAAAGTTGAATTCGGTCATCATTTTCTGAAAATTTTTCAACAATAGTGTAAGATGTATCATCAGAATGATCATCTACAAAAATGGCTTCCCAATTGGTGTAAGTCTGATCAATTATAGAAGTAACACATTCAGAAATAAAGGCTTCGGTATTTTTAAAAGGAATTAAAATGCTGATTAATGGCTGAGACATGCTACGAATTTAACAAAACCTTTAGACTTAAAGTGGTAACAGATTGTAGATTTGTGCGTCTCGTAAAAAAATTAAATAATTATTCATGAAGAACTATTTAGCCGTTTTGGGCTTAAGTGTAATTTTGGTAGGTTGTGGTTCAGCCAAGCCAAAAGTAGATGATTTAGCAGTTAATAATCCTATCGAAACTGCTTTAGATTTAACAGCAGTGGTAGATGATAAAGTGCCAGTAACTATTAATCCTGGTCGTTTTACCACAGAAATGGTAACGTACAGATTGCCTCGAGTAGTACAAGGAACATATTCTGTTAGTGATTTCGGAAAGTACATTGAAGGTATGAAAGCTTTAGACTATAAAGGGAATGAGCTCGAAGTAACTAAAGTAGATACCAACACTTGGACGGTTGCAGATGCTACCAATTTAGATAAATTAACCTACTACGTTAACGATACTTTTGATATTGAATCTACAGGAGGTATAGGTGGTGAAAATCCGTTTTCTCCAGCAGGTACTAACATCGAAGAAGACAACTATGTATTAAATCTTCATGGATTTATTGGTTATTTCGATTCTTTAAAAAACAATCAATACGCTTTAGATGTTACTGCACCAGCAACCTTTGTAAGAACTTCGGCTTTAGAAGACAGAGGAATGAAATCTAGCGCAGACGGAAAGTCTATAACCAGCAGTTATTTTGCACAACGTTATTTTGAAATTACCGACAATCCAATGATGTATGGTAAGCTAGATGTCGAAGAGTTTATGGTTGGTGACATTAAAATTGTACTGAGTGTATATTCACCAAACAAAGTGCATACTGCAGCGAGCCAAAAAGAAACGGTATATAAAATGATGCAGGCACAAAAGAAATATTTAGGTGATATTAACAGTACTGCACGTTACGACATCTATTTATACTTATCTGATGGTTCTGATACAGCACCAAAAGGTATGGGAGCTTTAGAACATCACACATCCACAGTGGTTGTATTACCAGAATCGTCTAGCAAAGAAGGTTTAGCGGCTTCGATTATAGATGTTGTCGCACATGAGTTCTTTCATATTGTAACTCCATTATCTGTACACTCAGAAGATGTACATTATTTCGATTATAACAAGCCAACATTCTCTAAGCATTTATGGATGTACGAAGGTGTAACGGAGTATTTTGCACAACACTTTCAGGTTTATGAAGGTTTAATTGAGCCAACAGATTTTTACAATACTATAATGACTAAAATAGCAACATCTAAAAATTTAGATGATGCAATGAGTTTCACAGTAATGAGTGAAAATGTATTAGAAGAGCCATATGCACACAATTACTATAATGTATATATGAAAGGTGCTTTAATTGGTATGTGCATCGATATTTTAATGCGAAAAGAAAGCGATGGTAACAGAAGTATGTTGTCTTTAATGAAAGAATTATCTGCTAAGTACGGTAAAGAAAAACCTTTTGATGATGATAAAATCATCGCAGAAATTACTGAAATGACTTACCCAACTGTTGGCGAGTTCTTAAAAACACATGTAGAAGGTGATGTGCCTATTAACTACAACGCGTTTTTTGAAATGGTTGGTTTAACAATGGGTGAAACTGAAGTACCAACAAACTACATTTTTGCAGGTGGACAAAACATCATTTTTGATGGTGATCCTAACAAAGGTATTTTCTTTTCGCCAATGGCATTACAGAATTCGTTCTGGGCATCTCAAGGAGTGCAAGCAGGTGATATCATTAAGAAAGTAAACGGAAAAGATTTAACGCTAGAAAACGCGCAGCAAGTTATTGGTGGCATGTATGGTTGGCAAGAAGGCCAGGAGTACAGCTTAGATTTAGAGCGTAATGGCGAAGCTGTTGTTTTAAAAGGAACTTTAGGTAAAGCAACTGCTAAAAGTGAATCTTTAGTAGAAGATGAAAACGCTACAGAAGCGCAAAAAGCTTTAAGACAAGCTTGGTTAAAAGGGTAACCCAAATTCCTGCGAAAGCAGGAATCTCATAATATAAAAAAAGGCTTCCAATTAGGAAGCCTTTTTTAATTATACGGTTTTGTCATTCTGAACTTGCCTGTGCTGAACTTGTTTCAGTATTTCAGAATCTAGTTGATTTAACTTTATATTTAAGAGATTCCTGCTTTCGCAGGAATTTAAAACCCCTCAAAAACACCCAAACCAAACAGTGCAAAATCATACTTCACAGGATCGTTAGGGTCTAACTTACGTAAGTTTGCATCCAATTCCGCTAAGGCTTTAGCATCATTCTGTTTACGCTTTAGCAAGCCTAATTTCCTGGCAACATTACCAGAATGCACATCCAACGGACAACTCAGTTGAGCAGGAGAGAGGCTATCCCAAATGCCAAAGTCTACACCTGCATTATCATTGCGTACCATCCAACGCAAATACATATTAATACGTTTTGCAGCAGACTTTTTAAGAGGATCGCTCACATGCTTTTTGGTACGCTCTAAATGCGGAATCTCAAAAAATAGTTTTTTAAACTCGTGGATACTTTGTTGTAATGAGTTAGGCTCAGCATGTTTTGAAAACACAGCTTCTAAACCATAATGCGCTTTATAAATATGTTGCAGACTTTTTATAAACTGTATAAAATCATCACCATTAAATGTTCTGTGTACAAACGACTGTAAAGCCTCTACATCTGAGTCTTGGTGTTGGGTCACAAACTCATAAGGAGCATGGTCTAACAGCACCATCATTTTATTGGCATTGTTAATAATGCTTTTACGATTTCCCCAAGCAATGGTAGCGGTTAAAAACCCAGCAATCTCAATATCCTCTTTTTTAGAAAATTGATGTGGCACTTGTATTGGGTCGCTCTCAATAAATTTTGGGTTATGGTATAGGTGGACTTTCTCGTCTAAAAAGGTTTTAAGTTCTGATGTTTTAAGTTTCAAAAAGCTAAGATTTAGACTGCAAAAATAAGGCTTTGTTAAAAATACGTAACGTTACGTATTGACTTCTTGGTTTAAAAATGCGAAATTGGCGGATAAAGTAATTACGACTTTTAACAAGATAAATCATAACATATAATCATACTTGAAAATGAAAAAAAAAATCACCTTTCTTTTGTTACTAACATGCCTAACATTAACTTATGGTCAGACAGAGTTTATCAAAGGTGAAGATAATGACGCCAAACAAAAAATAAACTATGTGTCAAATACAGCAATACTTGAAAATGGGGATATTATAGTTCTGACGATTGGGAAAAAACAAAGTCAATTATCCTTTAAACAATATCATGCTTTAAGTCATTATGATAAGGATATGAAGCTCATTAAACAAAAGGATATTTCAAAGGATTTTAAAGGTTCTGTTATGGGTTTCTCAGTAAAGAATAATAAAGTAAATATAATTGTAGCAAGTCCTCATGAATTAAGAATGAAAAGCATAAAAAGATACTTTTGTAACATAGATGATTTTAGTTTCGAAGAACAAACATTGTATAAAAGTGGAACTAAAGAAGCTTCACGTTTATCTTTTAATAAAGACTATTCTATAATGAGTTTAATTATTGGTGATAGGAACGAAAAAGGTTTTTCTGTTGGGCTAAATAAAGCAAAAAAACTTCTACAATATGATAGTGACTTTAAGCTAATGAGTAATATCGAACTTAATGATTTTTATAAAGGCAAAAGAAATATAAATTTTAATGATATTTATTCTCTAGATGATGGTACAATACTTTTATTAGTAAAAAAGTATAAAAATTCTAAACGATCGACATGTACATATGAGATGGTTAGAGTTACCAAAGATTCTCAAGAAATATTTAAAATTGATACCAAAAGCAAATATGTTGAAGATTTAAAAGCTTTTGTTGATACAAATAATATATTTTTTGCTGGACATTATAGTGAATTTACCAAAGAAGACGAAAAAAAGGGCTTTTACATTTCTAAATTTAATTTGTCAAACCTTAAACAAGAATCAATCAATATTTCACCTTTCGATTCTAAATATAAAGATGATTTAAACAAGCAAATTTTGAGGAAAAAATTTAAGCAATTAAATCATGTAGAAATTAGTGATTTTTTTGTAATCAAGAATTCATACTTTATCATTAATGAAACTACTTATTCTAACACAATGACAGCCGAACAGAGGGGTTTGTCTAATGGGCAAAGCATGACAATATTTTATTATGGTAATATAGGAATTAATAAGTTTGATTTTAACGGTAACCTAATAGATTACGACATCATTCATAAAGAAAAACCAAGCAATTATTTTTTGCCTAGAACTAGTTCGGCAATAAAAGTGAACAAAAATGATAACATATATATTTATTTTAACTCATCAAAAGTGGAGAGTGAAGATGGAGAAATATATAAATATAACGAAGATGCACCATATTTATGTTACGAATTTAAATATGACTACTCAATGAATAAACAGGTTAATTCTCAAGAAGACTTTTTCTTTAGGCATATTAACAGTTTTTTTTACAACAATGATTATTTAATTTTATTAAAGAGCAAAAAAAATAATATTGGTATTCAAAAGATTATTCCTAACTAATTACTTGTTGTTAGATAATGCGAAAGTTTAATGACTAATAACCATACTGGGCTAAAAAGGCTGGAAATTCCTATCAAAATGTCTAGTCTTTTTTGCTAATTTTATAGTGGAAATAAAATAGCTTTCATCTAACACTGGGTAATCGCTTCGCAACCAAAAACCACCCACAAACTTTTCAAAAAACTTAATCAAAACTATTCTAGTATTTAATTACATTTGCAATCTCTTAAAAAGAGAGAAGAAGTTTAATTAAAAAAGATTCCTGCAGCTTGTGCTGAGCGGAGTCGAAGTACAGGAAGTTAATATGAAAGCTGGAATAGTAGGATTACCAAACGTAGGAAAATCAACCTTATTTAACTGTTTATCTAACGCTAAAGCGCAAAGTGCAAACTTTCCGTTTTGTACCATAGAGCCAAACATTGGTGTGGTTAACGTGCCAGACCCAAGATTATCAAAACTAGAATCTTTGGTTAATCCAGAGCGTGTAATGCCTGCAACGGTAGAGATTGTAGATATCGCAGGTTTGGTAAAAGGCGCCAGCAAAGGTGAAGGTTTAGGAAACCAGTTCTTAGCCAATATTAGAGAAACCGATGCTATTTTGCACGTATTACGTTGTTTTGATAACGATAATATTGTTCACGTTGATGGTTCTGTAGATCCTATAAGAGACAAGGAAACCATTGACATGGAGCTTCAACTTAAAGATTTAGAAACTACTGAAAAGAAGTTAGATAAAGTAAAGCGTGCTGCTAAAACAGGTAACAAAGAGGCACAAGCAGAAGAAGCAGTGCTTTTAAAGATAAAAAACGGTTTAGAGTCTGGTGTATCTGTGAGAGCTTTAGAGTTTTCAGACGAAGATTATGCAGACTACGTAAAGCCATTACAATTTATTACAGACAAACCTGTAATGTATGTGTGTAATGTAGATGAGGGTGCTGCAAACACTGGTAATGCTTATGTGGATAAGGTGAGAGAAGCGGTTAAAGATGAGCACGCAGAAGTATTGGTGTTAGCTGTTGGTACAGAAGCTGATATTAATGAGTTAGAAGATTATGAAGAACGCCAAATGTTCTTAGATGATATAGGATTAGATGAGCCAGGTTCGGCAAAATTAATTAGAGCGGCTTATAAGCTTTTAAATCAGCAAACCTATTTTACGGCTGGTGTAAAAGAAGTAAGAGCGTGGACGGTAAATGTTGGTGCTACTGCCCCACAAGCTGCTGGAGTAATTCATACCGATTTTGAAAAAGGCTTTATTAGAGCAGAAGTTATTGCTTACGATGATTATGTAAGTTTTGGAAGCGAAGCCAAAGTAAAAGAAGCTGGTAAAATGCGTGTAGAAGGGAAGAATTACATTGTTAAAGATGGAGATGTGATGCATTTCTTATTTAACGTGTAATTAGGGCTGATTTGTTGATGCGTTGAATTGTAGATTTGGTTTTTCAATCTGACCTTTTCTGAGGGTAATTTTTATCAATTTTATAAAATCGTCATTTCGAGTGGTTTTGAATGGATACTGAGCGAAGTCGAAGTAGCGCGATAAATTGTATCGAGAACTTTTCGGGTAAAATTCGTCACTTCGAGTGAATTTTTCGATTGAAAATGAGAAAAATTAGTATCGAGAAGCAGAATTTTATCAAAATTTTTACAATGTGTAAGAACATTTTATTGTGACCTTTTTAAAATCATCGCGTCTTATTACTAAAGAAAAATTATGCCCCAAATAATTGAAGAAACTGAAATAGAATCAGACATTGAGATTTGCTTTAATCTAGCAAGAGATGTTGATTTTTATAAGCAGTCTCTAAAGCATAAAAATGAAATCCCAGTTATGGGAAAGATATCTGGTCTTGTAGAAGAAGGTGACTCTATCACTTGGGAAACCAATCATCTTGGTTTTGTACAGCACCTCACTTTAAAAGTTTCCGAGTTAAAAAAACCTTACGTATTTACAGATGAAATGACGGATGGTAGCTTTAAATCTTACAGGCGCGATCACATTTTTGAAAAGCGCAACGGTAAGACTGTAATGATAGATAAACTTCATTTTGCTTCTAAATACGGAATTCTGGGAAAAATTGTAGATCGCCTAATTTTGAAAAGGCATATTAGAGTTAATATGGTTACCAGAAATGCAATTTTAAAGCAAAAAGCTGAGGAATTAGCAAAACAATAAAAAATGTTAAGGTTCTCAACAATAACGGTACTTTATTGTTAATTACTTTACCAGAACCGTGTTTCATTTTTTAAGCTATAGTCTTATATTAGCGTTCTATCATTAACATCGTCCTTTTATTTTATGTCAGAACAAACTAACTATACTGAAGATAATATTCGTTCACTCGATTGGAAGGAACACATCAGGATGCGTCCTGGTATGTACATCGGAAAATTAGGTGATGGATCCTCTCCAGACGATGGTATTTATATTCTTGTAAAAGAAGTGCTCGATAACTCTATCGATGAGTTTGTAATGGGAGCAGGTAAGACCATTGAGATTTCTATACAAGGAGATCGTGTTATTGTACGAGATTATGGTCGTGGTATTCCATTAGGAAAGGTTGTAGATGTAGTGTCTAAGATGAATACTGGTGGTAAGTACGATTCTAAAGCCTTTAAAAAATCTGTAGGTCTTAATGGTGTAGGTACTAAAGCAGTTAATGCGTTGTCTACCTATTTTAGAGTAGAGTCTACCAGAGACGGAAAATCAGCTTCTGCTGAGTTTGCTTTAGGTGAGCTAACAGATCAGGAATTTTTAGACGATACATCAAGACGAAAAGGAACCAAAGTAACCTTTGTACCAGATGATAGCATTTTTAAAAACTACAAATTCAGAAATGAATATGTGGTAAAGATGTTAAAAAACTATGTATATCTAAACCCTGGATTGACCATAGTTTTTAATGGCGAAAAATATTATAGTGAAAATGGTTTAAAGGATTTACTTTCAGAAAATATCAATGAAAGTGATTTGCTTTATCCCATTATTCACTTACGTGGTGATGATATTGAAGTTGCTATTACGCACAGTAAAACACAGTATAGTGAAGAATACCATTCCTTTGTTAATGGTCAAAACACCACGCAAGGTGGAACACATTTAGCAGCTTTTAGAGAAGCTATTGTTAAAACTGTCAGAGAATTTTACGGAAAAAATTACGATGCCTCAGATATTAGAAAATCTATCGTTGCAGCTATTGCAATAAAGGTTATGGAACCTGTTTTTGAGAGTCAGACCAAAACCAAGTTAGGATCTACAGATATGGGAGGCGATTTGCCAACGGTAAGAACCTACATCAATGACTTTGTAAAAACATATCTTGATAATTTTCTTCATAAAAACCCAGAAACAGCAGAGAAGTTACAACGCAAAATTCTTCAGGCAGAACGCGAACGTAAAGAATTATCTGGGATACGAAAACTAGCGAAGGATCGCGCTAAAAAAGCAAGTCTGCATAATAAGAAACTGCGTGATTGTCGTATTCATTTTGGCGATACAAAAAAGGATGGCTACTTAGATACTACATTGTTTATTACAGAGGGAGATTCGGCTTCTGGTAGTATTACAAAATCAAGAAACGTTAATACGCAAGCAGTATTTAGTTTAAAAGGAAAGCCTTTAAATTCCTATGGTTTAAGCAAAAAAATTGTTTACGAAAATGAAGAATTCAATCTTTTGCAAGCGGCTTTAAATATAGAAGAATCAATAGAAGACCTTAGATATAACAACATCGTCATAGCAACTGATGCCGACGTAGATGGTATGCATATTAGGTTGTTGCTAATTACGTTTTTCTTACAGTTTTTTCCTGAGGTGATAAAAGAAGGGCATTTGTATATTCTTCAAACTCCGTTGTTTAGAGTGAGAAATAAAAAGAAAACAATTTATTGTTATTCTGACGAAGAACGAAAAAATGCGATTGAAGAATTAAAACCAAAGCCAGAAATTACGCGATTTAAAGGGCTTGGTGAAATTTCTCCAGATGAGTTTAAACATTTTATTGGTGAAGACATGCGTCTAGATCCTGTGATGCTAGACAAGGATATGTCTATTGAAGAGTTGTTGTCTTTTTATATGGGAAAAAACACACCATCACGTCAAGAATTCATTATTGAAAATCTTAAAGTAGAATTAGATGTCGTCGAATAAAAAAGGGCAAAAGTTTTTGAATTTGTGGCCTTTACTACTAATCATTGGTTGGTTATTTTTATTAGACTATTCCAACCTTTGGTCAATGAAAAATGTAGCAGGGTTTTTAGGGATTCTGGCAATAGTCCTATTAATGGCAGGACTAAAAAAGTTTAATAAGAATATTGAATAAAGTATAGCGATAAATTAGCATAGAGTATTTAAATGGCAGAAGATCAAAATGACGAATTATTAAATGAAGACAACGGTAATCAAGAAACGATTACCAAAGTCACCGGAATGTATAAAGACTGGTTCTTAGATTACGCTTCTTATGTAATCTTAGAGCGTGCTGTACCTGCAATAGAAGATGGTTTTAAACCAGTACAGCGTCGTATTATGCATTCTATGAAAGATTTAGATGATGGTCGTTATAACAAGGTGGCTAATATTGTTGGTCATACAATGCAGTACCATCCGCATGGTGATGCAAGTATTGCTGATGCCATGGTTCAAATTGGTCAAAAAGATCTTTTAATAGATACCCAAGGTAACTGGGGAAATATCCTAACAGGAGATAGAGCAGCGGCATCACGTTATATTGAAGCCAGATTATCAAAGTTTGCGCTAGACGTTGTTTATAATCCTAAAATAACAGAGTGGCAGGCTTCTTATGACGGTAGGCGAAAAGAGCCAATAAATCTGCCAGTTATGTTTCCATTGCTTTTAGCACAAGGAGGCGAAGGTATTGCTGTAGGTTTATCTACTAAAATTTTACCACATAACTTTATAGAGCTTATTGATGCTTCGGTAAAGCATTTAAAAGGTAAGCGCTTCACAATATATCCAGATTTCCCAACCGCAGGTATTGCAGACATCAGCAATTACAATGATGGAATGCGCGGCGGAAAGGTTAGGGTACGTGCTAAAATTTCGCAAGTCGATAAAAACACGCTTGCTATTACAGAGATTCCTTTTGGTACAACTACATCATCCTTGATAGATTCTATTTTAAAAGCGAATGATAAGGGTAAAATCAAAATAAAACGCATTGAGGATAATACAGCGGCTGAAGTTGAAATATTAATCCATTTGCCATCAGGTTTGTCGCCAGATAAAACGATTGATGCCCTTTATGCATTTACAGCTTGTGAAACATCAATTTCACCATTAGGATGTGTTATTGAAAATAATAAGCCATTCTTTGTTGGGGTTACTGAGATGTTGCGTCGTTCTACAGATAACACGGTTCAGCTTTTAAAACAAGAATTAGAAATAAAGCTGGGAGAGTTTGAAGAACAATGGCATTTTGCGTCTTTAGAGCGAATTTTTATTGAAAATAGAATCTATCGTGATATAGAAGAAGAGGAGACTTGGGAAGGAGTTATCCAGGCTATTGACAAAGGACTTCAGCCACATATTAAACATTTAAAGCGTGCGGTTACCGAAGACGATATTGTTCGCTTAACAGAAATAAGAATAAAGCGTATTTCTAAATTTGATATTGATAAAGCGCAACAAAAAATTGATGCTTTAGAAGATCAAATTGCAGAAGTGAAACACAATTTAGCCAATCTTATCGATTATTCGATTACTTATTTTGAGCGTTTAAAGAAAGATTATGGTGAAGGAAAAGAGCGTAAAACTGAATTACGAGCTTTTGAAGATGTAGATGCAACAAAGGTTGTTATCAGAAACACTAAGCTTTACGTCAATAGAGAAGAAGGATTTATCGGAACCTCATTAAGGCGAGATGAATATGTTTGTGATTGTAGTGATATAGATGATATCATTGTGTTTACCAAAGAAGGTAAAATGATGGTAACCAAGGTGGATTCTAAAACTTTTGTTGGTAAAAATATTATTCACGTTGCAGTTTTCAAGAAGAAAGACAAGCGTACTATCTACAACATGATTTATAGAGATGGTAAAAAAGGACCATCTTATGTAAAACGTTTTGCTGTTACCAGTATTACCAGAGACAGAGAGTACGACATGACCAACGGTAACAAGGGTTCTGTGGTGTGGTATTTCTCTGCAAATCCTAATGGCGAAGCCGAAGTTGTTACTGTATTACTGCGTCAAGTAGGTAGTATTAAAAAACTGAAGTGGGATTTAGATTTTGCTGATATTTTAATAAAGGGTCGTTCATCTAAAGGGAATCTTGTTACCAAGTATTCTGTAAAACGAATAGAACTTAAAGAAAAAGGAGTTTCAACCCTAAAACCACGCAAAATTTGGTTTGACGATACAGTACAGCGTCTTAATGTCGATGAAAGAGGTGAACTTATAGGTGAATTTAGAGGTGAGGACCGTTTGCTTATTATTACACAATCTGGAAATGTAAAAACTATTATCCCAGAATTAACAACACATTTTGATAGCGACATGATTGTGCTTGAAAAATGGATACCTAAAAAACCAATATCTGCCATCTATTATGATGGAGAAAAAGAACGCTATTATGTAAAGCGTTTTTTAATTGAGCAAGAAGGAAAAGAGGAGACATTTATTTCCAGTCATCCAGATTCGCAATTAGAAATTGTATCTACAGATTGGAGGCCAATGGCTGAGGTAGAATTTACCAAAGAGCGAGGTAAAGATCGTAAACCTAACATGGAAGTTAATCTTGAAGAATTTATTGCAGTAAAAGGTATTAATGCTCTTGGAAATCAGTTAACTAAGGAAAAAATAAATCAAATAAGTTTATTAGATCCTTTACCTTATGAGGCGCCAGAAGAAGTGCATGCAGATGATTTGGAGGTTGTAGACGAAGAAACCGTTTCTGTGGATTTAGATGTTGATAAAACGGAAGAAAAAACAGAACAGCCTAAAGATGATTCTTCAACTAAAGCGGATGATAAGGATGATGATTTAGATATAGATGATAAAGGTCAGGTGACGCTTTTCTAGTGTTTTAAATAGAATTAATTAGTCTTAGTCTTTTTCTTTGTTTTGAAATTCAAGAATTCCACGAACAATGAAAATGCAATTGCGAAGTATAAGTAGCCTTTTGGTATTGCGCCAACTGTTTTTCCAAAGAACTCTGTGTGAGATAGGTGAGCAGCTTCGGTAATAAGCATAAAACCTATGAGAATTAAAAAGGCTAGACCTAGTATTTGCATACTTGGATTTCGATCTATAAACTTTCGAATAGGATTAGCAAAACCTATCATTACAGCTATAGAAATAACAACAGCTATAATCATTAATATTAGAGTATAGTTATTATTTGGGTGCAGGCCATTGGTCATACCAACTGCAGTTAAGATAGAATCTACGGAGAATATAAAGTCAATGATTAGGATTTGTGTAATAGCTTGAGAAAGCGATTTAATCACTTTAGATTTTACGCCTTTTTCATCGTGACCTGGATCTTCTACCTTTTCTCTTATTTCAGACGTGCTTTTATAAATTAAAAAGAGTCCGCCAGCAAATAATATTATAGCTTGCCAACTTAGTGCTATTTTAAACCAGTCGTTCTCATATTTAAAAAAAGGTTCACTTAAGCCAATAAGAAATGTAACAAAAAATAGTAGAACTATGCGTTGAATCATTGCTAAAACCAAGCCGATATTGGTGGCTTTACTTCGTTGATGCTCAGGAAGCTTATTTGCGGCAATCGAAATAAATACGATATTATCTATTCCTAGAATAATTTCCAGAAATGTTAGCGTTACAAGCGCCATTATTGCATCGGATGTTAACAAGAACTCTAACATATTATCTATTTAATTCTATAGGCAACACCTCTTTGGGCTCGTAAAGGTTTGTTTCGCTTTTTTACTGCCAACTTATATTCAAAAGTATAAGATGATGTACCGTCTGTGGATAGTATTTTCATGTGCATATCATCTTTTTCGGCATTTGTCTTAGGGTTTATGGTTTTTAAGATAAACTCACAATCGTTTATCCAGCGCACTGATGAGGAGTCTATTTTTCCATCATAGTAATTGATGCTTAAGTCTTCGGTTCGAATAAATCTACCAGTCTTTTTTACTCCATCTATAATGTAGTCAAATTCAAATTCGCCGGTTTTAAAGTCAGCACAATTACGTTCTACTTCAAAACAACTTGTAAGCAGTAATAATATACAAAGCAAAAAAATGTTTTTCATTCTTATGGTTTGTGCAAAGATAGTTTAGTTAATTTAAAATTAAGGCTTGTAGCTTTTAAATGTACCGTCTTTGTAAAAGATGACTATTTTTTCAATTTCAGAATCAGATTCTTGGAAATTTTCAGTGTTCTCGGTTTTTAGATTTGGTTGAGGATTTGGAATATCTGAAATTTTAACTTCGGTTGTCGGAAAGTTTCCTTTACCATTTAATAGCCAATACAATTCTACTTCTGGATAGGAGTGAAGCACCTTCATTACAAAGTCTAAACTAGGTTTGTTTCTTCCGGAAAGAATATGTGAAATACTAGATCTCTGGACTCCAATTTTTTCAGCAAAACCAGACGCAGTTTCATCATAAAAATCTATGACTTTTTGTAGACGATTAGCAAAATCCGAAGAGTTTATCATTGTAAACAGATGTTTCGTTATAGTAACGATACAAATGTAAACAATAGTGTATTTTTAATCAATAGTTTAGTGTTAATCTTTTAAAATAACTTAAAGTTTTAGTTTTATTTTTTAGTTTAAATAACTGAAAAACAATTAAATAAAATTTAAAAAAGTTGTTTATTGAATTTTTTTCAATAATGGTTGGCTTCTGGGAATTGTTAAATTCTGAACTTGTATACAACTGTAACAAAAATGCAAATATATCTTGTTTACATTTGTAAAAAATCAAATAGTTACATTTGTAACATCTAAAAAATCATTAATGAAATTAGAGCACCTTAATAGTTTATATACACTAATTAAAACACCTGACTTATTTGGTAGGTACATTACCAATTCACACATCGAAAAATGCCTAAAGAAAATTCCAGGCTCTATGTATTCGGTTATTGGTTATTCTGTTGAAAATAGACCTATTTACAGTTTGAGATTGGGTAATGGATCTAAAAAGGTTTTGATGTGGTCTCAGATGCATGGTAATGAATCTACAACGACCAAGGCTCTTTTTGATTGTTTTAATTTATTTCTCACAAATAATGCTATTCCTAATTCTATTTTAGAGTCTTGTACGCTTTTAGTAATACCTATTTTAAACCCAGATGGTGCTGAACGCTACACTCGTTTAAATGCCAACAAAGTTGATTTAAATAGAGATGCGCAAGACTTATCTCAACCAGAGAGTAGGTTGTTGAGACAGATTTTTAATGATTTTAAACCAGATTATTGCTTCAATCTTCATGGGCAAAGAACAATTTATAATGTCGAAGGAACTAATAAATCATCCATACTTTCGTTTTTGTCACCATCTCAAGATGCAGAACGTTCTATAACGTTCAATAGAAAAAAGGCAATGTCTTTAATTGTTGCAATGAATTCTATCCTTCAGCAAAGGATACCTCATTGTGTAGCAAGATATGATGATGGTTTTAATCTTAACTGTGTTGGCGATACATTTCAAAGTCTAAATGTACCAACAATATTGTTTGAAGCTGGTCATTATCCAAATGATTATAATAGAGAAGAAGTACGGTACTTAATCTTTTTATCTATCCTTAAGGCTTTAGAATCAATTTCTAAAGGGTTTGAAATTGACGACTTTAATGAATATTTTTCAATTCCTGAAAATGCAAAGAAATTTTATGATGTAATTATAAGAAATGCAAGATTAGAAGAAGATATTGATGGAATAATTGATTTAGGTATTCAATATGATGAACGATTAGTTGATGGTAAAATTGAATTTATTCCAGTTTTTGAAGAAATTTTAAATTCAAATATCTTTTATGGTCATAAAGAGATAGATGCAAAAGGGCAAGTGGTAAAAACTCAACATAATACAACCCTAAAAGTTACTAACGAAAACGATTTCGTATTGATAAATAATGAAAAAACTTCACTAAAACCTTAAAAAAACTTGCTTTTGGTGAGTAATTGATAATAAAAATACTTTATTTTTGCATAAAGTTTAAAGATTATACAATTATGGCAAAATTTAAATTAGACGAAGTTGACCACCAAATATTGGATATGCTTATAGATAATACGCGTATTCCTTTTACAGATATAGCAAAAAAATTATTGATTTCTGCAGGTACAGTTCATGTTCGTGTTAAGAAAATGGAAGAAGCAGGAATCATTAAAGGTTCTTCGCTTACTTTAGATTACAAAAAGCTAGGATATTCATTTATAGCCTACATTGGTGTGTTTCTGCAAAATACGTCACAAACTAAATTCGTTTTAGAGCGTATCGAGAGTATTCCTTATGTTACAGTAGCTCATATTACTACTGGTAAGTTTAATATTTTCTGTAAAATTAGAGCAAAAAACACAATGCATGCTAAGGAAATCATTTTTAAAATTGATGATATAGAAGGTGTTTACAGAACTGAAACAATGATATCTCTAGAAGAGAGTATTAATGATAAGAAACGTCTAATGCACACTATTTTTAACGAGTTGTAGTGAATAATTAATGTAAATAGAAATAAAAAAACCTTAGCAAGTGCTAAGGTTTTTTGTTTTTATATTAAGCATTGTAGTGCTTAAATGCTTCTAACAAAATATCATTATTTACTTCGCAATTGATTTTTGGTTTACCAATGGCATCTAATAAAACAAACTTCACTTTGCCATGACTGTTTTTCTTGTCGTATTGCAATAGATTTATGATTACTTTTTGATCGTTTTCATTGATTTCAACTTTTGTAAAGGTTTTTAAAATTCCTTCTTCAATTTCTTTTAACTCTTCATTAGACAAACCAGCTGTTTTTGTTGAAATATAAGCTTCTAAAAGCATTCCTATTGCAATTGCCTCTCCATGTAATAAAGGAACTTTATCTGCATTGCCTAAAAAATAACTTTCTATAGCATGACCCAATGTATGACCAAAATTTAAAATTTTTCTCAACCCTTGCTCTGTTGGGTCTTCAGAAACTATCTTATTTTTTATAACAACAGAATCATAAATCATTTCATTAAGAGCTGAGGCATCTAAACTCTCAAAATTAATAAGCGTATTCCAATAAGACTTATCTTTTATTAATCCGTGCTTCAACATTTCTGCATAACCAGAAACCATATGGTTGTTCGGTAAAGTTTCTAAAAAAGATGTATCGATTAAGACCATACTGCCTTCGCTTATAATACCTATTTGATTCTTTAGATTACCAAGATCTACACCTGTTTTACCTCCAACTGAAGCATCTACCATGGCTAATAAGGATGTAGGAACATTGATGTAGTCTATACCTCGCATATAAGTACTAGCAACAAAACCACCAAGGTCTGTTACAACACCACCGCCTAAGTTTATCATAAGACTTTTTCTGTCTGCATAATATTCAGACATTGCTTCCCACACACCAGTACATATGTCTATAGTTTTATGATCTTCACCTTCTGGCATTTCCATAACTTCAACTACGATGTCACCAGACTCAACCTGAGACAAAAATTTTGGAAGACAAGCATCGTGTGTATTGGTGTCAACCAGAATGAATATTTTTGATGGATTGGATGATTTTATATATGCATTAAGCTCCTTATATACGTTGTCATTAAAGTGAACAATTGCATTATTTGTCTTTATAGATTTCATTTTTGTTGATTCCTCAATTTACGGTGTGAAAATACTCCCTTTTTTTAGAAAAAAATACGCTTAGGATTAAATATATTTGCAATATTATATTAAAGATTTATGATTAATCGGTCTCTGTTTGAAAACACTTCAACTGCTTTTGCACTAAAATCTGACTCTGAGTTAGAACGTGCTTACTTTTTATTTAAAATGATTTCATCTCAACCTTTGGTGAGAATAGGTACTGCTGCAACTAATTTTGCATTAAAGGCTAATTTACCAGTAGAGGGTTTAATTCGTTCAACTGTTTTTGATCATTTCTGTGGTGGTGTGAGTGAAGAGGATTGTTTATCTGTTATAGATAAACTATATACTAAAGGTGTTAGTTCTGTGCTAGATTATTCTGTAGAAGGTAAAGAAATAGAGGAGGATTTTGATAATGCGTTAAAAAAAATATTGAAGATTATTCATTTTTGTGAAGAGCGAGATGCTATGCCAATAGTAGTTTTTAAGCCTACAGGATTTGGACGCTTTTTACTATACCAAAAGAAGACTGAAGGTAAGGAGCTTTCCGCTTCGGAAAATGAAGAATGGAATAGGGTTGTAGCGCGTTTTGATGCTGTATGCAAACTGGCAAAAGAAAAAGACGTTGAAGTTTTAATAGATGCCGAGGAAAGTTGGATGCAAGATGCAGCTGATGATTTGGTAGAAGATATGATGCGGAAATATAACAAAGGCAAAACCATTGTTTATAATACGCTACAATGCTATCGTTGGGATAGGTTAGATTATTTAAAAGAATTACATGAGCGCGGAAAGAAAGATGGTTTTAATATTGGGATGAAAATTGTTCGTGGCGCTTATATGGAAAAAGAGCGTAATAGGGCTGAAGAAAAAGGATATAAGTCTCCTATCTGTGAAAATAAGAAAGAAACCGATGATACTTTTAATAATTCGCTTATTTACATTTTAGAGAACTTAAGTGATATCTCTGTATTTATTGGGACGCACAATGAAGCTAGCTGTTATCTAGCTATGGAATTGATGGAAAAATATAACATTCACAAAGAGGATAACAATGTTTGGTTTGGGCAATTGTATGGTATGAGTGATCATATTAGTTATAACTTAGCAGAAGAAGGCTATAATGTAGCTAAGTATATCCCTTTTGGTCCAGTTAAGGATGTAATGCCGTACCTTATAAGAAGGGCAGAGGAGAATACTTCTGTAGCAGGACAAACCAATAGAGAATTAACTTTATTAAAAACGGAGAGGAAAAGACGAAAACTATAAACGCCTTATTTTCTTAAGGCGTCTATTTGAATCTGTTCTTTTATGAAAAACTATACCATTTTTTCTTTTTGGTAGGATTATTACCGTATCCGTATCCATACCCATATCCTTTTTTACCAGGCTTAACACCATTTAACAACATGGTCATGTTAGGAAGTCGTTTATCATCGTATAAGGGTTGTGCTACATTTACAAGTCGTCTTTTGTCTACATTATCAGCGCTAACTACATAGATAAATAGGTCTGCAAGTTCAGATATCAGTAATGTATCACTTACCAACCCAACAGCAGAAGTATCTGCTACTATGTAATCATATTTATTCTCAAAATGTTTAAAAAGTTCATTCACCCTGGGATTCATCAATAATTCTGAGGGATTAGGTGGAATCGTACCTGACGGAATAATATCTAAAAATTTATTTTCAGGATGTTTTACAACAATTTCTTGGGATTTAATTGATTCATCAGCTATAAAATCTGATAAACCTTTTTTAGGTTTTTCTTCAATTCCTAAGTAATCTAAAATTTTAGGTACACGAATATCCATTTCAACCAACAGCACAGACTTTTCAGAAAATGATATTGAGCTAGCTAAATTGGTACTTGTATGCGATTTTCCCTCTTGAGCTTTTGTTGATGTAATAAATATTCTCTTTTGCTGACTCTTTAAATTTCTAAGTATGAAGTCAATGTTTGAGCGTACTATTCTAAAAGCCTCAGCTTTAGGCGAATAGTCAACTCTTTTGATTAGCTTTTGTTTTTTTGATGTTTTAGGTATATCCCCTAAATAAGGTATATCTAAAATGTTGACTAGATCATTTTTATTGTAAACCTTAGAATCTAGAAGATTTATTAGATATATGATTCCAATTGGAATCATGAGTCCAAGAATAAGAGAAGCCAAATAAATAATTGTTGGCTTTGGTGCAATAGGCATGTTAGAAGTATAGGCATTCTCTATAATTTTTGCATTTGGAGTATACATGCCAAGTCTGATAGCTGATTCCTCACGTTTCTCTAAAAGATATAAGTATAAAGATTCCTTAATGTCTTGCTGTCTTTTAATATCTCTAAATTGTCTTGCTTTTGTTGGAGCAGCATAAAGTTGACCTCTAATTCTTGAATTTTCCTTATTTAGGTTATTTAAGGTAAGTTCAGAAGTTTGTTTCATGTTGCTTAACGAACGCTCTATGTTTGATTTGATGGCGTTTATTTGGTCATTTAAATTAATTATGACAGGGTTTTTTGGACTTGAATTTTTTAAGATTCTATTTCGTTCAGCAACCAGTTCGTTATGACTGGCAATCATTTGAGCTGTAGAAGCATCTCCAATACCAACATCTGCGGGTAACATGTCACTACTTCTATCTTCAGCCTGAATCTCTTCCTGTAAGTAATTGATTTTTTCAATATCTATGGATGTACTTACTATTTGTTGTTCTAATTGTTTATTTGCCTGTAAGTTGAGATCAGTTTGTGATCCTAAAGATGTAATATTTCTGCTTTTTTGAAGTTCTTCAGCAGTATAATCTACTTCTTCTAGTTCTTTTGAGACTTTTTGTAATCTATTAGTAATAAAATCTGATGTCACTTTGACAACTTCTTCTTTGTCTTTAAGTACATCGTTATTATACTCTTTAATCAATTCATCCAAATAATCAACGGCTCTTTTGGCTACAGTTTCTTTTAATTCCAAGCCTATAACACTAGAGCCTTTTTCTGTTGTAATCGCTAAGTTACGTGAATATGAATTGACTAGCTTTCGTACAGGTATGATAGCAATTTTTATACTTGTACCTTTTTTTGGTGTGTTTTTAACATCATTAGGTACAATGTAAAAGCCTCCATAAGGTGTTTCAACTTTTTCACCAAAATCATATAAAGTGCCTTCTGTGTCTTCTCTGTCGTCAAATAATGATTGGTCTTTATCCTTGAAAAGTAGATATTGAGTGGGTGATTTAACTTTAATGTATAGAGTCTTACTGACTTTGTCTATTATAGAGTCACTTTCAAAAAAATTTATTTTAATTGGAGAATTTTTATAAAATTCTTTTTCTTTAATTTTACCATCAGCAAAGTATCTGATATTAAGATCTAGCTTTTTAATTATATTTTCTGCAATTTCTCTAGATCTAATAACTCTGATTTCATCTTTAATTTTATCTGCACCACCCGAAAATAGACCATTTGTTTTGACATCGTCTAAACTAGGTAATTTTTGAGATTGTTCCTCGTCTCTAATTTTTATGGTAGCATTTGCTTTATATTCATAGTCTGCATAACGAAGATGTGTAAATCCAAGTACTAGGGCTATGATTACGCAAAGGAGAATCCATTTCCAATAAGAAAGAAATAATTCTAAGGTTTGTTTTAAGTCTACAGTGGATGTTTTGGATTTCATAAATTGTAATTACCTTCTTAATTTCTTACTAAGAATACAGCAATAATCGTTGTTAATGTACCAATTGCTGATATAAGAACGCTGTTGTTTTGATTGTATGATGAAGCTCTAATTTTTGCATTATTTGGTTCAACGTAGATAACATCATTTTGTTGAAGATAGTATACGGGTGAATTTACAGCGTTAACTGAGGTCAAATCTATTTTAGCAAATTTCTTTTTACCATCTACCTCTCTGATAAGTAAAACATTTTTACGTTTTCCAAATATAGTTAGGTCATCTGCAAGTCCTAAGGCTTCTAAAACAGTAATTCTTTCGTCTTGTATAGTAAATGTTCCTGGATTTCTAACTTCTCCTAAAATAGTAATTGTAAAGTTTGATAATCTAACATTAACAATTGGATTATTAGCGTACTCACTTATTTTTTCAACTAACATTGCGGTTAATTCTGTCCGATTCAAACCAGCAACTTTTAATTTGCCAAGTACAGGGAAATCTATATTTCCGTCATAATCTATTAGGTAAGATTGAAATTGTTGGCGCCCTCCAGCATTTAATAAATTCGAATCGTTATTAGACACGACCATAAGATTAAATGGTTTCACGGTATCAGGGTCTAATGCAGATACATTGATTGTTAAGATATCATCTGGTTTATATATTATAGGCTTTGGTTCTGAAACTAAAACACCATCTTCTATGGGCTCATCTTGAAAATAGACAATGTTTTTTCTAGATCCACAAGACGTCAAAATTAATATAGTAATTAATTGAAGTATGATTTTGTGTGTTTTCATTTTTCTGATTTTAGGAGTAGTTTTTTGGTGTTGTTGATTATTTTTTTGAATCTAAAACCTCATATGTAGAGTTGTTAGATATATATTCTGGGATTAATGCTTTAATGTGTGATACAATTTCTAACGGTTGTGTTAAGGAATTGATGCCAGTCAATGTATTGATTTGTTTTTCAACTGCTTCTGTGTCAACATGTCTGGTTTTAGCTATCATTATTTTTTCATGGTAGGTTTTCTTTGTGTTTTCACCATCTGCTAGTAGTTCTTCATAGATTTTTTCACCTGGACGTAAACCAGTAATTTTAATATCGATATCTTCTGGATAACGAAGTCCAGAAAGAATAATCATGTTTTTCGCTAGATTGAAAATTTTAATAGGTTCACCCATGTCAAAAACAAATATCTCACCACCATTACCCATAGCTGCAGCTTCTAATACAAGTTGACAAGCTTCAGGGATTGTCATGAAATAACGAGTAATTTCCTTGTGAGTTACCGTCAGAGGTCCACCTTTTTCAATTTGCTTTTTAAACAATGGAATAACAGATCCATTAGATCCTAATACATTTCCAAAACGTGTGGTTATAAACTTGGTATGGCCTTTACCTTTTAAGCAAGACACATATAACTCAGCAATGCGTTTTGTCGCACCCATTACATTTGTTGGATTAACCGCTTTATCTGTAGAAATCAAAACAAATTTATCGACACTGTGTTTAACAGCTACATCAACTACGTTTTTAGTACCACCTATATTAACACTAACAGCTTCATAAGGATTATTTTCCATTAATGGTACATGCTTATATGCAGCCGCATGAAATACTATTTTAGGTTTGTAAAGGTTGAAAATTTGATCAATTCTGGTTTTATTTCTTACATCTGCAACAATAGCAGTGATATTATCTAAGCCCTGTTGTCTAAACTCTTGTTGAATATCATAAAGTGCGGATTCTGCATTATCTACAAGTATTAGTTTTTTATAGTTATAAAGGCTCGCTTTTCTGCAAATTTCGCTACCAATAGATCCTGCAGCTCCTGTGATTAGTATAACCTTGTTATCGTAGAGGTCGATTAAATCTGGGTTTTTTATATGAATAGGATCTCTTCCAAGTAAATCTTCAATTTTAACCTCTTTTATTTGACCAACACTTAAATCTCCATCTATCCAACTTTGTACAGGTGGAACAATTTTTACTTTTAGTCCAAGATTAAATAAGTTCCCTGTTATTTGAAGTAACCTTGTAGGGTCAATATTCTGAATTGAGATTATTACATCTTCAACTTTATTTTTTTTGATGAATGCTTCGTCAATATCTGAAAGACCATAAACAGTAACTAAGTTGATTTTCTTACCAATCTTTCTTTCATCATCGTCTATAAAACCTACTACTTCAAAACCATTTTTAGTGTCATTTTCAATGGCATCATAGGTTAACATTCCAGAATTACCTGCCCCAAAAATAAGCACATTTGCAGTCTTATGGACATCTTGTGTGATTTGGTTATATAATGACTTGATGAAAAGCTTAGCGCCAATTAAGAATAGAATATTTAATAATAAATGGATATAAATTATTGATCCAGAAATATTAAAAATACTGTTCTCGCCCAATAACTTTCGACTTAAAAATGTACAGCAAATAAGTATTGTGGCTAAGATATTAGCACCAATTATAACGTTGATTATATCCTTAAATCCTGTAAATCTTACAACACCTTTATAAGCTCCAACAGCGATTAGGCTTATGGCAGCAACTAGCATAACATAAGGTATCTGCACTAAAAGAGTAGAAAAATCAAAATCTAATGTAAAGTTATATCTTATTAAGTATGCCAAGAAAAAAGTAGCAGCAACAACTATAATGTCGAATAGTAGTACTAGCCACTTAGAAGCATATCTCTGAGATATTTTATTTAGAAAATTTTCTAACATACTGCAAAATACATATTTATAGCTGAAATTACTCTATCTAATTCTTCATTGCTTAGATTTGATCCACTTGGTAAGCATAACCCTCTATTAAAAAGATCATCTGAAATGCCATTTAGGTAACTTGGAGCATCTTTAAAAATAGGTTGCTGATGCATTGGTTTCCAAAGTGGTCTAGACTCTATATTTTCTTTCTCTAAAGCTAATCTTAATCCTTCTCTTGTTTCAAAAGAATCTAAAAGAATACAAGATAACCAACGATTAGAAAAATGACCTTCAGGTTCTAGTAGAAAGGTTATCTTATTATTGTCTTTAAATGTATTGTAATATAAATCATGATTAGAACGACGTTTTTCAACGTGACTATCTAAAATAGTCATTTGTCCTCTTCCTATACCAGCAACAATATTAGACATTCTGTAGTTGTAACCAATATGTGTATGCTGGTAATGAGGCGCATTATCTCTGGCTTGAGTAGCTAAAAAAACGGCCTTCTTTTTTTGATCTTCAGTTCTAGTTACTAAAGCACCACCACCAGAAGTGGTTATAATTTTATTTCCGTTGAAAGATAAAATTGATAAATTACCAAACGTACCACAGTTCTGACCTTTATAATGGCTTCCTAAAGATTCTGCACTATCTTCTATAACGGGAATTTCATATTTTTCAGCAATGCTATGAATTTCATCTGCTTTATACGGCATTCCATAGAGATGTACGGCAATTATAGCTTTAGGCTTTTTACCTTTTGTTATTCTGTCTTTAATTGCAATTTCTAATTGAATAGGGCAGATGTTCCATGTGTCTGCTTCACTGTCTACGAAAATAGGTGTGGCACCTTGATAGACAATAGGATTAGCTGAAGCTGAGAATGTTTTACTTTGGCAGATAACTTCATCACCATTTGTAACTCCTAAAAGTATTAAGCTTAAATGAAGAGCAGAAGTACCTGAAGCCAATGCTGCAACATATCTGTCTTCATTTAGGTAAGACTCTAAATCTTTTTCAAATCCATTAACATTAGGACCTAATGGAGCCACCCAATTGGTATCAAAAGCTTCTTTTATGTAAGTCTGTTCTGCACCACTCATGTGAGGTGAAGACAACCATATTTTCGGTTTCATAAGTAAAAATTGTTTAAGTAATTAATTATTACTCTATCAATTTCATGTCTTAGAGGGATTTGGGACACGATCTAAAATCGATTTAAAGATGCGTTATTATTCTTGCTCATCCCAAATAAAGACGATAAAAGGTAAATATTTACGTTGTTAAATTTTAGATCCAATAGTTTAGATACTAAAGATTTAAGCTCTATTTAAATAATAGAAATATTTTATGGTGTTAGGCTTTACCTTCAGTACCCATAAATTCTGGCATCGGTTGGTTGGTAGAAGAATTTATATCCTTTTTGCCAATGACATTTTGAATGGTCTTAAAGAAGATTTTACAATCTAAAATAAAAGATTGATTATCTACATAATAAGTGTCTAGCTTAAACTTTTCTTCCCAGCTTATGGCATTTCTACCATTAACTTGTGCCCAACCTGTAATTCCTGGTGTTACGTTATGCCTTCTAAACTGTTCTTTTGTGTAGCGTGGAAGGTATTTTGGAAGTAGGGGACGAGGGCCAATTAAACTCATATCTCCCTTTAGCATATTAAATAGCTGAGGAATTTCGTCTAAAGAGTAGCGTCTACAAATATCGCCAACTTTGGTAATTCTAACATGGTCTGGTAAAAGATTGCCATCCGCATCTTTTTTGTCGTTCATGGTTTTTAGTTTCACGATGGTGAATATTTTTCCACCCTTTCCTGTTCTTTTTTGATAGAAAAATGGTTTACCATTGTTAGCTATAGCTAATAAAATTATAATAGTGATTATGATTGGAGAAAGAATTAATAGTCCAATCAAAGCAATCATAAAATCGATTAGTCTTTTGAAAAATAACTTATACATAATTGGTTGATTATTTGTTTGTTATTTATGTTTAATTGTTTTTTGACTTTAATTTCTGTTGTTGGTGTTTTTTAAAGGGATTTATTGATAAGTTCAATTAAATCATTATTGATAATATCCACATCAAAACGTTCTTCAGCGTACTTACGACTATTCATTCCCATTTCCTTTATTTTATCAGGATTTGTAGTGAAGAATTCCATCGCATCAATTAAGGCTTCTAAATTTTGGGGCTCTATTAACTTTCCGTTTATACCTTCTTTTACAGATTCTCTACATCCTACAGAATCTGTTGTAATTATTGGATTTCCACAAGCGAGCGCTTCAAGAGTTGTTCTTGGTATGCCTTCCCTGTAGTAACTTGGCAGTACAAAAACATCTCTTTGATGAAGATGTTTGTCAACATCCATTTGCCTACCGTGAAAAACGATAATATTTTTCTCGTGTAATTCGTGTAATTCATCTTCACTAATAGCGCTAGGTGAGGTTTCTAAAGCTCCAATAACATGAAATTCAGCATTTGGATATTTTGGCTTCAATGTTCTTGCAGCATCCATGTATAGTGCAATACCTTTTTCCTTGATTAATCTGGCAATAAGTAAAAAACTTACTTTATCTGTCGGATTTTTTTCTTTGAAAGTGAATTCATTCAGATTAACACCAGAGCCACTCACAAACGCTACAGGCTGTTTTTTCGAAATTACTTTACGATCTAAAAACAGTTGATAATCATCCTTATTTTGAAAAACTATAAACTTATTTTTTCTAATTGAAAGCTTGTATAAAGTTTCATTAAAACGTTGTAAAATCCTTGCTTTTCGTGTAAGTCCTGTAAACGCAAAGCCTAATCCTGTAATTAATGAAATTACCGGAACTTTACTCATATTAGCTGCTAAAGAACCATAGATTACAGGTTTTACCGTATAAGGAAACACTAAGTCTATTTTGTTTTCCTTCATGATAGATTTTAATTCTAATATGGATTTAAAATCCTTAAAAGGATTTAAACCTGTACGTTGTAAATTAAATTCTATAGGATGTGCACCTCGTTCTTTTATTAATTGTAAGTCCTCTTCGGTATAACTTGGTGATGCTGTAAAAACCTCAAAACCATTAGCAACTAAGCTTTTGATAAAGTCGCCTCTAAACCGAATTAAAGAACCAGCAAAGGATGCTATAATAAGTACTCTCTTCTTTTGCATTGTATTAGTTTTCATTTAGAAAATTAAATTTGTACCACTTTTGAAAACAGTAGTAAGACCATACTCTAAACGTACTATCTTTCTTACTGTCAAGATGATCTTGAACCAATTTGGTTATAACGTCTACTTTAAAAATGCCTTGTTTTTTCAGCATTTCTGGCTCTATATAACTTTCTAATTCTTGTCGCAGACTTTGTCTTAGCCAATCTCCTGTTGGTGAGCCAAATCCGCTTTTTCCTTTTTCTAAAAAGTCTTGTGGAAATTGATCTCTAAAAGCTTCTTTTAGAATATACTTTTTATTCCAACCTTTCATTAGATAGCTCTCTGGTAATGTGTTGGTGAATTCCCAAATAGATTTGTTTAAAAATGGTGCTCTACATTCTAAAGAGGTTAGCATACTGGTTCTGTCTACCTTTGCTAACATACCACCTTCAAGACTTAAAATCTTGTCAACAAGCCTAAAATCTGTAAGACTTTCAATCTTTTGTTTACCTAAAACTTCTTTATACTCTTGAAATAAATCACTATCGTAATAATCGTCTTGCATTATTTCTGATAGCAGTTTACTGGTATTGGCTAACGAAATGATATCCCAGTAAAAATCTCCTTCATAATTAATAGCATTTAGTAGCTTATTAATTTGAAATCTTTTACCACGCGTATCATCTTTATTGATTAAGTATTTATTACTTAATTTGGCAATAGTTTTATGAAGCGCTTTTGGTACCACACTGGTGTACCTTTTGTTCATTTTACCAATGTAATATTTGTTGTAACCTCCAAATACTTCATCACCACCATCACCAGTTAAAGCAACAGTAACGTGCTCTCTGGTTTTTTCTGAAAGTAGGTGCGTAGGTAAGGCTGCAGTATCTGAGAAAGGCTCATCAAAATTAACGAGTATCTCATGTATATTGTGCTTTAAATCATCTTCATCTATAATAAATTCATGATGATTACTGTCTAACATTTTAGCAACCACACGAGATTTATCGGTTTCGTCATAAGATGCTTTTTTAAAACCTATTGAAAAAGTATCAATCTTTTTGTCTGTTGCTTGCGATAAACAAAGAGAAACAATAGATGAATCTACACCGCCAGATAAAAATGTACCTAAGCCTACATCTGCAATAGATCTGCTATCTACACTGTTGTAAACCAGTTCTTTTGTTTTTGCCTTAGCATCTTCAAAAGAAATATCTGCTGTTTTTGGTGCTGGTTCGTGGTTGATTTTATGAATGCTATATTGAAATGACTCAAAATTATATTCTAAATAATGATTAGCCTCTAACTTGTGAATGCCTTCATAAATGGTATGTGGAGCAGGAATGTAGGTGAGTCTAAAATAAAGATTCAATCCTTTTTTTGAAATATTTGGCTTATAGTCAATAGTTTTTATGATAGACTTTAATTCTGAAGCCCATAAAAACTGATTATCATTTTGTGTGTAGTATAATGGTTTTTCACCAAAGAAATCTCTAGCAATGAAAAGCTTGTTTATCTTTTTGTCATATATGCTGAAACCGTACATGCCATCTAACCATTGGAATGACTCAACACCATATTTTTCGTAAGCTTTTAAGATAACTTCAGTGTCACTTGTGGTGTTGAAGGTTACACCTTCAGACACTAATCTAGATTTAATAGTTCTGTAATTGTAGATTTCACCATTAAAAACAATAACAATCTGCTTATCATCAGAAAAAATTGGTTGCTTTCCTGATGACAAATCAATAATTGATAAACGACGCATTGCCATGCCAACAGTACAATTATCATTCTGATCTGCAAAAACACCATCCTCGTCAGGTCCTCTATGAATGATAAGATTATTCATGGCATTGAGTACAGAAGACATTTTGTCTTCACTCATCTTGGTTTTATCTATAAGTCCGTTAATTCCGCACATATACTTTAGCTTTTAATAAATTGGTTGAATTGGCTGTAAATAGATTTTAGCTCATAAGCTTTTGCACGTTCTAAGCTTAGACGACTAAAGCGTTCTCTTTCAGCTGGATTTTGATGGTAATAATCTAAAGCTTTACTTAGTCCGATATGATCGTCGTTATTAACCAACAAACCATATTTTCCTATATGAAACTCGCCATTTTTTATGTTAATTGGTTCGTTTTCGTTAAGTAATTCTAACGGACCAGACAAGCAATTGGTAGATACACTTGGTAAACCAATAGCCATAGCTTCTATTAATGCATTTGGGAAACCTTCCGTAAAGGATGATAACACAAAACATTGATTATTTATAAGATACTCATTTACTTTTTTTACTCTTCCTTTGAGTGTAATTTGATCTTCTAATTTAAACTTTGCTATTTCTTCTGTTAGATAAGTTCTTAAATCGCCATCACCGAGGATAGAAAAATCGTAATATAATTTAGATTCCTTTATGGCTCTAACAACCATGATTTGATTTTTTCTCTTATTGATGGTGCCTGCTGTAATAAGCTTTAACTTGTTTGTGTTGTTGTTTAGGCTTTCAGGATGTATTGTTTTGCTTGGTAATTCTATTGGATTATAGATAACTTCCATAGGAATTTTTATACCAAAATTATCTTTTAAATCTTCATTTATATAAACCGAATTAGAAAACAACTTATCACATTTATTATACAAAATAGGGTAGAAGATCTTAGAAATATAAAAGGATAGTTTGCTAGTTACATTGTCTGAAGGAAAACCTCTTTCGCTAATAATTGTTTTTACTTTTTTATTGAAAGTAGACACAATTCCATTTATTAAATTAGGAAACGCTAAAAACGAAATAGAGATTTCAATATTATTCTTTTTAATAAATCGGTAATATCTAAAAATAAAGCTAATTGAATCAAAAAACTTCTTGTAGAAAGGTCTGTTAGCATGTTTATCGCTCATAGCGAAAACCTCTACACCTTCAGGAACTGGAAAGTGCAAAACTTTATGAAAAAGGACTAAAGTAACATTGTAATCATGTCTTAATTCTTTTAAGAGTAAGCTAATGACTTTTTCTGCACCACCACTTGCAAGTGATATGCTTAAGATGGCAATATTTTTTTTCTGATTTGGGGTCATAAAATTAATATCTTGTTGATATTATGCATATTAGTGTCAAACATAGCAACAATTAATAGACTAAACTTATTTTATCGATAATTGTAGATTTTCTATGTTAAAAAGAAAAATGAATTATTTCTTCATCACCTCTAAAAAAAGATCTTCATATTCTTTTAAAATCTTTTCACTATTAAACTTTTTGTATACAGAATCTCTGATAACACTAGGACTCCAGTTACTTTTGTTGACAGCTCTAACTATATTTTCAAGATATTCTTTTTCTTCTTTAGCAATAAGTCCATTTATTCCAGGCTCTATTATTTCATTTAATCCACCTGGTGCATTAAATGCCAAAACAGGTGTGCCAACAGCACAGCTTTCAATTAGAGAATTAGGGAAGCCCTCAACATAAGATCCTTGAAGAAAAAAGTCATGTTCTGCCAAATACTTAGATACTTCGTTTGTATATGGGATATGTTGTATCTTATCCTTAAGATTGAGCTGTTCAATTAATCTTAATAATGGTTCCTTTTCGCCACCATTTCCTATAATAGTGTACTTAAACGGTATATTTAATTTAGCTAAAACTCTTAATATACGTTCATGCCCTTTCTGCTTTTTAAGTGCTGCAACAGAAATGAATTTAGTTTCATCTTTATTAATTTTATAATTATTTTTTAAATCAAATTTATCCGTAATAGGGTTATTAATCACTCTAAGTTTATTCTCAGGGATTTTATAATTGTTAAGCATGTCTTGATACATATCATTTGATTGACATATAATCATATCAAGTAGTTTATAGCTTTTACTTGGTGAAATAATATTGCCTAATCTTTTGGATTGTTTTTTATAGTTTTTAACCACACTTAATACATTAGCTTCGCGACCAATAAACTTGGTTTTTGGAAAGATTAAGGAAATTATTGCCATAACAGAATTGATATGAGCTATAGAGCTTAAGACAATATCAGGATTAAGTTTTCTTAATATCTTTATAAGAGACGGAATTGAAGAAGCAACCCTATTCTTATTCAAAAAATAAACAGGTATATTTTTAATCTCGTATTTACTATTCTTTTCATACCCAACAACAACAAGACTGCTGGTAAATTTTGTTTGATCTATATTTTCTGATAAAAAAGACATTACTCTTTCAGCACCACCAGCGTGTAATGTAGGTAAGACAAAAACAATCTTAACTTTTTTCATAATATGGTTTTAAATGTGAGTGATAATAGATTTGATATCTACGTCACCAATAATTTTTGCAGGAACTCCTGCTATTGATTTTGATTGTTCTAAGAAAGTTTTATTGACTACAGCATTAGCCCCTATTGCACAATTATCGGCAATTTCTATATCCCCATAAATTTTAGCTCCAGGGCCAATGTAGACATTATTACCTATAATTGGGGCTTTTTTACTACCTCCGGATGCACCAATGTTAACACCAGCATGCATTCTACAATTCTCACCAACTTCTGTAGCAATATTTACTACAATAGTTCCATAATGTACAATAGCTAAACCAGGACCAAAAACGTTTGGAGGGATTGAAAAACCTAATTTAACAGAAGTTTTTTTGAATAAATACTTTAGGTAATAAACATATAGTTTTAGAACTCCATTGTTTTTGCAGTTACTATAATATTCAAACTTTCTAAGTCGTTTCTGAAAAGTCCAGATAGGATTTGGCGAAATAAATTGAATTATTCTACTTTCAATATTTGTAGATTTTATGCCTAAAGCAATTTTATCTTTTTTAAGATAATTTTTATAATCCGATTTAGATTTAATCATTTTGTAGAATTCTTAGATTAAAATATTTGTTCAACCCAATGGAAACTTGATTAGCTACTTGTTCATGACCATAGCATGTCCAATGAGAATCATAATCGAATGTCCAGGACTTATCGTGGCTTGAATCAAGAACAATGGTGTTGAACCCGTACTCTATAGCTAATTTAATAAATGTATCATTAGTCTTTGGGTGGAAAATTAAAGTTTTATCAGATGTTTTGTAATTATCAGTTATATATTTAAAAAGTTTAGTTAATTCAATTAGATACTTCTTATGCTGGTCATTTTCATGTTGTTTATCAGGTAAAGACTCTTCTTCTGATTTATTACCAGTAGTATTGTTTATCGGGTACCTATTGTAAAAATAATATAATAACTTCCAATTGTAAAGAACCTTTTTTAGACCAGGTGATTTCATTACACCATATATTATTTGATTTTTGTTAAGATTTAATTGAGTGATGTCTGACATTTTTTTTATTTCACTTATACTTTCATAAAAATCATTATCGTTAACATATATTAAAGTTTGTACTGGTTGTAAAGTGTCTAAGTCTTTACTAATCTCCATTGCCTCTATAAACGAAACACCAGATCTTCCTGCTTCTAAAAAATTATATTTTGTCATTTTTTGCTTTAATAAAGCTCCTTGATGACATTCATTTGGGTTCATGAAATTTTCTATATATGAATCACCTATAATAGTTATTAGATTTTCATAAGAATTTGGTAAATCTCCAGGCCACCCTAAGTCATTAATTTTCCATTTATGATTTCCACCTTTCCAATAACCTGTCTGATTTGTAAGATATTTTTGAATGCCTGAATTGTCTATTGTTCTTTGTGGAATATCTGAAACAGAATGAGTTATTCTAACAACTAATTCCCCAACTATGATTAGAAATAGAACAAATAGTAAAAAAGTTTTAATAAATTTCTTCATCAATTTTAAAATTGAAAATAAATAAACTCTTGTTGTTCACCGGTAAAGCTAAATATTAGGATTACCAGAAAAAAGTAGAAGCTCCATCGAATAGGTTTTTTCAAAAAGTCTACTTTTTGGATTGCATACTCACCAGATCTTCCTAACCATTCAATAGCTAAGAAGAAGATTAGCAGTCCTAAGATGGTCATAGGTAAAATCTCAGGTTTGGTAAATAGGTTAGCTGTAAACATGTTTTTTATATATATAAATGCATTGGTCACATTGTCTGCTCTAAAAAATATCCAAGCGATAAGGGTTATAAAAAAAGTTGTTGTCATCTGGAATAATTCTCTGAACGAAGGAAAATATTTTCCTTCAGCGACTAAATTGGTATTAACTCTATTTTTATTTAATAAAAGTAATGGTAAAAAATAAAGAGCATTCAACGCTCCCCAAACAACAAAGGTCCAATTGGCACCATGCCAAAATCCACTAACAATAAAAATAATGAAGGTGTTTCTTATCTTCATTTTAATACCTCCTCTACTGCCTCCCAAAGGGATGTATAGGTAGTCCCTAAACCAAGTTGATAGTGATATGTGCCAACGCCTCCAAAACTCAGCGATATCTCTCGAAAAATAAGGAAATGCAAAATTTCGCTTAAGGTTAAATCCAAACAAACGAGAAATACCAATAGCAATATCTGAATAACCAGAGAAATCACCATAGATTTGAAAAGCAAAGAAAAAGGCACCTATTAAAAGTGTGCTTCCTGAATAGTCATCTTGATTGTTAAAAATTGTATTGGCATAAACCGCGCAATTATCTGCAATAACGACTTTTTTGAACAACCCCCAAAGTACTTGGCGCAATCCATCTACGGCATGTTCATACACAAATTGTCTTTTTTTATGAAATTGAGGTAGTAGGTTAGTGGCTCTCTCAATTGGCCCGGCAACTAACTGGGGAAAGAAACTGACAAAAGCCATGAATCCTAAGAAATCTTTAGTAGGCTCCAATTTTTTATTGTATACATCAATAGTGTAACTTAAGGTTTGAAATGTATAAAAACTAATTCCGACCGGAAGTATTATATTAAGCGTGTTAATACTCAGTTGTCCACCAAAAAACGTAAATGATTCAACTAAGCTATCCACAAAGAAGTTATAATACTTAAAGAATCCTAAAAAGCCAAGGTTAACACAAATGCTAACCCATAAAAACACCTTGCGCTTGGATTGTTTATCTTCTGAATTGAGCTTTAGGCCAATGGTATAATCTACCAAAGAGCTAAATAGTATTAAAAATAAAAACCGCCAATCCCACCAGCCGTAGAATACATAGCTCGCAACGGCAATCAGTAAGTTTTGTTGCTTTATGCGATTATTACCAATAAGCCAATACAAAGTAAAGACAATTGGCAAAAAAATGAAAAATTCTAGTGAATTGAAAAGCATAAATTAAAATTACTGTAGGTTATTATCTTTTTTTAGTAAAAATGTTTCAACTTAATATGTTAGACAAAATTATTCTTTGAAATACATTTATTTAGCTATCATAAACATTATGATTTTTTGTGAGTTTTATTTACTAATAAGTTTGTAACTCTTAAACAGAAAACTTTAAAGCCAGGCACAAATAAATACAATAAGGTTCCATATGTAAATGTGACAGCTATAGTAACTTGAAGTGCATATAAAATCCAGTTTATAAGATTAATATTTTCAGAATCATATATAAAGAAATCTTTAACAAAATTTATTGTAAAAACTGATACTGCAAAAACCAACATCATAGGGAGTAATCCCTTCCAATAAAGAAAAACACTTTTCTTAAACCCATTTTTATATAAGAAATAAGGTTTCCATAAAACAGCAATTAAAAATAAGCTTACAACCGTTCCTAGAACAATACCAGATATACCAAATATTATTCCGAAGGTAAATGATATTGCTAGGTTTATTAACGCTTCTGTTATTGCTGCCCATGTATCTGAGTATAAACCATATGCATTTTTAAAACGTTCTATTGGTGAGCTAATTTGTATCATAAAGAAATTAGCTATCATCAATAATAATATTGTGTCAGATAAAATATATTTTTCACCTAACCATAATAAAATAAAAGCGTCCATTGTGTGGTAAATAATAATACTAAAAAAACCAGCGATAAAGAATTGAATAGCAATAAGTTCCCAAAGTACTTTTTTTATGTTCTCTTCATCATCTTCTGCAATTAAATTACCAACCGCTGAACCTGTACCAGCAAAAGCCATTTTTACAAGCCCAATAAGCTTAAGGAATATTAATTGGTAGTTACCAAAAAAAGCAACGCTTTGTAAATTAACCAAAGCATAAATTAGAAGGTTATCCGTGCCATTTTTTACAAAAGCACTCATTTTATGAAAAAAAACTTGTTTAATTTTTATAATTATTTCTGGGTACTCTTTAATAATCTCAGTTTTCTGCGAAGAATTAATAATTAGCCAAGGATATTCTTGTTTTATTTTATAGCGCACTACAATACTATACATTATACTAAATAATAATTCTAGTGTAATGTATAAGTAGAAACTTTTAAAATATAGAGCAACAATAACCTGAAGAATAACACGAGATATATTGAAAGTTTGAAAATATTGCTGAACGATGTAGCCTTTCTGGTCAGCACCCAATAGGCTAATATGGTAATTGACAAAATAGCTAAGAAGTACCGATATTAATAATGAATAAAAGACATAGTATATCAGAGTCAATGAAAAAGGAGTTTGTTCAAAAATCAAAGGAAAGAAAATAGAAATTAGAAAACCAACTCCAAAAATAACATATCCAATTTTTTTGTAGAGTACACCTAAGAGCGCTATAATTTTATTTATTTCTTTATGGTTTTTGTCAAAGATAGGCTTGTAAAGAGTAAAGCCAATGGCTGTTCCAATACCCAATTCAGCCAAATTTAAAAAGCTAAGAATACTCCTTAGAGTAGTTTCTAATCCAATAAACTCATCTCCGAGATTATCTAAAAAAATCTTTCTAGAAAAGAATTGTACAAAAATTGATAGTATAAAGAAAAACACACCAACTTTTGCATTTTTTAAAGATTTGGAGACTCTAGACATTTATGCATTATTATGATAGACAATAATATAAAATGATTAGTACAATTATTAATTTTTATGATAATTTACCGTAAAAACCGTCAAAAGTGCAAATAGGTAACAGTCAAACAACATATAATTTACTTAATTCATACTTTCCGTCATTAAAGTCAATTTTTTTATTCTACTACTATATTGTTAATAAGCTTGTTATAACTTTCATATATTCAAAACATTCTCATTGTTAATAAGCCTTTTATATTTTATAATTTCGAATTTTTACGACGTAAGTTATTTTTTTGTAGGAAAAAACCATGTATTGTTAAAAAAAATATATATGTAATCTATTTTAGTGTTTTTAAACGTATTTATTTGAGTTTTATAGATAAAATGAAAAAATAATAGTATTTTCTTACAAAAAAAAGACTTTAATCGAATTTTAGTGTATTTAGACTTTGTGATAGATTTTAAATAGTTAATATTGTTATACCCCAAATAATTGATTAATAGAAGAATGAAAATGAAACCCTTAGAAAACCTACTTAATTGCAAAAAACCTTATGCAATATTTTTACTAATAATTACACTTTCTCTAACCAATTTATACAGTCAACAATTAGCCTTTCCTTCGGCTAATGGAGCTGGTTCATATACGACAGGAGGCAGAGGACTTGGTGTTTATCATGTTACTAATTTAAATAACAGTGGTGCAGGTAGCTTACGACAAGCGGTTATTGATGCAGATAACGCTGGAGGTGGTACCATTGTTTTTGATATAAGTGGTGTTATAAATATAACTTCTACTTTAGGTTTTACAGATAATCTTACCGTTGCCGGACAAACAGCACCCGAAGGTGGAATAACGATTGATGGTGAAAGAGTTTTTGTTTCGGGAGTAGACAATCTTATTGTAAGATATATACGATTTAAAGGTGGTATAGATGGAGGAGATGATAGTGTAACTGTTAGAGGAGATGTTACCAACCAGATTTGGGATCATTGTTCTTTTTCATTTGGCGATGATGAAGCTGCAAGTTGGTATGAGACACAAAGTAATAAAACTGTTGATAATCTAACTGTACAACGTTGTTTATTTGGTGAAAATTCTAAAGGTTCTATCGTAGGTGGGCAAACAGGTGGTGCAACAACAGGTAATATCAGTTTTAACAAAAACTTATTTTATAATACGAGTCATAGATTTCCAAATGCTTCAGGTGTAAACGCAAATATTGAAGTAATAAACAATATAGTTTGGGGTGTAGGAAGTAGGCTTGTTAGAGTTAATGGTGAAAATCAAAATTTGAATCATATTGGAAATTATTATGATTTTGGAGAAAGAGGTATGATTGATGATAGATTACATATGTTTAGCTATGAAACGGGTTACCCAAATATTTATACTTATGGTAATAAGATAGTAGGGCAAAGTCCATCAAATCCACTTACATATTCGTTAACAGAAATGAATGCCGACAATACGCTTTCCTGGAAGCATTTTATTGACGGAACAAATACACCTTTGGGAACAAGAAACAAAGGTGATCAGTTAGAATCTCAGTATTTTTCAAATACTCAACACCCATTGTTAGGAAATACTGTAACAATTACGACTGCTGATGAAGCTTTGGTTGATGTGAGAGAGAATGTAGGTTGTAATGCGAGATTAAATGAAGACGGAAGCATAAGTGACAATTTAGATGTCCTAGACCAAGAATGGTTGAATAATGTAAATCAAAACATTCATACTACATTTTTAACTACAACAAATTATACGGTTCCTGAAATTATTTCAATAAATAGAGAAAATAATTTCTACCAATCGAATCCTCATATACCAGAAGTGTGGTTTAGTGCCAATGTTCCTAGTGGTCAAGATCATAATGATATTGCTCCAAGTGGCTATACTTGGTTAGAAGAATATTTAAATCAAGTAGATAATACAGCTCCAATTCCTGTTGTTAACATAACAGGTGTAAATATAACACCAGACACTGCTGAGATTTTAACTTCAGAAACGGTTACACTATCAGTGACAGTAACACCCAGTGATGCCACTGATCAATCGGGTGTATGGTCAAGTAGTGATGAAACTATAGCTACTGTGGATGAAAATGGTGTCGTTACTCCTGTTTCAGAAGGCGAAGTTACCATTACATTCATCACTAATGATGGTGGATTTTCTGATTCATCTGTTATAACGGTTTTGCCAGAAGCGTTCGAGGCGAACGCAGGACTAGACCAAACTATTTGCCAAGGGGAGTCCGTTGTGCTCTTAGCATCTGGTGGAACAACTTATTTATGGAGTAATGGTGAAACTACAGATTCAATTGAAGTTGCTCCAACTGTTACAACTACCTACACCGTTACAGCATTTGACGATTTTGGAAATAGCGATGACGACAGTGTAACTGTAACAGTCAACGAATTACCAAATGCCGAGGCTGGTGATAATCAAACAATTTGTTTGGGGGAAATAGTAACACTTACAGCAAGTGGTGGTAATGATTATCTTTGGAGTAATGGCGAAACCACAGCATCTATTTCTGTTTCACCAACCTCTAGCACAGTTTATACAGTAGAAGTAACGACTAATGGTTGTTCAAGTACTGATGATGTAACAGTGTTTGTTAATACTATACCTGAGATAACTATTAGTGATAACGTTACTATTATGAATGGTGAGACAACAACACTTACTGCTACAGGCGGTGACAATTATATATGGAGTACAGGAGAAACAACACCTTCTATAGAAGTAAGCCCAATAGAAACAACAACTTATACTGTTACTTCTAGTAACGGAAATTGCGAAGCGACTGCACAAGTTACAGTAACTGTAATACCAGAACTTGTAGTAGATGCTGGAGAAGATGTGGTAATATGTAATGGAGAAGAAGTTGTATTAACAGCTTCAGGTGGTGTAAGTTATACTTGGAGTACAGGTGAGACTTCGTCTCAAATAACAGTAAGTCCTGCCACGACGACAACCTATACAGTAACAGCTGAGGATAATTTTGGAAATTCAGATTCAGATACGGTGACTGTAACGGTTAATGAATTACCGATATTAACAATAACCGAAGATTTAACAATTATTGAAGGTGAAACTGTTCAGTTGAATGTTTCTGGTGCATCCACATACGAATGGAGCACAGGTGAAACTGGAGATACAATTACTGTGAATCCAAATACAACAACAACATATTTTGTTATCGGTACAACAGAAACATGCTCATCACAAGCTCAGGTAACGGTAACGGTTGAAGAGGTATTAATTGTGTCTGCTGGTCAAGATGAGAATGTTTGTGAAGATGATAGTTATGATGTTGTTTTAACAGCAAGTCCTGGAGATAGTTATTTGTGGAGTACAGGTGCTACGACTCAAAGTATTATTGTTAGTCCATTATCTACAACAACTTATAGTGTAACAGTTACTTCAGGTATACAAGAAGATACAGATGATGTTACTGTCTTTGTAAACCCTAATCCAGATGTTGTAATATTAAATGGAGAAAGTGTTGATATAATGAGTGGTGATTTTGTTACATTATCAGCATCGGGCGCAAACACCTATGAATGGAATAATGGAGCTACACAACCAAATATCGCTGTTAGCCCTTCTCAAACTACAACATATGAAGTAAGAGGTTATATAGGTGATTGTTACGATGAAAAGCAAGTAACTGTTAATGTTATACCAGAAGTAGAGGCAGATGCTGGTGAAGACCAAGAGATTTGCTTAGGTGATGTAGTAACTTTGGTAGCGAGCGGAGGAGATGAATATGTTTGGAGTACAGGTGAAACAACACAATCTATTCAAGTATCTCCAGCAGAGACAACAGAATATACTGTCACAGTATTCAATGCACTTGATTTTGATGAAGATACTGTAACTGTATTTGTTGATACCAACTGTAATGACGTTGGGGTAATTGATGATCCTATTGATGACCCTGTTGATGGCGCGCCCTTAGAGTTTGAGTTTTCGGTATTTCCTAATCCAGCCAATGAATACGTAGATATAAAACTTTCAGGAAGTGATCAATTAACAAGTTTTTATATTTATGATTTAACAGGAAAGCTTATATATCAACGAAAAGTTGAAAATGAAAGTTTAAGTGTCTCTTCTACAACTAGAGTAGATGTCAGTAGTTTAAGACCTGGTATATATTTGGTTAAATTAGTCGATATAAAAAGAGATTTGTACAAAAGACTAATTGTAAAATAAAATAAGTCAACAAGCAATATTAAAAAGTAGATAAGTTTAAAACTTGTCTACTTTTTTTATCCAATAGCCAGAGTGTTTTCTTCTTCAATTTTATCGGTTTTAATATCATTTTTAGCTACCTCAATTTGGTATTGAATCCACATTGCAGCAAAGGATACATAATAAAATGTAAAAAAGTTATGATTAGCCAACAAAAAGAGTGATAACGCAATTGACTGCATTATCAAATTAGGTTTTTTATTAAAATAGAAAATACTCATGACTAGAAGATATCCAATATATAACACAAATAAAATAAATGGTAAAATACCAGCTTCACCAAGTACCATAAGATAAGAATTATGTACACCTAAACCATGACCTTCTTTTCCAGAAAAAGAACCATAACCATTTCCAATTATTGGGGATTCTAGTATCTTATCATAAAATCTTGCCCAAGTGTCGGCTCTTGAATCTTCATTTATCTCCTCAGTATCTACGCCTTCATTATTTACTATACTTTTTAATTGTTCGAATCTAGGGTTGTTGAGACCTACAACTTCATCAATAAAAAAAAGTGTTCCAATAATTAAAAACCCTAGACCAAATATTCTGATATTTTTTATACTTATTTTTAGAGAAATAACGTTGATTAATAGCCAAATTACTATAAAAGTTCTTGAAAAGGTTAACAATCCAGCCAGCGTAAACAAAAACTGACCAATAAGCTTTGCTGTTACGTTTTTTAACCCGTACGTAGTAGCATAGCCTGTGATACAAATAAAACCAGCAACATTAGGGTTAATGTAAAACCCTGCGTATCTACCATAATCACTCGTTAAAAAAAGAGCTTCTAATGGAATAGTAAGAGCACCAATTAAAAAAAATATATTAAATTCTGCTATGCTGGTATTCTTTACTAATTCGTAAGCACTAATAAGATATATAAAATACTTTATGGTGTCGAATATAAACCCTGATGTCAACCCAATAAATTGGAACCCACCAATCATAAAGAACAATATTGAAATAATTATCAACCACCAATTAGGACGTGTTTTTTTTTCAAAAAAATAATAAATTGCAAGAAAAAGAATTGTTAAATAACTTAATAAACTACCTAAAGCTGGACCAAAACTAAATAATACTACTGACGGGATATTCAATAATACTAAACTGAAAGTAACATACTTTAGTAATTTCATTTAATAGTTAGTTTTTTTTTTTTAAATTGAAAGTTTAAAATTATTAAAATCAATTTTAAAATTGAAAATAAATAAACTCTTGTTGTTCACCGGTAAAGCTAAATATTAGGATTACCAGAAAAAAGTAGAAGCTCCATCGAATAGGTTTTTTCAAAAAGTCTACTTTTTGGATTGCATACTCACCAGATCTTCCTAACCATTCAATAGCTAAGAAGAAGATTAGCAGTCCTAAGATGGTCATAGGTAAAATCTCAGGTTTGGTAAATAGGTTAGCTGTAAACATGTTTTTTATATATATAAATGCATTGGTCACATTGTCTGCTCTAAAAAATATCCAAGCGATAAGGGTTATAAAAAAAGTTGTTGTCATCTGGAATAATTCTCTGAACGAAGGAAAATATTTTCCTTCAGCGACTAAATTGGTATTAACTCTATTTTTATTTAATAAAAGTAATGGTAAAAAATAAAGAGCATTCAACGCTCCCCAAACAACAAAGGTCCAATTGGCACCATGCCAAAATCCACTAACAATAAAAATAATGAAGGTGTTTCTTATCTTCATTTTAATACCTCCTCTACTGCCTCCCAAAGGGATGTATAGGTAGTCCCTAAACCAAGTTGATAGTGATATGTGCCAACGCCTCCAAAACTCAGCGATATCTCTCGAAAAATAAGGAAATGCAAAATTTCGCTTAAGGTTAAATCCAAACAAACGAGAAATACCAATAGCAATATCTGAATAACCAGAGAAATCACCATAGATTTGAAAAGCAAAGAAAAAGGCACCTATTAAAAGTGTGCTTCCTGAATAGTCATCTTGATTGTTAAAAATTGTATTGGCATAAACCGCGCAATTATCTGCAATAACGACTTTTTTGAACAACCCCCAAAGTACTTGGCGCAATCCATCTACGGCATGTTCATACACAAATTGTCTTTTTTTATGAAATTGAGGTAGTAGGTTAGTGGCTCTCTCAATTGGCCCGGCAACTAACTGGGGAAAGAAACTGACAAAAGCCATGAATCCTAAGAAATCTTTAGTAGGCTCCAATTTTTTATTGTATACATCAATAGTGTAACTTAAGGTTTGAAATGTATAAAAACTAATTCCGACCGGAAGTATTATATTAAGCGTGTTAATACTCAGTTGTCCACCAAAAAACGTAAATGATTCAACTAAGCTATCCACAAAGAAGTTATAATACTTAAAGAATCCTAAAAAGCCAAGGTTAACACAAATGCTAACCCATAAAAACACCTTGCGCTTGGATTGTTTATCTTCTGAATTGAGCTTTAGGCCAATGGTATAATCTACCAAAGAGCTAAATAGTATTAAAAATAAAAACCGCCAATCCCACCAGCCGTAGAATACATAGCTCGCAACGGCAATCAGTAAGTTTTGTTGCTTTATGCGATTATTACCAATAAGCCAATACAAAGTAAAGACAATTGGCAAAAAAATGAAAAATTCTAGTGAATTGAAAAGCATGGTTATCTTTAATTATTTTAATTGGTATTTTATAATATCAACAAGCTGTTGGCTCATTTTATTTGCGCCTTCTATATTTGCATGATGATAATCTGAAAAATCTTCATCCTTATATTTGAATAAACTTGTTTTGTAATGATTTAAATCATAGTAAGCAACATCTTTATAACTCCTCATATATTTTTTATAAAAATTTTCCTCATCATTATTATCACTTATTTTAAGTCGGGAAGGAGGATAAGGTGTTCTTAGCACTATTAGTTTAATTTTTTTAGTTTTAGTAAGATGGTATATCTTGTTAAAAAAATTTTTGAAACGTTCTTTGTTAAAGTCAGTATTACTAAAGTTTGGGGTAGGTTTTAAGTTGTTGATTTCTGTTTGAGTTATAATGGATTTTTCTTTTAGGTAACCTTTATACCAGTCTTTTTCTTGTTTTCTTTTGACCTTAGGTTTATTTGAAAAAACAGATATTAAGTCTTGCTTTATGTAATTGTTAAACTTCATTAATGGTACTAAGTAATTGGCTATTCCCTTACTACCATAACCTTTCGTAATCAAATCAAATTTATTCTGTGTGGAATTAAAAAAAGAAGCATTTGAGAAAATTTGATAATAATCATGATTATTATCTGATAAATTAAGAAAAGTTCCAAGTACGATGTACTTAGGTTTTTGATAATCTAATATCTCTCGCAGAGCGTAATATGATTCTGCAATATCTTGAGCAGAAGTCCCCATATTGAAGGACTGTATATCTAACTCTGTGTCAATAATCTTAGGATTAAATCCTGTGTAGCATCTACTAGATCCTAGAACTATCAATTCATAAGTATTTTTATTGGTATGAATACTGTTCCATTTCAAATAGTTTTTATGGGTTTTGTTTTTTATAGCTTTATAGGCAGGGTATTCGTATATTAATAATATCAAAAGGTTTATAAGCACAAAGAATAATAGACCGTAGGTAATATGTTTCAGAAATTTTTTCATTTAGAGATGTTGGTTAATTATAGTCTTCCATTTTTCTGTCACTTTTTTGCTTGTGTAATTTAAAGATGTCTCAATAGCATTTTTTTCAAAACTCTTTTTTAAGTCGTCATCCTTAATGAGCTCATCAATTTTTTGAACTAAAATATCCTGATTGTTTACGGGGACTAAAAATCCGTCTTTCCCGTTTGTAATTAAATCAGAAGGACCATAGTTACAGTCAGTAGAGATGCATGGTAAACCAAAATGCATGGCCTCTAATAGAGCATTAGGAAAACCCTCAGCTTTTGAAGTGAAAACAAATATTGAGGCTCTCAAATAATAATCATGAATGTTCTTAATATCAGATAAAATTTCTATTTTATTTGACAAATTAAGATTTTTAATAAGATTATTTAACTTCTTTTTATTTGGGCCTTTTCCTATAATTATAACTTTCCAATCTTCTAGATTAAGTGAATAAATAGCTCTAATTAATTTATCTTGTCTTTTATCGTTATTAAGTCTACCAACAGTTAGGATTATTTTTTCTCGTTTTATTTCATTTTTTCTTAGCTCAGATAGATCTGAAGAAATAGGGTTAGGTAAAACCACTATGTTTTTATGCCTGAGCATATTAGAATATATAGTTTTTACTTTTTCCGTCTGTACTATTAAACTATCTGATTTAGGGTAAACAAATTTTCTTAACATTACCCAAAAACGAGGAATATCTTTTTTTAAAGGGTCATTTCTTTCACTAATTAAACTTGGAATATCATTTTTTAGAGCAGCTAAAGTGGCAATTATATTGGCTGAAGTTATAAAGCCTATCAGTAGATCTATTTGTTCATTTTTTACAACTGAACTAACCTTTTTAAAGATGGTATAGTTTAGTTTTATAGACCCAAATATCGAGGTAGGTTTATTAATTTGTTCAAAACAAGAGATAACCTTAACTCTTTCATCTAGTCTATAAAAGGGATTTGATTTTTTAAATGTAATTATTGCAACATCAAAGTCTTTTACCAATCCATTACTTAGGGTAGATATGACTCTCTCAGCTCCTCCTGGTGTTAAAGCTCCGATAACAAACGCTATTTTCTTTTTTTTATTTGTCATAAATCTCTGTAGAATTATTTCTATTGAGAATTTTTAATAACTTAATTAAAAGTACCTATTTAGAGCCTATCAATTCTCTTCCTGCTTTACTTTTTAATATAATTTTTGCTAGAAATATTGATATACTAATAGATACTATAAATGCTAATGGTATCCCTATAATTGGTGAAAATTTCTGTACAAAAAGAAATGTAAAATATACCTTCAATATTGGTTGATGAATTAGATATATGTAATAACTTGTATTATTTATTAACCTTATGCTAGGATTAATTTTTGAAAGAAAACCTCGATATTTTTGAACAAAAAAATCTAAAAATCCATAAACAAAACACAACGCTAGCAAACTTAAAATTAATAGCATTTGTTTATTGGCTATTAGTAAATATTTGTTTTCCAAAACATTACTTAAATAAAAGTATGTGCTAAATAATAGCAAATGAATTGAAAAGATATAAAAAACTTTGCCTTTGAGTAATTTTAAAATAGTTAAAGAGTTTTTACTAAAATAATTTCCTAAAAGAAAGAATATGAAATATCTACTAACTCTGCCGATAGGCTGAAAATTATATGCTATTAAAGGCGTAGATATTATGTACAGAAAAGCTCCTATAAGAATCCCTATAATAATATTATTGTTTATTAAGAAATTCTCAAATTTGTAATACAAGAGGAACATTATGTACATCATTAATAAAAACCATAAATGACCACTGTCAGTCCAGAGGTGCGCCAAAAATGTTTTCAATGATTCGAAATCTAAAAAAAAGTAAATATAAATAGGCGCAAGTATGATATAAGGGACTATTAATCTTCTAGACTTTTTTTTGAATAAAATTTTATAATTTGAATATTTACCCAAATAGGCCTTAAGAAAATAATAGATATAACCAGAAATAAATACAAACAAAGGCATAGAAATTGTTGATATATAGCTTCCTATATAATCAACAGTAAGACTATAGTCATAAAACTTGCTAACATCCCAGCTACCTCTGTAAGGTGAAAAAGAATGTCGTAGGACAACTAAAGATATTCCAACAGCTCTTAAAACGTCCATATGGTTCAAATCTTTTTTCAAATCAGAGAATAGTAGTTTAGAGGTTAGTAATAGAACTAACCTTATTTTTTGTATTTATTTCAATATAGATGTATTATTTACTTTCCAATAGAAGAATATTCAAATCCTATATTAGCCATTTCATCTTTGTTAAGTATGTTTCTACCATCAAAAATAAAAGCTGGCTTTTTCATTAGATTAAAAATCTTTTTCCAATCGTAAGTTTTAAACTCATCCCATTCTGTCATTATAGCAATAGCATGTGAATCTTTTACAGCATCATAAGGATCGTCAAAAGTTTCTACTAAATCTTTATTCTCTTTTTCAGTACGTGTTTGTAAGTAATCTAAATCACCGTAAACTTTTTTACTTGGTACTTTTGGGTCATACACTGCAATATTAGCTTGCTCACTTAATAAATGATCAGCTACATAGATTGCTGCAGACTCTCTTGTGTCATTTGTATCCTTCTTAAATGCCCAACCAAGCATAGCAATTTTCTTACCAGATACAGTATTATATAATGTACTGATTAAATTATCAGAAAATCTTCTTTTTTGATGATCATTAAGTATAATTACTTGTTCCCAGTAGTCAGCAACTTCATTTAACCCGTAGCTTCTAGCGATGTACACTAGGTTTAATATGTCTTTCTGAAAACAAGATCCACCAAAACCAATAGAAGCGTTTAAGAATTTAGAACCAATTCTAGAATCCATTCCAATAGCTCTTGCTACTTCGCTTACATCAGCTTCTGTTCTTTCACAAAGTTCAGAAATAGCATTAATTGAAGAGATACGTTGTGCTAAAAACGCGTTTGCAGTTAATTTAGATAACTCAGAAGACCATACATTAGTCCTTAAAATTTGATCTTGAGGTACCCAACTACCATAAATATTTGCTAAAGCCTCAATAGCTTCTTCTGACTCACCACCAATTAAAACTCTATCAGGATTTAATAAATCTTGAATAGCAGTACCTTCAGCTAAAAACTCAGGATTTGATAAAATATCAAACTTTACATCACTTCCTGTATTGTGTAAAATACTTTTTATGGCCTGAGCTGTCCTAACAGGAAGCGTAGATTTCTCAACTACTATCTTATCTGTTTTAGCTACATCTGCAATGTTTCTGGCACAAAGTTCTACATATTTTAAGTCTGCTGCCATTCCTTTTCCTTTACCATAAGTTTTGGTTGGAGTATTAACTGAAATGAATATCATTTCAGACTCATCAATGGCTTTATTTATTTCTGTTGAAAAGAATAAATTTTTTCCTCTGGTTTCTGCAACTATTTCGGCTAATCCAGGCTCATATATTGGTAATTTTGAAACATCTTCATCATTCCATGCAGCAATTCTTTCTTCATTAATGTCTACGATAGTAACTTGAATGTTTGGATTCATTTTAGCGATTACAGCCATTGTAGGTCCACCTACATATCCAGCTCCAATACAGCAAATTTTTGAAATTTTCATTTTAAATTTATGTGTTTGACTCGGGTTAATTTATTTAGCTTAACAAAAGTGTGGGAATTATTTAATTATCTGCAAATTAATATATCAACGACTAGTTTTTACGATAAACTTCATTCAATGTATATAGAAGTGTTTATAATATTGTTATAAGTCATTAATATTATTTGCTATAATATGACTTATACCAGTTTACAAACGACTTAACTCCTTCTTTTATAGAGGTATTAGGTCTATAATCATAGTCTTTTATGAGTTGGTCTACATCTGCCCAAGTTTTTTCTACATCACCTGGTTGTATTGGCATCATATTCTTATCTGCTTCTTTACCAAGATTAAACTCTATTTCTTTGATAAAGTCTAAAAGTTTAACAGAGTTATTATTTCCAATATTGTAAACTTTATATAGTGCTTTTGTATCTAATCGCTCTTGTGTTGACTTCTCACAAATACGAACAACACCTTCAACAATATCATCAATATAAGTAAAGTCCCGCTCCATTTTACCATGATTAAAGACTTTAATAGGTCTGTCATTTACAATGGCATCTGTAAATAAAAACATGGCCATATCAGGTCGTCCCCATGGGCCGTAAACGGTAAAAAATCGTAAACCAGTAGTTGGTATATTGAATAAGTGACTGTATGTATGCGCCATTAATTCATTGCTCTTCTTTGTAGCAGCATACAAGCTGATAGGATGGTCTACATTATCATCTGTAGAAAAAGGAATCTTTTCATTTAAACCATAAACACTAGAACTACTTGCGTATACTAAATGTTTAATATTGTTATGTCTACAACACTCAAGAATATTCAAAAATCCAACTAAGTTAGAGTCTATATATGTTTCTGGGTTTTCAAGGCTGTATCTAACGCCTGCTTGCGCAGCAAGGTTACAAACAACATCAAATTTTTCTTGTTCAAAAAGTTTTGGTAATGCTTCTCGGTCTTCAAGATTCATTCTTACAAATGAAAAGTTGTCATTTGTACTTTTACATAAATTATTGAAGTTTTCAGCGTCCCTTTTGTTAATCCCTAATTCCCCTAATCTTGAAAATTTAAGGTTAACATCGTAATAGTCATTAATATTGTCTAGGCCTACAACTTCATGTCCTTTTTCTAGTAGTACTTTTGATGTGAAAAAGCCAATGAATCCTGCAGCACCAGTTACAAGTATTTTCATTTTTTTGGTAGATTTAAGTTTAGAATCCAAATATTACAATTAAATATTTAGATTGGATATTTATACTATGAAACTATAATTTTATTCGTTAATGTAACTCATAGCTAATATTTTAGCTATAGAATCACAATTTTCAATACGCAGAAGGATGTCTTTATCTTTATATAAATTATCTATATGATAAATCTTACAAGAATCTAGTTTAGTGTTACTCTTCGAAAAATCTACATTTCCATATTTAATAAGGTTTATAACCGTTGATGAATCAATGGAATTATTAATTACAAAATTTGAAACCTCATTAGAGTAATTAATAGTCTTTGAGCTTATATTTTTTACTGTTCTTGCGTTAGGGCCATAATCACAAGAGGCATCTTTACCATTTAGAAAAAACATTAATATAATTAGACCTATTGAGAAGCCGCCTAGATAATAGGCTAAACGTTGAGTGAATTTCATGTATTTTACTTAATTAGAAAATTAATAAGTTGACATCATTATAATCTAACCCAAACCATTCAGCAACAGATTTGTTAGTTAAGATACCGTGGTAAAAATACAATCCATTTTTTAATCCTCTATCAAAACGCAAGGCATTTTCTAAACCTCCATGTTCACCAATTTCCAGAAGATAAGGTGTGAAAATATTGCTAATAGATACAGAAGCAGTCCTGGAATATCTTGCGGGAATATTTGGAACACAATAGTGTATAACTCCATTATATTCAAAAGTAGGATGGTCGTGTGTAGTAACTTCACTAGTTTCAAAACAACCTCCCATGTCTATACTAACGTCGATGATTACCGAACCTGGTTTCATGTGCTCTACCATAGTCTCAGTTACAACTACTGGTGCGCGATTACTTCCTCTAACAGCACCAATAGCAACATCACATCTTTTTAATGCTTTAAGTAAGTTTTTTGGTTGCATGGTAGATGTATATACGGATCTACCCAGATTATTCTGAATACAACGCAGTTTAGTTATAGAACTATCAAATATTTTAATATTAGCACCAAGTCCAATAGCAGATCTGGCTGCAAACTCACCAACAGTTCCTGCTCCAAGTATAAGAACTTCTGTTGGTGGTACTCCATTAATATTACCCATCATTAATCCGTTACCACCATTAACGTTAGAAAGCAACTCTGAAGCAATTAATATAGATGCTGTGCCTGCTATTTCACTAAGAGAGCGAACTGCAGGATAAGCACCATCTTCATCTTTAATATATTCAAAAGCTAGAGCGGTAATTCGTTTTTTAGCTAATGCTTCAAAATAGGCTTTACTTTGCGTTTTTATTTGTAATGCCGAAATTAATATAGTTTGTGGATTAATAAGTGATATCTCATCTAATGATGGTGGTTCAACTTTTAGTACCATAGGGCAGGAGTATACCTTTGCGGTATCTTTGGTAACTTCTGCACCAGCATCACTATAATCTTTGTCTTTAAAATTGGCACCTTCGCCAGCTCCAGACTCAAATAGAACACGATGACCATTAGCTGTTAACGCAGAAACTGCATCTGGTGTAAGACAAACTCTACTTTCTTGAAAATGGGTTTCTTTAGGAATACCAATAAATAATTCCCCTTTTTGCTTAAAAATTTCTAAAGTCTCTTCTTGTGGGAGTAATTGAGCTTTAGTAAATGGTGATAACGATTTACTCATTAAGTTAGTAATTGACTTAGTTATTGCAAGATAATAAAACACAATCTTGCATTACTAATTTATCTAACTTTTAAATTACAAATTAAATTTTAATGAATAAAATATAAGCTAAAAATACTGCTTCACCTTACCCCAAAATGTTTTTGGTTTAATCATAAACTCTTCCTCGAGCTCCTCCATGGTTTTGTCTGCATCGTTTATTTGATCAAACATTTTAGCTCTTATAAGATAAATTGAAGGAAAAACGATAGCCATTATTGGTAGTAAATAGATTATATGGAATTCATCCATAAATCTAATGTCATCATTTAAAGCACCAATACATTGAAATGAAAACATTACAATTGGAATGATTAGAACATGATACCACCAATGGCGACAGGTAAAGAACCAAATTAAAGAAAGTAATAATGGGATAACTTTAGTCATTAAGACCCATATACCAGTTTTAACACTTTCATATTCTAGGCTTGTGTATGTGCCAAAAATTGTATCCCAACTAGGTTCTTCAGGTACATACTCATATAAATAAAATAAAAAAGGAGTACCAGCTATTATTGTAGCAATGATACTCCCAGTAATAATCTTACGACTATAGGTTTTCTTATCCGTGTGTAGGGATTTTGATTTTTCTTTTGTCAACTTTTGTTGTTGTTTGTCCATCTAAGTCGATAATGTTAGTTGCTTGAGCAGTGAATAACACTCCGCCGAAGATTGCAATTGCTAGTACTAGTTTTTTAGCTTTCATAATTTAAGGGATTTAATTAATTAATTTATTACAAATTTAGAGTGATAGTATTCCCTGTAAAAATCAATTAATGTTAAAATCCATCAAATTATAAGATTGTGTTTACGGTTTTTCCGTAATCACATTATTCTTCGGTAGGATGTAAGTTGAAATTTGGTTAGAATTTCGGTTCTGTCATAGCTTTATTTTCGGTTAAAAGTTTATTGTTTATGGTTAATTTGAGGGATCTTTTGTTATTGTCTATCTTAGTAATGGTAATAGTTTGGGTGTTTTCTGGTAATAATTCTTCTATACGATCTGGCCATTCAATAAATAACCAATGATTACTGTATAAGTAATCTTCTACTCCAAAGTTATAAGCTTCTTCAATAGATTCTATTCTATAGAAATCAAAATGATAAATTTTGTCATTTGGTAACTTATACTCATTAACAATAGAAAATGTAGGGCTGGTTGCAACATCATCACTTTTCATTGCTTTTAACAAAGCATTAATTAATGTTGTTTTTCCGGCACCCATCTCTCCGTTAAACAAAATCACTTTAGACTCTAAAAGATTAAGCACTTTTAAAGCTGTTGCGTTAATTTCATTTAAATGGTATGTTAATTCAATATTATGCACACTCACCTATTACTAATTATGATACAATGTTAGTAATTAAATATTGAAAATCCTAGTAAAAAGTGTATTTCGTCGGATTTTTATGCTTTTTACGGATTTATTTAGGGTCCAAAACCACAAATGGAATTATCATTTCTTCTAATGAAACGCCACCATGTTGATAGGTGTTTCTGTAATAACTTACATAGTGATTATAGTTGTTTGGATAAGCTAAGAATAAGTCTCCTTTAGCAAATATAAATGAGCTACTCATAGTTAATGAAGGTAAATGAACAGACTTTGGATTTTTGATAGCCAATACATCTTTATCTTGATAGGTAAGACTACGACCTGTTTTATACCTTAAATTAAGACTTGTATCTCTGTCTCCAATAACTTTAGATGGTGCTTTTACATTTATAGTTCCATGATCTGTGGTTAAAATTAATTTAAAACCTAGTTGTTGAGAAAGTTGAATCATTTCTAATAAAGGAGAGTTTTTAAACCAGCTCTGCGTCAAAGATCTATATGCTTTATCATTAGAAGCTAATTCTTTAACAACTTCCATCTCGGTTTTAGAGTGGGAAAGCATATCAACAAAATTGTATACAATAACACTTAAATCGTTGTTTTTTAGACTCTTGAAGTTGTCTACGAGTTTTTTGCCAGATTTTAAGTTAGTGATTTTATGGTACTCGTATTTAATATGGTTTAAACCTAATCGCTTTAATTGTTCTCTCAAAAAATCATCTTCGTGCAAATTTTTACCACCTTCATCTGTATCGTTTTTCCAATACTTAGGAAATAATTTTTCCATATCAGCAGGCATTAATCCTGAGAATATAGCATTTCTGGCGTATTGCGTTGCTGTCGGTAAAATACTATAAAATGACAATTCAGATGCTTTCTTGTAGTAGTTATTTACAATAGGTTCAAAAGCTTTCCACTGATCATAACGCAGATTATCTATCACAACCATAATTGTAGGTTGTTTATCGCTTAATTCAGGCACAACCTTTTCCTTAAATAGCGTGTGAGACATTATAGGAGCATCAGAATTGGGTTGAAACCAGTCTTCGTAATTTTTCTCAATAAACTTTCCGAATTGTAAATTTGCTTCTGTTTTTTGAGATTCAAGAATATCTGTCATTCCAACATCTTCAATATCTTCGAGTTGAAGCTCCCAGTAAATGAGTTTTTGGTATAAATCAGCCCATTCTTCATAAGAATTAACCATAGACAAATCCATAGCAATTTTTCTAAACTCCTGTTGATAATTGGATGTTGTTTTTTCAGATACTAAGCGCGAATGATCTAAATTCTTTTTTAAGCTTAATAGAATTTGATTTGGATTAACTGGTTTTATAAGATAATCGGCTATTTTACTTCCAATAGCTTCTTCCATAATATATTCTTCTTCACTTTTTGTAATCATTACCACAGGAAGATTAGGACGACGCTCTTTAATTTCGTTTAATGTTTCTAGACCAGTGAGGCCAGGCATATTTTCATCTAAAAAAACGATATCAAAATTGGTATCATTAATAATCTCTAAAGCTTCTGTACCGCTTTGACATTTAGTTACCTTATATTGTTTTTGTTCTAAAAAGAGAATATGTGGCTTTAATAAATCAATTTCGTCGTCTACCCAAAGAATATTTATGTTGTTCATGTATATTTGTTTTCTAATTAATGAATTTTCAATTTGAAGTCTAATAATAAACTCAAAATATTTAACGATCCAATTTACGGATTTATTACGATTCCTAATTCGTTAATTTTCGACCTTATTCAGCATAAATACTTTCAGAGACTACGTAGAATTACGCAAATGGGATTATCTTATTTAGTATATCCAGGCGCACATCATACGCGTTTCCATCATGCATTGGGAAGTATGCATTTAATGCAAAAAGCTATCAATGTCCTTCGTTTTAAGGGAGTTTCGATTTCTAATGAAGAAGAAAGTGGATTACTAATTGCAATTTTATTGCATGATATTGGACATGGTCCTTTTTCTCATGCGATGGAACATAGTATTGTAAATGATATTTCTCACGAAGAAATTTCGCTTCAATTTATGGAAAAACTCAATGAAGAGTTTAACGGAAGTTTAACGTTAGCGATTGCAATTTTCAAAAAAGAGTATCCACGTAAGTTTATGTGTCAGCTTATATCTAGTCAGCTAGACATGGATAGAGCAGATTACCTGAAGCGAGATAGTTTTTACACAGGTGTTGCTGAAGGTAATATTAACAGCGAACGTTTAATTACAATGCTTAATGTGGTTAATGATGAGTTGGTTGTAGAGGAGAAAGGTATTTATAGTGTCGAAAAGTTTTTGGTCGCAAGACGTTTTATGTATTGGCAAGTATATTTACATAAAACAGGAATAGCAGCAGAACAATTACTAACTAGAATCTTAAAAAGAGCAAAAGAATTGGTTCAGCAAGGAGAGCGATTAAATTGCAGCGAACCTTTAAATTTCTTTTTAACATCCGAAGTTAATTTTAGAAGTTTTGATAATGATACTTTGGCAATATTTGCAAAACTTGATGATTATGATATTGTTGCTGCCATGAAATTATGGAGAAATCATACAGATTTTGTGCTTAGTAATCTTTGTCAAATGATTCTTGATAGAGATTTATTAAAAATAAAAATTAAGAATAAGCCGATTAAAATTTCAGATTTAGAAACGCATCATAAAGTATTGATGAATAAATACAGTATTTCTAAAGAAGAAGCAGATTATTTTGTCTTTAGTGGTGAAATAACCAATGTGGCATATCAGAGTAAAAAACAGCATATTAACATTCAATTAAAGTCTGGTAAAATAAAAGATATTGTAAAAGCATCGGATCAACTCAACCTAAAAGCACTCAGTAAACCTGTTACCAAATACTATATGTGTTATCCTAAAAAGAAAATGTGATACATTTTTTCTATTTTTGCGGAAACCAACTATGATCATAAAATCAAATAATTGAAGTTTACAGCAGAACAAATAGCAGGTATTTTAGAAGGTACAGTCGTTGGTGATCCAAATATTGAAGTTTCTAAACTTGCTAAAATAGAAGAGGGAACAGAAGGGTCTTTAACCTTTTTGGCTAATCCTAAATATAAGTCTTATATATATACCACAAAATCATCTATTACAATAGTTAATTCAGATTTTGAGCCAGAGGAAGACTTAACCACAACACTTATTAAAGTAGATGATGCTTATGGAGCATTTACAAAACTCTTAGAGTATTATAACCAAATAAAACTCAATAAATCAGGTGTAGAACAACCTAGTTTTATATCAGATTCAGCAAAAATTGGTGAGGATATATACATAGGAGCATTTACATATATAGGTGATAATGTAAAACTAGGAAAAAACGTAAAGATATTTCCAAACTCATATATAGGAGATAATGTTACAATAGGTGATAATACTATAATTTTTTCTGGAGGTAAAGTTTACTCAGATTGTGTTATAGGAAATAATTGTGTTGTCAATTCAGGTGCTATTATAGGCGCAGATGGTTTTGGTTTTGCACCAAATGAAAAAGGTGAATATTCTAAAGTGCCTCAAATCGGAAATGTAATTCTAGAAGATTTTGTTGATATAGGAGCGGGTACTACAATAGATAGAGCTACTCTAGGTTCTACAATTATTAGAAGAGGAGTAAAGCTAGACAATCAAATACAAATAGCACACAACGTAGAAATAGGAAAAAATACTGTAATTGCAGCGCAAACAGGTGTTGCTGGTTCTACCAAAATAGGCGAAAATTGCCAGATAGGTGGACAAGTTGGTATTGTTGGGCATATTTCTATAGGAAATAATGTGAAAATCCAAGCACAATCGGGTATTGGTAGACATGTTAAAGATAATGAGGTTTTGCAAGGATCTCCAGCATTAACATATGGCGACTTTAATAAATCTTATGTGTATTTTAAGAATTTACCTAAGATTGTAAAAAATATAAATGAAATTGAAAAAAAAGTAGATGGCAATAATTAAAACAGAAATAAGACAGAAGACCATTGAAAAAGAAGTGAAACTTCATGGAGTAGGGCTTCATACAGGTGCTGATGTAACATTAGTATTTAAACCTGGTGCTGAAAATTCTGGTTATTTATTTGAGCGTATAGATTTAGAAGGAAACCCAAAGATTGAAGCTGATGCAAATTATGTAACCAATACGCAACGTGGCACATGTTTAGAAAAAAATGGTGTAACCATACAAACATGTGAGCATGTATTAGCGGCATTAGTTGGTTTAGATATAGATAATGCAGTTATAGAATTAAACGCATCAGAGCCACCAATAATGGATGGATCTTCTAAGTTTTTTGTCGAAGCTATTGAAAAGGCTGGTATTGTAGAGCAAAATGCTTTTAGAGAAGAATACGTTGTAAAAGATGTAGTTTCTTATGCAGACGAATCTACAGGTAGTGAGATTATTCTTATGCCGTCAGATACGTATAAGATAACAACTATGGTGGATTTTGGGACTAAAGTATTAGGTACTCAAAATGCTACTATGAATTCTGTATCAGATTTTAAAGATGAGATTTCAGATTCAAGAACATTTAGTTTTTTACATGAGCTCGAAATGTTATTAGAGCATGGTTTAATTAAAGGAGGTGATTTAAATAATGCAATAGTTTATGTAGATAAAGAATTATCTGAAGAAACTATGGATAAACTCCGTAAAGCCTTTGATAAAGAGAGTATTGCAGTAAAACCAAACGGAATCTTAGATAACTTAACGTTACATCATCCTAATGAAGCTGCACGTCACAAACTATTAGACGTTGTTGGTGATTTAGCATTAATAGGAACACGTATACGAGGTAAGGTTATCGCAAATAAACCAGGGCACTTTGTAAACACACAGTTTGCTAAAAAGATGTCTAAAATTATAAAGAACGAAAGACGTAATAATGTTCCACAAATAGATTTGAATTCTGCACCATTGATGGATGTAAATCAAATTATGAACATGTTACCTCATAGACAGCCTTTCCTATTATTGGATAAAGTTTATGAGCTTACAGAGAACCATGTAATTGGTATGAAAAATGTTACTATGAATGAAGAATTTTTCAAAGGACATTTTCCAGGAGCGCCAGTTATGCCAGGAGTACTCATAGTAGAAGCTATGGCTCAAACAGGTGGTATATTAGTTTTAAGCACAGTTCCAGACCCTGAAAACTATTTAACGTTTTTCATGAAAATGGATAATGTAAAGTTCAAACAAAAAGTAGTTCCTGGTGACACACTAATATTTAAGTGCGAACTTATAACACCTATAAGACGTGGTATATGTCACATGCAAGGTTATGCTTATGCTAATGGTAAGCTTTGTGCAGAAGCCGAGTTAATGGCGCAAATAACAAAAGTTAAGTAATGAACCGAGCGAATAATAATTTCAAATCGTTCATAATATGTTAATAGGCGAACATATTTTCACCTATTTATAAAAAATTAAATTCAGAAAATGAATCAACCTTTAGCATACGTACATCCTGGTGCAAAAATTGCAAAGAATGTAGTAATAGAACCTTTTACAACTATACACAACAATGTGAAAATCGGTGAAGGTACATGGATTGGGAGTAATGTTACTATCATGGAAGGTGCCCGAATTGGTAAAAATTGTAATATTTTTCCTGGTGCTGTTATTTCTGCAATTCCTCAAGATTTAAAGTACAATGACGAAGACACAACTGTAGAAATCGGTGATAATGTAACCATTAGAGAGTGTGTTACCATTAACAGAGGTACTTCAGATAAAATGAAAACTGTAATTGGCAACAATTGTTTAATCATGGCTTATAGTCATATTGCACACGATTGTATAGTAGGTAATTATTGTATTTTTTCGAATAACACGACGTTAGCAGGCCATGTTACTATTGGAGACAATGTAGTATTGGCAGGTATGGTTGCAGTACATCAGTTTGCATCGGTTGGTAATCATGCTTTTGTTACAGGTGGTTCTTTGGTAAGAAAAGACGTGCCTCCTTATGTTAAGGCAGCAAGAGAGCCATTGTCTTATGTAGGCATCAATTCCGTAGGATTAAGAAGAAGAGGATTTACAACCGAAAAAATTAGAGAGATTCAAGATGTTTACAGAATTCTCTATCAAAAAAATTATAATAACACACAAGCTTCAGAAATTATTGAAGCAGAAATGGAAGCCACACCAGAACGTGATGAAATTCTTCAGTTTATAAAGAATTCTCATCGTGGAATTATGAAAGGCTATTTTAAATCAAATTAATAAAGAAAATAAACTAAGTAATGGCAAATACATCAGATATTCGCAACGGATTATGTATTAGATACAATCACGATATTTATAAAATTATAGAATTTTTACATGTAAAACCTGGTAAAGGTCCTGCATTTGTAAGAACAAAACTAAAAAGTGTTACTACCGGAAAAGTAATTGATAATACTTTTTCTGCAGGTCATAAAATTGATGATGTAAGAGTAGAGACACATAAGTTTCAATATTTATACAATGATGGTGAATACTATCATTTTATGAACGAAGCAGATTACACTCAAATTCAACTAACCGAAGGTGCTTTAGATAGACCAGATTTATTAAAAGAAGGAGAGATAGTAACCATTCAAATTAATACAGAGGATAACATGCCGTTGTCAGTAGATATGCCTGCAACTGTTATTTTAGAGGTTACCCATACTGAGCCAGGAGTAAAAGGTAATACTGCTACTAATGCGACTAAACCTGCAACAGTTGAGACTGGTGCTGAAGTTAATGTCCCTTTGTTTATTAATGAAGGTGATAAAATTAAAGTAGAAACTGAAAAAGGTACATACAAAGAACGCGTTAAGGAATAAATGAAATTTCCAAAGCCACACACTCTAAAAGAAATTGCCAATTTAATCGATACAGATTATGTTGGTTCTGATGATTTTCCTGTTTTAGGAATGAATGAAATTCATGTTGTAGAACCTGGAGATATCGTTTTTGTAGATCATCCTAAATACTATGATAAAGCATTGCAGTCTGCTGCTACAATTGTCTTAATCAATAAAGAGGTAGAGTGTCCTGAAGGTAAAGCGTTATTAATTTCTGATGATCCTTTTAGAGATTTCAATAAGTTAACACTTCATTTTAAGCCATTTAAATCATCTAATGTTTCTATTGCTGAGGATGCTAAAATAGGTGAAGGAACAATTTTACAACCTAATTGCTTTGTTGGAAATAATGTGTATATCGGAAAAAACTGCGTGATTCATTCTAATGTAAGTATATATGATGATACCGTCATTGGTGATAACGTTAACATACATGCAAATACAGTTTTGGGTGGAAGCGCATTTTATTACAAAAAGAGGCCTGAAGGTTTTGACCCTTTAATTTCTGGCGGTCGAGTTGTCATAGAAAATAATGTTGATATAGGTGCTGGTTGTACCATAGATAAAGGTGTAACTGGCGATACAACCATAAAAGAAGGGACCAAAATTGATAACCAAGTTCAAATAGGTCATGATACTGTGATTGGCAAAAAATGCTTAATTGCTTCTCATGTAGGCATTGCTGGTTGTACAGTAGTAGAAGACGAAGTTACAATTTGGGGACAAGTAGGTATTACTAGCGGAGTAACTATTGGTACCAAGGCTGTGATTTCTGCAAAAGCTGGTGTAAGCAAGTCTTTAGAAGGTCATAAAAATTATTTTGGTATTCCTGCAGATGATTTTAGGTCTAAATACAAAGAGATTGCATCGATTAAAAAAATACCCGAAATTCTTCAAAAATTAAAAGATTTATAATTCCCAACAGAAAAAATAAAAAGGGCTCGTAAATACGTTTCAAAAGACTTATTTTTGTCCAACTAAATTTATAAAAACTTAAAAATAACAATATCAAATGAGCGTTTTAGTAAATAAAGATTCTAACATCATTGTTCAAGGTTTTACAGGTAGTGAAGGTACGTTTCATGCTGGTCAGATGATCGAGTATGGTACAAATGTAGTTGGTGGTGTAACACCAGGAAAAGGTGGGCAAGAGCACTTAGGAAAGCCAGTTTTTAATACAGTTGCTGAAGCTGTGGAAAAAGCAGGAGCAGATACAACTATTATTTTTGTGCCACCAGCATTTGCTGCTGATGCAATAATGGAAGCGGCTGATGCAGGAATCAAAGTTATTATTACGATTACTGAAGGAATTCCTGTAGCTGATATGGTAAAAGCTGCAGATTATATTAAAGACAAAGACTGCAGGTTAGTTGGTCCTAACTGTCCAGGTGTTATTACTCCCGGTGAAGCTAAAGTTGGTATTATGCCAGGATTTGTATTTAAATCTGGTAAGGTTGGTATCGTTTCAAAATCTGGTACATTAACTTACGAAGCTGCAGACCAAGTTGTAAAACAAGGATTAGGTATTACAACTGCAATTGGTATTGGTGGTGATCCAATAATTGGAACAACTACTAAAGAGGCTGTTGAACTTTTAATTAACGATCCAGATACAGAAGCTGTTGTAATGATTGGTGAAATTGGAGGGCAGTTAGAAGCTGATGCGGCTAATTGGTACAAAGCAAGTGGAAGCAAAAAACCTATCGTAGGATTTATAGCTGGTGAAACGGCACCTGCAGGACGTACAATGGGTCATGCTGGAGCTATAGTGGGTGGTAGTGATGATACTGCGCAAGCAAAAAAGAAAATTATGAGAGAATGTGGAATTCACGTTGTAGATTCTCCTGCTGAAATAGGTAAGAAAGTAGCTGAAGTTTTAGGCTAATAACTTTCTTACAAACTGTTAAAAACCTTACAAAATCTTGTAAGGTTTTTTTATTTGGTGCAATTTGTAATTATTATATTTGAATGACATCCAAGAAAGTAAACATAACTAATCAACAATATTAAAAATGAAATTATTAGAAGGTAAAACAGCTATTATTACAGGTGCTAGTAGAGGTATAGGTAAAGGTATAGCTGAAATTTTCGCTGACCATGGTGCTAATGTTGCATTCACATACAGTTCTTCTGTTGAAGCTGCTAATGAACTAGAAAAAGAGCTTAATGGTAAAGGCGTAAAAGCAAAAGGTTATCAAAGTAACGCTGCAAGTTTTGATGAAGCGCAAAAACTTGCAGATGATGTTGTCGCAGAGTTTGGTTCAATAGACATTTTAGTAAATAATGCAGGTATTACTAAGGACAACTTATTAATGCGAATGGGTGAAGAGGATTTTGATAAAGTTATTGAAGTAAATCTTAAGTCTGTATTCAATATGACTAAGGCTGTTCAACGTACTATGCTTAAGCAGCGTAAAGGTTCAATCATTAACATGAGTTCTGTAGTTGGAGTAAAGGGTAATGCAGGTCAAACAAACTACGCTGCTTCAAAAGCTGGTATTATTGGTTTTTCTAAGTCTGTTGCTTTAGAATTAGGTTCCCGAAATATAAGAAGTAATGTAATTGCTCCAGGTTTCATAGAGACTGAAATGACCGCAAAATTAGATGAAGACACAGTTAAAGGTTGGAGAGCTTCTATTCCTTTAAAACGAGGCGGAACTCCTGAAGATATTGCAAATGCTTGTGTTTTTCTTGCAAGTGATATGAGTGCGTATGTTACAGGTCAAACTTTAAATGTGGATGGAGGAATGCTAACTTAATTTTTAAACAAGAGGATATTAACCATTAAATTTTATACTATGAAACTATTTATAACGTCCATCTTTTTGTTTGTTTTTGCTTCTACATTAACGGCTCAAAATTGGGAAAAATATAAATCTGAAGAACTTACTTTTATAGCTGAATTTCCAGGAACACCAGAAAAATCCGTACAGCAGATACAGACGGCTATAGGTGAATTAGATATGCATATGGTTATGTATTCTCCTTCATCTGGTGATGACAACGCTGTATATTCCGTAATTCGCTCAGATTATCCAGAGGCACAGTTTGAAAATGCTGACGAGTCATACAATAATCAAGTGCTTAATGGAGCAGTTCAAGGTGCGGTTTCTAATGTACAAGGGACTTTGCTTTATGATAATAAAGTTAAATTCAATGGTTATCCTAGCAGAGATGTTAAAATTGAAATAACTGGAGGTTTTATATATATTAAGGCATATTTAGTAGAAAACATAATATTCATCACCCAAGTTATTTGCACTGAGGATAAGGATGGTAATGAAAGTATTAAACGTTTTCAAGATTCTTTTGATATTATAAACGTGAAACAATAAAAATAAATCGTTGACGGAGAGTAGTATAATTTATATTATCCTGGCATTTATAACAGCGCTTTTATTGGCGCTGTTTCAATATATTTACAAGTCTAAACTTAATACCAAGTTAAAAATAGTATTAACCGTATTAAGAACAGTTTCAGTATTTGGTATACTTCTGTTACTCATCAATCCTAAATTTGAATCAAAAACTTTTTATGATGAAAAACCTACACTAGTTATTGCTGTAGATAATTCAGAATCGGTTTCATACCTTGAGCAAGACCAAAATGCAAAGAAAACATATCAATTATTAAATGGTAATTCTGAAATTCAAAAACGATTTAATGTAAAAACATTTAGCTTCGGGAAAGCCTTAACAACACTCGATTCTTTAAACTTTTCAGAACAACAATCCAATATTTCTAGCGCACTAAAACAAATAGGAGAAGTGTACTCTAATCAAGTAGCTCCAATAATTTTATTGAGTGATGGTAACCAAACTTATGGCGCAGATTATAGCTTTATAAGTAATGCTGTAAAACAACCGATTTACCCTGTAATTTTGGGAGATTCTACAATCTATACAGATGTTAGCATTAAACAACTCAACGTTAATAGATATGTGTTTTTAAAAAACAGATTTCCTGTTGAAGTAATTGCCAATTACAGTGGTAATGAAGCAGTAAATACCGAACTAAAAATATGGTTTGGTAACAGTTTAGTTTTTAGAAAACCTATTCAATTTAGCGCAGAAAAAACATCTGAAATAGTTTCAACAACTTTACTCGCAAACTCAGTTGGAGTAAAAACATATAGAGTAGAATTAACACCGTTGAATCAAGAAAAAAATACAGTAAACAATACTAAAAATTTTGGAGTAGAAGTTATAGATCAGAAAACAAATATTGCTTTAGTATCTGATATTTTGCATCCAGATCTAGGTGCTTTAAAAAAGTCAATAGAGAGTAATGAGCAACGAAGTGTTTCTATTTTAAAACCTAATGATTACCTTGGTAAAATAAATGATTTTCAATTAGTTGTAATTTATCAACCAAACAATAGATTTAATGAGGTTTTAAGTAGCATCTCTGATGAAAACTTAAATAGTTTTATTATCACAGGTAATACCACCAACTTTAGTTTGCTCAATAATTTACAAGCGGCTTTTAGGCAAACGGTAACAAATCAATCTGAAGATTATCAACCACAATTAAACCGAAATTATAGTACCTTTATCATTGATAATTTAACTTTTGAAGATTATCCACCATTACAATCAGAATTTGGAGAAATTGAATTCTCTGTACCTAATGATGTTATTTTATCTAAATCTGTAAACGGTATAGGTACTAATCAGCCGATGTTATCAACCTTTGAAGTAGGTGGAGCAAAGCATGCTCTATTATCTGGTGAAGGCATATGGAGATGGAGAGCACAATCCTTCTTAGAGTCTGAGAGTTTTAATGATTTTGATAATTTTATTGGTAAATTGATACAATACCTAAGTACCAATAAAAAGAGAAGTCGACTCAATATTGATTATAAATCGTTTTACAACGGAAATGACGATGTTATTATATCTGCGCAGTACTTCAACAAAAATTATGAATTCGATAATTCTGCAGCGCTTACTATAGTATTAAAGAATGAAGAAAATAATAGCGCTAGAGAAGTTCCACTTCTGTTAAATAACGGTAGTTATAGTGTTGATCTAAGCGGAATCTCTTCTGGTTCTTATAGTTTTACAATAAAGCACAATACAGAATCCGTTGCAGCTTCAGGTAGTTTTGAAGTTTTAGAATATAATGTTGAGCAACAGTTTCTAAATGCAGATATAGAAAAGCTTCAATCGTTAGCTAAAAATAGTGATGGAAATGCAGTTTTCAATACAGAAATAGAAAATCTAATTTCAGAATTATTGACAGATTCCAGATACGCTGCCATTCAAAAAAGCACTAAAAAAATTGTACCTTTGATAGACTGGAAATATCTTCTTGGTCTTATAGCCTTGAGCTTATTTGCAGAGTGGTTTATTAGAAAATATAACGGTTTAATTTAAATGTACTCAAATGGAAAAATTACCAAAAATCGGTTTGCCGATCTTAATAGGAATTGTGCTATTAATAATAATTGTAGCTAAATCTGCTGTAACGATAGGTTCTGGTGAAGCAGGTGTTTTATATAAAACTTTTGGAGGTGGTGTAGTTACCGACGAGCCTCCTTTAGGTGAAGGATTTCATATAGTGGCACCATGGAACAAAGTATACGTTTACGAGGTGCGTAGACAAGAAATTTTTGAAAAAATGAAGGTTTTATCATCTAATGGATTAGATATTCAATTAGACGCTTCTGCTTGGTATAAACCAGATGTTAAGAATTTAGGAAAGTTACACCAAGAAATAGGTGATAACTATTTACAACGTATTATCTTGCCAACTATAAGATCAGCTGCACGTAGTGTCGTGGGGCGTTATACGCCAGAACAGTTATATTCTAGTAAAAGAGATGCTATTCAACGTGAAATCTTTGAAGAGACCAAAAAAATTGTTGATGACCAATACATTGTTTTAGATGAGATTTTGGTGCGTGATGTGACATTACCACCAACTATTAAAGATGCTATTGAGCGTAAACTTAAACAGGAACAAGAATCTTTAGAATATGAGTTTAGATTGGTCACTGCAGAAAAAGAGGCCGAACGACAAATCATTGAAGCAGAAGGTAAAGCTCAAGCTAATAAAATTTTAAGCGCTTCTTTAACAGATAAAATTCTTCAAGATAAGGGTATTGAAGCCACTAATAAATTAGCAGAATCACCTAATAGTAAAGTAGTTATAATTGGTTCTGGTGAAAGCGGAATGCCTATAATTTTAGGTAACCAATAATAATTAAATTAATTTTAACATTTCACTATTTGGAATTGTAAATATTAATTTACAATCTTTGTACAGAACAAAACTAGACATGACTTTTATTCAATTACATCATCATCATTTTCATACTTGCACTCAAGCGAGCTAGAAATGTATTGAATAAAACCAAAATATTTTTAAAACCGTTTGAGTAAATCAAGCGGTTTTTTTATTCCTGTAAAAACAGGAATCTTACCCAAAAAGATTTACTCAAACACTTTAACAAAAAAAGAAAAATGAGTAAACTAAAAATTGCAATTCAAAAATCAGGACGATTAAACGAGGATTCTATGAAAATCCTTAAAGATGTTGGTATTTCTATCGATAACGGTAAAGACCAACTTAAAGCATCAGCTAAAAACTTTCCTCTAGAAGTTTTTTATTTGCGTAATGGAGACATTCCTCAGTACTTAAAAGATGGTGTTGTAGACGTCGCTATTATCGGTGAAAATGTCTTGGTAGAAAAAGGACAAGACATCACTATTGCAGAGAAATTAGGTTTTTCAAGTTGTAAAGTGTCTGTAGCGATTCCAAAAGGAAAAAGCTACAATTCCATTAAAGATTTGGATGGAAAACGAATCGCGACGTCGTATCCAAACACAGTCAATCAGTTTTTAAAAGACAACAACGTTAACGCCAATTTACACATCATTAATGGCTCTGTTGAAATTGCGCCAAATATCGGTTTAGCAGATGCGATTGTAGACATCGTTTCTAGCGGAAGCACCTTATTTAAAAACAATCTTAAAGAAGTTGAAGTCATTTTAAAATCAGAAGCTATATTAGCTGTTTCACCTCAAATTTCTTCTGAAAATCAAGCGATTTTAAACAAGTTACAGTTTAGATTACAATCGGTTTTAAAAGCTAGAAACTCACGCTACGTGTTACTAAACGCGCCAAATAACAAAGTGGATGATATTATAAATATTTTACCAGGAATGAAAAGTCCAACCGTTTTACCATTAGCTGAAGAAGGTTGGAGTTCACTACACTCGGTAATCAATAAAAACGATTTCTGGGAAATTATAGACGAATTAAAAGCGAATGGCGCAGAAGGTATATTAGTTTGTCCAATTGAAAATATGGTGCTCTAAATTCCTGCACAAGGGATCTAATATTTAAAATTAATGTCTGGCTGAGCGCAGTCGAAGCCTAATTAAGGAGAAAAAATGAAAACAATAAAATACCCAAATAAAAACACGTGGTCAGAAATTTTAAAACGACCAACACAAACCGTTAACGATATAGAAAGTACAGTTAATCAAATTTTTGAAGACGTACAACGCAATGGTGATGCAGCAATAAAAAAGTATACTAGCTTATTTGATGGCGCAGATTTACAATATATTCTTGTAACTGAGCAAGAAATTAAAGACGCATCTGCAGAATTATCTACAGAATTAAAATCTGCGATTAACCAAGCAAAGTCAAATATTGAAACATTTCACAAAGCACAAAAAACAGAAAGGGTAAGCGTAGAAACATCTGTTGGAATTACTTGTTGGCAAGAAAAACGTGCCATTCAAAAAGTTGGAATTTATATTCCTGCTGGTACAGCACCTTTATTTTCAACAGTTTTAATGTTGGCAATTCCTGCAAATATCGCTGGTTGTAAAGAAGTTGTGTTATGTTCGCCACCAAATAAAGACGGTAAAATTGCTAACGAAATTTTATATGCAGCTCAACTTTGTGGTGTGACTAAAATTGTAAAAGTTGGTGGCATTCAAGCGATTGCAGGATTAACATTTGGAACAGAAACTATTCCGCAAGTCTATAAGATTTTTGGTCCAGGAAACCAATTTGTAACTGTTGCTAAGCAATTAGCAACAAAATATGGTGTCGCTATCGATATGCCTGCAGGACCAAGCGAATTGTTGGTTGTTGCAGATGATAGCGCCAATGCAAGTTATGTAGCTTCAGATTTATTAAGTCAAGCAGAACATGGAACAGATAGTCAAGTCATTTTAGTATCAACGTCTGAAAATTTGATAAATGAAGTTGAAACTGAAATCAACACACAAATCAAAGCATTACCAAGACAAGACATTGCACAACAAGCTATCAATAATTCAAAATCTATTTTAGTAAAAACTAATGAAGAAGCATTAGATTTAATCAATGATTATGGACCAGAACACTTTATTGTAACGACTAATAATAACGATTTTTATGTTGATGGTATTCAAAATGCAGGTTCTGTATTTATAGGTAATTACACACCAGAAAGTGCTGGAGATTATGCATCTGGTACCAATCACACCTTACCAACCAATGGGTTTAGTAAAGCGTATTCTGGCGTAAATTTAGATAGTTTTACAAAAGCAATTACATTTCAAAACATCACAAAAGAAGGTTTGAAAAATATAGGAAACACCATAGAACTAATGGCAGAAGCTGAAGGTTTACAAGCGCACAAAAACGCAGTTTCAATTAGATTAAAAGATATCATTCCTGCGCAGGCAGGAATCTCAACCTCGAAAACAGAATAATAATGAGAAGTAAAGATTTTGATTTATTGAAACTGGTTAGACCAAACATCGCAGCCTTAAAACCGTATTCTTCGGCGAGAGATGAGTTTAAAGATGCGACATCAAACCAAATGATTTTCTTAGATGCAAATGAAAATCCGTTTGAAAATGGTGTAAATCGTTATCCAGATCCTCAACAAAAAGATGTAAAATCGATGTTGTCAAACATAAAAAACATTCCAACCGAAAATATCCTATTAGGTAACGGAAGTGATGAAGTGTTAGACTTAATCTTTAGAGCCTTTTGTGAGCCAAATCAAGATAATGTTATCACATTACCGCCAACTTACGGTATGTACGACGTATTAGCAAATACAAATGCTATCGACGTTTTAAAGGTTGAATTGGATACAAATTTTCAACCAAAAGTAGACGACATTTTAAACACACAAAATAGCAACACCAAACTATTGTTTTTATGCTCGCCAAACAATCCAACAGCGAATAGTTTTGAAGCATCAAAAATTGAAAAATTATTAACTAATTTCAATGGAATTGTAGTAATTGATGAGGCATATATCGATTTTTCAGAAGACGAAAGTTGGATATCAAAATTATCAGATTTTCCAAATTTAATAGTTACACAAACGCTATCTAAAGCTTACGGAATGGCAGGGATCAGACTAGGGATTTGTTATGCATCTACCGAAATTATTTCAATTTTAAATAAAATAAAACCACCATATAACGTCAATCAACTAACGCAGCAAAAGGCAATTCAACGTTTAGAAAAGCAACAAGAGGTTCAAAACGAAATTCAGAATATAATTTCAGAAAGAAGCTTGTTAATTAAAGCCTTAAAGTCGATTACTTGGATTGATATTATATATCCAACACAAGCCAATTTTGTGTTAGTAAAAGTTGATGATGCGACTAAAAGATACAATCAGTTAGTAGAAAAAGGCATTGTTGTTCGTAATAGAACCAATCAACCACTTTGCAACAACTGTTTGCGTTTTACTGTTGGCACAAGTGAAGAGAATGAGAAATTGATTGCAGTATTAAAGAAATTAAACTAAGGTTGTCATTCCGCACTTGTTGCGGAATCCACATTGAACATAAATTAATAAAAGATTCCTGCCTGCGCAGGAACGACAAAGATGATGAAAAAAGTACTATTTATAGACCGTGACGGCACGTTAATTAAAGAACCAGCAGATGAGCAAATCGATAGTTTTGAGAAGTTGGTATTTTACCCAAAAGTCTTCACGTATTTAAGTAAAATCGCTAAAGAATTAGATTTTGAAATCGTAATGATTACCAATCAAGATGGACTGGGAACAGATGTTTATCCTGAAAACACATTTTGGCCTGTTCATAATTTTGTGCTTCAATCTTTTGAAAACGAAGGTGTTATTTTTGAAGAACAATTTATCGACAGAACTTTTGCTAAGGATAACGCACCAACTCGAAAACCAAATACAGGTCTGTTAACCAAGTATTTTAGCGAAGATTACGATTTAGAAAATTCGTTTGTCATTGGTGACCGTTTAACCGATGTTGAATTAGCTAAAAATCTGGGTTCGAAGGGTATTTTTATTAACGATAATACCAATTTAGGAACGGACGAAATTACGGTAAAACGAGACGCTTTAGAACAATTTATCGCTTTAGAGAGTAACGATTGGGAAGAAATTTATAAATTCTTAAAAGCTAAAGAACGCTCAGGAAGCATCGAGCGAAACACCAATGAAACCAAGATTAAAATCGATTTAAACCTTGACGGAACAGGACAAAGTAATATAGATACTGGCATTGCTTTTTTTGACCATATGTTGGACCAAATTGCACGTCACGGACAATTAGATTTAAACATCAAGGTTGACGGTGATTTAGAAGTAGACGAGCATCACACGATTGAAGATACAGCAATTGCTTTAGGTGAAGTGTTTGCAACGACTTTAGGAAACAAATTAGGTATAGAACGTTACGGTTTTAGCCTACCAATGGACGATTGTTTTGCGCAGGCTGCAATAGATTTTGGTGGTAGAAACTGGTTGGTTTGGGAAGCCGATTTTAAACGTGAAATGATTGGTAAAATGCCAACCGAAATGTTTTTTCACTTCTTTAAATCCTTTACAGATGGTGCAAAATGCAACCTAAACATTAAAGCAGAAGGTACAAACGAGCATCACAAAATTGAAGCGATTTTTAAAGCATTTGCAAAAGCAATAAAAATGGCTGTAAAACGCGATGTTGAAAAAATGATTTTACCAAGTACAAAAGGAATGTTGTAGTACTTGTCATTCCGTACTTGATCCGGAATCTAAAAAAAATGAACAATAATTAATAATATTCCTGCCTTCGCAGGAATGACAATAAATGAAAATAGTCATCATAAATTACGGTGCAGGAAACATCAAAAGCATTCAGTTTGCTTTTAAACGCTTAGGTTTTGAAGCGTTGTTAACTAATAATCCTGATGAAATTAAAGCTGCAGATAAAGTGATTTTTCCTGGTGTAGGCGAGGCGAGTAGTGCTATGCAAAAGCTAAAAGAATCAGGATTGGATCGTTTAATTCCACAGTTAAAACAACCTGTTCTAGGGATTTGTTTAGGTATGCAGCTAATGTGTAAATCTACAGAAGAAGGACATACAAAAGGCTTAGGTATTTTTGATGTAGATGTAAAACGCTTTTCAAACACAGTAAAAGTGCCACAAATGGGTTGGAATACGATTAATAATCTTCAATCAGATTTGTTTAAAGATATTAAAACAAATGAGTTTATGTATTTGGTGCATAGCTTTTATGCAGAACAATGCCAAGAAGCAATTGCAACAACAACTTATGAAGTAGAATACGCTTCAGCTTTACAAAAAGATAATTTTTACGGTGTGCAATTTCATCCAGAAAAATCATCTTTAGCAGGTGAACAAATTTTGAGAAATTTCATCAATTTATAAAATAAAAATGTCAGGCTGAGCGCAGTCGAAGCCTATATATTAACTAAAAAGATTCCTGCCTACGCAGGAAATAATTATGAGAATAATACCAGCAATAGATATAATAGAAGGAAAGTGCGTAAGATTAACTAAAGGCGATTACAGCACCACAAAAATGTACAATGAAAATCCGCTAGAAGTAGCCAAGCAATTTGAAGATGCAGGTATAGAATACTTGCATATGGTAGATTTAGAAGGCGCTAAAGCAGACCACGTAGTCAATTATAAAGTGTTAGAAAAGGTTGCGACAAAAACCAATTTAAAAATCGATTTTGGTGGCGGACTTAAATCCGACGACGATGTATTTATAGCATTTAATTCTGGTGCTAAACAAATTACAGGTGGTAGTATAGCTGTAAAAAACACCGACACTTTTTTACGATGGATTAATAAATACGGTACCCAAAAAATTATCCTTGGTGCCGATTGTAAAAACGAAAAAATCGCTATTTCTGGTTGGTTAGAAGAAAGTAGTTTAGAGGTTGTTCCGTTTATTCAGGAATATCAAAAAAATGGTATTCAGTATGTGGTTTGTACAGATATTTCAAAAGACGGAATGCTTCAAGGTCCATCCGTAGATTTGTATAAAAAAATAATTAACCAATGTACTAATGGTAGCTCAGATCAATCTATAAAGCTAATCGCTTCTGGTGGAGTAACAACTATTGAAGATGTTGAAGTTTTATCTGAAATTGGATGCGATGGTGTAATAATTGGTAAAGCCATTTACGAAAACAGAATAAGTTTAAAAGAATTAGAACGCTTTTTATAATAAAAAATTAATGTCATTGCGAGCGTAAGCGTGGCAATCTCATTCTTTGTAAAAGATTGCTTCACTATGTTCGCAATGACGAATAGAATTTATGCTAACAAAACGAATCATACCTTGTCTAGATATCAAAAACGGTCGTACCGTTAAAGGCGTTAATTTTGTTAATTTAAGGGACGCAGGCGATCCTGTAGAATTAGCAAAACAGTATGCGGTAAAAGGTGCAGACGAATTGGTGTTTTTAGATATATCTGCAACTTTAGAAGGTAGAAAAACAATGATAGAAATGGTGCTTAAAGTCGCCGAACAAGTCAATATTCCATTTACCGTTGGTGGCGGAATTTCAAGTGTTGAAGATGTAGATGTACTTTTAAAATCTGGTGCAGATAAAATATCTGTCAATTCATCTGCTGTAAAACGACCAGAATTGGTAAACGAATTGTCAAGTAAATTTGGTAGTCAATGTGTTGTGGTTGCTATAGATGCCAAACAAGTTAATGGACAATGGAAAGTGCATTTAGCTGGTGGAAGTATTCCAACCGAATTAGATTTATTTGATTGGGCAAAAGAAGTTGAAACAAGAGGCGCAGGCGAAATCCTGTTTACCTCTATGAATAACGACGGAACAAAAAACGGATTTGCAAATCAAGCTTTGGCTAAACTATCAGAGACTGTAAATATCCCGATAATTGCTTCTGGTGGCGCAGGAACTATTCAGCATTTTACAGATACCTTTAAAGTAGGAAATGCAGATGCTGCTTTGGCTGCAAGTGTATTTCATTTTGGTGAAATAGAAATAAAAGACTTAAAAGAAGAATTAAAACAGGAAGGTGTTTCTGTAAGAATATAACCTATCATTTCGCACTTGATGCGGAATCCCAAAAACAACATTATGAACATAAATTTCAATAAAAATAACGACGGATTAGTTCCTGCAATCATTCAAGATGCAACAACTAAAAATGTGTTGATGCTTGGCTATATGAATGAAGAAGCGTTTAAAAAGACACAAGATACGAAGTTAGTGACCTTTTTTAGTCGTACCAAAAACCGACTTTGGACTAAAGGTGAAGAAAGTGGTAACGTTTTAAACTTAGTAGATATTAAATTAGATTGCGATAAAGATACTTTGTTAGTAACTGTAAATCCAAAAGGACCAACGTGTCACAAAGGAAGTGATACCTGTTGGGATGAAGCTAACACCGAATCTTACGGATTTTTAACCCAATTAGAAAACACCATACAAAGTAGAGTAGAAGCTGGTAACACAAAAAAATCTTATGTAGCTTCATTATTTGCAAAAGGTATCAATAAAGTGGCTCAAAAAGTTGGTGAAGAAGCTGTAGAAGTTGTTATCGAAGCTAAAGACAATAATGACAACTTATTTTTAAATGAAAGTGCTGATTTGTTGTTTCACTATTTAATGTTACTGCAAGCTAAAGGGTTTAGGTTGAAAGAAGTTGTATCTGCTCTTAGAGAAAGACATAAATGATTACTTTTATCGATTAAACGTAAATATTTACGATAAAATGTTGTTTTTTGTTGAAAATGTGTATATTGCAACACTTAATTTTAACCAAAATCTCAATGAAAAACTTTACAATTTGTACTGTAATGGTATTCTTTTCTTTATTTACTTATTCTGTTTTCGCGCAGCAATGTGCGTTCGATAAACAACGAAAAGAACTACTACAAAACCCTAATTATGTTCAGCAAGAGCAATTGGCTGAGCAAAAGATTCAAAACTTTATTTCAAATAATGAATTAGCTCAACGAAATGGTACTATTTACACCATACCTGTTGTTGTACATGTGCTGCATTTAGGTGAAGCAGAAGGATCAGGATCGAATATTTCTGATGCTCAAATTCAAAGTAGTATCGATAATCTTAATGATTTTTATAGAGGTCTAACTCCTGGTAGTTCAGTTGATTTTGAGATTGAATTTGTCTTAGCTCAAAGAGACCCTAATTGTGCAGCTACTACAGGAATAAATAGAATTGACGCCTCTGGAATACCAGGTTATGCTAGTAATGGTGTTAATGTGGCGGATTCAGGTGGTGCTGATTATGAAACTATAAGAGATTATATAAGTTGGCCTTCTACAGATTATTTAAATTTTTGGATTGTTACTGAATTAGATAATAATGGTGGTGGTTTTGGTTATCAAGGTTACGCTTATTTTTATAATGAATTTAGCAATTACTATGGCTCTGTAATGATGACTTCCGTTTTTGGTTACGATCCAGGAAACACTAATGGTTGGGGCTTAAATTCTAACGGAGATAATAGTACTGTAGTTCATGAAGTTGGTCATTTCTTACATTTATATCATACATTCCAAGGTGATGACACCAACAATGATGGTGTTGCGGATACGTGCCCAGCAGATGCAACAGTAGGTACTGATAGTGATGGTTGTGCAGATACTGTACCACATCAAAGAGAAACAAGTACTTGTCCTGCAAATAATACCTGTACAGGAAATCCATGGGTAGATAATAATACAATTAATAATGTAATGAGTTATTACTTTTGTACTGATAGATTAACAGAGGATCAGAAAACAAGATCAAGAGCTGCCATGACTGGTACCAAAATAATAGACTCTAAAGGAGGCGAATCACCAGTAGCTGGTTTTGTTGCTCCTACTGCTGTTTGTTCTGCAAATTCACCAGCAGGTACTAATGTCGCTGGTATACTGAGTGTAGAACTAAATAATACTACATTAGTTTCATCTACAACAGATGATGATGGTGGTAACTTAGATAGAAGTGTTAATTGTAGTGGTCTTTTTAATATTGATACAGATAATCCATATACAATGAATGTTGAAATTACTACAGGTAATTTTCATCAATTAGCTGTTTGGATAGATTGGAATAACGATGGTGATTTTGATGATGATGCAGAAGTGCAGCATTATTCTGAAGATATTCCAGGAAACACAATAGTTCCTGTGGCCTTAACATACCCTACAACTATACCTTATGATAGCTATGTAAGAATTAGATTGATGACAGATGTTGATAATAGATACGGAGGTGTAAATACTATAAATTCACCTTGCTACACGTCATTAGCTTATGGTCAGTCGGAAGACTATGCGTTATATATTGAGCCAGGCACATTATCTATTGAAGATGTTGATGCCAGTAAGTTAAGTATTTTTTCAGATGATTCTAATAATCAGTTAGTTGTTAAGGGGCAATTACTAGAAACTTCAACAGCCAACTTATACGATATACAAGGTAGATTGGTTAAGAGTGAATTATTAAATAGTTCTTCTACAAGAAACATTTTAGATGTATCAGGACTAAGTAGTGGAATTTATATTGTGAAAGTTTCAAACAGTATTCAGTCAAAAGTTAAGAAAGTTGTTTTAGATTAAATAAATAGTTAGTTAGTAATGCTTAAAAGGCTGTCAATATTTTAGTTGACAGCCTTTTTTGTTTATCTTAAATCTTTGGATTCTTCAATAAAATAACGTTCTTGCTACAATGTTTAACAAACGTTATTATTACCTCATAAAAATTCAATATTTAGGCTATCGATTTCACGGTTGGCAAAAACAACCAGATGTAAAGACATTGCACCTAATGATCGATAGAACCTTAAAATATATTCTAGGAGACGTAAGATTTAAAACACTTGGTGCTGGTAGAACAGATGCTATGGTTTCTGCTAATGAAGCGGCATTAGAATTATTTATTTATAATGATCCTATTACTGACTTTGATGAATTCTTATTACTGTTTAATCACAATTTACCACAAGATATAAGAGCTTTGTCTATTGAAGAAGTAGATAAGGATTTCAATATTATTCAAGATTCTAAAATAAAGGAATACCACTATGTGTTTTCGCATGGGCAAAAAAACCATCCATTTTGTGCGCCTATTTTAACGACTATTTTAGAACCTCTTAACATAGATTTAATGAAAGAAGGAGCTAAGTTGTTTCAAGGTTTTCACAACTTTAAAACCTATTGCTACAAAGCCACAAATAAAGGTGAATATAAGAGAACGATAGAATATTGTGAAATCATAGATAATAATATATATAAAGCTAATTTCTTTCCACAAGAATCTTATGTTTTTATTATAAGAGGAAAAGGTTTTATGCGAAACCAAATTCGTTTAATGATGGGTTGTCTTATTAAGTTAGGGCGCGGTGAGATTACACTAGATTATATTAAAGAGACACTCAAGGAAGATAGTAATGAAAAAATGGATTATATAGCACCAGCATCTGGACTTATACTACATCAATTAAAATTTGAATAAAAAAAGGAACTAACAAACGCTAATCCCTTTTTTACTTTTGGTTGGTTATTCATTAAATTAATGTATCCAGCCTTTTTTAGCAGAATGGCTTGAAAACCACACTAAAAATAATGCAAATACAATAATCATGTATGCCATAATTTCATTGGCACTAAAATCTACACCCTTTAAATCTGCAATAAACAAGAAATAAACCATTTGTATAGTTGCAGCAATAAAAGATAAAATAAGTAGCAATTTCGCAGCTCTTTTTCTTAATAACAAAAGTATACAGCCTATTGCGCCAGAAAAAACAGCAGTAGCAAATAATGCTGTGTACCATGCAGGAAGTGTAGACATCACTTCTAATTGATCTTTCGTGTAGGCGTCAGTGTAAGCAGATAATTCGTAAGCCTGGCTTATATAACCATGCACTCCAAGGGCATTCCAAACAAGAGCAATCACGCTCACAATCCAAAACCAAATAGGTGGTTTTTGTAATAAATTCGTCATAATAAATTGATTTAATTAGTTAGTTTTTAAACAGGGATAATCTGTTATTCAATTAACAATTTATAAAAAAAATCATAGACTTAAACCTCAGACTATAATTTAAGACAAATAAAAAAGGGTGAAATTTATAAATTTCACCCTTTTTAATCTTTGTATATTTTAGTTATTCTACTACATGTAATTTCGGTTCTTTCTCAACAAATTTTCCGTTTACGGATTCACCTAAAATAAGTACTTCTTTAGAACGTTCGTACATTTTTATTGCTCGGTGCATTTGTAATTTAGTGCCACTATATAGTTTAACACCCGATTTAGAACCTTTGTTTCTGATTTCAATATAGAAACCATCTTTAAGCTTTGTTGGTCTTGTTGCTGGTCTACCCATAAAATTAGTGTATGTTTTTTAAAAGTACCGCATTATACTGAAAATTATAGCAACTCACAAGTTTATTTTTAACAATTCTAATTTAAAATATTAACACGTTAAAATCTATTAACATTTACAAGAGTCTTTAACAAAATATTATGTTAATAACTCTCTGAAATGGTTAAAGCCTGTTAAGTCCCTTGACAGGAGCGCATATGCCTATTAGATTGAATGGAAACGAAACCAAATAAAATTAAAACAATAGTTATGAGCTACTTAAATATGAATGACGAAAAATTATTACCAACTGTTGTAGAATTAAACACTTTACTAGCTGACTACCATGTGTACTATCAAAATTTAAGAAATTTCCATTGGAATATCTTAGGTGATAATTTTTTTGAATTGCACGAAAAATTTGAAGAATTATATACAGATGCAAGAGTTAAAATCGATGAAATAGCAGAGCGTATCTTAACATTGAGATACCATCCTATGAGTAATTTGAAGGATTATTTAAAAGCTTCTTCGATTGAAGAAGTATCTTCAAAAAAAACAGATAAGGAAATGGTAGAATCTATCTTAAACAATCATTCCGTACTGTTAAAACAGATGTCTAAAGTTATTGACAAAGCAGAACAAACTAACGATGAAGGTACAATAGACCTTATTGGAGCCTATATTAGAGAACTAGAAAAAAGCAGTTGGATGTTAGATGCATTCACCAAAGAAACCGCATCACAATTAAATGAGGTATAAATGGCTTAAACTTTAAGCAAATAAAACAACATTTAATAATTAAAAACATCTAAAAATGAAAGAGCAATTTAATACTGCCCTTGGGAATCTAGTTACTAAACTTGAGGGCTGGTTCAATACAATAATAGAATATATACCCAATTTTATACTAGCCATTTTGGTTATGGTAGCCTCATATTTTGCTGCTAAGTATATCAGCAAATTTGTGAGTAGATTGGTTTCTAAGAAAGTTAATCAACAATCAATAACCACAGCTATCGCAAGAGTAACAGCTGTAATAGTTGTAGCATTAGGATTATTCGTATCACTTGGTGTTATGAATTTAGGTAAAGCTTTGACCTCACTGTTAGCTGGTGCTGGTGTAGTTGGTTTAGCAATAGGTTTAGCTTTACAAGGAACGCTTGCTAATACTTTTGCAGGACTTATATTATCATTTAGAAAGAAAATTCAAATAGGTAATTGGGTAGAGACCACTGGTTATTCGGGTGAAGTTATAGACATTAATCTTAAAGATTTTACATTAAAGGAAGCCGATAACAATATTGTTATTATACCAAATAAAACAATTTTAGAAAACCCACTAAAAAATTATTCTCTTACTACGAGAATGCGAGTGTTCTTAGAGTGTGGAGTAGGATACGAGTCTGATTTAGAAAAGGTAGAACAACTAACAAAAGAAGTTATCGCTAAATCCTTTGATCAGGTTGAAAAACCAGAAGACGTAGAATTCTATTACACAGAGTTTGGGGATAGTTCAATAAATTATTTATGCAGATTTTGGATTGATGCCGAAAGTATGCTCGAAAAATTAAGAGCTAAAACTAAAGCCATTATAGAAATTAAAAAGGCTTACGACAAAGAAGGTATTAATATTCCTTTCCCTATCAGAACACTACAGTTTGATAACAAGCTAAGTGTAAAGTCACCAGACTTACAAGAAGCATTTTCAAACAACTAAACCTAACAAATCCTACACACTATTATCTATTCAGTGAGAGTCACTGAAAGAACCATAGTTTCTGAAAGTCAGAAACTAAAAAACACTAATCATTTAAAAATTTAAAATTATGTTACGTTGGACAATCACATTTGTAATTATTGCAATCATAGCCGGAATCTTAGGATTTGGTGGAATAGCAGGAGGAGCTGCCACAATAGCAAAAATATGTTTCTTCCTATTCTTAGTACTATTTGTTATATCTCTTTTTAGAGGATCAACAAAAAAGCTGTAAGCCAGACATAGTAAGACAAAATATTAACCACTAAAATTTAAAACAATGAAGAAGTTCACATATATATTTATAGCATTATTTAGTCTAAGTTTATTAACTACTAGTTGTAGAGAACAAAAGTCTACAGGAGAAAAAATAGAAGAAGCAGTAGATGATACTGGTGATGCTATTGAAGATGCTGCAGACGATGTAGAAGATGCAGTTGATAACAAATAAAACAAAGATGAAAAAAATATCATATCTGTTTTTAGCACTATTCAGTTTAAGTATTTTAATAACTAACTGTAGAGAGCAAAAAACACCAGACGAAAAAGTTGAAGAAGCATTAAATGAAGTAGGAGAAGAGCTAGAAGATGCTAGCGATGATGTAAAAGATGCTGCTGAAGACTTACAAGATGAAATAGAAGAGGTTAAAGAAGAAAATGGTGGTAAGTAATACCACAGACTTTAATCACAGAATAAAATAAATCACACAAGATGAAAATTAAAATATTAGTCTTGGCACTTACAATGTTTGTGAGTGTCCAGGCTCAAAAAGAAAATAAAGACAAAATAGTTGAGACCAAAACCAGAGTCATTAACGTAAAAGAGGACGGTAAAATGATAGAAAAAAAGGTTATGGTAAAAACTACCAAAGAGCAAAAAATTAAAACAGATCCTAGATACAAAGGCAAACTTAATGCTCCAAGGGTTTTACCCGCTACCAAAGTTTCTAAAGTAATATATATAGACAATGATAATGATCCATTTTATGACGAAACGGCAAAAGTGACTTATTATCAAAAAGACGGAATGGTTTATAATTTTAATCCAACTGATTCTGGGTTTGAAATTGTAGACAATAAGTCTAAAAAAATGATAGGTAATGCCAGATTCTCAAATAATGCTGAAGTCTACCTGTTTAACACTAGTGATTATAGTGGAATAGGATACTTTAAAGACAATATGTTTGTTGTTGAGTATTATGATGATGAAGGTACCCTAATCATTGAAAAATTTAATGACAGTAAACTATAATTTACGGAATACATAACTACAGAAAGCCATCAGAATTGATGGCTTTTTTTTTATTTTTATACAAACAAAAAATATGAGTGTTACTATACCAAAAGAGACGTTTTCTTTCTTAAATAAATTAGCTAAAAACAACAATAGAGACTGGTTTAATGAGCGCAAACCAGAATTTAAAGCTATTGAAGCTAAAGTAAAATCTGCGTATAACCATCTAGGAGAATTAATGGCCGCACATGATCAGATAGAAAAGATTAAAATCTTCAGAATCTATAGAGATGTTCGTTTTTCAAAAAACAAGTTACCATATAAAACACATTTTGGTGGTTCTTTTACAAGAAAAAAACCAGAGCTAAGAGGTGGTTATTATCTTCATATTCAACCCAATAACGAATCGTTTATTGCTGCAGGTTTCTGGGAGCCTAATAAAGAAGATTTGCTTAGAGTTAGAAAAGAATTTGAAATGGACGATAGTGAAATGAGAGCTATTCTTAATAATAAAACTTTTAGTGAAACTTGGGGGAATTTTGTTGGTGATGAGCTTAAGACAGCACCAAAAGGTTTTGATAAAGCACATCCTGCAATAGACCTCATTCGAAAAAAACAATACATATTCATCAAAAAATATTCAGATAAAGAAGTATTGCAAGATGATTTTCTTGAAAATGTAAATGATGCATTTAAGAAAATTAGACCTTACTTTGATTATATGAGTGATGTGCTTACTACAAATCTTAATGGGGAATCTTTACTATAATATAGCTTTAATCTCATAAGATTTTTCATTAAACTGAAATTGGTAACCCACAGACTTAGATTTAATAAGCTGTCCTATTGGTGACTGAATTGAGATAATATAGTAATCCTCATCGCAAACAGTAACTTTTCCTTTACTTATAGCTATGTAGAAGTTGATGCTATCTGTTTTCACAATACTTCCCAAAACAACGTTTTGAGAAATAACATTAGGTTTTACCAAATTAAGATAGTCTTTAACCTTCTGAGCTTCGTTAAGGTAATTTAGGTTCTTTTCTAAGTCTTCTAACAATTGAGAATTACCAGATTCACCTTCCTCATCGCTAACCTTATCGTTACTTTCTATAGACTCTTTTATAAAGGATATTTCGTTTTTGTAGTGCGAAATTCTTTTGCTTACATCCTGTAAACAAATATCCAGTAGTTCTTGTTTTAATTTCATTTGGAGATTAAACCGCCTTTAAAACTTCAGGCTTTACAAATGCTTGTATACTGTCTAATAAGCGTTCTTTTACAATATTCATCATACGCTTATTTAAAGCTGATGAATTTTTGATATATAGCGCATATTCTTCTTCTGTAAATTGTCCAATAATCATACCTTTTACAGAATTTCTAAACTTCATATCCTTATGAATAGCATTATCTATATAACCCATTTGTTTAGCCAAAGTCAGCTCGTAAAAAACGTTTTTGCGTTTAGCTATATAATTTTTAAAAACAGCAATAAACAGGTCGTGCTGCATTTTTATAATTGGTCGTAATGTTTTGTTTTGAAATAACTCATCAGAACTCATTGAATCATAAATTTTAGCCGATGAAATTACTGGTCTAATAGATAACAAATACTCAGTGCGTGTAGCCATGGTTAAGTCATTTAAGATTAAATTCAATTTAAATTTAGCCAATAAGACTGTCTTTAATTAGAGTAGGTGATATTGTTGTTAACGTTGTTATTAACATTTAAGATTTTGCTATTATTAAATCTAATTCAAAATACTATTTCAACTCACGATTAACTGCTATCTTTGAGAAAACTGATTTTATGAAATTCGGAAGTGTTGACCATCCAGAAGAAATAGATTTTACTCTGCCAAAAGATCATCCAGACACGATAAAAACACTGCAAAAAAATCCTTCAGACCATACACAAGTGTTTGTTGGTTGTGCTAAGTGGAACAAGGCAGATTTAAAAGGATTCTACCCAAGAGGAACAAAAGACGAGTTAGAGTATTATTCGCGTCAGTTTAATTCTATTGAGCTCAACGCAACGTTTTATAGAATTTTTCCACCAGAGCAATTTGAAAAATGGTACGATAAAACACCTGCTGATTTTAAATTCTTTCCAAAGCTAAATCAAGAAGTTAGCCATTGGAAACGTCTAAATGATGATGTAGCTCCTGTTGTAGACAATTACCTTTACAGTGCGGTTAACCTCAAAGAAAAGTTAGGTTGTATCTTTTTACAGATGCATAACAATTTTGCACCAAAAGACTTTGATCGTGTGATAAATTTTGTTGAAGGTTGGCCAAAAGAAATTCCGTTAGCTGTAGAGTTTAGACATACCGATTGGTACAATGACAAAGCCATTGCAGAAGATTTGTATCAACTTTTAGAGGCAAACAACGTTTCAAATATTATTGTAGATAGTGCCGGACGACGCGATATTATGCACATGCGTTTAACTAATTCCAGAGCATTTGTACGCTATGTTGGTGCAAATCACCCAAGTGATTATACACGTTTAGATGATTGGGTAGAGCGACTAAAGTATTGGAAAGATAATGGTCTTGAGCATATCAACTTTTTTGTTCATCAAAATATTGAAAAAGAATCGCCATTACTTTCAGCATATTTTATAAAAAAGCTAAATGCTGAATTAGGAACAGATTTAAAGATTCCTAATGAAGATACTGACGGACAACAAAAATTATTATAGACTATATTAAAACGAAAAGTATACTATATACTATTAATTACTTAAAACATGAGATTCCACACACGAAAATGGGTAAAACCCGAAGATTTAAATCCTAATAGCACACTTTTTGGAGGTCAACTTTTGGCATGGATAGACGAAGAAGTGGCCTTGTATACTGTTATTCAGTTAGAAAATCCTAAAGTGGTTACCAAATATATGTCTGAGATTAACTTTATGGCTTCAGCTAAGAAAGGTGACATAATTGAAATTGGAATTGAGGTTATAAAATTTGGTAAAACATCATTAACAGTGAAGTCTGAGGTCCGTAATAAAATGACCAGAGAAACCATACTCACCATAGATAAAATTATTATGGTAAATCTTGGTCCAGATGGCAAGCCAAAACCTCATGGTAAAACAGAAGTAGAATTTGTAAAGGACAGACTAGAAAACAATTAGTTTCCGTGGGTCAGTGTGAGTTCGTAGATTTCTAAATCAAAATACTTTACAGAGGCTAATACGTGGTCAAAAACATCGCCAATGATGTATTCGTAATTTTCCCAGCGAATATCACTACTAAAAGCATAAATTTCCATAGGAATGCCTTGAGGAGTTGGCTCTAGTTGACGGACCATTAAAGTCATATCTTTGTTAATAGCAGAATGGTTATCCATGTAAGTTTGAAGGTACTTTCTAAAAACACCAAAATTTGTAAGGTTTCTTCCATTAATTAAAATAGATTTATCAACACCTTTTTCGGTATTAAACTTCTTTATTTCTTTAGAGCGTTGTTCTATATAATTAGATATTAACTCAATGTTCTTAAAACGTTCGATATCCTCATCAGATAAAAACTTAATGGTAGAAGCTTTAATAATTACAGATCGCTTTATACGTCTACCACCAGAATTCATCATTCCTCGCCAGTTTTTAAACGAGTCAGATATCAGTGCATAAGTAGGAATAGTAGTTATCGTTTTATCCCAATTCTGAACCTTTACTGTGGCTAAATTAATCTCTATAACATCTCCATCTGCACCATACTTTTCAAACGTTATCCAGTCACCTATACGAACCATGTCATTAATAGTAACTTGAATACTTGCCACAAAGCCAAGAATAGTGTCTTTAAAAATCAATAGAATTACTGCAGAAGCTGTTCCCAGAGAAATAGCAAATTTTATAAACGTAACACCAGTAAGAATAGAGAAAATAGCAAAGATGCCTAGTATCCATGCAAAGATCATAAATACCTGTATGTAGCTATCTATAGGTTTGTCCTTATAACGAGGTAGTGTTTTAAGGTAATCTTTTATTGAATTAAAGAAACTTCTAATAATCCTTAAAGTCAATAAAATAGCTATAATCTTTAGCGTTTTTTCAACTATATTTTCAAAATAGTCAAAGTCTGAAAATACATCTGGAACAAACTCAATAAGGATAATGAGAGGTATAATATGAGCAACATTTCTAGGTAGTTTGTTGCTTATCAATATGTTATCAAAGTTAGTTCTTGTGCGATTGGCAATTGTTGAAGAAAATTTCCAGAGAATACGTTTGGTAATGTAGTCTATAATAAAAGCTAGAATAAGTAATGCAACCAACAAACTCAACATGTTTAAGTATTGAGCTGTTTTGTCATGAACACCTTGTTCTATAAGCAAATCGTAAATAAAATGTCTAATACTAAGCATTTACCGATTTTAGATATTTTTTGTCAATGTAAAATGTACCGAAAGGAATGATAGAAGCAACTAGTACTATCATTAAAGTTTTACCATCCCATTTCATGTCTTTACTCATTAATACAGCCATAACCACGTAAGCAATAAATAAAAGACCATGTGGCATTCCTAACATTCTTACGTACTGAGGGTCATCAGCAAAATATTTTAGTGGTGTGGCTATAAAAAGCAATAAGATATAAGATACACCTTCTAAAAGCGCTACGATTCTAAATGTTGGTAATAATTTAGACATATATAAATTTTTATGCAAAAGTACTGTACAACTAAGATATAACCATAGCATTTTAACAGCTTTTAAGAATTAAAATATTGAGCTTATTTATTCATTATAATTGAATTAATCTTATTAAGAACCATATGAATTATAAATAGTATTATCTTAGAGCCAAAATAAGAATTATGAAGAAGCTATTTATACTTTGTTTATTGTTTGTATTAGCAATGCCATCTGTTGGTTTTTCTCAAAATCCTTTAACAAAAGAAGAAAAGGTACAGGCCATGTACGATTTAAATAAGAAATTGATTAAATCTCAAAATTTCAGTTTTATAGCCACTTGGGTTATTGGTGAAGATAATAGAAGTGAGGTTTCTGGAAATGAAAATACGATTACAATCAATGGCTCTAATATTTATGGTCCGCTTTCTACATTAGAGGCTGATAAGCCAATAATTTTAAAAGGTGGTTTGGAGAATTATACAGTGAATTTTAATGATGACACTCATGTGATTACTGTTAATTTTAAGATTGGATCATATACTGCTAAAATAGAGGTGAAGTCAACCGGAAACGCTTTCTTAGAACTTAATAATATGAATAGCGGTAAACAACTCACATATAAAGGAGGCATAAAGTAAAGCCTAATTATAATCTTCTAAAAGAAAGGCTATTATCTGTTAATGATGATAGCTTTTTTTATTTTATTCAATTTAAAAAAAAAAAATAAAACCCTACCTAACAAATCTTCGTAAGTAGAGAAACAATTCATTAAAACTTACAACTATGAAGATTAAAAATTTAATTCCAACATTGACATTCGCATTAGTAGTTTTGTTCCATACAAATGCTTTTGCACAAGACACAAAAATGGTAGGTGGTGCAGAAATGTATCCTACAAAAGATATCGTGTCTAATGCAGTAAACTCTAAAGATCATACAACTCTAGTTGCTGCGGTAAAAGCAGCAGGTTTAGTAGAAACCTTACAAGGAGATGGTCCTTTTACTGTTTTTGCACCTACAAATAGTGCATTTGAAAAACTACCAGAAGGAACAGTTTCTACACTACTTAAAAAAGAAAATAAAGAGAAATTACAGGCAGTATTAACATACCATGTTTTAGCAGGAAAATATAATGCAAAGGCTATTGCAAAAGCCATTAAAAAAAGTGATGGGAAAGCTGTATTTACAACAGTAAATGGATCTGAATTAACTGCTATGATGGATGGAGATAATATTGTTTTAAAAGATACATCTGGAAATACATCTACGGTTACCATTGCAGATGTTAACCAGTCTAACGGTGTTATACATGTTGTTGACACTGTTGTAATACCAAAAATGTAAAATATTAGGTTGATTGATTAGTTAGTTGGATTAGTGTTAGCTAGTGCTAATCCCAAAAGCGTAAGACAAATGTCTTACGCTTTTTTTTATACTTTTATGTTTTTGAAAAAGACGCTTAAATGACAATACAAATAGTTCAGGTTTCAGAGATGTTGGTTGTAGGTATTCCTGTTAACATGCAACGGCACGAAACTCATAAAATAAAGACTTTGTGGCAGCAGTTTTCTCCAAGAAAAGGTGAAATAGCTAACTTAGTTAATAGCAAGTCTATTGCCTTGCAAACGTTTAGCTTAGATCAAAAAGGAGAGCCAAATAAAGACTTTAATATGTGGGCTTGTGTAGAAGTATCTAACCTTTCTGCTGTGCCAAGCGATATGAAGGGTTATACAATACCAAAAGGGGAATACATAAAAGTACTTCATAAAGGCATGGATGCTGGCAAAACATATCAGCGAATAATAACAGAATGGTTACCAAATTCTGGATATACTATTGACCATAGACCACATTTTCAGGTGATGGGAGACAAATACAAAAATGGAAGTCCAGATTCTGAAGAGGATTTTTATATACCAGTAAAGAATGTGTCGAATGAGTAACGTTAAAATAATTGTTTTAGCTTTTTTGTTAATCTTAATTCCGAAAACTATTTCTAGTCAAGAAAATATATGTGATTGCTGCTCTTACTCGTCATTACAATACCAACAAGATTATGATGAAATATTTAATCCATCTTTGATGAAGTCGTATGGATTTAAAGAGGTTATGGTGAAAACAGAATCGAAGAGTGCCTTAGATTCAATTTATTCCAATAAATATCGTGAGATGAAGTTTAAATTTAATGATAATGGACTCGTTGTTTTAAAAACGCATTACAATCGAATGGGTAAACCACACTCAACATATGAGCTTAAAAGAAATAGATATGGAAAAGTATCTCAGCAAATTTTCAATTATATTGATAGTTTAGAACAAAAAGCTAGTTTTTTTAGTTCAGAAATAATTGATTATACATACGATACAAGAAAGAAGTTGATAAAAATAAAAGAAAGAGACTATAAAGGGGATATTTTACCAGACAAAAAAGCCAAGTATACTCAATTAAGGTATGATTCAAAGGATAGAATTATTAAAGTTATAAATCATAGAAACTATAATAATATATCATCATTTTCTATAACAGAATATGAGTATTCTAATGACTCATTAAGTTCAACATTTCAAATTATTAGAGATGAAAAGCTTAGTGCTTCAGGTAAAAATAAATATGATGATAATTGGAAAGAAGTATCTAGTACATTATATAATGAAGACTTAAAAAGTTACGCTTTTCAATATTATTATGAATATGATAATGATGAAAGGTTAATTAAATTTCAATCTATTTCTGGACCTGGTTCATTTAGTGAATGTCCTGAAAACGATAGTTTTATAGATATTTATACGTATGATATTAATGGTTTTCTATCAAGTATTGAACATAGATTTGCTGGAAATATATGCAAAATGACATTTGAGTATCAATAGTTATTTAAAAAGGCTTACGATAATCACAACCTGTTTTATAATTGCTACAACCAAAAGCCGTTTTTCCTTTTAGAATTTTACCAGTTTTACATTTTGGGCATGTATCACCAACTTTAATTTGAGGTTTAGGAGTTTGCTTAGGTTCTAGTTTAAGTTTAAAGTTATCATCAAATCGCAATAAGCCTTCAATTGATTTTCCATCAATTTTGAAACCTTTAAGATTAACCGTAGAGCCCTTGTCTAACAATCTTAAATATTGATTTTCAGATATCTTTTTATCACCAAATTTAAAAGGTAAAACAAAATCACAACTTTTTCCATAAAGGTTACAGCCATATGCTGATTTACCTTTAATTAATTGACCTTTTTGGCATTTAGGACATGTATAACCAGTAATTGCTTTAGTGCTTCCCTTAGTCTTAGATTTTGCTTTTTTAGTAGTAGGCTTATTGTTAACAGCAGAAATACGTGTTTCCACTTTTTCGCTTCGTACTTCGTAGACTAAAGCATCAACCATACGCTTCATTCCTTTAATAAACGTATTCGCGCTTATTTCGCCCTTTTCTATATCTTTTAATTGCTTTTCCCAAGTACCTGTTAGTTCTGCAGATTTTAATAATTCATTCTGAATTGTATCTATCAACTGAATTCCAGTAACTGTTGGTAAGATTTGCTTTTTGTTTCGCTTTATATATTTACGCTTAAAAAGGGTTTCAATAATATTAGCTCGTGTAGATGGTCTTCCTATGCCATTTTCTTTCATCAGATCTCGAAGTTCATCATCATCTACCTGCTTGCCTGCTGTTTCCATTGCACGTAGGAGAGAGGCTTCTGTATATTGTTTGGGAGGCTTGGTTTGTTTTTCTAAAAATGAAGGCTCGTGTGGTCCTTTTTCTCCTTTTGTAAAAGTAGGTAGAATAGATTCTCCTTTGGTTTTAGAGCCATCAGATTCAAACACAACACGCCAACCTTTTGATAAAATTTCCTTACCTGTTGTTTTAAAATTAACATCATCTGCTTTACCTATAACTGTTGTGTTAGACACCTTACAATCATCATAAAAAACAGCGATAAATCGCTTTACAATAATATCATAAACCTGCTGTTCTGCTGGTTGCAAATGTGTTTGCATTCCAGTGGGTATAATAGCATGGTGATCTGTAACTTTTTTGTCATTAAAAACCCTTGAAGATTTCTTTATCTTTTTATTTAAAATAGGTTGTGTAAGATTTGAGTAATCAGTCAGTTTAGATAAGATACCTTTAACCTTTGGGTAAATATCATCTGGTAAAAATGTAGTATCTACTCTAGGATAAGTAACTACCTTTTTTTCATAGAGTCGCTGTGCTATTTTTAAGGTGTCATCTGCTGAAAAACCAAACTTAGTATTGCAATACACCTGTAATCCTGTAAGATCAAAAAGTTTAGGTGCATATTCTGTACCTTTCTTTTTGGTAATAGACACTATCTCAAACTCATGTTCTTTTACTTTATTTGCTAATTTTTCGCCATCTTCCATTTTAAGGAAACGACCTTCTTCATAACTAAACAAAGTATCTCTGTATAAGGTTTGTAGTTCCCAATAAGGCTGTGGCACAAAGTTTTCGATTTCTTTATAGCGATTTACCAACATGGCAAGGGTAGGAGTTTGAACTCGTCCAACAGATAGTACTTGTTTGTAACCACCATGTTTTACAGTATATAGTCGAGTAGCATTAATGCCTAAAAGCCAATCTCCAATAGATCTAGAAAATCCTGCATAATAGAGGTTATCATAATCTTCAGCAGGTTTAAGATTTTCAAAACCTTCTTTTATAGCTTCTGTAGTAAGCGATGAAATCCACAAACGCTGAACTTTCCCTTTGTATTTAGCTTCATTAATAACCCAACGCTGAATCAATTCTCCTTCCTGGCCAGCATCACCACAGTTTATAACCACATCGGCTTTATCAAACAAATTCTTTACAATGTTGAACTGCTTTTTTATGCCTTTATCATCCGATACTTTAACCTTAAATTTTTCAGGAAGCATCGGTAAATTGTTAAGATCCCAACTTTTCCAATACGGTTTATAGTCACTAGGTTCGCAAAGTGTGCAAAGATGTCCAAAAGTATAGGTTACAGCATAACCATTACCTTCAAAATAGCCGTCGCGTTTGGTTGTGGCACCAAGAACAGAAGCAATTTCTCTTGCAACACTAGGTTTTTCGGCAATGCAAACTTTCAAAATAAAATGTATTTAATGCAGCTAGAGCTCTAAAATTAATTTCTGACCAATTTTTAAAGTCGAGGTACGTTTTATCTTATTGGTTCTGCAAATGGCAGCAATACTTGTGCGATTACGTTGAGAAATACGAGATAAAGTGTCTCCTTTTCTCACCACATAAACCTTACGCTGCTTCTCAAGACTTGCTAACGCGTCTTCTTTAGTTTCAAAAAGTGCAAGTTTTGACAATTTTCTGGAGCTATGATAACTTGGTCTGGTCCATTTTCGGGTTACCCAAATATTCTGGGAACGTATTGTATTGGTGTCATCAAAATTGAATAAATAATCAGGATGAATATATTCTCCTCGATAACTCGTAACCAAATGTAAGTGACTACCTCTTGAGCGACCTGTATTACCACCTTTACCTAAATATTGTCCTTTAGATATGGTATCGTTAGCCTTAACTGCTATGTGAGATAAATGTGCATACGTTGTTTCTAATCCGTTGTAATGTCTAATAACAACGGTTTTTCCATGACCACTACTATAACGCGCAAAACGCACAATACCATCTAATACGGAAACGACAGAATCACCTGTAACCAAATCTATATCAATACCTTTATGAGGTCTTCCGCGTCTCCAGCCATAACGAGACGTTACAACTTTTGGATGCGAAACAGGAGAGGAGTAGGTACTGTCTTTAAATGTAAGTTCTAGAGGAAACTCGGTAACAACATTTCTATAAGGATTATAAACCGTAGTATCCCAATACTCAGCTTTTATATCTATAACTTCTGTGTCTTCTGAAGACGAATTGCTTTCAATTGGGATTTCAACTTCTTTAATAATGAAGCTTTTTCCATCAACAGTTGGCATTTTTAACTTTATTGAATTGTTTTGAGAGTCTTCCTGCGCAAAAGTTATGCATGCACTAAACAAAAATCCAATGCAAAAAAGTCTGTATTTCATGTATTTATAAGAAATTTTATATTTAATTTTTTATAACGGTGACGTAAAAATAATATTGTTTATCAGATTACATTTGGGAGGCTTCAGAATTTATTAACAGCTATTGTAGAAAAGTATCGTAAATTTGCACTTTCCTTAAAAAAAATTAAATCCATTTATGTCTGACACAAATCAAGCTGTTCAAGAAAAAAAAACCGACAAAGAATTATACGATTATCAACAAGGAGCGATAAGCCAAATTTTTGAAAAATTTGATAATGCTCCTGATGATTACCACTTACTATATCAGTTACCTACAGGAGGTGGAAAAACGGTTATCTTTTCTGAAATGGTGCGCCAATACCTTAAAAACCATGACAAGAAAGTCTTGGTGATGACGCATCGTATTGAGCTTTGTAATCAGACATCTAAAATGCTGACTAGTTTTGGTGTTACCAACAAGGTGGTGAACAGTAAAGCGAATTTAGATGACCAGGCAGAATACTCATGTTTTGTGGCAATGGTTGAAACGCTGAATAACCGTTTGAATGATGACAAACTAGACATTTCAGATGTTGGTTTAGTAATTATAGATGAGGCGCATTACAATTCGTTTACCAAACTGTTTAAGTTTTTTGAAAACTCATTTATTCTCGGTGTTACTGCAACACCATTGAGTTCTAATAAAGAACTTCCAATGAAAAAGAACTATGATGAGCTTATTACTGGTGAAACTATAGAAAATCTTATAGAAAATGAATTCCTAGCACGTTGTGAGACGTATGCCTATGATATGGGCTTAACATCGCTTGAGGTAGGCTCTAACGGAGATTATACAGTAAAATCTTCTGAAGATTTATACACCAGTCCTGCAATGCTTCAAAAAACAGTCGATGCTTACAAAAAGCATTCGTTAGGGAAGAAGACCTTAATATTTAATAATGGTATCAATACTTCAATAAGTGTGTATTATGCGTTTAGAGAAGCAGGATTACCAATTATGCACTTAGACAATACAGCAACCAAGAAGCAGCGTAAACAGATTTTAGATTGGTTTCATGAAACACCTAATGCTATTTTAACGTCAGTAAGTATTTTAACTACTGGTTTTGATGAACCTACAATAGATACTATTATCTTAAACAGAGCTACAAAATCATTAACCTTGTACTACCAGATGATTGGTCGTGGCTCTCGTATTTTAAACAACAAAGAGAAGTTTACGGTCATAGATCTTGGTAATAACTTATACCGCTTTGGTCCTTGGGGAGCAGATTTAGATTGGCAATTAATTTTTAAATCGCCGAACTGGTACACGGATCGTATTAAGGACGATGAGGCTATTGAGGCTACTTTTAAGCACGATTTAGATGACGAAATTAAGGATGAGTTTTCTAAATCTGAAAACACCTATTTTGACATAAGACAAACCTACAAGGACGCTGTTACTGCTGGTGAATCTTCAAAAGTTGTATTGGAGCGCTCAATAGAGCATCATGCCAAAATATGTATAGAAAACAGTGAGGATGTTTATGATGCTTTGGCTTTAGCAAAATTGCTTAAAGACGATATTAATCAACGTATCGAAATCTATGCAAAATGTATAAGCAAAAGCACTCATAATTTCTTAAAATGGTTAAAGGATGATTACCAAAAGAAATTAAATTCGTATCTACGTACTAACTTTGATGAAAAGTTTGAAGAAATTCATGGTTATCCACCAGAAGATTAAAAGTATATGAGAATTTTTAATATCTCTAGATTCAAAATGCTTAAAAACCAACGTTTAAAGAATTATGTGCTTTATGCTTTTGGTGAAATTATTTTGGTTGTCTTGGGTATTTTAATTGCGCTTAAGGTAAATAACAACAATCTTCAAAATCAAAAACAGCAACAGGTTTTAAGCTCTGCAAATAGAGTACTAGAGCTAATGCAAAAGGATGATTCCGATATTAATGGAGTTCTTAATCATTGGGCTAATGTCGAAAAAACTATTGATACGGTTTTAGTAATAACCAAAGCTAATGAGCCTATTATTAATTGTGAGTCTTGCTTAGACTTACTTTTAAGCATTAAACTTCCTGAGTTAGATGATGAAATTGTACAATTAATTTCTAATGAAGACTTATCAAATTCTGAATTAGACAACATCTTGAAAGCTATTGCAAAGGATTATAAAAGCATATTAATCACAGCAAATTTCTACAAAGAGTCATCAACAGAAGTTTTAAAAGATCACCTTAATCATTTAAAAGAAAACTATTCTTGGTTTGCACAATATTTATACAACGGAATATGTGATGAAGCGTGCCAAGAATATCATAATAATAGCTCAGATTACAGAAATAAAGTGGCTTATCTAAACTTTATTCTTTATGATAGTTACCAATATGATTTATTACTTTTTAAGGATAGATTAAAAAAACATATATTAAAATTAAAGTCTGAGTTAAGTATTTGATATAAAGTATTTTAATGGGATTATTTAATCTTTTAATTTACTGTTAAAGTTAGTCAAATGATGTTAAGGTCTCTTAAATTATTTGACATCAGCCATAATGTTAGTTATATTATTGTAAATCAAAATATTACAAGACATATGAAAACTTTACTATCAATATTTTTTATAACATTTTCAATACTAGGTTTTTCTCAAGACCCAATAATTCAAAGTAATAATGAAACGTTAGAATCTGTAGCTACGAGTATTACCGACAAGTATAACGATGAGTTAGCCCTTGATGCCAAACAGTTTATGTTGTTTCAAAAAAAGGTGGAAGAATTTTTAATCAGAGAAGAAAAAATCCATCAAGACTATGAAGGAGAAGAAAAGCTAAACAAGTTGTATAAATTGCGTAAGGCCGAAACATTAGAGATGAGAAATGTTCTTACTAAACCACAATTTAATTTATACAAACGATTAAAACCCCAAATTCAGCCTTTAGCAGTAATTGAAACTGAAAAATCTTAACTAAAACTAAACACTAATTTTAAAGAGATAGCTTTTATAAAGTTGTCTCTTTATTTTTTATAAAAATATCAGGATGGTAACTCAACCATCATTGGTCTAGAGATATAAGATAAAAAACTAATATCACCGAAAATATTACGTAAATTTATAACAAGATTTTACAAAAGATATAACTACTATATACCAAGAAAAACATGAAAACAAAACAAGTAAAAGCCTACGGAACTCAATCACCTGAAGCAGATTTAAAAGAACTAAACATAGATAGAAGAGAAGTGCTTGCGAGCGATGTAGAAATTGATATTTTATATTGTGGTGTATGCCATTCAGATTTGCATTTTGCACGTAATGATTGGGGAATGACACAATATCCAGTTGTACCTGGTCATGAGATTGTTGGTAAGGTCACCAAGGTAGGTGATGCAGTCTCTAATCATAAGGTAGGTGATATTGTTGCTGTTGGTTGTATGGTAGATTCCTGCAGAACCTGCGATAGTTGTAAAAATGATCTTGAGCAATATTGCCCAGATTGGGTAGGAACTTATGGTGGTTTTGATAAGCATTTAGAAACCAATACTCATGGTGGCTACTCAGAAACCATAGTGGTAGATCAAGATTTTGTTTTAACCGTACCAGAACACTTAGATTTAGCTGGTGTGGCACCAGTGCTTTGTGCTGGGATTACAACTTGGTCTCCATTGCGTCATTGGAATGTTAACAAAGACAGTAAAGTCGCTGTTGTTGGGTTGGGTGGTTTAGGACACATGGCACTAAAATTAGCGCATGCATTAGGTGCACATGTAACATTGTTTTCAAGATCAACAAACAAAATTGAAGATGCCAAAGCACTAGGCGCACACGACGTTATAATTTCAACAGACGACGCTCAGATGGAAAAGGCTATGGGACAATTTGATCTTATTTTAGATACTGTACCTTATGAACATGATTTTAATCCATATATCAGCACTTTAAAAACTAATGGTACATTGGTTGTTTTAGGTTATTTAGGACCGTTAGATCCACCTCTAGTTACTGTGCCAATGATTATGGGACGAAAATCTATAGCAGGATCTCTTATTGGAGGTATTGCAGAAACACAAGAACTTCTCGATTTTTGTGGTAAGCACAATATTACTTCCGATATAGAAGTAGTTAACATACAAGACATTAATACTGCTTATGAGCGTATGCTAAAAAGTGACGTAAAGTATCGTTTTGTCATTGATATGAAATCACTTAAGAATTAGTATATCATTATTTGGAATAAAAAAACCTCAGATTTTATTCTGAGGTTTTTTAGTTATATAAATTGTTCGTTTTTCGTTTGCCGTTTGGTTGTTGGCGATTCTGTATGCATTGTTTTTTCGAGACCAGCAGAATCTACATTAAAGAAATTAAGTAATTCAGTGTATCTTTCAATATGTATTACAGTCTTGTCTTCCATCACTACAGCACCTATCATAGCTTTTGGATACTGAGCCAAAATCTTTACTAAACTCTCTTCTGAATAGTCGGAGGTTTCATCAAAATCTTCTATTTGTTGTAAATCAATAAATGATTTTAAAGAAGTATCTAATTTCTCAGCAATATCATGCCATATTGTATCAGAAGGCATAGTTTTGCAAATATCAATAGCATGTACATCCTTTTTTGTAGCTTCTAATAAAGCTTCTAATTGAGCACTAAATTGGGTGCCACTTGCATATATACAGTTAATCAATCCTTTTTTATTCTCTATAATCATATTAATAAGTTTTCATGGTTTCTTTTCGTTTTGAAAGCTGACGTTGTAATTCTTCAACACATTCACTTACAGCATCTCTAAAATTAGATTTTGAAGCTTCTGCAAAAAGTCTTGGTCCAGGCGCACTGAGACGTATACCTGCAATCATGCCTGTATCAACACTTGTTGTATTTTCAGTTTTAAAAAACACATCTGCTCTAATTACAAATTCGTTGCGGTCAAATATTTTGGTCAATTTTTTCTCAGTGTAATCTTCTAAACTGTCACTTTTTGTAACATCGTGATATTCATAAATGATCTTCATATATTCTCTTTTTGGTTTCTTTTAATTTAATCTAAAAACTCTTTAAAAGCAAGGGCTTTAATAGTATTTTAAGAAAATGAACCTAAATGTTAAGGCTATTGTAAATTAAAAATTGGTCTATAACAAAATCTTAAAAATGAGTATTTTTGTATGGCTATGACGCAAAAAGAAAAAAACACAAATTCAGATAAAAAACCAGACTTAGTAGTCTTCGATGAGGAAAAGCAACGTTATGATGCTGCATTTAGACCATATGCAACTAGTGTTGGTGCACCTCAGATAACGTTTCCAAATAATGGAACTTGGAAGAGTTCTCAGATATACAAGGCAAACAAACATCTTAAGGCTAAGTATGAGGCCATTAAAGCTGAGTATGATGAGTTGTTAAAAGTAATGGAGTATAATGAGTTGGTAACCAATGCCAAGTTCACATTTGAACCTCTAATAGGTGAGACATATCATTTATACAATAACTCAAAGCAAGAACCATTTCTTTCTATTATAGAACCCAACAGTTGTAATTTTGAGTATTTAGGTAGTTTCCGCTTAACATCAGATTACCTTTGGGAAAAGGTTACACATCAAAATGGGTCTTCAGTCGCTAATACCTAAGTACAGCACTGTATTTTCTTTAAAATTTATTTTTAAAAATAAAGGATATATAGTACTTTGTTCAATCGAACAAAGTCTTTAACTATGCCTTTACAAAAAGATGAAATCATTCAACGACAGCTACGGTTTCAAGAGCTGTTAATTAGTATTTCCACAACTTACATTAATGCAGATATATCAGATATAGATCAACTTATTCATAAATCACTGAAGCAAATAGGTGAGTTTGTTGAGTCTGACCGTAGTTACATCTTTTCTTACGATTTTGTAAATAACACCACAACAAATACATACGAATGGTGCGCTGATGGCATTACACCAGAGATTGATAACCTTAAGGATGTTCCTGTAGATTTTATTCCGCAGTGGTTAGAAGCGCATCGTAAAGGTGAAGCATTTTGGGTAGAAGATGTTAGTGCATTACCAGATGATGGAGAATTAGGACTTAAAGCTATATTAGAACCTCAAGGCATTAAAAGTTTAATCACCATTCCTAAGTTTAAGAAAGATGAACTTATTGGTTTTATTGGTTTTGATTCAGTAAAGAAACTCAATAAATATAACGATAACGAAAAAGAGATTCTTTTTGTTTATGCCAACATGCTGGTGAATCTTAGACAACGTAAAGAGTACGAAGAGCGTATAAAAGAGCAAGAGGCTAAAAAACAAGAACTTTTAGAACACTTATCGCAGCAAAACAAATCATTAAATGAATATGCGCACGTGGTGTCTCACGATCTTAAAGCACCACTTATTAATATTCACACCTTGGTGAGTTGGTTTATGGATGATAATAAGGATAAAATCACAGACAAAGAGTTTTATCCTCTACAGCAAGTTCTGTTTAACGTAGAGAAGATGGATTTGCTTATTAAGGGTATTTTAGACTATTCTACCATAGACCGAATAGATACAGGAGATAGTTTAGTAGACCTAAATGTAGCTATAAACGAAGTCTTACAAACCTTACTCATACCAGAGCACATTACAATTAATGTTCAAGAAGGTTTGCCAACTTTATTTGGTAATACTTGGAGGTTTAAACAAGTGTTTCAAAATCTTATTCAAAATGCAGTAAAATATAGTGATAAAGATGGTGGAAGGGTAGATTTTGGTTACACCGAAAACGAAGAAAACTATCAGTTTTTTGTAAAAGACAATGGTGTTGGTATTAACCCTAATTACTTCCACAAGATTTTTAAAATCTTTACGAAGCTAGAAAGTACAGGATCATCATCTGGTATTGGTTTATCTATTGTAGAAAAAATTGTAAAATTTTATAAGGGTAATATTTGGGTTGAGAGCGAAGAAGGTGTAGGTGCTACATTTTATGTAACCCTTCCAAAATCTGTAGTTTCTAAAGAAGTAGAAGAAGCATAGAAAGCTATAGCTAAAAGGATGTTAATGTTCTGGTAATCGTGCTATTCATTAGTTATCTTTAGAATAGTTATGAAAAATCATGTTTTTATAAGGTTTCTTTGGTTAATACTCTTAAGTACTTTTATCGTAGTGTCTTGCAAATCTTCAGAGTCTACAGTCGAAAGTAGACAGGCACTTAATGAGCTTGAGGCTATACTCAATAGTAAAAATTTTAAAATAGATGTCAACACCGTTTTACCATTCAATACTGCTGCTACAACACAAGTCTTAAATCAACTTATGCGTAATACAGGTAATACTGCCAACCACATTTCTGTAAGTGGCTACGATATTACATTTAAAAATGATAGCATTTCGGGACAATTACCATACTACGGAGAACAGCAAATAAGCAGTGGAAATTACAATGGTCGTTTAGGTATTGAGTTCAATGACATACCACAAGACTTTAGTATGACCAAGCACAAAAATAAAGATGCATACATTATAAAGTTTAATATAGATGACATAGAAAATACATCTGAAAACCTCCGAATTATTATCACATTATTTTCTAATAAAGCAACAAATATCAATGTTACCACATCATACCGAACCAATATTGGATACAGAGGACAATTAGTTGATATCGAAGAGTAGCTAACAAGAAAACATTCTGAAAAATTTTAATTCAAATTTGAAAAACTATTTTTTAAATTTGAATACCACATGACCAGGGACATCATCAATATAAATGACTTCATCATTTTGGTGGAGGAAGCTAAAGTTGACACCAATATTAATGATATAGTGTCAGAATCTAGCCCTTGTTCTTTTGATGAACCAGTCATTGCAGTTGCCTTTTACGGCTCTGGCAATGTTGATCTTACAGTAAAATATGGTAAAAAGGAAAAGGAATTCAATTACACTAAAGGTCTAGCATTGTCTTTTTATGCTGATGAAAACGTTGTGTTCGATCATACAGTTGAGAATGACAAACCACTCGAGTGCTTACTCATTGCAACCACAACCAGTGCTATAGACAAGCTACCGAACCAGGAAGGGGAGCTGTTCGGAGAAATGCTCAATGAGCTAGTCAATCCGTCTGATCATTATGTAGAAGGTCCAAGTTTTATCATGACACCACAAATGCAAACCATAGTAGACGGACTATTCAATATTCAATACGAAGGCAAAACCAAAATGATGTTCTTTCGTAGTCAGGTTACAGCATTATTATCGCATTTCTTTGGAGAACTCGCCAAACTAAAAACCGAAAAGCTAAAAACACCAGAGCGGGAAAAACTTAATCAAGCTAGAGATATTCTATTAAACAATATCGACAATCCTCCGTCCTTAAACGAAATATCAAAACGCATAGGACTGAATACCTTCAAACTCAAAAAAGAGTTCAAAGAACTATTTGGTGTACCAGTTTTCAAATACCTCCAAAATCAACGTCTTACTATAGCACATAAGATGATTAGAAATCAAGATGCTACAGTACAGGAAGCCGCTTGGCACGTTGGTTACGATAGTTTAAGTTCTTTTTCTAATGCTTTCGAAAAAAAGTTCGGCTACAGACCAAGTCAAATCAAGTAAATTCCGTTTCAAACAAATCATAATCCTTTTTAAACAAGTCAACCCTTTGCCTTAGATATAGCTTTGTCCAGAATTTAAAAACCAAAAAGGACATGAAAACAAAATCAGCTATCGTAATAGGGTTTATCATTTGGATGATAGCCATTCTATGCTACACAATAGCAGGCAGTATAGCAGCTTCACAACAGTTGGAATACCTTCCGGGAACCGTGTTGTTCATAGTTGTTATGCCGTTGGTATGGTTTGGAGCAGATTACTATTACAAAAACGACAACAAAACCCATGGTTATTGGGTAGGGCAGACTATGTTATTAACAGCTGCAGCCTTAGACGCACTCATTACAGTACCAGTTTTTATTTTACCAATGGGAGGCAGCTACTACAGCTTTTTTACTGCTTCAGAATTCTGGATTATCGCGTTTGAATTTTTAGCTGTAGCAACACTGTACTACTACATACGTGTGTATCCTAAAAATACAACCTCAAAAGCTTAAGTCATGAACGTCTCTATAGAAAATATAGCAATCATAGTATTTATAATACTAACAGGTTTATCAGCTGGATTGTGCTTTACATGGTCTAACTCCATTACTTCTGGGCTTGGACGATTGGATGATCTGGGTTACCTGAGTGCATTTCAACAAATAAACAGAACTATACTTAATCCAACCTTCTTTATAGTATTCTTTGGTCCATTCTTCTTAAGCATCATCAATATATATGTCTTTAGGAATGCACCATCAGATATAAAGGGATTACTAATCGCAGCAGCAGTAATATATACAGTTGGAGTAGTGGTAGTCACCATTTTTGGAAATGTACCCTTAAACGAACTGGTAGATAAAACAAATTTAAATACAGCAAGCGCTGAAGATTTAAAAACCTTAAGAGCAACCTTTGAAACCAAATGGAATCAATTTCACACTATTAGAACAGTAACATCAATAATTGCGTTTGTATTGCTCATTATTAGTACCATGCAAATTGCAAAAAACAATTTATAAATCATCAATCAAAAGACGAACAGTAATTAAAACAAAAATTAAAACACAACAATCATGGAAAACAAACAAAACATCTTAGTCATTGGCGGAACTGGTAAAACAGGCCGCAAAATCGTAAACAAACTAAACGCCTTAGGACACAACGTAAGGATAGGATCAAGATCAGCAACTCCAGCTTTTGGTTGGGATAATTCAGATACTTGGGAAGACACTATGCAAAACATAGACAAGGTCTATATCACTTTTCAACCAGACTTAGCTGTACCTGGAGCATTAGAAGCTATTGAGACCTTAGTCAAAAAAGCGAAAAAATGTAACGTAAAAAAGCTCGTTCTTTTATCTGGTAAAGGCGAAAGAGAGGCGGAACTTTGTGAGCAGGTTGTTATACACTCAGGATTAGATTATACCATTGTAAGAGCCAGTTGGTTTAATCAGAATTTTAGCGAAAGCTTTTTAATAGATCCAATTCTCGAAGGTTTTGTAGCCTTACCACAAGCCGAAGCTAAAATCCCTTTTGTAGACACCAACGATATCGCAGACGTTGCAGTAGAAGCACTATTGCACGATAAGCACAACGGAACAATATATCAGCTTACTGGTGCAAGAACACTAACATTCAAAGAAGCAGTTGAAGAAATTGCTCAGGCAACCCAAAGAGACATTGCATTTACACCAATTGCCATATCAGCATACACGCACATGCTAAAACAGCATGGAGTACCAGCAGACTTTGTATGGTTAATAGAATATCTGTTTACTGAAGTTTTAGGTAATCCAAATAATTCCGAAATCACAAACGATATCGAATTGGTACTGGGTAGAAAACCAACAGATTTTTCAGATTTCGTAAAAGAAACCGCCAAAACAGGAGTATGGAATTCTAAAGTTGAAACCGTGAAATAACAAACAGAAAAACCAATCAATCATAATCAGCTTGTTGCTGCTGCTACTTGGATTTAATCTTGTGGCAGCTCAACAAGCTATATCTATTTTACATAATAAAAAGTTGCTTAAAACTGTTTAAATAAGACATAAGAAAATATACAAAGCAAGTCTCTGAGAATCGCGTAGAAAAAAATTCATCACACAAATATCCAAATACCTCAAAATTATAATAGCACTAAAAAGTTGTTTTTTTGTGTGCTGGAATGATTTATCGGATGATTAGTTTTAACACAAATCGTAACGATAATATAAATACTTACAAAGTTCGTTTGGTTATTTTAGTTTAAAAACCACAATTTGCTTGTACATAATCATTGACGTTATAGAACACTGCGTGTCTCTATAACTATGATTATGTCAAATATCGCTAACAAGCGCTATTACGCAAATTGTTATATATGTTCTATAATTTACATTATGTAAAATAGTATTTTTACAACGACACTCTATTCTTTGTAATACTTCTCGATACAATTGCTCATGCTTCGCAATCACTCGAAGTGACGAAATATTATTTTACTAAATTCTTTTTGTAATAACTTAACGTCAGTTCGAGTGTTCCGACTGTGTAAACGTCGGAATGTATCGAGAACAATTATGACATAAAATTACTTCTCGACCTGTCTGCCGACAAAGGCAGGTACAATTATTCATGCTTTACAATTGCTCGAAGTGACGAAAACAAGATGTTCCACATAAAAAAGCCTGTACATTACATACAGGCCATACTAACAAAATTTATGAACAATACTTATTGATGTTTCCTAACAAGAATTACTGCGCTACTATCAAAGCATGATCCAAAAAACGCACTACCACCAAAATTTGGGTTAAAACTCATTACATAAGGATGATAACCAACTTTAGTAGACGTCCAGTAAAATAAGTTTTCATCAAAATTACCAATACCTTGCATGTGTACATTGTTAAATATAGCTTCTACAGATGCTTTGCTTGGTACAAACCAATCGTCATGGTCTCTATACATTAAATCTGTAACAATCTTAAAGACATAGTCATCACTACCAAATTCTAATCCATTTGGTACAGTACTGTTATCGTTAAGATTACCATCTACTAAAAGCTGTGTATTGGTCTGGCCATCACCAATGAGCTCTCCGTTTGTTAAATCAAAATGGTCTCCCCAAGATTTTGCGCCAATTTCAGAATAATCTGCAGCTATCATTAAAGAACCATCTGTTTCATCTACATAATAGATATATCCACCTCCATATTCTAATCCGTGTAGAGCTTCTACTCCAACTTCAGCAGTTATATCCAGAACCGCTACTCCATTCTCTAAGTTTTGTAATGTGCTAAGTTCTGCGTTGTATTGGGTTGGATCTATACTGTTGTCATCGTCGTTAGAACAGTTAAACAAGAGTAATGCTAATGCGATAAGATAAACGTTTTTCATAGTAATTAATATTTTTTTGGTTTATATATAGATAACAACTCATGTCTAAAAACTCCTGAAAAAATGTTTAGAAAAATATTAAGAGGATATCATAATTATTCTTAACCTAAAACAAAAAACGCCTTACTATTGTAAGACGTTTTTATAAAGTTACTATACTATAACTTATAATATTTCTATAACCTCAAGATCGAAGGTTAAATCTTGTCCTGCTAACGGATGGTTAGCATCTACAATGATATTTTCATCCTCAATTTTGGCAATTCTAAATTGTTGCTGCCTTCCATCTGCACTAGAGCCTACTAAGCCCATGCCAACTTCAGGTTTTAAATCTGGTGGTAATTGTTCTTTTTTCACCATCTGGAATAAAGATTCATTAACTTCACCATAAGCATCTTGCTTATCTATAGTAATAGTTTTCTTTTCATTTACAGCCATATCGATAAGTCCTTTTTCAAAACCAGGAATTAACTGTCCTTTACCGAGCTCTACTTGTAATGGTTCGCGCTCAATAGAACTATCAAACACTTGGCCATTGCTAAGTTTTCCGGTATAATGAACTTTTACTGTATCATTTTCTTTTACTGTACTCATAATTAATTTGTTGTCTTATTATAATAACGATGCAAATGTATGGGCTTAAATATGGTTTAGTGCATTTTTTTGGAGAAATACCAAACTTTACCATATCCTTAACATTTAAACGACAATACCTTACTGATATATTAAAAAATCATAAAGTTTACTTCAATGGCTTGGCATACCCTTAAATAATGGTTTGCTTTGTAAAAAAAGAACGATGCTAACAATATTTGTAGATATGGATGATGTACTTGCCGACACCTATGGTAAGCACATAGAATTATATAACAAAGAACACAAACAAGATCTTTCACTAGCCCATATAGAGTCTGGAGAAGTATGGCAAAATGTTCCAGAAATTCATCAAGAAAGTATTTGGAAACACGCACATCAGGAAGGTTTTTTTAGAGACCTAAAACCTATTAAAGATAGTATTCAGGTTATGGAAGCTTTGTGCAACAAGCATAATGTATATATTGCTACAGCAGCAACACAGTTTCCTAACTCATTAAAAGAAAAGAGTGACTGGCTAGATGAGTACATGCCGTTTATAACATGGCAACATCGTATTATGTGTGGTCATAAGTTTATTCTTAATGGAGATTTATTAATTGACGATCGTAGCTATAACTTGGAACGTTTTGCAGGTGATACTTTATTATTTGATTCTCCACACAACCAACACGAAACAGATTATACCAGAGTTTATAATTGGTTGGAAGTGGCAGAGCGTTTACTATAAGCCATAAAAAAGCCATATAAACACAATAGGTATACGTATTTATATGGCTTTTGAACTAATCAACCATCTTTTTGGTTAGTACTTCATTGTTTTGAATTAATTTCAAAATCACCATTAGAACGAATATAAAGAATTGCTTCTTCATCATCTTTTACAGTAATTGTATGGGTTACATCTTTTTTAGCACCAAAATAACTTCCTGCTTCGAGTAGATTAATAAATTTACTGCTCTTCATTTGATGTGCCATGGTACCTTTTATAACAACTGCTCTAAAATTGGCACTTAAATTTGTAATATTACCTTCAAATCCGGCAGGTAATTTTATTAATGACGCTCGTAATTGATTGTCTTTGTGCTCTCCCCAAAGAAAAGCGGTTTCTACTTTACTGTCATTAGCCACCCAATTAATGTCATTGGAGTTAAGCCAAACAAGGTGGTTTTCATCTACATTAACAGGTCGTTCACCATTATCAAAAGCTTCTTCGGTTGGTTTCACCAAATAAGGTCCTTCTTCTATTTCAATGTATGCTAAATTTTCTTCAGCATCTGCAGCTGTAATATGAGCTTCACCAGCTGGTTGCACCCAAAAGGAACCAGCAGGCAACCATTGTTTTTCAGCATTTTCATCATCATTATGCAATAGTCCTTTAATAACGATACCTCTGTAGGTTACATTATGAATGTGTGGTGGTGAAGAAAACCCTTTTTTAAATTTCACCAAGAATCCAGACGCTAACGTATCTGTTCGGTCTCCCCAAAGTTGTCCTGCTGCCGGACTTTTATTACCTCGTAGCGGATTTAACCAACCCCAATTTATTTGGTCCGTTGTAACGACTTCATTTTTAGATTTTGTATGATCTGTTGTTGGTGTTTGAGCATTCACTCCAATTTCTAAGAATAACAAAACAACCATTATAATTTTTTTCATCATTAGGGTTTTAATATGATTTATATTTCAGTGAATATTTCACTTTCTGGTAATCTAGATTTTGGTGTTTTCTCTGTTGAGTTGAAGTCTGATTCTGCCCTATATCCAATAGAAACGGCAACTAAAGCAGTATAACCTTTTTCTCTTAGACCAAATTCTTCATCTAAAGCTTTTACATCTATACCTTCCATTGGTGTAGCATCAATACCTAAAGTTGCAACTCCTAAGAGAAAACTCCCTATATTAAGGTATACTTGTTTTTCCATCCAGTGTTGAAGATCTTTTAAATCGTACTTATGTATATCTGCAAATGTTTTAACAGCTCCTATAAAGCCGTCTTTTACTTCTTCGTTCGGAAAGCGTCCGTTTTTATCATCTATATCTGCAATGTGCTTGTAATACTCTTCATCTGCATCGGTTTTTACACAAAAAAGAACAACTGCAGAAGCATTAGTAACTTTAGGCTCATTAAAATGAAAGAAACCTTGTGTACCTTTTGCTATACGTGCTTTACCTTCTTTAGTTTCAGCAATAATAAAATGCCAAGGTTGAAGATTAACGCTTGAAGGACTTAAACGCAATAAGTGCTTTATTTGATCCATATCCTTGTCAGATATCGATTTTGAAGGGTCAAATTCTTTAGTGGTGTATCTCCAATTTAAAGTTTCTTGTAAATTCATTGTAAATGTTTTTTATATTTATAAATTTTAACTATCAAAAGTATAGTGACAAAAGTATTGGTAGTTTGTATTTTTTGCAATAACGGTCATAAATGATAGTATGTATTTACTTTTAGTGAATAGATGATAATCCTAATAATATCAGGGCCTTTTAGCTAATGTTAAAATAACTATAAAAAGTATAGTTGTATAATTAATGATAGTATAATAACTTTGCTTAAATTATTCTAATTGTTTATGGAAATTGAATACAAAAAAAGAATCATAAAATTTAATGACAAGCAGTTTTCGTGTTCTACAAGTATTGCTATGGAATTGATTGGTGGCAAATGGAAAAGTGTCATCCTTATTTATCTTTTAAATGGAAAGAAACGGTATAATGAATTATATAAATTGATTTCTACAATAACCGAAAGAACACTTAGTCTTCAACTTAAACAATTAGAAAAGGATGATCTTATAGTTAGAAAAGTATACACCAAAAAACCTCCTCTTAAAGTAGAATATGAATTGACACCTTTTGGAGAAACCCTAAGACCAGTATTAATAGCAATTGCAAATTGGGGAACAACGGTTGTTGAACAAAAAGGTGAGGTTATAGAATAACTTTATTTTAACTTATCCGTTAGCCAAGTTGGTGTTTTATTAAAGTTTTTCCAGTCCTTTTCTAGTGCTTGATAAAGCGTGTCTAATGCTAAAAAATCAGTTACACCACTACTCTCTTCCACTTTAAGTGAATGTATATAATCCATTAATTTATAGCATGTTGTGAATTGACCGCATGCTATTAAGGTATCCATTCTGTTTTTCTCTATATCGGTTTTGTCCCACCATAATGTTGTTGGTGTCTCTGAAGCTGTAAGACAAACACTTTTTAAATTTTTGGAGGGTTTAGGTTTAATGGCATCATTATACTTTCCTTTAGTGTATGGTGTCTCTTGTCCGTTTAACTCGTAAACTGTAGATGTTAATCGTTTATGATTTAAGCTAGATTTAGAATAGAATAAATCATAATTAAGCCTTCGCATCTGTTTTAAAAACACATCGTTTATCATCTTAACAGCAGATGTTGCTCTATCTGTAAGCATGCGTTGCACTAAGGTGATATCTAACTTTTGAAACGTAAGAATATCATCTAGTAAAGGTTCAGGTACATTTTTCTTAAAAAGATTTTTGAGTTTGCTTAAAGTGAATCCTTTAATTATAGATGCCAATAGACCTAATATCGTTAAGGTAAGTCCAATACCAACAATAATACTGCCAATAATATAAAGTGCAGTCCAAGATTTACCATTTATCTCAAAATAAGAATTGGCTATGACTATTATAAGCCCTATGACTAGAGTTATCCAGTGAATAGGTTTTATGGTAAAGTATTGTAATACTTTATTTACGGCTTTCTGTACTGTCGATGTTTTACCGATTTTAGCTGTATCTTGTTGCCAGGGCACCATTTTATAACTACCTACATCATTAACCATTATAAGGTCTAATTTGCCTTTTAAACGGTCATTGATTTTCATCATACTACCAATACCTTGATTGTCGGCAATTCCACCATCCATTATCCCTACTCCATTAATGTAACAATCTAATCCCTTAAGATTTTTGTAGTCTTGCGAACTTTGATCTTTAAAATAATCATCAGGAAATACCAATGGTTCAAAACCAAGGGGAAAACATGATGAAGATGCTATAACATCTCCAAGTTGAACTTTATTGCGTAAAGCTTCTACCTCTCTTCTGTTATCTTTATATAAAGGGCTGTTACCAAAAAAGCCCTGATTCTGAAAGCGGTATGTTAAACCAAATGAAAAGTCCGTAGCATTAAAACAAACTTGCTCTAAACCTTTAATAGTGTCTTTATTAAAATATTCAAAATCACCTGAAAACACGGGCATTTCAGCATACGTTAAGGCAAAAGCATTTATAAGGGAACGTTTTTTATGTGGATTAGCTTTCCAAACAGAGTCATCTTCAAGTTTGGCAATCGCTGCTTCTAACAGTTTATCATTTTCTGGTTTAAATGTGTTGTAAAATGACTTAAAGAATGTTTTAAAATTATAGTCCTCTTTTTGTAATGCTTTTGCAAGTGCCACACCAAGTAAGGTTCCTCCACTAACAGTACTAATTGCTTTTACTGATTTTAGCAAGGATTGGTCCTTATATTCTAGATGATCTAAATAGGACACAACACCAAGTGCAAAAAATGTTGCTCGATAACCTCCACCACTAAAGCATAACCCTATATTTTCTAACGGTTTAAACTGATGTTCTGCCATAGTGTATTATTTAGAATTTTACTTTGCTGTTGCCTGTATTCAAGCCCCAATGAATACCAAATATGGTTAATAGGTTGCCTTCTGTTACTGAAAAATCCTTTCCAAAGCCACCAGATATACTTATATCTTTATTAATGCTGTAAGTTATGTTTCCAACTGAACGCTCGCTATTGTAAGTGCCATTTCTAGAAATATATTCGTAACCAAAATTCAGTTTACCAAACTCAAAGTCTATTTTGCCACCAAAATCTCTGTAATACGTTGTAAAAAATTCAGTATTAGTATTTACATTAAATCCATCTTCAATATATCGAGCAGTGACAAATAGATTAAAATAGTTATTAGTCTTTGCATCACTGCCTTCATTTAAAATAAGGCTGGTTTCTGAAGTTAACCATGCTCCTATTCTATTAGCTGTACCTGAAGAAATTGAGTTTTCTTTAAACATTGTACTATAACCTGCAGCTACATCTAGCCTAAAAAGAGGTTTGATTGTTTTTTCAAAAGGTTTTAAGATTGCATTAATCTCATCTTGCTTTTCATTGTAATACGCTTGAATAGCTTCCTCACCTTGGATTAATACGCTTTGTGGTACAACTATATTAGACAAAGCTGTGGCCATAGCTTCAGTATTCTTATGCACCTTTTCTTTATTATAAAATCTTAGCAATGTAGTTCTGGCTCCTATGGAATAGGTTTTTCGATCTTCTGTTAGTCCATTAAATTCTTTATCAACATACGCTATTGAAATAGTAGTAGTTTTTAAGCCACTAAAAGCATTTTGCTTAAGTTCACCAGAATTATCCTTTGTTACACCAATGTACTTTTGATAAGTGCGATTTTGGCTTTTTTGATTAATCAAAAAATAGGGAGTAGCTTCTATAGAAAAACTTTCACCAAAATTATCTAATGCATGCAAAGCAAGCGCTTTAAAATTATCTGGTGTGTATATGGCTGTTGGTGTTTCTTCAACTAGAACAAACGCAGGACTAGATGGATTTGAGAGCGTAAACTGACTTAAGTCTACATTTTGAGCTTTACAAAATGAATGAACCATTATAACGGTAAGACACAATAACTTTTTCATCTTATATCTTTTTTAATTTTACAACAATGTAAGCCATAAACAATACGGAGCTAATTTTTACTTTTTCAGAATTAATTTCTATTGTGCTTGATTCTGAAGAGAATGTATTTACAACATGCGTAGTTTCAATAACAGCATCAATATTTCCACCAAGGACAAAAAAGTTAGAAACAACAGATAAAGTGTTGTCGTCTAATTGTTCTATTTTACCTAATTCTACATTAAAGTTATTAGTGATGCTCTTTTTTATAACCGAATCATTAAGGCTAACATTAGAACCTGCATTGGCATCAGAACTAATCTTTACATTGAGTTTAACCGACTCACCAGATTTAATTTCAATTGTATCCATAATTATATTTTTTGTTAAAGGTATCTATCTTAGATGTGCAAAAATATACCTGATTGCAGGTAAATTGTACAACATCAATACAAATAAACAAGGGAATTAATTAAGGGATAGTTAAAGATATAAATTTTTGAAGATATTAATTGTTTACAATGACTAAGAAACCATTATGAATAAAAAAAGGCCCTGAAGTTATAGCACTCAGGACCTTTGCGGTTATTTAATTGTATGTTGACTACTTTATTGGTTCAGTACCATCAGACAATACGATATCTTTATTGGCAACTAAAATGTTGTCCTCTTTTTTAGTAGTTAATATTCGTCCTGTATTTCCATGTTTAGCTAAACGTTTTCTGCAACGCTTAGTTAACAAAGGATCATCATCAAAAAGTAAAGACTCTAGTTGTACCTCTTCTTTAGAAGCTTCTTTAATTATTGGAAAAATCTGTTGCATTTGATTATAGCGTCTGTCGTTACCAGGTATAAAAGTGTAAAAGGTATATCTTCCATCTTCATCAGTTTTTACCCAACTTCTGTGAAACACATAGCGCTGGTCACCTGTACGTCTTAAATCAAAATCTCCATCCTCATCAGGTTGTTCTATAAAAAGAATTACATCCTTGGCTGGTGTAACACCATCGCTTTGGTATATAACACCAGTTAATTTTAATTTATTAGTCTTAGATCTAAAGTCTGGAATAGTGTCTGTGTTGGTTAAAAGGTCCTCTGCTCTATCATAGATAGGACTCTCTTGAGCATAGCTTAAAGTGAATGCACTATAAAAACAAACCAAACAAAATGCTGCGATAAGATTTTTCATGACGAATAATGATTTGGGTTTTGTCAAATTTGCTTCAAATAAATCGTAGCACCTTAAAAATCATGTGATTGCAGTAATTTTAGGATAAAGTGAAAAAAAATGCAGAAAATGACGACGAAATACACATAAAAAACCTATTTACTACTCATTCTGAAGATTTTCAAAAATTTGATTTCGACTCATTTTTATTCTAAAAATTGGGATGGATTTTGAATCATTTTACGGTAATAATTCAATTAAAATATGTTAAAATTAGCATGTGTATTTTATCGGTAAAATACGCACTTAATCCACTATTTATGCAGTTTATCCAAGAAATATGCATTTAAAGTGTTAAAATTTTTTGAAGAAAAATGACTAAAATTAGTTGGTTTTGTGATTATTTTATATAGATTTGTCACTAATAGTCCAAATCAAAACTATAAATATGAAAACAAAACTTACTTTATTTAGTGCTCTATTTTTCCTTATGATAGGTTTTGGCAATGCCCAAAAATCGGATGCTAAAAAGAAAGGTGATGATTCACAAAGTATTATTAGTGGAAAGGTTAATATATCTAAATACCACAGTAGAGAACAACTAGACGACATGTCTAAAGGTGAATTATTAACCTTATATATAGAGCGTATAGAAGTTATTGTAAATATTCTTCCAAATATAGCTTTTGCTACAAAACCTGGTGTAACTATGAAATCTTTGGGTATACCAGAAACAAAGGAAAATAAAAAAGCTTTAGAAGACAATAAAGAAGCTTCTGATGAATATTTTGAAAGTACTGTAGAATTTCAGACCAAAATCCTGCCATATTCAGACACTAACGATCTCATAGCAGCTATTTTGTTTTATGAATCTACTTTAAAAGCATTGCATACATACAACGATTTCAAAGAGGATTAGTCTATAATCAATTTCATGTTTTTTAACCTCGCAATTTTGCGAGGTTTTTTATTTTGAATACTCTTCAAATCAAATTATTGATATTCAATTAGTTAATTATTTGTATGCTAAACCTCTAAAAACCACCATTTTTGTAAGAAAAATAATAACTAAGTATTAAAATTATGTATTTCAACGATAATTTCTTGTATTTCATAGGATTAATCCCTATGTTTGAGGCAATTAATTGAAAAATTACTTTAAAACCCAAATTAACAAATTTAACTACTATGAAAAATTTTATTCAAACCGCTCTTATTTTTCTATTAGTGTTAAGCAACTGTTTTGCACAACAGGAAAAAGGAATAATTGGCTATGACAATTGGCTAAATTCATGGACGGAGTTTAAACCTAGCCAATCTGAGTATGGCGAACCAACACAAATATTAAGTGGCAAAATTTCAAAAGACACAAAACTTCTAAAAAGAGATGTATATCTTTTAGTGGGAGATGTTTTTGTAACCGATAGCGCAACTTTAACTATTGAGCCAGGAACTAAAATTCTTGGTGATTTTGACTCTAAGGCATCATTAACGATTAGTAAAGGATCTAAGTTAATTGCAAAAGGAACTCAAACAGATCCAATAGTATTTACGTCTAGTAGAGGTAGTAAAAAAGCTGGAGATTGGGGAGGAATATTTATTTTAGGTGATGCACCTTTAAATACATACGGACAATTAGCGTCTTTAAATTACGGTTTAAAACCTTCTTCAACAGAGCATATTGCTTATGGTGGCAATAATACCGAAAGTGATTCTGGTGAATTAAAATATGTAAGAATTGAGTTTGCCGGTAAAAGAACAAAAAGGTTTGGCTATTATAATGCATTAACGTTAGCAGGAATTGGTAATAAAACCGTTGTAGAAAATGTAATGGTTAGCTATTGTGCAGGTAATTCATTTAACATTCTAGGTGGATCAGTAATTTTAGAAAAATTAGTGTCTTACCGTTCTAAAAGCAATGATTATGAGTTTAATTTCGGAACGCAATGTCAACTCATTAATTCTTTAGCTATCAGATCTCCATATGTTTCTAGTGCAAATGGCTCTAGATGTATGGTTGTAAAATCTTATGACAATAAAGAAGAGTCTGATACTTCAAAAAGACAAACATTTGTAAATGCCGAAAACTTAACCTTAGTTAATGTTTCTGATAATATTAAGTCAGACATACAGGTTGGTTTGGTTCAAGAAGCTATTTTTATAGGTGCAGATACGTCATTTGCAATAAACAAAAGTGTTATTTCTGGCTTCTATCCTGCTGTTATTCTTGATGATGAAATAAAGTTGAATAACCAAAATTTAGAAAAGATTCAGTTTACTAAGACTTACTTTAATAATTGTAAAGGAAACATATACAGAAAAGGATATACCAATAATGATGATTTAGAAAGTTGGTATGGAAGCAGAGCGTTTAACAATCTTTATGCAAAGGGCTCTGATAAAGAAACTTTTATTGCTGCTTCAGACACTAGAAATCCAGATTTTAGATTACAAGTAAATAGAATTATTGCATCAAACGATTTTATAGACGACGATGATGACGATTAGTTTTCAATAATAGATTATTGATTAACCCATCCTAAAACCAAAAGCCTATAGATAAAGAATTACAATAAGCATTATGCCTCAAACAACTAAACTAAATAAACTGCTTATCTCCCTCTGCGTGTTTGTAACTTTTCTTTCTTTAGAACAAGTGCAGGCACAGCTGGTTATTGGTCAGCCTAATCTAGGTTTTAGTCAGGCATGCGCTAGTGATTCTTTCAACACCTATAGTGTTTCATTTGTATTTTCACCAGAAAGTGCGTTAAACGCTTCAAATCAATTTACTGTAGAATTATCAGATGCTGAAGGTGATTTTTCAGGTGCAGAAGTGATATATACGTCCTCACCAGGATCAATAACTACATCACCTGCAACTATAGATTTTTCAATACCACAAACTACAGCTGGTGAGAGTTATAGAATCAGAATTAAAAGTAGTGCTCCTGCCGCAACGAGCACACCTTCTACTCCATTTGCAGCATATTACAAGCTTCAGGATTCACCATTTACAATCAATAATTTAGTATCAACTGGTGCATATTGTACAGGTGGCAGTTATCTATTAACTATAGATAATCCAGGAAGTGGAAACAATGATTCTCCATTAAATTATCCTTCTTTAACTTTTAACTGGTATAAAGAAACAGGTCCTACTACATCTGTTTTTGTTGCTGAAGGATCTTCTCTGCTCGTTGATGAAGAAGGAACCTATTTTGTAGAAACAAACTATGGCACATGTACTTCAAACTCATTTTCAAATAGAGTAACGATTAGTGAAGTTACTACTTCTGGTGAAGGAAACGTTACGATATCATCTAGTCTTGGAAATCCTTATTGCCCAGAACAAGGTCTTACCACATTAAGTACTGTTGGTGGTAATAGTTATCAATGGTTTAAAGATGGAGTTGAAATACCAGATGCAACAAATCAAATGTACCAAACTGACGAGTCTGGTACGTTTTCAGTTCAGGTAGATTTAGGAGAATGCTCAGCAATAGGTACTATAGATCTAGTAAGTGAGCTTTTTTACAGTGAAATAAATGTAGATGAAGTTAATCAAATTCTGACGGACGAAACACTATATATTGAAATTACGACAGATGCTGTTAGTCCGGAATTCACATGGTATTTAAATGATGAAGTTATTACAGAAGCTACTGAAAATTCTTATGAAGCCACAGAATTAGGAAACTACAGTGTAGTAATTACTGAAACTGTAGGTTGTAATGGTTCTAGAACTTATGATTTTGTTATAGAGCGAGGTGTAGAACCTTTCCCAGATGTTCCGAATATTCCAAATGTTATAAGTCCAAATGGAGATTTTATTAATGATACTTGGGTAATTCCATTACAATACACAACAGGAACCAACACTGAGGTAATGATACTAAACGAGCAAGGTAAAGTCGTTTTTCAAACCTTAGATTATCAAAATAACTGGCCAGAAGATGATTTAAATCTTACAAGTGTCAATAAAGTATTCTACTACATCATTACACCAGTAGAAGGTAACGTAAAAAAAGGATCAATAACCATAGTCAAATAGCATGAAAACACATCTATTGATACTATTCATATTGACCCTAGCCTCTCAAATGGCATTTTCTCAGCAAGATGATGGAGTTGTTTCTTTTGATTTACCAATAAGAAACTCTTTGGTTTTTAACCGTTACAACATCAACCCTACCTTCACTTTTGTTAGAGAACAGAATAAATACATAAGTTTTAATAACAAAAGACAATGGATTCAGTTTGATAATGCTCCAGAAATGTTTTTAGGAAGTTACTCTGGTCGTTTTTCGGAAAATATAGGTGCTGGTGTTGCTGCTTTTCAGCAAAATTATGGTGTATTAACTACGTTTGGTGGCTTAATAAATTTTGCATATAACGTAAAATTAAGCACTGATAGTAACCTAACTTTTGGACTAAATGCTGCTGCTTACAAAAGTGGTGTAAACACATCTAATATTGTAACAAACTTTGATGACCCTTCTCTTCAAAATGTACCTGAAAACTTCTTGCTAACAGTAAATCCAGGTATCAACTACGGAACTGAGTTTTTAGACTTTGGTATTTCTATAAACAATTTGGTTTTATATAATATTGAGACTTCTTCTATGGTAGAAGATGACCCAAAACAAAGTATCAAAGCACATGTAATGCACACAGGCTTCTTTGATGGTCGTGGTTTTTTTAAGGACACTAAATTCTCAGGTATACTAATGTCAGAATTTAGACAAGATGAGACCATAATATCTGGTTTAGCAACGTTAAATGTTCCTAAGGGAATTTGGTTTCAGGTAGGTTATAACAATCTTTATGGCGTATCTGGTGGATTAGGTCTTAATGTTACCAAAAATATTGCTTTAGAATATAATATTGAAAAGTCTATTGGTGAGCTCGTAGAGTTTGGATCTTCTCATGAGGTTACATTGGCTTACAGATTCATCACAAAAAAGAAGTACGATTATAGTGGTGATGAAGACGTTAGTGGATTATTCACTAAAAAACGAATCAAACCAATTGTACAAGCATCAGAAGAAGAATTGGCAGGTATAAGAGAACGTGCAGCAGCACGTAGAGCTCAAGCCAAATTAGACAGAGAAGCTGCTGAAAAAGCTAAGAAAGAAACTGATGCCAATGCGTTAGCTGAAGCACAAGCAAAAGCAAAACAACTTGCAGAAGAAAAAGCTGAGCGAGAAGCTAAAGAAAAACTTGCTCGTGAGGAAGCCGCTAAAAAAGCAAAATTATTAGCTGAACAACAAGCCAAAGAAGAAACCGAAAGAAAGGCACAAGAAGAAGCTGAAGCTAGAGCTAAGGCATTGGCAGAAGAGAAAGCTAAAGAGGAAGCTGAAGCTAGAGCTAAAGCACAGCAATTAGCTGAACAGAAAGCTCGTGAGGAAGCAGCCGAAAAGGCAAGATTATTAGCCGAGCAACAAGCTAAAGAAGAAGCCGAAAGAAAAGCAAAAGAAGAGGCTGAAGCTAAAGCAATGTTACTGGCAGAACAAAAGGCTAAAGAAGAAGCAGAGGCTGAAGCTAAGGCACAACAATTAGCAGAACAGAAAGCTCGTGAAGAAGCAGCCGAAAAGGCAAGATTATTAGCTGAGCAACAAGCCAAAGCGGAAGCAGAAAGAAAAGCTCAAGAGGAAGCTGAAGCTAGAGCGAAGGCATTGGCAGAACAAAAGGCTAAAGAAGAAGCTGCTGAAAAAGCAAGATTATTAGATGAACAACAAGCTAAAGAAGAAACTGACAATAAAGCGAATGAGGAATTAATAGAAAATCCAAAAGATGAGATTGGTAAAACTATTGCTTCTCTTACAAAAGATGCAGAATCAACTAATGATCAACAGAATAAACTTCTTGAAGAATTTGAAAAAATTGTTGATATAAAGGATGAAGATTTAAAAGACTTAAAAGAAGAAAATGACTTAAGCGATCAAGGTATAACTGTACAACCAAAACCTTTTAAAAGTGTTACCGCCGAGAACAATAAACTTAATGCTATAAAGTCTGATTTAGATGCTGTAATTGAATCACAATCACAGAAAATAGACTCTTTAAATTCACTTTATGAAGAACGCTATAAAACAACAAAGTTAGATGAAGTCAATCTATTCTACAGAAAGAAAATAGAAAATTTAAAACTTAAACAAGCAGAAGCCAAAACTTTAAGATTACAACTTAATAATAGGTTAGAATTAATAAAAGAAGCTACTGAGTTTGAAAAGCGAAGAAGAATTAAACGAGCAGCATACGATAATGAGCAAGACAGGTATGCGCAAGATCGAGCGATGCTTCAAAATATAAAGCGAACTACAAAGTTGGCTGAGACACCATACACTTCTGATGATTTTGATTTCGGTCTAGAGCAGAGTGAAAATATTCAAATTTTAAAGAATGTTAGCAATACAGAAAGTGGTTACTATCTAATAATTGCTGTACATAGTAATATAAATAAGAGAAATGAATTTTTAACTAAGGTCATAGCTTCTGGTCGTACTAATGTAGATTTCTTCTACGATGTCAGTAGTAGTAAATATTATATTTATTATGACAAATTTGACAGCATAAGCGCTGCCAATAGAGCGATGGAAAATAAAGGAAACAGACCGTATAATGTGAAAATGTCCCTCGTGAAAATAGAAAATTAATAAGTTAAGCCATTCTTTACATATGCTTTGCCCCAAGGATATGTATGGAAGTAAAACCAAGTATCATGAAAAAACCTACTTTTTCAAGAGCATTAATAGTCGTACTGGCACTTTGCTTTGGCATTGTCAGTTATGCGCAAAATTACGTGCCATTTACACCAAGATTCAATGAAGATTTAAAAGGAGACATAGTATTAATTGGGAATAATATTCTGGGTCCAAATAATGAAGCATTCAACAATGGTAGTGTCTACAATCACAATGTTAATATGCAATATATAGACATTGACACAGATCCTACGACCTTTAGTTCATCTAGCGCAGATTTAGAAATTCCGAATCCTAATTGTTACCGAATTATATATGCAGGCTTATATTGGGGAGCCGTAAATCCTGGTAGCGAACCTATCACTGAAGTTAAAATAAAAGGACCAACAGGTGCATATAATGATGTTACTGGTACTGTTATTTTTGAAGCAAACGGCTCATCTATTGATGGTGGAGATAGTTTTTCTTACGCTTGTTTTGCAGATGTTACAGATTTTGTAACGAGTTTTGGGTCTGGTGCGGACTTAGGCACATATACAGTGGCAAATGTATCTTCTGGTGTTGGTGAGACCGCAAATTTCAACCCATACAACGGAACAGGTCAATCTGCAGGTTGGTCTTTATTTATTGTTTATGAAGACCCAACACTTCCTGGTAAATCCATCACTAGTTTTGATGGGTTCAGCGCCATTAGTGTTCCTGGTGGAAACCCTAACTTAGATATTCCTGTTAACGGATTTAGAACCGTTCCTGCTCCTGCTCCTGTAAGAGCTAATTTTGCGTTTGCCACATTAGAAGGAGACAGTCCAATATTAGGAGATAGATTGCGATTAAATGGTGTTAGTTTATCTACAGCAGATCGACCAGTAAGTAACTTTTTTAATAGTTCCGTAACACAATTAGATGCAACACCTGTTAACAACCGTGTACCTAATAGTACAAATACACTTGGTTTTGATACAGGTACAATTGCCATTCCCAATCCAGGAAACTCTGTAATAGCCAATGACGCAACGTCTGGTACAATTAGATTAGAAACAAGTGGCGATACTTATTTCCCATACTTCTTTGCTTTTGCTGTAGAAATCATTGAACCAGATATAGTACTTACTAAAATTGTTGAAGATGATGCTGGCAACGATATTGGTGGTCAATTGGTAGATCTTGGCGCTCAATTAAATTATGTCATAGGGTTTCAAAATGTAGGTAATGATAATGCGACTAATTTTCAGATTAGAGACATTTTACCAATTAATATTATTTACAACCATCCGACAGATTTAATTCTTCCGCCTGGTGTAACAGTTGCTAGTTACGATCCCGTAACTAGAGAACTGGTTTTTGATATAGATAACTCACTCGTAGAAGAAAATGATCCGAAATATGAAATTCGAATTGAAGTACAAGTAGTTAATAGTTGTGGTGATCTGGCTGATGCATGTTCAAATATTATTAACAACCAAGCTTATGCAACTTATAATGGATTTTATAACCCAACATTTCAAATTACAGATGATCCTAGTTTGAATAGCAATACAGGCTGTTTATTGACACCGCAGGCAACTAACTTCTTAGCAGATTTAGATTGTGAATTTGTTGAAGAAATCATTCTTTGTGGTGATACTGTAGAACTTACTGCTGCCAATGGTTATGATTCTTATGCTTGGTCTACAAGTCCAACAGGAACACCTGTTATTGGTAACACTCAAACCATTACAGTTGATGCAACCGGAACTTATTATTCATTCAATACTGCTGTTGCGCCTTGTCAATCTATTGAGCAAATTTATGAAGTTGAACTTTTTGGTGGTGATATTGAAAACCCAGTAATTCCTTATGCTGATGAAGTTGTAACTTGTCCTAACGATGGTAAATTACTACCAAACATTTTCTTATGTGGTGCGGATGATTCAAGATTTATAGAAACTAATATTTCAGATTCTATTTCAATTATTTGGGAACAATTAGACGAATCTAGTTGTGCTGCTGTTTCTGATCCAGATTGTGCTAACGAAGATGCTGCTTGTACTTGGAATGAAGTCGCGACAGGTGCAGATTTTCTAGCAAATGCTGCTGGTCAGTTTAGACTAACTATTAATTATCCTGGAGGTTGTTTCAACAGATTCTATTTTAATGTTTATCAGAACTTATTAGTACCAACTGTTGTTTCTACTGATATCATTTGTACAACTCAAGGTAGTATTACAGTTAACGATGTGCCTTCTGGATACGAATTTAGTATCGATGGTACCAACTATCAATCGAGTAATGTATTTACAGTAACAACACCTGGTACTTATCAAGTTTATGTAAGACAAATTGGTGTACCAACTAATCCTTGTATTTTTTCTGTTCCAGATGTTTTAATTAGAGAACGTGATTTTACAGTAACTTCTACAGTGTCTCAACCGCTTTGTTTTGGTGATAAAGGAAGCATACAACTCGCTGCTAATGATGTAGATCCACAATACACTTTTACATTAAGTGAAAACGGAACTGTGGTAAACTCTGTTGGCCCAATAATGGAAAACACATATGAGTTTGAAAATTTAAATCCAGGAACCTACACAGTAACAGTAGAAACTGAAAATGGATGTTTATACACGGAAGATGTAACTATTGTTGAGCCACCTTTATTAACAGTAACTGCTGCTGTAACAGTACCGTTAACCTGTACTGAAGGTGAAATAACCATTTATCCTGAAGGAGGAACACCTCCTTACTTCTACTTTATTAATGGTTCTACAGATTTTCAAACTGTACCAGAAATTGTAGTAACTTCTGCAGGAACTTTTGATATTCTTGTAGTTGATTCTAATAACTGTACAGCGACGACTACAATCTCGGTAGATGAAATTCCTGCACCAGAATTTAATGTAACATCAACAGATATTTTATGTGGTGGTACAGGAGATACTGGTACCATTACGATAAATGTTACCAATCCAAACGGAAATGCTATTGAGTATAGTATTGATGGCGGAACTACATTCTCTAACGCATCATTCTTTACAGGATTAGCAGCAGGAAACTACGATGTTGTTTTACAATACACATCAGGTCCTTCGGTTTGTACAACAGATCCTCAAACTGTAACTATTATTGAAAATGCAGCCATTTCTGGAACAGCAGAATTGTCAGCACCTTTTACCTGTAATGGCACTGGTGAAATAACTGTAACAAGTGTTTCTGGTGGAAATCCTCCTTATGAATACAGTATAGATGGTGTTAATTTTCAAACCAGTAATGTATTCACAGGCTTAACACAAGGTGCGTATACCATCACTATTAGCGATACTAATATTTGTACAGCTGTTACAAACACTATTACTATAGATGCGTTAAATCCTCCAACAGACATGGATTTCACTAGTACTCCTGTAACCTGTCCTGCATTAACTAGCGATGTTACAATATCTAATGTTGTGGGCGGTAATGGTACTTTAGAATATCAAATTATAGCTCCAGCTTCTGCAGCAACAGCTTATCAAACTTCAAATGTGTTTACTGGTCTTGCACCAGATATGTATACGTTTCAGGTAAGAGATGAAAATGATTGTACCTATAGCGAATCATATACTATAGATCCTATACCAAGTCCAACTCTAAATGTTGTACTTACTGAAACTTTAGACTGTACTGCAACTCCAGATGCTGAATTAACAGGAACCATCACAGGTACTGCTCCTTATACTTATGAAGTTTCTTTCAATGGTGCACCTTATAGTGCTTTAGGAAGTACTCCTTCAACATTTACTTATAATACTGCCACAGCAGGTACATATCAATTCCAAGTGACGGATGCGAATGGTTGTACTGCTGAATCTGGTGTTATAACAGTAAATCCTATTTCACCGCCTGCTTTTAGTGCAGTTGTTGAAAGTCAACCTATACTTTGTAATGGAGATGCAAATGGCTCTATAGACATTACTATAGATAACACTGTTGGTACTCCTCCATTTACTATTAATGTAAATAACGACACTACAGGAACTGATTATGGCACACAAACTTCTGGTTTAACTGCTGGTACATATACCATTACTATAACCGATGCCAACTCTTGTTCAACAACAGAAAACATAACACTTTCTGAGCCAGATGCCATCACTTTCGATTTAAGTAAAGTAGATATCACTTGTAATAATCCTGGAGGTTCTTCTTTAGGTTCTATTACAGTTGAAAATATTGCTGGAGGTACAGCACCATTTACCTATTTTATTTCCAACAATTTTGGTGATGTTATTCCTGGCAACCCATATAATGCGACTTCAAATGAAGATCATACATTCAATATTATTAACTATGGAAATTATACTGTTAATGTAGTAGATGCTAATGGTTGTAGTTTGTCTCAACAAATAACGATGGCTTCACCTCCATCAGATTTAATTATTAATGTTAATATTTCTGTTCCAGATTGTACAACAGGTGGTACTGCTGAAGTTACTGCTGTATCTGCTGTAGGTAGTGGTAGTTATGAGTTTGGAATTTTAGAGTTCAATACTATCCCATATACAACAAGTTATTTACCACCAGATACTCCAGGTGGAGATACAAGAACCTTTACCAACTTGATTCCTGGTGTGGTTTATACCTTTGTTGTTCATGATTTAGTGACAGATTGTTACTTCGTAAAGTCTGCAGATGCAGCCATAGATCCTGCTTCTACCCTAACTTCTACTGTAGCTCCAAACAATGTTACATGTCTTGGTGCAGCTGATGGAAGTGTGACCTTTACAATAGATAATTTTGATAGCACAACAACCTCTGTTGATTACACCATCTATTCAGCTTATGATAATCAATTGGTAGATGGACCAAACACTATTGCGGTAACATTTGGTACTCCTGAAACGGTTACAACCCCAAACCCAGGAACATTATCGCCTGGTCAATATTACTTAGTGTTTACAGAAAACGGTTCTGGTTCTTTTAATGGCTGTGAAACAGCTTCACAAATATTCGAAATTCTTGAATCTCCTGTAGCTTTGGATTTAACGGTTTCTGTTGATCAAAATGCTAATTGTAATCCAAACTCTGGTGTCATTAGTGCCATAGGACAAAACGGAACTGCACCATATCAATATCAAATCACGACAACTGCTACTGCTCCACTAGCTACTGATGCTGGTTGGGACGCTACAAGTGTATTTAATGTCGATGCAGGTACTTACTACATTCACGTTTTAGATGCTTATGGATGTATTGTAACAAGTCCTGCTACCATTGTTGATATGGATGACACACCTCAAATATCAGCTTCAGTAACTAATGCTTGTGAGCTACAAGATGGTAATTATGAAATTGTAGTCAATTTAGACACACCAAGTACCTCACCATATAGTTTTAGTATAGATGGAGGTGCTTTTCAAACACAGTCTGCACCTTTCACAATCTCTAATGTATTTGCAGGTACACATACTATAGAAATTCAAGATGCTAATGGTTGTTCTGATTTGGTAACTATTGATGTTGCTGAACCAATCGATGTTGTTGCAGATGTTACTGCAATGCCGTCTTGTAATAATGATGATGGTGAAATTACAGTAACAGGATCTGGTGGTTCTGGTACTTATGCTTATAGTATTTCTCCTAGTCCTGCTTCAGTAAGTTTATCTGGTAACACCTTTACTGGTGTACCTTCAGGTATTTATACAATTACAATTACGGATACGGTATTGTCTTGTACTTCTGAAACTACAATTTCAGTAAGCGAGCCAATTTCACCGCAATTTACATTAACATCTGATAGTGTAACATGTTTTGGTGACAATACAGGTGCCTTCGACATTAACATCACAAACTTTACAGGTGCTTATACTTATGAAGTATTTGATAGTGTTGGAACATCTGTTACAGGTATTATAAATGCTAACACAGCTACAAATCCATTGACGGTAACAGGTATGGAAGCTGGTAGTTTTAATGTTGTAATCACTCAAACAGATTTCCCATATTGTTCTAATTCAGCAGGTGTTGTTATAACATCACCACAAGAGGCTTTAACTTTAAACCTTATTGAATCTTCAAACGTAACGTGTACAGACAGTGAAGGTACAATAACAGCTATTGCAGATGGTGGTTGGAGCAATTATGAATATGAATTAACAGGTGATGCTACTGTTGCTTTTTCTTCAAATAGTGTATTCGAAAATTTATCAGCTGGAACATACACAGTAAATGTTAGAGATGCTGAAGGTTGTATTGCTTCAGAAACAATAACTCTTAGTTTACCAGATCCAATTACAGCAACATTTACGCCAAGTACTACTGTATTAGATTGTTTTGGTGATCAGAATGCTAGTATAACAGTAGATATGGTTTCTGGTGGGCAAGGCAGCAACTATGTATATACTTTAAATACAATTTCGCCAGTTGCAAGTTCTTCTGGTCCACAAACGTCTAACGTGTTTAACGATTTAGGAGCAGGAACGTATACAGTAACCATTACTGATGGTTTTGAATGTGAAATGACGTCTTTAGAGATTATAATTGAAAATCCTACTCCACTCGATGTTAATTTAGTAAGAACAACAACACAAACGTGTTTAACTGAATCTACATTAACACTCAGTGCTTCAGGAGGAACAGGACCATACGAGTATAGTAGTACTATTGATTTTACAACAGTTATAGGAAGTTTTGCTTCTTCTACAACATTCTCAGTTCCTGAAGGTACATATAACTACTACGTGAGAGATGCTAACGGTTGTATTTCTAACGTATCTAACGATATTACAGTTGATCCATTACCTGAGTTAGTAATAAATCTAGAATCTTCTAATCCTACTATTAATTGTGCTGGTGACAATACTGGATCAATTTTAGCCACAGCTCAAGGTGGATTAGGAGATTATAGTTACACACTTCAAGATACATCTGGTGCAACTATAAATGCGACTCAAAATACACCTGGATATTTTACAGAATTAGTAGCAGGTGATTATTTGGTCATGGTAGAAAGTGGAGATTGTGAAGTAACATCTGCACCAATATCAATTACTGAGCCTACTACGGCATTAGACGCAACAATTGAAGTTAATAACATTACATGTGCTGGTAGCAATAATGGCTCTGTAATCGTTTCTGCTACTGGTGGAACTGGTACAATTCAATATGCAATTTCACCACAATTAAATCAGTTTTTTGAAACTAATACTTTTGAAAACCTTTCGGCTGGAGACTATACTATAATTGTTCAAGATCAATTGGGTTGTTATTTAACGTTCGATTTTACAATTGTAGATCCAGAGCCTGTAATTATTACCATATTACCAGATGCTTTCTTCCCAGAATTGTGTGCTGGTGATGGTGATGGTGAATTCAGTATTGAAATAGATGGTGGAAATCTACCATACAGTGTAAGTCTTGATAGTTATGAAGGCCCTTATACAACAGGAAGTGCAACACAAACGGTATTCGATTTTACCAATCTTGAAGGAGGTGATCATATCGTTTATGTAAGAGATGCACAGGGTTGTGAATCTGAATGGAACATCACATTCCCTGAGCCTATAGTCTTTAATCCTGAAATTACTTTAGAATATACCTGCGATAATAATGCGCAAAGTAATATGTTAACTGTAATACTTGATGTATCTGATGAAGAATTATCAGAATTTGATTATTCTTTGGATGGTGGCGACTATCAATTAAGTAATGTGTTTGAAAATGTGCCTGTAGGAACAGAACATTACATAGACGTAAGACATACTAATGGTTGTATTCAAAGAACAGAGTTGTTTGATATTGAAGGTTATGAGCCTGTTGCCTTAACCTTAACTGAAGGTGAGCTTAATGAAATCATAGCAAGTGCTACTGGTGGAACTGGAGATTACACCTTTACCATGAATGATGAAAACTACGGTAGTACAAATACGTATAATATTACCGAGACTGGTGTCTATGTTGTAACAGTTACAGATAGTGCTGGTTGTATTGCTGAAGCAGAAATTGAAGTTGAATTTGTTGGACCATGTATACCTAACTGGTTTACACCAAATGGTGATTTGGAAAATGATACTTGGGCACCTGGCTGTGTGGACAACTATCCTAACCTAACCTTCGATATTTTTGACCGTTATGGTCGTAAAATAGCAACCTACAGAGTTGGTGAAGTTTGGGATGGCAGATACAATGGTCATGAACTACCAACGGGTGACTATTGGTTTGTAGTCAAAACAAATGATTCTAATTACAATAAAGAATTTGTTGGCCACTTTACGCTATACAGATAACCCCTTAATCTAATGAACTAAACCTACTAAGATGAAAAGAATTTTAATATACATACTATTCCTAACTGTAGCTCATGGCTTTAGCCAAGAGCTTAATTTACCTGTTTGGACACAATACTTGGCTGATAATGATTTTGTAATTTCACCAACCTATGCTGGTATTGGAGATAATTTAAAAATTAGAGCAAACGGATTAACGCAATGGGTTGGTATTAAAGATGCTCCAGATAACCAATCCATTTATGCAGATTTTAGAATATCTAATCGTTCTGGTATTGGTGTATCTGCATACAATGATAAAAATGGTAACACACGGCAAAAAGGTCTTAAGTTATCTTTTGCACATCACTTAATTTTAGATTGGAAATCTAAACAATACTTATCCCTTGGATTATCGTATAACATCAATAATTTTAGAATCGACATCGAAAACTTCAATGATGATTATGCTATTCCAATTTTAGATCCAGCTATTAATGGAGATAGAGCTGTTAGCAACAATAACTTTGATGCTGGTTTGCTTTACCGTTGGAAAGATTTCTATTTAAGTTTTAATGCGAACAATCTAGTATCTAAGGATACCGAAGATTTTACAGGTGGCATTGAGCCAAGATTGTTGTTGAACTATCAGGTTTATTCGGGTTATGTGTTTACACCAAAGCATAATAAATATGTAGAGTTTGAACCTTCAGTTTTCTTTCAGTTTTTTGATAGTGACAATCGTTCTGCTACAGACCTTAATTTTAAGTACAGAAAGTTTAACAGAAATGGAGATTACTATTGGATTGGTGCTTCTTACCGTTTCTTAAACGATCAGTTTTTAGATCCTTTAAACCTTGGTCCTATGGCAGGTATACTTCATAATAAACTTTACTTTGCATATTCTTATCAGTTAACATTCAACGATTTATCTGGTTTTAATTCAGGAACGCATGTTGTTACTATTGGTCTTAACTTAATGCAAAGTGCCAGTAATTGTCCTTGTACTAAAGGTAGTAGTCAGAGTTACTACAGATTATAAAAATCAGCACTATAAATTAAAGAAAAAGCCACGACTTATCATCGTGGCTTATTCAAAAAATTAAGCTATGAATAGAACTAAAGGACTTCTAAAAAGTAGTCCATCATTTCTTCCTTAAGATCATAATGTAGGTTAATATATGTGCGCATATCTTCTTTTAATGTGTGTTGTTCATTTTGAAGTCTACCATCAATATTTTCATTAAAATCTACATTATTAATATTTGCCATTTTATTACGGCATCTGTGTAAGAGTTTCGAAATAGCATCTTTCTCTATCATTATTCTATTTTGAAAAACTTCTAACTTTTTCAAAGCTATTGGGTCATCAATTCTCGCTACTGCTTCTTCTAACTTTTCTTGAAACGTATCCATCTCATTAAAATGAAATCTTAACTCTCTTTTCCACGTTTCTATATTAAACTTTAAATCGCTTAAATACATTACTTTACTGTGCATATCTCAATATTTTTAAGTGGTTATTAATTCCTGTTCTTTTACTAATTCTTTTTGTATATGATTTGGTACTGATGCATAACCTTCAAATTTTGTTGAATAGGTTGCTCTACCTTGTGTTAGTGAACGCAATTGGGTAGAAAAATCCGTCAATTCTGCTGATGGAATTGTACATTTTAGAATCTGGTAGTTAACTTCCGTATCTATACCTTGAATAATCGCTCTTCTACTTTGTAGTTCTGTCATTACATTACCCACCATTTGTTCTGGCACACATAATATCATTTGATCTACTGGTTCTAAAAGCTTAGGATTGGCATTTAAAAATGCTTCTCTAAAGGCATGAGATCCTGCAATTTTAAAGGATATGTCATTAGAATCTACAGCATGCATCTTACCATCATATACCATAACTCTTACATCTCTTATATACGATTTAGTTAATGGTCCTGAATCCATAACCTCTAAGATACCTTTCAATATTGAAGGTAAATAGCGTTGATCTATAACTCCACCTACAATGCAATTATAAAATACCAATTTACCATCCCAAGGTAAGTCTACTTCTTCTCTACCTCTAATTGAAAAACCTTCAGGTTCTGACATTCCTTCGTAATATGGTTCAATTTTTAAATGAACTTGTCCAAACTGTCCAGAACCACCACTTTGTTTTTTATGTCTGTAATTTGCTGTAGCACTTCTCTGAATAGTTTCACGATAGGAAATTTTTGGTGCTTCAAATCTAGCTTTTACATCATAGATGTTTTCAAGAATCCAAGTTAAAGTCGCCAAATGTAATTCTCCTTGTGTACCAACTAAGGTTTGATGCGTTTCGGTATTATAGCTTAAATCTACTGTTAGATCTTGGCTATGAATACGCTTAAGTGCTTCGCTTAACTTCTCTTCATCACTACTATTTTCAGCAAAAACAGCTTTTACTAAACGTGGCTGAGGAAACTTAATAGGTTTAATGGTTCCTGCTTCGGCCTTAGTAGCTAAAGTATCATTGGTTTCAGTATATTTTAGTTTTGTAGTTGCACCAATATCACCAGTAGTCAATTTTTGTACAGTATGTTTTTCTTTACCATCCATAATGTACAACTGGTTCAATGTTTCGCTTTCACCTGTTCTAGTATTAAACAACTTATCATTTACATTAACCTCACCAGATTTTACCTTAAAAAATGTAATCTGACCTAAATTTGGTTGGTAAATCGTTTTAAAAACAAACAGAGATGTGTCTGCATCTACTTCTGGTTTTACTAAATCTCCTTCTAACGTTTGTTCTGGTTTTAAATCTGCTGCAGCTGGCGCCACATTATCTATAAAGCCCATAAGTCTTCCGGTTCCCATATCCTTTAATGCAGAAACACAGAATACAGGGAAAAAGTCGTGGTTTAGCATACCTAACTTAATGCCTTTGCGAAGTTCTTCTTCGTTAAGAGTGCCTTTTTCAAAATACAACTCCATTAATTCTTCATCATTCTCAGCAGCTTTTTCTACGAGCTCGTTATGAAGTTGATTGGCATAGTCTAATTGATCTTCAGGAATTGGTAATTTTTCTGGCTTACCACCATCTGGACCAAACTTGTAGCATTTCATTTTTAAAACATCTATGATACATTGTGCACCATCAATTTTAATTGGATACTGCACTAAAACAGCATTATTACCAACAAGTTCTTTTAAACTATTATAGCTCATTTCAAAATTAGCCTTTTCACTATCAATTTTATTGATAACAAATAATGTAGGCTTATGGTATTTATCTACATAATTCCATATAATTTCTGTACCGATGTCTGCACCATGTTTTGCATTAATTACTGTAACTATAGTATCAGCAACTCTTATTGACGACATAATTTCACCTATAAAATCGTCTAAACCTGGAGTGTCAATGATGTTAATTTTGTAGTTGCGCCATTCAGTATGCAAAGGTGTTGCAAAAACAGAAGCACCTCTACGGTGCTCAAATTCATGATAATCGGAAACTGTGTTTTGTTGCTCTACTGTACCTCTTCTATTTATTAAACCTGCTTCAAAGAGCATGGTCTCAGATAATGTGGTTTTGCCAGAGCGATGCGCACCAACAAATGCCACATTTTTAATGTGTTTGTTATCGAATACTTTCATACGTCATAAGATTTTGAATATTAAAATTCCTTGAAAATTATACCCTTAAAGGTAGTTCTCATACAAAAGAAAAAACATGATATAAGTTAGGTTTTCGATATTTTTGTATCCTTTAATCGGAAAAGAAATTATTGAATTGCAAAAAGAATTTGGTTTTAAAGATAGGTTTAAGGGTTTTCAGAACACTCCATTACTTTGGGATTTTGATGCTGTAAAGTCTCTTGTGCAATTCAAAATCTCATCGAGCCGAAGTATGTACAATATTGAAAGGCATCAGAAAAAATTACGATTAGGAAAGTGGATTGAAATCTTTACGGCTTTTCAATTACAACAAATTGAAGGAATAGAATTTATTGCTGAAAACCTTCAAATTAAAAACAATAAGCAAACTATTGGTGAGCTCGATTTATTATTGCTCAAAGATGAAAAGCCAATACATTTAGAGATTGCATATAAATTCTATTTGTATGATGATACTCAAGAATATTCAAATTTTTTAGATTATTGGATTGGACCAAACCGAACCGATAGCTTAGTGCTGAAACTTGAAAAACTAACTCAAAAACAACTCCCTTTACTTTATAAACCTGAAACTAAAGAGACATTGAGAACATTGGGATTTGATAGTCCAAGTTTTGAGCAGTTTGTGAATTTTAAAGCACAGTTATTTGTGCCTTATAATAAAAGTCTTATTGAATTTAATACCTTGAATAAAGATTGTGTGCAAGGATTTTATTTTCATTTTAGTGAAATAGAATTGTTTGTAAATTATCTTTTTTATATACCCAAAAAATTAGATTGGTTGGTAGAACCAAAGTTAAATGTGGAATGGCTAAATTTTGATAATACTCTGGCTCTATTACAGATTTACATTGATAAAAAACAGTCTCCACTTTGTTGGCTTAAGAATGGAAATAATCAACTCTCAAAATGCTTTATAACTTGGTGGTAATGGAAGACAGTTATTATAAAATATATAAACCTTATGGTTACTTAAGCCAGTTTGTGAACAATCAAAATAAACGGAAAAATAAAAAGTTGTTATCTGAATTATTTGAACTTCCTGAAACTATTATGGCAGTTGGTAGATTAGATGAAAAATCTGAAGGATTGCTTTTACTTACAACAGACGGAAAATTTAGTAATTATATTACCAGTTCTAAAATTGAAAAGGAATATCACGTTATGGTTGATGGTATAATTACTGAAACACAAATAGGTACTTTAAAAAATGGTGTAGAGATTTCTGTAAACGGAAAACCTTATCTCACGAAACCTTGTGATGCAGAACTACTAGAAGATACATCTCATATTGTGGATCGCTTTGTAAGAGACGAAAAGCATGGACCAACATCTTGGCTAAAAATAGTTTTAGCGGAAGGTAAGTTTAGACAAGTTCGCAAAATGACAGCAAAAGTGGGTTTTCCTACACTACGTTTAGTAAGAGTTAGAATTGGAAATTATAAATTAGAAACAATGAAACCTGCTGAAATTAAAACGATTAGTTATTAGAAGCAGTTTCTTCTTTTTCAGCAGCTTTTTCTTCTTCAGTTTTTTCCTTAATCACTGTTTTTTCATTGTTGAATACAATGATAGCCTTAACACCTGTTAGCAAATTCCATTCTTTAGAAGAGATTTCCTTTCCTTGGTCATCATAAACAATAAACTCAGCGGTATTAGGGCCAGATTCACCTTGGTTTAATGCTGTAATTTCAACTGTATTTTTACCCTGAATTAAATCTGCCTCTACCCTTCTGTAGCTACTGGTTAGTAGTAAGCTATTTTTTATAAGAACTCCATTTATAGAAATACTAACCCGATCACCATCTGGATATTCGTGATCTCTGCATATAATATTTACAAATTTGGTGTCAACACGATGTTCGCCTAAAAACTGATCTGACATTGTCTTTATAACGCCTCCTTTCTCCAAATCTTTGCTCCAACGCTTCTCAAAGATTTCAGAAGGACTCTTTAGACCATCTTCTTCAATCATAGAAAATGGTTTATTAGATTTTTTAATGACAAACTTCTTCTTTTCGTCATCCTCACCACTTGATTTGTCTTCTTCTTTATCAAGCTTTGGTGCTACTTTTATTTTAGCAGGAAGTGTATCCTTCTTTGTCTTAGATGGTTCGGCAGGAATACGTATAGTTTTCTTCTCCTTATCTGTTACCTGAGAAAATGCAGCAGAAAAAGTAAAAAGGAAGAAAAAAAATAATATATGTCTACAACTTTTCACCAAAGTTAAAATAATTTACTTTTCATAAACTTATGGAACAAAAACCATACCTATTTCAAAATAAACGTATAAAAATGTATTTCCTTACAAAAAAACGTTAAAACTTACCATTGAAGCTAATACGTAATTTTCGGTTATACTCTTCAAACAACCAATCTTTATAGTTATCTGTACTATTCATTATGCAGTAACAATATTGTTTAATACGGTAGGCAATTTCGTCCTGTAATAACTTTACTAAGTTTCTGGCATCATACACATCTTTACTATTCTCTATGCAGATCTTAGAATGCTGTTCTATAGAACGCTCTATAACTGTAAACGATTTTTTACCAGAACCTATAACATCTTTATACTCAGCTTTAACATCAAACTCAAGATTGTCTGAGTTTTTAAATTTCTCTTTCAATGTATCTGGCATAACGTATACAAAATCACGCTCTAAAGACTCGTCATCAATAATGTTTTCGAGATATAAATCTGGATATTTGAAAATATGTTGCCAATCTACTGGTTGGCTCCAAGGCCCAAAACGCGATACATTATTACCCAAATCTATAACCTGAAATGTATTTCTATCCTTATAAATACGGCTACCACGTCCTATCATCTGAAAATATAAGGTCAATGATCGTGTTGCTCTATTTAAAATAATAGATTCTACTGAAGGTTCATCAAAACCAGTGGTAAGTATACTAACAGAAGTTAAAACAGCATCTGGTGTATGTTTAAACCATTTTAAAACCTCCTTACGTTCTTGTTTACTAGCTGTATTATCTAAATGTCTAACGTTGTAACCAGCTTTCTTAAAAGTGTAATAGACTTCTTTTGAGGTGTAAATACCATTATTAAAGATTAAGGTCTTTTTGCCTTTTGCCAACTCTTCATACGCAGCAAGTAGTTTGGTTTGCATTAATGAGTTGGTGTATAATGCCTCAGAGGATTTTACGGTATAATCTCCGTTAATACCAATTTTTAAAGAGGTTAAGCCAACGTCATAATGATACACTTCTGCGCTAGCTAAAAACCCATTATTTATTAAGGTAGAAATATCGTCACCAACAATGAGTCTATCATAATTATCCTTCATTGGTAACTTAATATTACTACTCAAAGGAGTTGCAGTAACACCAAGGATAAAGCAATGTTCAAAAAACTTAAAAAGCTTTCTGAAAGAATTATAATGTGCTTCGTCTATAATAACGAGACCAACATTTTTTAGTTGAAAATCATTATCAGACAAACGGTTATTTAAAGTTTCAACCATAGCCACAAAACACTGGTACTCGTCTTGGTCTGGTAATGTTTTTACCTTACTGTTAATCACCTTATTCTTAACGTTAAAGCCTGTGAGTACATTAGATGTTTGTTTGCATAACTCAATTCTGTGGGTAAGTATTACTACTTTTTTCTTATGCTTTTCTATGTAACGCCTTACGATTTCAGAAAAAATTACCGTTTTACCACCACCAGTTGGCAATTGATATAGCAAATTATAGTTGTCTGCTTCTTCTGCCATAACATCAAAAATGCGATACAAATCCTTAATTTGATAATCGTAAAGCTTTTTTTCTGATGTTGTATCTTTAATGGTGTCTGTAGACATAAAGTTGTATACTCTAACGTTAATTTTGCAAAAATAACATATTGTAAGTGTTTTTGTTATGCTTTGTTAATAACCTTTAACAAGATTGGTACTGTTATTGTGATTAAGAAAATATTAACATTTTAAATATTTACAATATGAAATCATTTCGAAGACATTCTGCGACGGTCAACGCAGGATCTATGGCAGACATTGCCTTTCTGTTACTTATCTTCTTTTTAGTAACAACGACCATTTCAGCTGATAAAGGCATACTAAGACAATTACCTAGTGATTGTCCCGATATTAAGGAGTGTATAAAAGACATAAATGAACGAAATCTTTTAAGAATTAGTCTAAATCATAAACAGGAAATTTTTATTGAAAACAAATTGGTAAAACTTGAAGAGGTTAAAGACATTGTTGGAGCTTTTGTAGATAATAATGGAGCATCTGAATGTGATTATTGTACTGGAGATAAGCTGTCAGAAGCATCTGACCATCCTAGAGAAGCGGTTATTTCTTTAAGTCATGATGCTTTAACCAAATATGAATTGTTTATTTCTATACAAGATGAAATTACAAAAGCATACTACGAATTAAGAGCTCGGTATATTGAAATGAAGTTTAATAAAACACCAAGTCAAATAACAGATGAAGAGTTAATAACTGTAAAGAAAGCATATCCTTTTATTGTTTCTGAGGTTATGGTGAAACGCAATTAGAGTAATGTTTCATTCCTTTTGATGCAATACTCAATGTTTACCTTTTTTGCCCCATTTTTTTGCTTTGTGTACGTAACTTGTTTCAATAAGAGCTTTAACTTTCATAGTATTATAGATACGTATAAAGTTAAAATTTGTTAAACTCTAACTCTCTAGTTCATAAGAGTGTAACATTTTTATCTTTTCGTCGTCTATTTAGTGTAATCAATTAAAAAACAAAAATCATGAGAACTTTAAACAACAATCAATTAACAAGTACAACTACAGAAACTAGAATCTATACTTGGAACAGCAAAAGACGTTATAGATAATAACGTAATTCATCAATCATTAAATCAAATCAATTATGAAAGCCTTATCAAAAATTGTCAATACATCTCACAGTTTAGATGATGACTTAGAAAACATTAAATTATGATTTGGATTCATCACCCAAAAACCTTAAAATAAAAAACCAACACAATAAAGGTGTTGGTTTTTTTTATTCTACTATAATATTTTGATTAGTCCTTCACAATCTTTTGCGTTAAGCTTCTGGATCCAGAAGTAAGCTTTATAAAGTAAATACCACTTTGATATTGTGACATATTTATATTATGAGATGTTGTGTTAGAACTAAAATTTCCTTTAGAAATTTGTTGACCTAAAGCATTGTACATTTCAAATTGTACATCTTCATTTATAGAATTAAATACAACATTAAGATTATTATTTACAGGATTAGGATAAAAATCCACGACATTTTCTAAACTATAATCATTTATACTTAAGGCATCTTTAGCGGTAAATGTAACTGATTCAGAATTACCAAAGTTTCCACCAGATATAATAACATTTCCATTTTCATCCTCTAAACTGTAAGACCCATTTCCCCAGCTACAGCATATTCCGTCTCCGTAGGAATCAAAAATTGAAAAACTATAGCATTCGTCTAGGACTGGTATCGTAATGATTTCCTGGTACGTCGAATTATCAGCGTAATCTACAGCTGGACCACTAATAACTAAATTATTAGAGCTATCTAACAATTCCCACGATGTTTCGTCACCAAAACTATCTGTTGTAACATTTAATACTACTTCTGTAGTAGTAAACGATGGTGCAACATCAAAATCTAAAGTAAATGTATCATTGATTGTGTTTTCATCCGGAACACCGTTTGGACTAGATACAGAAATATTAAATGTATGTGCACCAGTAGCTAAATCTGTGTAAGATGGTGTTGCAACAACTGTCTGAGCATTGTTAGCAAGAGAACCAGTCCAATTAACAACTGTATTTGCACCTCCGTCTAAAGAGTATGTAACAGTTGCAGAAGTTAAATTTAAACTTCCTCTATTGATTAATGCAATTTCAGGCATAAAATCTGCATAACAAGCGTTATCTCCACCAGAAGCTAAAGTTACAGAAGCATCATTGTCAAAAATTTGTACTTCAGGGTATTGACCTATACTAACATCTCCTGTGTTAGTTGGGTCTAGCCAGTCGCTAACTCTTGTTGCTGCAGTAGTACCAAAACTCCATGCTACACCAAATCTTCCATAAAAATCTGGTTGACCATTATTACTAGTACCAGTACAAGCCGCGCCACCACCAGATAGTACACCTATTAAATGCCCTTCTTCATTAAATAAACCAGATCCTGAAGAACCGGGTTCTGTAACACCTAATTCCCACTCTGTAATATACCACATTTGGGTATTGGCATTTCCGTTAAAAGGTATGGTTTGTCTTGTGGCTCCATCATCATCTCTACATACTTTTTGTATATCACCACTAGGATGGTGAATACCAAAGTTAAGAGCAGGAACTTGTGTTGTTGATCTATTCCATCCAACCCAAACTACATCTGGATTACCATTAAAGAAACTTGTATCTGTAATTTCTACTAATTCCATATCAGATTGAGAGCTGCTAGCTCTAACTACCGAACCACTAACCGTTTGATTAAATGAGCCATTAGTACTATTGGTTGTTGTAGAACAAGATGGATTTGGGCTTCTCCAATTAAACCTAAAAGCCCAACTACCTTCGCCACCACTACAGTGATTTGCTGTCATAAAATAAGGTGTACCATCATTACTTGTATTATTGATGAGCGTACCAGAACATATACCAGTACCACCACCAACGGTAATCATTGCTGATGCGTGTTTAATATTTTCTTTTATATTATCTATTCCGTAAGGATCTTCACCAGACGGAGTAATATCACAGTCTACATCTTGATTACAAGCACCAGAATCATTAAGTGCTTTTTGATACGTCTCCGCTGTTCTGTATCCATGAATAACTGAGCCAATTGTTAATTTAGCTTCTCCAACTGCATTAGCTGGCTCATAATATTCTATCCATGCCTTATCACCATTAACAAGCCAAGTACCAAGTACTTCTTCTGGGTTATTGTTGTTGTGCGTAAAAGGTCTTAAAAGATCATCTTTGGCATCGTTATACACATAAAGCTTTGCACCTTCAGGCAATTTAAATACATCGAACATAAAATTTAATGAAGTTGCGTTTTCAGAATAATAGGACATTCTCCAAATTCTGTCTCCATTATTTAGCGTTGTCCATTTACCAACTTCATTAAAATCATGATCTACATATATATCATGACCAAATCTCCAAGGCTTAGATTTATCTTTATCATTAATTATATCTTCCTCTTGTAATTTTTTTAAATTAAAAGAAGGAAGTTTATATGCTTTAACGTTTGGTATGTTTGACATAGACCAGCTTGGAGGCTTTACTTCATCGGGTATGACTTGAGCAAAAGAGAGCATCGAAGCCATAAAAAGGGTTAAGAGTAATTTAATTTTCATAAGTATTAATTATTAGGAATCTTTAAAATTAAAGCTATAAATCTATATGACTAATAAAAATGTTAAGAAATAATTAACAATCGATAAAAAATCAAATTATCCGACAAAAAGCATAATTATTTAAGATAAATATTCATAAAAAACAGGGGAAAATAAAAAGCCAGCTACTGCTGGCTTTAAAACTAAAAATCTTTTATTACATACCTTAAGAAATATTGATTTGCTTAATAGGCTTTTTCTTGGCTTCATCTCTTTTTGGTAAAATTACCTTTAAGATACCGTCTTCATATTTGGCATTAATTTTTTCTGTTTCTATTGTTTCTGGCAACGAGAATGAACGCTTAAAAGAAGAATAACCGAATTCACGTCTTGTATAATTTTCACTTGTTTCTTCATTCTCTGTATTTAGCTCGGCAGAAATTGATAACATTTGATTGTCTAAACTGACATCAAAATCTGATTTTTTTAAACCTGGCACTGCCATTTCAACAATATACTCCTCGTCATTATCTAAAACATTTACTGCTGGTAATGTAATGCCTGTATTGAAATTAGACATAAACTCATTACCAAAACTTTTGTTGATGATATCATCCATCCAAGATGATAAACTCGGTAGTGATTTAAAACCTAAACCTGAATTTGATTCACTACCATTTTTTACTGTTGGAATTAAATTACTCATAAGTTTTAAAATTTAAATTAAACAATTATTTTGAATATTATTTGCAAAATAAATGCCATTAGAAATTTTGTGCAAAAATTTCAGCAACACTGACATTTTTTCAGTAAAGTTTTAATTAGCAGATGTATACGCAAGTATAATTAATATGAAAGAAGATCTAATAAAGCCTCTTTGAATTTCCCTTTTGCCAAATACTGTTGTTCCAATTGTGGTGCAAAAGGTATTGGTGTTTCCAAGCTTGCAACACGTTTTACAGGAGCGTCTAAATACTCAAAACAGTCTTCCATTAGCATTGCAGAAATATCGCTAGCAATGCCACCAAACATACTATCTTCCTGAAGAATAATTGCTTTACCTGTCTGTTTAACAGAATTCAATATTGCTTTTTTGTCTAAAGGCTGAAGTGTCCTTAAATCAATTAAATCTGCGGAAATGTTGGGATTAGCATCTAAAGTTTCTAAAGCCCAATGTACACCAGCGCCATAAGTAATAATAGTAACTTCATCACCTTCTTTGATGAGAGAAGCTTTACCAAAAGGCAATGTGTAGTAATTAGTTGGTACATCTTGTCTAATGCTTCTATACAGTGCTTTGTGTTCAAAAAACATTACAGGATTAGGATCGTTAATTGCTGATGCTAATAAGCCCTTAGCATCATATGGAAATGCAGGATAAACTACTTTAAGACCAGGTGTTTTAGTAAACCAAGCTTCATTAGTTTGTGAATGAAAAGGACCTGCTGCAACACCAGCTCCACAAGGCATACGTACAACTACATCTGCATTTTGTTTCCAGCGGTAATGAGACTTTGCTAAATAATTAACAATAGGGTTAAAGCCAGAAGTAACAAAATCTGAGAATTGCATTTCTACAACAGCTTTCATACCTGCTATAGATAGACCCATACCTGTTTCGACAATAGCAGATTCGCATATAGGCGTATTACGAACTCTTTCCTTACCAAATTTATTAACAAAGCCTTCTGTAATTTTAAAAACACCACCATACTCGGCAATATCTTGTCCCATAATTACCAAGTCCTTATGCTTTTCCATAGATTGTTTTAAACCTTCAGAAATAGCGTCTATAAGACGAAGTTCTTTCGTTTCGCTGTTTGGACTATATTCTTCATAATCAAATGATTGATATATATCATTTAATTCTATACTTTCAGAAGGTGTAATTTCGGCCTCAGCATATGCAGATTCTAATGAAGCGTCAATTTCGGCTTTAATTTCCGACACATATTTATCGTCAATTTCGGCTGATAATATTTTTTTACTAAAAAGGTAACTTCTAAAGTTTTCGATAGGGTCTTTTGATTCCCACTCTTCCATTAACTCTTTAGGAACATATTTTGTGCCACTAGCCTCTTCATGACCTCTCCGTCTAAATGTTTTAAACTCAATTAAAATTGGTCTTGGACGCTTTCTTATACTTTCAGCTAGCTTTTTAACCTTAGTGTAAGTTTCAATAATATTGTTACCATCTAGAATAAAAGATTCTATACCATACCCTTTACCTCTATCTGCCAAATGCTTACAATAATATTGCTCATTGGTTGGAGTAGACAAACCGTAACCGTTATTCTCAATACAAAAAATGACAGGCAATTGCCAAACTGAAGCTACATTGAGAGCTTCATGAAAATCACCTTCGCTTGTACCTCCTTCACCTGTGAAGACTGCTGTAACCTGTCCGTTATTTTTTAAAATATTAGCTAAAGCAATTCCATCTGCAACACCAAGCTGAGGCCCTAAATGAGATATCATTCCTACAATTTTATATTCTTGTGTACCAAAATGAAAAGATCTATCTCTTCCTTTAGTAAAGCCGCTAGCCTTACCTTGCCACTGACAGAATAAACGATGAAGCGGAATCTCTCTTGTTGTGAAAACACCTAAGTTTCTATGCATTGGTAAGATGTATTCGCTTGGCTTTAGAGCCATTGTTACACCGACCGAAATAGCTTCTTGTCCAATACCAGAAAACCACTTAGATACTTTTCCTTGCCGTAGCAGTATTAGCATTTTTTCCTCTATGAGTCGAGGTTTTAGCATATTATAATAAAGCTTAAGCAATACTTTATCATTTAAATTACGCTTATCGTATTCTATATTGCTTTTGGTAATGGTAGGCATATATATTGAAAATTATATTGCATCAAATGTAAATAAAATGCTCTAATATTATATAATTGAAGTTTCAAATGTCTTTTCTTCGTGTTTATATTTTACTACTATTTCGTTACTTTTGTATATTGACTTAATTTTTAAATAAAATTCCAATGGATAGAATACCTAGTGTAGATTTAAAGGATTTCCTTTCAGAAGACCCAAATAGAAAACAAAAATTTATTGATGAAATTGGTAAAGCATATCAAGACATAGGGTTTGTAGCTTTAAAAGGACATTTTTTAGATGATGAATTAGTGGACAGACTTTATAAAGAGGTTAAAAACTTTTTTGATTTACCTCTAGAGGTTAAGGAAAGTTATGAAATACCAGGTATTGGAGGTCAAAGAGGCTATGTATCTTTTGGAAAAGAAAGTGCTAAAGGCAAGAAAGAAGGTGACTTAAAAGAATTTTGGCATTTTGGGCAATACGTTGAAGATGATGAGGAACGCAAAAAGGAATACCCAGAAAATGTTGAAGTGAAAGAACTTCCGGAATTCAACAAGGTAGGTAAAGAAACCTATCAGATGTTAGAGAAAACAGCAAAATATGTTTTACGAGCCTTAGCATTGCACCTAGGTTTAGAAGAAACTTATTTTGATAATTATATTCATAATGGAAATTCTATCTTAAGACCAATTCACTATCCACCTATTACCGAAGAGCCTAAAAATGCAGTTAGAGCCGCAGCTCATGGAGATATTAACCTTATTACTCTTTTAATGGGTGCTCAAGGAAGAGGTTTACAAGTACAAAGACATGATGGCGAATGGCTAGATGCCATTGCAGAGCCAGATGAATTAATGATAAACGTTGGTGATATGTTATCAAGACACTCAAACAACAAATTAAAATCTACGATTCATCGCGTTGTTAATCCACCAAGAGAATTATGGGGAACGTCACGCTACTCAATACCTTTCTTTATGCATCCTATTAGTGAAATGAAATTGGATGTTTTAGAAAGTTGTATTGATGAAGACAATCCTAAATTATATGATGATATCACAGCTGGCGAGTTTTTGAATGAGCGTTTAGTTGAACTTGGATTGATTAAAAAATAATGGACTTAAAAGATCAATTAAAAAATTTATTTCCAGATCACGTACCAGAGCCTTCCGAAGAAGATAATAGTGATAAACAAAGTGACATTTGGTTGCAAGATGATCCTATAATATGCAAATATGAGAAACGGAAAGGAAAGCCAATAACCATTCTAGAAGGTTATACTGGAGCAACAGAAGACTTTAAAAAACTTGCTAAAGAACTAAAAACCAAGCTGAGTGTTGGTGGTAGTTTTAAAGATGATAAAATTATCATCCAAGGAGATTATAGAGATAAAATAATGACTCTTCTCAAAGAAAAAGGATTTAATGTAAAACGTGTTGGAGGTTAATTTTATGACGAAACAGATTCTTCATATTACAAATGGTAGTGCACTTACCGAATATTTAAGAGATCTCGATTTTAAGGACGATATATTAACATGGCAAGAAATGCTGTGTGAAGGACCAACCATTCCAAAAATAGATTCTGATGAGTTTTTTGAAATAAGAAGTCATTTTCTAAAAGAATACTATGATATAGAAGTTGATGAATATGAACTTAAAAAAGAGTTGTCTAAACTAGACAACACTGATAAATACGACGAAATTCATCTTTGGTTTGAGTATGATTTGTTCTGCCATATTAATCTTTTAGGGGTATTAAACTTACTACACCAACGAGAGATAAAAAAACCTTTATATTTAATTTGTAGTGGTCGTGTAGCAGGAGAAAAAAATCTTAAAGGGCTTGGTGAACTTACAAGATCTCAACTGCTAGATCATTACAATAAAAGAGTAAAATTAACCGACCATGATAAAGAGCTAGCAATTACATTATGGAGAACATATTGTGGTAAAGACCATAATATTTTAAAACCTTATATCGTAAAGGAATCCAGCTTTAAATATATGAGTAATTGCTTAAAGGCTCACCTAAAACGTTTTCCGCATCAAAAAAGCGGACTTAGTGTATTAGAAGACAATATACTTCGTATTGTTAGAGATAATGACATAAAATCTAAGCATCATTTATTGGGATACAGTCTTAATTATCAAGGCTATTATGGTTATGGAGACTCACAACATAGTCGATTAATAGAAAAGCTTAGTATATTTTTTGAAGAAGACGAAACCAGTCTTAAATTAAACAGAAAGGGACATGAAGCCCTATTAAGGCAACACAATTTCGCTAATGAAGTTAATAATGATTTAACTTACGGAGGTGTTAATCGATTAGAGTTTCAGTTTAGTGTAGACCAAAATAAACTTGTAAAGACTATATTACATGTCAATTAAAGATTCAGAGCTTATATTAAATCCAGATGGTAGTGTTTACCATTTAAATTTAAAACCAGAAAATATCTCAGACACCATCATATTTGTTGGTGACCAAGATCGTGTAGAGAAAATTACCAAACATTTTGATAGCATTGAGTTTAGCACTCAAAAAAGAGAGTTTAAAACTCAAACAGGTTATTACAAAGATCGAAGAATTACTGTATTATCTACAGGAATAGGACCAGATAACATAGATATAGTTCTTAATGAGCTTGATGCTTTAGTGAATATAGACTTAAATACACGTAAGCCAAAAACACAATTAACCAGTCTTAATATCATTAGAATTGGTACATCTGGCTCATTACAAGCAGATATACCTGTTGATGCTTTTGTGTTAAGCACACACGGTTTAGATATTAATGGTATGCTTCATTTTTATCAAATTAATGGTATTAGTAATCCAGAAATTGAAGATGCATTTATAGCACATACAAATTGGGACAAAAACAAAGCAAGACCAATAATTATAAATAATAGTAAGTACTTAGAGAAGTATTTTGAAAGTGATATAGTATTTAAAGGCATGACAGGTACTGCAGGTGGATTTTACGGTCCACAAGGCCGTGTTTTGCGTCTGCCATTGCATGATCCGACTTTGAATTCAAAATTAGATAACTTTAATTACAAAGAATTTAGAATCACAAATTTTGAGATGGAGACTTCTGTAATTTATGGATTATCAAAACTATTAGGACATGAGGCTTTATCTCTAAATGCTATTATAGCCAATAGAGCAACAGGAGATTTTAGTAAAGATCCAAAAGGTACAGTAGAAAAATTAATTATCTATGCCCTTGAAAGAATTGTGAACATATAAAACACATACTTACTAATTAAAATTAATTTAATACAAACACATATAGCATAGATGAAGCAAGTAAACATTGGTGGAGTTCCGGAGCACTTTAATTTAGCTTGGTATTTAACCCTAAAAAACGGTGAATATAAAGCAGAAGGTATTAATCTTCGTTGGCACGATTATTTTGGCGGAACTGGTGCTATGTGTAAAAGCTTACGTTCTGGAGAAATTGATATTGCGGTTATTTTAACAGAAGGAATTATAAAAGACATTATTGATGGTAACCCATCAAGTATAGTACAAACCTTTGTAGAAACGCCATTAATTTGGGGAATTCATGTCGCTGACAAATCTGAATTTAAAACAATAAAAGACATAAAAGGTACAAGAGCTGCAATAAGTAGATATGGTTCAGGTTCGCATTTAATGGCATATATTAACGCTAAAAATAACAACTGGAATTTAGACACAGATCTTAATTTTGAAGTTATAAAAAATTTAACAGGAGCGGTAGAAGGGCTAACTAATGGTGATGCAGACTATTTCATGTGGGAAAAGTTTACAACAAAACCCTTGGTAGATGATGGCACCTTTCGACGTATTGGAGAGTGTCCTTCACCATGGCCTTGTTTTGTTATAGCTGTAAGAGATGAGTTTATTGAAAACAATAAAGAAGAGCTTAAAATAATTTTAGACATAATCAACACCACCACATTAGATTTTAAGTCCATACCTAGTATTGATAGAACAATTTCTAATCGTTACGACCAAGAGATTGAAGATGTACAAGAATGGTTATCCATAACCGAATGGTCTCAAGATGTCATTGATGAAAAAACAATAGAAAAGGTTCAGGATGAACTCCTTAAATTAGATATTATCTCAAAAAAAGTGAATTATTCAAATTTGGTTACCAAAATTTAACAATCTCTTATTAATAAGATGTTAAATTGCTAAATCCTTAAAAAACACCGATAAAACGTATGTTTTTTTCGATTAAAAACACAATTTATCAACTGTTTAATGCAATTTTTCCTACTTAAAACGCTTATAAATATCAGATTTTCAATTTTTTAGTTATATTTGTCACGCCCTTATAATTCTTTTAATATAAAAAACAGATTAATATGCTATTAACAATTACTCTGATTCTTTCTTTTTTAGTTGCTATTAACTTTTTGTTATTAATGTTTAGTTGTAACAAATCGTCTAAAAAAGTTGAAAACAAAAAACCTCATATAATCCGTACAGAAAGACCTACTCCTACTCTAGTTTCCAATCAATTACCGACTGGTCAACTTGCTGCAACAGGTAGTTAGTTTTACTAAAGTGCTTATTTCCAAACCAATAACCTCTATTAGCACTTAATGGAGAAGGGTGTCCTGTTTCTAAAATTGAGTGGGAAGATATATCTATAAGTTTCTTTTTCTTTTTCGCAAAACCTCCCCAAAGTAAGAAAATTACATTTTGTTTTTTCTCACTTATAAGTTTTATAACAGCATCGGTAAATTGTTCCCAACCTTTATTTTGGTGACTTCCTGCTTGGTGTGCTCTAACTGTAAGAGTAGCATTTAATAATAGTATGCCTTGTTTTGCCCAAGGCATTAGGTTACCACTTTTAGGGTATGCAAAACCCAAGTCAGTTTCTATTTCTTTAAAAATATTAACTAATGAAGGTGGATGAGGAATACCTTCATTAACAGAAAAGCACAGGCCATTCGCTTGACCTACACCATGATATGGATCTTGTCCAATTATAACAACTTTGGTATTATCAAAGGAACAATGATTAAAAGCATTAAATATCTCAGAACCTTTAGGAAAACATTCATGGTTTTTATATTCAGCTTTTACAAAATATGTAAGATTCTTAAAGTAAGGTTTATTAAATTCAGCTTGTAAATGCGGTTCCCAACTTGGATGAATATCAACTTTCATAATTAATCTTGTTTGCTCTTAATAATACTTATTATATAATTTTAGCTTTTAAAAAAATCAATTTAGTGCAATTTAAATTGATTTACTCATAGGTTTCAAAAATAACGATTAGCAATCTTTATAGCTGTTAGGCTTATCACAACATTTACCCTAAATTTGCAATTCTAAAAATTTAAAATTATCATGATACGTATTCATGAAAAAACCTTAAAAGATGTCGAGTTCTTTACGGTTTTGCAACAAATTTCAGATCATACAATAACAGCTTTAGGTAAAGAAGCTGTTCTAAATGTGCGTCCTATTGAAATTGAAACACAATTAGTACGTGAGTTAGATTACGTAAATGAATACTTATCTTCGTTTGACAACGATAACCGAATTCCTAATCATAGTTTTGAACCAATTTCTAAAGAAATTAAACTTTTAAGTATTGAAAATACTTATTTAGAAGTTGCAAGTTTGCAAAAGCTGGTTAGTATATCACTCACATCTAACGCCATAGTTAAATTTTTAGAAAAGTTTAAAGAATACTACCCAAAATTAAATCAGTATAGTAGTCATATTGAAATTACTACGGCTATTATTGAACAGGTTGATGCGGTTGTAGATCGCTTTGGTGATATTAAAGATGAAGCTTCACCACAACTTTCCTCGTTACGTCAAGAAATAGGGAAGTTAAAAGGTAAAATTAACAGCAGTTTTTCTTCAGCATTAACAAGATATCATGGTCTAGATTATCTAGATGATATTAGAGAATCTGTTGTAGACAACAGACGTGTACTGGCGGTAAAAGCCATGTACAGACGTAAGGTAAAAGGTGCTATAATGGGTGGAAGCAAAACTGGTAGTATTGTTTACATAGAGCCAGAAACTACACTACAACATACCAGAGAACTTAACAATCTAGAATATGAAGAAAAAGAGGAAGTCATTAAAATTCTTAAAGAATTAACCAATTATATAAGGCTTTTTCTCCCGCTTCTTAATGATTACCAAACGTTTTTAACCAAGATAGATGTTATTGCTGCAAAGGCTAAATATGCCAGAAGCATGAATGCCATATTGCCAGAACTCACCAATGAGCGTAATCTATTTTTGAAAGATGCATACCATCCACTACTCTATTTAACAAACATAGAAAAAGGTGAAAAAACATTTCCGCAGACTGTAGCGTTAAGTAGTGCTAATAGAATTATTGTTATTTCAGGTCCAAATGCTGGTGGAAAAAGTATCACGTTAAAAACCGTTGGCTTGTTACAAATTATGCTACAAAGTGGTATGCTAATTCCTGTTCATGAGCGCAGTGTGGCATGTCTTTTTGATCGCGTAGTAAGTGATATTGGCGATAATCAATCTATAGAAAACCACTTAAGCACATACAGCTACCGACTGAAACAAATGAATTATTTCTTAAAGAAGGTTAATAATAAAACACTTTTTCTAATTGATGAATTTGGTACAGGTAGTGACCCTGAACTTGGTGGAGCTTTGGCAGAAACTTTTTTAGAAGTGTTTTATGAGCGTAAAGCTTTCGGCATAATTACTACCCACTACTCTAACTTAAAACTTTTGGCTAATGAATTGCCACACATGCAAAATGCCAATATGCTTTTTAATGAAAAAAGCTTAGAACCTATGTATAAGTTAGTGACTGGACAAGCAGGAAGTTCTTTTACGTTTGAAGTTGCTCAGAAGAACGGCATACCATACAGTTTAATCAACAAATCAAAAAAGAAGATTGAACGTGGTAAAGTGAGGTTTGATGCCACAATTGCGAAATTACAGAAACAGCGCAGCCGTTTAGAAAAAACCGAACAATCGCTAAAAGCTAATGAAAAGAAAAAGCTTTCTGAAGCAGAAAAGTTAGAAGAAACTAATGAAAAAATCCAGAAAAAGTTAGAAAGCTTTCAAGAGTTATATGATAGCAACCAACGCTTAATTTATCTTGGTCAGAAAGTAAATGATCTGGCTAAAAAATTTCAGAATAACAAGAAAAAGCGTGAGTTAATGGCAGAGTTATTTCGTTTAGTTCAGATAGAAAATTCTAAACGAAAAAAAATATCAGCAAAACAAAAACGTGCCGAAAAAGCTAAAGAAAAGCAGATAAAACAAGAAGCTGAGAAAAAGGTTGAAGCTATCCGAAAAAAGAAAAAGGAAGCTAAAAAGAAAGAGGTTGTTGTAGAAAAACCTAAACCTATCCTTAAGGTTGGTGATCGTGTACGCATGCATGATGGTAAAGCGGTTGGTAGTATAGATGCTATTGAAAAAGGTAAAGCAACAGTAAACTATGGTTTGTTTACAACCAATGTAAGTGTAGATCTTTTAGAGCTGGTAGAAGCTAAAAAATAATAAGCCAAGATTTTGAAACCAAACCTTGGCTTTTGCTAATTTTTTAATCAGGATAATTACTGCATGCACTCTCTGGGTTTGACGAACAACTTGTACAGAGTGCTATATCTCCATTTCCCCATCCAGTAGGATTATACCCTCTGAGACATATATTTGAACTCACATAACCAGGTGTACCAGCGGCAAACGGTTCCCATCCACCAATACCTAATGTGCCAAAGTATTCTAAATCATATTCTACATTCCATGCACCATCTGGTATATTAAAAGTTTGTTGACTTTCATCTGTGATGGTTGTCCATCCAGAATCAAACTCTAACTCTTCTTCCGTATCAGTATAACTGTAATAGTATCTAAATCGCATATTTCGAACTTCAAAATCATTGTAAACTTTAATTTGTGCATGCTCATAAGGATTACTTCCACATTCCTCTACCGTATAATCTGTTGTATAACCCATTTTTGCAATAGAATTATCATCCAAATAACGTATTGTATATGCAATTGGTACACCAGGATTTGTAGCACTATAAACCGCATTTTCACCAGTAATTATATAATTTAAAGCACCAGGACCTTCAGACATATTAGCAGCATCTACTGCGCTAGAACTTACTTCAGCATTACCTCCTATCGTAATAATATTAATTGATGACTCTTCAAGAACCTCTTCATAAGTTGAATTAATATCTATTTCACCTTCATTAACACCTGTGGTATATTGCAAAACTGATTCTAAGCTGATATCTGTATTCATGTTAGTAGTTTCCATGCGAAGCATAATGATTCTACCATAATTAACAGAACTTACATAAGCAGCTGGATTGTCCTCATCTATTATTGTTTGTACATTTTCTAAACTCACATTTGGTCCAAAAACACCTGCAGGATTAATACTCTCTGGAGTATTCATAGTTACTGTATAAAAAACTTGCTTAAATACCATTGAAGCTACACGTCTCTCAGAGTTAGTTTCTAGTTCCATTTGAGAGGCTATTGCTCCTGTAGCCCAAGCGGAATTTAAACCAATATCCAAGCTCAACTGTGTAGATGAATACGATGTTGCTGCTTGGTAAGATGAGTTAGATGCATTGACATAACCATTTTGATAGGCATTATTGTTCCACCAATCTAATGCCTCATCAATAGCAACTTGTACATTAGCATTGTTTGGATCATCTATTTCAATGACACCATTAGATCCTATACCAGGTAAATCTATTGTTAAAGTCATAGGAGCTCTATCAACAGATAGTGGATTGGGTGCACCATCTAACATATCTTGATTGCCTACTACCAAAGCACCTGGATAAATAACTCCTGCAACAGGTCTAAGAATAGCCACATCGTCAAAGTTAGATTCTAAAGTATAATCTTTGGTTACACAATTGGTAACATTACCTTCATAAATATTGTTTGCTGTGGTTTCGCCATTTAAGGTTCGTTGTGATGCATTTCCTCCAGTATCTTGAACATTGAGCATTGTGTCTGGATCATAGTTTAATCCAAAAATATAATCGTTAATACTCTCTGCATCAGGATTTACTGGGTTATTAAAATCTTCGTCCTTATTGCAGCTGTAAGTCACTATAAAAAGTAATACAATTAACACATAATTTGATTTCATAATAATTAGAATTTTGTGGTTAATAATTGTAGTGACCTTAAATTGGTAAGTCTGCAGCCTTATCCAAAATAAGACACCACAAAATTGGTTTGTCGTTTATCGACAGTTCAAAGCTATCTATGATTATTGCTGAAATCTAATTTTTAGCATGGACAAAGTATGGACAATAGTCTTAAATATTTATATATCGAGTATAAAATCTAAAAAAGCAATCCAATTTTACATATCTGAAAATCAATGATTTAAAAACAAAGGTGTTATCTATATCTATGGACAAGACATAGACAAAACTTTATAAATACTCTTTAAGTAGATTAGAGGGTTGTCCAAGGTGTTTTAATTTTAACTAACTTCGTTACAGCTAATTACTAAATATTTGCGATATGATTTTTCGGGTTATTATTCTTTTCATTTTATGTTTTTCCTCAACAATATTTGCGCAACAACTGGAAACTCAAATTGAAACATTAGAACAAGAACTTAATCAAGAATCAAAACCAAAAGAACAAATTACTATTCTCGAAAAACTATGGCAGCTAACCCAATATAAAGATGATAATGCCGCTGTTAAGTATGCCAAACAAGCAATACAGATCTCAGAAGAAGCAGATTTAAAAAATGAATTAGCAAAAAGCTATGAAAGACTAGGTATTGCCTACTCTAATTTATCTAAAAATAAATTGTCTAATAACGCTTACTTAAAAGCTATAAAACTGCATAAAAGTTTAGACAATAAACGTAGAATATCTGGCATATATATGAATCAAGCTATTAATTTTAAAGATGAAGCCAAATATGACAGCGCATTAGTCTACATAGAAAATTCAAAACCATTCATTGATGAGTATTGTTGTAAAGACGATTCTATTCTAATGATAAATTACAACAGTATTAAATCTAACATATATTTAGAACAAGGCAAGTATTTATTGTCATTAGAAAATGCTATAAAGGCAGCTGAACTTTCAATAATAGTTAAAGACACTATCTTATATGCAGATAATATTGCTACGGTAGGCGATGCTAATGAAGCACTTGGTAATTATGGTATTGCCATAAAAAATTTAAAGGAAAGTCTATCTATTTACAAAAGTTATGACGACACCTATTTTGCAAGTTCTACATCTCGAAAAATTGGAGAATTATATACCAACAAGCAGCCTATTGATGTTGATAGTGCAAAGTTCTATTTTAATAAAGCCTTAGTACTAGCAAAAAGTATAGATGCAGATTTTTTGGAAATGCAAACATTAAACTCAACTGCTGAATTTCTTTTACAGATTAAAGAATTCGATGAAGCCAAATTAAAATTAGAACAAAGCGAAGAGCTTACTTTACTAATAAATGATGATTTTAGTAAATCTCGAATAGATTTGGCGTTAGGAAAAATATATTATGAAGAAAAGAATTATGATAAAGCTTTAGCAAAAACAAAAAAGGCTCTAGATCAAAAACAAAGAATCGGACTACTTGCAGGCACAGTAGATGCTTACCAACACATGGCAAAGATATATAAAGCCAAAGGTGATTATAAAAATGCTTTATTAAACCATGAAGCATATAAAAAACACTCCGATAGTCTATATAATAAAGAAAAAGCGACAAGATTCGATGAATTACAAACTAAATTTGAAACCGAAAAAAAAGTAGCTGAGATTGCATTAAAAAACGAAGAAATAAAAACACTCAATGCAAAAGCAGAAAACGACAAGCTTACTAAAACCCTATATGGTATAGGTATGTTCTCCTTCTTATCTATTGCAGCATTACTATATTTAGGATTTAAACAGCGCATCAAAAAGAACAAAATTGAGCGTGAAAAACAAGAGGAAATTTTTAAGCAAGAAATAGATTTTAAAAAGAAAGAATTAGCATCTCAGACGCTTCATCTTGTTCAGAAAAACACATTTATACAAGAATTAAAAGAAAATTTAGAAAAAATAAAAAAATCACCAGAACTATTTAAAGTAGAGTTCAGAAGACTAGTAATGCTTCTTAAAAAGGAAAGTGCTGAAGATAAAGATTGGGAAGTTTTTAAATCTTATTTTTCTGAGGTGCACAATAATTTTGACAATAAGATTAAGGCAATTTCAAAAGATATTACGGAAAAAGAAATCCGCTTAGCTTCGTTTTTAAGAATGAACTTATCCACCAAAGAAATTGCTTCTATGCTAAATGTATTACCAGATAGTGTTTTAAAATCTAAATACCGATTAAAGAAAAAACTAGAGTTAAGCAAAGAAGAGGATTTAACTCAATTTTTAAACACTTTATAGCCTTTAGAATTATCTTTGTATTGTGGTAAAGTTAATTCCAGAAAACAAACAAATCATTCTTTTTGATGGTGTCTGCAACCTCTGCAACAGTAGTGTATTGTATGTTATAAAGCGAGATTATGACAATAAGTTTTTATTTGCACCACTACAAAGCGACATTGCAAAATCAATAACTTCGGACTATAAAATAGACACTAACAAGGTAGATTCTATTCTTCTTTATAATCCGATTAAACAAAAAGTGTATTCTAAATCTACTGCTGCGTTACAAGTTGCTAAACAACTAAATTTTCCTACCAAATTAATGGCTGTATTTCTTGCTGTACCTGCTTTTATTAGAAATTGGGTATATGATTATGTTGCAAAAAACCGTTATAAATGGTATGGTAAAAAAGAAGCTTGTATGATACCAACACCAGAATTGAAAGCTAAATTCTTGATGTAAAAAAGCCTTCTAAAAATTGATTCTAAAAGGCCTTCTTTAAATTAACAACTTACTTAAAACTAATTTAACTCAAACAAAATTCAATTCGGTTTGAGGGAAATTCGAATTGGTTAATAGCACAATTTTGTTTCTTCAAATGTATAATAATCGTCTTTTTAAGATTAAAAAACTCGACATAAACCCATTATTATTGTTAAACTATGTTAATATGTCAATATTATCCATTAGTAACAATTTAACTAATTAATAAACCAACTTCCCTATTCTAAATAGCCATATCACTCATTTTTGGTTTAGGAATAGCTCATTACCAAATAGTTTTGAATTAAACTAAAAATTTAGAGATGTCATGAAAAACCAACTTTTTCTCGTTTTATTCTTAATCATATCAAAAATATTAACAGCACAGCAAAAAAGTGATATAACAGATGTTACTGTTTATTTAGATGGAGCAGAAATTAATAGAACTGCAACTATAAATATTAAATCTGGTACTACAGAATTCATTTTTAACGGACTTTCACCTCATATTCATGAAAGTAGCATACAGATTTCTGGTTTAAAAAATGCTTCAGTTTTATCTATCAATTATGGAATCAATTATCTATCTAAGCTAAAACAATCAGATTCAATAACAGTTCTGCAAGACAAGATAAAAGCCCTTGATGCTATGATTGAAAGTGAGTATGAGTTAATCGCTGGTTACAATGAAGAGGTAAACCTAATTCAAAGCAACAAAAAATTGAGTAATGAAACCGAAGTGGTTAGCTTAGAACAATTAAAAAACTTTGCAACCTATTACAGAACCAGGATTACAGAACTTAAAAAAGCTATTAATACATCTAACTCAACGATTAATAGGTATAAAAAAGAGCAAATCGATATCCAAAATCAGCTCATAGAATTTAATGTAGAAGAAAAACAACAAACTGGTGAAATTAAAATTAAACTAAGTAGCGATGTTAGTACTACTTTAGATTTAAACATAAGTTACAATATAACACATGCTGGTTGGTTTCCTATTTATGATTTAAAGGCAGATAAGATTAATAGTCCACTAAGTCTTGAATACAAAGCCCATGTTTATCAGAATTCTGGTTGTGATTGGGATGACGTGAATTTAGTATTATCTACCAGCGATCCCAACACAAATAATGTAAAACCTGTAATAAATCCTAAATATCTTAACTTCATCAACCGCTATAGTAATTACAATTCTCAGCGTGCAACTAAAAGTTATAATTATAAATATAATCCACTTGTAAAGACAGTTTCTGGTGTTGTTACCTCAACAACTGATGGGTTACCTTTACCAGGCGTAAATATTCTTGAAAAAGGGACCTCTAATGGAACACAAACCGACTATGACGGAAAATACAGTTTGCAAACTACTTCAGGTAATACATTAGTCTATTCTTACGTTGGTATGCAAACCGAAGAGTTGCCAATTCATTCGAGTATAATGAATGTGACTTTAAATGAAGATAACCAAGCCTTAGATGAAGTTACAATTGTTGGTTATGGAATTAAAAACAAAGAATATAACAGAGCAAAAAAAGCATTAGAAGGAGAAGTTCCAGGTGTTAATATTCAGTCTAGTAACGGTTTTTCTAATAGAAATTCAGAAATTAGGATTAGAGGTTATGGCTCTGTAAATAAAAACAATCCTCCACTTTTTATTGTTGATGGCGCTCCTTATACTGGCAACATTAACAATTTGAAACAAGAAGATATTAAAAGCATTGAAGTACTGAAAGATGCAAGCGCTACTTCGTTATACGGAAGTAGAGCAGCAAATGGTGTGGTGTTAATATCTTTAAAAAATGACTCAGAAAGCAATATTAACAGTGTAGGTAATTCAATATCAACAGGAATAACCAATACACGTTTTAAAATTAATAAAAAATATTCCATTGCATCAGATGGAGACGTGTCTGTTATAGAAATAGATAAATTTAATGTACCTGCCAACTACAACTATTTTGCAGCGCCACTTCTTAATGAAAATGTATTTCTAACAGCTAAAATTGGAAATTGGGAACAATACAATTTGCTTCCTGCTGAAGCTAATATCTATTTTGAAGGAAGTTATTCTGGTAAAACAAATATTAACCCAAGTGCTACAACAGACAGTCTAACGATTTCTCTAGGTGTAGATCCTAATATTATAGTGAAACGCACTCAGCTTAATAATTTTAAGAAAACTACATTCATTGGTAATAACAAAGTTATTTATAAAGGCTTTGAGATTGAAATCAAGAATAATAAACAATTTGATATTGAATTATCGCTTTATGACCGAATTCCTATCAGTCAAAACAAAGACATAAAATTAGATGATATTGAAACAGGAAGTTCAGAATATAATGATGAAAAAGGCATTCTAAAATGGATGCTAAACCTTAAAACAGGTGAAACAGAAATCGTTAAGCATTCTTATTCTGTAAAATTCCCAAAATATAAACGAGTTAATCTATAAAAACTACCAAACCTCAAAGCAATAAAGTTTTCAGTTTAACCCTAACTTCTGTTAGTTAGGAACGAGTTAAATTCCTAAAAGAAACATGTCTAACTTCTTTTAGGTATCTTAAAATAAGGATAGAAAGTATTTGGCTTTGAGGTTTTTACTTCAAACTCTTCAAAATAAAATCTAAGTTCGGATTGGTATTATCATTAACCACATAAGCATCTGTAAAATACTTTGGTCGTATTGCTAAACCTAAATCTATCAATTTGTTCATAGTAGGTATATATTCCTGACTAACTTTACCTGTTAAAAGGACACCTAAATCATTTCCGGCTTTAGCATATTTGTAAATATTTCTAATGCCTTTAAGGTATAGATGATCTTTTGTAAATCCACCTCCTCTATGTACTCTTAAAGTAATTGCAAAAGCTTTATCTCTATTTAGTTTATACTGATTATGCAGCAAATGAAAAGTGTCAGAAAAATTATAGCCTTTATTGAGACTATCTACAGCAATTACTCTAAAAGCCAACTCTTTTAAACGCTCAATTGTTAAGCAACCACTCATAAATTCTGAAAACACAGCTAATCCTTCCTGAGTTTCTACATTATTAGGTAAACCATTTGAGAACACCTTTAAAGGTTGTATTAAACCATTAAATGTAGTGACCATGTGTACTCCTATCTCATGGTTAGACAGAACTTTAAGTTGATTTAGACTATACTTATGGCTTTTTCGCAACACTAAGGTTTGTGTATTGTTCAGCACCATTGCTGCTGCAGAAAGATTATTAGAAATCTTTATGTTGTATTTAAAATCATAGCGCTTAGAAAACTCAACAAAATAATCTCTTGCTTCACTCGCGCTATACATTGGAAGCATTTCTTCATCAAACTCAGAATCATCAAACCTGAGAATAAATTTTGCGTTTTCTATGTCTTTTTCAGTAGGAGTACCAAAACTTTTAAGACTGTTAAAATAAAACTTACGACCTTGACCTATAGTTTCTATACATTCTATTAAACCTGAATATTCGTAAATAATATCTTCATACAATTGTCTAATATCCTCATCTTCTATACGCTCTAAACGTTGCGAAAAAAATAAGCGATGTAATTTATAGCCATTAAATCGCATTCTGGGATAATTAAATTCTGGCTCGTAATTAAATTTTGCTGAGTAGAACTTTTTCTTTTCAGCGGCAATATTCTGAGGGTTTATATAATTGAGTAATTCGATATTCTTTACCAATCGATTAAGATTGGCATCAATATCAAATAAATCTTGAAACTCTTCTGTTGTCTTAATTTGAGACATTAGGCCTTAAACTTTTTGTAAAATTCTTTTGCGTGCTTGGGTATTAAAACTTTTAATTGTTGCTCAACTGCTGCAACAACTTCAGGATAAATAACCTGTTTATACTCATCGCAATACACTTTAGCTATTTCGGTTGCCAAAACTAAAGTATTTTCAAAAGTATTGGTAATGAATTTTAAGAAATATCCATTTCCTTGAAAGGTATCATTAATCTTAGCTGTTTGTTTTATGCTATGAGGTAACTCAATACTTGCAAGCATTTGTCTCCAAGATTCTACCTCTTCACCAAACCTATTATTATCAATATTCGACGTTCCTAAATTCCATGTCGGCACTTCCCTATCCCAACGTTGCCAATTATAACTATGCATATCGTAAACTACGCATACACCAAATTTTTCTTCAATTTTAGAAATTAAAGCTTTTACTACTTTATAAAAATTAGCATGTTTCTGTAGACTTTTGGTTTTTTCGGTTTTAGATAAAGGATGCTTCCAAAGTTGTTTCCCCCAAGCAGTATCAAAAACTGCATTTTCAGGATCGCGATTAAGATCATACTCAAATCGAGAATCACAACCAGAAATTAAGATTGGGTGAGAGATAACCATGTTTTTGGTTTCAGGATCTTCCTCGTACCAACGCTCGTATTCTGTATGTAAGCGGTTATCCCAAAGGTCCTTTCTAAATTGATGTCCATCGTGAATAGCACCACAAACATAAGGCACGTATTCATCTACTTTTAAAGTGAAGGAATAATCATCAGAAACAGCATGAAAGATTTCTTCAGCTTCTATTTTTTCTATTATTGTATGTATTGAAAGTCGCTTCATTATAAAGTCTTAAACAGTCGTTCTAAAGCTCTCAGCATATTTCGTTCATTTATGTTAAAATCTCCATCTGAAAAGAATAAAGTCTTGATATCTGCCATTAGCACTTCAACATCATCCTTGTCATAATTATGTTGTCTAAGACTTGTCATAATTTTTTGAATGCCTTGATAATCATTGTCATTATCAAACTCATCATGAATTTCTTGAAAGGTGTCCATGTCTACCTTTGAAATAATAACATTTCTTTCATGATTGTCTTCTTTAAAGTCTGAATGTGCTGCAAATAATAAGATGTAAGCTACAAGTTCGTCTCTTGTCCAGTCGATTGTTTTCATTTATTTTAGGTTAAAGTTCCATATTCTGTCCATGAACCATCATAGACCGTTAAATTTTTATAACTACAAACTGAAGCAGCTAAGGCCAGAATACAAGCTGTAATTCCCGAGCCACAGCTAAAAACTAAATGTGTTTCTTCTTTTACTAAGTTATCAAAGATTTTTAAAAGTTGGTCTTTAGATTTTAAAATATTACCATCAAATAATTCGGTATAAGGCAGATTTTTTGAATTTGGGATTGTAACCACGCCTTAAGCCTTGTCTGGGCTCATCTACTAAACATTGAAACCTAAGTGCTGATCTGGCATCTAAAATTAGAGTATGAGAATCTGTTGAAAACTGAATAATTCCATTAAAATCAGTCATTAATTCTGGTTGAAATCTAGCGGTAAAGTTACCTTTTTCAATAGATTCTTTTTTATATGCTTCAATAGGAAAATTTTGCTCTTTCCATTCTGGTAAACCTCCATCTAAGACTGCTACATTATTAAAACCAAAGGTCTTAAATAACCACCAAGCCCTTGCACTTGAGTAAATACCTTTATCATCATAAACGACAATGAACGAATCATTACTTATACCCAAAGCTCTTGCCTCAGTTTCAAATTGCTCTATGCTAGGTAAAGTACTTGGAAATCTAGCATTGGTATCACTAAACTTTTGCTTTATGTCAAAAAAACGAGCGCTTGGAACCCTTTCAGAATCGTTATCTATCTTTTTGTTTATTGTAGCATCTAATAGTATTAGACCAGATAATTGAAGATTAGAATGTAACCATTCTACTGAAACCAAATCGGATTTCAAAATTCTACGCTTCATCCACAGTTTTACGAAGTCTAGTTCGTCTATCAAAAGCTTGTAATTGATCTAAAACTTTACTTTCTAAGAAGTCAATTACTTTTTCTTCAACCTTCACTTTATTCTTGTAAACTTTATTGATGTATGTGATACCACCAGGTGACATTACATTGACTTCAACTAACTTGCCGCCTATAACGTCTATACCCACAAAGTATAAGCCATCCTTTACTAGTTTTGGCCCAATTTGTTTACACAACGCTTTTTCTTCTTTGGTTAAGGTGTGTTTTGCAATACTTCCGCCAGCAGAAACGTTAGAACGATGATCATCTGAACCAGGAATACGTTTCATAGCACCAACAGGTTCACCATTAAGCATCAAGATCCTCACATCACCTTGGTCAGCACCTTCTATATAGTCTTGTAGAATGACATAGTTAGAAGTACCATCAGAATTAGAGATATAGAAATCTAAAAGTGAATTGATATTACTCATTGCAGATTTTTCAATTAGAATAACTCCTGAACCTCCAAATCCATTAAGAGGCTTTATAATCATCTTATCCGCTTTTGATTCTTTAATCTGGCGGACTAAATATTTTTTATTTTTCGAAACATGCGTATTTGGAATGATATTACTGTGTGCATCTCCAAAAGCAGCTGTATATAGCTTGTTATTGGCCTCACGCATTCCTTCCAAAGAATTTATTATGAATACATCATCTTTTACGGAATCCAAAAAATTAAGCATTATTGGATCTAAAGGTGGATTTGCTCTAAAGAAAATAGCATCAAACCCAGCAAGTGGTAGCATTTCCTCTCTTAATTTTACCTTGTTATAAAATGACTTTAGCGTTGAAGGTACCTTATCCATTCTACCAACAACATTACAAAAAGCATTGGTGACACTATCTCTAATAGTTAGGTTTGCAGGAGTGCACATGGCCACACCATGACCTCTTTTAGAACATTCTTTTATTAAGGCAAGACTAGTGTCATTTTCAGGATCTATTTTATCCCAAGGATACATTATAAAGCAAATATTCATCTATGCTGTGGTTTTTGGTGGTTAATGAAGTTTCTAATTTAATAAAATTCTAATAACAAAAACTATTTAACGGCCTCGTAATTATCATCCCATTCCTTAGGTTTAGGTTCATGAAGTTTGTTTTGCGATTTTGCGACCAACATAGAGACAGAAGCATCACCAGTAACATTAATCACTGTTCTACACATATCTAAAGGCCTGTCTACGGCAAATATTAATGCTAGTCCTGCTTCTGGTATTCCTGCATAACCAAGCACACCAACCAACATCACCATTCCTGCACCAGGAACAGCCGCAGAACCAATAGATGCTAAAGTTGCAGTTGCAATTATACCTAACTGAGTGCCAAACGTCAAATCAATTCCAAAAGCTTGTGCTATAAATAATGCCGCAACGGCTTGATACAAACTTGTACCATCCATATTTATAGTGGCTCCAACAGGTAACACAAAACTTGCAACATCTTCGTCTACACCAAGGTGTTCCGTAACCCTTTCCATCGTTACAGGAAGTGTCGCGGCACTACTGCTTGTAGAGAATGCTAATAATTGTGCTGGCGAGATTCCATTTAAAAAGAATTTAGGAGATGTTTTTGTGAATACACGTACAGCTGAAACATAGATTATTACCATGATAAGCAAGCCTCCTATAACAGAAACTGCATACATTGCCAGTGCAGCAAATAAATCAGCGCTCGGCGACTCTACAACTAATGCAGCTAATAAAGCAAATACACCATAAGGTGCCGCAAGCATTATTAGGTCTACCATTTTTAAAATGACATCATTTACTCCATCAAAAAAGTCCTTTACAGGTTTTCCTTTCTCTTCTGGTATAAGAATTAATGAAATACCAAAAAACACTGCAAAGAAAATAACCTGAAGCATATTTCTATTACTACTTGCGGCTTCAAAAATATTCTCAGGGACTAAATCTATAAGGGGTTGAAGCGGTCCTTTATTTTTTTGTTCCATAGAAGCTTCTTTTTTTGCAGCAGCATCTGCTGAATAAGCCTCAACAAGTTCGGTTCTAGTGTCTTCGGTTATTGTTTTACCTGGTTTTACTAAATTAACAACAACTAGACCGATTGATACGGCAATGATGGTTGTTGTGACATAGGTAATTATTGTTCTCGTTCCCATTTTAGAGAGACTAGAGATATCTTTCAAGTCAGTAATACCCTTTATTAACGCGGCTAAAATTAGAGGTATGGCAATTAACTTAAGAGAATTTATAAAAATAGTACCAAAAGGTTTTATCCAGTCTTTTACAAAATCTGCTCCCCATTCAAAATTAACCATCAAAAGTGCAAAAAGCACCCCTAATACCATTCCTATAATAATCTTCCAGTGTAATGCTAGTTTTTTCATATTGTTTGCCGCGAAAGCGGTAATCTTATTTATTTTACTCTTTTATTTCCAGTCATTAGACTCCTGCCTACGCAGAAGTGTGCAATCTGCCAAAACCAAAGCCGCCATGGCTTCTACAATAGGCACAGCTCTTGGCACCACACATGGATCGTGTCGACCTTTGCCTTGCATTTCTACAGTTTCTCCTTTGCTGTTTATGGTTTCTTGTTTTTGTAATGTGGTAGCAACAGGTTTAAATGCTACTCTAAAGTAAATATCCATACCATTACTAATACCACCTTGTATACCTCCCGACAAGTTAGTTTTTGTTGTTCCATCTTCATTAAACTTATCGTTATGTTCACTACCAATCATTTTTGCTCCGCAGAAACCACTTCCATATTCAAAGCCTTTTACAGCATTTATAGATAGCATAGCTTTACCTAATTCAGCATGCAACTTATCAAAAACAGGTTCACCTAAGCCAGCTGGAACATTTTGCAACACACAAGTTATGGTGCCACCAATGGTATCTCCTTGTTTCTTTACTTCTTGAACTCTAGCTATCATGCGCTCTGCAGAAGCTTCGTCTGGACATCGAATAATATTTGATTCAATTTTACTGAAATCTAAATCCTGATAAGGTTTATCTATAAAAATATCACCCACTGAAGAGGTAAATGCATTAATCTTTATTGAAGATAGCATTTGCTTAGCTATAGCACCAGCTACTACTCTACTTGCGGTTTCACGTGCAGAACTTCTTCCACCACCTCTGTAATCTCGTACACCATACTTCTTGTCATAAGTGTAGTCTGCATGACTTGGTCTGTAAACATCTTTGATATGGGAATAATCCTTAGATTTTTGATTGGTGTTTTTAATAACAAAACCTATGGGAGTTCCTGTTGTTACTCCTTCAAAAACACCAGACAAAAACTCTACTGTATCTGGTTCTTTACGTTGTGTTACAATTTTTGATTGTCCTGGTTTACGCCTGTTTAATTCGTTTTGAATTGCCTCAAAATCTAATTTTATACCCGAAGGACATCCATCAATTACTCCACCTATTGCGACACCATGGGATTCACCAAAAGTGGTGAGTTTAAAAAGTTTTCCGAAAGAATTTCCTGCCATTAATTCTTATTTTACGCTAATGTAAATGTATTATTACAGAAACAAAAATCATCATCTGTTTTTTAAACTTCATTATAACTTCATAACTAGAGGTTTTAACACAACTTTTCTCATAACAATTTCGTAACAGTTTGCTCATAGTTAGTTAATTATCTCATTACAATCAGTTAATAACTATAACTGTAATTTGTACCATTGATTTTTAGCCTTGAATTTAAAGAGAAAAGTAGAAATAGCAGTTATATCTGATGTTCATTTAGGTACTTTTGGTTGTCAAGCCAAACAACTCTTAACCTATTTGAATAGTATTGAGCCTAAGAAGTTAATTCTTAATGGTGATATTGTTGATATCTGGCAGTTTAAAAAACGTTACTTTCCAAAATCACATTTAAGTGTCATTAAAAAAATCATGGACTTTGCAGCAAATGGCACTGAAGTTATTTACATTACTGGCAATCATGATGAAATGCTTAGAAAATTTACTGATACTGAGATTGGAAATATCTCTATTGTAAACAAACTCGTACTTGATTTAGACGGCAAAAAAGCATGGTTTTTTCATGGTGATGTTTTTGATATTTCTATTCAAAATGCAAAATGGCTAGCTAAGTTAGGTGGTTGGGGATACGACTTATTGATTCTAATGAATAGCGTGGTGAATTGGGGATTAGAGAAGCTTGGAAAAGAGCGTTATTCCCTTTCTAAACGCATTAAAAATAGTGTAAAAGGTGCTGTGAAGTATATAAATGACTTTGAAAAAGTTGCTACTGATCTTGCGATAGAAAATGGTTATGACTATGTAGTTTGCGGCCATATCCATCAACCTAAAATGCTAATAAAAGAAAATAAATACGGTAAAACTACGTATCTAAACTCTGGTGATTGGGTAGAAAACTTTACTGCTTTAGAATATCAATTTAAACGTTGGAAAGTCTACAACTACAATAACGACAAACTCTCACCTTTTTTTGCTGACGAGGAACTTAAGGATATGGATGTAAAAGATCTTATTGCTGCCATTACGATAGTTGAACAGCCTAAAAAGAAAAAATCAAAGTAAAGCCTCTCTAAGAATTGAAACAGGATGCTTAGCAACACGTCCTGTGCCATCCTTAATTTGATGCCTGCAACTTGTACCATTAGCAGAAATTATAGTGTCTTCTGAAGCTTTACGAACAGCAGGAAACAGAGTTTGCTCGCCTATTTGCATACTAACCTCATAATTATCTTTTTCATAACCAAAACTACCTGCCATACCACAACATCCACTAGGTATTATGGTGACTTTGTAATTTTCTGGTAAATTAAGAATATCAAAGCTTGATTTTTGATTTGCTAGTGCCTTTTGATAGCAATGGCCATGAAATTTTACTGTTTTACTTTCTTTGGTAAATTGATTTGAAGTAATGTTACCTAATTCAATTTCCTTTTGAATAAATTCTTCAATAAGAAACGTTTTACTTGCAACAAACTGAGCTGTTTCTTTATCATCAGCTAATTTTAAATACTCATCTTTAAACGTTAAGATGGCAGAAGGCTCAATACCAATTAAATAAAAGTCATCATTAACTACACTCTTAAAATAAGAAATGTTCTTATTTGCTATAGCCTTAGCCTTTTCTAAAAAGCCTTTAGATAGAAAGCTTCTTCCGCTTTCTATATTGTTGATAGTAATTACTTTATAATTTAAAGATTCAAGCAATAGTTTAGCATCTATAGCTATATCGGATTCGAGATAATTTATAAACTCATCAACAAATAAATAGATTGTTTTGTTGTACGTTTTTCCTGCATTATATCTAGCATTGTTTTGGGTTATTTTTGAAAAGGACTTGGTTACTTCCGGTAAACTTCTTTTGGGATGAATATCTAAAGAAGCATTCATAAAACCTCTTACAAATTTGGTTTTAAATAACTCATTAGCTAAATCTGGAAAACGTGATGCCATTTTGTTATACTTAGTTGCATTGGCATAAAACTTATCTTTAAAAGATACTCCGTTTTCTTTTTGATATTGATATAAAAATTCAGCTTTTAAACTAGCCACATCTACACTACTTGGGCATTCACTTGCACATGCCTTACAGCTTAGACACAAGCTAAAAACATCTTTTAATTCTTGATGATTGAATTTATTCTGCTTCTCAGAGTTAGTCAAATACTCGCGTAATGCATTAGCTCGTGCTCTTGTGGTATCTTTTTCGTTTCGTGTAGCTCTGTAGCTTGGACACATTACACCACCAAACTCAGATAATTTTCTGCAATCACCAGAGCCATTACATTTTTCAGCCTCTCTAAGAATGCCTTGCGAATGCGAAAAATCTAAAAGTGTCTCTATTTCTGGTTCTTCCCTATCAGTTTCATACCGTAAGTTTTTATCCATCGGAAAAGCATCTACAATCTTTCCAGGATTAAAAATATTATCAACATCAAAAGCTGATTTTATTCGTTTTAATAATTGATAATTTGCTTCACCAATCATTAAAGGAATAAATTCTGCACGCACAATACCATCACCATGTTCACCAGACATTGAACCTTGATATTTCTTTACAAGTTTGGCAACATCTGTGGTTATAGTTCTAAACAATTTAACATCTTCAGCGTGTTTTAGATTTAAAATTGGTCGTAGATGTAATTCACCAGCTCCTGCATGTGCATAATACACTGCATTTTGGTTATAAGAGCGCATAAGTGTTGTAAACTCTTCAATGTAAGCATCTAAATCATCTAAAGCAACAGCAGTATCTTCAATACAAGCTACTGCTTTTTTATCACCAATCATGTTGCCTAAAAGGCCTAAACCAGCTTTACGTAATTCTAATGCTTTTGTAATGTCTTCACCTTTAAGAATTGGTGCCGCATAACTTAAATTAAGTTTTTTAGCTGTTTTTATGATTGCCTTTATCTCTATATCTAACAATTCTTGAGTTTCAGCTTTTAACTCACACATTAAAATCGCTGTTGGCTCACCTTCTATAAAAGCTCTATTTTTTTGTTGTGTTTTATTATGTTTTGTGAGATTTAGGATAGAATCATCTATCATTTCACAGGTGTGTAAATTATGCTGCATTAAGGGTTTTACTGCTTTCATGCAGCTTGCCACACTTTCAAAATGAAAAGCCACCATAGCACTATAACTAGGTGGTAAATCATCTAATTGAAGCTTTATTTCTGTTGTAAAAGCAAGTGTACCTTCACTTCCAGCTAACAATTTGCACATGTTGAATTTTTCATCTGAATTAGTGAAAACCTCAGATTTAATTAATTCATCAATTGCATAACCTGTGTTTCTTCTATGAATACTGGCTTTAGGAAAGTTTTCCTTAATCTGTTTTTGTACTGTTTCAGATTTTAATTGTTCATAAATTGACTTATAAATACTTCCTTCTAGCGTTTGCTCCTTTGTTTTATGAAGAAAATCATCTTTTGATATTTCATTAAAAATCGCTTCACTTCCATCACTCAAAAGCGTTTTTAAACTAAGGACTTTATCTCGTGTTACGCCATACTGAATAGATGTAGTTCCTGAAGAATTATTACCTACCATACCACCAATCATACAGCGATTAGATGTAGATGTATTTGGTCCAAAAAACAAACCATAAGGTTCCAGATAATTATTTAGCTGATCTCTTACCACACCTGGTTGAACTGTGACAGTTTTTTTAACCTTATTTATACTAATAATTTTGGTAAAATACTTAGATACATCTACTACAATACCTTTGCCAACTACTTGTCCGGCAAGAGAAGTTCCTGCTGTTCTGGGTATAAGCCCTACTTTATGAGTTTTCGCAAATAAAATAAGCTTTTTAATATCTTCAATTGTCTTAGGCAAAGCCACTGCTGCTGGTAGCATTCTGTAAACAGACGCATCAGTGGCATAAAGCTTTAACATCAACTCATCATAATGCAATTCACCTTCTAGTTTAGTTTCAAGAGTTGTAAGATTCTGCTTTAATTTATTCACCGTTTAGCTTAAATAATGTGTTTCTAAAAATTATAATGTTGTCTTAAAACCTATTGCTAAAACTCAATTTTAACATAATTTCGTCGTTATAATCGTACAACAACAAGACAACTTGTTGGAAATATAAACACTAAAACTTAAAATTCTTATGAAAAAAATAATTTTATTACTTACAGTTTTTGCAAGTTTTACTTTTGCTGCTAGCGCTCAAGAAATTGCTGATAATGCCATTGGTCTTAGACTTGGCGATAGCGATGGTTTTGGGGCAGAAATCTCTTACCAACGTGCTCTTGGTGGTAACAATCGTTTAGAAGCTGATTTAGGCTGGAGAAGTGGAAATGGTTACGATGGCTTTAAACTTACTGGTTTATACCAATGGGTATGGCAATTAGATGGTAACTTTAACTGGTACGCTGGTGCAGGTGGTGGACTTGGGTCTTACAGTTTTGATAATAACGATTTTGATGATGAAACATTTGTCTTTGTAGCTGGTGATATAGGTATTGAATATAACTTTGATATTCCTTTAATTTTATCATTGGACTTTAGACCTGAACTTGGTTTTGGAGATTTTAGAGATGATCTAGATTTTGATATTGCCTTGGGTATTAGATATCAATTTTAATTAGTTGAAATATTATTTATTTAAAACCACCTTATTCAAGGTGGTTTTTTTATTACTTTTAATATCATATGAAAGCACTAGCTATTATTGGATTTGGACCTCGTGGACTCTATGCTTTAGAACGTCTTGTTTATCATTTAGTCATGAGAAAACAAAAGATCAATATTTTAGTTTTTGAAAGTAAAGAACTAGGAACTGGCGCTGCTTGGAACACGAATCAACCAGATAGCAATCTTATAAATATAACAGAACGTGCTTTGGTAGACTTACCGTCAAGACCTAAAACGATATATCGAAATATAGAAATCCCTCAGTTCCCTTCTTATCATCAATGGTGTGAATTCTCTCAAAATGAACTAGAACCAGATACTTTTCCTCAGAGAAGAAAAGTGGGTAAATACCTTTCGGAACGTGCCAACTCGATAATTGATGTTTTAAAATCTAAATCAGATTTTAAACTTATTATAACATCAATTAAAACAATTGACATAAAAGACAATAAACTAATTCTATCGTCAGAGAATAGAACTTGGAAAGTTGATGATGTGCTTTTAACTATTGGTCATCAATCAACCAAAAATTCTGAACAGCTCACCGAGTGGATTAAATATTCAAAATCAAATGCTAAAATTAAAGCTTACGAGAACACATACCCAGTATCTCAATTTGAAAGTATAAAGAACCAAACAAACATTTCTATTGGCATAAGAGGTTTTGGTCTTTCTATGTTAGATGTGATGCGCTATCTAACCATAAACGATTTTGGTAATTTCAAAATTACAGATAATCACACTTTTGAAGCCCAATACTATAAGGTGAATAAACAACAACTAGAGCTTATTCCTTTCTCTTTAGATGGTTTACCACTAGTTCCGAAACCATTAAATGAACATATTGATAAATGGTACGAACCAACAGATGAAGAACTGAAATATTTTAAAACTTCAATTACTTCAGTAGCACAAACTAGTGAAGATGTTAATACGATTGATTTTTTGCTAAAAACTATAGCTGAAATTAGCGCTAGAGTGTTTCTAGATTTACATGATAATGCCGTAAATCATAATTGTGACAAAAATGTTATTAAAACGGTTGTATTAAATTGGTTACACAATCAAGACTACCAGCATTCAACACTACAAAATAACAATACCAACACTTACAATCTTATTAAGAATTACATTGAAATGGCTTTAGGTGAAGCTAAAATCACTTTAGACTATTGTGTTGGTCAGGTTTGGAGACATTGCCAACCGACACTCTATGACGCTTTCTCTTATGCAAATCTAAAACCTGAAATCATAGAAGATATGATTGCCCAAGACGAACGATGTAAGCGCTATTCTTATGGACCTCCAATAGAAAGTATGCAACAACTATTGGCTTTGGTAGATGCTGGAATTTTAAATTTAGATTTTGTCAATAATCCAGATATTGAACTCGAAGACAATAGTTGGCGACTTACAAATAAGAGTCAAAACAATAAAGGTGTAAGCATAATGATTAATAGTGTTCTAGATTCCCCAAAACTATTGGAAGTGAATTCACCTTTAGTCACAAACCTATTACAACACGATTTAATTTCACCCATACATTCTAAACTCGGGATAGAAACAGATGAAAACGCTTACGTTAAAACTGACAACAAAAAGAATAAAGTCAACATTGCCGTTTTAGGACGTTTAGCAAAAGGTAGTGTTATTGGTGTCGATGCGATTTTGGAATGCTTTGGATCTCGAATTGATAATTGGGGGAAAGCTTATTCTGAAAAGGTATCAGAAAGTTAATCAGGTTGTTTTTCGCTTAAATATTTCCAATAGCGTTTTGGCACATGTCGCGTATGTAACTTCATGTTTTTTCGTGATTCTATATTGGTGCTTTTAAAATAATCTTGCCATAACTTTTGAAATTCAAACTCTTCCTCTGAAAAATAATCGCTATCCGTTTTTGAAAAATTGAAACCAGAAGGCAATTCAATATTTATGATTTCAGCATTTTCTAAATCATAGTAAATACCATAAGCGCGCTTAATATCATAAATCAACCATTTTTGATCTGCATATCGACTTTTAAAATGTTTAATGATAAGCGGTAGCACATTAAAATCGGGCTCAATATTAGCAAAATAAATGTGGTCTTTAGTCAGTTTAAACCTTACAAAAGCTTCCATCCTATGCTTTTCCCTTCCTACCATTTTTGCAATTTGAGCTACTTGTAAAATAGAAGAATGAGAATAATTTTTATCGCTAATTAAATTTGAACTAAGAATATATCGAATAGCATCTAGCATTATATTTTCAACACCTTCTTTTTCACTCAAAAATGTATAGTACAATTGGTAACTGCCTGTTCTGCTTGTTTTATTTTTGATGCCTTTCCAAACACGATTGGCTTTTTCAGTTTCTGTGATAACATTCTCATTATCTGAAAATAATTGTGATTGCGCAGTAAACTTATTCTTAATAGTTACATCTTTTAGCTTATACTCGTAAACATGAAAGACAGCACACAAAAAGCCATCAAAAGTTCCATCATATATTAAAGTTTTTGATTGCATCTATCCAAATAAACTCAATTGATTGCTTAAGGTAGTTCTATATTTACTATTTGAATTTTGCAGAATAAAACCTTTAATTTTTTCAGAAGTCAAATCTCGTTTTTCAAACTGATTGCTATCACAAACCATAAAGTATTTTGCCCTATTGAGCGCTACACCAATCTTTTTGAGATGTTCCCAATTCAAACTTCTAAAGCGTCTTGCATTCAATATTTTGTGAACCGACCGCATACCTAGACCTGGAATTCTGGCCAACATACGTTTATCAGCAGTGTTGACATCCACAGGAAATTCATGTAAGTTACGTAAAGCCCAACTCAATTTAGGATCAATATCTAAATCTAGATCTTGGTGTTGTTCATTTAGAATTTCACTGACGTCAAAGCCATAAAATCGCATTAACCAATCAGTTTGATACAATCTATTTTCTCTAAGTATAGGCACTTCACTACCTATTTTTGGCAATCTGCCATCATAACTTATTGGTACATAACCCGAATAGTAAACGCGTTTTAAATTAAAGTTTCTATAAAAATGATTTGAGGTTTGCATAATTTGAAAATCATTCTCGCCACTAGCACCAATTATCATCTGTGTACTTTGTCCTGCAGGTGCATATTTTGGAGTGCTTCTTATGATTTTCTTTTCGGCTTTATATTGAATAATTTCATTTTTAACCTTAGCCATTGGTTTAATGAAATCCTCTCGATTCTTATCTGGCGCTAACTTTTTAAGGCCTGATTCCGTAGGGATTTCAATATTCACACTCAACCGATCTGCATATAAACCCGCTTCTCGCATTAATTCATCAGATGCTCCTGGAATAGATTTTAAATGAATGTAGCCATTAAAATTTTCCTCTTTTCGTAGTTTCTTCGCCACAGCTACCAAACGCTCCATCGTAAAATCGGCATTTTTAAAAATCCCTGAACTCAAAAACAAGCCTTCAATATAGTTTCTACGATAAAAATTAATAGTTAAATCCACCACTTCCTGAACCTTAAAGGCAGCACGCTTTATATCATTACTTTTTCTGGTGACACAATAAGCACAGTCAAAAATACAATGGTTAGTTAGCAGAATTTTCAATAAAGACACACATCTGCCATCCTCAGTATATGAATGACAAATGCCCATACCAGAAGAATCTCCCAAACCTTTATTGGTATTGCTTCTTTTACTTCCACTTGAAGAACATGAAACATCATACTTAGCAGCATCGGCTAAGATTTTAAGTTTTTCTTGTATACGTTGAAATGACAATTTGGGACTATTTTATTTATTGAATTTCTATAAATTCAAAAATACCACTAATTGTAGTAAAACATTGCCGTAATTTGTAGCAAACAAATGTTAAAGTAAATCATAAAAATTGGTATAAAATTCTATAAATACTTATACTCTTTTATTCTTTTATTCTTTTATGATTATGAGCAAAAAGAAATTAATCATCCTTTTACTTTTTTCCACCCTTTTTATAATAGCTAAGATAAATTTTATGAGTGACCAAGAACACCATGTTATACCAAAAGAAATAGAAAATGAAGTTAATAAAGCTTTAGGGTACTATCCACAATTGGATAGCACTTACATTGAATTTAAGTTTAAGAAAAATATAAAAAAATCAACAATGCAGGCCAGGCCTACTTTTGACAGCTTCTTTAGAAGTAAAAAGAATAGACGCTATGTGATTTTAATAAGCGAAAAATTTAAAATATCTGATAAAGAATTTAGAACTGTTGATATATCTTCAGATATATTTATAGGCTGGATAGGTCATGAACTAGGTCATATTTTAGATTACCAAAACCGAAGCAACCTTAATTTGGTCTGGTTTGGAATTAATTACTTATTCTCTCAAAATCATATTGTTGAAGCCGAAAGAGCTGCAGATTCTTTTGCGGTAAACCAAGGTATGGAATCGTACATTCTAAAAACAAAAGATTTCATTTTGAATAATGCCGATATTAATCAAACATATAAAGACAGAATAAAAAGGTATTATTTGTCTCCTGAAGAAATTATGGAGTTAGTGAAAGAACGAGAAGACTTGCTTCAAGCTAATTAATTATTGACAAAGTCTTCCCAATCCTTGAATTTATCTTCATTCATTACGCGTTCCATTTTTACTTGCCCACCTTTCTTTTTGTTATGTGCATTCCAGTCGTAAAAAACTTTCGGTGAAATGACTTTTACTTTTACTCCTTTTAAAGCTTTACTTCTTGCTACTTTGTAATTTTTATTAGCATCTTTTAGTGCTTCATCAAGAGCATTAGCTATAGCTTCTTCATTAGGGTTTTCAATTTCTGAACCTAAATACCAATAATGATAAAATTCGCCATCGTCTTTACTTCGTTTTGCGCAAATAGTATATTCAGGAATTTTAGTATTAAACTGCTCTTCTAATTCGCGCATGGCAGCATCCATTTTATTAACGGACAGTTGCGAACCAACAGTGTTTAAAAAGAATTTAGTTCGTCCTGTGATTTTAATTTCAGCACGTTCAACATCTGTAAACTCAATAGTATCACCAATAAGATATCTCCATGCTCCACTAACCGTACTTATTATTAATGCATAATCTTGATCAGGTTCGACTTCAGCTAAAGTTAACGAAGGTGCTTCGTTTGTAAGGGAACCATCTTCATTAATATATTCTGGTTTAAATGGTACAAATTCGAAATAAATACCGTTATCTGTATTCAATTGCATAGCATCGGTTTCGGGACGAACTTGCGTTGCTATGTAACCTTCTGAAGCCAAATAGGTATCTATAACGGTAACTGGCTTACCCATCAAAGCATTAAAACTTTTTTCATAAGGTCCAAAAGCTACACCTCCTGAAGTATAAACTTGAAGATTGGGCCATATTTCATGAATGTTTTTCAAGTTATGATGTTCAATCACTTTTTGAAGCATTAACTCTATCCATGAAGGAATTCCGCTCAACGCTCCTATGTCCCACTCCTCTGCTTTTTCTGCAATAGTTTGTACACGCTTGTCCCAATCATCAATTTTTGCAACATCTTTTCCAGGTTTGTAATACCCACTAAACCACGACGGAATATTACTAGCACTAATGCCACTAATTTCTCCTTCGAGATGATTATTGTTTTCCTGAAGGTCTGTTGAGCTTCCCAACATCATGATATCCTTTTCAAAAAAATCTGCTGGTAAATCGAAGTTCTTGAGCGCAAAAACCTGCTTTATTCCTGCTTGTCTAATAGCTTCAATCATTTCATCCGTCACAGGAATTCGTTTACTAGTTTTTCCTGTTGTACCAGAACTCAATGCAAAATAGTTAGGATTCCCAGGCCAAGTAACGTCAGACTCACCTTCATGCAGCTTATGCCACCAAGCCTCATTAATTTTATTGTAATCAAAATATGGAAGTTCTTTAGCAAAAACTGTTTCAATATCATCAGACTCTAAAATTGTTTTAAAATCATAATGCTTGCCGAATTGAGTATCTTCTGCTTTTGTCAATAAATCCTTAAGTACGTCTTTTTGAGATTCAATATGATTCACCTCTTTAGAAACAAAGTCTTTGAGATAAATTGCTCCTTTAATGATATGTCCGATAAATGCCATTAATTACATTGTTTATTATGATGGTATTGTAAGTATTGTTTAGTAGCTACACATATTTTTTGTGAAATTACTATTTAATTACAACAATACATTTAATGTTAACATAGTTTATCAAAACTATTGCATTTGCATCTCATATAGGCATACCTGTGCTTTCTTCACCTAACAATAAAAACGTTAATGATTGGTGATTAGTTTTTTAATAGTTACTCATAAAATTCCTTAATTTTGCGCATCAAATTTTTAGTCTTATAAATAAATCTAACATGAAAAATACAGCACTTACTGATACTCACATTGCTCTTGGAGCTAAAATGGTTCCTTTTGCAGGTTACAATATGCCAGTACAATACGAAGGTGTAAATATAGAACACGAAACTGTGCGTAAAGCAGTTGGTGTTTTTGATGTGTCTCATATGGGTGAATTTTTAATTGAAGGTCCTCATGCTTTAGAGCTCATTCAAAAAGTATCGAGTAATGACGCATCAAAATTAGAAATAGGAAAAGCACAGTATAGTTGCTTACCAAATGATGATGGTGGAATTGTAGATGATCTAATTATTTATAAAGTTAAAGACGAAACTTATCTACTCGTTGTAAATGCCAGTAATATTGAAAAAGACTGGAACTGGATTACTTCAAAAAATGACGTTGGTGCAGATATGCGAGATTTGAGTGAAGATTATTCGCTTTTAGCAATTCAAGGTCCAAAAGCTGTTGAAGCGATGCAATCTTTATCTAGCCATGATTTGTCTGCTATAAAGTTCTACAATTTTGTGGTTGGTGATTTTGCAGGTATAGAGCATGTAATTATTTCTGCTACTGGTTATACTGGTAGTGGTGGTTTTGAGATTTACTGCAAAAACTCTGAAGTAAAGCAAATTTGGGATAAAGTATTAGAAGCTGGTGCTGACTTTGGGATTAAACCAATTGGATTAGCTGCAAGAGACACATTACGTTTAGAAATGGGTTATTGTTTATATGGAAATGATATAGATGATACTACGTCTCCAATAGAAGCAGGTTTAAGTTGGATTTGCAAATTCAACAAAGAATTTACAAACAGTGAAGCTTTACAAGCAGAAAAAGAACGTACACCAGAGCGTAAATTAGTTGCTTTTAAATTAGATGAAAGAGGTATTCCTCGTCAAGGTTACGATATTGTAGACAACAACGGTAATACCATTGGTAATGTTACATCTGGTACTATGAGCCCGAGTTTAGGCATAGGAATTGGATTAGGCTATGTACCTAAAGTTTTCTCTAAAGTAGATAGTAAGATAAATATTCAGGTGCGTAAAAAAGCGATTCCTGCTACTGTTGTAAAATTACCATTTTACAAAGGGTAAAACGTTTTTAAGAATTAGGTTGTAGGAATTAATGAAGAAGAATTTAAGTAAACACAGAATCCTTATTCTTGGTGCTAGCGGATACATTGGTAACGCAATTTACAAAGAGCTAGGACCATATTTTAAAACCTTTGGTACCTATAGAACTCCAAAAAAAATATTTGAGAGCAATAAACAATTCTTCCATTATAATGTAGAAGAAGACGATGTATATGAAATTTTAGAAGCCACTAAGCCTACAATTGTTATTTCAGCTATAAGAGGAGATTTTAATGCACAGACTATTGCACATCAGCATATCGCAGAATACGCATTAGAGTATGGCACAAAAATTATTTTCTTATCCTCTGCTAATGTTTTTGATGCTTATAGCAAATATCCAAGTTACGAGTTAGACAAAACGTTGAGCCATAGCATCTATGGTCATTTCAAAATAAAGATTGAAAACATGCTATTGCGGTTACCAAAAAAGCAAGTAGCTGTATTAAGATTACCAATGGTTTTTGGACAGCAATGTCCAAGAATTCAAGAAATGAAACTTTTTATTTCTGAGAACGAATCGGTTGAAATTTTTCCTAATCTTATTATGAATGTCACACTAGATAGGAAAGTAACACAACAAATTCATTATATCATTAACCGTGAGAAATACGGAATATTTCATTTAGGCAGTACAGATTTAGTACATCATGATGAATTTGTAAAGCAGATTTTAAAAGCAATTAGTCCTAAAAAGGTATCACTGAAACATGTTTACACAACTAATGACGACCGTTACCTGGCTGTATTACCAAAGTTTAATAAATTACCGAAGCATCTTCAAATAACAAGTGATAAGGTTTTAGAAGAACTTATAAAATAAGCTTGACAACCACATGGTATTTTATTAATTTCGGATAATTAATAATTCAATCTATGAAACACCCATGACTAATTTATATACACACAGAAGAATGTCAATTGGGTGTTCCATGTGACCTTTAAAAAAAATAAATATTAACACATGAAACTAGACGAATCTACTATCGAAAAGAAATTGCTTCGCTTTCCAGAATGGGAATATTATGATAATGCTATACATGTAGAATTGGAGTTTGACAACTTTAAGGATTGCTTTAGTGCCATGAGCAGAATTGCTTTTGAGTGCGAGGCATTGAATCACCATCCTAATTGGAGCAATGTGTACAATGTTTTAAACATATCACTATCTACACATGATGCAGGTGGAGTAACACAAAAAGATTTTGCTTTAGCACAAGCAATAGAAGCTATTGTAGAAGCCGAAGAATAGACTTTAAATAATTAACATATTTAATTACTTTTACGCGAATAAATTTTAAACACTATGGGAAGAGCTTTTGAGTTTAGAAAAGCAAGAAAAATGAAACGATGGTCTGCTATGAGTAAGGCCTTTACTCGTATAGGTAAAGACATTGTAATGGCAGTAAAAGAAGGTGGGCCAGACCCAGATAGTAACTCTCGTTTAAGAGCTGTAATACAGAACGCCAAGTCTGTAAACATGCCAAAAGACAATATAGAACGTGCTATAAAACGTGCATCAGACAAAAGCCAAGGAGACTACAAAGAAGTACTTTTTGAAGGCTATGCACAACATGGTATTGCAGTACTCATAGAAACTGCGACCGACAACAATACGCGTACAGTAGCTAATGTTCGTAGCTATTTTAATAAATGTGATGGAAGTTTGGGAACATCAGGTTCTGTAGTTTTTATGTTTGATCATACCTGTAATTTTAAAATAAAAGGTGATGATTTAGACTTAGAAGAATTAGAATTAGAGCTTATAGATTTTGGTGTTGAAGAAATTTTCGAAGATACTGATGAGGATGAAGATGGAAATGAAGTTACAAGCGTTATGATATACGCACCTTTTGAAAGTTTTGGAAATATTCAATCGTACTTAGAAGAAAACAATATCGAAATTATTTCCTCTGGATTTGAACGTATTCCACAAGTGACAAAAAAATTAACAGCTGAACAAGCAGAAGATGTTGAGAAGCTTCTTGAAAAACTAGAAGAAGATGACGATGTGCAAAATGTATATCACACAATGGAAGAATCAGCAGAGTAAATAATATACTTACGCAATAATCTTAGAGGGCTTCTGCCCTCTTCTTTTTTGCCTAAATTTTAGAACTTTCACCTTTTTAAAAAGGGATTAAAACACTAAATCCTATCTTTGTTATTCAATCAACCAACAATTGAATAAAAAACGTCTTTACTTTATTGATGTCGTAAGAGCCTTTGCTATCTTAATGATGCTACAAGGTCATTTTATAGATACACTCCTAGATGTATCTTATAGAGATGATAGTAACTTGGCTTTTTCAATTTGGAAATACTTTAGAGGAATAACTGCTCCTACATTCTTCACCATTTCAGGATTAATATTTTCTTACTTATTAATTAAAGCAAAGCGAAGTGGAGATGTTGCCTATAGAATGAAAAAGGGGTTTTACAGAGGTTTGCTTCTTATTGGCATAGGTTATCTTCTTCGAGCACCAATATTTCAATGGTTATATGGAGATTTTGATTCACCTTACTTCTTACTTGTTGATGTTTTACAGTGCATTGGGTTATCTCTAATACTTGTAGTTGGCATTTATACAATAACCTTCAAAAAAACACTCTTATTTTCAATATTGATGTGTCTTTTAGGATTTACAATATTTCTTACCGAACCTCTTTACAGATATTTAGATTTACCTGATGTTCCAAAGGTTTTTGCCAATTGGCTTACTAAAGATTATGGTTCTATATTTAACATCATTCCTTGGTTTGGTTATGTTGCCTTTGGTGCATTTATAGCCACGATATTCTATAAATATTTAGAACGACCAAAGTTTAAACTAGGCATAATCATAGGTTTTATTTTTTCCGGATTTATTCTGATATTTAAATCAGGATGGCTTTTAATGCAACTATACTATCTAACAGATTTAGAGCTACTTAAAGATGTTGCTTATTATAACTATCTCTTTACCAGATTAGGAAATGTATTTGTATTGTTTGCTATTTTCTATGCGCTTGAAAACTATATAAAACAGCCTTTATTACTTAAGATTGGGCAAAAAACTTTGTCTATATATGTTATTCATTTTATTATCATTTATGGAAGTTTTACAGGTATAGGACTACATCAAATTATAGGTAAAACATTATTACCATGGCAGGCTATTGTAGGTGCTATTTTATTTTTAGCAACCGTATGTTTCATTTCATTTTATTATGTAAAGACAAATACGTTTTTGTATAACTCAATTCTAAAAACATATAATAAAATATCAAAAAAGTAGGTTTGATAACACAATTAAAAAAAATTTTAATTATTTCTTTTCTATTTTTTTTAGCATGTAAAAAAAGAGAAGATATATCTACACTTCGTTATACAACTAGGACTACTCATATTTATAAAGAAAATCTCAGTTTTGATTATTACAAACCAAAAAAACCAAATGATTTTACAATAATTTATATACATGGTGGTGGGTTTTCTAAAGGAAAAAAAGACAGTAAAGAAATAATACAGCTTGCTGAAGACTTTGGAAAAAATGGCTATGCTACTATTTCCATTTCTTACAGACTTGGTCTTAAGGGATTTAATGATAACTGTAAAATATCTGCCTCAGATAAAATAAGAGCTTTTGATATTGCTTCTAAGGATATATACAATTCAATTAACTACATATTGCAGAACAGGCATAAACTTCATATTAATACTGATAAAATTTTTATTAGTGGTATAAGTGCTGGAGCTGAGGCCATTTTAAATCTTTTCTATTTAATTGAGGAAAAAACAATATCTCAAGAAATTAAATTCAAGGGTGTAATAAGTAGATCTGGGGCTATAAGATCCTTAAACTGTCTAGATAAAATTGACATACCTTTACAGCTTTTTCACGGTACTAAAGATTCAATTGTTCCTTATGATGTTGGTTTTCATCGTAATTGTATAGAAACTGAACCAGGTTATTTAAAATTATTTGGATCAAAAGCAATAGCCAATCATCTAAAAAAATCAGACAAACCATACTATCTTATAACATTGAAAAATGGTGACCATGGAATGAAAGCATTTTCCTATTATGATTATGTAAAAGAGTGTCTTTTGTTTTTAAATTCTGTTAGATTAAATACATTTAATAAACAAATTGAAAAGTACTATAATTAATTACTTTATTTAAAAATTAAGTCTCTAACTAAATTTACCAATATTAATTATACAACTTACTCATATAAAAAATACATTTTTATGTAAGGACTTTTCATGTTTAGCGATAAAAAAGATCTAGTAAGCCTTGTACCAATCAAAATTCTCCTTTATGATTCTATCTTTCTCATTATTTATAAATTCTAAATAAGCTTGAGCTACAGGCGAAAGATTTTTAGATTTTTGCCAGACTAGATTCCAATTTGTTACAATTGGCAACCCTTTGAATGGAATAATTTTTAAATCACCGTTTTTTAATTCATTTTTTATACCTATCAACGGCATAATTGAGTACCCTAAGCCTGCTATTACAGCTTGCTTTAATGCTTCATTAGAGGTAAGTTTCATGCGTTTTGGTGTACTGATGTTTTGACTTGCAATAAAAGATTCCATTGCATTTCGTGTAGCGGAACCATCTTCTCTATATAGCATTGGATAGTTTTCAAAAATTTTCTTCTTTGATACCTTTTGATTAAATTTCTTTTTAGTACCACCAACCAAATAAAGTCTGTTTTCCATAAGCTCTACTCTATTTAGGTTCAGTTGTTCTGGTATAATGGAAACTAAAGAAAAATCAACTTCATTATTTTCAAGACTTTTAACAACACTTTGCTTGTTAGTAACATCCATAATAAGATCAACACCTTTATTTTTATTTGTAAAGTCTGATAAAAAGTATGGCATAACATACTTACCTGTAGATACTACTGAAATTTTTAATCTGCCAGCAACTTGTCCTTTAAAAGCCATTGTCTTGTAATTTATAGCATCTACCTCATTAAGAATTTTTTCAGCTGCTTCTGCAATTTCCAATCCAAAATCTGTAACGTAAAGTTGTCTTCCAACCACTTCTGTGAGCGGTATAGAAAATTGATCTTGAAATTTTTTTAGTTGAATTGAAACTGCTGGCTGACTTAAAAATAAAGCTTCAGAAGCTTTTGTAATACTCTTTAACTGAGTGATTTTTAGAAATATTTGTAATTGATGTAAAGTGTAATTCATAAATATTATTTATAGATATGATTAAATATATATATAAAAATAAATAAAAAAATTGTTTCAATTTTGTCCCATGTTTAAAAATTATTCAAAATGAAAATGGAAAGAATTGAGTCTAACACCAATCCAAAAAAATTTGAGTTATATGAAAAAAAGGTTTCTCAAAGAACTAAAATTTATGTGGCTATGACTTTAATAATATTATCTGGCTTCATTACACTATCCTATGTGAATGATAATATTTTTATAGAATACATAACCATATGTGCCTTTATAATATCAAGCATTTGCTTTATAAAACTTACAGAAATTAAATAACACTAATCCAGTATTAAGATGTCAAACACAAAAAAACAAGACAAAATCGAAAAGGCAACCCAAGAGGTTAATTTGGTAGAAGGTTTATTTAGACCCTCAGAAGCTGATTTTTTAATAAATGTACTTATTGAAGAAAAAATAAACTTTCACAAGCTTCAAAGACTAAGTTTATGTATAGGGCAAGAAAAGGCCGATACAAAATATGAGAATAGTAGAATTGATGAACTTTTAAGGGAGAAACAAATAGCTAAAGACTACATTTCAGTTGCTAGAAAAGAAGGTTACAATGTGGTTATTAATGGCAAACTTAATATTTCGTTTGTAAAATAATAATAACTAAAATACTCTTTCTGAAATAATTCTACAATGGATTTACATCTATTATTTGATAACCTAACAAACCCTGCATTACTATTCTTTTTCCTTGGAATTATTGCAGTACAACTAAAAAGTGATTTAGAAATACCTGCTAACTCCTCAAAATTCATCTCACTCTACCTGCTTTTATCCATTGGTTTTAAAGGAGGACAAGAACTCTCTCATAGTGATCTTAATTTAGAAATAATTTGGTCACTTTTGTTTGGTGTATTTTTAGCAATAGTAGTACCTGTGTACACATATTTTATTTTAAGACGTAAGTTTAGCGTAGCTAATGCAGGTGCTATTGCCGCTTCTTATGGCTCTGTCAGCGCTGTGACGTTTGTAACGGCAATTTCATTTCTTGAGATTGAGCAAATAACATTTGGTGGCCATATGGTGGCAGTAATGGCTTTGATGGAAGCTCCTTCAATAATTATAGGCCTTTTACTTATTTCAATGTACGATAAAGAAAACTCCATCAAAATATCTATGGGAAAAGTTGCTAAACACGCCTTAACCAATGGTAGTGTACTTTTAATTTTAGGGAGTTTAATGGTTGGCTTTTTGGCAAGCGAGCAACAAGCTGAAGGTATAAAACCATTTACTACCGATATTTTTAAAGGTTTCTTGGCTGTTTTTTTATTAGATATGGGAATTACAAGTGGTAAAAAATTATCATCATTTCTTAAAAAAGGATGGTTTGCATTGATATTTGCTATAATTATTCCAATACTAAACGGAAGCTTAGTAGCTGTAGTAAGTTCTATTTTTACACAAAGTGAAGGAAATCGATTATTATTTGCCATACTAGCAGCAAGTGCCTCATACATTGCCGTACCTGCAGCAATGCGAATTGCTGTGCCAAAAGCAAATCCCAGTTTGTATTTACCAATGGCGTTAGCTATTACGTTTCCATTCAATATTACATTAGGCATGCCATTGTATCTCTGTATAATACAAATGTGCTCTATATTTTAAATAAAAAAGGCTTCCTAATTAAAGGAAGCCTTTTTCTTTCTCATAACAATTTTAAAACTCAAAAAAATATTAATTGTTAGATAAATACACCGACGAAGCCGATGCTAAAGCACTATTAAAAAACGGTGTTAAGTTACCACCAGCACCAATGTTATTGAAAGCTAAAATTCTTCCTCCACCATTTCCTGCTTCGGCTATATAAACTGTTTGTGAATCTGCATCATAAGCCACGTCTACTGGGTTTCCTAATAATGTAGAGCTACCAGAAACACGTGTTTGGCTAGATAACGCTAAGGTTCCTCCGTTAGAAGTCGCATTTAATTTATTGGTGAAATTTTCTATTACATGAAAACCACCATCATCTTGTCCGTTTGAAGCTTCAGCAATGTCAGTCATCACTAAAACATCCGAACCAGCATCGTAAGTAATACCGTGAGTTCTTACAATACCTTCAATAACAATACGCTTAGATGCACTTAATGTGGTTGTTGATGTATTTGATAAGAAGTTTGTAAAAATCGCTAATTCATTAGTTGCATCTACTACAGCATATAAATCGTTTCCGTTAAAAGTAATTCCCCAAAGTTTAAAGTTTGTAGTAATTACATTTCTAAGTGAAAAACTTCCATTAGACATTGTATAAACATACAATCTACCATCTGGCGTATTGGTATCACCATCAACATCTGCATTATCAGCTACCACAAATAAATTGCCATTAACTGCAACTTCACGAGGACTCATCATGTCGCTAGTACCAGTTACACCAACATTTATTACTGAACCACTTACAAGGTCATCCACATCCATGAATCCTTCTAAATTATTTCCAGATCTTGATGCTTGAAAAACAGACTCTGTACTACTGTTATAATACACACCGTCAGCAGCAGTAGAAGTGGTAATTAAGGTTTTTGATGTAATACTCTGAGAAGATGTTACATCATACACAGTAATATTACCATCAGAATTGTTTGAGGCAAAAAGGCTAATTGTTCCGTCATCTCCATTATTATTGCTATCATCATCGCTACAAGAAGTCGCTAAAAATGATACCATAATAACTAAGGTTGCTATTAGTTTAGAATTTCGAATTTTCATTACATTTTGAATTTTCATGATTAAATAAGTTTTTTGTTTGTACTTTACTTACGTAATTATGATTAGGTGGGTTTTAAAAAAGTTCTAAAAAACTCAAATTAATTATTTAAAACATTGATTATGAGAAATTTAATTTCTGATTTTTATAAGGCATTTCATCAACTCGATGCTAATAAAATGACTTCATGCTATCATAAGGATGTTGTTTTTGAAGATCCTGCCTTTGGTGTTTTAGAAGGTAAAAAAGCTGGTGCTATGTGGCACATGCTTTGCGAATCACAGAAAGGAAAGGATTTTACAGTTGAAGCTTCAAATATTACTGAAAATTCAGCACATTGGGAAGCTTTTTATACTTTTAGTAAAACGGGAAGAAAGGTTCATAATAAGATTGATGCTGCATTTGAATTTAAAGATGGTTTAATTATTAAGCATACAGACCATTTCAATCTTCATACTTGGGCAAAACAAGCTATTGGTTTTAAAGGTTGGTTATTAGGTGGTACAGGTTTTTTTAAAAAGAAATTACAATCGCAAACAAACCGTCTTCTCAATAAATATATCGTAGAAAAAAAGCTACCGAATTAAATCGATAGCTTTTTGAGGCAATGTTTCTTTTTAGGGACTTAATAGTTTACTTTATGTTTCATTGCATATTATATAAAACAAATCTTATGCCAAATATTTAACTATATTTTTTTACTTTACCTTCTACACCCTTGTAAAAAGCCTTCATAAATTTAAAATCGTCTTCAATGTTATCTGTTGGATAAAACGGTTCCGATACTTTATTCTGCTTATTCTTAAAATCGAAAGTAAACATGATGATTGGCACATTAGCCGCTTTAGCAATATAGTAGAAACCTGTTTTCCATTTTTCCACTTTTTTACGTGTTCCTTCTGGAGCAAGAGCTAATCTAAACTCTTCTTCATCCTTAAATAATTTAGCAATAGCTTCAACTTTATTCTGACCCGAAGTTCTATCTAATGCCTTTCCGCCAACAGCTCTAAAATAATAACCAAAAGGCCAACGAAATAATTCTTTTTTAGCTACAAAATTGGTTTTAACTCCCGCTACTTTTCGTAATAAAATGCCTATATAAAAGTCGTGCCAACTTGTATGAGGTACTCCAATAATTACAGCCTTCTTTATTGTATCTGTTGAAAAGTTTGTATTACCAACAATTTTCCATCCTAAGAGTTTAAAATAAATAAATTTGGCTGCCCAACGCATCTTACATCTTTTTGTAGAGCTTTAGAAGTACTTCTCTGGTAATTTTAGTTTTCCAGTTTTTGCCAATAGCATTTTCCCATAAAGGTTCCAGACTCAGTGCCACATCTATCATAGTATTAAGCTGATTATCATCTAAGTCTGCGCAAATACCTTTTGGCAATTCAATACCATGTTTTTCTTTCATTTTCTTAAACATAGCAACTCCCTCAGGGTAATAGTCCTCTAAATGATCAAAAACAATACAATTTCCTATACCATGTTTTACACCTAAAAGGTAGCCTAAGCCATAACTCATAGCATGTGCAACACCAACTTGAGAGTATGCTATACTCATACCACCATGCCAAGAAGCCATCATTAGTTTATCTTGAGATTCTTCTTCAGTCAAATTATCACTTAAGAAAATTTCTTGACAAAGCTCATAAGCTTTCTCTCCATAGGTTTTACTAAAAGCATTTAAATACGTTCCGTTAAGAGATTCTACACAGTGAACAAAACAATCCATACCTGTGTAAAACCATTGATTTTTTGGAACATCTTTAGTTAATTCTGGATCTAGAATAACTTGATCAAAAGGTGTATAATCACTATTAATACCCAGTTTGCGGTCTGGACCAGTAAGTATTGTTGTTCTAGACACTTCTGCTCCGGTACCCGAAATTGTTGGAATACCAACATGATATATTGCTGGATTTTTTATTAAATCCCAGCCTTGATAATCTTTCGATTGACCTTTATTGGTTAACATTAGAGATACTGCTTTAGCAACATCCATAACAATACCTCCACCTATTCCTATGATGCCAGAAGGTAATTCACTATATTCTAGAATAATATCTTCTACTAATTGATCTATTTGAGACGTTTTAGGCTCTTCTTTGGTAGGTACGTAAATAATCTTGTCCTTATAAGACAAAGTAATTCTTGAGGTTAACCAATGGTTGCCCTTAAAAACGTCATCTACATAATATATGAATGGTGCGTTTCGTCCATTTCGTTTAGTAGCTAAAATTTCATCTAATTGATTAAAACTTCCGCGTCCAAAAACAATTCTAGACACCATTGGAAAATTTTTATATATCATTTACTCTTATATATCTTTAACAAAAATAATAACAAACTTGGTATTACCTAAGTATTTAAATTATTTTGAAATATTTCAACAAACTGCCCAACATGATAACCATCAATTAATGCATGGTTAACATGTATAGACACATTTATTATTAATTGATTTCCTTCTTTTTTAAATTTTGAAAACGCCAATTCTGGTATTGATTCTATATTACCAGAAGAAGGTTCTTTATGTCCTGAAAACTGAAACCAAGGCAATGCAGAACAATGTATACAATCCTGACCATTTACAGGAGGATACAACTCATCTGAGCTTTGGATTCTTTGTTTTTCTTTATTGAAAGAACTAATAAATTCTTCTAAATCTTCACTATAGTTTATAAACGAAAAACCATAGGTATTATCTTCTCGCGCTATTGTTGCAGAAGCATGTATAACTTCAAAATCTACAATGTTATCATCAATTATTCTGTATCTAAAATTATCTACAGCATTGATAGCCTTCATACAATCATGTAAGTATTTAACAAAAAAACTTACGTTATTCTCCTTAGAAAACTCAAATGCTCTTGTAACATTAAACGGTACAACAACACCAAAATAAGGGTCTTGTAATTGCATAAAATGATTATATAACCGTTTTCGGCTCCAGGAATCAACGTCTATATATTTCATTTTAAAATATTTAAAATATCGCTTAGACTCTCAACTGTTTTATACTCTAATCCGTTTGTGTCTTTTTTGTTTACTTTTTCGTGTTGCCAAGTTGTATGAAAAGGAACATGTATGGCTTCTGCTCCAATATTTACTAATGGCAAAATATCTGACTTTAACGAATTACCAACCATCAAAAACTCTGAAGGTTTAATGTCTAAATGTTTTAACAACTTATCGTAGTTGGCTTCTTGTTTTTCGCTCAACACTTCAATATGGTGAAAGTAATCTAAAAGTCCTGATTTTTCCAGTTTACGCTCCTGATCTAACAGGTCGCCTTTAGTTGCAACAATTAATTTGTAATCTTTAGATAAAGTTTTTAAAACTTCTTCAACACCGTCTAATAATTCAATAGGTTTATTAATCATATTTTTACCAATATCTAAAATCTTACCTATAATTTCATTTGAAACGCTTCCATTTGATAATTCAATAGCCAACTCTATCATAGATAATACAAAGCCTTTTACACCATAACCGTAGGTTGAAAGGTTTTTCATCTCCATTTTAAAAAGTTCTTGGTCTATTTTATTTGGTGTCTCGTAATGCGACAACAAACGACCAACCTCTTCTTCTGCCTCTCTAAAATAGGTTTCGTTAACCCAAAGTGTGTCATCAGCATCAAAGCCAATTACTTTTATGTTGCTATAGTCTATTTCCACAATTTTTTAGCTCTTTCTAAATCCTCTGGAGTATCAATCTCTACACCTTGAACTTGGGTTTCAACCATTTTAATTTTTTTACCATATTCTAAATATCGAATACATTCAATCTTCTCGGTTGCTTCAATAAATTGCATTGGTAAAACGGTAAAATCTAATAAAGCTTGTTTTCTAAAAGCATAAATTCCTTTATGCTTAAAATAACGCGCTCCTGCTTCTTTATCTCTCGGGAAAGGAATTGGGCTTCTAGAAAAGTATAAAGCAAAGTTATTTTGATCTACGATAACTTTAACAGTATTTGGGTTATTGATTTCGTTCCAATCTGTGATCTCTACCATTAAAGATGCTAAATCAATTTCTTTTTGTTGGTCTTCTTTAAAGACCTCTAGTACTTTTCTTAAGCTTTCTGCTTCTGTAAAAGGTTCATCTCCTTGTACATTAACAACAATATCACAATCTACACTAGCTACTGCTTCTGCAATTCTGTCACTACCAGATTCGTGTTCTTTTTGGCTCATTATAGCTTTTCCGCCATTATCAACTATTTCATTGTAGATAATATGGCTATCTGTTACAACATAGACTTCACTAAAAAGATTTGTTGCTACTGTTGCTTCGTAGGTTCTGAGTATTACTGATTTTCCGGCCAAATTTTGCATTAATTTGCCTGGAAAACGAGAAGCACTGTAACGTGCAGGAATCATGGATATAATCTTCATATATCTGCTTTATCGGTATTCAAAAATAAAGTTTTCTCTTTTAATTGACGCCGTTTTCAACAAACATTTCGTCCTTAAAACCTATGAGATAAAGTTTTTCTTTTGCTCGTGTTACTGCAGTGTACAACCAGCGTAAGTAATCTTTATCCATGCCATTTGGCAAGTATGGTTGTTCTACAAAAATAGTATCCCATTGGCCACCTTGAGACTTATGGCAGGTTATTGCATAAGAAAACTTTACTTGCAATGCGTTAAAATATTTATTGTTTTTAACACCCAAAAAACGCTTGTAGTTACTGGTCTCATTGGCATAGTCCTTTGCTACTTCTTGATATAGTCTGTTAGAATCATCGTAGCTTAACGACGCGCTTTCTGCATCAATTGTATCTAAAAGTAAGACGGTTTCAAAAGGTCGCATTCTAGGATAATCGACCATTTTTACTTTGACTTCAGCAAATTTAAAGCCGTATAATTCTTTAATACTAAAGATTTCTAGCACTTCTATAATGTCGCCATTGGCAATAAAACCAGCTTCGGTTGTTGGTTTAATCCAAAAGTAATTATTCTTAACTGCCATAAGGTAATCTCCTGCCGACAACTCACTTTCATTAAATAGAATGCGCTCTCTTATTTGCTTGTTATAAAGATTTGCTCTTTTGTTACTACGGACTATTATTGCAGTTTCTTCATAACCATTACTACTGTATGCATCATTAATGGCATCCATAATTTCGTAACCATCAACTAATCTTACAATATCCTTAAACGGAGTAACATTAAATTTGAAGCTCTCATAAAATCCAGATTCTAAAGTAGATCTCAGTTCTGTAGCATTTTCTAAAATACCAGAGTCTTGTTCTTGTCGTACCACTTCATCTAGCTCTACACCAGAAACATCTTTGTTATAATTAAGACTTAACTTATCAGAATCTAAAGCAGGACTTAAATCTGATTTTACAGGTGGCAACTGTGCTTTATCACCTATTAACAATAGCTTACACTGATGACCTGAGTATACATATTGCATTAAATCATCTAGAAGAGATCCGTTTTCAAACAATTTTGAATCAGATGGTGTGTCTGGTATCATTGAAGCTTCATCAACAATAAATATGGTGTTTCTGTGCTTATTGGGCTGCATAACAAATTTTACACCTCCACCCTTCTCTTTTTTAGGAAAGTATATCTTCTTGTGTATTGTAAAAGCCTCTTTTTTGGAATAATTTGAGATGACCTTAGCAGCTCGTCCTGTAGGTGCTAGTAGTACAGCACTTTTTTTTGCTTGCCATAAATTATTAACAATTGTTCCTACAATACTTGTTTTACCAGTACCAGCATATCCTCTTAACAAATAAGTCTGATTTGAAGACTTGTCAAAAATAAACTGAGACAATTGCATTAAGACCATGTCTTGTTTAGAAGTTGGAGCAAATGGAAACTTAGACTTTAATAGTGTATAAAATGCAGAAGCATTAGTAATCATATAGAATTAAATTATGAGCAATATACCATTATTATACTATCATAAAAAAACCTATTTGAAATTTGAATGATTTTTATTTAGATAGTTTTTCCCAATAAAAAAAAATTGTAGATTTGCGAGAAAGCTAATTAATTAATAAAAACTATAAAATGATAATTGCAGCTATAATTGGTATTATAATTTTAACCATCCTTATTGTATGGGTAATTGACAAATTTGTTCCTAAAAAATTAAAACCAGTAATTAACTTGGTACTTTGGGCACTTATTATTTTTCTTGGGTACATTACTTTTATGTCAGTATACAAGGAAATACAATTCAATCAGTTGAAGGTTGAGCGTTACAAAGTTGTAATTGATAGATTAGTAGATATTAGAGATTCTCAGATTGCATACAAAGAAGTAAAAGGAGAATATGCTGGTAGCTTTGATAAGCTAATAGATTTTGTAGAAAACGACAGTATTCCTATTACACAAAGAAGAGATAGTACTGTACTTGATGAAGAGCGTACAAAAGCATTTGGTGGAGTTGAAACCTTTAAAACTATTACCTTAATTGATACATTAAACTATTGGAATGTAAAGGACTCTATTTTTAAAGGCGATAGTCGTTATAAAAACATGGCTGATGTTGGTGTTGGTAAGCCTGGAGCTAAATTTACTTTAAAAGCAGGTAAATTAGAAGAAATTCCTGTATTTGAAGCAAGTGTTGACAAAGCCATTGTATTAGATGGACAAGAAAAATACTTAATAGAAAAGGAAAAGCAAGCAGTTTCTATTGCTGGTGTTAAAGGAGAATCTGTAAAAATTGGTTCTATGGAAGAAGTTAATACTAGCGGAAATTGGGGTAAAGACCTTTCAACAAAGGAATAGTTTTGACTAAAAATAACATTAAAGAACTGTCCATTCAAGTTAATTTGAATGGGCTTTCTTTTTGTATACTAAACAGAACCTCTAACACAATTGAGTTTCTTAATAGTATTGAGTTTAATCACAAGCTCAATCCTTTTGATGTTCTAAATCGTCTAAAAACCGAGTTAAGTGCCAACTCTGTATTTTCAGATGAATTTGATAGTATCACTGTTATACATCAAAATGAACTGTCTACACTAGTGCCAAAAGCACTCTTTAACGAAAACAACAAGGCAGACTATTTAAAATTTAATACAAAAATTCTAAAAACAGATTACATTACACATGATGATATTATTGTGAATGAAAGTGTAAACGTATATATACCATATATAAATATCAATAATTATATTTTTGAAACCTTCGGCGAGTTTACCTACAAACATTCTTCTACTGTTTTAATCGATGCGCTTTTGCAAAAAAAGCACGAGAGTGATACTACAGAAGTGTATCTACACGTAAATAGTAATACTATTGAAATTGCTGTATTAGACAAAAAACAGCTTCAATTATTTAACATTTTTGAGTATCATAGCAAAGAAGATTTCATATACTATGTTTTATTTGTTTTTGAACAGCTTAATCTCGATGTAGAAACTACCATAATCCAGCTAAGTGGCAATATTCATAAAAATGATGAATTATATAGTTTACTGTATACTTATGTAAGACATGTAGAGTTTGACAAATTAAACTTTACATATAACTTCTCAGAAAAAATCGACACACAAAAGTTGCACAAATCCTATTTGATACTAAACACGTTTTAATGCGAATAATCTCTGGAACATATAAAGGCAGAAAAATTGTAGCACCTGCTAAACTACCTGTTCGTCCAACTACAGACATGGCAAAAGAAGCTTTATTCAATATTTTGAATAATCAATATTATTTTGACGACATCTCTGTATTAGATTTATTTTCAGGAACAGGAAATATAAGTTACGAATTTGCTTCTAGAGGTACAGAAGACATTACAGCGGTAGATGACAATTATGGCTGTATAAAATTTATAAACAGTACGGCAGAAAACTTTGATATGCCTATAAAAACAATAAAAAGTGATGTCTTTAAGTTTTTAGAAAACAATAACCAGCAATACAGTATAATTTTTGCTGATCCACCATATGATTTTGAGGTAGAACTATTCTCAAAAATCCCTCAATTAATTTTTGAAAACAACTTACTTCAAGACGAAGGGCTTTTAATCATTGAACATTCTAAACACACAGATTTAAGCCACTTAGAGCATTATTCTCATTTTAAAAAATATGGTGGGAATATGTTTAGTTTTTTTGTTAAATAGCAGCCCTTTTCACTCATTAAATTCACTAAAAACACTCAAATTTTATATACCTCAATTTGTAGTATAAATCCTAAATTTATTTTTTCACTACATTAGCGATATAATCTTCTGATTTTTAGACAAATAAACAGCCCTGTTTATCTTCGATTTAATTAACCTCTGTTGGTACTTGCTATTAAATAATTTACTAACCAATTAAATCAATTTATTATGAAGAATTTAAAAACGGGATTACTAATTCTCTTAATTACAGTTTTTACTGTAAACTTTTCAAATTCACAAGAAGAAGAGCAACCAACAATGTTTGTAGTACATACAGACAATGTAAAGTTTGAAATGATGCAAAAATATGAAGAACTAGCACTGAAGCTAAAAAATAGTTGTGACGAGAATAAAATTGAAGGTATGAGTTGGACAACCATTAGTGTGGAGGACGGTCGTTATGTTTATGTATCACCAATTAAGAACATGGCTGAGTTAGACACCAACCCAATGGAAGGTCTTGCAAAGAAAATTGGAGAAGAAGAAATGGGTAAAATGTTTGAGGGAATGGATGAGTGCTATGATTCTCACAGTAATGAAATTATACATTTTATACCAGAGTTATCATATACTCCTGAAGGCTATACTACCAAAGACAAAAACGAAAGAGAATATCACTTTTTGTATTACGCTCCAAAAAACGCAAAAGCTATGAATGAAGGCATGGCAAAAATTAAAGAGATGTTTGAAACAAAAGGTGTTAAAAATGGATATGAAGTATACCACAGTGGATTTGGCAGCGAAGAAAGTTACTATATGGTCTCTATAGCTGGTGAAAGTGAGTTAGCCATAGCACAAGATGGTGAAGATGATGACGAACTTTTAGGAGATGAAAGCCAAGCTACATTTTGGGAAGTAATTAAGCTCGCAACTAAATATAATGAAGTAGAAGCCAAGATTCGTCCAGATTTAAGTTATTATCCGGAATAAAACATTCAGTCCAAAAACAAACCCTTTACTATTTCAGTAAAGGGTTTTTTATATTTAAGCAAACCTATAAGCCGAATTCTGTATCGAGACAGTAATCGTCTCAACCCTTATCATTTATCTGAGTTTACTGTTACCAGCAAACTTTAGCTGCCTACCCTCCAACATCGAGCGTGCAGCCCTCAAACGTTGGTATACATGACATTGCACCGCATAGAGTTTACCTGATTTCACTACAGCATTACCTGTACATCCTTTCTGTTGCACTTTTCCTAGCCTCACGGCTGGTGGCTGTTAACCACTATGCTTGCACTATGGTGTTCGGACTTTCCTACCCTAATTAAATTAGAATCGATAAGGCGATTTACTAGCCGTCAAAATTACATAAATTGTTAATAACTCCTATTAATTTTTAATCTTAAGAAATGGCTATTTAGAGGTTATTATTAAATTTGTAATTCAGTTAATTTTTCATGGAGCATTTCGTAGTATCGGCACGTAAATACAGACCTCAAACCTTTAAGGATGTTGTTGGGCAACAAGCCATTACTAATACACTTCTTAATGCTATTGAAAACAACCACTTAGCACAAGCTTTATTATTTACAGGTCCGCGTGGTGTAGGCAAAACAACATGTGCACGTATCCTTGCTAAAATGATAAATAGCGATGGAAACACTAGTGAAGACGAAGACTTCGCCTTTAATATTTTTGAGCTAGATGCCGCTTCAAACAACTCTGTAGACGATATCAGAAACTTAACCGATCAGGTGAGGATTCCTCCACAAGTTGGTAAATACAAAGTCTACATTATAGATGAGGTACACATGCTCTCTCAAGCTGCTTTTAATGCTTTTTTAAAAACGTTAGAAGAGCCACCAAAACACTGTATCTTTATTTTGGCAACTACAGAAAAGCATAAAATTATACCAACAATTTTATCGCGTTGTCAGATATTTGATTTTAAACGCATTACGGTTACTGATGCTAAAGAATACTTAAAGTACATAGCAGAAGAACAAGGCATAAAAGCAGAAGATGACGCATTGCATATTATTGCTCAAAAGGCAGATGGTGCAATGCGTGATGCTTTATCAATTTTTGATAGAGTTGTAAGTTTTTCTGGTAAAAATTTGACTAGACAAGCTGTAACCGAAAACCTTAATGTATTAGATTACGAAACGTATTTTGAAAGTACGGATTTAATCTTAGAAAATAAGATACCTGATTTATTGGTTCAATTCAATACAATACTATCAAAAGGTTTTGATGGTCATCATTATATTGCTGGTTTAGCTTCACATTTTAGAGATCTAATGGTTTGTAAAAACCAAGCCACTATAGAGTTACTAGAAGTTGGCGAAGAAACAAAACAGAAATATGTAGATCAATCCAGAAAAACGTCTAACACTTTTCTGCTTAAAGGCATTGAACTTGCCAATGATTGCGATTTAAAATACAAAACAAGTAAAAATCAAAGATTACTGGTTGAGTTAACACTTATGCAATTAGCCTCTATCACTTTTGATGGAGAAAAAAAAAATGATAGACATTTCATAATTCCACCTTCTTATTTTCAAGCAAAAGGTATTAAACCTGTACCTGTTGCTAAGCCAAAAGAAGAAGCTAAATCTGTTTCTCAACAACCAAATATTCAGAGGAAAGAATTAGAGCCGGTTAACACAGTTTCTGAGCCAGTTACAATTCCTAAAATATCAATTGATAAGGCAAAAAAATCGACTTCTGGTTTATCCTTAAAAAGCATTAGAAAGAAGAAAGAACATCAAATACGTCAATTAGATGTTGTAATAGACGAAGAGGATCTTCCTAAAGAACCAGTTACTCAAGAAGCACTAACAGAAGCCTGGAATGATTATACAGCTTCAGTGTCTAAAAAAGGTGAAAAAATATTGGCTTCCATTCTTCAAATGGATAAGCCAAAATTAAAGAATACTGCAATTCACCTAACCTACTCTAACAATACCAATAAAATTGAGCTAGAGCGTGCTCAGTTTCCACTTCTCGCCTATTTACGAAAGAAGTTAAAAAACTATGATCTGCATTTAGAAATTACAGTAAATGAAGAAGTAGCAAAAAAATATGCTTTTACTCCAAGAGAAAAGTACGAAAAGCTAAAAGAGAAGAATCCAAATATAGAATTACTAAAGAAAGCTTTCGGATTAGACATATAATAGTATGAGAATATTTCTTGGTATTTTATTAATTATAGTGCTTGGCTTTACTAGCTGTGAAGGCCGAATTAGCAAAACTCAGGCATTAGAAAAAGACATTAAAGAGTTTCAGGATTCTGTTTCTATACAAGTAGATATATATAAGCCCAAAAACTATTTAGAGCGTGAAGTAGACACTACACTCAGCAATGGCTTTAGAGTTAAAAAAAAAGCTTATACTGACATGGACAACAGCATTCTCTTAACTAAAATAAAAGATACCATTAACTATCAAACATATTATCGAAATTTTAAGTTTGATATTTTAGTTGAAAAGGATAACAAGGTCATCTATAACAAAAGTTTCGATAAGGAAAAAGCGAATAAAGCGTTTAAATTTAATCCTAATCTGGTAAAAGGTTCAGAGCTTTATAACTTTGATAAACTTGCTATATTAAACGCTATACAAGTAGATGATGCTCCACGCTATATAAATATGGTAGCCATAGACGTTATGTATGCTATACCTGAAACTGATAAGGTATCTCATCACAAAATATTGATTAACGACAAAGGAAAAGCAAACTTTATTCAAACAGAAAACTATTAAAACTATGTTAGGTCTTAAACTTCCAACAGACCCAAGATGGGTAAACATTGTAGAAAAAAATATTGAAGAAATATTAACTGACCACGCTTATTGTGAGCAGAAAGCCGCCAGTACTGCAATTTCATTGATTGTAGGCTTCCCTGAATACACAGAGCTAGTGCAAGAAATGATTGATTTGGTAGAGGAAGAAATGAGTCATTTTAAAATGGTGCATGACCTTATCTTAGAACGAGGTTGGACACTTGGTAGGGATCGTAAAGATGAATATGTACTTGCCTTATTAAAGTTTTTTCCAAAAGGAGGTAGCAGAACCACACAGTTAGTACATAGATTATTATATGCAGCTTTAATTGAAGCACGTAGCTGTGAACGTTTTAGATTACTATCTGAAGATTTAGAGGACAAAAAACTAGCCAAATTTTACAGAAAATTAATGATTAGCGAAGCTAACCACTACACTATGTTTTTAAATTTTGCAAGGCAATATGGCGACAGAAAAGAAGTAGACCAAAAATGGCAACAACTGCTTGAATATGAAGCAGAAATAATGAAAGATTTAGGTAAAAAAGAAACTGTACATGGGTAATATTTTATAAATTAGAGCAATAATTAGCTCTAATTTCCATGAAACACATTTACACTTTAATCTGTTTATTTGCTTTAATCTCTTTTAACGCTTCTAGCCAAAGTGATTTAATAGGTACTTGGTATTTAGACCATATCGTTAAAGAAGGTGTAACTCATCCTAACTATTTTAATAGCTACACTGTTTTTAGTCTTGAATTTACAAACAATTCAGGCGATTTACCTGGGACTTTAAGTTTTAGTTCTGGCCATGGCTGTAATGCCTCTAACGGGTCTTATTCTGTAGATACTAATGAAATTACAATCAACACATCTGGAACAACGCTTGCCGATTGCCTTACTGCACCATATGCAATCTACGAAGAACTTTATTATAATGAATTAAATTGTAATGGTGGTTTAGATTGTATACAAACGTATTCAATCACAGGAACGGGAGATGACCAAGTTTTAACCTTAACAAATACAGATGGAAATTCATTGGTATTTGGAAAACAACCACCAACCACTTTACTAGTATCAACATGGTGGTTGCATCATATAGATATTCCTGGAAATCCTATTATTGATATACCAATACTAGAGAATGGTCCTTCTATCACATTTTCAAATCAGATCGATTTTAATAGTTTTTATATGTATCCTAGTGGTGAGGGTTTTGGAGGTTGTAACGACTTTTACATTAAATATAATACAAGTTTTAATGGAGGTAACAATATTACAATCATTGATTATGGAGCTACATTGATGGATTGTGGAAACTACGCAATTGAAAATTCATACCTATACGACATATTATTTAGTGAAACTACAAACTTCTTCGAATTTGAGATTGTAGATGAAGGTTCTACATTAATTTTAACTGATTTATTAGGTGCAAAGTTAATTTTTGGAGATACCTCTTTATCAATAGATGAATATGATGAGAGTCGATATGATATTTCTTTACTACAAAATCCTGTTGAAGACAAGCTTTTGCTTAATATAGACAATCAGCTATTATCAAAAACTATTGAATACTCGATTTATTCAATAGAAGGCAAACAAGTAAAATCATCTATTCTGAATAATGATTCTATTAATGTTGAAGATATATTTTCTGGGGTTTATTTTATTAGTTTCGTAGGTGAGGATTCTTCAGCTAAAACTCTAAAGTTCATAAAAAAATAAAGGCCTTAACCATACAGTTAAAGCCTTTAAAATTATTTCAATTTATCTTTTAAATCTTTATTCCAAAACCAAATTGCATTACATGATTTTTAGCTTCTAGATTTGGTATGTCATCTTCATCCAAGATGTTTGTTAATCCATAAGAAAATCTGGCATCAACAAACAACTCATCTGTTATCATATATTCTGCTCCAACAACACCAGAAAATGCAAATGTTGAAAAGCCATCATTGTCTTGCCAAGTTTTTAAGGCTACCTGAGGTCCTGCCATAAAAGACAATCTATCTGAAGTAGATAATTTTAATAAAATTGGCATTTGTATGTAATCTGCTCTTAGGCTTTCATCTTTTCCTCCTTCAGCAGACCATTGCAATTCTGTATGCAAAGCTAAATCTTCAGAAAAACCATAATCTACAAAACCTGCAAAAGCAAAACCATTTCTATGCTGATTATTGAAAGTTGCATCAGGATCAAAATCTAGGTTAGATACATTAAGTGCACCTCTTACACCATAACGAACTTCTTGAGCTAAACAAATTGTTGTAAAGCATACCAGTATTGAGGCAAGTAAAATTTTCTTCATAATATTAATTTGAGATAACGAATATAAATTAAATTATACTATTGAAGTAAATGTTTAGATTTTAATAGAAAAAAAGTAGTTGAACGGTAAAATTCATTATAACTTCCTATACAACTACACTAGAAACAGTTTCGTAATAAACACTTTTTATTATTCCATCTGATAATCCTATTTTAGGAACATAAATATCCTTGGCACCACTCCACTTCATAGCAGATAAATAGATTCTTGTAGCCGGAATAATAACATCTGCTCTATCTTGGTTTAAATTTAATTCTGTAATACGCTCTTCGTATGAATATTGTTGTAAGTTGTGGTAATAATTACTTAAATAAAAATATGTTAGTGGTTTACCAAGCTGTTTACCAGAAATCTTAAATATTTTATTGATGTTACCACCAGAACCTATTAAATCTATTTTATCATAGACTGTAGCATTTTCTTTAATCCATTGTTCTAGTTCGTTCCAAGTTTCTCTGGTTACAATATCGTTAAGAAGTCTTACTGTACCAACTTTAAAAGATTTTGATTTTATTTTATTACCATTGTGAATAATAGAAAATTCTGTACTTCCGCCACCTACATCTACATAGAGATAAGTTTTATTTTCATCTATATAAGTACTTAAATCTGTTGCCGCAATAATAGCTGCTTCTTCCTCTCCGTCAATTATATCAATACTTATACCGCAGGTATCAATGATTTTTTTTGTAAGGGTATCACTATTTTTAGCCTCTCGCATAGCAGATGTGGCACAAGCCTTGTAACGAACTACACCATGAGATTTCATTAGTAAGCTAAATGCTTTCATGGTATCTATCATTCGCTCCTGGTTATACTTAGATATTTTACCATTAATAAAAACATCTGCACCTAGTCTAATAGGTACACGTACTAACGAGTTTTTTTTAAATACGGTCGGTTTACCGCTTTGCTCTATAATGTTTGAAATTAATAATCTTACTGCGTTAGAACCAATATCTATAGCAGCGTATTTTTGAATCTTCAGCATATTATCCTTCTAACTTTTTTAAATAATAATTGTACGTATCGAACTGAGCTCTAATTTTTGGTTTGTCATTTCTAAGATACGTGTTATCTTGTGTTTCATTAATATGACGTGCTTTTACATTGTCGTTCCAACAAATCTCGAACAAATCCTGTAATTCTTGTTTTATATCCTCATCATATATTGGGCAACTTACCTCTACTCTGTGTTCAATATTCCTAGTCATCCAATCAGCAGATGAAATATAAACTAATGGGTTATCATTATTAGAAAACACATACAAGCGTGTATGCTCCAAAAACTTATCTACTATACTAATAATTTCAATATTTTCGCTCATAGCTTTAACACCTGGCACCAAACAGCATAGGCCTCTAACAATCATTTGAATTTTAACACCTGCTCTACTTGCTTCATATAATTTGTCTACCATTTTATAACTGCTTATACTATTCATTTTTAGCTTTATATAAGCATTTTTGCCATTTTTAGCGTTTTCAATCTCTTTGTCTATCAAAGAGAATAATTTGGTTTTAGTATAATGAGGTGACGCTATAATGTGTTTGTATCTATTAACAATATAGTTGACTTCTAGGAAGTTAAACACTTTATTGATGTCTTTAAGAATCTTAGAATTAGCCGTAAGAAGCGTAAAATCCGTATAAAACTTAGCTGTAGATTCATTAAAGTTTCCTGTACTAATAAATCCGTACCGTTTTAACTTATTATTTTCTTCGCGCTCTATGACGCACATTTTACTATGTACTTTTAAACCAGGTACACCAAATAACATATTTACACCAGCATCTTGCATTTGCTCGGCATAATTAATATTAGCTTCTTCATCAAAACGTGCCCTAAGCTCAATAGAAACAGTAACATACTTGCCATTTTTTGCCGCATTAATAAGCGAACTGGCAACGTGTGATATCTGAGCTAATCTGTAAATAGTAATCTTTATCGTTCTAACTTTTGGGTCTAAAGCAGCTTCACGCAAAAATTTAACTACGTAAGAAAATGTATGATAAGGAGTATAGACCAAATAATCCTTTTTGGCTACGGTAGTGAAAATGCTTTCTTGTAGACTTAGGCCTTTTACTGGCAAAGGTTTTATTCTATCGTATAGCAAGTCTGTTCTACCCAAACTAGGAAAATCCATATAGTCTCTACGGTTATGATAACGACCACCAGGAATGATACTGTCCTTAGAATCTATTTCCATTCGTTCTAAAAGAAAGCTTAAGGTATCAGGTTCTATATTTTTATCGTGTACAAACCTAACAGGATCTCCGCTTTGTCTGCCCTTTACACTTCGAGATAATTTATCTACAAAACTCTTACTCAAGTCACTATCAAAATCTAATTCTCCGTCACGAGTTATTTTTATCATATGAGATGATATAGCGTCATATTTAAAGATGTTAAAGATTTCGTCTAAACAATATCTAATAACGTCATCTACCATTATAATGTAATTAGCCTCACCTCTATTTGGTAAAACAATAAAACGCTCCATACTTTTTGAAATCTCAATAAGCGCATACTGATCCTCACCTCCAGAATTTGACATCTTTATGGTTAAATAACCTGCACTATCCTTAAGCTCTGGAAGCGCAATATCTTCATCCAAAATAATTACAACCAATGCTGGACTAATTTCTTGATAGAAATAGTTTTTTATAAACTCATGATGATCGTCTTCAATTTCAGTTTCATTTATTATGAAAATATTTTCACTCTCAAGCTCTTGCTCTATTTTATTTAAAATCTCTACACTTTCTCTCTGTTGATCGATAACTACCTCTGTGATTTCTTCTAATAATTCGCCTGCCTTAATACCACCAAGCTCACTCTTACCACCTTTACCAGCATCATAAATTCGTTTTACCGTGGCATAACGTACCTTAAAAAACTCATCTAAGTTATTAGAAAAAATACCTAAAAATCTTAATCGCTCAATTAGCGGTACAGTTTCGTCAGCGGCTTCCTGAAGTACTCTTGCGTTAAACTGTAACCAACTTAATTCTCTATTTATGTAAGTGTTTTTATGTTTTGTCATGCTTTTAATTCCTTAGGAATAATTATAAATTCTGTTGTTCCTTTTTTAAAGTCTTTCCAGTCAGAAATATCAAAATTAAGCTTAATAAGTCCACCTGTTGGAAGATTGTCTATAAATTTATCACCAAATATATTAGCAATTGATGTAAAGGCATGGTTATGACCAAATAACATAACAGTATTATAATTATTGGGTAATCTTTTAATAAACCTCACAACATTTTCCCCTCCAAAATCATATAATTCATCTTTAACGTTAACAGAATCTTCTGACAAACCAAAAACGGCTAAAAATATTTTACATGTAGAGAAAGCTCTGACAGCAGGACTCGAGTATATAAAGTCTGGTAGGCCATTATCTCTAACAAACTGATTAGCAACCAATTTAGCATCATTAATTCCTCTGTTTTTTAATGGTCTTAAGGCGTCTGAAACGTCAAATTCCCATGAAGATTTTCCGTGTCTTACTAGTATAATTGATTTCATTGAATTTCGATTAAATGCAATTTTTTTCGATAAAATGTTGCATATCTCCGTTTTAACGACTATTTTGGCGCTTTAACTCTAATCTTTGTATAAGATTGTGTTTATAAGTTCTTTTGTTTACAAAATTAATGTAAGTGACCCCAAATCAAAAAATATATTAATCCATATTATGACATCACTTATATTAATTGAAACTTCCCTCTATATACATAATAATACATATTTAAGTTAAAATATTTTTTAAATATAGTGACTTATGAATTTATTAGCTAAAACTAGTGATTGGCTAATACTTAAACGAAATACTATGAAATCGATTATTACGAAATTATCGTTTTGTCTTGTTTTAACATTATCTCTAATGTCGTACTTATCTGCGCAAGAGAATGATGTTATATTATTTAATGGTACTAACAATGCAAAAAAAGCTTCTAGAATAGATAAGGATGTTTTAAAAAGATATGTTTACAGTAATATAGAGTCCGCATATAAGCTTAGTTCTGAAAAACAAACCTCTATTACCAAAAATACAAAACGCTTGTACTTAGATGTCAATTATTTAGAAACATTAGAATCTGAAAAATCTAATTCAATAGAGGTTGTAGTAGTTAAAATTTTAAATAAAGAAGATCTTTCTGATTCGATTGGAATAGAATTTGCAAATAATTTTCCAAATCTAAAATGTATTTACATAAGTTGTGAAGTTGAAATAAGCTTATCTGAAATCAAAAAAAATATCCAAACACCAAAGCATAATGTAAAAACTTATTTGGGCTTTAATGCGCCTAACTAAGGTATTGATACATGTTAATTCTTTATATGACAATATGATGAAGAACTACTTAACCCCATTTCTAAAATCCATTGCAGTATTAGTTATTCTAATACTTTCTTCGGTTAGTGCTTACGGTCAGCTTAGAGTTCCTTTTACTCAAAGAACATCTCAATATACTCCTGGTAAAGTAATTTATAATATTAAAGGAGATTTTACTATGATTGGTAATTCCAATCTAACTTTACAAAATTATGGCACTAATACCAATAACAGTAATAACTCAATGGTTTTTATCGATGAAGATAATGACCTAAACACATCCAACTCATCATCCGCAACTTTAGATTTTTCTACAGAAAACGGTGCAAATCCGGAGTGTTCTAATATTATCTATGCAGGCCTTTATTGGACTGGTAGAGGTGGCACTAGTCTAACTGAGCAGCAAATGAGAACTGTTAAGTTTAAGGGCCCTAATGATTCTAACTACACAACGCTAACGGCTAGTGCCAATGATATTATGTATCCTGGAGATAACAATATGTATGCTGGCTACATAGAAGTTACTGATAGAGTCCGTAATAATGGAATTGGAGAGTATTTTGTTGCAGATATTGCTATTACTGAAGGTAACGGTGGCGCCACAGGTTATTATGGTGGATGGGGAATGATTGTTGTGTATGAAAACTCCAAAATGAATTGGAGAGATGTTACAATTTTTGATGGTTATGCCTATGTACAAGGAAATGTTACCCAAGATTATGAAATTCCTGTATCTGGGTTTAATGCTGTACAAACAGGTGATGTGAATATTAAGTTGGGATTGATGGCAGGTGAAGGAGATAGAGGTATCTCTGGTGACTATTTTCAAATAATCCATGCTGATGAAGTTAACAATAATAACCCATCTGCTAATGATTGGGAAACGCTGAGTCACTCCGGAAATTCCACCAACAACTTTTTTAATTCTTCTATTAATACAGGCGGTAACGCCAGAAGTCCCTCCCTTACTAATAATACTGGTTTAGATATTGCAATGTTTGATTTAGATAATTCTGATAAATCATTGATAGATAATAGTCAAACCGAAACAAGATTTAGGTATGGTACAACACAAGATACCTATATAATCTTTAGTATGGCAATGTCTGTTGATGCGTATATACCAGAGTCAGAAGGTGTTTTATCAACAACAACAATAAATGGTAATCCGCCAACGGCAGATCTTTCGGCAGAGCCAGGTGATGAAATAGAATATAAAATTGAAATAAAAAATAAAGGAACAGAGCCTATTCTTAATGCTCAATTAATAGTACCTATACCATTCACGTCAGAATTTGTACCAGGAAGTATTAGCTATGGTGCGTATTTGCCAGCCTTTGCAGCTGACCCTCCATATTTTGACCCTAATTTAGGCGCAACAGGTTCAATAGTTTGGGATATTAACTTTTTACCTTTATTCCCTGCAGACATTGATTTATTATTAGCAGATCTCACTTTTAAACTTAAAGCTACAGAAGATTGTTCGCTTCTATTAAATGATAATTGTGAACCTAAAATCGTAATTGTAGGTGGTACAATATCTGGTACAGGTATGATTTCTGGAACTGATTATTCTCTTCCGTTAATACAAAGTTATCAAAGCGACGGAATATGTCAAGGTGAACCTAATACCGACCCTATTGAAATTGACATAGACGCAGATCAGTATATAGCAGAAAACTGTACTAATGTTACTTTAGAAAGAGACTTCTTTTATTGTAGTTTCGAAGGTAATAACATACCTGTTTCTGAACTTGAATCTGAATTTCCTCCAGGAACCAGATTTTATAATTCCTATCCTGTTACAGGAGGTTCTACAGAATATACAGACTCTAACCCTTTTCCGGCTACTTTAGGAGTGTCTACTTATTATGGAGTTCCTCCAGGAGATTATGGCTGTCATTACGAGTTTACGATTGAAGTTTCGGATATTACAACTTTTCCAACTGTAAATGATGTAGAATATTGTAAAAATGAAACGGCTTCGCCTCTTACTGGTCAGTCTTCAAACCCAGACTATGTTGTTGTTTATTTTACAGATAATAATCCTAATACTGTTGGTCAACTTAGCTTAACTCCAGACACTAGTCAATCAGGAACTTTTACCTACTATGTTTCAGAAGGTCCTACAGAACAATGTGTTAATACAGATAGAATACCTATTACAGTTACAGTCTACGATGAAATATCAATTGTTTTAGAAAATTTAGAAAATGTAGATTGTTATAATGGTGAAAATGGTAGTATTGATATTTCGGTAAGTGGTGGCTCCGGCAACTACACATATGATTGGGATTATAATGGAACAGAAACCCCAAATACAGACCCTCAAGATTTAAACAATCTTAGTAGTGGTATATATACTGTAACAGTTAATGATTCAAACTCCAATTGTTCTGCAACAACAAGCTTTACAATCAGTCAGCCTACTGAAGCTTTAAGTTCAACAATAACATCAATAACAGATGTATTATGTCATGGTGAAGCAACAGGTGCAATTGACTTAACAATTACTGGTGGTACTGGACCATATTCAATCTTATGGAACAACGGCTCAACTGATGAAGACCAGAACAACTTAACTGCTGGTACCTATAATGTAACCATTACAGACGCAAATGGATGCTCTACAACCAATCAGGCAACTATTAGTCAACCTACAAATTCACTATCAGCTAATATTACAAACATCAATAATGTTTCTTGTAAAAATGGTACTGATGGTAGTTTTAATGTAAATGTTACGGGTGGAACAAGCCCATACCAATATTCTATTGATAACGGCACAACAAATCAAAATAATGATTTATTCGAAAATCTCAGTGCTGGTACTTATAATGTATTAGTTACTGATGCTAATAATTGTACTGCTAATGCACAAGTTACAATTACTGAGCCAGAAAAAATTAAGGTATCAATTACTAATGTAAATAATGTTGATTGTTCAGGAGAAGCAACTGGAGATATATCTATTTCTGTATATGGTGGCACACAGCCATACACCTATTCTTGGAGTAACTCTGCTACAACGCAAAACTTAACTGATGTTGTTGCAGGTACATATAGTGTTACAGTAACAGATGCTAATGGATGTACAGCTTCTGCTAATACAACTATTTCAGAACCTTCTAGTCCTATAAGTTTAAATATCAGTAAAGTAGATGCAAACACTGCTCAAGGATGTACTAATGGTGAAGCAACAGCGAATGTTTCTGGTGGTACATCACCATATACATATGCTTGGAGTGCTTCAGCTAACAACCAAACCACATCCACAGCTACTAATTTACATGTTGGCTCACATTCAGTTACAATTACTGATGCTAATGGTTGTGAATTAACGCAAAGTATAGTAATATCATGTGTTAATACTTGTGATGCTGAAATATCAATTGGTAATATAACAAATGTTCTTTGTGTTGGTGATGCTACTGGATCTGGTACTGTAACCGCAAGTTCTACTGCAAATCCAAGTGCAACATTTACGTTTACATGGAGTAATGGTCAGGTAGACGCAGGAGTAACTTCTAGTACTATTAATAATATTACAGCTGGCGTGTATGATGTTAGTGTAACTATAGATGGAACGGTTTGTCAACCTGTTGAGGAAACAATTTCAATTTCTGAACCTAACAACGCTTTAAACCTTACAGCAAGCTCAACAGATGAACTGGGTCCAAATACAAATGATGGTACTGCAAGTGCAACTGCAACAGGTGGTGTAGAACCTTACACTTACCAATGGTCACCAGGCGGAGAAACGACTCAAAATATTTCAGGACTAGCGTCTGGCTCATATACAGTTACCGTTACTGATGCTAATGGATGTACTGAAACTGCTACAGTTACTGTTAATCCTGGTTCTTGTCATAACTTATCAATTTCCGGAACTTCATCACCTGTTACATGTAACGGTGAAAGTAATGGTAGTGTAAGTGCTGTAGTTACTAATGGTGTTGGCCCTTTTACATATTCTTGGGATACTCTACCAAATACTACACCTAACGTTAATAATTTGCCTGCAGGTAGTTATACTGTTACTGTTACCGATCAAACAACATTATGTACACAAAGTACTACCATCACAGTTAACGAGCCTAATGCATTAAGTTCTGGAATTGCTGTTACAAATATTTTATGTAAAGGTGACAGTACTGGTTCTGTAGATTTAACTGTAAATGGTGGTACACCTCCTTATTCGTATTCATGGAATAATGGTGCTACAACTGAAGATTTAGTTAATGTTACTGCTGGAACATATTCAGTAACCATTACTGATGCAAATGGATGTACTTCTACAAACCAGTCAACTGTTCAGGAACCTAACGAAATAGTAAGCGGTTCTATAGTAAGAGTTACAAATGTTGATTGTACTGGTGAAACTAATGGAAGTATTTCAGCTGAAGCTGCTGGTGGAATTCCACCTTATTCTTACTCAATAGATAATGGAGCAACTAGTCAATCTAGTGGTGTTTTTGAGAATTTAGCTGCTGGTAACTATTCTATTTTAATTACTGATGCTAATGGTTGTACTACAACTATTTCTGACACAGTAAATGTGGACGACACTGAAGATCCTGTGATTTCTGTTCCTGCTTCTATTACAATTGAAGGTTGCTCTGAAAACGACATAACAAACACAAATGCTGTATTTGAATATAGTAATACAACTTCTAGTGATATTCAATCAGTTTTTACGTCAAATCCTAATTATAATGCATCTGATGATTTTAATATAGCTTCAATAACTTACATTGATGTTATTATTTCTGCAAGTTGTCCTGTAACTATAGAACGAACATTTATTATAACAGATAATTGTGGTAATACGGCGAATGCTGACCAAACCATTACAGTGGTTGATACTACTGATCCTACAATCAACGTTCCTGCGGATGTCACTATTGAGTGTACTGAAGATGAGTCTTCTGCTAATACTGGTGTTGCTACTGGTGCAGATACTTGTGGTACAGTTACCATTACTGAGTCAGATGTAGAGACTGCAGCTTGTGGTAATACAAAAACTATTGTTAGAACTTGGACTGTAACTGATGAGTGTGGTAACAGCGTATCTGCTGACCAAACCATTACAGTGGTTGATACTACTGATCCTACAATCAATGTTCCTGCTGATATCACGATTGAGTGTACTGAAGATGAGTCTTCTGCTAATACTGGTGTTGCTACTGGTGCAGATACTTGTGGTACAGTGACCATTACAGAATCAGATGTTGAAACTGCAGCTTGTGGTAATACAAAAACTATTGTTAGAACTTGGACCGTAACTGATGAGTGTGGTAACAGCGTATCTGCTGACCAAACTATTACTGTGGTTGATACTACGGATCCTACAATCTCTGTTCCTGCTGATATTACAATTGAGTGTACTGAAGATGAGTCTTCTGCTAATACTGGTGTTGCTACTGGTGCTGATACTTGTGGTACAGTAACTATTACGGAATCAGATGTTGAGACGGCTGCTTGTGGTAATACAAAAACTATTGTTAGAACTTGGACGGTAACTGATGAGTGTGGTAACAGCGTGTCTGCTGACCAGACGATTACAGTTGTTGATACTACTGACCCTACAATCTCTGCTCCTGCGGATGTTACTATAGAGTGTACTGAAGATGAGTCCTCTGCTAATACTGGTGCTGCCACTGGTGCAGATACTTGTGGTACAGTAACCATTACGGAATCAGATGTTGAGACTGCTGCTTGTGGTAATACAAAAACTATTGTTAGAACTTGGACCGTAACTGATGCGTGTGGTAATAGCGTATCTGCTGACCAAACGATTACGGTTGTTGACACGACTGATCCTACAATCAATGTTCCTGCTGATATCACGATTGAGTGTACCGAAGATGAGTCGTCTGCTAATACTGGTGTTGCTACTGGTGCAGATACTTGTGGTACAGTTACCATTACTGAGTCAGATGTAGAGACTGCAGCTTGTGGGAATACAAAAACTATTGTTAGAACTTGGACCGTAACTGATGAGTGTGGTAATAGCGTATCTGCTGACCAAACGATTACGGTGGTTGATACTACTCCACCAACTATAGATAATACAAATACAGATAATATTGTAATTCAATGTGGTGTTACACCTGATGGGACATTAGAAGCATGGCTTGCTAATAATGCTGGTGCAACAGCTAATGATACTTGTGGTACGGTGACATGGTCTAATGACTATGGTGCCAATACTGACGTAGATTGTGCTAATGGTGCTATTACAGTGACATTTACTGCTACGGATGAGTGTGGTAACGCTTCGAATACTACAGCTACATATTCTATTATTGATACGGTTGACCCTGTATTAACAATTCCTGAAGATACTACTGTAGAATGTACTGAAGATACTTCACCTGCTAGTACTGGTACTGCTACGGCTATTGATGATTGTGCTGAACCAAATGTATCTTTCACTGATGCTGAAGTCGCTCAGTGTGGTAACACTAAAACGATAACAAGAACTTGGACTGCTACTGATGCTTGTGGTAACTCTGTATCTGCTGACCAAACCATTACGGTTGTTGATACTACTGACCCTACGATTACAGTTCCTGCGGATATCACGATTGAGTGTACCGAAGATGAGTCGTCTGCTAATACTGGTGTTGCTACTGGTGCAGATACTTGTGGTACAGTTACCATTACTGAGTCAGATGTAGAGACTGCAGCTTGTGGTAATACAAAAACTATTGTTAGAACTTGGACCGTAACTGATGAGTGTGGTAATGACACTGTGCATACTCAGGTAATCACAGTTCAGGATACGACGGCACCAACCTTTAACGAAGCACTTCC
>NZ_JAZHOU010000003.1:0-532324 GCF_036553625.1 Winogradskyella poriferorum
GGAAGAGTAGGTCGCCGCCTTTTTTGAAAACCCTTACTAGTTAATAGTAAGGGTTTTTTTGTTGTTTATTATTTCTTTGGTAAGCTAATTATTTCTTTTAAACATACTATCCATTATTGTGTTTAGTCCAATAAATAGCATTACTATTGCTAAAATGCAAAGAAGTATAGAAACAATTAAAAGAGGGATATATAAAGGCTTGTCATCATTACTAAGAGTTAAGTGTACAAGTGTGGGGCCAAGGAACATTAATACCAAGCAGATTACTAATCGTTTTATCCCTTTTCTTAAAATGTTCTTATCTGTTCTGCTTTGTTCTTCCATGATTTATGCTTTTTCTTACGCTTTTATGTGTGTTTAGTAGTTTGCTTGCCTCTTCTTTAGATATACTCAATTCATCCATAATCATTCTTACACCTCTTTTCACTAATTTATCGTTACTTAGTTGCATGTCTACCATCTTATTTCCTTTTACCTTTCCTAAGTGTATCATAGAAGTGGTGGTAATCATGTTTAAAACTAGTTTTTGAGCGGTTCCTGCTTTCATTCTTGAGCTTCCTGTGAGAAATTCAGGACCAACCACTACTTCAACAGGATACAGTGCTTCTATACTTAAAGGACTATTTTTATTACAAGTTATACAACCTGTAGTGATGTTTTCTTGATTACATTTTTTTAAAGCACTAATAACATAAGGCGTAGTTCCTGATGCTGCGATTCCTATAACAATATCTTTTTTAGATATATTAAATGATTTTAAGTCTTCCCAACCTTGTGTTGTAGAATCTTCAGCATTTTCTACAGCTTTTCTTATAGCTGTGTCACCTCCTGCAATTAAACCAATAATTATGTCGTGAGATACTCCAAAAGTAGGAGGACACTCTGATGCGTCTAAAATACCTAATCTACCACTTGTTCCTGCTCCAATATAAAATAGTCTTCCACCTATTTTTAATTTAGCGATAACTTGATTAATAAGAGCTTCTATTTGAGGTATTGCCTTTTCTACAGCTAACGGTACAGTTTTATCTTCAATATTTATATTAGAAACTATTTCTTTTACAGACATTTTTTCTAAGTCATTGTATAATGAATCTTGTTCTGTTGTTTTTATAAATGACATTTGCTGTTAGTTTTCAAAAGAAATTATATAAACTAAAAGTATAAAAAAAGCTTCATTTTTCAATGAAGCTCATTTTTAAGTTTAACTTAATATGGAATTGAGTGTTTTACTAGGTCTCATCGCATTGCTTGTTAGAGTTTCATTAGGGAAATAGTATCCTTCAATTTCTACAGGGCTTCCTTGACAATCTATAAGTTCAGCTACGATTTGCTCTTCTTTTGACGAAAGTGCATTAAAAATTGTAGAAAACTCTTCTTTTAAAGAATTATCTTTAGTTTGATTAGCTAAAGCTTCAGCCCAATATAACGCTAAATAGAAGTGACTACCTCTGTTGTCTAGTTCGTTTACTTTACGAGAAGGACCTTTTTTATTTTCTAACAGCTTTTCTGTTGCTTCATCTAAAGCTTCACCTAACACACGTGCCTTAGTATTGTCATTAACTTCAGCAAAATGATCTAAAGAAACAGCAAGTGCTAAAAATTCTCCAAGAGAATCCCATCTTAAGTGATTTTCTTCTACAAACTGTTGTACGTGCTTTGGTGCAGATCCACCAGCGCCAGTTTCAAATAAACCTCCACCATTCATTAGAGGTACAATAGATAGCATTTTTGCACTAGTTCCTAATTCTAAAATTGGGAATAAATCTGTAAGGTAATCTCTTAAAACATTTCCGGTTACTGAGATTGTATCCTTACCTTCTTTGATACGTTCTAACGTAAAGTTAGTAGCTTCAATAGGTGCAAGAATTCTAATGTCTAGACCTTCAGTATTGTGATTAGGAAGATATTTATTTACCTTTTTGATTAATTCTGCATCATGAGCCCTTTTTTCATTTAACCAAAACACAGCAGGTGTTTGCGATGCTCTTGCTCTTGTAACTGCTAATTTAATCCAATCTTGTACAGGCGCATCTTTAACCTGGCACATTCTCCAAATATCACCAGTTTCAACGTTATGGCCTGTTAAAACAGTTCCGTTAGCGTCAATAACTTCAACCTTTCCGTTTGATATTATTTCAAAGGTTTTATCATGAGAACCATATTCTTCCGCTTTTTGAGCCATAAGACCAACATTTGGAACAGTTCCCATGGTTGTCGGATCAAAAGCACCATGCTTTTTACAGAAGTCTATTGTAGCTGTATAAACACCAGCATAACTACTATCTGGAATGATAGCTTTTGTGTCTTGTTGTTTACCATCTTTGTTCCACATTTGGCCAGAAGTACGAATCATTGCAGGCATAGAAGCATCAATAATAACGTCGCTTGGTACGTGTAAGTTGGTTATACCTTTATCTGAATTTACCATAGCCAAATCCGGACCTTCGCTAAAAGCAGTATCAATATCAGCTTGGATTTCTTTACGTTTTACTTCTGGCAATTCTTCAAGGTTTTCTATTAAGTTTCCAAAACCATTATTTACGTCAACACCAATTTCTTTAAAAGTATCAGCATGTTTTTCAAAAACAGGTTTGAAATATGTTCTTACAGCATGACCAAAAATGATAGGGTCAGAAACCTTCATCATGGTAGCTTTCATGTGCAAAGACATTAATACGCCTTGTGCTTTGGCATCTTTTATTTCTCTTTCTAAGAAAGCTAAAAGCGCTTTTTTACTCATTACCGTAGCGTCGATAATTTCTTCGGCTTGTAATGCTAAGTTATCTTTTAATACAGTAGTATTGCCTTCTGTGTCTGTATGAACTATTTTAACAGTAGTTGCAGCAGGAGTAGTGTAAGATTTCTCATTATGAGCAAAATCTCCTTCACTCATTGTTGCCACATGCGTTTTAGAATCTGCTGACCAAGCTCCCATACTATGTGGGTTTTTCTTAGCATAATTCTTAACAGCTTTTGGTGCACGTCTGTCTGAGTTTCCTTCTCTTAATACTGGATTTACAGCGCTACCTTTTACTTTGTCGTAACGAGCCTTGATTTCTTTTTCAGTATCATTTTTTGGTTCGTCTGGATAGTTTGGAAGGTTATACCCCTTAGCTTGAAGTTCTTCAATAGCAGCCTCTAATTGAGGAACTGAAGCACTAATATTAGGTAATTTAATAATATTAGCTTCTGGTTTTTTTGCTAATTCTCCTAGTTCTGTAAGTGCATCTGCTACCTTTTGTTCTTCTGTTAAAAAATCTGGAAATACAGCTAAAATTCTTGCTGCTAATGAGATGTCTTTTGTTTCAATAGTTATACCTGAAGATTTGGTAAATGATTGAACTATTGGTAAAAAAGAACGTGTTGCTAAAGCTGGCGCTTCGTCTGTTTTTGTGTAAACAATCTTTGCTATTTTGGTCATAGGTTGTTAAATATAATGTGAATATGCTTAAGCTTATTTTTAAGCTGTGCAAATATACAAAATAGATAGGGTTTAGCGATTGCGAGATTGCTAGTAATTGATGGTAAATTTTGGGAATTTCTTGGGAGGAATACTAAATTGGATGGATTTTTTATTTAATTTTTATTTTGAAGGTATTTAAAAGTCCTTCAATATTATTCTTTGAAAACTGAGTACCTTTAAGATTGTTTTCAGCAGGATTGATATTGAAATTAAACGCTGTCGAAAAATCCGCTTTTTCGAGGTTAGTGTTATTAAAAATTGTGTTGAATAAATCGCACTGGGTAAACTCGGATTCTTTTGCTTCTGTATATGTAAAATCTACTTGATGTAGTTTACAATCTGTAAAACGTGTTTTGTTGATATTCATATCAGAAAAAGAACTAAGATTAAGATTACAATTACTAAAGCTGAAGTTTAGTAGAAATTCACTACAATCTTTAAAATTAATACCAACGAGCTTACAAGATTTAAAACTTACATCATTAAATGTAGTATGCTTTACATTGACATTGCTAAAGTTACAATCCACAAATTCACATTCTAAAAAGACGTTGTTTGAAATGTCTGAATTTTCAAAATTACAGTTTGTAAAGGTGCAATAGCTGTATTCTGCTTTTGGAAGTAGGTTAGTGGTGTAGTCTTTATTACTGAAGTTTTGGTCAGATATGCTTTGTAAGTTCATATTTTAATTCTGCTTAAAAGAATCTCATCATCATTCCATATTATAACTTTATAATTGAAAGAATAATGTTTTGTTTTTTCATTCTGGCTCCAATTTCTAACAGAATAATTGAGATCAACTTGACCATTCTTATATTTTAAACTTTTTAAATTATACATAGTTGCACCAACAGGGCAAGACATATATAGAATATGTTTTAGATTATTTATAGAATCAAATTTAATTTTCTCATTTTCAAACCTAACAGATGCTATTAAATCATTAATATCTTCTTGACTTAAATCTTCTTTCTTAAATATAGAGTCTTCAATTTTTTTATAATACTTAAGAGACTTAAGATTGATAGTGTCTCTTTCTAGCCAATGTGTATAAATATGCTTTTTGGGTGTCCATATATTTTTGTGTAGAATGCTTAAAGTATCGATTTGAGCATAGCTTAAAAAACTTAAAAAGCAGAATATGAATACTAGTATAAATTTCATCTAACTAAAATAGTGAATAAAAATGAGTAGAAAAACAAAAAGCCATATCACTACAGTAAAACTGTTCTGACATGGCTTCTTTTTGAAACAGTACTAACGTGACCTATTTAGCTTTCACTAACTCAGCTGTATGATTTTCATCATCATCTTTTTCAGTTCAAGTGTTCCTACTTCAAATGAAACGTTTCATACCTTTCAAAATGTATTGACCTGATACTACTAAGCTTCATAAGACTTGTTTTTCTTGATGATTTCTTCTTTGTTCTTCACTTGCGTGTCCTACACGTCCAAAAACATTGCTCATCCTTTTCGCGTTCACTTTCGATTCCGTTACTTTTTCAAAACTTTCCACTTACGCTTTCTAATCTGCAAGCATATTATAAAACTTAAGCTTCATGGTTAACTACCCAACACTTGCCTACACAAGCGGTTCGCTACCCTCAAAAAACAATCTTATTAATTTTAAAGAACGTTACTTTAAACAATTAACATAAATCTAAAATTTCTTTTAAAACCAAACACTGTTTGTTGTTGATTGTTTAGCTAAAATATGCTTATATTTCGAATAAGCAAATTTTTTAACAATTTAGATGTACACAATTTATAAACTGTAGTTATTAACAAAAGTTAATAACTAAAAAAGCCTTCAGTAATGAAGGCTTTTTTAATGTTATGTGTGTTAGATTATCTTCTAACTTCTTTAATTCTTGCTTTTTTACCAGTAAGACCTCTAAAGTAGAATATACGTGCTCTACGTACTTTACCACGCTTGTTCACTTCAATTTTTTGCAAAGCTGGTAAGTTAATTGGGAAGATACGCTCTACACCAATCGTACCAGACATCTTACGGATTGTAAATGTTTCTGAAGCTCCACTTCCTTTACGTTGTAATACAACACCTTTAAAGAACTGTGTACGTGTTTTACTGCCTTCCTTAATTTCGTAGTATACTGTGATAGTATCACCAGCACTAAATTCTGGTAAGTCTTTTTTGGTTACAAATTCGTCTTGTACAAATTTTACTAAAGAATCCATGTTTTCTCTTTTATAATGGTTGTTTCAAATCAACATTCACGGTTTTCGCCAGAGGTTAATCCAAAAGTGGGTGCAAAGATAATTATTAATTGGTAATTGGCAATTAATAATTAATAATTTTAAGAAGATTATTCTTCCAGTAAATCTGGTCGTCTTTCTTTGGTACGTTGGTAGGCTTGCTCTTCTCGCCATTTTTCTATTTTACCAAAGTTACCACTAAACAATACTTCAGGGACTTTCATTCCTTTATAGTCTCTCGGTCTTGTATAAATTGGTGGTGCTAACAGATTATCTTGAAACGAATCGGTCAGGGCAGAAGTCTCATTGCCCAAAACACCTGGTATTAATCTAATAACCGCATCGCACAGCACAGCTGCACCTAATTCGCCACCAGACAACACATAATCTCCGATAGAGATTTCTCTGGTGATAAATTTATCGCGCACACGTTGGTCTACACCTTTATAATGACCACAAAGTATGATGATGTTTTCTTTTAGCGATACTTGGTTGGCTATACTTTGGTTAAGACACTCACCATCTGGGGTCATATATATGATTTCGTCATAGTTACGCTCTGCTTGTAAACCAGAAATACATTTATCTATTGGCTCTATCATCATTACCATACCTGCTCCACCACCAAATTGGTAATCGTCTACAGATTTATAGTTGTCTGTGGTATAATCTCTAAGGTTATGAAAATGAACTTCTACCAAATTTGCTTCTATGGCACGTTTAAGTATTGAAGCTTCAAACGGACTTTTTAAAAGTTCTGGTAAAACGGTGATGATATCTATGCGCATGGTCTTTCTAAATTGTGTGCAAAGGTAGGTTTAATTAAGAGATTTTGATTGTGAAGGGATATCCAAATTATAAAAATTCAATCTATTGATTCAAATACCTAATTTCTTTTAAATATAGAGAGTCTTTCTCCTCAACTTTAACTTTATTCAAAGAATGTTTTAAACCACTAATGTAAGGTCCAAAGTTGAATTCAGGTCTTTTAATGGGTTTATTGAAATATAGTGTATCAATATTATTGATTTTTAGATAATCCACAAAATTAGAAAAAACAGAGATTCTAACATGTTCTCCTGGAACTAACTCATCACATTTATAAATTAAGTTTTTCGTAATCCCATCTCTATTATCATCTTTAACCAATCTAAATACGTCAGGAATGAATACAACATTGTCATCATCAAGAATTCGTAAATGTAGCTCTACATTTTCGGCCGTATTATTTCCTGTATTTCTAATTATGAAGGATGATTTAATAAAATCTTCATTGATAGGTTTAGCTATTCCAAGTTCTTTGGCTTCAATTTCAACTCTATCAAAATATTTCAAAACAATTGGAACTGTAAACACTAACTGTCCAAAACTTATTAAAATTGCAAGAATTGATAAATAAAGAGGTAGCTTTGATGGTTTTTGCTGCTTGAAAGATTCTCGATCGTTAAACTCAACTTTACTCTTTTTTTTCTTTTCTTTTTTCTTTCCCATACCTAGTTGCAACAAACATTAGTAAATGTAAATCATTAAAAATCAATAAACAAAAAATCCGCAATTAGTATTGCGGATTTTCAATATTTATAAAAGGTAATTATTAAGCCTTGTTTTTATTAATCTCATCTTGAAGTTGACGTCTTACTTTTTGTTCGCGTTCTAGCGCAGTGCGTCTGTGTTCTTCAAACTCTGTTTCTACTTCTTCAAGTTTGTGTTTTGCTTCTTTGGTTAATGAGTTGCTGTTTTTAAACTTGTATATAAAGAACAACAATAATGCAGTAAGAGCAGCAATAATCGTCCACATAATAACATTATAATTGGTTTTGCTGGTTTGCATACCTAATAATGCCATGTTGTTTTTTTCTTCGTTGGTTTCGTTTAAGGTGGTCTGTGTGTTACCAAGTTTTGCTTTAAGATCGTCTATTTCTTTAACTTGGTTGGCAACTGTAGCTTCAGAATTAGCTAAATCTTTGTAAGTTGTTTTAAGCGAATCTAAAACATTGGCTTTTAGTTTTAATAACCAAGCTTGTTTTACAGCTTCGTAAGGTTGCCCGTTTGTACCTTTAAAGTTTCCAGATTTTCTAAAAACATACTCAAATTGACTATCAATATTACCACTGCTTAATGAGTATTGTTCATCAGCATCATCTTGCTGAGTTTGTGCGATTAAGGTTTGTAGGTTAAAGGTAACTATAAGAATTACAGCGACTTTAGCTAAAAACTTCATATTGTAATTGTTTTGGTTGTGTTCGATTAATTAGGTGCCAAGATAATGATTTTATGGGCATTAGTTTCAATAATTTGTAAAACAAATACATCATCAATTCTACTCAACAGTTCATATACGCACTTAGTGTTGCTTTGGATGTTTTTAAAACAAAAAAATCTTGCCAAACGACAAGATTTTTTCTTTTTCCCTTTTCAAAAGATTCTAATAATAAGTATAGCGTCTTACTTTAGAAACATATTTTGCAAGTCTAATAACTTGATGGCTATAACCATACTCATTGTCGTACCAAATGTATAAGACAACATTTTTACCATCTGCTCTTACAATGGTTGCTTTACTATCGTAGATTGATGGTGCCGAGCTTCCAACAATATCACTAGAAACAAGTTCGTCACTCATTTCGTATTTAATTTGCTCAACTAAATCACCTTCAAGCGCGTATTTTTTCATGATTGTATTCATGCTGTCTACAGAAGTTTCTTTTTCTAATTCTAAATTAAGAATTGCTAAAGAACCATTTGGTACAGGTACTCTAATAGCATTAGATGTTAATTTGCCTTCTAGTGATGGTAATGCTTTACTTACTGCTTTACCAGCACCAGTTTCTGTAATTACCATGTTAAGACCAGCAGCTCTACCACGTCTGTATTTTTTGTGAAAGTTATCTACTAAATTTTGGTCATTCGTGTAAGCATGAATGGTCTCTAAGTGACCAGATTTTACACCAAAAGAATCTTCAACAGCTTTTAAAACAGGTGTAATGGCGTTAGTAGTACAAGAAGCGGCAGAGAAAATTTTAACTTCATCAGGATTATGTTCTAAGTGGTTAACTCCATGCACAATATTAGGTACTCCTTTTCCTGGCGCTGTTAAAAGAACTTTTTCTACACCTTTAGATTTTAAATGTCTCCCTAAAGCTTTATCATCTCTAAATGCTCCAGTATTATCAATTACTAAAGCATTGTTTATACCATATTTTGTATAATCTATATCTTCTGGTGCATTAGCAGAAATAATATTAACTGTTGTACCATTTATAATAAGCGCGCTGTTTTTTGCATCAACACCAACCATACCAGAGAAATCTCCGTGTACAGAATCGTTTCTTAATAACGATGCGCGTTTTTCTAATACAGTTTTGTTAACCTCACCGCGAGTTACAATAGCTCTTAATCGCAGTTGATTACCCTTACCAGTACGTGTCATTAACTCACGTGCTACTAATCTACCGATTCTACCAAAACCATAAAGAATAACATCTTTAGGTTCTAACTCCTTAGAGTTATTTGCATCTTTTAATTTAGCAGCAACAAAAGCAGTGGCATTATCATACTTCTGATCTTCTAAGTGATACTCGTACGTTAATTTACCAATGTCTAATTTAGCAGGAGGTAAATTTAATTTTTTAATAGCCTGAGCAATTTCTACAGAGTCAAAGATTGAAATCGGTTTCTGAACAAATTCGCCTGCATATTCGTGCAAGTTTAAAATTTCGCTCACTTTTCTGTCAATTAATTGGTTTCTGAATAAAACAAGCTCAATGGAATTATCGTACCAAAGGTCGCTTACTGTTTTAATAAATTCGACCGTAGCTCTGCGACGGTCTGCCTGAAACGCTAACTCTTTTTCGTAAGTGTCGTTAAAACCCATTTTTTATTGGTTTAGTGTTTTTAGATTTTGCGCAAAAATACATATTTCAAACGTTTTCGTAGCACTTTTTACCGAAAATAAAAACCCTTCAAAGAATTGTACTTTGAAGGGTGGCTTTAATCTATTTTTAAATTTTTTTATCTAAAGTTGTAGACTACTTTTTCACCTTGCTTATTTATAACTTCAATTTGAAGAGGCTCATTCATATTTCTTGTTTTAATAGCATTTTGAGCATCATCTACTGAGTATAGTTTTTTACCGTTAATACGTGTAACGAGGCTTCCTTCCTCTATACCTTCTCTATTCCAATAGGCTTCGTAGCGCTCATCAAATTCATATATTTTTAGACCATAGTCAGTGTCATATTTTTTTAAATCTGATTTTGTAGCATTTTTTACCATACCAATGGTTTCTATTACGGTTTGGGAAGGTTTTAAAAGTGTAACTGGTACAATTTCTTCATTACCGTCTCTCACTATGGTTACAATAACTTCGTCGTTTGGACTTTTTGTTTTTAAGTAGCCTGCTAAATCTGAGAACTTATTAATTTCAACATTATCAATTTTCTTTATGATATCTCCAGATTTAATTCCTGCTTTTTCAGCACCTGTATCTTCTGTAACATCACTAACGTAGAAACCTTCTGTCATATCAGTACCTATTTGTTCTGCTGTTTGACTATTTAAAGCACTGCCGACAACACCAAGTATACCATTTTGTACATTTCCGTACTCCATGATATCATTAACAATTTTACGAGCAATATTACTAGGTACAGCGAACGAATACCCAATATAAGATCCATCTCGCGATGATATTGCGGTATTAATACCGATTAAATCTCCATTAGTATTTACTAAGGCACCACCAGAATTACCTGGATTTACTGCCGCATCGGTTTGAATAAAAGATTGCGTATTTCTACCACTTAAGTCTCTCGATTTTGCACTAATAATACCAGCAGTTACAGTAGAGTTGAGATTAAACGGATTACCAACGGCTAAAACCCATTCACCAATTTTAGCACTATCTGAGTCTCCAAAGGCTAAAAATGGTAAATCCTCATCTGCTTCAATTTTTATGAGAGCAATGTCTGTGGCTTCATCTGTACCAACCAGTTCTGCCATGTAAGTTTTGTTATTGTTTAGAGTGATGCTAATTTCGTTAGCATTTTGAATGACGTGGTTGTTAGTAACAATGTAGCCTGTTGGAGAAATAATAACACCGCTACCTGTACCAACTTGCGCACGAGGTTGAGATCTTCCAAAGAAGTAATCACCCATTGTTATAGGTGCAGAAACAATAGCAGTGTTTTTTACGTGCACTACTGCATCTAAAGATTTTTCTGCTGCTTCAACAAAGTTTGGAGTTATTTCAGCAGAATTGTTAAGTGTTGTGTTTGTGGGTACGTATACAGGTAAGTCAGAAACTTGCTCTACAGCTAACTGCTCTGGTTGTTGTTTTTCAATAAAAAGCTTATAACCACCAAGGGTTAGCAGACCACCTAATACCGAAACACCAACTAATGATAGGATCTTCTTCATAATTTTTCAGGATTTAAGTTTTCTTTTTAACGTTTAAATTTATATATATATTGAATTTTAATTTTCATTTTAACGACTATTTAACGCCAACTTTAACTGCCTTTTAACATCGCTAGTTACAGTCTTTAATTCTTATATTTGCGTAGAATTATGACTATGACTTTTTATAAATATCAAGGTACAGGTAACGATTTTATTATTGTAGATAATCGTTTACAAAAAATAGACAAAAACAATACCAAACGTATTTCAGAATTGTGTGACAGACGTTTTGGCATTGGGGCAGATGGGTTTATACTATTAGAAAATGACAATTCTTCTGATTTTAAGATGGTTTACTACAATTCGGATGGTAATGAAAGTACTATGTGTGGTAATGGTGGTCGCTGTATTGTAGCTTTTGCAAAGTTTCTTGGTATTATTGAAAATGAAACCGAATTTTTAGCGATAGATGGTTTGCACAAGGCTAAAGTTAAAGATGGTATTGTGCATTTACATATGCAAGATGTAGAAACGATTGAAGTTTATGACAATCATTTATTTCTGGATACTGGGTCTCCACATCATGTAGAAATGGTATCTAATAGTAAAACATTGAATGTTAAGTCTAAAGGGTCGGCAATTAGATATGGTGAGCCTTATAATGAAGTAGGAAGTAATGTTAATTTTGTTGAGCAATTGGCAGATAACCGATTTGCTGTTAGAACTTATGAGCGAGGAGTAGAGGATGAGACCTTGTCTTGCGGTACTGGTGTCACAGCTGTAGCACTAGCTATGCATCATAATAAAAAGACTACAAGAAATGAAGTTGAGCTTAAAGTTGAAGGAGGAGAACTTAAAGTGCACTTTAGTAAAAGTCCTGAAGGCTATAATGATATTTGGTTAATTGGTCCTGCAGAACAAGTTTTTAAAGGTGAAATAGAATGGTAAGTTTAAAAGGTGAACACATTTTTTTGCGCGCTTTAGAACCTGAGGATCTCGATTTTATCTATGAAATAGAAAACGATACTTCACTATGGGTACTAAGCGATACACAAACACCTTATTCTCGATTTTTAATAAAGCAATACCTAGAAAACGCGCAGCAAGATATTTTTGAAGCTAAACAATTGCGCTTAGTTATTTGTACTACTGATGATGGAGCAATTGGCTTAATAGATGTGTTTGATTTTGATATTAAAAACAAGCGTGCAGGTATTGGTATTTTAATAAAAGACCAATCCAATCGATATAAGGGTTATGGCAAAGAAGCTTTAAACTTGTTGGTAAATTATTGTTTTAAAACGCTTCATTTGCATCAGGTTTATGCTAATATTTCAGAAACTAATGCAGCAAGTTTAGCGCTGTTTGAAAACAATGGTTTCAAAAAAATAGGTTTAAAAAAGGACTGGAGTTTTGATGGTCAAAAATTTTCAAACGAGTATATGTTACAGCGAATTAACAATTAATATATGTATATAAAAAAGATACTTTGGGCAGTAGCCATAATGGGTTTATTAATTTTTGGTGGTATAGCATACTATATTTATGGTGCCATGTTTCAACCAAATACAAAATTTCAAAATGAAACAGCTTACGTATTTATACCAACCAACGCTAATTATATTCAGGTAAGACAGCAATTAGAGCCTTTGCTAGATGACATGGATTCCTTTGATGCGCTTGCTGAACAAAAAAAGTATATATCCAACATAAAAGCAGGTCGATTTGCTATTTCTAAAGGAATGAATAATAACGAGATTATTAATTCTATCCGAAGCAAAAACCTTCCCGTAAAAATAGCTTTCAATAATCAGCATAGTCTTGAAGATTTAGCAGGAAGAATTAGCAAGCAAATTGAAGCTGATAGTGTTTCATTGTTAAATGCTATGACAGATGAAGACTTCTTAGAGAAGCATGGTTTTAGAAAAGCAACCGCATTAGGTATGTATTTGCCAGATACCTACGAGTTTTTTTGGAATACGTCTGCTGAGGGTTTTAGAGATAAAATGTTAGCCAGATACAATCGTTTTTGGAACGAATCTAGACTAGAACAAGCAAGGCAATTAAACTTATCTCCAAATGAAGTAATGACCTTGGCTTCTATTGTTCACGAAGAATCTAAACAAGCCGATGAACAGCCAAGAGTTGCTGGAGTTTATCTCAATAGATTACGAATTGGTATGCCATTGCAAGCAGACCCAACCTTAAAATTTGCAGCTTATCAACTGCCAAAATATAAGAATACAGTGATAAGACGAGTTTTAAATATTCATAAAGAAATAGACTCTCCTTACAATACATATAAGAATTTAGGTTTGCCTCCAGGACTTATTGCAATGCCAGATTTGTCTGCAATAAGGGCTGTTTTAAACCCAGAAAAACACAACTATCTATATTTTGCTGCAGATGCAAAACGTTTAGGTTATCATAAGTTTGCCAAAACTTTGGCGCAGCATAATAATAATGCTAAAGAATATCAAAGGTATTTATCTTCGCAAGGAATTAATAGATAAGGTTAGGGTTTGAGGCAGGCTATAACACATATCATATTTCTGCTTTGTGTTAGTGGATCTTTTTTTGCACAATCTAAGATTAATCAATTTTTAAAACCAAGTGACTCTCTCAATAAGTCTCGAAGAAATACCGTTCTTATTTCTGAAGTATCATTAGCTACTACTGCACTCATTGGTTTAGACCAGTTATGGTATGCTGATTATGCACGATCAAAATTTAAGACGCTAGACGATAGTGGAGAGTGGTTGCAGATGGATAAGTTGGGTCATGTGTTTTCTTCTTATCAGTTAGGTAGGTTGGGTGCAAATACACTTAATTGGGCCGGTGTGAGTAAAAAAAATCAAATCATTTATGCCTCTACACTTGGCTTAGGGTTTTTAACAGCTGTTGAGGTTATGGATGGTTTTTCTGAAGAATGGGGATTTTCTTGGACAGATATGGCCGCCAATACTTTAGGTTCGGGACTTTTTGTTGGTCAAGAATTGTTATGGAAAGAGCAACGTATACATTTAAAATATTCGTTTCATCAAACAGAGTTTGCAAAGCAACGACCAGATAAATTAGGAAATGGATTGTCAGAAGAATTCTTAAAAGATTATAATGGTCAGACCTATTGGTTAAGTGCTAATATTAATTCGTTTTTAAAAACCGATAATATTCCAAATTGGTTAAATCTTGCGGTTGGCTATGGAGCAGATGGTATGTTAACAGGTGAGCCAAACGATCCTTTATTTATAAATCAAAATAGAACAAGGCAGTATTATCTAAGTCTCGATATAGATTTAAGTAGGATTAAAACAAAATCTCATTTTCTAAAAACCATTTTTGATGTTTTAAACGTAATTAAGGTACCTTTCCCAGCATTAGAATTAAATAGTAAAGGACGTTTTAAGATGCATTATATCTACTACTGATAACTTTTAACAAACCTTAACATGTTGATTTTCAATATTTAAATAAAAGTTGTATATTTGCACGCGATTTTGATAAAAGCTTATGGGGAAAGTTTTATCAGTTAAAAATTGGCTGTTATGATAAAAAATAGCGTTAAGAATTACTTGTTGCCATTTTCAATTTGTATAGTAGTTGCTTTGGCACTTTATCCAAATTCCTCTTTAAATACAGACTTGTATTCTACAGATGGATTAGATTTAAACTACAACATTAAGTCTGATTTAGCGATGGCAGAGGGATCAGATTTATCTAAACCAGATATTTTTACTCCGCACCTTGGAAAGTCTTTTGAAGGTTTTAAAGAAGCTTTAGCTTTTAAAGAATCTAGAGGTGATTATTTTACTGTAAATACTTTAGGCTATTTGGGTAAATATCAATTTGGGGCTGAGACTTTGAAGTTGATTGGTATTTACAATCCAAATCATTTTTTATACAATCCAGAACTACAAGAAAAAGCATTTATGGCTAACGCCTCTCGAAACAAATGGATTTTAAGAAAAGATATCAAACGTTTTGAAGGTAAATTTATAGCAGGTGTAAAGGTGACAGAGTCAGGTATTCTTGCAGCTGCACATTTAGCTGGTCCTGGTACAGTAAAAAAGTTTTTACGTAGCTATGGCGACTATAATCTTTCTGATGCGTATGGATCTACAGTAAAGTACTACATGAAAAAGTTTTCGGGTTACGACACAACTATCGTTAAACCAAATAAAAAAGCGAAAGCCAAAATCTAATCTTTTTGAATAATAAAGATTGCTGGTCTTTTGTGCAGGTCTTCTTTATTGTTTTTCCAATCTCTTGCAGGTCGAGTTTTTATAAACTCACTAGGCAATGTAATATCGCAAGCCACGCATACTCTAGTTTCTGGATGTAAAACATTAGATAAATCCTCTAACATTTTAGTGTTTCGGTAAGGAGTTTCAATAAAAATTTGAGATTGATTGTGCTCTGATGATAAGCGTTCCAGACTTTTTAATTTAGCTTTTCTTTCAGCTTTATCAATAGGTAAATAACCATTAAAACAAAAGCTTTGTCCATTCATTCCAGAAGCCATTAAAGCCAATATTATTGAAGATGGACCAACTAAAGGAACAACTTTTATATTCATACTATGCGCTAAACTAACAACATCAGAGCCTGGATCTGCGATTGCTGGACATCCAGCTTCAGAAAGTAGTCCAATTGTGTGGCCTTCTAAACATGGATTTAAAAACGTATTACGCTCCTCTTCGGTTGTATATTTATTAAGTACACTTAGTTTGAGTGAAGGCTGAGACTTACTTGGAGAAATACGTTTTATAAATCTGCGTGCAGTTTTTTCGTTTTCAACAATGTAATAGTCAATGTCTTCAATTACTTTTTTAATTGAAATAGGTAGCACCTCTAGAGGAGGATTGTCTCCTAATCGAGTAGGAATAAGAAAAAGTTGGCCTTTTGAGCTTGTCATTTTAATTTATCACGAATTTTTTAGTGATTTTTCCATCCTCGTCTAACTTTGCTTCAAGGATATAAAAACCACTTTTTAGATCTGAAATATTTATGCTTGTAAAGATATCATTATTATCTTTTAAAATAGACTTTATTAACTTTCCTTGAACATCATAAATATTAAAAGTTGTTGAGTTTCCAGGAGTACTATCAGGAAGGTCAATATTCAAAATAGTGTTTGCTGGATTTGGATAAATTGATAAAGAATTTTGGGTGTTTTCATCAATACTAAGTAATGAGTCCGTAATCTTGTATATGGTGCCACCAAGACCAGATACATAGAGTTCACCATTTATATCTTCTCCAAAGGCTACCCAGTTGCCGGAAAAGCTTTCAAAAGTTGAATTCCAACTACCGTTTTCAAATTTTAAATAGCCAATTTCTTGAGTACATACATCGCCAAATAAATAAGTACCAACCAGATTAGGATAATTAGAGCCTCTGTATACATAACCTCCAGTGATAGAACAGCGTCCGCCAGAATGAGAATATTCTGAAACAGGAAAAGTTAGCGTACTGCTATTTGGGCAACCACTTGTATTATAATTATTATTTCCTTCGTAACATCTCCAGCCGTAATTAAGTCCGGCTGCGGTTAATACTACTTGGTTAATTTCTTCTCTAGCATTTTGACCAACGTCAGCAATCCATAAGTCGTTATTCATACTGTCAAAAGAAAATTTCCAAGGATTCCGTAGGCCGTAAGCCCAAATTTCATCTCTTGCGTTTGTGTCACCAACAAAAGGATTATCGGCAGGAATATCGTAAGGATTTGAAGCAGAAGCATTGTTAACATCTATTCTTAATAGTTTTCCCAATAAGCTGTTGAGGTTTTGACCATTGTTTTGAGGATCACCACCAGAACCTCCATCACCACTAGAAATATACAAGTAGCCATCAGGTCCAAACTGTAATTCACCACCGTTGTGGTTACTGTAAGGTTGAGAATACGTTAGTATTATTAATTCAGAATTAGGATCTGCAATGGTAGGATTAACTCCAATTCTTGAAAATCTCGAAATAACAGTATCTCCTGAATTGTTAGTATAGTTCACAAAAAAATAGCCATTCGTATCAAAATCTGGATGAAATGCCAGACCAAGTAACCCTTGTTCGTTTCCGTTGCTACCAACAATGGTATCAATATCTAAGAAATTAGTTGCTTCTACTGAGCCATCAGAATTTACGATTTTGATAATACCATCTTGCTCAACCACAAATAGTCTGTCGTCACCAGCATGTTTAATGTTAACAGGTCGATTAAATCCTGTGGCAAAAGATTCTAACTCTATATCTTGAGAAAAAGAAAAGTAAAAACACAAAATGCAAAGAATAGTAGTCGTAGTTTTCATAGCTTAGGCTTTTTGGAAGTGATAATGTTTCTAAGTTACGAAAAATCAAAGACTTGGTTTTATTCTTCAAGAAGCCTTTTTGCAATAATAATTGAAGTGTTCTCAATTAAATCAAACACATATTCAAAATCACTCATATCTCCGTAATAAGGATCAGGTACATTTTTGTTGGAGATATTAGGATTTTCTTCTAGAAATAGTTTCACTTTACCAATGTCTGAATTGTTCCTTGCTAGACTAATAATGTTAGTGTAATTAGAAGAGTCCATTGCATAGATGTAATCAAACCTATCAAAATCTGAAGCTTTAAATTGTCTTGCAGTTTGGTGACTAATATCTATGTTGTTGTTTTTTGCTACTTTAATAGATCTGCGATCTGGTTGGTGACCAACATGATAGGCTGCTGTGCCAGCAGAATCAATATAAAATTGAGAAGTATTAAGTTTAGATTCTAATATACCATGAGCTAATGGTGAACGACAAATATTGCCAAGGCACACCATTAAAATCTTAGTCATGTTTTAGTTGTTTAAAGCGATAATTTTTTGGCTAAATCCTCAACATATTTTCTAAACTGTTTATCAGTAGAAGATAAGTTGTCAACGGTTTTACATGCATGTAAAACTGTAGCATGATCGCGCTGCCCAATTTGAGAACCAATACTTGCCAAAGACGCTTTAGTATATTTCTTTGCAAAAAACATAGCTAACTGACGTGCTTGTACAATATGACGTTTACGCGTCTTAGACTGAAGTGTACTTACATCCATCTGGAAATAATCTGAAACTACTTTTTGAATATAGTCTATAGATACTTCGCGCTTAGTGTTCTTTACAAACTTATCTACAATATCCTTAGCAAGGTTTATTGTAATCTCTTTTTTATTGAAAGAAGATTGAGCTATTAAAGAAATGATAGCACCTTCAAGTTCTCTAACATTTGTTTTTATGTGCTTAGCAACATACTCTACAATTTCATCTGGCATTTCTACACCATCTCTGTAAAGTTTGTTTTTAAGAATAGAAACTCTGGTTTCAAAATCTGGAGTTTGCAACTCTGCAGAAAGTCCCCATTTAAAACGAGATAATAAACGTTGCTCAATATCTTGCATATCAACAGGTGCCTTATCACTTGTTAATACAACTTGCTTACCGTTTTGGTGTAAGTGGTTAAAGATATGGAAGAATACATCTTGCGTACCTGTTTTACCAGATAAGAATTGTACGTCGTCTATAATTAAAACATCAATGATTTGATAAAAATGAATAAAATCATTTCTGTTATTCTTTTTTACAGAATCAATATACTGTTGCGTAAATTTTTCAGCAGAGATATAAAGAACTGTTTTTTCAGGATATTTGTCTTTTATATCTACACCAATAGCGTGTGCTAAGTGTGTTTTTCCTAATCCAACTCCACCAAAAATTAAAAGTGGATTAAAAGATGTTCCGCCAGGTTTGTTAGCAACAGCAATTCCAGCATTTCTGGCTAGACGGTTAGAGTCTCCTTCCAAGAAATTTTCAAAAGTATAACTTGGGTTAAGTTGCGACTCAATTTTTACGTTTCTAATTCCAGGAATTATAAACGGGTTTTTAAGTTCTGGACTCTTGTTGTTAAAAGGTACATCTACATCTTGAGATTTTACAGGTGTTCTATTAGAACTCGGAATTTTTTCTGTAAAAGGTTGTTTGTTACCATAGGTGTTTTCCATTTTAATAACATACACCAGCTTGGCATCGTCACCTAACTCTTTAGTAAGAGCTACTTTAAGGATTTTTACGTAATGCTCTTCTAACCACTCATAAAAGAACTTACTAGGTACCTGAATACTCAAGGCGTTACCGGTAAGTTTTACAGCTTGTATGGGTTCAAACCATGTTTTGTAGGCTTGAGGTTGTATGTTATCTTTTATAAATGAGAGACAATTACTCCATACAGATTCCGCTGTGATCTCCATTAGTTAAATTTAGATTTTATGTTGTTAGTTAGATTAGCAAAAAAAAAGAGAATTAGGATTCTCTTAGCGTTTTGAACATGACAAATATGTGAACAAAATTTTTAAAAAAAAAATCAATTCTAATTGAATTTTAAGATTTTTTTTCCCATGTTTAAAATCCTTTAAAACTACAAATTTTTTATTTAAAATCGTTCAAAATTTTGAATTATAACGAAACAGAAATACGTGTTCGCTATGGCGAAACTGATCAGATGGGAGTTGTATATCATGCTAACTATGCTGTTTATTTTGAGGTAGGTAGAACTGAGTGGTTACGCGAGTTTGGTCTTAGTTACAGTACTATGGAAGCGGAAGGTATAATGCTTCCTGTTATTTCATTGCGTATAAATTACAAAAGTTCAGCACGTTATGATGATGTTCTTAAAGTAAAAACTAAGTTAAAAAAAATGCCAACTGCTTCAATAGAATTTGATTACGAATTAATAAATAGTAAGGGTGAATTATTGGCAACAGGTAACACTGTTTTGGCATTTATAGATATGAATCGAAATAGACCTACCAGATGTCCAAAATATCTTTTAGATAAACTGCAAAATTATTCGTTATAATTCATCAATTTCAACACCATAAAACTGGTCAAATATTTCAAATATTTTAGAAATGTTACCTTTTCTGACAGATATTTCCAACAAACAGTCAAGTTCTAGAGTTTGTTTTGTTATTTCAATCTGATGCTCTTTAAGAATTCGCATCACCTTACTCATGTTTTTATATTCAAACTTGAGTGTAAAATGCTTATTAATTGTTTTTTCTATAATATCTGAAGCTTCAAGGGCTAACTGAGCTCCGGTTTTATAAGCATTAATTAATCCGCCTACTCCCAATTTTACTCCTCCATAGTACCTAACAACAATAACTAAAACATTTGTTACTTCAAAAGATTGTATCTGACCATAAATTGGCATTCCAGCTGAATTGTTAGGTTCACCATCATCATTTGCCCTAAAACTTATGTTTTCTGTGCCTAATTGGTAAGCATAACACCAATGTCTTGCTGAGTGATGCTCTTTTTTAACCTCTTCAATATGTGTTTTTACATCTTCTTCGTTTTCTACAGGGAAAGCATAGCCAATAAATTTGCTGTTTTTATCTTTAAATAACTCTCCGATCGAAGGTTTAGAAATGGTTTTATATATGTCTTCAGTCAAAATTATAAGGTTACTAATATTATAGAAATTAAAGCTAGGCCTACACCAATCCAGTTTTTAGAGGATATTATTTCTTTAAAAAGTAATAGTCCTGTTAAACAAGATACAGCAACAATAGCAACATTGTTTATTGTAAAAATTGTAGAGCTTTCAAATCCGTCTACTCGCAAGGCTTTCAAAAGAAAGTACATAGAGCTGTAATTGACCAAGCCAAGGGCAATACCAAACGGAATGCTTTTAGGATTGAATTTTTGTTTAGTCTGTTTGGTTTTTAATATTATTAAAACCAAGCCGATTAAAAAAGCACTTCCAAAAATAATAGCCAGAAACAAAGGCATATTCCCATCTGGCGCAAAATGATTAACACTAGTGTCAATAATTCCAGAACCTAAAAATAAAATAATTGGTAGGTAAATAGCTTTGGTCAGTACTACGTTAGATTTTGGTTTTATTGAAGTAAGGTAAACAGCTAAAAGTGCTAATATTATACCTATCACTTTCTGGAAGCCAATACTTTCGTTATAAACAATAATTCCAAACACTATAGGAATAATCACACTCATTTTGCTAGCCACAGAAGCTACAGACAGGCCGTTTTTTTGAGCGGTAAGTGCCATTACATTAAAAATACTAATGAATAAAAAACCTAAACCTAAAGCTGCAAAAAACCAAGTTTCTGATATGAAGCTGTCAATGTTAATAGGTTTGTTATAAAGCAAAATCCCACAAGTAAATGCTGTTATATAATTAAATACAATAGCCTGTAGTGTATTTATATTGTACTTATTGAAAAGTTTAAAAAGCACAAAAATAGCCGTAGACGATAAAATGCTAAGTATTAAAAAAATCAAAAGTATGTACTATTAAGGTTAAAAAGGTTGATTATATCCTCACGCGTCTCATCTATGTTCCAAACTTCAATGCCTAAAGATTTAGCGGTATCAGTGTTGTCTTTGGTGTCGTCAACAAAAAAACACTGTTCTGGTTTTAGATTATTGCTTTCTAAAACATAATCGAAAATATCTCTATTGGGTTTTCTAAGATGAATTTCTTGTGATAAGTAAAACTGATCAAAACAGCTTTTAAAGTCTTCATAAAAACTAACGTTAGATTTTATGAAATCTATATGCATATCGTTGGTGTTGCTTAATAATATGAGTTTATAGCGTTGTTCTTTTGCAAGTTGTTGAAGAAACTCTAAGCGATATTTTGGAAAATCTCTTAAAATAAAATTCCAGGCATCAATGAGTTGTTGCTTCGTTAAGTGAGGAAATTTAGAACTGTAAAACGCAATAAACTCTTCCGTTGAAATTTTGCCAACTTCATACAATATATTGGTGTTAGTCATGTCTTCTTCAAACGTATCTAGCTTAAACAAATTAAGTGCATTTTGCATTGCGCCTTGCTTGTCTAGATTAATAAAGACATCTCCAAAGTCGAAAATAAGCGTATCAATCATTTATGTAGAATTTTATTCGATCTTCTTTTAATTTTTTTTCAGAAATTAATCTACCATTTAGTTGTGGTGCTTTTGTACCTGATTTAAATTCAGTTTTGCCAATAAAAATTCGGGCTTCGTCCCATAAATTTTCATCAATAAAAGTTTGAAGCGTTTTAGCACCACCTTCAATAATCACAGAGTTTATATTTTGTTGGTGTAGATAATTACAAATCTGAGAAGCCAAAGGACTATCAAAATTAAGCTCAGTTTTAGTGAGTTTAATGGTTTTAGCTGAGGAGTCAAAAATTTTATAACTCTCATCAAGTTTGTTAGTCTTGTCTATAACAATTCTAATAGGATTTTCGCCAGTATAATCTCTAACAGTAAGACTTGGGTTGTCTTCTATAACTGTATTAGTTCCTACTAAAATGGCTTGCTCTTCAGCGCGCCATTTGTGTACCAATTGTCTTGAGTAAGTGTTTGTAATCCAAACAGGTTTTTGTTCATCCTTAGTTTCTGGTGCAATAAAACCATCTTCGGTTTCGGCCCATTTCAAAATTATATATGGTCGTTTTTTATTGTGATAGGCAAAAAAACGTTTTAAATGCGCTTTGCAATCTGCTTCTAAAACACCAACAATAACATTGCAACCATGTGTCTTTAATTTGGCAATGCCTTTTCCTGCAACTTCAGGATTATCATCTACACAGCCAATTACTACATTTGGGATGTTGTGATGTGTAATGAGGTCGCTACAAGGAGGTGTTTTTCCGTAATGGCTACAAGGTTCTAAAAGCACATACATTGTACTTTCTTTTAATAAGGATTTGTTTTTAACAGAATTTACAGCGTTAACTTCGGCATGTGGTCCTCCATAAGCGCTGGTAAAACCTTCTCCAATAATACTGTTGTTATGCACAATAACAGCACCAACCATAGGATTTGGTCTAGTGGTTCCCAATCCATTTTTGGCAATTTGTAAGCAACGTTTTATATAGTACTCGTGTGTTTGCACTTATAATTTAATTTTTACGTCTTCAGTTTTATCAATATTATAGGTAGAAGAATAGCCAAAAATCTTGTACTTAATATCTCCTATATATTGCACTTTTAGTTTTTTAGATAATAAACTACCCAATAAACCACTAAGATTACCTTTGTTAATAATGCTATCTGTAGCGATAGAAACCGTAAGCGGAATTTTGAACTTGTCTTTAGAAGGTACTTTAAATTCTTTGGATGTAAATGTGGCCACCTCTCTGTTGTTAACAAGCACCTTTAATGCATCTGTTTGAAGCGTGCCACCAACATTATTTGGGTTGCTAAACTCAGCATCTGCACTAAGAGTAATGTTCTCAATATTAGAATCTAAAACCTTGATGTTATCAATACCAATAAATTGAGGTTTTTCTTTCACTGTACAGTTAAAAACAAGTGAACAAATTACTAAAATGAATACGATGCTTTTCTTCATAAAAACGTAATAATAACTATCTTCATACCGTGAAAAAAACGGTATAAAAGTTTTAAAAAGGTGGGTAAAGATACCATAGTTATTCGAGAAATAGAACAAAAGGATAATCCTAAAATAGCCAAGGCTATACGAAGTGTTTTAATAGAAATGGGAGTGCCAAAAGTTGGTACTGCTTACGAAGATGCGTCGTTAGATTGTATGACAGAAACGTATAGTCATCCTAAATCCCGATATTTTGTTTTAGCTCAGAATGAAGAGATTCTCGGAGGTGCTGGTATTGCGCCTTTAGAACACTACGAAGGCAATGTTTGTGAGTTGCAAAAAATGTATTTTATGCCAGAGGCAAGAGGAAAAGGATTAGGAACTAAAATGATGAATGCTTGCTTAGAATTTGCCAAAAACGCTGGTTTTGAAAGTTGTTATTTAGAAACCATGCCATATATGGATGATGCCAGAAAATTATACAAAAAAGTTGGTTTCGAATTTTTAGAAAAACCACTTGGCAATACAGGTCATTATTCGTGTACTGTATGGATGCTTAAAACATTTTAATTTTGAAAGCAAAGGATTTAAAAGACATATTTCATAAAGAATTAAACCAAATTTATGGAAAAGATGAGGTGGCAAGCTTTTTTTATTTATGCTTAGAGCACCATCTTAATGTGGCCAGAATTCAGTTGCAATTAGAGCCTGAGTTTACCTTATCTAAAACTGAAGCTGATTTCTTTTTTGAAATTTTAGAAGGGTTAAAACAGCAAAAACCAATTCAATATTTGTTGGGAGAAACTGAGTTTTACGGATTACAATTTAAAGTGAATGACAATGTACTCATTCCAAGACCAGAAACCGAAGAGCTTGTAGATTGGATTATAAAGGATTCAAAATCCAAAATTCAAAGTTCTGATGGAATAAAGATTTTAGATATAGGAATAGGTTCTGGTTGTATTGCAATTTCGTTGGCAAAGCACTTGCCAGAAGCTCAGATTTTTGCAGTTGATATATCAGAGTCTGCTTTAGAAATAGCTAAAGAGAATGCGGATAGCAATGGTGTTGAGGTTAAGTTTATTAAAGCTGATATTTTAGAGTCTTCCCTTTGGGAAGATGTCGCTTTTCGACAGGAGGGCTCTTTCGATATCATCGTTTCAAATCCACCTTACGTTCGTGAGCTCGAAAAGCAAGAAATAAAGCCAAACGTTCTCGATAATGAGCCTCATTTAGCACTTTTTGTAGAAAACGATAATCCATTGATTTTTTATAAAGCGATAACTGATTTTGCTGTTGATAAGTTGAAGTCTAATGGCTCACTTTATTTTGAAATTAACCAGTATCTTGGACAAGAAACAAAGCAACTTTTAGTTGATGCCGAATTTAAAGCGGTTGAATTGAGAGAAGATTTAAATGGTAATGACAGAATGCTAAAAGGAATAAAAAAGTAACATGAATGATATTCCTGCGACCTGTGCTGAGCTTAGTCGAAGTAAGGCAGGAATCTAAACTAAAAAGATTCCCATTTTAATGGGAAATAAATATGAAAAGTATATCAGTTTTTTGCGGAAGTAGCGACGGAAATGACAACGAAATTATCACAACAGCTTATGCTTTGGGCAAAGAATTTGCTCAAAAAAATATAACGCTTGTTTATGGTGCGGCTAAGATTGGTATCATGGGAAAGGTGGCAGAAGGTGTTATAGAAAATGGTGGTAAAACAATAGGAGTTATTCCAACCTTTCTTAAAACTAAAGAAATCGTTCATACTCAACTAACAGAATTGATTACGACAGACAATATGCATGATAGAAAAATTATTATGTATGAAAAAAGCGATGGCTTTATTATTATTCCAGGTGGTTTTGGTACAATGGATGAGTTTTTTGAAATCACAACTTGGGGACAATTAGGCTTACACACCAAACCTATTGGGATTTTAAATATCAATGGTTATTACGATGCTTTGATAGAACAATGCAAAGTGATGGTAGAACGAGGCTTTTTAAAACAAGAAAATTTAGATGCTGTTGTTATAGATACAACAATAGAAGGACTTTTAGATAAAATGAATAATTACAAACCGTTGCCAGCTCCAAAATGGTTGAATAAAGAAGGATTATAGGAAGGCATTCAATTAGAAATATAAATCTTACTATATACATTGCGTTTTATGTTTAAAGAAGTATCCGAAGATTACATTAATAAATTATATAAAGTATTTGGTGTTTTAAACTTTATATTGAGTGTTTTCTTTTTGTTACTAGGAGACGCTGGGTTGGCAGAAAAGATTTTTGGTTTTATTAGTATTAATATTTGCTTTATTATGTTTTACTTTTTCTTTAAGATGATTGAAAATTATAAAGGCAAAGGGAATTTAGCTTGGCCTTTGTTTGGTGGGCTTTTCAAATTTATTTTTGGATTTATGTCAATGGTGATATCAATATTTGCGGTCTATATGTTTGTTAATCGTACAATTAAATCGGGAGAAATAAATCATATTTTTTTTATAGGAATTGCTGTGAGTATTCTTCTTGGCGGTTTATCATTATTAGCTAATTATCATAGAAGAAATTAATAGTTAAATGAACACACAACAAAAAATACAATCCTTAAGAGACGAACTTCGTCAACACAATTATAATTATTACATACTCGATAATCCTACCATTAGCGATTATGAGTTTGATATGAAGTTGAAAGAACTTCAAGCTTTGGAAGAAGCACATCCGGAATTTTATGATGAAAACTCGCCGACAAAACGTGTAGGTGGTACAATTACTAAGAATTTTAATACGGTTGTGCACGATTTCAGAATGTATTCTTTAGACAATTCTTATTCTAAAGAAGATTTAATGGATTGGGAAAAGCGCATCAAAAAAATGGTAGAAGGAGATGTGCAATACACGTGTGAGCTAAAGTACGATGGTGCATCCATGAACTTAACCTACGAAAACGGGAAACTCGTAAGAGCAGTGACCAGAGGAGATGGTGTACAAGGTGATGAGGTTACGGCTAATGTAAAAACCATTAATACGGTACCACTTCAGTTAAAAGGAGATTATCCTGAGCGTTTTGATATAAGAGGCGAAATCATTTTGCCTATTGAAGGGTTTTTAAAGATGAATGAAGAGCGTATTGCTAATGATGAAGAACCCTATCGAAATCCAAGAAATACAGCATCAGGAAGTTTAAAGCTTCAAGATAGTTCTGAGGTGGCAAAACGACCTTTAGAATGTCTTCTATACAGTATAAAAGGTAATAATCTTAATATTTCTACACAGTTTGAAGGTTTAGAAAAGGCCAGAGCTTGGGGCTTTAAGGTGCCTAAAGAAGCGCAATTGGTCAATTCTATAGATGAGGTTTTAGACTATGTGAATTATTGGGATGAGCATCGACATAACTTACCATATGAAATAGATGGTGTGGTGGTTAAGGTAAATAGTTTGTTTCAGCAAGATGAATTGGGCTATACAGCCAAAGCACCACGTTGGGCAATGGCTTATAAGTTTAAGGCTGAACAAGTTTCAACGAGATTAAACGAAATTACTTATCAGGTTGGTCGTACAGGTGCTATTACTCCAGTAGCCAATTTAGAGCCAGTGCAATTAGCTGGTACTATTGTAAAACGTGCGTCTTTGCATAATGCCGATCAGATTGAAAAGTTAGATATTAGAGAAGGTGACGAGGTCTTTGTTGAGAAAGGTGGCGAAATTATTCCAAAGATTATTGCGGTAGATCTTGCAAAACGTCCTGCGGATTCTCAGCCAACAAACTATATTACGCATTGTCCAGAATGTCAAACCGAATTGATAAGACCAGAAGGGGAAGCGAAACATTACTGTCCTAATTATAATGGTTGTCCACCACAAATTGTAGGTCGTATTCAGCACTACATTTCTAGAAAAGCTATGGATATTGAAGGTTTAGGTGGTGAAACTGTAGCGTTATTAGTAAAAGAAGGCTTAATTTCAAATTATGCTGATTTATATGAGTTGACAGCGGAACAAGTCATTCCTTTAGAGCGTATGGCAGAGAAGAGTGCGGAGAACTTGGTCAAAGGTATAGAAGCTTCAAAACAGATTCCGTTTGAGCGTGTTTTATTTGCTTTAGGTATTAGATATGTTGGAGAAACTGTTGCTAAAAAATTAGCAAAGCATTACAAATCTATTGATGCGTTAATGTTTGCTTCAGTTTTGGACTTGGTAACTGTAGATGAAATAGGCGAGCGTATTGCAGAAAGTGTTGTAGAGTTCTTTTCTTCTGAAGAAAATAAAACAATTGTAGAGCGCTTAAAAGGATACGGAGTGCAATTAGAAATCTCTGCGGAGAAATTAGCTAACCAAACAGAAAAACTTAAAGGACAAACTTTTGTAGTTTCGGGTGTGTTTGAATCCATTTCCAGAAACGAGCTTAAAAAACTAATTGAAGATAATGGTGGAAAAGTATCATCATCTATATCTTCTAAAACAAGTTATGTAGTGGCTGGTGATAAAATGGGTCCAAGTAAGCGTACAAAAGCAGAAACTTTGGGTATCACTATCCTTACTGAACAAGAGTTTTTGTCTTTTTTGAAATAAATTCTTACAAAAAAGTCAACTTTTTATCGATAAAAAGCATTTTTTTATCGTTTAATTGTAATTTTTTTATATATTCGCCTTATTAATAAGGGATTAATTAATGTTAGTGAATAAAATCTTAAAAGTATTGCTATTGCTTTTAGGTGGTATTTTTATAATACTTCAAGGTTTAGCCTATGAAGTTGAAGGTGCCGCTGTAAGTGCTTTAATGCTTGTGTTATTGACAATTTTATATTGTGGGTGGACGGCAGAAAAATCTTGGCATTTCTTTTGGTTTCTTGTAATTTTTGCAGTAGGTCATCTTTTGAGTTACTCAGGTTGGTTTATGCCTTTGTTAGAGGTAGATCAATTTGATATCCACTATTATAGTGCTAACATTCTTTTTATTATAGCCTACTTGTTTCTGATTATCAAAGTTTTAACTTCAATTAACGTTGGTAAGGTTTTTAGAGAGTTATTAATTCCTGTTATAATTCTTGTTGTGTTAGATGTGTTTTGTGTAATTATTGTAACAGATGCTACCGGAAATTCACTTACTACTTATGAGTATATTTTAGAGTTTGTTTATAATGGTGTTATAATGGCGCTGTTATCTGTGGCTTTAATAGATTATATGTATAGAAATGATAATAAATCTATGCTTTTTCTATTAGGCTCTATTTGTATAGTTTTTTCTGAAATAATACAATTAGCTTATTATTACATTTTAGAAGATAAAAATTTAGGATTTATTTATTCATTTTTCTTAGTTGTAGCCTTTGTATTCTTCTATTTACAATCGCAAATTGATCATACGGGTCCACAGCCTACATATTTAGATATGGACGAGCAATTAGAAGCTTAATTTCTTGCCAACAATCGGAATATCTTTTCTGAAATAATAAAGAATAATGACGCTTAGCAAAAATGTGATTATTGCTGTAAAAAATAGTACTCCACCATCTCCACGTACTTCAATACCTAGTTGTGTTAAATGCATTACTATTGCGCCACCTATAAGACCTAAAGTTAAAAGAGCACCTGCCCAAACGGTTTTTGGTATTAATAATAAAATTCCTGCAACTAACTCTAATAGTCCAATTCCAATTCTCCCATAAGGTTCTAAACCAACGGTTTCAAAAATATAGACACTATCTGGATGTGCGGTAAACTTAAAGCGAAGTGTTTGAATTAATATAACAGCTACAGCTATTCTTAGTATAAGAATGATTTTGTTAGATTTCATAAACTTTGGTTTAGTTGAAATCTTAGACGTTTCATTTTTAGAAACTTACATTAATCACTAAACAATTATTGTAGTACTATCTGAATAAAGAGGTTTACCTTTTTCAAAATAAAAGTCAATTCTACCTAAATATAATCCGTAAGCTCCAACCTGATTTACCAATACGTTTTTACCTGCACTATTTTGTGCTACGGTAGGCTTTGGTAAAAAAGTGTGCGTGTGCCCACCGATTATTAAATCTATGTCTTTTGTGGCTTTAGCTAGGTGTAAATCACAAACCCTGTCTGGACTGTTTTTGTAGTCATATCCAATATGCGATAGACAAATTACTAAATCACAAGATTCTTCTTCTTTAAGAATTCTAGACATATCTTGCGCAACTTCAATAGGATTGTGGTAAACCGTTTCTTTGTACATTTTTTTATCAACCAAACCTTCAAGTTGAATACCTAAACCGAATACACCAATTCTAACACCATCTTTTACAAGAACTTTATATGGTTTTACATGTGTGTCCATTACTGTATTAGAAAAATCATAGTTTGCAGAAACAAACTCAAACTTTGCATGTGGTAATTGAGCATAAAGTCCATCAATACCATTGTCAAAATCGTGGTTTCCAATAGTTGCCAAATCGTAATTAAGCATACTCATTAGTTTAAACTCTAGTTCACCTCCATAATAATTAAAGTACGGAGTACCTTGAAAAATATCACCAGCATCTAACAATAATGTGTTAGGGTTTTCTTTTCTAATGTTTTCAACCAAAGTAGCACGTCTTGCAACACCTCCTTTGTTTGCGTTTCTTTTGTCGTTTGGACCAAAAGGATCTATATGACTATGTACATCGTTAGTGTGCAGAATCGTAATGTGTTTTCTGTTTGATACACAAGATTGAAGATTTAATGCTCCTAAACCAGCTAATGCTGTTGCAGCTGTTGTTTGTTGTATAAAATGTCTTCTTTTCATTATTCTGCTGTTAACTTTGTGAAACGATTATCAATTTTAGGATTAATAGTGTCGTGCTTTTTAAAATAATCAATCAAGACGTTTCTAATTTTGTAATCAAGTGTGTATAAACTATCGTTTGGGTGGAAAAACGTCATGCGATCTCCGCCGTTATATAAATAGTCATTAGTCGCTATGTAGTAGGTGTCATCTTCTGAAACAGATTTACCATTAACAAGTGCTTTTTTTATATTATAGTCTTTGTCTAAAAGTAATTCAACTTGTTTAGAAACAGGGTGAGCGCGCTTAGCTTTAGAAAGATAGTCAAAAAGTTCATTGATTTGTTTTCCTTTTAATGCAACAACTACAACAGAATTTTCAAAAGGCATTACCTCGTAAGCGGTTCTTGATGTAATCTCTCCTTGAGAAATTATAGCTCTGATACCACCATGATTTAGTATCACAAAATCAATATTCTTACCTGTACGTTTATTGAATATTGGATTACTTTCAGCAAATACAGCGTCAGCCATTAGATTGCCAATTGCAGTGTTCAATTCTCCATTAGATTTAGAATAGGTTTCTGGAGCATAAGAAATGACACTATCTAAATTTTTGTTTACGTTAGATCTGTAAGGAGCTATAAAATCTTCAATCTCTTTGTTTGTTGAGATGTTTTCGTCAATATCCAGACGATTACCTTCAATTCTATTTGGTACTTCCTGGCAAGAATAAACCAAGCTTAAAAATAGAATTATAAAAAGTGTGTTTTTTATCATTGATTTAGTTGAAATAGTCATTAAATAATGTTTGGGCTTTTGTTAAATTTGCACAAAGGCTAAAGATAAATGATTTTAAAAGCATTTAAGGAAAAATCAAATCAAAAATATGTAAACAAATTATTGTCTGCTCGTAAAGCTACTATACATAATAATAAGGTTAAGGTAGTTGCAGTTTTATTTAACGCTAATGAATTTGTAGATTTTGAGGCTTTTAGAAATTATTTTAAAGAATTAAACCTCACATCTCCTAAACATAAAGTAGTTGCTTTTACAAAAGATGATAAGTACGAAGGGAGTCAATGGGAAACGTACTTTTCACCAAAGCATTTTGGTTGGAAGGGTAAAATAAACAATATCGACTTGCAAGCATTTATAGATGAGCCTTTTGATGTATTGGTAAGTTATTATAAGAATGAAACACCTGAGTTGAATTTAATAGCAGCAGCTTCTAAAGCAAATTTAAAAGTTGGATTAAGCCGAAAGGATGAACGCCTGTATGATTTAATTATAGATGTAAACCCAAAAGACATTAAAACATTTAAAAACGAACTAAAAAAATATTTAAACATTTTAAACAAATTATAATGACCAAATTTATAGGAACAGGAGTAGCTCTAATTACACCATTTAATGCAGATTTAAGTATAGATTTTGAAGGGCTTGAGCGATTGGTAGAGTATAATATAAAGAACGGTACAGAGTACTTAGTAATTAGTGGTACCACAGGCGAAAGTGTTACGGTTACTGCAGAAGAAAAGAAAACGTTAGTAGAATTTGTATCTAAAGTAAATAATAAAAGAGTGCCTTTAGTACTTGGTATTGGCGGCAATAACACTGCATCTGTAGTAGATGAAATTAAAACTACAGACTTGTCTGATATAGATGCTATATTATCAGTGTCTCCGTATTATAGTAAGCCAACACAAGAGGGCATCTATCAACACTTTAAAGCCATTGCAGAGGTATCACCAAAACCAATAATTTTATATAATGTTCCTGGAAGAACATCGTCTAATATGTTGCCAGAAACCACATTGCGTTTGGCAAAGGATTTTGAAAACATCATTGCAGTTAAAGAAGCAGGTAATAATGTTCATCAATATCTAGAATTACTAAGAACCAAGCCAGATGATTTCTTGGTATTATCTGGAGATGATGATTTAGCATTAGGTGTTGCGTTAGCAGGAGGTTCTGGAGTAATTTCGGTTATAGGGCAAGCATTGCCAAAAGAATTTTCTGAAATGATTCGTTTAGGTATTGCAGGTAAAGCTAAAGAAGCCTATAAAGTTCATTTCGATTTAATGCCAATAACACGTTTAATTTTTTCTGAAAACAATCCTGCAGGTATAAAAGCAGTTTTAGAAGCACTAGATATTTCTAAATCTTATGTGCGTTTACCATTAGTAGAGGCAACAGATCAGCTTAAAAATGATATTAAAAGTGCCTTAAAAGATTTAGGCAAAAGTTAAACTTAGTTTAAATTACAGAGCGCATCTAAAACAACCATTATTTTAGCGTATAATTTTTGTTTTTAAAATCCGTTAATAATGCGTACTTTTGCATCCTGTTTAAAATTTATGAAGCAAGGAATTTACATACTTTTCGCAACACTTTTATTAGTCTCATGTAGCGATTTTCAGAAAGCCTTAAAATCTGAAGATGTTGCAAAGAAATTTACTATGGCTGATGAATTGTACGAAGCTGGAAAATGGAGTAAGTCTAAGAGACTTTTAGATCAAATTCTACCTAAGTATAGAGGAAAGCCTCAAGCAGAGAAGTTAACATACATGCATGCTAACTGCTCTTACGAAATGGGTGATTATTACATTGCAAGTTATCATTTTGATAAGTTTACGGATATATATCCACAAAGTGAAAAGGCTGAAGAAGCAGCTTTTAAAGCAGCAAAAGGGTATTATTTCAATTCGCCAGTATATTCTAAGGAGCAAAAGGAAACTATCGAAGCTATTGAAAAATTACAGTTGTTTGTTAATCAATATCCAGAATCTCAGTATTTAGCAGAGGCTAACACATTGGTTAAGGAGCTAGATTTTAAACTAGAAAAGAAAGCTTTTGAAATAGCAAAACAATACGATCTTATAACAGATTATAAAGCTTCAATTAAATCTTTCAACAACTTTTTGCTTGAGTTTCCAGGTACATCGCTAAGAGATGAAGCAATGTTTTACAGATTTGACGCTTCATACAACTTAGCAATTTTAAGTATCGATCAACTAAAAGAAGAGCGACTAAAAGATGCTATAGGATATTATAATTCATTTAAAAAAGCGTATCCAAATTCAGAATTTATGGAAGACGCTACTAAAATGAATCAAGAATTAGAACAAGAATTAAGTACATTTACTAAAAGTTAATCATTATAACGATGGATTTAAAAAAGACAGATGCACCTGTTTCAACTGTAACGTATAACAGAAATGAAGTTGATGCTGCAACAGATAACATTTACGAAGCGATTTCGGTTATCTCTAAGCGTGCTGAGCAAATTAACACAGACATAAGACGTGAGTTAATAGACAAGCTAGAAGAGTTTGCAACTTACAACGATAGTCTTGAAGAAATTTTTGAAAACAAAGAGCAAATCGAAGTTTCTAAGTTTTACGAAAAATTACCAAAGCCACATGCATTAGCAGTAAAAGAGTGGTTAGATGGTAAAATTTACCACAGAAACACTGAGGATTCTAAACAATAATCCTTAGATGTCTATTCTAAGAGACAAAAATATTTTATTAGGCATTACCGCAGGTATTGCCGCATATAAATCTGCTAGTTTAGTCAGATTATTCATTAAAGCAGGCGCTAACGTTAAAGTTGTTATGACGCCTGCTTCTAGAGATTTTATAACTCCACTTACACTTTCAACCTTATCTAAGAATCCTGTATACTCATCTTTTGTTGACGAAGATGATGATAATGAGGTTTGGAACAATCATGTAGAATTAGGATTATGGGCAGACTATTTTATAATAGCTCCTGCCACAGCAAATACTATGGCAAAAATGGCTAATGGTATTTGCGATAATATCCTTTTAGCAACTTATCTTTCTGCTAAGTGTCCTGTATATTTTGCTCCTGCTATGGATTTAGATATGTACAAACACGAGTCTACAAAAACGTCTTTTGACAAACTAACCACATATGGTAACAAAATGATTCCAGCAGGAACCGGAGAATTAGCCAGTGGTTTGGTAGGAGAAGGTCGTATGGCAGAACCAGAAGATATTGTAAGTTTTGTAGAAAAAGATATTTTAAGCCAATTACCATTATATGGTAAAAAGGTACTTATTACTGCAGGACCAACCTATGAGGCATTAGATCCTGTGCGATTTATTGGAAATCATTCTAGCGGAAAAATGGGTTTTGAAATTGCAAAAGCAGCAGCAAATCTTGGAGCTGAGGTTGTTCTTGTGTCAGGACCAACGCATCAAACTATTACACACAGTTTAGTTACAGTAAAGCCTGTTGTAAGTGCAGAGGACATGTATAATGAAGTTCACAAGCATTTTGAAGCTTCAGATATAGCAATTCTTTCTGCAGCTGTTGCAGATTACAGACCAAAAAATGTAGCGAGTCAAAAAATAAAAAAGAAGGATGCTACGTTTAGTATAGAGTTAGAAAAAACAAAAGATATTCTAAAATCTTTAGGAGCCATAAAAGCACACCAACTACTTGTAGGTTTTGCACTAGAAACCAATAATGAGTTAGAGCATGCTAAAGGAAAATTACAATCTAAAAATTTAGATTTAATTGTTCTCAATTCATTGCAAGATAAGGGAGCAGGTTTTGGAGTATCAACAAATAAAGTTACATTTATCACATCGACTAACGATGTTATAGAAAATCCGCTTAAATCTAAGGCTGAAGTTGCTAAAGATTTAATGCAACAGATCTTAAAACAGCTAAATGCGTAAATTACTAGTTTTATTCGCCTTTTTATGTTCAGCCGTTGTGTTTTCGCAAGAGTTGAATTGTACCGTTAATGTTATAGCTCAACAAACAGGTAATGATAATAATGTTGTTTTTAAAACATTAGAAAAGCAGCTGAATGAGTTTATTAACAACACCAAATGGACCGAAAAAAGCTTTGGCGCAGAAGAGCGTATTAACTGTAGTATGGTTATTAATGTAACGGCATACGAGAACGATAATTTTAGTGCAACTTTGCAGGTGTCATCATCAAGGCCTGTTTTTAATTCTACGTACAGCTCACCTGTTTACAATTATAATGATAAGGATTTCAATTTTCAGTATATTGAATATCAAAATATGGTATTTAATCCACTGCAGTTTGAGTCTAATTTAGTGTCTGTTCTTTCGTTTCATGTATTCATGATTTTGGGTATGGATGCAGATTCGTTTGAATTAAATGGAGGTGATGAATACTTTTCTCAAGCGCAAACTATAGCTAATTATTCACAGCAATTAAATGGACAAGGCTGGAAACTGGAAGATGGTTTACAATCGCGTTTTGCTTTAATAGATAACCTGCTTTCGCCAACATTTAAAGAAATAAGAACAACCATGTATAATTATCATATGCAAGGTATGGATGTTATGGCAGACGATGCTAAAAAAGGTAAATCTGAAGTTATCTCCACATTATCAGAGTTACAAAAAATTCATAAGAGGAGACCTAACTCATACTTGCTACGCGTGTTTTTTGATGCAAAATCAGATGAGATAATGGATATTCTCTCTGGAGGACCAAGTGTTAACATTGCCGAAGCTGTAGATATACTCAATAAAATTGCGCCAATGCACTCTCAGAAATGGCGAAATATTAAGTTTTAATTTTCTATTTATTTTTTCAATAGCCATTCTTAACTTAACAGAGATTCTATATTTTTGTAAAAAACAAATTATAGATTTTTGCTAACCTCTCTTTACATAAAAAATTATGCTCTAATAGATGAGCTCAATGTTCAATTTAATAATGGATTAACTATTATTACTGGTGAAACAGGAGCAGGTAAGTCCATTTTATTAGGAGGCTTGTCTTTAGTTTTAGGCAAACGCGCAGACTTAAGCCAGGTAAAAGATAAAGACGAAAAATGTATAATTGAAGCTAGCTTCGATATAGCTAACTATAATCTAAAACCGCTTTTCTTGGAGTTAGACTTAGATTATGACGTACAAACCATAATAAGACGGGAAATTTTACCATCAGGCAAGTCTCGTGCTTTTATTAATGATACACCAACAACGCTAGATGCATTGTCTGATTTAAGTTCTCATCTTATAGATATTCATTCGCAACACCAAACACAACAATTGGTTGAGAATGATTATCAGTTTAGGGTTATAGATGCTCTTGCAGGTCATAAAGAGAACTTAGAATTGTATTCTAAGAAACTGTCAGATTATAAAGCGTTACAGAAAGCGTTACAGACTTTAAAGGACTCTAAAGCAGAGTTAATTAAAGAATATGATTACAATCTCTTTTTGGTAAATGAGCTCAATGAATCAAAGTTAGAATCTATTAATCTAGAAGATTTAGAGGCACAGTATGAGCAGCTTAACAATGTAGAAGTAATAGGAGAGAAGCTTGCTAATGCTAAAGGCATTTTAAGCTTGGAGGATCAAGGAGTTGTTGATCAGTTAAATACCGTAAAACAAGAACTTAATAAAATCTCTGGTTTTGGAAAAGCCTATGAAGTCATGGCTGAGCGAATAGCAAGCGTTCATATAGAATTAGATGATTTGTTGCTGGAGTTAGATGATTTGGAAGAGGCTTTGTCTACCGACCCTCAAGAGTTAGAGCGTATAAATTCTCAGCTTCAAATTATAAATAACCTGTTTCAAAAACATTCGGTTTCTCGGATAGAAGATTTAATTTCTATTAAAAATGAGTTGTCATCTAAAGTATCCGATACAGAAGGTTTAGATGAGGCTATAAAAGAAAAGGAAATAGAGTTGTCTAATGTAGAACAGACCCTAAATAAATTAGCAGCTCAAATTTCTAAAAAACGACAATCTGTAGTGCCAATTTTAATTCAAAAGCTTGAAAGTTTGTTGTCGGATTTAGGGATGCCTAATGCTAAATTTAAAATAGACTTAGCAGAAGTAGACCGATTTTTGCCAAACGGAAAAGATAGTCTACAGTTTTTGTTTATGGCTAATAAAGGCTCTAGTTATAACGAGCTTAAGAAATCTGCATCAGGCGGTGAGTTATCTCGAATAATGTTAGCTATTAAATCAATATTGTCAGAATATATTCAGTTGCCATCTATAATGTTTGATGAAATTGATACAGGGGTTTCGGGAGAAATTTCAAATAGGATGGGAGATATTATGAAGCAGATGAGCGGAAGAATGCAAGTATTTGCTATTACTCATTTACCACAGATAGCGGCTAAAGGAAATTCGCATTTCAAAGTATATAAAACAGATAATAACGACATTACAGAGACCAACTTAAAACGCTTAACAGAAGAAGAGCGTATTGTTGAAATAGCGCAAATGTTAGGTGGAGCAGATATTACAGAATCTGCCATGGCTCATGCAAAGCAATTGTTGAATTAATACTATATTTACAGCATTAAAACTGACTAAAATAATACACTATGTATAACTTATTAAAAGGAAAAAAAGGAATCATTTTTGGAGCTCTTGATGAGAACTCAATAGCATGGAAAACCGCAGAGCGCGTGCATGAAGAAGGTGGTGAGTTTGTGTTAACTAATGCTCCTGTAGCAATGCGTATGGGGCAAATTAATGCATTGGCAGAAAAAACAGGTTCTCAAATAATTCCTGCAGATGCAACATCAGAAGAAGATTTACAGAACCTTGTAGAAAAATCAATGGAGATTTTGGGTGGTAAATTAGATTTTGTTTTGCATTCTATCGGTATGTCTATTAATGTTAGAAAAGGAAGACATTATACAGATCAAAAGTATGATTGGACTCAGAAAGGAACTGATGTGTCTGCAATGTCATTCCATAAAGTTATGCAAACACTTTACAAAGCTGATGCTATGAATGAATGGGGAAGCATTGTTGCTCTTACTTATATGGCAGCGCAACGCGTATTTCCAGATTATAATGATATGGCAGACAATAAAGCTTACTTAGAAAGTATTGCTCGTAGTTTTGGTTATTTCTTCGGTCGCGACAAAAAAGTCCGTGTAAATACGATTTCACAATCACCAACACCAACTACTGCAGGAAGTGGAGTAAAAGGTTTTGATGGCTTTATTTCTTATGCAGAAAAAATGTCTCCATTAGGTAATGCTACTGCAATGGATTGTGCAAACTACACAGTGACATTGTTTAGTGATTTAACACGTCGTGTTACACTTCAAAACCTTTATAACGATGGAGGATTTAGTAATATGGGAGTAAGTGACGCTGTTATGGAGAAATTCACAGAGGAATAGTTTGTTTTTAAACAATAATTCAATAATGAAAGCGCAACTCTAAAAAAGCTGCGCTTTTTTTGTTAAATAGTTGTTAATATTATATTTTGGTCTTAGGTAGAATGGTTCTCCGTTATAGAATATGTTTTGCAGGTTATGAAAAGAATATGGATTTGGACTTTAGTAGCATTTAATTTTTCAGTAGCACAGATATCCTTCACAGAAAGTTCACAACAATTAGGTGTAACTGCCAGTTGTGGCTATACGTATTTAGGTAGTGGAATAAGTTTTTATGATTATGATAATGATGGATGGGATGATATTTCTATTGCCTCAGCTAATGGAGACCCAATTTATTTTTACAAAAATATTAATGGAAATTTTGTTCCGCATAATCTTAATATAGCAACAAATGATCTCAATGCAAAACAGTTAAATTGGGTAGATATAGACAACGATGGAGATAACGACTTGTTTATTACAAGTGACAATTCTGGTATTAGAATTTATGAGAATACAGGTAACATGATAATGCTAGATATTTCTGAAACTTGCGGTATGTTACTAGATGAATTTCCGTATTATGGTGCTTCTTGGGGTGATTATAACAATGATGGGTATTTAGATGTTTTTTTAAGCATTAGAGACAATTTTATTCCAAATATCTTATATAAAAATAATGGCGACAATACATTTACTCTGGCAAATAATGAAGCTGGTTTGTTTAACACTGGTTATATGTCGTTTTGTTCTGCTTTTTTAGATTATGACAATGATGGAGACCAAGATATCTATGTTTCTAACGATAAGTATGTGGTTCGTAATTTAATGTACAGAAATAATGGTGATGGTACTTTTACTGAAGTAGCTGAAGCAACAGGTACAGATATAAGTATTGATGCAATGACGATAACAGTAGACGACGTTAATGCTGACGGATGGTTAGATATGTACATTACTAATGATCCTAATAATAATGTTCTTTTTATTAATAACGGAGATGGTACATTTACTGATATGGCTCAATCCTATAATGTTACTTTTAATAGTACCAGTTGGGGTGCTGTATTTCTAGATGCAGATAATGATAAAGATCTAGATTTATACATTAGTGGTGAGGGTAATGGAAGCAATACAACTTTATTGTCTTCTGGGTTTTATGTTAATGATAATAATGGTAATTTTAGTTTGTATAATAATGCAGTTCCTAATGATTTTGCATATAGTTATAGCAATGCTATAGGAGATACAGATAATGATGGTTATCCAGAAATAGTTGTAAACAATATAAGTCATAGTAACATATTTCTCTGGAAAAATAATACTCCAGACATTAATAATTGGCTAAAAGTAAAGCTTGAAGGAACAGTAAGTAACAAACAAGGTATTGGTTCATTTATAGAAATTTCCATTAATGGCGAAAAACAGTATAGATATACGCATTGTGGAGAAGGTTACTTGTCACAAAATTCTCAAACAGAGTTTTTTGGAACAGAGCATAATACCATAGTTGATTATGTTAAAGTAACTTGGCTTAGTGGGCTAGTAGATATTTTGTATAATGTACCAGTTAATCAAACATTAAATATTGTCGAAGGATCTACTTTGTCACTTACCGAATACAATGGTGATCCAAAGATTTTTTATAAAAATCCGGTAAATGAGCTTTTCAATATACAATCATCTATTAATATTGATGCTTATATTATTTCTGACAACCTTGGAAAGAAAGTATTAAAAGGAAAAACTAATGATAAAAATTTAACCATAAACTTGAGCAGTCTAAATTGTGGTATTTATTTTTGCCAACTAGAGTTTGAAGGCTCGGTAAAAAAAGTTGTTAAATTGATTAAAAATTAGTTGATAGTATATGAGATCATTATTAAACTTGTTAACTATTCTGTTTTGTATGTTAGGTTTTGAGGGTATTTATTGTCAAATAAATTTTCAAAATCAAGCTTCAGCAAGAGGTGTAGGTTCCTCTTGTGGTATTATAAATTATGGAGGCGGCATTTCATTCTATGATTATAATAATGATGGTTGGGACGATATAACTCTTGCTACAGAAAACAGTGACAATTTAAAAATATTCAAGAACACTCAAGATGGTTTTTTTATACAAGAGACAGTATTAAACCCGTCTAATAATTTTCAGCACAAGCAGGTTGTTTGGGTTGATTTTGACAATGATGGAGATAATGATTTATTCATTACTAGTAATACCAATGGAAATAGACTTTATAGAAATGATGTCGTTGGCCTAACGGATATCACCATTTCCGCGGGACTTCCATTAGACAATCTATTCACATTTGGAGCTTCTTGGGGAGACTATAATAATGATGGGTTTTTGGACGTCTTTATATGTAATAGAGATCTCAACTTTCAAATCCCTAATTTTTTATTTAAAAATAATGGTGATGGAACTTTTATTAGCGTTAATATCAATTCTGGGATTGGGTTAGGGAGTTACTTATCATTGTGTGCAGCCTTTTTTGATTACAACAATGATGGCTGGCAAGATTTATACGTAGCTAACGACAAGACGCAAACACAAAACCTGCTATATCACAATAATGGAGATGGCACATTTACTGAAATAGGAGAATCTTCTGGTACCAATGTGGCTATAGATGCGATGAGTACAACTATTGGAGATTATGATAATGATGGTTGGTTTGATATATATATAACAAATGGACCAGATGGTAATATACTTTTTAGAAACAATGGGGATGGGACTTTTACCGATATGGCTCAAGATTCTGGAACCACATTCAATAGTTCGGCTTGGGGTTCAGTATTTCTTGATGCTGAAAATGATGGGGACTTAGATCTTTATGTAAGTGCCCAGGCTAACGGAGCAGATCCACAATTTTTATCGGCTGCTTTCTATGAAAATCAAGGCAGTAACACATTTACTATTTTAAGCAATGGTAGCTTTAGTAATGATAACCTAGAAAGTTATACCAATGCTATGGGAGATATTGATAATGATGGTTATCCCGAAATTATTGTTAGTAATTCCAATAATGAAGATTTATTTCTTTGGAAAAATCTAACAACTACTACAAATAACTGGTTAAAAGTAAAGTTAGAGGGAACAACTAGTAATAAGCAAGGTATAGGGTCTAGAATAGAGATAAGTGTCAATGGGCAAAAGCAATATAGATATACACTTTGTGGTGAAGGATATATGGGGCAAAATAGTGGTACTGAGTTTTTTGGATTAGGTTTAAATACTATTGTTGATTATGTTAAGGTTACTTGGCTAAGTGGTATGCAAGATATTTTGTACAATGTCAGTCCAAATCAATTGCTCTCAATAACAGAAGGTTCTAATTCTTTAAATACTAGAGATTTTAATAATTTTAATGTTAATATTTATCCTAATCCAGTAAATGATTACTTGTATATTAATGCTTTTGGCGCATATAATATTACCTATGAAATCTTAGACCTCAGCGGAAGGGTATTTTTGCGTGGTAAAATAGATAGTTCAGGATACGTAAACATTAAAGATTTGACTTCTGGACATTATTTCATTAAATTAAAAAATTCATATAAACAATCTTTAAAAAGATTTATCAAGTATTAACTCTTTTAAAATAAATAGTTAAAACATCGCATGCGATTTAGCGATGTTTTTTGTTTTTTGTCGATTAGTAAATAATGATAAGGTGTATTGTAAAATATTGACATATTTTTAACATATTACTAACTTAAAATTTATGTTTATATGAAAAAAATTACAATTAATGTTTTTGTAATAATGTTTATGTTAGGTACGTTTGTGAGTGTTTCACAGACTTTAAACCAACCAGCTGGTTGGCCTAACGCAGCTTGGACGCTTTCTGGTAGCTATACACCAGGTGGACTTGCAGGAGATCCTACAACTGCAAGTGCAAACTTTATTTTTGATGATGATGCTGCTGGTAATGGATCTGCAGACACCATTGAAGCTACTTCGCCTGTTATAGATTTAACAGCAGCAGCTGGTGCAGGTGAAACTTGGATTACTGTGAGTGGTAACTTTACTTACTACGCCTTAGGTGGTGATGTGTTAGCTATTGAAGTATACGATGCAGATGCTATGACTTGGTCACAGGTTTATCAATTTACTGGTAATACAACTACAGTAGCGGATTATCAAGGTTGTGTAATTTCTGAAGCTTACACAACTCCTCCATTAGACATCTCTGGTTACACAGCTACTCAATTGTCTGGGTTCCAATACAGAGTTTCTTATGACGATCAAACTGGTTGGCAATATGGTTGGTGTGTAGAGTCTCCAACAATTATGTCTGAAACTCCACCATCTTGTATAGATCCTTCTATGTTATCTGCTACAAGTATAACCGATACTACTGCCGATTTAGGTTGGATGGAAAACGGTACAGCAACAGCATGGAATGTAGAGGTTGTAACAAATGGTTCGCCTGCTACAGGAACTCCAACAGCTTCTGGTGTAGCAAATCCTTATGCGGCTTCAGGCTTAACAGCTGAAACAGCTTACGATTTTTACGTACAAGCCGATTGTGGTGGTGTAGGTACTTCTAACTGGGTAGGACCTTTTACGTTCACCACTGCTTGTGCGCCTGTTGCTGCTTACACAGAGGACTTTGAGACATTTACTGTTTCAACGGCTCCTTTTAGTGGAGAAAACTGTTGGTCGGGATCAAATACAGGTGGTAGTTTTTATTGGGAATCAGCTGCGGGTACAGATACGTCTTCAGGTGGTACAGGACCTTCGCCTACTATTACTACAGGTAATTATTTCTTTACAGAAGCATCAGGTGCTGGCGTTGGTGATGTTGCCGAGTTAGTATCACCATTAGTAGATTTAACATCTTTAACAGATCCAGCAATATTATTTAATTATCATATGTTTGGTGGTCAAATAGGTACTCTAGATGTTATAGTTAACGGAACTGATAATGTTTGGTCTCTTTCTGGTCAACAACAAGCAACAGAAACAACTCCATGGGAACTTGCTGTAGTTGATTTAGCAGCTTACGCAGGTCAAACTGTTACTATAACGTTAAGAGCTACAAGTGCAGGTAGTTTTGAAGGTGATATAGCTATAGATAATATATCATTTACAGAATTTCCAGCTTGTGCTACGCCAAACGCTTTAACAGCTACTAATATTACAGATACTACAGCTGATTTAGGATGGACAGAAAACGGTTCTGCAACTGCTTGGGATGTTGAGCTTGGTCTTGATGGATTTACTCCAACGGGTACTCCAACGGCTGCTGGTGTTAGTAATCCATACGGCGCTATGGGATTAACAGAAAATACTGCTTACGATTTTTATGTTCGTGCAGATTGTGGTTCAGCTTGGGCTGGTCCTTTCTCATTTACAACTTTAGAAACATGTCCTACACCTTCAGCATTAGGTGCCGCAAACATTACAGAAACAACTGCTGAATTAAGTTGGACAGAAAATGGTACTGCTACTATGTGGAATATAGAAATTGTAGATTTAACTGCTGGAGGTACTGTTACAGGAACACCAACGGTATCTGGAGTTACTACTAACCCTTACGTGGCTACAGGACTTGTTGGAGATAATAGTTATGAGTTTTATGTACAAACTGATTGTGGGGTGGATGGAGTGTCTGCTTGGGCTGGTCCATTTGCTTTTGCAACACCTTATGTTGCTGTAGCACCAGATTGTACAAGCGGTATCTTTTTAGACTCAGGTGGACAGAGTGGTAGTTATTCAAACAATGAAACAATTACTTATACCATTTGTCCAGATAGTCCTGGTGATGTTGTTTCGGTAGATTTCACATCTTTTAGTACAGAAAACAATGGTACTTCAGCTTGTTATGATGGTTTAACAATCTATGATGGTCCGGATAATACTGCAACAACTATAGACCCTCCAGGAGGTGGAACAATATGGTGTTGGGATAGAAATGATGTGCCAGCTGTAGGTACGGGTGATTTACAAGGTATGACAATCACATCTACTGATCCTTCTGGATGTATAACATTTGTATTCACTTCAGATGGTTCTGTAACACGACCAGGTTGGGTAGCAAATGTTTTTTGTAATCCTTTAAGTGTTGATAGTTTTGAAGATGAAGCGGCATTTACTTATTATCCTAATCCAACGAAAGGAAGTTTAACATTAAATGCTCAAAATACTATTGAGAATGTTACAATGTATAATATGCTTGGTCAAGAAGTATTAAGAGCTACACCAAATACTGTTAATAGTGAATTAAACATGTCTAGCTTACAAGATGGTGCTTACTTTGTTAAGGTTACTATCGCTAATATTACTAAAACAATAAAAGTAATTAAGCAATAATTTTAGACAATTATATATTATCAAAAGCCACCTATATAGGTGGCTTTTGTGTTTTCTTTAGTTACTTTTGTAGCTATGGAAAAGATATATTATTCTTTTATAATTCCTGTGTATAATAGGCCAGACGAGATTAAGGAACTTCTTGATAGTTTTAAGAATTTAGAGGGCAATCTAAACTATGAAATTGTTATTGTAGAAGATGGATCTACTATAAAGTCTGAGGATATTGCTGATAGTTTCAAGAGTCATTTGAATATTTCTTATTTCTTTAAAGAAAATTCAGGGCCAGGAGATTCCAGAAACTTTGGAATGAATCATGCTAAGGGAAATTATTTTATAATATTAGACTCTGATGTTATTCTACCCTCTAATTATTTGATAGAAGTAAACAATTTTCTTTCAAAAAAATACTATGATTGCTTTGGCGGACCAGACGCCGCACATACATCATTTTCTAATCTTCAAAAAGCAATTAATTTTGCAATGACCTCTTTTATAACAACTGGAGGTATAAGAGGTGGAAAACAGCAAATTGAAGATTTTCAGCCTAGAAGTTTTAATATGGGCTTGTCTAAAAAAGCATTTTTAGAAACAGGAGGTTTTGGGAAAATTCATCCAGGCGAAGATCCAGATTTATCACTTAGATTATTAAAATTGGGATTTAAGACCACTTTAATAAAAAATGCTTTTGTATTTCATAAAAGACGCATATCATGGTCTAAGTTTTATAAGCAAGTAAATAAGTTTGGTATGGTAAGACCAATACTTAATCAATGGCATCCTACCTCAAAAAGTATTACATATTGGTTACCAACGTTATTTGTGATTGGTTTAATAATAGCGAGTGTACTTAGTTTATTTGGTATTATGTTGCTAATATATTTATATGTGGTTTATTTTAGCATAGCTTTTATACTTGCTTTGTTAAGTAGCAAGAATTTAGTTGTAGCTTTATTGGCTTTAGTAGCTGTTCTGATTCAGTTTTTTGGTTATGGCTACGGTTTTATAAAGTCTACCATTAGTCTTGTAATATTAAGAAAGCAACCAGAGAAAGCTTTTCCTCATTTATTCTTTAGTTAAAAATGTGTTCAAAAAAAAAGGCTAACATATTAGAAATACTTAAAAAACGAAATATTAATCGTTTTGGTGTCTTTTTGGGTATAGCTTTTGTTTTTTTGATATTTTCTAAACTTTCTAGTGATTATAACCAGCCGATTAATGTAAAAGTAAAGTTTACAGACTTGGCAGAAGAAATAATAATTAAGTCAGACTCCTCTGATATCATTGAAGCTGTTGTAGAAGCCAAGGGGTTTGCACTAATACCTTATATTTTTAATAATTCTGAAACCATTAGTTTAAATGCTAATGAAGATGTAATTGTTAATGAAAATGAGTTTGTTTTCGAGGTGCAAAAAAATAGTTTTCTATTAGAAGAGCAACTCGGATCCTCTTATAAAATACGGTCGTTAAAGCCAGATTTATTACATATATCTTATTCTAAAAGAGCATCTAAGTTTGTGCGTGTTAAGCTAAATTCTGATATAAAATATGCAACAGGATATGATTTGTATGGCAATTTTACGTTAAGTAACGATAGTGTAAAAATTGTAGGACCAACAGATAAAATTGCAGACATTAGTTTTGTAACCACTAATCAGTTAAAATTAACAGAGGTAAATACAGACATTAAGACCTCGGTTATGATTAATAAAATTCAAGATGTTGAGGTTTTTCCTAAATCTATAGACGTGGAGGCAACAGTAAAACGCTTTACCGAAGGTAAGATTGAGGTGCCATTAACCATAATTAACAAGCCAGAAAATGTGTTAATTAATTACTTTCCCAAGACAGTAACCCTTTCGTATTATGTGGATTTAGAAAGTTTTAATTCTATTACGCCATCAGCATTTTCTGTAGAGTGCGATTATAGTCTAATTAATAATAATCAGACGTATTTTGTGCCGAAGATAGCTAAGATGCCTGAGTTTGTTAAACGTGTCAACATAAAACAAAAACGCATAGATTTTATAAGATTGTAATGATGGTAGTTGGTTTAACAGGCGGTATAGGAAGTGGAAAAACTACAATAGCAAAGTGGTTTCAATCTCAAGGAATACCTGTGTATATTGCAGACAAAGAGGCTAAAGCTTTAATGAATCGCTCTAAAGTAATAAAGCGAAAGCTAACCGCACTCTTTGGCGAAGATGCGTATAAGGAAGGTAAATTAAATAGAGAATATTTGGCTTCAAAAATTTTTAATGACAGAACGTTGTTGTCTAAAATGAATGCAATTGTTCATCCAAAGGTTGGATCGCATTTTAACAGATGGTTAAAAAAGCAAGATTCTCCTTATGTCATAAAAGAAGCAGCGATTATTTTTGAAAACAACCTAGAATATCAATACGATTATATTATCACAGTCGTTGCAGACAAAGCTTTAAGAATAGAGCGCGTTATGAAGCGAGACAACGCTTCAAAAGAAAAAGTAGAGTCTATTATAAGTAATCAACTTTCTGATGAAGAGAAGATTAAAAAATCTCACTTCGTAATTAATAATAATAAGCTAGAAGAAGCTAAGGAACAAGCCCTTTCTATTCATCAAATTTTATTAAAAAAGTCAAAAGCACAATAATCTTCCGTTTGTTAATGTAAGGTTAAACATAATTTGTGCTAAATGTTAAAATGTTAAATTTGGCTGATGAGTAAAAAACTATTCATCTTATTGGTGGTTTTAATGAGCCTTTCGCTCATCGGTATCATTTTTGTGCAATCATTTTTTATTAATAATAGTTTAAAAAATGAGGAGGATAATTTTACTCGAAGCGTAACCAGGGCTTTAAGTTTTGTGTCTAGAGATATTCAAGATTACGAAATTAGAAAGTTTTATGGTTTAATTCAGCCTTACATTGCAAACAATAGAAAGCCAGATTCCACAGCAATAAGACAATTGTATATTACGACAGAAGATGTTGTTAATGATCAAACAATAATTCATCGTAATACTATTTTAGAAGAGCGCTTTAAAGTGCCTTCATTGTTCTTTGAAATTGATACGGACAGTATAGATATTAGTAATTTTACTAGCGAGCGTACAACAGAATATTTTGATAGGAATACGCTAGATGGTAATCAAGGTATTAAGCCAACAAAGACTCTTGTAGAATTTTCAAACCTTTCTGAAATAGATAAAAAGGCCTATGAAGATACTTTTAAAACCTTTTTAAGAGAAGTGCCTATATATAAGCGAGTTACTGCTTTGCAGGTTGAAACTTTGCTAAAGAGACACTTAAAGGATGAAGGGATAGATACCAATTTTGAATTTGCTATTTATGATGATGATTTAGCAACAAAGGTGCAAACAAGAAATTTTGAAAAAAATAATGCCTTTTTAGGTGTCCCAATATTTTTAGACACTAATAACGAAAGTAGTTATAGACTTTATGTAGATTTTCCTGAACGAAAGCGATTTCTATTGTCAACAATACTAAAAATGATAGTGTTATCTATAGTATTTACAGGAGTTATCATTTTAGCTTATTCTAGTGCCATATACCAATTAATAAGGCAACGTCAAATATCGCAGATAAAGACAGATTTTATTAACAATATGACGCACGAGTTTAAAACACCAATAGCTACTATTAATCTGGCATTAGATGCTATAAAAAATCCAAAAATTATAGCAGACCAAGATAAAGTAAAACGTTATCTAGGTATGATTAAGGATGAAAACAAACGTATGCATGCACAAGTAGAAAATGTATTACGTATATCTAAACTAGAAAAAAACGAACTTAATATAAGTAAGGAGCGCCTAGAGTTACACGACTTAGTTGAAGACGCGGTAACTCACATAGAGTTAATAGTAGAAGACAGAAAAGGATATGTAAAGACACATCTAAATGCAACTCAAACCTCTGTTTTAGCAAACGAGTCGCACTTTACAAATGTTATTGTAAACATTCTAGATAATGCTGTTAAGTATTCAGACGACGAGCCAAAAATAGATGTTTATACAGAAAATGTTGGAAACAATGTTATCTTAAAAATTGCCGATCAAGGTAACGGAATGTCTAAGCAAGTGGCAAAGCGCGTGTTTGAAAAATTTTATAGAGAACATACAGGAAATGTACATAATGTAAAAGGTCATGGGTTAGGATTAGCCTATGTAAAACAAATAATAGACGACCATCAAGGTCATATATCAGTAGAAAGCGAAAAAGGAAAGGGTAGTACTTTTATAATAAAGCTACCGTTAATATCATAAAAACGAATCATGGAAGAGCAAAACAAGAAAATTCTTTTGGTAGAAGACGATCCAAATTTTGGAACCGTTTTAAAAGATTATTTAATGATGAACGATTACGACGTTGTCCATGCCAAAAATGGAATGGAAGGTTTTGAGAAGTTCAAAAAAGACGATTTCGATCTTTGTATCTTAGATGTAATGATGCCTTACAAAGACGGATTTACTCTAGCCAAAGAAATACGAGAAAAAAACACAGACGTGCCAATTATATTCTTAACTGCTAAAGCAATGAAAGAAGACGTACTTAAAGGGTACAAAGTTGGTGCAGACGACTATCTTAACAAACCTTTTGATAGCGAAGTGCTTTTAATGAAAATAAAAGCAATTATGCAGCGTAAGGCTACAGATTCTGTTGCAGATAGTAAGCAGTTTGAGTTTAAAATTGGTCGTTTTGATCTTAACTCTAAGCTTCGTTTCTTAAAATTTGATGGAGGAGAGCCAACAAAATTATCGCCAAAAGAAAACGAACTATTACGCTTATTAGCCTTACATGAAAATGATTTAATGCCAAGAGAATTAGCATTAACAAAAATATGGAGAGATGATAATTACTTTACCTCTCGTAGTATGGATGTGTATATTGCTAAATTACGTAAGTATTTAAAGCCAGATCCAAAAGTTGAAATTTTGAATATTCACGGAGAAGGGTTTAGGCTAGTAGTCAACGGAAAAGAAAGTTAATTCTTTTATATATAAAAAATCCGATGTTTTAAACATCGGATTTTTTTTATAAGTTTTTTTCGATGTACTCGGTTATATTATTAATATCAGTTGTATAATCAAACCATTTTATAGTATCGTCTTTTCTAAACCACGTTAGCTGTCGCTTTGCAAATCGTCTGGTATTTTTCTTAATTTCTGAGATTGCAAAATCAAGCGTCCATTCACCTTCAAAATAGTTGAAGAGTTCTTTGTAACCTACTGTATTAAGGGCATTTAAATCTTTGTGTTTTAATAGCGTTTTAGCTTCTTCTACCAAACCATTTTTTACCATAATATCTACACGTTGATTAATTCTATCATAGATTGTAGATCGTTCTGCATTTAAACCTATAGATATGGTTTTAAAAGGTCGGGATTTTTCAGGATTTGTTAAAAAAGATGAATAAGCTTGCCCAGAGCCAATACAAATTTCTAAAGCTCTTGTTAATCGTTGAGGATTATCTATTGCAATGGATTCATAAGCTTTAGGATCTAATGACTTTAGTTTCTTTTGAAGTGCTTCAATGCCTTCATCTATAAGTCTTTTATTTAACTCAGTTCGTATGCTCTCATCTACATTTGGAAAGTTGTCTAAACCCTTGGTGACGGCTTTTACATAAAGACCAGAGCCACCAACCATTATCGCTATATCATTATTTTTATGAATTGATTCAATTTTTGATATAGCATCACGTTCAAAATCACCTACACTATAATTGTCTTTTATGGATATATGTTGAATAAAATGATGCTTTGCTGCGTTTTGTTCTTCAGTGGAAGGAACAGCAGTTCCAATATTCATTTCTTTAAAAAACTGACGAGAATCTGCCGAGATAATCTCGGTGTTAAAGTATTGTGCTAGCTTTATACTAAGCGCAGTTTTGCCAATGGCTGTTGGGCCAACTATAGAAATAAGGGTTTTAGTCATGATGAAGTTTACACCCACATTTGTGGCAATATATAGCATCATCTTGATGCTTTTCTGCCAAGCAGTTAATACAACATTGGGAGTTTAATACAACGGTTTGTAAATGCTTATGTTCTTCATCAGATACTTTTTTATCGCTACCAGAAGCTTTTGTGTATTCTGCAGAAACAATGCCTGTTGGTACAGCAATTATACCATAACCCATAATCATAATAACAGCTGCTATAAATTGGCCTAATGGTGTTACGGGAGCTATGTCTCCAAATCCTACAGTAGTCATTGTTACAATACACCAATAAACACTTTTGGGTATATTAGTAAAACCACTATCTGCACCTTCTACCATGTACATAATGGTTCCGAAAATGACAGAGGCTATTAGTACTGCAAATAGGAAAACAGAAATTTTGGCTCTGCTAGCTTTTATAGCATTCGCTAGTTGATTAGAGGCACCTAAATAACGTGCTAATTTCAAAATTCTGAAAATTCTTATTAAACGTAATGCACGAAGTGCGACAAGAGCATGAGTTCCTACAAATATTAAAGATAAATATTTTGGTATGGTAGATAGTAAATCTATTATACCATAAAAGCTAGTAATATATTTTATGGGCTTATTTACGGTTACAATTCTTAGAATATATTCTATTGTAAACAAAACAGTAATAATCCATTCGCCAATATTCAATAAGTTGTGGTACTTATCATCAAAACTACTTACGCTTTCTAGCATCACTAAAATAATGCTGGCTAGAATAGCTATAAGTAAAACAACATCAAACAATTTTCCTGCAGGAGTATCTGCTTCATAAATTATTTCATGTAGTCTTGTTCGCCAGGTATGTTTGTTTTCCGATTCCACGTTTTAAAAATACAAAAAGTAGATTTTATGTTTTTTCAAATACTATTACAGTATTATTTTGAGTTTTAACCACTTTACTCATAAACATTTTTAGGTAATTGTAATATTCTGGTTCATAAATGATTTTGTCAAATTTCAACTTAAAGATTAAAGTTAATTTATTATCGGTAAGATCTACATTGAAAACGAAAGAACCTGTATTGTTAGGGAGAATTAAATTTTCTTGCTCTGGCAATTCTACAACTTTTAGTTTTTCGCCCAAGTCTATATTTAGTATGTAAGTATAAGAATCTTTGTATCCGAAGTCTATAGGATATGTTCGTTCTTGTAATTTAAATGGATTAATTTCAAAGAATTTTACGATAAAGGGATTGTAGTAGATTTTATCAGCTATTAACTCTGGCTCTTGGGAGAAATTGATGGTCTCTTCAAAGTTTTCACTATCAGTACCAGTGTCTATAACATCATGATTCTCAATTATAATGTTTTTGTAATTATTTGCTTTGTTTTCTTTATAACTAATTGAATTTTGCTGATATGTATTTTTTGGGTTATGTGCGTGATATCTGGAAAATTTGCTTCCAATTAAACCTTTAAATTCGTCATCAGAAAAAGCTTTAAGAGATACTTTATGCGATATGGTAGAATATTCATCTAGCTTAATATCTTCCCAGTAGCTTCCGTCTTCAAAATCCATTAACCTTCCATATTGATTTAAGCATCTATAAGGTAGCTCTCCAAAAAATAGATAGGATTCTGTGGCATCTAAATAATAATCTTCACCATCGATTGTCACCTTCAGAATTAGATAATTAAAGTCTGTTAGAACTGGATAAATCTTGGTTGGCAAGCCATTGGCTCGAGTAGAAATCATAATAGGGTAAACAGTGTATCCTTCATTAGTTAATAGGTTTTCTAATAATAGGTTAATCTCAAAAGCGTTTCCTATTTTTTCTTTAACAGTTTGTTTTACTGATACATCATACCTGTCATATTTCTCATTCCATTTATAATTATTTTGGACAAATTGATATATGGCTTTAGCTTTTTCTAGTTTATCACTAATATCAGAGATGTCTTTAGGAAGTACTTTTTTAACTAAACTTTTTTTGCTTACTTGTCTGCCAAAATTAGCATCAGTTTTCAGCTCTTTATCGACATCTTTCCATGTTTTTGAAATTTTATCTACTCGACCATCAAAATATAAAATTTCATTAAGCTCATATTCTATTCTTGAGATATAATTAAAGTCTGTGGTGGTGTAACCTTCAGGTTTATAAGCTGGAATATTTTTCATTACATATTTGCTAACAACACAATCTGCAGAGCCACCTCTGGCTACTTCTAGACAGTTATGCTCTATTTTAGATTCATTAACATCTAACTTAAATCCACCGACAAGTTTTACATGGTATTTATAGTTTCCGGGTATACTGGTATTATATTCGCTATAAAGTACAGGATTGGAACTTTGAAAATACCATGGCTGATATTTTGTAATAAAACGAGATCTTGTTTCGTAACTGATTGTGAAAACACTACCAACTTTCAGATTAGGTAAGACAAATTTTACAAGAGTGTATTTCTCATTTTCTTCTTCAAAAATAGCACTTGGTTTTAGTTGGGTTTTGACAATCTCATTATTTTCTAAATTATAAGTTGTTCCTCTAATATCTTCTATCTTTTCGCTAGACGATTTGCCTTTATATAATTTTACCTCTATGACACCTAAATCAATACCCTCTTTTTTTAAGATTTTTACTTTTTGTTTAATTTGACATGTTAACATAAAGGTTTCTCTGTCAATAAAAGCATTACCATAATCGTATATAATCAGAGCATTAGCAATAGAATCTTTTGCGTAAGATGTAGATTTTAAGTCATCTCTGGTAACTTTCATATCTGCATTATAATCCTGAGAAAAGCATAGCAATGAGATTAAGAAGAGGGCAAAGGATGTAATTATTTTTTTTACCATATTTTTATAAATAAATAATTTTAAGACGCTTATTTCTGCGCATATAACTTTGAATAATATGTTGGGTGTCTCGGTTATTTTGCATTGGTGTAATAAGTGATTCTAAAATCTCCCTATTATTAATTTGATGATTTAAATCAAAAAAACCAAGCCCTTTAAAAACACCATCTTCGATTAGAATAACACTTTTTTCATCAATATCTCTCCCTCGGTCGATGAGAATCATATCCTTATTGTCATAAGTGTTTTTTTCTATCACTGCATTGGCTCGTTTATTATATAATTCTGGTTGTTCATTTTGTATACAAGCACCAAAACACTCTTCAATGCCATAGTTAAAACAGCTAGATACTGTTTTCTCAAGACCACAAAGTTTAGCACAGAGCTCATAGGTTTCAACCATTTTATTCAAAAATGAAATTCCACTTTTTCTATTGGTGAAAGTGGTAATTGGTTTGTCGTCTTTTTTTATAGGACTTATTCGAAGATTTACATAACCATTATCATCAATAAAACTGTAAAGTCCTTGCGTAAATTGATTTCGTTTTAACGCTCTGTTTAAAATAGGTTTATTAGCTTTTATTTCTTCACTTTCTTTTAAAAGTGCAACGAGTTCGCTACCGGTTTTTTCATAGGTTACTGCGGCTACTTTTACCTGAATTTTTTTAGATTTTGAGTTTTTGTTGGTAAAGTGCTGTGTTATACGTTTTCTTATGTTATTACTCTTTCCAATATAAATAATATCTCCATTGGCATCATGAATGTAGTAAACACCTGTTTCACTCGGTAACGCTTCAATAATCTCTTTTAGGTTTGGTGCCAACTTAGATTTTTGTTCAACTTTTACAGCTTGCTTAATAATCTTTTTATCAGAGTCTTTATTAAGTAACATTTTGAACAATTTTACAGTTGCTAAAGCATCACCATTAGCTCTATGTCTGTCACTTACAGGAATTCCTAAAGCTCTGGTTAATTTGCCTAAGCTATAAGACTCCATATTTGGAATAAGCTGTTGAGACAATTCTACTGTACATAATGTTTTACGCTTAAAGGGAAAACCTAAGCGTCTGAACTCAGTTTTTAGAATACGATAATCAAAATCTGAATTGTGAGCGACAATAATGCAATCTTCTGTAATTTCAACAATTCGTTTTGCTACCTCATAGAATTTTGGAGCATTTTTAAGCATGTTAGAGTTAATACCAGTAAGATTAACCACAAAAGGTTGAATTTCGCGCTCAGGATTTACTAGAGAGATAAACTGATCGGTTACTTTATGACCATCGTAACGGTAAATGGCAATTTCAGTAATGCCTTCTTCATTGTACTTTCCTCCAGTAGTTTCTATGTCTAGTATTGCGTAAATTTGTTAAAAGTTAAAAGTTAAAAGTTAAAAGTTAAAAGTTAAAAGTTAAAAGTTAAAAGTGTAATCTTCGTCTATTGTTTACTGTCTACTGATAATTTCTTGCGCCAAAGATACTACTTCCTACGCGTATCATAGTACTACCACATTCTATGGCGAGTTTATAATCTCCACTCATACCCATACTTAATGTTTTGAGTTCTGAGTTCTCAGTTTTAAGTTGGTCAAAAGTAGTTTTAAGGAACTTAAATTCACTCTCTACTTGTGTCATATCTTCTGTAAATGTAGCCATTCCCATGAGACCAACAATTTTAATATTTTTTAATTCTGAAAACTCATCAGAATGTAAAAGGGTAGTAGCATCATTTGCAGACATGCCGAATTTACTATCCTCATCAGCAATTTTTATTTGAAGCAGACAGCTGATGACTCTATCGTGCTTTTTAGCTTGTTTATTAATTTCTTTAAGGAGTTTGAAACTGTCAACACCGTGAATTAAGCTCACAAACTCAGCCATATATTTTACTTTATTTCGTTGCACATGGCCAATCATGTGCCATTGTATATCATTTGGCATTTGTTCATACTTTTCAGCCATTTCCTGAATTTTGTTTTCGCCAAAAATTCGCTGACCAGCATTATAAGCTTCCATTAAATCACTAACAGGTTTGGTTTTAGAAACCGCAACTAGAGTAACATGTTCTGGTATGCTTGATTTTATATTTTGAAGATTGTCTTTAATACTCATATATCGTAATTCCGCTTCTTAATTTTGGTAAAATATAGGTGCTTTTTGGAGGCATTGTAAGGCCTTCGTTTGCAATTTCTTTCATTTGTTGTACAGTTGCAGGACACATGCCAAAACCAACTTTAAACTTCCCACTATCCACACTGCTTTTAATGGTTATCATTTCGTGTTTGCCGTGTACGTACTCAATCCTATTATCGTTTCTTAAATCTTTAATACCAAGTATAGGATCTAAAATTGTGCTGTACAAGAGCTGCGCATCAAGTTTGTCAAGCGCATTTTCAAAATTATAATTCGTTTTTCTTAAATATAACGAATAAAATTCTCCATCTAAATACATGCTAAAATGATGTGGTTTAGATGGGCTGTAAGGCATTATGCCTCTGTTTTCAATTCTGTAAACTGCATCTAGTTTTATTAAAAATTCTTCTTTTGTTAATCCGTTTAAATCTTTTACTAATCGGTTAAATTCTTGAATCACTAAATCGGATTCTGGGATTAAATAAGACATGAAAAAGTTGTAAGACTCAGAACCATTATGGTTTGGATTTTTGTCTTTTTCATCTTTGTATAGCAAATATGATGAAGCCGATCTGTGGTGACCATCTGCAATATAAATGGTTTCCATTTTTTTAAATTCCTCTTGAACCTTTTTGATAGACTCGTCATTATCTAGTTTCCATAAATAATGTGTGTCTCTATAGGTCATAGTAAACTCAAATTCAGCATATCCTTTTTGAGTTTCTTTTATGATGTCTGATATAACCGTATTATCAGGATAGGTGAGGAGCACAGGTTCTGCATTAAAGCCTACGGTTTGTAGATAGGTTTTAAAGGTTTGTTCGCGTTTAGCAATGGTATCCTCGTGCTTTTTTATAACATCTTTTTCGTAATCTTCAGCACTTGTTGCAGCAATAATTCCGTTGAATTCCTGTCCGTATCTGTTTACAATTTTATAAACATAAAGTGACGGTTTGTTTTCGGTAACAAAAATGCCATCTTCCTTAAATTCTTCGTAACGGCTTCTTACCAGTCTATAACGTTCTTTACCTGTAACTTCCTGGTCGTATTTATAACCTGGATTAACAATATGAAGAAAGCTATAAGGGTTATAACCCATTCTAGATTCACGTTCGTCTAAAGTATAACTTTGATAAGGACGTGCTGCTACAAGACCAACAATAGCTCTGGTTGGTTTAACCGCTTTAAAAGGAATTATTTTAGCCATCTTTTAGTTTAAAGTGTAAAGTAATAAGTGTGAAGTGGCAAATTTTTGACGCCTATTACTAAATGTTTATGATTCTTTTTTTGAACCAAATTTTTCAGGATTTAGTATCATATAATTTAAGAGTTTAGCAACTTCAAAAGATTCTTCGTTTAATAATTCGAATTGTTTTGAAGAAATGTATTTACAAGCAACTGCGAACTCTAACCATGTTTGAGTTTCTCCGTTTTCGGCATCACAATCTGTAAGCTTACTAATAAAGTGTTTAGGATAGCGTCTTTTGCGATAAGCTTCTGATAAATTGGCACATACACTTCTAGAAGAACGTCTTATTTGGTCTGTAAGTGAGTAAGTTTCTTCTTTAGGAAAAGATTTTGAAATTTCATAAATATTCATCGCTAGTTTAAAACCCTTTCGATAAACTATTAAATCTTGAACTTTCATACTTCACACTTTAGACTTTACACTTCACACTATAAAAACTGCTTAGATACATTTTCTGCTTTACGGCTTTCTGAATAATCGTAAAAACCTTCTCCAGACTTTACCCCTAATTTACCTGCTTGTACCATGTTAACTAACAATGGGCAAGGAGCATACTTAGGGTTTTTAAAGCCGTCATACATTACATTTAAGATTGAAAGACATACATCTAAACCAATAAAATCTGCTAATTGTAATGGTCCCATTGGGTGTGCCATTCCTAATTTCATTACGGTATCAATTTCTTGAACACCAGCAACACCATTATATAAAGTCTCGATAGACTCGTTAATCATTGGCATTAAAATACGGTTAGCAACAAAACCAGGATAATCGTTAACTTCAGTTGGTACTTTACCGAGCGTTTTAGATAACTCCATAATGGTGTTAGTTACTTCATCGCTTGTGTTGTATCCACGAATAATCTCTACCAATTTCATGATTGGCACAGGATTCATAAAGTGCATACCAATCACTTTCTCTGGACGCGATGTTGCAGCTGCAATCTGTGTTATTGAGATTGAGGATGTATTTGTAGCCAAAATTGTAGCTTCATCACAAGCTTCATCAAGCTGCTTAAAAATCTTTAGTTTTAAATCTACATTTTCAGTAGCTGCTTCAACCACAAGATCCGTATTTTTAACACCATCTACAGTGTTTGTATAGGTTGTAATGTTTCCTAAGGTTTCTGCTTTATCGTTTTCTGTGATTTTTTCTTTAGCTACCATTCTGTCTAAATTCTTAGAAATTGTAGCCAAACCACGTTCTAGAGACGCTTCACTAATATCTATAAGATTTACTTTAAATCCTGATTGAGCAAAGGTGTGGGCAATTCCGTTTCCCATTGTTCCTGCTCCTATAACTGCTATGTTTTTCATTGAAATTTTATTTCATTCCCACGGAAGTGGGAATCTATTTATATTAATTAATTTTTTATAGTAAGATTCCCGTTTTTACGGGAATTAAAACTGATTAATTATCATTGTGGCAACACGTAGCGCTTCTGTACCATCATGTAATGTTACAATTGGCTTTGTGTTATTGTTAATGGCATCTGCAAATGTTTCAAGTTCGTCTAAAATGGCGTTGTTACCTGCTACTTCAGGATTGTCAAAATAGATTTGCTTTTTTATACCTTCAGCATTTTGAAGAATCATATCAAAATCACCAGGATTTTCTGGTGCATCTTTCATCTTTACGACTTCACATTTCTTTTCAAGAAAATCTACAGAGATGTAGGCATCTTTTTGAAAGAAACGTGTTTTTCGCATATTTTTTAATGAAATACGACTTGCAGTAAGGTTTGCAACACATCCGTTTTTAAATTCAATACGCGCATTAGCAATATCTGGTGTGTCACTAACGACAGAAACACCACTTGCAGAAACATGTTTTACAGGCGACTGCACAACGCTAAGAATAATGTCAATATCATGAATCATTAAATCCAAAACCACAGGAACATCTGTGCCACGAGGATTAAATTCAGCCAAACGATGTGTTTCAATAAACATTGGATTTTCTATTTTATCCTTAACTGCGATGAATGCAGGATTAAAACGCTCTACATGGCCAACTTGTCCTTTTACACCATGTTCTGCAACTAAAGTTCTAATGGCTTCAGCTTCTTCAACAGTATTAGTAATTGGCTTTTCTATAAAAATATGTTTTCCTTTTTTTATGGCTTCCTTGGCACAATCATAGTGCGAAAGGGTAGGAGTTACAATGTCTACAACATCTACAGCATCTATTAATGCATCAATAGAATCGAAATACGTGTAACCAAACTCTTCTACAACACGTTTCGCATTTTCAGGATCGGCATCATAAAATCCAACAAGGTCATATTTTTTGGATTGATTGAGCAGTCTTAAATGTATTTTTCCTAGGTGACCAGCACCCAAAACACCAGCTTTTAGCATGTTTTTCTGTTTTTTTCAAAAATAATTGATTTGAACGAGATATTTAAGAAAGAAAATCTAAAATAATGAGAATTTAATAATTGAAAATTGCAATTGCATTTTGCTTTTGTTTGAAGTAATTTAGCCTGAAACTAAACTAAGATTTGAAAGATACATTTAAGCACAAAGGGATGCGTCAACAACTTGTTGATACTCTTATTGAAAAGGGAATAAAGGATAAAGCGGTATTGAATGCCATTGGTAAAATACCAAGACATTTATTTATGGATTCTGGCTTTATAGACCATGCTTATGTTGATAAGGCGTTTCCTATTGCGGCAGATCAGACGATTTCTCAACCTTACACTGTAGCTTTTCAATCTGAATTATTACAAATAAAACCTGGTGATAAAGTTCTTGAAATCGGTACTGGTAGTGGTTACCAATGTGCTGTACTCATAGATCTTGGTGCAAAAGTTTATAGTATAGAGCGTCAGCAGGAATTGTTTAAAAAAACATCTAAATTCTTACCAAAAATAGGATACAGAGCTAAAAAGTTAATCTTTGGAGATGGTTATAAAGGTCTGCCTGAAGAGGCACCTTTTAAAAGTATTATTGTAACTGCTGGAGCGCCTTTTGTACCAACACCATTATTAAGTCAATTAGAGATAGGAGGTAGGCTTGTAATTCCTGTTGGAGATGATGTACAAACAATGACCCTTTTCATAAGAAAAGGGCCTAAAGAATTTGAAAAACATGAGTTTGGTGAATTCCGTTTTGTACCTATGTTAGAGGACAAAAATTAGTTTACAAACTTTCTATAATAGTCCTCACCTTTTACTACAGGCAAGGTTAATGTTGTATTGTGCAACTCAACTGTTAGTTCGGTTCCAGGTTTTGGGTGAATAGTAAATTCTTTGTCACTAGAAAAAATCATTAAGCCAATTTGTTGTCCTGCTTTTATAATTTGATCGTCTGGTTGTAAATCAAAACTAACAGTGTAAAATTTACCTGGTTTTAAATCTTCTTCCTTAGATATTGACTTGTGATTTTTAGGATCTGCCCAACCACGTGTTATAATATTATCTGTAATTTTTGATGCACTATCATCCCATGGAAGAGAAACCAGCCAAACACTAAGGTTAGCAGCAGGTTTGCTACTTGATAATGTGATGGTTAATTTAGGAACTCCAGATATATGAATGTCTTTCTGCAATTTTGGTGTTACGTAAAGTAATCTGTTTTTTGAGTTTTTTGCTTTTGCTAAATCTTCGCCAGAAAAAGATACATCATCAACAAAAGATTCTGTTGTTTCAGAATTAGGCTTGTCTAAAGTTAAACTTCCACTTGTATTTCCTCCTGCATCAAGATGCAAAACAATGTCTTGTGTATTTGGGTTTGGATAATCTTTATAAGCCGTAGGATTTGAAGGATCGTCATATTCTCTTACGATATATGCTTTGTTTTCTTCCTTATCAACTCCATTATCTACACCATGAAGATATTTAGTAAACCATTTGTTCATCATTGAAATTGGAGGTGGACCACCATGACCGTTTTGATGGTAATAAATCTGAGTAGGAAGCCCTTTGTCTTTTGCAGCTTTGTAGATTCTGTAGCTGTGTTCTGGCATCACATTCCAGTCGTTAAAACCATGAGACATTAGTAGTGCAGCTTTCATATTGTCCATTTGGTTGAGGTAATCTCTGGCTGCCCACCAATCGCTATAATCACCAGATTGACGATCCATATTGTTCAACATGTCAGTATCTCTAACCACTTTGTTGTTGTGAGCTCTATTTTCTTCGTCACCACTGTGAATAAAATCGTAAAGCACATCAATATCTTCTCCCAAATAACCACCAGGTGAACGCACCAAACCGTTAGAACGGTAATAATGATAATACGAGGTGTTAGGTGCAATAGGAATAATAACTTCTAAGCCATCAACACCTGTAGTTGCTGCAGCTAGAGGCAAAGTACCATTATAAGAAGTACCTGTCATACCTACTTTTCCGGTAGACCAATAGGCTTTTACTTCTTTTTTTCCATTGCGTTTAGTATAACCTTTTGCTCTGCCACATAACCAATCTATAACGGCTTTAGGTGCCAAAGATTCATTAGGACCTCCACAGGTTGGCGCACCATCAGAGTAACCTGTTCCTGGTGAAGATGAATGTACAACAATGTAGCCTCTAGGTAACCATTTTTTAATATGAGAAAATGAAATCATTGGTCTTTGCGCTGCACGTCTTTTTACTTCAGGATGTGTACGTTGTTTAGATTTACCACCTAATTCTCTTTCTACATCCCACATAATACCTGGTGTATCACCAGCCACTCCTGCAAAATAAGGACTTGTAACATATATGATAGGTAATCTTAAATCCTCGGTATCAGTTTGTTCTGGTCTGGTAACAGAAACATGCATTCTGTCTAAATCACCATCACCATCTGTATCAAACTCGGTTTCTACCCATAGGTCGTGATGTATCCATTTCTCGGGACTGTTAAAGGCTTCAACAATTTGTGCTTCTCCATCTTTGAAAATAGGTGTTGCTTTTTCTGTTGTATCTTGAGCAAAGCTTTGCAAAGAAAAAGCCATTGTAAGCGCTAGAATGAAATTGAATTTGAGTGTTTTTAGCATGATGTTGTTTTTACTTTTTGATAAAAATAAGATTAATTCTTTGGCAAATAATCTTCAGGAATTGGGTTGTCTTTGGTTTCTTGCATCCAGTAAATATTGATAATCCACCAACGTTCGCCATCATTTAGTAACTGAATACTATTAATACCTCTCATAAAAGACTTATCATCGTCTTTATTTTTGAAAGACTCGTATGTGCTAAACACTTGTGTAATGTTTCCAAATGTTTGTACTTCTCTGTTAATTTCAACTTCATGAAATCCGTTTTCCACTAACCATTTTCCTGAGCTACTAATGTAATCGTCAGGTGTCATGTAGCGCGCTATTTGTTTTCCTTCTTTGTTCTTACCAGTAGGAATTAGCTTTGCATTTTTGTGAAACAAATGCTTAAATAAAGCCCAATCGCGTTCAAAGCCTTTGTCGCCAGAAATGACGGTGTAAAGAGTTTCAATGGTGCTATCTAATGTAGCTACATTTTTGCTATAATCTTTTTTTTCTTCTTGGGCTATGATATTTAGCGAACTCCCTAGAAAAATAATTAGTAGTAATAATTTATATTTTGACATATCAATTGTTTGGGTTGAAACCATAGTAGAATTTATTTAATAATCCGTTTGAACTTTCTAAATTTACAATATCCATAAGCTCTTCAAAATAAGAACAAATACGTTCCCTATCTTCTGAATCATAACCAAGTTCAATTTCAGGAAACTTAGCTAATCCACTTTTTATGACATTGAGATAATTTTCTTTTTTAGGCTTTTTACTTTCAGAAACTTTTTGAAAGTCTTTGGCAACACTATTTATTTTTTCTGTTAATGTTGGTTTCAGTTTCTCATCTGAAATGCCTGGATAAGTTCCTTCCTTTATAAACTTTTCCTTTGCAATAAATTCTTTAAATAAATTGTTAGCGTTTTCAGGTGTTATCATTTCACTATTTTTTTGAGCAAATGAGTGAGTTAAACTAAAAATAAATAATAATGATAAGATCTGAACTTTCATTTTTTAAAGTTAATTTTAAAAGAATTTCAAGCCAAATAAAATAGCATCTCCTTGAAATCCTCCTTGGTAAGAGCGAATATAATCAAACCTTAAGAAACGCCATTTTCCCCAGCCAATATTATCTATTCCAATTGTAAATTCTTGATACGGTTTGTTGTCTGGCGTTGCTAAGTTATGTGCACCTACTATAAGGTTGAAATTTAACTTATTTAAACCTGGAATTTTACCCAAAATAAAACCGTTAAAATCATGTTCGGCATGCATTTCTAGATAACTGTCATTGGTGCTTAAATCGTAATAACCTAGGTTATTAAAGACGTTGGTGTAATTACCTCTTTGGCTAATTGCTAATTGGTTACCATTAAAATGTTGGTAATCCATAAACGCAATATCGTCTGCATTGAAGAATTTGCCTGCTCTAATATTGTAATTAAAACGCCCTTTATCAGCTATGGTAAAGCTTTGATAGAGTCTTGCCTTAACTTGGTCATAATTATAATCGCTATTTGTAGCTCCCAGACCTTTTTCGTAACTCAATACTAAAGTTGGATATTTCTCTGAGTTAATGTTGAATTTACTATCTGGATAACTCAAATATTTTTGACCAAAATTAATCTGACCAGTAACATTAAATTTTACAATGTTATGGTTTTCAAATGGCGCATCTGTACTTGTTGGATTTATTGGGTTATTGCTTAAATATTCCTGATCTCCTCTTGGGTAAAATGCCTGATCTGTTGTATTGAAAAGCGCAGTTCTGTTTTCGTAAGAAATGTTAGAGTATAGATTAAAACCGTTAAACAATTCTTCAGAATAATTAAGTTGAACAAATCGACGCTCGTATAATTTCATGTAGTTTTCTTCAAAAAATAAGCTGGCAACCGAGTTCTCTATTGGAGAAATAGGATTGGCAGGATTAAACTGTTCTACCTTTGTACCTCCAGATAAAGTTAAGAAACGTCTGTTAGTGTTGTTAAACTTATATCGTAATGATGCTGTAGCTCGTAAGCGTTCATCCGAAAAACCATATTGCACGCTTGCACTTGCATTAAAATAGCGTTTAAATTCGTCTAGTTGTTTGGTGTAAAACAAATTGAGTTGTGTTGTAAATCCTTGTACAGTATTAAACTGCACTCCACTAAAAGGGATGTCATACCCAAGACTATACTTTTTGTACGAATTGTTATAAGTGTAACCTAAAACATCTCCAAGTTTGAATTTATTTTTTTCGCGATCTACAGAATCTAAGTACGTTTTAGATTCACGTACAATTTGTATACTGTCTTTCTTTACATAATCTGTACGTTCTTCTTCAGTTAGAGGCACAGGTCGTATTTGTTTCCAGAACAAAGAATCTTTTTTATTAGCTTCATTTTCAAAAGAAACAAGCTCTGCACCAAAATCTTTTTGAGTAAGATTAGAGTTGAATTCGTAATTGCTATAAACAGCAGTAAAACGACCATCTCCTTTAATGCCAAAAATGCCATATTTAAAGTCAATACTTTGTGATATTAGAGCCCATAAATCATCATTTTTAGAATACGAAAAACTTTGTTTTAAAGAGATGATATCTGCAGCAGGAATTCTGGCTTGTGTTCCTGTAATGTCTAGTTCAATAGCATAAAGTGTCCATTGGTCTTCTACAATGTAAATGGTACCTGAAAATACAGGGTCATTTTCGCGCTTAGGAATTACATTTATTTTATTGATGAGGTTGCCATGTTCATCATAAAAGATACCTTCTAATTTATAGCGATAATAACCAAAGGCATTGTTAGCTATTGGTGACACGATTTGGTTACCAAATTCAATTGTATTGTTATAAAAATTATAATCTACATCTTGTGCATTGTTAAAACTAAAACCATTATCGTCTCCACTAACTTTAGAAGCTGTAATTTTTTCTTTCAGTTGATTTGGTCTTAAATATTGAATTTTTGAAATGGTTTCAGAAAGGTAAATAATACCACTTCTGGTAGAGTCTAAGCCACCTCCAAGATCGCCAATTTCTTGGCCTAGGATTTTTTCGGGAGCATCTTTTATTCTAATTAATCCACGAGAATAGAAGTCGGCTTTAAAAGATTCAATTTTTTCAAGGTTTTCTTTGCGCTTGGCAATTGTTTGTCTAATTATTGCGTTCGCAGGATTGTCTTCTGATGCTACAACAACTTCATTTAGAGAAACCGATTCTTCTTCTAAAGTAACATCAACTTTAAAAGGAAGTGAAGTTACATCAACAGTTTTCTTAACTGTTTTATAGCCTAAATATGTATAAACTATGGTATATGATTTTTTCTCTGAAACGGAGAGTTCATAATAACCATCGTCATTACTGGTAGTGCCTTTAAAAGTGTTTTCTACAAGAATATTTACAAAGGGTAGTGGTTCTCCTTTAGTGTTTGTAATAGTTCCTGTGATTTGTGCAGATGCAAAAGTGCAAAAGAAAAGTAAAAAAAGAGCGTGTAATTTTAGATTCATAGATATTGATTGATGGTTAAACTTAGACATAGATTTTGTTGCACAAAAAACATACCTTTATAATTACAGACGCTATTTTACCACTAATGGTTGCCTGCAACTGCATCAAACTTAGAGCAAAATGAAATATGTAAAAGTTATAGCAATCCTAAAGTTATCGAAAACTTTTCTTAATACGGTCTAAATTACGCTTGTTGTCACGATCTTTTATCGTTTCGCGCTTATCGTAGAGTTTTTTACCTTTTCCTAAAGCAATTTCTAGTTTTGCTAGTCCTTTTTCATTAACAAATAAACGAAGCGGAATAATAGCATTTCCTTTAACGTTAACTTCTTTTTCAAGCTTTTTAAGTTCACGTTTATTAAGCAATAATTTACGCTCTGCTTTAGGTTTGTGGTTGTAGTAGTTGCCAAAGGCATACTCTTCTATGGTCATATTAATAACAAAGAGTTCACCACGCTCATTAAATTCGCAAAAACTTTCGGCAATAGAAGCTCTACTGGCTCTAATAGATTTTATTTCGGTACCAGTTAAAACAATTCCGGCTGTGTACTTATCTAGTATCTCGTACTGAAATTTAGCCTTCTTGTTTAGTATGTTTACCTTTTTTTGCATAGTTGGCAAAGATAATAAGAAAGTATCAAGTACAAAGTACAAAAGCATCAAGTATGTTTTATTGTAAACTATTACTTAGCTTTACGACTTTAATTACCTAAATCAATATCATGAAATATTTATGCTTGGTTTTATTTGGATTAATGCTTTTTAACTGCAAAGAAGAAAAGGCAGAGATCAAACTTTCTGCAGATGAGATTGTAACCAAATCAATAGAAAAATCTGGAGGTGAAGCTTTTGATAATTCTGTAATACGATTCGATTTTAGAGATAAATTTTATGTAGCTAGGCGTGATAAAGGTCAATATTCATTAATACGAATGTTTAAAGATGGTAACGATTCTGTTTTCGATTTGTTGACCAATAACAATTTTGATCGTTTTATAAATGACAGTCGTGTTATTCTAGAAGATAGTATGAAGTCTAAGTTTTCGGCATCTGTGAATTCTGTGCATTATTTTTCGGTTTTACCGTATGGTTTAAATGCTGAAGCCGTTAACAAAACACTATTAGGTATCGAAAAAATTAAAAATAAAGATTACTATAAGATTAAAGTAACATTTAATCCTGATGGAGGCGGTGAGGACTATGAAGATGTGTTTGTGTATTGGTTTGATTGTAAAAACTTCAAAGTTGACTATTTGGCCTATTCTTATAATGAAGAGGATGGTGTAGGCATGCGCTTTAGAGAAGCGTATAATGAGAGATATGTTGAAGAAATTAGGTTTGTAGATTACAATAACTATCAGGCTGAAGACAACAAGTTAGAATTATTTGATTTGGGCAAAGCTTTTGAAGAAAAGAAGCTGAAATTATTATCTAAAATTGAGTTGAAAAATATACAGGTTGAATTACTCAATCAATAAAAAAAAGAATCTGTTGTCTTAAGCTTCATGTTTTTTTGTCAATCTGAACTCGTTTCAGATTCTTGTAAATTAAATCAACAAGATTTTGAAATAAATTCAGAATGACAATTTTGAGATTTTTTAAGACAACAGCTTCTTTTTCTTTATTAAAATAATCATTTATCGACCTAAATAACCACCATCAACAGGGATTATAGTACCAGTAACGTAATCACTAGCAGATGAAGCTAAAAAGACTGTAAGCCCTTTTAAATCCTCTCCAGTTCCCCAACGCTTCATTGGCACACGCATAAAGACCTCGTCAGTTCGTTTTTTGTCATTGATGATGCCAGCATTTAATTGTGTGTCCATGTAACCAGGTGCAATGGCATTAACACAAATACCTTTAGCTGCTAAATCATTTGATAATGCCTTTGTTAACTGGCCAACACCACCTTTTGATGCTGCATATGCAGGAATTGTAATTCCGCCTAAGAAGCTCATTAATGATGCTACATTAATAATTTTTCCTCCATTACCTTCTAGCATTGTATTGGCTGCATATTTACAGTAGTAGAATGTAGCATCGAGATTAATAGCAATAACCTTGCTCCATTCTTCTTCTGGAAATTGCTCACTAGGATAGCGTCGCTGTATTCCTGCAGAATTCACTAAAATATCCAGTTTGCCACCAAGAATTTCTAAAGCCTTTTTATAAGAGCTTTTGATGTCTTCAATTTTGCTAACATCAGCTTTTACAGGCTCTACATTGAAACCATTAGCTTTTAAGTCATTGCATAAATCGTACATTCTGTCGTCAATATCTATGACAACAACCTGCGCTCCAGCTTCTGCAAGAGCTTCTACCATAGCTTTACCGAGATCTCCAGCACCTCCGACAACAATGGATTTTTTGTCCTTTAAACTAAATTTTTCTAAAATGTTAATACTCATTTTTTCTGGTTGATTGATAGTTTGATTTTATAGTTAATGATGACTATACTCATCTGTATCCCATAAGCTTGTCCATTCTAATACCATATCCTCGCCGTTTTCGTCTCGAATGTCTAGTATGTTTTGAATGTCTAAAATGGTTTGATTGGTTTCTGCAACCGAGTCAGAAACTGTGTAAATTCTATATAGTACTTGTCTTTCTGTACCAATCATAGCAGGTAATACTTCGTCTCCTTGTTTAAATCGCTCCACAACAAAAATTACATTCTTATGATTCTTAAGTTCTTCTAAACCTTTTATAGATGTGATTTTTCCAGCTTTTAAAAGTACCCAAACTGAACACGCTTTTTTACCTCGTAGCATATAATCGTTTTGTTCAGCAAAATTTTCATCACCAAATACACCTGTTAAAGCAAAATTTAATAGCATATTTCTGTGGTCAAAACCGTTGATATGAGCTAAATGAATATGAGGTGCTTCTCCTTGTAATCTAAATCCTGGATCGTAACTGTAGAATATACCATTTTCAACAAAAAACTGAACATTTAAAACACCGTTTTGAACTCCAGTAGCTTTAAATAACTCACTGAGTTTAGGGTGAACAGTATCAACAAATTGTTGTGCATATTTTGACGGATATAATGTAGCTAAGCCAATTGGGCTAGAGTTACCTTGTAATCTGGTTAGTGTTCTATCGTATACAGCAGATAAATAAGGAACACCATCTTTAAAAGTATAGTAAGCAGCCATATCATGACAGCTAGAATCCATATATTTTTCTACTAAAACTATTCCTTTCTTTGAGAATTTTAGAACATTCTTTACAGTTTCATTATAGTCCTCTTCGTCTCTACATATCTTCATTCCAACACCTCCGCCACTGTCAACAGGTTTTACCATTAAAGGTAAATCTACGTTTTTTGGTTTTCTAATAGGTTCATCTTTTTTTAAGTAGATTCCTGGTATGTCTAGTACGTCATATTTTTCACAATAACGTTTATACCCATCTTTACTGCAAAAAGCTTCAATAGTACCATCTGTTGCATAGCAAGGTAATCCAAGTCTGTCACAAATTTCTTTATAGGGCTTAACCAAAATATCAGCAACACCAACAAGCACAGCATCAACATTATTATCTTTGGCAACTTTCACAATACCATCTATATCAAAACCGTCAATATCAAAGGTTTCGGCAGCGAATTTTTTTGCAGGTGCATCTGGGTTTGGGTCTATGACAATTGTGTGCAGTCCCATGTTATTGGCAAATTCAACCAAAACACCTGTTTCTGGGTTACCACCTAGTATAATTATTTTCTTCATTGTTGTTGATTTTAAGGGTTATTAACTTTATGTATGAGGGAATTATTATTATTATTTATTAAATATGAAATCTTTATCAAAACCTATGTCTTTTAGTAGATTTTTGATCTTCTCTTCGTCTGTATTTGTTTTAACAATTTTAGATTGATTAATACCCATCAGTTCTAATTCTTCTTTCAAAGACTTATGTATAGACGGATTAATAGTTGCTATTATTAAATAATCAAACTCATCATTATAAATACTACTGATAGGATTAACTGTGTTTTCTCCAATTTTTAAATCGTGATAATCTACATCGATCCATTTTACGATTTTAAAATAATTTGTTTTTAGATTGGTAGAAAGTATGTGTTGACCAAAAGAACCAGAACTATATACTACAATTTTTGAATCTTTCTGGGTATTTAAAAACGGATTAAACCAAGTGTCGTTTTTCTTATTGTATATAAGTCCGCCAGACCTTACCAGTATTTGCGAATAGAGGTAATATGTTATTTGCGTGTTTAGATTTTCCTCATCTAAAACATTGCTTAATTTAGTTTTAAGGAAATTCATTAAAAGTCCAAGTCTGTAATATTCTGTCTTTGGATTTTCAATAGATTTTACGATAGAGTCGTGACGTTGTCTATAATAATAAAGAGGAATTTTACTTATTGCTAATCGCTTCGTAAAGGCTAAGTAAGAATATACAATAGCAGCATCTTCACCCATTACAACATCGTTAGGAACATCGTAAAGTACTTTCTCTAAAAGCTCTTTTTTAAAGAGTTTATTCCAAACATAAGTAGACATGCCATGCTCACAGAACTCTCCATTAAATATGGCTTTTGGTAAAATTTCAGATTTAATTTTGCTTTCATCATAAAACCCAGGATTTTTGGGTTTTATGGTTTCTATTTTACCATCAAACTCTCTAAAATGACCAGTTACAACTAAATCAGCATCATTGGCTATGGCAAGTTTGTACAGTGTGTCTAAATAAAAATGATCTACCCAATCATCACCATCTACGTAAGCAATATGTGTCCCTGTAGACGCTTCTAATCCGGCTTTTCTGGCTGATAATAAACCTCCGTTTGGTTTATGAATTACTTTGACTCTGCTATCATTCTTTGCGTAATCGTCGCAAATTTGAGGGCAATTATCAGGACTGCCATCATCTACCAATATTAATTCAAAGTCTTTAAATGATTGCTCTAATAGACTTTCAATACACTGCGCTAAGTATTTTTCTATACGATAAATAGGAACAATAACACTAATTTTTATAGAGCTCATACTTATATATCTTGATTTATTTCTATGTAAAATAACCCACTACCATTTTCAAAGCTATTATCATCGTCATTCTTCGCCGTTGTGATGTATAAATTTGATTTATTATCAAAACAACACGATGTAACGTTTGTATATGGAAGTGTTATTTCATTAATTTTTTTTCCTGTTGAAGGATTCCATTGCGAAACACAAGCGCCTCCCCATTCTGCAATCCATAGCATGCCTTTTTTGTCTATGCACATTCCGTCCGGACTTCCATCTCCATTAAACTCTATGACGTAATCAACAAACTCAACATTTCCTGTTTCAATGTTATAGTTGTACTTAGCAACTTTCTTTGTTGGTGTATCAATAAAATAAAGAGTTTTATTGTCGTCAGAAAACGCTAATCCATTAGAAATAGTAGTGCTCTCTATAATCACTTTAGATTCACCATTATAGTAAGAATAAACATTACCTATTCCATCAATGACTTCAGGATAACCCATTGTGCCAATAATGTATCGACCTACAGCATCTTCTATACCATCATTATATCGCACATTGTCTTCAATACTTATTTGGAATTTGAAAGAGGATTTTAAATTATTAAAATCTACTTCATAAAATCCATTTTTCGAAGCTACTAGAACAACTTTTTTAGAAACAACATAAACATTGCTTGTAGGTGAGTCTAACTTTATGCTTAAAATTTCTTTGGTGTTAGGATTATAACAATACACCAGACCATCTAGGATTGAAACAAAATATAATAGTTGATGTTTTGAATCGAAAATTGGACCTTCAAATAGTTGGGCAGATTGGGAGAAGTAAATTAAGTGTTTTGTCATTATATATTGCTTAAATAAATTCTCCTCCTGTTACTCTCATAATTGAACCTGTTGTCATAGCAGAATCATCCGAAATAAAATACATAACGGCAGGTATTGGGTCTTGAGGTGTAAGCATTCGTCCCATAGGGATTATCTCACTTGCTTCGTCTTTTAATTGCTCTTCGCTTATACCTTCTTCTTGGCGAAGGCGAAGTTCCCCTTCTGTATTGGTCCAGCCCATTACCAAATAGTTGGATCTAATGCCATATTTAGCATAGTGGTGTGCGACATGAGTAGAAAGCGTATATAATGTTCCTTTGGTTAAAGCATATGCTGTGCGATCTTCTTGACCATAGTCCATATGCGCTGACCCAAAAAATAAAACAGAACCACCTTTTTGTTCTATCATGGACCTTAAAACATGTTTCAGTAAAAAATATGGTGCTTTAAGATTAACATTAAATACTTTGTCATAAGTATCTTCATCTGTATCTATTAACGAGGCAACAGGTGTAATGCCAGCATATAAAATTAAAGCATCAATTTTTTTGAAACGCTTTATGGTTTCTTTGTAGTAATCTTCTATGCCATCTATAGATGTAAGATCAATTTTATGAAAGTATAACTGGTCTTTGTTATTAGAGGATTCTATAATTTCGTTACCTTCTTCTGTATTTCTACCACAAAAAGCTACGTTATATCCTTTTTTTAAGCTGGCCTTAAGTATTTCTTTTCCAACACCTTTGGTGCCGCCTAATAACATTACAGTTTTCATAAATAGTTTAAATCAATCTTTTCTAATTAATGTTCTCAAAACTAGTTATTTATTTTTAGAAATTAATTTTTTTATCTGTGTATTGATACTATTTACGGTAAATAGGTTAAATGCAAAAATATAGGATAAATAGAGGTGAATTTTATTCAATTTTTAGAAGTGTAGAACTCTTTGTATAATCCGTTATGGTTACAATGTAAAGGTTGGCATTGTTGCTTTCGTCTATCTGGTTATATTTTTTTTCGTTGAGTAGAGCATTAGTTAGCATAGGTGTAGTATTGCTGTGACCAACAATTAAAACCGTTTTTCCTTCAGTTTCCTTTATTAAATCTTCAAGTTTTAAATTTCTAGGATCATAAAAGGTAATATCTACATTATTTGCTTTGGCTGTAGGTTCTGCCGTTTCTTTAGTTCTGTTATAATTGGTAGAGTAGACCATATCAAACTTAACATCTCCAAAAACTGTTGTCCAGTTTTCTGCACGCTTTTCGCCTTCTTCTGTTAAATGTGGATCTTTATTTGTTTTATCAGATTCGTCCTTTTCTGCATGTCTAATAAGGTAGTAGGTTGTGACTTTCTGTTCTTTTTCAAGAGTCTCCTGAGCAAAAATGTTGAAAGAAAGTAAAAATAGCAGACTAAAAAATAGAGATTTCATTTTGAAAGATGATTGGTTAAACCTCTCAAAAATAAGTTAGAAAATCTCATTTATTTCGAAAAAGTATGTTAAAAGCCTCTTTTAAGCTAGTTCCAAAGCAATCTCAATCATGCTCTTAAATGTTGTCTCCCGTTCTTTACTTGTGGTTTTCTCGCCAGTTACGAGGGAGTCTGAAATCGTTAAAATTGCAAGTGCGTTTACGTTGTGTTTTGCAGCAACGGTATAAAGTCCTGCAGCTTCCATTTCTACACAGAGCACTCCAAATTTAGACCACTTTTTGTAGGATTCTATATTGTCTTCATAAAATTCGTCTGAAGACAAAACATTTCCAGCGTGAAAGGGAATATTCTTGGCTTCAGCGGCTTTCACAGCCTTTAGGAACAAACCAAAATCTGCTGTAGGTGCATAATCTGCACCACCAAAACGCAATTCATTAACACCAGAAGTGGAAGATGCTGCCATGGCTAAAACAACATCTCTAATTTTTACATGTTTTTGGTAAGAGCCTGCGCTACCCACTCTAATTAAGTTCTTTACACCAAAATCTTTAATAAGTTCGTTGGCATAGATGGAAATACTTGGAATACCCATGCCTGAGCCCATAGTAGATACACGTTTACCTTGGTAAGTGCCTGTGTAACCATACATGCCTCTTACTTCATTAAAACAAATAGGATTTTCAAAAAAAGTTTCAGCAATCCATTTTGCTCTTAGCGGATCTCCTGGTAATAAAATCGTTTCTGCTATATCGCCTTTTTTGGCGCCAATGTGTACACTCATGCTGTAAAGTTAAGCAAAGCGTTTTAAACTAGTAAGCAGAATTCGAAGTTAAGTTTGTCATCATGGCAACGCCAGATGAAGCACCAATTCTATGAACACCAACTTCTATATATTTTATGGCTGTTTCGGCATCTCTAATGCCTCCAGAAGCTTTAATTTTTAATTGATCTCTTACAGTCTTTTTCATAATCTTTACAGCTGTAAGGGTAGCACCACTTTTAGAGAATCCGGTAGAAGTTTTTACAAAATCAGCTTTGGCGTCTATGCAGATTTCGCAAGCCTTTACAATTTCGTTTTTAGAAAGTTCACTAATTTCTAAAATAACCTTTAGAGGTATTAATCCAATAGCACGCTTAACATCGCTAATGTCTTTAAGTACAGCTACATAATTTTTGCTTTTAAGACGGCCAATATTCATTACCATGTCTATCTCAGTTGCTCCCTGTTCTATCGCTTTTTTAGCTTCAAAAACTTTAGCTTCTGTAGACATAGCGCCAAGAGGAAAACCAACAACTGTACAAACCTTTACTTCTGAACGACCTAAAGCTTGTTTGGCAATAGGAACGTAGCAACTATTTACACAAACAGAATAAAAATTATATTTTAAGGCTTCTTCGCAGAGTTTAAGAATATCAGTTTCGGTTGCTGAGGGACTTAGTAAGGTGTGATCTATATATCTGTTCAATTCCATGTTTTATAAGTAGGGTTTATTCAATATTTAACTATAGTAATTCCCTTGTTTTAGAGGGAAAATTACAACAAGATAAATCGATTCTTAAGTATGGTTGGAATTAAATAGCTCGACAAAATTAGGAATAAATCCGTTAAAATGCATCATCTAATTTGAAATTAATTATGTATTTCATCGAAAAAAATCAAATTTTCTTACAAATACTTCTATTTGAACAACTTGAATTTGTTAGTGTGTTTTATTAAAAAAGATAATCTAAAGTTTGCATGATAAATATCAGTATTTAAGCCTTTTTAAGCCTTTATTTTTGGCGGAAACTTAAATATTTTAACATGAAAAATTTATTATTATTTGCTTTATTAATAGGGTTAACATTTAACCTAAACGCACAAGATACTGATGCTACGGACGATTATAATAGGTGGCAAGCACGTTTAAGGCTAATTTCAGTAATACCTTCTCCAGGTGATGATATTGACGGTGCTGATGTAGATTTAAGCACAGCTTTTGTACCAGAATTGGATTTCACTTACTTCTTTTCTAAAAATTGGGCAGCTGAATTAATACTCGGTACAGCAAAGCATGATGTAGATTTAAATATTGATGGTGGTGGATCTGTAGACTTAGGTCACGTTTGGTTATTACCTCCAACTTTAAATTTACAATATCATTTTTATGCTGACGATTTTAAACCATATGTTGGTGCAGGTATTAATTATACTATTTTCTATGGTGTTGATGAAGGTGATTTAGATGATATAGAATATGACAATGCTTTAGGTTTCTCTTTACAAGCTGGTTTAGATTACAACTTAAATGATAAGTGGTTTTTAAATTTAGATATTAAGAAATTATTCCTTAAAACAGATGTAACCGTAAATGGAGATCCAGACACATCAGAAGTAAATATCGACCCACTAATTATTGGGCTTGGTGTTGGTATGAAGTTCTAGCTATAAACAATTATTTATTACAAAAAAGAGTCTTACAAGGCTCTTTTTTGTTTATTCTACAATAGCAGTTACTGTATAACCTGCATCTCTGAGAAGATTAATTACACCATTATCTCCTGCTAAATGCCCAGCACCAACACCAAAAAATGTTGGTTGATCTTTGGCATATTTACCTATCTTAGAAATCCAGTTTTCATTTCTTTCGTTTAATAATTTGTCTTGATGGTTTGAAACTGTTTTGTTTTTATCATCATCCATCATGTCTAATAGCGCTGTAATATTTTCTTCTTTGTAAACTTTCAACATTTTTGCAAAGATGTCTTTATCATCTTCCAGGTTATTCTCTGCCATACGTATTAAATCAGCATACTGATCTTCTAAAGGAATATTGTCAAAGACTTTTATTTGCTCTTCTATAGTTTCAAGACCATAAATTTCTTCTTTTTGCTCTTTAGCGATTTTTGTGAGTTCTAATTCGAAGGATTGCATAGGACAATCTAACATTTTTGGATAAAACATAGAGCTAAGAAAGAAAGGTTTTATATTTTCCATCATTTTTACCGACATTCCCATATTGTTTATAAAAAGAGAATCAATCGTCTTATATTCTTCCTCGGACACAAAATCTTTTAACGTTTTGCCATCTTTTAGATACATACCTTTCATCATTTTCATCTGCATATTAGGGTCGTCCATGTCTAGTTCCATCACAATTTGTGTGGTTTCATCTAGTGCTTTTTTTACATCACCTTCAAGTGTAGCATCGCAGGTTATATGTATGGTTCCGAATAAATAAGACGGATTTTCTAATCCGTTACCTTCAATTTTCCATAAAGTAGAATTTTCTAATTCTTGAGCCGTAATTGAAAAAACAGAAAGTGTGGTTGCAACAAGTAATGATAAAATACGTTTCATAATATATGATTTAAACAGAATGTTTTAAATTGTTTGTAGTCTTACAGAACAATTTGTTACAAAAAGGAAAGCAACACGTCCAAAACTCGATAGCTTTTCGAATTTGTTTCAGTGTTGCTTTAACCAACCAATCAATATAAAGACTCTTTACAGACTTTTTTGTTACAGTCTGTTTATAGCTCTTCTACAACTAAATCTCCTTGGTTTCTAAAAACCAATTGACCATCAAACTCATCTAGAAGAATAATACTGTCTGTAGTGACTTTACCAGCTAAAATTTCTTTACTCAACTGGTTTAAAACTTCTTTTTGTATCACACGTTTTACAGGTCTTGCACCATATTCAGGATTGTAACCTTTTTCAGCTAAATATGCTTTTGCCTCTGGTGTAGCATCGAATGTTATCCCTTGTTGTGCAATCATTTTTGTGATGCCTTTAAGCTGTAAATCAACAATTTCAATAATATTTTCCTTAGTTAAAGGTGTAAACATTATAGTATCATCAATACGGTTTAAAAACTCTGGTCTTACACTTTGTTTTAATATGCCTAAAACATCAACCTTAGCTGCTTCCATGGCAGATTCAACATCTTTTGTAGCTTCAAAACGCTCTTGTATAATGTGGCTTCCCATATTAGACGTCATGATAATAATAGTGTTTTTGAAATCTGCAATACGACCTTTATTGTCGGTTAGACGCCCTTCATCTAACACTTGTAATAATATGTTGAAGGTATCTGGATGTGCTTTTTCAATCTCATCTAACAAGACTACTGAATACGGTTTGCGTCTTACAGCTTCTGTTAATTGCCCACCTTCATCATAGCCAACGTATCCTGGAGGCGCACCAACCAATCTACTCACCGCATGACGCTCTTGATATTCACTCATGTCAATACGTGTCATAGCGTTTTCATCATCGAACAAGTATTCTGCTAATGCTTTTGCTAGTTCTGTTTTACCAACACCAGTTGTACCTAAGAATAGGAATGAACCTATTGGTCTATTTGGGTTTTGTAAACCAGCTCTAGATCTACGTACTGCATCGCTTACCGCTTCTATAGCTTCTTCTTGGCCAACAACACGTTTGTGTAATTCATCCTCAAGTTTTAAAAGCTTTTCGCGTTCACTTTGTATCATTTTAGTTACAGGAATTCCTGTCCACTTCGCTACAACATCAGCAACATCTTCATAAGTAACTTCCTCTTTAATTAAGGCTGTTTCTTGCTGTTCTGCCAGTTGTTTTTGATACTCCTCTAGCTTCTCTGTGGCTTCTTTTATCTTTCCGTAGCGGATTTCAGCAACCTTACCATAATCACCTTCACGCTCTGCACGTTCAGCTTCAAGCTTATAGTTTTCAATTTCTTGCTTTATACTCTGAACGTTTTCAACCGTTTCTTTTTCAGACTTCCACTTGGCATTTAGCTCATTACGTTCTTCTTTAAGATTAGCTAATTCAGCTTTTAGGGACTTTAGTTTAGTTTCATCTTTCTCGCGTTTAATGGCTTCGTGCTCAATTTCTAACTGCATAATCTTACGGTCTAGAACATCTAGCTCTTCTGGTTTAGAGTTGATTTCCATACGTAATTTAGAAGCGGCTTCGTCCATTAAGTCAATCGCCTTGTCTGGCAAGAAACGATTGGTAATGTATCGGTTTGATAATTCGACTGCACCAATAATAGCTTCGTCCTTAATACGTACTTTGTGGTGTGCTTCATACTTTTCCTTTATACCACGAAGTATGGAAATAGCACTCTCTGTATCTGGCTCATTAACTGTTACCTTTTGGAAACGTCTTTCTAAGGCCTTGTCTTGCTCAAAATACTTTTGGTATTCATCTAAAGTGGTTGCGCCAATGGCTCTCAGCTCTCCACGAGCTAGAGCAGGTTTGAGGATGTTTGCGGCATCCATTGCACCTTGACCACCACCTGCACCAACAAGGGTGTGGATTTCGTCAATGAATAGGACAATATCACCTTCACTTGTGGTTACTTCTTTGATCACGGCTTTGAGACGTTCTTCAAACTCACCTTTATATTTCGCACCTGCAATTAAGGCTCCCATATCCAAAGCAAAGATTTGTTTGTCTTTTAGGTTCTCAGGAACATCTCCATCAATAATTCTGTGTGCTAAACCCTCGGCAATGGCTGTTTTACCAGTACCTGGCTCACCAACCAAAATTGGGTTGTTTTTTGTTCGACGAGACAGAATTTGAAGTATTCTACGAATTTCTTCATCGCGACCAATAACTGGGTCTAATTTCCCATCTTGTGCTAATTGGTTGAGGTTTTTAGCATACTTATTTAAAGAATTATAGGTTTCTTCTTGACTTTGAGACGTCACTCTATCTCCTTTTCGTAATTCTTCAATGGCTGAGTTAAGACCTTTTTCAGTAACTCCTTGATCTTTTAAAATTTGAGCAACTTTACTTTTAGACTTAAAAATAGCCAAGATTAAGTGCTCAATAGATACGTAGTCGTCATTCATCTTTTTTGCAATGATAGACGCTTCATTTAGGGCTTTACTGGCTTCTCTAGAAATCATTAATTCAGCGCCAGAGACTTTAGCAAAGCTCTGTAGTTCTTTATCTAATATTTGTTGTAATAAAGACACATTAACATTCAGCTTTTTAAGGATGAATGGTAACACATTCTCATCAACCTCAAAGAGCGCTTTAAAAATATGCTCGTTTTCTATTTGTTGATGACCAAAGCCTTGCGCAAGCTGCTGTGCCTGCTGTATGGCTTCTTGCGATTTTATTGTATAGTTATTAAAGTTCATCTTTTTATTTGTTTTTTTTCTTATTCAGTTTGGTAAGTATTAGTCAATTATCTTACCAATTCATTATAAGATTTAAATAATGTCAAAATGACTGATTTCTCAGGTTGGTTGTATGACTTTTTGTCTGTTGTTGTTTGTAATAAAACTAAATAACGGATTAATTAATTCATAATTATGATTTATTGAAATTAAAAATTATATTTAATAATCTTCTATTTTCGGCCAACCAACCCTAACTTGAAACCTATAGAATGGAAGACATTGAAAAAAAGGTACAACGACGGTATTTTATCTTTGTTGTATTAATCGTAATCTCTATACTAGCTTCTGTTGCGTTGCTTCAGCAATATCTGAGTCAACAGAAACGAATTGCAGACCTTATTGATTCTGCAAGCGGACAGATTATGAATGTACATGAGGTGTCTGAAAAGCTAAAACACATTGCTTACAATTACGAAAACCCCAATAATTTTTCTGATTTACAAAAGTTTGTAAAATTTAATGACAACTTCTTCACTGCGCAAGAGGAAATACATAAGGTGTGTAAGAGTCATTTTAAAGCTATACCAAAAGAAAATGCACGTTTTGTAGACTCTTTATTTACTGTAATTAACAAACAGCTTGTTGAATTAAATCAGGTGTCATCCTCTGTTTTAAATAACTTTAATAGCTACGATCTTGATGATGAGCAATTAGATAGACTGGTGAAGACTTATGAAGGGGCAATGCGAACACTCATAGATCATCATAACATTGTAGGCAAAGAAAAGCTTAATGAACTCTCGCGTTTTATTACATGGCTAGCTATATTCTTAGGGATATCGGTTTTAGGTGGTTTTGGTGTATTGTTAATACCAGCGTTAAAACAAGTAATTGATAAAAACAAAAGTCTCAGGTTATTAAAAGACGACTTACAACAAAAGGAAAAATACAATAAGATTTTTATAGAGCAATCACCCAATTCTATTGCAATGTTAGATAAAGATATGAAATACATAGCTGTATCTGAGCAGTGGTTAAAGGATTATAAATTAGAAGATAAAGAAGTTATAGGTTTTAGTCATTATGATGTTTTTCCCGAAATTGGTAAGGAATGGAAAGCGCAACATCAAAGGTGTTTAAATGGAGCTATAGATAAATGTGATGAAGCCGTTTTTGTAAGAGCAGATGGTACAGTACAGTGGATATTTTGGGATGTAAGACCATGGTATGCTAGTGATGGTAGTGTTGGTGGATTATTAATGTATACTGGCGATATTACCAAGAAACGACAAGAACGATTAGAGCGTCAAAAAATAGGTCGAATATTAAGAGAAACCAAAGAGCTATCTCGTATTGGTACTTGGGAAGTAGATCTTAGTGATGGTATTTTTCATTTTGGCAGCGTAGCAAGAGAAATTTTAGGACTTAGAGAAGGAGAACAAATTATAGGTTTTGAAGCCTTTGATATTTATAAGCCAGGTATAAGCAGGGAGAAGGCAAGAAAGGCAATAGAAAAGTTGATGAAACAAGGAACACCTTTTGATTTAGAGTTTGAAATCATTAATAAAAGAGGTGAGACAAAGTATATTAGAGAAATTGGAAAAGCGGACTTTGAAGATGTTAAAGTATCTAGAATTTATGGGATTTTTCAGGATATAACGGCTTCAAAAGAAGCGGAATTAACTTTATTGCGGCAAAATGAAGCCTTGAATTTTGCAGAGCAAATTACCAAAATGGGACACTGGCAATGGAATGTTAAAACCAATGAACTAAAATGGTCTTCAAGCCTTTATAAGATATTTAATCTTAGTCCTGATTCATTTGAATTATCTATGGAAAATGTTTTTTCAATGACACACCCAGACGATAGGTTGAAATTGAAAAAGCACATGGAGGAAACAATGAAAAACAAAAAATATGGCAAAGATTTAATACACCGAATAATATGTCCTAAAGGCAATATAAAGCATATACGTGTGGTAGGAAGAGTCATTTTAGATGAAGAAAATGAAATTTCTGAAATCATAGGAACTAATCAAGATGTTACGCAACAGGTACTAGAGGAGGCAAAGTTTAAAGCGTTGTTAGAGTCGGCTCCAGATGCCATGGTAATTGTTAATGAAGATAAAATAATACAAATCGTAAATACACAGGCAGAATTAATGTTTGGCTATAAATCGGAAGAACTTATTGGTGTGCACGCAGATATTTTAGTGCCAAGTGACTATAAATTAATGCCAGATGAAAATAGGTTAGAGTATCTCAATAATGCCAAAGGGCTGCAGGAAATTGATGGCAAAATGCTTTATGCTAATCATAAAAACGGTCACAAAATACCTGTACAAATTAGTTTGAGTCCGCTTGAAACCGAAGATGGACTTTTAGTTTCTGCTACCATGCGCGATATAACAGAGCAGATAAAATCTAAACAGCGCATTTTAGATGCTAATGAGCATCTAAAAGTATTAACAGAAAAACTTCAAGATCAAAATGTTAAGCTTAAGGAATTTGCTCACATCACATCACATAACCTAAGAGCACCAATTAGCAACCTTACATCTTTGGTAGAATTATATCATTTTTCCGACTCTATAGAAGACAAGAATGAAATTTTTAATAAATTAGAGGAAGTTACAGAGCGTGTGAGTCTTACCTTAGATACTTTGGCTGAAGCATTGAAAGTAAAAAATAATTCAGTAGAAAAAGAAATATTAGACTTAGAGACCATATATAAAAGCGCAGAACGTAAATTGCAACTAGAGATTGCAAACTCTAATGCAAAAATTTTAACTGATTTTAGAACTGTTATTAAAGTAGAATATAATAAACAGTATCTTCAAAATATATTTGAGAATTTTATATCTAATGCCATAAGATATGCCTCAAAAGAGCGTCAGCCAGAATTGTTAATCTCGGCTTACAAGGAAGAAAACAAAACCATATTATCATTTAAAGATAATGGGTTGGGAATGGATTTAGAAAAATATGGGCATAAACTATTTGGATTGCACAAAGTGTTTCATAGACACCCAGAAGCAAAAGGAGTAGGCTTGTTTATAACCAAAATGCAAGTAGAAGCCATGGGAGGAAATATTACTGTAAAAAGTGCAGTAAATGAAGGTACAGAATTTATAGTAACACTAAGTTGATTATGAGAAATGACGTTTTAAATATTTGTATTGTAGATGACGATAATATTTATCAGTTTGCTATGGGGCGTATTTTAAAATCCATGGAGGATGTACCAAAACAAATTATCACATTTTCTGATGGTGAGGAAGCGATAGAATATTTTGAAAAGCAAATAAACACCCAAAGTAGTCTGCCAGATGTGTTGCTGTTAGATATTAATATGCCAATAATGGACGGTTTTCAATTTTTAGAAGCTTATAACAAATTAAAATCCAAGATTAAGCAACGTATTGCTATTTATATGATATCTTCGTCAGTAGATCCTGTAGATATAGAAACGGCCAATAAATTTGATTGCATTATAGATTATGTAACCAAGCCATTAAAGTCTGCGGTACTAAAAGATATTATTAAAAAACATTACGCTGCATAACACTATAATATTAATGGGTTTTTTTAAAAACGTATTCGGAAGTTCAGAACCAAAGGAAGAGAAACTACTGCCATGGATAGCATTAACCGATCTTAATCAGTTAGAAGCTATAGCCAAAGCCTCGGCAACCAAAACGCAGTTTATTTTTAAGCACTCTACGCGTTGTGGTATTAGCCGTATGGTAATGAACCAGTTTGTTGCTGCTTACAATCTAGATCTCAATACAGATTTGTATTATTTAGATCTATTGAGTTATAGAGATGTCTCTAACGAGGTAGGTTATAAATTTCAGGTAATGCATGAGTCTCCTCAACTTTTGGTAATAAAAAACGGTGTAGTCGTAGCACATGCCAGCCATGGCGCTATCAACGACATGGATTTGGCTAAATTTGTCTAAAACTGTATATCTTTAAGGGTAATCCACAGCACATAAGTTCTGTTTAGCCATATATGGCATTCCATATTTCTTTTATAAAATCAAAGAAGAAAGCGAAAATACCATAAATAAAAATTAATAAAAGAATAATGATGATCACTAATGTACCTGAGCAACCAGATGCTAAAATACACCCTGCATTGTCCGCTTTTAAAACAACACCACAATGAGGACATTTTGTTGCTCTATCGCTTATCATGTTATTACATTCTTTGCAACTGATTAAAGACATAGCCAAATATAAATAAACTCATTTAACAGTTGTTTTTTCTGTTTGGAAATTAATATAAATAAGAAAGCACAATAAATTAAAACTACGTAAGTTTACGTATTGACTTGACGGGATAATAAGGCTAACTTCGCTTATCAATCAATATAGTTCACTTGTGCTGAATTTATTTCAGTATTGAAACGGAACTATATCTTAACGTTAGTCACCATAAAATTTAAAAAATGAGAATAACAATCATTTTAGTTATTCTGACAATTCAAGTAAGTTGTAAAAACCGTAATGAGACGAATATTAAGTCTGAAAATTCTGCCATCACTGAATTAACGAAATGCAACTGCAAGAATGAAGCAATTACTAAATATCACATTCTAACTAATAAAGCTGAAATTGCAATTTGTGATGGTGATTTCGATAGAGCATCCAAAAATTACTCATTGGCCTTTAAAGAAATCAAAAAACCATTTGGTCATGATGTTTATAATGCCGCACTTTCAAATCATCTCTCTAATAATTTAGATGAAAGAAATTTAAATCTTCAACTACTAATAAATAATTCAGATGATTTAAGTACGCTAAAGTCAATTTTCGTCAATACATATATAGATGAAAACCTTTGGAATTCTTTTGTAGAGAAAAGAACGACTGACTACGACTCAAGATTAAGAAATGAATTCAAATCAATCTGGGAAAGAGATCAATTGTTCAGACCAATGTACGATACTCATGATGACACTATTCAAGCTAATCGAATAATAAATATGAACAGGATACTTTCAATAACTGATTCTCTTGGCTTCCCTTCTCAGATAGAGCTTGGTTTTAGAAAATCCTTAAGAGGGCAAAATCATGATGTGGTTTTAGTTCATACATCCCAAAGAAGAAGCAGCGATAAAAACATAATTGATCTTGAGCCAATTCTTTGCAAGGCAGTAAATGAGGGACGATTTGATCCTGAACAGGCAATCTCGTACTTGCATTTCCAAAATGATAAGGATAAGAGTGATTTTGAAGTTTACTCAACTTGGCAATATAGACATCACTTGTTGCCAGATTCTCTAAATAACAAAATATGGCTTGTAAATTTGAATAAGGAAAAATATGAGCGAGCTAATGAAATAAGAAAAAAATGGAATGCCGATCAATTAGATGACATTGCAACAAAATCTGATTTTATTTCAAGAAGCTACATACCGTTCATATTTACATCAGTTATGACATTCATTGAAAATATGCCAACAGATCTTACTCTGGAAGAGGCTTTGGAACATTATAAAATGACTACTTCAGATAAAAAACCATTTAAAGAAAAGTAAAAAATACGATGACGAACAACGTATATAAAAAATAGCGGTTTAATCGCTTATTTTAAAGAAAATGAATAAATAAAAGGTCTGTTATAATCCGAAAAGTTAGTATATAAGAATCCGCTACTTTTCATATTCAAAACCGATAAGCGTAATCAATAAAAAACCTCTCAAAATTTGAGAGGTTTTTTTATTACTAACTATTCAAACGATACGAACTGATAATGTTTTTTAGTTTCAGTTTTAGGTCTTCACCAGAGTCGTAAACCATTTGCTCATCACTTGGGAAACGTACTTGTCTTTGTCTTAATAGGTTTACATCGTCTCTGTTAAGTGCTCTTCTATCTCCTTTAAAACGTCCAAAAACATTTTCAAAGGTAAATCCGCTATCTATGGTAAAGGCATCAATAACCTGGTTTTGTTTTAAATCTTTATAAACCACATCTGCAATAACCTGAGATGATTTGGTTTGTAATACTTCAAAAAATCTCGCTCTAACATTTACAATCTTATCTATTTTAATATCATTGCCTAAGCTGTCTTTAGCTACATTACCGTTGTCATCCAAAAGGTACTCCCAACCATCAACAATTTGTTTTTCTCTTAATAGCTGTCTTTCGTTAACACGCTCTGGTGATATGTTTATACGCTTTAATTGCAGTTCCATAGCAAAATCATAGTCTATGGTATTGTCTGCAATAGCGTGATATGTTGTCCAGAATTGATTAAGACCATAGGTGTTAAAATCTAAAAGTTCTGCTTCTAAACGCTGTGGTATTATTTGGTGCGTTTCGTTTAAAATAGATACCTGTACATAGTCCATACCTTTAAGATGTGCTTCTTGCATTAAGTCTCTAACATCTTCAAAATTTGGGTTAATGCTATCTACATAATCAAAAAGGCTATAGGCTTCACGTGCGTTTAATTTATCTTCAGTATCTAGCAAATCCAAGCCTTTATCCATCAAATAGTCTGAGGTTTTGTATCTGTACTCAACCAGCTCGTTACTATAATCGTTAAAACTAAAGCTAATAGTTTTACCATTTATTTTTAGAGGCATTACATGTTTTATAGCATTTTGTCTCGCTTCTAAATCGGAATAGCTTTCATAGATAGTTTTGTATAACTCAGGATTGCCATCTTTTTTTAGATGTTCAATTTGTGCCAAATCTTCCATTAAGACTTTATCATAAGCTTCTTTTAGCATAATTACATAGTCTTGCTTACGCTTTTTGTCTTTGTTGTTTTCTAGCTTTCTAAGCGCTTCAGAAATGGCTTGGTCATAATTACCATGGCTGATGGCTTCTTCAATTTGTTTTTTGGCACTACAAGATACGAGTACCGAAACAAGGACTGTAAATAGTAAAAATCGTTTCATAATCTTGTATTTATTGGTTATACAAAGTATAATCCAATCTTCGTGCCAAAAAAATAAAGCGCTAATTAATAGCGCTTTATGTAAGTAGTTATGTGATTAAATCTTATTTTTTCTTTTTAGGATTAAAAACAGGAAGTAACTGTGTTTTTACTTGGCCAAAACCAATACGAACATCATCATTTTCGCAATAGCCACGCATTACAACAGTATCGTAATCGTTGATGAACTTACGCTCAGTACCATCTTTTAGTTTCACAGGTTTAGTACCTTTCCAGGTTAACTCTAACATAGAGCCATAAGAATCTTCCGTTGGACCTGAAATTGTACCGCTTCCCATCATGTCTCCAGCATTTACAGGACAACCATTAACCGTATGATGCGCTAATTGCTGCGCCATGTTCCAATACATGTATTTAAAGTTGGTTTTACAAACTGTAGTTTCTTTACCACCTTTAGGGATAATTCCGGCTTCTAAATGAATATCAAAACTATGTTTCCCCTTTGTTTGTAAATATTCTAAAGGTTTAGGGTTTTGCTTAGGACTTGCTACTCTAAATGGCTCTAAGGCATCTAGGGTTACAATCCATGGAGACATAGACGATGCAAAGTTCTTTCCTAGGAAAGGTCCTAATGGCACGTATTCCCATTTTTGAATATCTCTGGCAGACCAATCATTAAAAACAACCAATCCGAAGATGTATTCTTCAGCTTCCTCAACAGGAATAGGTTCTCCAAGATCGTTAGCGTCTGTGGTGATAAATGCCATTTCTAATTCAAAATCTACCAATTTACTTGGGCCAAATACAGGTTTGTCTGCACCTTCTGGCATTGTTTGCCCTTGTGGTCTGTGAATTGGAATATGTGTTGTTACAATTGAAGAACTACGACCATGATAGCCAACCGGAATATGCAGCCAGTTTGGCAAAAGTGCATTATCTGGATCTCTAAACATAGCACCTACATTGGTAGCATGTTCTTTACTAGAATAAAAATCTGTATAATCACCAACATGCACAGGCATTTGCATTTCAATTTCATCCAATCTGAAACAAATAATCTCCTTGTGCTTGGTGTTGTTTTTTAATTCATCATTGTTAGAATCAAAAATTTCAGCAACACGATTACGCACAGCACGCCATGTTTTACGACCATCTGCTATAAAATCGTTTAATGAATCTTGAAGGAAAATATCGTCAGTTAAAGGAATTCCTTCAAAATACCCTAACTGATGTAATGCACCAAGGTCTATTGCTGTATCACCTATACGTGTCCCTATAGTAATAATGTCTTCTCTGGTTAAAAACACACCAAAAGGAATATTCTGAATAGGGAAGTCTGAGTATTTATTAACGTATAACCACGATGTTCTATTTGGGTCGTTGGCTGAAATTGGCATAATATCTTTTGTTGATTAAATGTTCATTATTTTCTATTCAAACCTACATAATTTTTAATACTAAAACTAATGTAATGCTTATTTTTGTATTCATTTAACAAAGACACTAATTATGCAACGCGACGAACAAATTTTTGAACTTATACAAGCCGAAAAAGAACGCCAAACCGAAGGAATAGAACTTATTGCCTCAGAGAATTTTGTAAGTAATCAGGTTATGGAAGCAGCAGGTTCTGTGTTAACAAACAAGTATGCTGAAGGCTATCCTGGTAAGCGTTATTATGGTGGTTGTGAAGTTGTAGATGAAGTGGAGCAGATTGCTATAGATAGAGCTAAAACATTGTTTGGTGCTGCTTATGCTAATGTTCAGCCTCATTCTGGTAGCCAGGCTAACACTGCTGTTTTTCATGCGTGTTTAAAACCAGGTGATACTATTTTAGGCTTCGATTTATCTCATGGAGGTCATTTAACACATGGTTCTCCGGTTAATTTTTCAGGTAAATTATACAGACCTACATTTTATGGTGTAAAGAAAGATACAGGCTACATAGATTATGATATGTTGGCAGACCAAGCACAAAAAGAACAACCAAAACTTATTATAGCTGGTGCTTCGGCATATTCTAGAGATATAGATTTTGCAAAGTTTAGAGAGGTTGCAGACAGTGTTGGTGCTGTGCTTTTAGCAGATATTTCGCATCCTGCAGGTTTAATAGCAAAGGGTATTCTTAACGACCCAATGCCTCATTGCCATGTGGTAACTACAACGACGCACAAAACGTTACGTGGTCCTAGAGGAGGTATGATAATGATGGGAGAAAATATTGATAATCCATTTGGTATTACTTTAAAGAATGGTAAGCTTCGTAAAATGTCTGGCTTATTAGATTCTGGTGTGTTCCCAGGTAACCAAGGTGGACCATTAGAGCATATTATTGCTGCTAAGGCGATTGCTTTTGGTGAAGCATTAACAGACGAGTTTTTACATTATATGCTACAAGTTAAAAAGAATGCTGATGCTATGGCACAAGCTTTTGTAGCTAAAGATTATAACTTGATTTCTGGTGGTACAGATAACCACATGATGCTTATAGACCTTAGAAATAAAAACATTACTGGTAAAGATGCTGAAAATGCTTTAGTAAAAGCTGATATTACGGTGAATAAGAATATGGTTCCATTTGACACAGAATCTCCTTTTGTAACTTCTGGTATTAGAGTAGGTACACCAGCCATTACTACAAGAGGTTTAAAAGAAACTGATATGGCATATGTTGTGGATTTAATTGATGAGGTTATCAATAATTTCGAAAATGAAACGGTGTTAAAAGGTGTTGCTGAAAAAGTAAATGAACTTATGGGAGGTAGACCTTTGTTTAATGCTTAATAGAAACTGTGTCATTCTGAACTTGATTCAGAATCTAATAATGTAAATTAGATGCTTAATCAAGTTCAGCAGTACAATAATAAAAAGCCTTTCATACTAAATTGAAAGGCTTTTTGTTATTCTTTAAGATTTTAAAGGAAATGAAATACCAACGGCAAATGCACCTGCAAATTGTTCGGCAGAAGGGAGGAAAAAATATCTAAAACCAATATCAACACCATTATTTTTACCTAATTCTAGTCCAAATGCAATGGGAATGTGATAAGTAAAACCACTTTTTTCGATATTAGTATAATCTGTAAAAGTTTCAAATTTACCAATAGAACCACCTATACCTACCTCAAGGTAAGGTGCAACCCAAGGAATAGGTGCTCTTAGCCTAGCTTTACCACCTAGTAAAAAAGCTTTGGTTTCAACTTTTTCATTAGTTGGATTATTATCTATGTCTTTTCCATTAGAACTTGTTGTAATAAACCCAGCATATGGTCTTAGTTCTAGCCATGATTTAATTTTTACAACATACTCGCCTTGTATAAAGAATCCTGTGCTAACAATATCGGTAGTGCTTTCATAAGGCGAAGTTAATCCTAAACCTATTTCTGCATTAATTTCTTTTTCGTATTTACTTTGTGCGTAAGAGGTATATGTTACAATGACTAATAGTAGAGCAATGAGTTGGTTTTTCATATAGATAAAAATTTATGATAGATTATTCCTCAAAAATTACACTTTCGTAAGCGCCAGAATCTGCATCTGCACTACGAGAAGTTCCCAAAATATCAGCAAATGTGCTAAATGTTGAATCTGCAAGTCCATTAGCACCAGAGTCTTCTCCAATACGCATTAGATTTTCAAAAGGATCTTCAAAATCTGGATCTACATTACGGATAATACCTTCGTAACGTGTTGCATCACTAAACACATAATTTCCGGTGCCTTCTAAGTTAGAGTTGTTGAATCTTATAAGACAATTGGTGAATTTAAAGTTAAAGTCATCTCCTTCGTTTTCTAATAGAATTTCTGGGTCATCATTACCGTAGATAATACAGTTTGTAAATTCAGCTTCGGTAGTATTAGTAAAAATTGTGTTGTTTTCTCCTACTGCAAAATCGTTAAGTAGAAGTGAAGGATATTGTCTAAAACTGCTATTCCAATAATTGGCAATGGTACAGTGTGTAAAATTGTATTTTCCGCCCAAAGTACCTGCAAAGGAAGATTGCCCAGAGTTATTAATCACTAGATTTTCTGCTGTGATAGAGGTGGCTCTTCCCAATAAACCAAAAGCACTAGAATTATAGATTTGAGAGTTAGAAATACTTAATTTATCATTAGTGTCGTTCTGTCCAAATTCTGATAATACACCAATGGTTGCATTTTTAATAGTTGCGTAATTAATGGTATTGTTTTCACTACCATCAAATAACCAAATGGTTCCCCATTGACCTGGTATATCTTCATAGAGAGGTTCTAATCTATCTCCTTCGAGAATGACTTCATTTTCTAAAGCGTCTTGATCTGCGCTAAGTTCTCCATTGATATTTAGTGTTCCTCCTTCGGTAACAATAATTCCAGAATCTGCATGAAAATGCACGCGAGCACCAGGTTCCATCGTTAGGGTTTGTCCTGCGCCAACACCAGCATAGCCATAAATTACATAAGGTTTTTCATTGGTAAAGGTAAGTTCGTCGTTCTCTAAATAGCGACCTTGTAGTGAGGTTTCGTCTGGTGTGCCATCACCATCAACATCAAAAGTTAGTGTTTCAATAATACCAGTATCTTCATCTCTATTGGCATAGATAAAAACAGCATCTTTTACCAAAGTTACGAGGTCGACGTCTTGCTGATTGCTACCAGAATCGAATAATATTTTATCGGTGTACAAAAATTGATTTTCTAAAGTGGATAGCGTTGAAATATCAATGGTTGTTTCAATAAAAATAAATAAACTATCGTTTGCCAAAAGTTCTACATTTTCAAAAAACTTGCCTTCTTGATCTCCCTCTAAACCAGTGGTGCCATCTACATTCATTCTATAAAATGAGTTGACTCCATTTTCTAATTGAATGGTTGGTATTACAATATCTTCATCACTTCGGTTATATACTTTTAGGTTATATGTACTAGAGCCAATGTTTGTAAATACAGTATCTAGGTAAACCGTGTCTTTTGCAAATTCTAAATTTCCTGTACTTGGAGAGAATTCAAAATCTTTACGGCAAGAACTCCAGAATAATAGAACAATAAAACAAATAAGGAAGGATAACAATCGCTTCATAAGAGATAAATATAATTTGGCTTAAAAATATAACTTTTGAAGTTATGATTTATTATGAATTATAGGAATTCTCTATTGTAATTTAGTCTTTTGTCGTAGCTTTTTCACCATATTCTTCAAGAAGAATAAGAAATAATTGACTGTTAACTACCAATTTTTCTAAGAGCTGCATTTTGTTTTCGTCCTTTAATAATTCTTTTCTAATACCTTTCTCGGTACAATAATCGATAAAAAGGCTGATTTTGTTTTCGGGAATTTTTAAATCTAAAGTAAATAGCTCTTTATTAAAAAAATCATTCGTTGCAAAAAATGATTCTAATTCTTGATAGTCTACTGGAATTTTGTTCTCTAGGTTTTTGTTTTTTCGTTTTCTAAAAAGTTTTGAAATGCCTTTATAAAGTAATTTAAGATCTAAAGTTGGCATTAAATTATCTCCACTTTTTACCAATGGTTTCTTTGATAGGTTTTTTTGTTCAGTTTTTATGGTAGAGTAATAAGATATAGAGTCAAACTTATTCTTCTTTTCATTAATGATTTTAACTTCATTTAGCTCACTAACTATCTCATCGACTTCAAAAACAGTTCGGTTTTCAAAATGAGATTGTTTAACAACGACTTCTAAAGGGTGGTAAAAAATGGATTGAAAAGAGAGTGTGTCGTTGACTTTGGCTTCTATACTAAAGTTTCCGTCTTTATTTGTAAAGGTAAGGATGTTTTGAGTTTTGTTGATGATTTTCATATCCTCAACCACATTTTTAGTGTCAAAAACCTTCCCTTTAATGGTTTGTGCTAAACTAAGATTGTGGTAAAAAAACAAAGCCGTAATGATAATAAAATAGCGCATAGGTAATATTTAATCTTTATTTACGGTTTCTTCACCATATTCTTCAAGGAGTATGAGAAATAACTGACTGTTGACTACCAATTCTTCTAAAAGCTGCATTTTGTTTTCGTCCTTTAATAATTCTGAACTTATGCCTTTAGCAGAACAAAAATCGTAGAAGAGTTTGGCTTTGTCTTCTGGGATTTTAAGATTTTTAGTTAATAAACTTTTGTTGAAGAATGAACTTTTATCAAATAAAGAATCGATTTGCTCATATTTCAAAGGTGGATATGTTGGTGGTTTATTTTTGTTTTTCTCTTTGTTTTTCTTTTTGAATAGTTTAACTACCAAACTTATGATACCTAAGATGTTTCCACCATATTGAGAGTTTTCGGGTCTATATAAATGCGGATTTCGTTTTAGATCCTCTTTTATTAAGTTATTGAGTTCTCTGTTATATGTTTCCTCTTCGAAAACGGGTTGCTCTGGTTCTGATTGAATTTCTACTTCATCGAGTTCACTTACAATTTCTTCAACTTCAAAAACATTAATATCATCAAAATGCGATTGCTTTAGTACAACTTCTAAAGGATGGTAAAAAATCGATTGAAACGAAATAGTGTCATTGACTTTGGCTGTTATATTAAAATCACCATCTTTATTTGTTACTGTTAGGATATTCTGGGTTTTATTGATGACTTTCATATCCTTAACAACCGTTTTGGTGTCGTAAACTTTACCAGACAAGGTTTGCGCAGATAAGTTATAATAGAAAGACAAAAAGAGCAAAAAGGTCAGTAAAAAACGCATTATTGATTGATTAGTGCTTTAAAGAAACACTTTATCAGCTAAACTGAAGTTAAGATTAAAAAAACTTTAACCTAAAGAAATGTTAATCAAATAGTTTGGCGACCTCTGTAGGGATTCTCGCAGGCTTTTTGGTTGCCGTATTCATAAAACACCACTTTGTTTCAGATGTAACAATGAGCTTGTTATTAGTGTTGTTAGTTATTTCTACATGACGAATAGAAGTGAGGCCCTCTGATTTTGAAACAAAGGTTTTTATAGTTAACTCATCTCCTAATAAAGCTTCACCTTTATACTGAATATTATGACTTAGCATTACCCAGAAGTAGTTGTCTAAAATGGTTTTAGGTGCATTTTTTAACCAATGTGCTTCCGCAATATCTTGTACCCATTGCACATAACGCACATTGTTAACGTGGTTGAGTTGGTCTAAGTCGTCTTTAGAAACAGTGATGGTTTTTTCAAAAGTTTGCAAAGTCTGCTTATTGCTTTTTAATTTTTACCTCAAAAAGTTTGTCCCAGTTTTTACCTGTTACAAAAATAGTTTTGCGCTCAGGATGGTAAGCAATACCATTTAAAACATCTAGCTCGTTGTGCTGTGTTACTAATTTTCTAAGAGGCTTAAAGTTAATAACACCTTCTACACCTCCTGTTTTAGGATTAATAATAACCACTCCGTTTTTTTGATAAATGTTGGCAAATATTTTACCGTCTATCCATTCCAGTTCATTTAATGCTGGGATTTTGCCTTTTTCGGTATACACTTCAATATGGTTGCCCTCAGCCAAATTATCAGGATTAAGAATCCAGATTTTTTCGGTACCGTCAGATTTATATAGTTGTTTACCATCGTTGCAAATTCCCCAACCTTCTTGGCTTGTACCGTAATTGAAAGTTTTTAATTTTTCAAACGTGTTTACGTCGTATACAAAACCACGTTTTGCTCTCCATGTAAGTTGATATATTTTTTCATCTAAAATTGTTAAGCCTTCACCAAAAAAGTTGTCATCAAGGTTAATATTTTTCAAAACTTCGCCAGTTTCAAAATTTACTTTTCTAAGTTTAGACTCCTTGTACTGTCCTGTGCTTTCGTACAATTCTCCATTATGAAATTCTAATCCTTGCGTGTAAGATGTGATGTCGTGAGGATAGGTGTTTACAATTTCATAATTATACATGGGTGTAATGATATTATTATAAATGATGATGGTTTTGTCGATTGTCTCTGAGTTACCATCATAATTAATTGTAGCAACCAAAGTTTTTTCTCCTAAGGTTACATTTTCTAATACAGCATCTTTTGCAATTGGCTTACCATCTAATTGATAACTGACATTTGTGATGTTTAGCTTTTTAGGATTATCAATAGTAAGGTTTAATGTATCACCTAATAACAGAGATTTTGTATTAAGATTAATAGATAAGCCAGTTTGATTTGCAGTGTTTTTCTCTCCGCAGTTAATTAAAACCAGGCTTAAGCAAAAGATAATGAGGTACTTGTAAAATTGCATGAATATCTTAGAATTTTTAGGAAAGGTATTAAATAAAATTCAGTTTAAAAATCATTGCGAAAGTATTAAAAGGTTGTATCTTTGCAGCCGGGCAAGTCCTACACAACCAGCTCCTGCTTAATCCTCCAGGACGGGAACGTAGCAAAGGTACGCGGTCGTAGCGGTGTGATGTAGGTAGCTTGCCTTTTTTTATGCGCTAAAGTGAAAGCGCTTTTAGGTACAAAATATAACATATTCTTAAACTTTGTACTTTTAGCTTCAAAACACACATTTTATTATTATGTCTAAAGTTGTTTTAATAACCGGAGGATCTTCAGGAATAGGTAAATCAATAGGAGAATTTTTGCAACAAAAAGGGTTTAAAGTATTCGGAACCAGTAGAAATCCTAAGAATTATCCAAACAGTAAATTTCCAATAGTAGCTTTAGACGTTACAAAGCCCGAAACGATTTCGTCTTGTATTGCTGAAGTTTTAAAACAAGAAAACCGAATAGATGTCCTAATAAATAATGCAGGAGCAGGTATTACAGGACCAGTTGAGGAAATTCCGGATGAAGAAATAAAACGAAATTTTGAAACTAATTTTTTTGGTCCTATAAATGTAATAAAGGCAACTTTGCCTACCATGAGAGCTCAAAACTCCGGTTTAATTATTAACATAACTTCGATTGCAGGTTATATGGGTTTGCCATTTAGAGGCGTTTATAGTGCCAGTAAAGGCGCTTTAGAAATTATAACCGAAGCCTTTAGAATGGAGCTCAAAGATTTTAATATTGAAATGACTAATGTAGCTCCAGGAGATTTTGCAACTAATATTGCTGCTGGTAGATATCACGCACCTGTTTTAGAAAATTCTCCATACAAAGAAAAGTACGGACATTCTTTAAAAACTATGGACCAACATGTTGACGAAGGTGGTGATCCGAAAGAGATGGCAGAGGCTATTTATAAAATAATAGAAACTAAATCGCCTAAGATTCATTACAAGGTAGGTGCGTTTATGCAAAAGTTTTCTATTGTGCTTAAGCGTGTGTTGCCAGACAAGATGTACGAAAAACTTCTAATGAATCATTATATGCTGTAAATCATTTTGGTACATTATTTGAGGTTTGAAATTTAAATTAGCTATTATGAAAAAACCTCTACTCATTACACTTCTGTTTTTGGCATTTGTATTTGGTTGCGATGAGCCATTATGTATTTTTCCTAAAGAACCGCAATTGCCCAATAAAGAATTTCCTATTGGTAGCACAGAGAGTTATTATTACGTAGATCTGAGTGCTGAAATTAATAACGAACCCAGAGATAATGACTACGATTATTATTTTGATGTTGTAGGTCTTCCTGCAGGAATGGATTATTTTGTAAACTACAGAACGATTAGTCTAGAAGGTACGCCTGAAGTGTCAGGTATTTTTGATATTATTATTTACCTTGATGTTGAAGGACCTTTTAGAAATGATTATGATGATCCTGATGTGTTGTGTAACTATGGTACATCAAAAACATACACACTTATTATTGAATAGGTTTAGGTTCTATTTTTAGTAATTTGTTAATATATTTTATTGAATTATTTGAAGTCCTCATCTGTAATAGTTGTAAATTCGCGATAACTAAAAACACAACAAATCGCGATAACTAAAAACACAACAAATCAAATTTATTTTAGATGAAATTTTTTATTGACACAGCCAATTTAGACCAGATTAAAGAAGCTCAGGACATGGGTATTTTAGATGGTGTTACTACAAACCCGTCACTAATGGCAAAAGAAGGTATTACAGGTGTAGACAATATTATGAAACACTACGTAGATATCTGTAATATTGTAGAAGGAGATGTATCTGCAGAAGTTATTTCTACAGATTTTGATGGTATGGTTAGAGAAGGTGAGGCTTTGGCTGAGTTACATGATCAGATTGTTGTTAAGCTTCCTATGATTAAGGATGGTGTAAAAGCATGTAAATATTTTTCAGACAGAGGAATTAAAACTAACGTAACATTAGTATTCTCTCCAGGACAAGCATTATTAGCAGCAAAAGCAGGTGCTACTTATGTGTCTCCTTTTATTGGTCGTTTAGATGATATTTCAACAGATGGATTAAATCTTATTGCAGAGATTCGTCATATTTTTGATAACTATGCTTTCGATACAGAAATATTAGCGGCTTCTGTGCGTCATACAATGCATGTTATAGATTGTGCAAAATTGGGTGCAGATGTTATGACAGGACCTCTAAGTTCTATCACAGGATTATTAAAACATCCTTTAACAGATATAGGTTTAGAAAAATTCTTGGCAGATTATAAGAAAGGAAACTAACAGAACTTTTTAGAAGAGTTTATTTTAGGCATCTTATTGTTTAGCAATGAGGTGCCTTTTTTGTAGCATGTCTCCTAGCATTTCTGTAAAGTCAGATTTAAAGATATTTACATTAGGATGTAAAATCATACCGTTTTCATTAACTATAATGGCTTTGTTAAGGTAATTTACAGCTAATATTTTTCTTGCTTTTAGAGGATGTTTGAATTTGTATTCATTCTTAGTAGGAAAATCATAATTGTTAATAATACTTTTCCATGATTTATCATCATTAGAATTAAGATTTATTGAAACAAATTCTACATGTGGAAATGCATATTTTAAGCTTTTTACTTTATAATGGCTGTTTCTATATTGCATTTTAGAATTGGAGGACCAAAAGTAAATAATGGTAGGCTTCTCTATAATAGAGTTTAAATTGTGCTCGCTGTTATCGTAGTTTACTATTTCTATATTTGGAATAGGATTGCCTTGTCTCAGTAATTTTAGAGAACAGACTAGTTCCTTTATGCTTTCTTTATCTTCTTCATTTGTACTTTTAGGAAGATAGTAGTTCAGCATTTCATCCGCTTCAGCTTCGGTATGATTATAACTTACGTAATCTCTGGTTTTATATTTTAGAAGACTATTTTTTATGGTCTCATTAGAAATAATACTATCTATTAAATCTAATTTAGATTTGTTGTAGTCCGCAGCATGCCTGTCAAACGTACTATGAACATTATGTTTCTTGTAATAATTTTGTGCAGCAAGATTATCTATATGCGAAAATAAAAAACGATTATAAGCATATAAATGACTTAAATGAGCGGCATTATAATCTACATAATTTCTGTGATCATAAAAATCTTCGGGTAAATCTTTTATATGTATAAGCTTGTTATTACCAAAGTACGCAAAAGGATATATTTCCTTATCTGCATAAGAATTATAATTGATATTGGTTTCAATGATAGATTTAAACAACTCAGATTCTTCTTTATCTTGAAGGAAATTATGAAACTTGGTCAACTCTTTTTTACGTCTTTCTTCTACAAACGCATTAAATTCTTCAGGTTCCATTTTAGCATAGTGTACTAGCTTTGATGCTTGTTGTTCATTAGCTAAATATGTTTCTATGAGATAATTGTTTTTTCTGGCACCTTTCCCTGTAAAAACCAAAGATTCATCAAAATCATAGGTGTTTAATCTAAACATAACACTGTCATTTGGTTCTAATAAAACCAACTGATATTCACCACCATGAGTAAAGGAGTATAATCCAGGATTCAGATCTTTTATTTTATAGATAAATCTGTTGTTACTATCTAGCGTAAGAGAATCTACAACCTTACCTTTAGTATTAAAAAGAATAATACTATTGTTCTTTGGATTTACAATTTCACCACCAACATAGGCATAGCTGCCATCATTTGTGTTTACTTTGCAACCAAATGACATGGACAGCAGTAATAGTGAAAGTATAATATATCTAGAAAACATGGGGATTTATCTAAAGATTGCAAACAAAAATATATGATGAAAACTTTAAGTCTTGTTAATACCTAGTTAAATCTTGTTATACTAATCATTTATTTCGCTCAATCGCTTAATTTTTCTACTTTTGCACTCTCAAAATTCGAATAGTAATAAAGACTAAAATTATAAACTATGTTATCAGTTTCTAATCTTTCGGTTCAATTTGGAAAACGTGTCCTTTTTGATGAAGTAAACACCACCTTTAACAACGGAAATTGTTATGGGATTATAGGTGCTAATGGAGCAGGGAAATCTACTTTTTTAAAGATTTTGGCAGGTAAAATGGATCCAACATCTGGTCATGTACATTTAGAGCCAGGCAAACGTATGTCTGTATTGGAGCAAAACCATAATAAGCATGATGAAGATACCGTTTTAGAAACTGTTCTAAAGGGTAATAAGCCTTTATATAAGTTAAAAACAGAGATTGATGCGCTGTATGCAGATTATACAGATGAGAATGCTGAGAAAATAGGTGAGCTACAAGTAGAGTTTGAAGAAATGAACGGTTGGAATGCCGACAGTGATGCTGCAGCTATGCTCTCAAACTTAGGTATTAAAGAAGATTTGCATTATTCTTTAATGGGAGATTTAGATGGTAAGCAAAAAGTACGTGTATTATTAGCGCAGGCCTTATTTGGTAATCCTGATGTGTTAATTATGGATGAGCCAACCAACGATTTGGATTACGAAACAATTTCGTGGTTAGAGAACTTTTTGGCTAATTACGATAACTGTGTTATTGTGGTATCTCACGACCGTCACTTTTTAGATGCTGTTTGTACGCATATTTCTGATATTGACTTTGGAAAAATTAACCATTACTCTGGTAACTATACTTTTTGGTACGAGTCGTCTCAGTTAGCTGCAAAGCAACGTGCACAACAAAACAAAAAGGCAGAAGAGAAGAAGAAAGAATTAGAAGAATTTATTCGTCGTTTCTCAGCTAACGTTGCAAAATCTAAGCAGGCAACAAGTAGAAAAAAGATGATAGATAAGTTAAATATCGCTGATATTAAACCTAGTAGTCGTCGTTATCCAGCAATTATTTTTGAGCGTGAGCGCGAAGCAGGAGATCAAATTTTAAATGTTGAAGGTTTGTCCGCAAGTATCGATGGAGAGGTTTTGTTTAAAGGAATAGATATAAACTTGGCAAAAGGGGATAAAGTCGTTATTTATTCTAAAGATTCCAGAGCATCAACTGCGTTTTATGAAATTATAAATGGTAAGCAAAACCCAGATGCTGGTAAATATGCTTGGGGAGTAACAACAACACAGTCTTATCTACCGTTAGATAACAGTGAATACTTTGATAATAAACTAACTTTAGTAGATTGGTTACGTCAATGGGCAACAACAGAAGAGGAAAGAGAAGAAGTATACATTAGAGGATTCTTAGGGAAAATGATATTTAGTGGTGAAGAAGCTTTAAAAACATCAGATGTATTATCTGGAGGTGAAAAAGTGCGCTGTATGCTTAGCCGTATGATGATGATGAGAGCAAACGTTGTTATGGTAGACGAACCAACAAACCACTTAGACCTTGAAAGTATTACAGCATTTAACAATGCATTAAAAAACTTTAAAGGCACAGTAATGTTAACTACGCACGATCATGAGTTTGCACAAACCGTTGGTAACAGAATTATAGAATTAACACCAAATGGAGTAATAGATCGTTACATGACATTTGATGAATATATGAGTGATAAGAAGATTAAGGAGCAGAGAGAGAAGATGTATGGTGTTACTGCTTAATAAGTCCTCTTAAATTTAATAAAGACAATTTTTTAATAGTCAATTGTTTTTTGTCATACCAAAAAAGGTTTGTTATGTGTTTACATAACAAAACTTTTTTTTATTCAGAAGAGGTAGACTCCATCTCAGATTTAACCTGCTCAACAATAGCAAGAGCGTTATTTAGTTCGTCATTATGAACAAATACTTCCTGAAAGCCTTGATTCAAGGAGCCATATCCTGCTAATCTTTGCGATTCACCTTCGTCTTTAATTATAGGTATAATGCCCTTAGCTTCTAATTCGTCTTTAACTCTGGTTACAAGAATAAAGTTGCCTGAGTAAACTTTTGTGTATTCTGATGTGCTCATATTTATAGGATTTAAAATCTTATATAAGTTACGTTTTTTTTTCAATAATAAACTATTAAAAATCATTAAAATAATTTTTAATTATTAAAAAATGATTAATCATAGACTTAATCTATATTAAGATAAGTTTAAAAAATAATTAGACTTATTATTGAATTTATAATTTATTAACTTTAAACTGTGAAAATTACAATCAAAAACTAAAATAATGGATAATAACAACACAGACACATTTGAGCTTAACGAAAGCGATGCAAGTAAATGCCCATTCTTAAGTGGTAAGCAAACAACTGTCGGAGGAGGCGGTGTTAAGAATAGAGATTGGTGGCCAAACGAATTAAAATTAAACATTTTAAGACAACATGCTGCTAAATCTAATCCACTCGGTGAAGATTTTGATTATGCTAAGGCATTCAATAGTATCAATTATGATGAATTAAAGCAGGACTTAACGAAGTTGATGACAGATTCTCAAGATTGGTGGCCAGCAGATTATGGACATTATGGTGGTTTTATGATACGTATGGCTTGGCACAGTGCTGGTACATACAGAGTTGGTGATGGACGAGGTGGTGCAGGTACAGGTAATCAGCGATTTGCGCCAATTAATAGCTGGCCAGATAATGGAAATTTAGATAAAGCTAGGTTGCTTTTGTGGCCAATTAAAAAGAAATATGGTAACAAAATCTCATGGGCAGATTTAATGATTTTGGCTGGTAATGTAGCCTTAGAATCAATGGGATTCCCAACATTTGGTTTTGCAGGTGGTAGAGAAGATATTTGGGAGCCAGAACAAGATGTTTATTGGGGAAGTGAAACAGAATGGGGAGCAAATGAAGAGCGTTACGGAAATAGCGATAATTATGCGGAGCGAGATTTAGAAGATCCTCTAGCGGCTGTAATGATGGGTTGGATATATGTAAACCCAGAAGGTCCAGATGGTAAGCCAGATCCTATGGGTTCTGCTAAAGATGTTAGAGAAACTTTTGGTCGTATGGCAATGAACGATGAAGAAACTGTTGCTTTAGTAGCAGGTGGTCATACTTTTGGTAAGGCGCACGGAGCAGCAGATCCAGGAAAATATGTTGGTGCTGAGCCACACGGTGCACCTATGGCAGAAATGAGTACGGGTTGGAAAAATACGTATAAAAGTGGAGTCTTAGATGATACCATTACAAGTGGAATTGAAGGCGCTTGGACGCCAAATCCTACACAATGGGATGCAGATTATTTTGATGTACTTTTAAATTATGATTGGGAGTTGACCAAAAGTCCTGCAGGAGCGCATCAATGGACACCAACGGCAGAATCTAAAGCACGTATGGCTCCAAAAGCTGGTGATCCAAATGGAAAACAAGCTTTAATGATGACAACTGCAGATATAGCATTAAAGACAGATCCAGAGTACTTAAAAATCTCTCAAAAGTTTCATAAAGATTTTAAAGCTTTTGAAGATGCCTTTGCACGTGCTTGGTATAAATTAACGCACAGAGATTTAGGGCCAAAAGATCGTTATTTGGGTCCAGAGGTGCCAAAAGAAGATTTAATTTGGCAAGATCCAATTCCAAAAGTAGACTACACATTAAGTGACTCTGATATTGAATTATTAAAGAAAATGATTTTAGCTTCTGGGTTAACTATTTCAGAATTGGTAAGAACAGCTTGGGCTTCAGCCTCAACATATAGAGATTCTGATAAGCGTGGTGGCGCAAATGGTGCACGTGTAAGATTAGAGCCTCAAAGAAGCTGGAAAGTCAATAATCCTGAAGAGTTAGATAAAGTATTAAGTGTTTTAGAGGGCATTCAGAAAGAATTTAGTGGCGAAGTTTCTATGGCAGATTTAATTGTATTGGCAGGTAATGCAGCTATTGAAGAAGCGGCAAGTAATGCAGGTCATAGTGTATCGGTACCATTTGCACAAGGTAGAGGAGATGCTACACAAGAGCAGACAGATATTGAGCAATTCAATTATTTAAAACCTATTGGAGATGGATTTAGAAATTATATGAACGCTAATGTTAGTGTAAAAGCTGAAGACTTATTGATTGATAAAGCCAATTTAATGGCATTGTCAATACCAGAAATGACTGTTCTTATTGGAGGTATGCGTGTATTAGGTGCTAATTATGACAGTTCAAAACATGGTGTATTTACTGATAATGTTGGTCATCTGACTAACGATTTCTTTAAAAACCTTGTAGATATGACCTACACGTGGAGTGCAACTTCAGAAGAAGAAACGCACTTTGAAGGTAGAGATCGTAGAACAGGTGAAGTGAAATTTACAGGAACGCGAGCAGACCTAATTTTTGGTTCTAATACAGAGCTGAGAGCGGTTTGTGAAGTTTATGCAGCTGATGATGCAGAAGAGAAGTTTGTAAACGATTTTGTGGCAGCATGGACTAAAGTAATGAATGCTGATAGATTTGATTTGAAATAATAATTGATTGATAGTTAATAGAGTATGAAAAAGGAATGTGTGTTTTAGCACATTCCTTTTTTTTAAATGAAAAAAAATGAACGAAAACGAACTGTTTTTTAGAACAATACAATCAGGCAATGTTGAAAATTTAGGACTTCAGTTAGATAGAGATCCAGATTTGGCCAATATTAAAGATTCTAGAGGATTTACTCCTTTAATATTTGCAACGTATTTTGGTCAAGAAGAGATTGCAAAATTGTTAATTGAAAAAGGTGCTGACATAAACGCAAAAGATGCATCAGGAAATACAGCCTTAATTGGAGTAAGTTTTAAGGGTAATAAAGATTTAGTAGATTTGCTTTTAGCTCATAATGCTAGTGTAAATATTCAGAATAAAAACGGAACAACTGCATTATCCTTTGCTACACAGTACAATCAAAAAACTATAGTAGAAACGTTGCTAAGACATGATGCTGATAAAACCATTAAAGATAATGAAGGAAAAACAGCATTAGATTATGCTAAAGAAAAAGAATTAAACGAGATAATTGAGCTACTTAATTAAAAGCAAAAAACCACTTCTAAATTTAGAAGTGGTTTTTTATTCTTCTTTTTCAATTAATACTTTTACTTATCAATAGATCCGAGAACACGAGACATAAATGAATTTAAAGCTTCCTTTTTTGGTGTGCCATCTTTTACCATTTTATGTACTTCAATTGCACCATACATATTAGAAATTAATTCGCCTATAACATCTAACTCTTCATCTTTTAAGGATGGTACTTCAGTTAGGTTTTCTAAGGTTTCAATAGTTTCAATTACGTAGTCTTCATCGTTTTCTTCGATAAACTGGGTTAATTGTTTTATTACAGGTAATTTCATATTTAAATTACTTCAGAAACAAGGTCTTTTAATACGTCAAACTTGTTTGTTTGTACTTGATTTTTGAACTCACCGTTTTTAAAAGTAGCAAAGGTAGGTAAGTTATCTACTGTTGCTAATTTTCTGCTTTCAGGAAATTTTTCAGCATCAGCAATAACAAATTTTACATTTTCGTTCTCTGTTGCTAATTTCTTGAACTTAGGCTTCATTATACGACAGTTTCCGCACCATGTTGCTGAATATTGTACAACAACAGTTTCGTTTTCAGAAACTAAGCTTTGTAAATTATCTTGATCTAATTCTTGAATCATAACCAGTAATTAGTTTAAGTGTGCTTTTAAATACTCTCTAGTACCTTGTGCGTTAGCTTGCATTGCATCTTTACCTTCTTCCCAGTTTGCAGGACAAACTTCTCCTTTTTCTTGCACGTGTGTTAGAGCATCAATAATTCTTAAGTACTCATTTACATTTCTACCAAGAGGCATGTTGTTGATGCTTTCGTGTTGTACAACACCTTCTTCATCAATAATGTAAGTAGCTCTGTAAGTAACGTTATCTCCGTCTACAGTTACAACACCAGTTTCTTCATTGTAAGTTTCGTTAGAGATGTCTAAAATACCTAGAGTAGATGCTAAGTTCCTATTTGAATCGGCTAAAAGAGGGTATGTTACACCTTCAATTCCACCATTATCTTTTGCGGTACTTAACCAAGCAAAGTGAACTTCTGCAGTATCACAAGATGCTCCAATAACAATTGTGTTACGTTTTTCAAATTCACCTAAAGCAGCTTGAAAGGCATGTAATTCAGTTGGGCATACAAAAGTAAAATCTTTCGGATACCAGAATAATACTACTTTTTTGTTGTTGTTTTTTGCTTCTTCAAGAACGTTGAGCTTAAAAGTATCACCCATTTCGTTCATTGCGTTTACGTTTAAATCTGGGAATTGTTTTCCTACAAATGCCATTGTATATTTTTTAATTTATTAATAGTTTACTACAAAAGTACCTATTACCTGAGTATGTTTTTATAGCAATTATTTATTATAAATCAATGCAATTATAGTGTAAGTGTATGGCTTCAAAAAAGCACCTTTAAATTTATGATAATGATAAAATAGGATAGCGTAAAATACGAACCTCTTAAAATAGGTCCATTTTACTTGAAAAATAAATTTTTACTTTTTCAATAAATATTTAATTTTAATCCTAAATGCAGCAAAAAGTAGAGTCGTAAATGGGCTGAGCCAATTAAAAATAGCATAAAAGAAATATTCGGCAACTCCAACTCCTAAAACACCACTTTGATAAGCACCGCAAGTATTCCAAGGAATCAAAACAGAGGTTACAGTACCAGAATCTTCTAGTGTTCTACTAAGATTCTCTGGAGCTAGACCTTTATCCTCATATGCTTTTTTAAACATTTTACCCGGAACAACAAGTGCTAAGTATTGGTCAGATGCAGTAACGTTTAATGCTAAGCAGCTAGCTACTGTACTAGCAAATAGTCCAAATACTGAAGTGGCTAAGCTTAAAAGTGCTTTGCTAATTTTAGCAAGTGCGCCAATAGCATCCATCACACCGCCAAACGTCATAGCACATAAAATTAGCCATATCGTACCAAGCATTCCCTTCATACCTTTTCCAGAAGCTGAGAATAGGCTTTTTAGAGTTTCATTGTCTGTTTCAATAGTAGTGCTTACAGTAATAGCATCCATTACTCCTTGGTAAGCGGATTTAACCGTTAAAGATTCTACACCTGCAATTTGTGCTACAATTTGAGGTTGAAAAATTAGAGCGAAGATGCCTCCTAAAATGGTACCAATCAGTAATGCAATTAGAGGTGAGGTTTTCTTAATTATTAAGAATATAACGAATATTGGGACCAGAAATAACCAACCCGAAATATTAAAAGTTTTATCAATATCGTTAATTAAGGTAGAGGTTTCAGCTGCGCCTTCAGTATTCTGGGTAAACCCTAAAATAACAAATACAATAAGCGTAATGATAATAGTTGGAACTGTGGTGTAGGTCATATATTTTATATGTGAAAATAATTCACCTCCAGCCATAGCAGGAGCTAAATTTGTGGTGTCACTTAAAGGCGACATTTTATCTCCAAAATATGCGCCAGAAAGCACAGCGCCAGCAGTCATTCCCATCGGAACTCCTAAAGCTTCACCAATCCCTATTAATGCGATACCAACCGTAGCTGATGTGGTCCAAGAGCTACCAGTTGCAACTGATATAATAGCACAAATTATAACGCAAGCCGCTAAAAATATTGTAGGGTTTAGAATTTGTAAGCCATAATATATCATAGCAGGTATTATACCACTAATTAACCATGTACCTGCTAAAGCACCAACCATTAATAGAATTAAAATTGCGCCTGCTGTAGATTTTATGTTTTCAGCAACCTCTTCAACCATTTGATTAAATGAAACTTTATTAAAAAAGCCTACAACTGCTGCTACTGCAGCGCCTAATAATAATATAAATTGATTGCTGCCATTTAAAGCATTATCGCCATAAACATATACATTAAAGGCTAACATGCCAACCAATGCAAACACAGGTAATAAAGCTTCCCAAATATTAAGCTCTTTATTTTCTACTATATTTTCGTCTTGTGGTTGTCTTGGTTTAATATTTTGACTCTCCATAGATTATCTTATTTATCTCTGTAATGTTACAACTTTCATTACTTATATCAAAAATTCATAATTGTTGCAGTTCATCTATGATTTTAATCATTTTAAAATGTATAGTGTGTATTTCATCGAAAAGTAGTGACTAAGGATATGGTTATCTGTGTCTTATAAGCATCTAATCCAAATATTAAATGTGTTATGTCTTTAGTTACTTATTTTATAATTTTTACATTATTAGTATTTTCAATTGGTGCTTATTTTATATTTATAGAATTAAATCCAATAGCTTTTAATGGTGATTCTTCTGAAAAGAGTTTGGATATTTATAATACCAAATCTAATTCTAATGCCTCACTTTTTTCCACATCAAAATGTAATGAAGGTAAAGAGAACATGGTAAGAAAAAAATTAGAGATTCAGCAAGGGATAGAAAAACAACAAAAACAGCTAAAAAGAAATTTAAGAACTCTAAACTACATTACGCTTTTAAGAGCAGATGTGCATATAATTAAAGATCCAAAGCGTTTAGAGGAAATTAATAAGCTAAAAGAAGGTATTGAGCTTCAAATATTAAGAAATACAAAGATTTTAAATAAATATAAACAACTAGATATTAACTCAATTTAAATTTTGCCGTCATTAAAAGTTTAATAGAAATATTTAGCGATACAAAAAAGCCTGATTTTAAAATCAGGCTTTTTTATAAATATTCGTTTTTTAGATCAACTCAACTTCCAGAATATTTAGTTCCTCCATGCATGACTTCATCATTTCGTAGGTACGATGTATATCTGCATCTAAGCCTATAGAAAAACGAATAAGTCCATCGCTTAATCCCATCTCTATTTGTTCGTCCTCAGGTATTTCTGATGATGTAGAGCTTCCTGGCGCACTAAATAATGTTTTGTAGAATCCTAAGCTAACAGCAAGATAACCTAAGTTGCGCTCTTGCATTAATTCCATTAGCGCATTTGCTTTGTCGAGTGAGCCTACATCAATAGTTAGCATTCCGCCAAAACCATACTTGTAATTCATCATAGATTTAAATAACTCATGAGATGGATGAGATGCTAAACCAGGATAAACGGTTTTAAGTCCATCTTTTTCAAATTTTTCAGCAAGATAATTTGCGTTATGGCTGTGCTGCTGCATTCTAATATGAAGTGTTCTTAAGTTTTTTAATACAGAAGCAGAACGCAGACTATCCATTGTAGAGCCTAATAACATAGCAGCTCCATCGTTTACATTTCTTAACTGATCTATAAACTCTTGTGTGCCGCATACAACTCCACCAACAGTATCAGAAGAACCGTTAATAAATTTTGTTAAACTATGAATAACAATATCAGCGCCTAAATTTGCTGGAGATATAGATAGCGGTGAGAATGTATTGTCAACAACCAGTTTTAAGTTGTGTTTTTTTGCTAATTCTGCTAAACCTTTAATATCAGCAACTTCAAGCAATGGATTACTAACCGACTCGCAGTAAAGTACTCTTGTTTTTGGTGTAATGGCAGCTTCTACAACGTCTAACTTTGTGATATCTACAAACGTTGTGTCAATGCCTAGTCTTGGAGCAAAGTTTTTTAAAAATGCATAAGTACCTCCATAGATTGTTCTGCTACTTACAATATGCTCACCAGCTTTACACAATTGCATTAATACAGGTGTAATAGCTCCCATTCCAGAGGCTGTAACTGTTGCAGTTTCTGTGCCTTCCATTGCAGCAAGTGCTTCGCCTAAATATAAATTTGAAGGGGATGAATGACGAGAGTATAAGTAACAACCATCAGCATTACCTTCAAACGTATCAAACATAGTCTTTGCCGATAAAAAAGTGTATGTTGAAGAGTCGGAAATCGATGGATTTACACCACCAAACTCTCCAAAGTACTGTAAGTCTTGTATGTTATTTGCAGGTTTAAATTTCATTTTTGAAATATTTAAAATTGGTATATACAAATTTGAAAACTATTAGAATAAAAATCAACTTATAATATATTTTGTAGATAATTATTTTGTTTATAGTTGTTTTTGTGGAATAATAATCTTTATTTTTGCTCAAACGTTGATAGATTCCGAAAAATATTAAGCTAATGTTAGATCATATAGATAAAGAGTTACTAAAACTTCTTCAAAACGATAGTAAGCAAACTAATAAAGGACTGTCTCATGCTTTAGGATTGTCTGTTACAGCTGTATATGAGCGTATTAGGAAGCTGGAAAAAAATGGAATTATAAGTAAATATGTTGCGCTTATAGATAAAAAAAAGGTAAATAAGGCTTTTGTTGCCTTTTGCCATGTAAAATTAGTACAGCATTCTCAAGACTATGTTATGAAATTTGAGAGAGAAGTTCGTAAATTAGACGAAGTACTAGAATGTTATCATATCAGTGGAGACTACGATTACTTGTTAAAAGTACTGGTTGAGGATATGGAAGCATTTAGAGAATTTATGGTTAAGAAGCTCACCAATATAAACCATATAGGTAGCACACACAGTATGTTTATGATTAGTGAAGTAAAGTATACTACAGCAATAACATTATAATATGCAAAGCATAAGGTATAGACTTATTGAGTTTTTTGTTGTATTTGTTTTAATACCGATGAGTTTTGTGTTTAATTTTCAGTTATGGGTTAAGCTAGCTATTGGTGTATCAGGCTTTATTTATGTGATTTACGTACTTCTTAAGGTAGAAAATAATAAGTTTAAAATAAGGCAACATATTAACTGGACACAGTTTTGGCAACGAACAACCATTAAGTTTCTGGTAATAGCTCTTGTTACTATTGGGTACATGTATATTATAGATTATAAAAATCTGTTCGTTGTTATAAAGTCTAAACCCTTGTTATGGGCAATAATTTTATTTATATATTCTGTTTTTTCGGTATATCCACAAGAATTGGTTTACAGAACATTTTTCTTTCAACGTTACGAATCCTTGTTTAGAAGTAATGCATTGTTTATAATGGTAAACGCAGCGTTATTTTCATTAGCACATATCTTTTTTAAGAATACTTTGGTGATGATTTTAACGTTTATAGGAGGTATTTTGTTTGCGCTAACATTCAAAAAAACAAAGTCAACACTTTTGGTTTCTATTGAACATGCTATTTATGGCAGTTGGTTATTTACGGTAGGTATGGGTGAGATGTTGGGATTCCCAAATTAAAAGAATCGATAGGTTATGAAATATTCAAAAATAAAAGAATTATATAGATTTATATTTGAGTCTTATGACAAGCCATCTCTACAAAAGCATATAGAAAAAATCATAGAGATGGATCAGTTTCTACCTTATAGTTCAACTTTTTTTTGTATTACAAATACTCAAGATTTAACCTTTGAGTATGTGAGTAAAAACTATAATGCATGTTTGGGTTTAGATGCTAAAGAAATAAAGGAAAAGGGGATGCGTTATTTCTGGAGTAGAATACATCCAGAGGATATAGAATCTTGGTTGCAGGCCTTAAATAGTCTTATGAAATTTACCTTAAGTGAAATTCCAAAAGAGAAAAGAAAGGATGCAAGTTACACTTGGAATTTTAGGTTTAAAAACGCACAAGGTACATACGTTAATATTATTCAAAATACGACTCCATTAATTTTTGATTCAGAAAACAAACCCATCATTGGTTTGGCGCATTATACCGTTTTGCATCCAGATGTAAAATTAGATATTACGGCTTCGGCTAAGCTACTTAATAGTGAACAAGAATATGAAACCATTTATTTTAATAGCTTTTCTCAAAAGCTATTACATGATGGCGTAACCAACAGAGAGCGCGATATTATTCGTCTATTAATTTTAGATAAAACCAGTAAAGAAATTTCAGAAAAATTAAATATTAGCTCTCATACTGTAGATACCCACAGACGTAATATTCTAAAGAAATTAGATATAACATCTACAGGCGAATTGGTTGGGATTTTAAAGCTAAATCCACATTGGTTATAGAAAAAATACTCAAATTGAGTATTGTAAGTATGTCAGTTATTCACCAATTTTGAATGCTATTAACTTTTAGGGAATAAAGAGTCCATTTTAATTAGATTTTGATCTTTTAATAATGGGCTTTTTTATTAACAGCTCCATAATTAAAAATAGTCCTATACTTTTCGTTAATCATTAATCAATATTGTATTTTTGTGTAAGATAAAATTAACATCAAAAAAACACTTATGAAATCATACGATGTAGCAGTAATAGGTTCTGGTCCTGGTGGATATGTGGCAGCAATACGTTGTGCGCAACTAGGTATGAAAACTGCAATTATTGAAAAATATTCTACACTAGGAGGTACATGTCTTAATGTAGGATGTATTCCAAGTAAAGCCTTATTAAGTTCTTCGCACCATTACGAAGAAGCTACAAAACACTTTGAAGAACACGGTATAGAAATACCAGGAGAAATTAAAGTAAATCTTGAAAAGATGATAGCGCGTAAGCAAGCTGTTGTTGACCAAACAACAGGAGGCATAGATTTCTTAATGAAGAAAAATAATATTGATGTTTACGAAGGTTTAGGATCTTTTAAAGATGCTACACATATTAAAATTGAAGGAAAAGATGCTGGCGAGATAGAAGCTAAAAATACCATTATAGCCACAGGTTCTAAGCCATCAAACCTTCCTTTTATCAATATTGATAAAGAACGAATTATCACATCTACAGAAGCTTTAAAATTAAAAGAAGTACCAAAGCATTTGATGATTATTGGAGGTGGAGTAATTGGTTTAGAGCTAGGACAAGTTTACCGTCGTCTTGGTGCTGAGGTGACTGTAATTGAGTATATGGACAGAATTCTACCTACCATGGATGCAGGTTTGTCTAAAGAGCTTAATAAAGTCTTTAAAAAAGCAAAATGCAGCATGATGGTGTCTCATAAAGTTCAGTCTGTAGAACGTAATGGAGATGAAGTTGTAGTTAAGGCTGAAAACAAAAAAGGAGAAGTTGTAGAGTTTAAAGGAGATTACTGTTTAGTATCAGTTGGTCGTCGTCCATATACAGATGGATTAAACGCAGAAGCAGCTGGTGTAAAACTTAACGACAGAGGACAAGTAGAAGTTAATGAGCATTTACAAACCAATGTGTCTAACATCTATGCAATAGGAGATGTTGTTAAAGGAGCAATGTTAGCACACAAAGCTGAAGAAGAAGGTGTTTTTGTAGCAGAAACTTTAGCAGGTCAAAAACCGCATATAGATTACAACCTAATTCCAGGAGTAGTTTATACTTGGCCAGAAGTTGCAGCAGTAGGTAAAACAGAAGAAGAATTAAAAGAAGCAGGTACTGAATATAAAGTAGGTCAGTTTCCGTTTAGAGCTTTAGGAAGAGCCAGAGCAAGTGGAGATATTGATGGCTTTGTAAAAATATTAGCAGATAAAACTACAGACGAAGTTTTAGGCGTACACATGATTGGTGCACGTTGTGCAGATTTAATAGCAGAAGCAGTAACAGCAATGGAGTTTAGAGCATCTGCAGAAGATATATCTAGATATTCTCACGCACATCCAACCTTTGCAGAAGCTGTTAAAGAAGCAGCATTAGCAGCAACAGACGATAGAGCGTTACATGTTTAAATAGAAATATTATCATTTAAAATTGATCAGAATCAAAAAAGCGGACTCAAAATAGTTCGCTTTTTTGTTATTAATTTTTTACAAATGAACCTTCAACCCTTAAAAATACCATCAGGATGGTCAGTTGATTGGAATTTGTTAACCGATACAAATCCAACAGAAGACACTATACACGACTTTACGGGTAGTTCTTTATTGCTTATCAGTTCGCATACACGACTAAAAGCTATTGATGTATCATGGCGGCCAGAGGGAGACATTAACGGTGCATACCAACTACAGGTTATTTATTTACTTCCAAAATTCAATACAAAAACCAATACACTTGATTATGAAGGTGTCTGGGAGGCACCAGAGTTAGAATTTTCTACCAAAAACCGATTAGAACTAGTTGATAAGTTAAATCATCTACTGTTTTATTTAAAGCCTTATACAGATACACGCATTTTGCTAAAACCTGGTGTTGTAGATGAGCCTAATGAAGCTATAAGACAAGAGTTTTTAACCAATGGTTTAACAGAAGAAATTGCAGAAAAAATATTGTCGTCTAACCATAAAAAACTTCAAGAGTTAATTCTGGATTGTGCAGATGTTTCAAAAGTTATTGTGGAAACATTAATGCAATCAGGTGCAAGTAGCGGAGTTAAGAATAAAGCTAAACAAATACTTTCCAGTAAACGCTTTAAGTAAAGTAAAAGGATTATAACTCTTGCATTAAATCAATAATTCTTAATCGCTTGGCATAGCTGTCTTCGTTAACATCTCTAACAAAACAATAGGCGCTAATAGCTTCGTTTTCTACCTTTTCTTTCAGTTCTTCAACTGTGTTTGGGCCAAATTCTTTAGATTTAGAAATGTAGTAGAATTCGTGTTTGTGTATAACCTTATTAACCTTCTTTTTGTATTTTGTTTTTAAGTATTCCTGAATGTCTTCAATAGAATTTAGTTCTTCAGAGTAATTTGTAGTATTTATATACATGGCAAACTCTTCCTTGTCCTGATGATTTAAAACTAAAATATCATCGTCCTTAAAATAAGCCTTAACAGTAATAACACCGTCTTCAGTTTCTATAGTAAAAATGTTTTGAATGCTTATAGTCCAAGATGTTGTAATAGTAGCATCTTTCCTCTCAATTTCTAAGATATTATCTTCCCTAAACGTATAAATAGCCTTCTTTTTAGAAATACCATTTACTAAAACCCATTGCTGATTTATAAAGTGAGAATCGTGATGACGATCGTAATCAAACGGTTTTAAATTAGGGATGGTATTATGAAGATGTGTACTCATTAAGCGGTTAATAACATAGTCTAGAGACTATGATAACGATAGATTTGGACTTTTATTTACCTAAAGTTAATAATTTTCGAGATGATTTAAAACATCTTTCTTGTAACTTCGACTAATAGGTAATGCTTTTCGATTAACTGTAATCTCTTCATTTGTAAAAGATTCAATCTTGTTTAAGCTTACAATATATGATCGATGAATTCTTAAAAAATCCTTTTGAGGTAGTTTAGCTTCAATCGCACTTATGGTTTCTCTGGTAACAATGCATTGATCTCTTAGGTGAATTTTAATATAATCGCTCAAACTTTCGATATATAGAATATCGCTAAAAGTAATTTTTAGCATACGTCTGTCAGACCTCACAAAAATAAAGTCAATATTGTCTGTAGGTTTTAATTCAATGCCTGACTGAATTGTTTTAACTTCAAAATAACGATTTACAGCTTTTAGCAATCGCTCAAAAGGTATAGGTTTTAATAAATAATCTACAGCTTGAAGATCAAAGCCTTCTACAGCATAGTCTCTGTAAGCGGTTGTAAAAATTATTTTTATGTTTTTGTTAATGGATTTAGCAAAGGCAATACCTGAGATTTCTGGCATATTGATGTCTAGAAAAATCAAGTCAACGTCATTATTATTTATAAAATTGAACGCTTCAATGGCATTTTTGCATTGTGCAATGACTTCAATATTTTGTATTTGAGCTAAGTGTGTGGCAATGATGTCTCTAGCCATACTTTCATCATCAACTATTATACAAGAGATAGGTTTAGTCATTTGTGGGCTTAGAGTTTATATTCAGCTTTAAATCTACATAAAACATAGAATCATCCTGAATGATATTTAAATTGTATCTGTTTGGATATAACAGTTCTAATCGTTTTTTTATGTTTTGTAATCCAATACCTTCATTGTAATGGTTTGTATTAGATTTACTGTTGCTGATTTTAAAAACAATAGTTTTGGCAGTTGCAACTAAGTTTATATTCATGGTTAAAACGCCATCTTTTAAAGTGCCATGTTTAAAACTATTCTCTACAAAAGGAATAAATAACATTGGAGCAATATGAATAGTTTTTGATTGAATATCCTTTGAAAATGAAACATTTAAGGTGTCGCTAAAGCGTGTTTTTTCTAACGCAATATAATCTTCAATATGATGTATTTCGTCCTCTAAACTTACAAAAGGCTTATCAACTTGATAGAGTAGGTAGTCTAGGAGATTAGACAATTTTAAAATCATTTCTGGTGTATCATCAGATTTTTTTAACGCAGAACCATACATTGTATTTAATGTATTGAATAAAAAATGAGGATGAATCTGCATTTTTAAATATTTGAGTTCCTGCTCTTTTAGTTTTAGTTGGGTTTCTAAAATTTTTGTTTCTAGGCTTTTTGTAATTCGACTTTGTTTTAAGTTGAGTTTTAAAAGTTTGAAGGCACTCACTACAATAACTATTAAATAAATACTTGTAATAATAAACAAAGCGCTTTTGCCTATGGTATTCACCTTTTCAAATTTAAAATTTGTGAGATATGCTAAAGCAAAAAATATAGAAAGGCATATGCCAAAAATCGAAATAATTACAGTGTACAAGCTATAAATGCAGAAATGTAAATAACGCTTAGTAATTAAATAGTCTGGAATAAGCTTATAGATAGATACATAGGTTGTTGCAATAGTTACAGGCATTAAAAACATTGAGAAATAGATAACTTTGCTATCTAGAGAATTATCAACATCAAATACTGAAGCAAAAAGTAAAAGCACTAAAATCCAAAATATAATGTGCAGGAGTACTTGTTTTATTCTATAGATAAGGACGCTGTTCAATGCTCAAATAATGATGATATTACAATAATAACCTAAATTTAAATAGAAACTATCTTTTGTAGACGAATGACAGATTTAGGGCTGGTTTTAACATTAAGGTTATAACCATAACTAAAATGGTAATTCGTCGCATTTTAAATTTTTGAGACTATACTTCTTGTAGGTTTGTTTTAAGTTTAACCATTAAATAAAAAAATATGTTTTCATTAATTCTTTTAGGAAATCGCTTGCAAGAAGGTGGGCCAGCAATGTATATTATATTATTAGTCTTCCTGCTTTCGTTAACCTTTGTCGTTATCGCCTTCGTAAAACGAAAGAAAGACAGTTTAGTAGCTCAAAAGATGATTAGTCTCGCTGCTGAGTGTAGTCTCATAGCCTTGGTAGTTGGGTGCTTAGCTTCAGTTGTAGGAATTATACAGTTGTTTGATATGGTAGAAGCCCTTGGAGATGTAAATCCAGCATTATTTTCAGGTGGTCTAAAAGTGTCTTTACTGACCATTACATTTGGGTTATTTTCATTTACAGTGGCACGTATAGGTATTTTGACTTATAAATGGAGTTTAAAACCAAATGAAACCAACTAAAAGAAGTCTTATGAAATTTTATTTAAAAAGAAGAAGATTACTTGGTTCAATAATTTTGTCAGTATTTGCTATTATTCTTGCGTGTTTTTCTTGTAATGAAACTCCGAGCTCTACAAATAAAATGGAAAGCGAATTAATAATAAAAATCAATGCTGTACAAGAGCAGATTATGGCGCAAGGAAATATTACAGAAAATGAAGAGCAAGCTTTGTTAAGTTTATGCAGTATAGTATCCCATAATGATGGATTAGCAAATTATGATTCTAATGATAGAATGGTATTAAAAGATGTAGAATTAGCACCAATTTATAAAGGCTGTGAAGAACTTTCGATAGAGGAAACAAGGAAATGTTTTAATAATAAAATTTCAACATTTGTAGAACAGGAGTTTAATTTAAGTCTGTCTAAAGATTTAAAGCTTTCAGAACCAAAACATGTTGATGCTTTTTTTATAATCAACGAAAACGGAAAAGTCACAGGCATGAAAGTTAGAGATGCAGAGGTAACTATCCAGGCAGAAGTCTTAAGGGTTCTCAGAAAGATACCAGAAATGAAACCAGCCATACATAAAGGAAAACCTGTTTCTGTATTGTGTTCAATAATTATAAAATATGGAAATGAAATCGAAGTAGATGTTCATTACATTCCTGAAATACCTGATGATTTAGAATTGAATAACTAATTATACAACCAACAAAAGAATATAAAAGTATTCTTTAAAAGCGAACTTTAATAAGTTCGCTTTTTTTACGCCTAGAAATTAAATTAAGTAATTTTGTAAAAATTTTCCTATGGAAGAGCTAACATTAACAACACCAGCACTTTTGTTTTCAGCCATATCTTTAATTATGTTGGCTTATACAAATAGATTTTTGGCTTATGCTGCAATCATAAGAAACCTTAGTGATAAGTATTTAGAAAGAAAAGAAGTAGTGTTAATTAGACAAATTAATAACTTAAAACTAAGATTGAATCTTACAAGATGGATGCAAATCTTGGGTATCTCCAGTCTATTACTTTGTGTGCTAACAATGTTTTTAATATATATAGATCAACACAATGCGGCAGTTTGGATATTTGGATTTGCTTTGTTGCTACTTATTTTGTCTTTAGCATTATTAATACGAGAGATCCAAATTTCAACATTGGCGTTAGAGCATCATCTAAAAGATATGGAAGACCAAATAAGTGAGTAAAATTTTATAAATTTAATTGTGACCTGTTAAAAAACTATGTGTCTTAAACGTATAACCAACCAAGTTAAAGTAGAATTTACCAAGAAAATTGACTAAAGACGCAATTCATAGCCTAACCGATGAAGCGCTCGTAGAAGCAATCGTAAAAACCAACGACACTATGTTGTTTGAGGTGCTGTACGACAGATATGCTACTATGGTGTACAACAAGTGCTATGGTTTTGCAAATGGTGTCGATGAAGCTAAAGATTTAACACAAGACGTTTTTTTGAGAGTCTTTATTAAATTAGCTAGCTTTAAGGGTAAATCTAAATTTTCAACTTGGCTTTACGCATTTACATACAATCATTGTGTAAATTACGTAACCAGAAATACAGCAAAGAAGATTGAAAAACAATCTGTAAGTTCTGAAAATGTAGATATTGAAAATATTGGTGAAGATATTGATTCTACTCGTGAGTTTGAAAGTATGCGTGTAGATCAGTTAAAGAAAGTGATGGAGTTGATATCGCCAGAAGAAAAAATGATATTATTATTAAAGTATGAAGACAATTTAACAATAAAAGAGCTGTCTGATGCTTTAGAAATAGGAGAGAGCGCAGTTAAAATGCGTCTCAAAAGAGCAAAAGAAAAACTTGTACGTAAGTACGAAAATTATACGAAAGATGGAGAATCCATTTAAGCAAATTAACCAGCCTTTAAAAGAGGTTCCAGCAGAGCTGAAAAGCAAAGTCATGCACGACATTGCCATGGCGAAGCTATTTATGGAGCTGGCTGAGTTGTTCTCGTATAATATTGGCCACATTATAGATAGTGTAACGGCTAGCAGAAAAGAATAAATACTTAATACCCTAACAAAAAACAAATAAGTATGGATAAGGTAAACGAATTTTCGGATGTAGCATTAAAGTCGCTCACCAATATTTGGTTAGAGATTACCAAAATATTTCCAAATATTATTGGTGCTTTTATAGTATTGATAGTTGGTTGGATTGTTACAAAACTAATTGTTAAGGTTATTAAGAAAGTTCTTAAAATAGTTAAGGCGAACAAGTTAGATGATAAGTTAAATGACATTGAAATAATAGAGGGGAAAAAGCTGAATTTTGATACGGTCAAAGTCGTTTCTAACCTAGTAAAATACTTAATGTATATCATAATATTTGTTACTGCTTCAGATATTATGGGTCTAGATATTATAACAGAGCAGATAAGTAATTTACTATCCTACATACCACAGTTATTAGCAGCTGTTGTTATTTTCGTATTAGGTTTATTGTTTGCCAATTTTGTAAAGAATGGACTTAAATCGCTATTTGAATCTATGGAGCTTTCAGGTGGTAAAATGATTAGTCAGGTGGTATTCTTTCTAATGCTAACTTTTATAGCCATTACAGCACTAAACCAAGCAGGTATAGATACAGAGATTATAACCAATAATATTAATATGATTATTGCTGCTTTCTTATTAGCATTTGCAATTGCTTTTGGACTAGGAGCAAGATTGGTGGTAGGTAAACTAATGCAAACGTTCTATGCCAGAAAAATGTTTGAAGCAGGCCAAAAAATTACCTTTAATGGAGAAACATATTCAATTGATGAAGTGAAAAGTATATCAGTTATACTTAAAAATGATAAAGGAAGATTGGTAGTGCCAGTTAATGAAATAATGGAAAATCAAGTACAAATGCAGGATCAACTATAAGGTTAGGGTTATAGATTTTATTTTACAATAAAATGTGATCCTGCAGTACTTGACGTATAAGGATGACCTCTTCAATTTTTGAAGAGGTTTTCTTTTTTATCTCCGTTTCTTTTTATTACGTTTATTATAATTCTTGTCACCTCTTGTTTTAGGTTTCTTATATTTTTTAGCAATTTCTCTTCTATAAGAACCACCTAAGTTTACCTTTTTGTTTTTCTCTTTTTTCTCATGAAAAGCAGGTCCAGGTATATCTTCTGTGCTTCGTTTGGTAGGATTATTGCGCTCACGAATTTGTGGACGTTCTTCTTCAATCAGTTCGGTAGAAATTGTTACATCTTCAGGAAGTTCCTCTAAATCAATTTTCATTTGCATTAAGCCTTCAATGCGTTCTCTGGCTTCCTGTTCTTTCTCAGTAGAAAATAACAAGGCATTACCTTGTTTCTCGGCACGACCAGTTCTACCAATGCGATGCATGTAGTTTTCAGGATAATCAGGCGTGTCAAAATTAATAACGTGTGTTACATCATCGATATCTAATCCTCTCGCCATAACATCTGTAGCAACGAGTATACGATGTTGTCCTTCACTAAACTGTTCTATACTTCTAAGTCTATAGTTTTGTGTTTTATTAGAATGAATTACGCATGAATCTCCTGGGAAAATCTCTTCAAGCTGATCAAATAAGCGGTCAGCCATTTTCTTGTAAGCTACAAAAATGAGAACTCTAGAGTATTCATCTTTATCACTAAGTAACGATTCAAGTAAGTTGACTTTCGTATAAAAATTAGGAACATTATAGCGTTCTTGCTTTATGTTTTCTAGAGGTGTACCAGAAACAGCAATCGATATCTTTGTTGGATTAATGAAAAAATCCGTAATCAATTCGTCAACATCAGCAGTCATTGTTGCCGAAAACATTATGTTTTGTCTGCGTTCTGGCAAGATGTCAAAAATATTCATTAGTTGATGCCTAAAACCTAGATCTAACATCACATCAACCTCATCAATAACTAATTTTTGAATAGATTTAAGCTGTAAAACTCTACTCACTGCTAAATCATAAAGTCTTCCTGGTGTTGCTACAATAATATCCAAGCCTTGAGCTACAGCTTGTTTTTGAGTATTAATATTTGTGCCTCCATAAACACCCAAAACACGGTTGTTGATGTATTTAGACATTTTCTCAATTTCTTCAACAACTTGCACAACTAGCTCGCGAGTTGGTACCAAAACCAAAACTCTCGGATTGTCTTGTCTGGAGTATTTAAGATGACGTAAAATAGGTAGCATATAGGCAAATGTTTTACCTGTACCTGTTTGCGCAATACCAACTACATCTTTTCCAGAAGCAACTACATTAAAAGATTCAGCCTGTATAGGAGTAGGTTTATCAAAGCCTAAGTCTTCAATGGCATTATATAAAGGAGTATTTAGGTTTAAATCTTGAAAAGTCACAGCTATAGATTTTGTGCAAAGCTACTATTTATAATCTATATCAGTTTAACAAATTGCGATTAAGAATTATTTTATAACTCGCTTCTAAAGACTTTTTTGGCTTTAAAGTCACAATACCTTCTTTCTCTTCAATCTTCTGATTGGTGTCTTCAGTGTCTGCAACACCAAGCCACGGCTCTATACAAACGTATGGTGCATTTGGTTTTGCCCAAATACCTAAGTAAGGGAAATCTTCAAATATTACAGAAAGTATTTCTCCGTTTGTTTTGTGCTTTAAAGCTACTTTTCTAGATTTTAAATCTTTAAAAATAAGTGCATCTTCATTAAACAAATCGCCGCGTAGATTGATGGTATTTGGACTATCAAAAACGGACTTAGTTTTATTGGTTACAAGCCCAGTTTTCATATTTAGTAAATAAGATTCGCTAGTTTCTTCCTTCTCAAATTCTAAAAAATAATCCGAGTAAGCGTCATCTTCAAACAAAGGACAAGTAAAAGCAGGATGTCCACCAAGAGAGAAATACATGGTTTTATCATCAATATTTCTGATGGTGTGATTAACTATAATTGTATTGTCTTTCAATTCATAATTAATTTCAAATTCAAATAGAAAAGGAAATATTTCATATAGGTCTTCATTAGAATTTAAAAAGAAAGTTATGCTAGTTTCAGATTGTTGTTTTACAATCATTTTATCGTTATGCCTCACAAAACCATGCTTTGTCATATTGTAAAGCTTGTTTTTATAGATGTAGCTGTCATCTTTCATACTTCCAATAATAGGAAATAGGTTAGGAGCGTGGCTTCCCCAAACATTAGGGTCTGCGTGCCATAAAAATTGATTGTTGTTGTTTATAGCCGAAATTTTACAGAGTTCAGCTCCTACAGTTTTTATATCTATAGATAATAGGTCATTTTGTATTGTAGGCATGATGTTTGTTTTTAGAAAGATACAATTCTTATTGCATTATAACTATTCTAGTTATTTTTGCAAATATTTAAAAATTCTATTGAGAACAACAACCTTTCATAAGCCAAAAGATATTGAAGTTTTTAAACAAAACATTTTGTTGTGGAGCCAGCAGTTTGATGATGTTGTTTGGTTAGACTCTAATAACCATAAAGACCAGTATAGTAGTTATGATGCTGTTTTGGCAGTTGATGCTTTTACAGCATTGAAAACAGATTATTTTGATGCTTTTGAAAATTTAAAAGAGTATTATTCTACCACGGAGGACTGGATTTTTGGTTACCTCACTTACGATTTAAAAAATGATGTAGAAAAGTTAAGTTCAAAGAATTTTGATGGATTATATTTTCCTGATCTCTATTTTTTTCAGCCTAAAAAACTCTTTTTGTTTAAAGATGATGAGGTGGAAATTCAATATATGAGAATGGTTGATGATGAAATTGAAAGGGATTTAGTTGAAATTATACAAACTAGTCATCTAAAAACACAAGAGTCTAACAATCCGATTAAAATAAAACTCAGAATTCATAAAGATGAATATTTTGAGAAAGTCAATAGAATGTTAGCTCACATCCATAGAGGTGATATTTATGAAGCTAATTTTTGTCAGGAATTTTATGCTGAAAATAATGTCATAAATCCATTGGAAGTGTACAACAAATTAAATGCAATATCTCAACCACCTTTTGCAACATTTTTAAAGTCTAATAATAACTATTTGTTGTCAGCTTCACCAGAGCGCTACATTAAAAAAGAAGTACAAAAAGTTATTTCGCAACCTATAAAAGGGACGGCAAAACGTTCTGAAAATCAAAAAGAGGACGAGCTGTTAAAAAGCACTCTTTCTAAAGACAACAAAGAGCGTAGCGAAAACATAATGATAGTGGATTTAGTGCGTAACGATTTGTCTAAAACAGCTGAAAGAGGTAGCGTAAAGGTTGAAGAACTATGTAAGGTGTATTCTTTTATGCAAGTGCATCAAATGATTTCTACAATAACGTCTAAAGTTTTAGAAGATGTTCATCCTGTAGATATTATAAAAACAACGTTTCCTATGGGAAGTATGACTGGCGCTCCAAAAATTTCGGCAATGAAAATTATTGAAGACCTAGAGGAAACTAAGCGAGGATTATATTCTGGTGCAGTAGGTTATTTTACTCCATCTGGCGATTTCGACTTTAATGTTATCATCAGAAGTATTCTTTATAATGCAAGTAATAAATACCTTTCATATTCTGTTGGTGGCGCTATTACGGCTCAAAGTGACCCTTTAAAAGAATATGAAGAATGCCTGATTAAGGCTAAAGCTATGCGAGAGGTGTTGGAAAATTAGATAATTAGACAGCCAGATTTTTAGACGTTTAGATCTTGAGATTGTTTCTAATCGCAATCTTATCTAACAAATCTAAACGTCTAACTATCTAACAGATCTAAGAAATTCTATTCCAAATGACTTCTAAAACTTTTTTTAACGCGGTCGAAAATCAATTCTATCCTAGATGTTGTGATGTTCTTTATTTTGGCAATTTCATCAAATTCTAGATTACCGAAAATGTATAAATCAACAATATTTGAAATATTAATTGGTAACCAATTGTAGAAGCGACTAAACACTTTTGGAGATTCAGTTTTTGATAGATTTTCAAGTTCAAAAGCTCTTAAAATAGAAGTTTCCTTGTCTTCATATAAGTACAATTCGTTATCCATGTCCTGTCTGTAAGAAATATCATTCAGCTCGGTGTTTAAGATTAAATCTAAGTCTGCATCAATTGTGTATTCTTCACCAAGTTTAGCTATTTCATTTCTACGTATTTCGTCTGTGCTAATCGTATTTTTATGAAAAACTTCTTTCTTAAATAATTCGTTCATGTAATTATCAACAAGTTTAAAAAGCTCGAGTCTTACAGCTGCGTATTCTGCCTCAATATTAAAGCCTTTACTGTAGAGTGTAATGATACATTCATCTATAATACCGTTTGATGAATACATGTTTTTTGGTAAAATGCCAGTAGATTCTGCTATGTAAATTCTGTGCTTTACATAAGGATGCAAGTGCTGTACTGCGGTTAGCACTTTTTTGTCAAAAGTAGTTTGTGCAGATTTTGCCGAAAGTTCTTTTATTGTGCTCATAACCAAAGTTTTTAAATTACTTCTTTAAAGTTACCAATAAAGAAGGTATTCCAATATGATTTTTATCATTTTAACGTAATTGTAAGAGTAGTACATTATCGTATCTTTACACTATGTTTAGTGCTTTTTCATCTCATATTAATAGTCGTTTTTCATTTTTGAAAAATGCCAAATCTGTCATTGCAATTTCTGGAGGAATAGATAGTGTGGTGCTAGCACATTTGTGCCACAAACTCAATTTTAATTTTGCTTTAGCACACTGCAATTTTAATTTAAGAGGAAAGGAAAGCGACGCAGATGAAGCTTTTGTTTTAGACTTAGGAGAGCAGTTAGATGTGGAAGTTTTTATTCAGAATTTTGATACTGAAGCCTATGCTAATGAAAACAAATGTTCTATTCAAATGGCAGCGCGAGAATTGCGATATGATTGGTTTTCTGAATTAGCACAACAACTAAACTTCGATTACATCTTAACAGCACATCACGCAGATGATAATCTCGAAACGTTTTTAATCAATTTCACCAGAGGCACAGGACTTAATGGGTTAACAGGAATTCCGGAACTGAATGACAATATTGCAAGGCCTTTATTGCCCTTTTCTAGAGCAGTTATTGAAGCCTATGCAAAAGCAGAAACCATTAAATGGCGAGAAGATCTAAGCAATACATCCCGAAAATATCTAAGAAACAAACTACGTCACGATGTAGTGCCGATTCTTAAGGAAATTAATCCGCAATTATTAGATAGTTTTCAGAGTACATTAGCGTATTTAAATGATACAGCAGATATCGTAGAAGAAAGCCTGAATGCTGTGGCTAAAAGAGCCATAACAGATATGGATGACAACCATATAAAATTTAAAATTTCAGAATTTAAAAAAGTAAATAATCCAAAAGCCTACTTATTTGAAATGTTTAAGGATTATGGCTTTTCAGAATGGAGTGATGTTGTAAATCTACTCGATGCTGAAACAGGAAAGTACGTAATTTCAAGCACGCACAAACTTACCAAGCATCGCGAGTTTTTAATTCTAACAAATTGTCATTCTGAACTTGATTCAGAATCTATTTCAAAAAATAAGCCTGTCACACTGAGCGCAGTCGAAGTGCAAAAAGGCCAAGTTAAAACACCAGTCGGTATTTTGTTTTTTGATGAAGCGGATTCTTTAAAAGACAATAATCAATCCGCAATTTATGTAGATGCAGAAAAGCTGAAATATCCCTTAGAACTTAGGCATTGGCAAACAGGAGATGTTTTTTATCCTATTGGTATGAAAGGCAAGAAGAAGGTGAGCAAATATCTTAAAGATGAAAAGTTAACACCAATAGAAAAAGATGACACTTGGATTTTAACATCAGAAAATAAAATAGTTTGGGTTGTTGGGAGAAGAGCAGATGACCGTTTTAAGGTAACAGACCAAACAAATCAAATTTTTAAAATAGAATTAAGATAATTTTGTCAGGCTGAGCGCAGTCGAAGCCTATCTAGTAGATATGAATTTAACTCTAAAAGGAAACATCGTAGATATACAAAACCGCAGTATCTATAAAGGAGAAATCACCATAGAAAATGGTAAGATCAAATCAATTAAAAAAAAAGACTGTATAGAAAACCACTATATCTTGCCAGGTTTTATTGATGCTCACATTCACATAGAAAGCAGTATGTTGGTGCCAAGCGAGTTTGCAAAAGTCGCTGTAAAACATGGTACAGTAGCCACAGTTTCTGATCCGCACGAAATCGCCAATGTTCTTGGTGTAAAAGGTGTGGAATTTATGATAGAAAACGGAAAACAAACGCCTTTTAAATTCAATTTTGGTGCACCAAGTTGTGTGCCTGCTACAAGTTTTGAATCGGCTGGAGCTGTTATAGACTCTGATGACATAAAAAGCTTAATGGCGAATCCAGATATTAAGTATTTGGCAGAAATGATGAATTATCCTGGCGTTATTTACGACGATGCTGAAGTTTTAAAAAAGATAGAATGGGCAAAACATTACAACAAGCCAATCGATGGCCATGCGCCAGGTTTACGAGGTGAAGATTTAACTAAATACATTTCTGCAGGTATTTCTACCGATCATGAGTGTTTTACCTATGAGGAAGGTTTAGAAAAACTTCAAAAAGGCATGAAAGTCATCATAAGAGAAGGTAGTGCAGCCAAAAATTTTGAAGCATTGATAGGATTGTTAGACGATCATTTTCAAAATATGATGTTCTGTAGTGATGATAAGCATCCAGATGATTTATTGTTAGGTCACATCAATCAACTTTGTGCAAGAGCAGTAGCTAAAGGTAATGACATTTTTAAGGTTCTTCAGGCGGCTTGCGTTAATCCTGTTAAGCATTACAATTTAGATGTCGGCTTGTTGCAAGTTGGAGATACAGCAGATTGTATTGTGGTTGAAGACTTAACCGATTTTAAAACACTTCAAACGTATATTAATGGTGAATTGGTTTACGATAATGGTAAATCTAAAATACAACATGTCAATTTCGAAAATCTAAACAACTTCAATACCAGTAAAAAAGCAGTTGAAGATTTTAGAGTTGAAGCTAATGCAACAAAAATAAGAGTTATAGAATGTTTGGATGGCGAATTGGTTACCAATCAAATCACTGAAGAAGCCACAGTTGTAGATAATAATCTAGTCTCTAACACAGAAAAGGACATCCTAAAAATGACTGTTGTTAACCGTTATCAAAATGATAAACCAGCCATGGCATTTATAAAGAATTTTGGACTTAAAGAAGGATCAATTGCAAGTTCAGTAGGTCACGATTCGCATAATATTATTGCAGTTGGAGTATCTGATGAGGCTATTTGTAAAGCGGTTAATCTGTTAATTGAAAATGAAGGTGGTATATGCGCTATTAGTGATACAGAGCAAAAAGTAGTCGCACTGCCTGTTGCTGGTATCATGAGCGATAAAGACGCTGAGACTATTGGAAAACAGTATTCAGAATTAGATAAAATGGCTAAAGAACTAGGTAGCAAACTTCACGCACCATATATGAGCCTGTCCTTTATGGCATTGTTGGTGATTCCATCTTTAAAACTCAGTGACAAAGGTTTGTTTGATGGAGGGAAGTTTGAGTTTACAGATTTAGTTGTTAATCCTTCTTAAATAGGCAAAAAGTATTTTTAATATCTGTGTTTGAAACAATATATTTAATTATTTGTTTGTGAGAATTATATGATATATTTTGAACGTTTTAAACATACGATTTTATGAAACATTTTTACTCCTTTATTTTATTAGTTTTTGGTTTAAAATTTTGTTTTGGGCAACTAGGGTTTACTGATAGTGTACTCTTTGATAAAAATAATAATATAGGTTATGTAAACGAGACTTTATCTGTAGATATAGATAATGATGGCGATAAAGATATATTGGTTGCGACAGCCACTAATGTCGGTTGGTTTGAACTAATTGACATTAATTCAGGAGATTATTCTAGCTTTAATATAATCACCCAAATTTCAACAAATAATTCTGATATTACATCAATGTATACTATTGATATTGATATGGATGGTGATGAGGATATAGTTTTTGGTTCGTCTTACGATAATAAAATTTTTTGGATTAAAAATCTGGATGGACTAGGTAATTTTGGTGATTCACAATTAATTTCGGATAATATTGATGGTTTGACAGACATCAAATCAGATGATATTGATGGTGATGGAGATAATGATATTATTTCAATTTCTTCAAATGACGGTAAAATTGCTTGGTATGAAAATTTGAATGGGTTGGGAAGTTTTGGTAATCAGCAAATAATAGCAATAATTAATCAACCAAATTCAGTTTTATCTGTTGATATTGATATGGATGGAGATATGGATTTAGTTTCTAATTCATTTTCAAATAATGAAGTTATTTGGTTTGAAAACTTAGATGGTGTTGGAACATTTGGAACTGAAAATTTAATAGAGCAGTTAGATTATTTTGTGTCTAATTCAATGGATGCTTCTGATATAGATGGTGATGGAGATTATGATTTAATAGTTGGGTATAGTACAGCTGCTGTCATAAATGATAGAATTGTATGGTATGAAAATTTAGATGGTTTTGGTAATTTTAGTTCAAGTCAAATCATCTCTAATAATATAGATGTACAATATGCGCTATCTGTCGTTTCTTTGGATTTTGATAATGATGGCGATAATGATGTAGTTTCTGCTTCTGATAATGATGGTAAAATCGCTTGGTATGAGAATATAAGTGGCTTAGGTGATTTTGCTTCTCAGATAATAATTTCTGATAGTTTTGAAAATGTTAAAACCTTGGATGTTGTAGATGTTAATGAAGACGGTGTCTATGATATATTAGGAGGCATAAATTCACCATCTCAAATAAGTGAAATAAAATTAGAATATAATTTTTCGGATGGTGGTTTTTTTGAAAGTATCATCAGTTCATCCTCTGGTAACTTAGGCGAATTTTATCCTATTGATGTGGATAATAATGGTAATATTGATATTGTATCTCAATACTCAAGTTATAATAATGATAAATTCCTTTGGCTAAAAAACATTGATGGTAGTTTTGAAAATATTTCACCGCAATATATTTCTACAGGATATAGAGGTGTGAGCATATTACCTGCTAACATCAATAATGATGAATTTATTGATTTTTTTGTTAGAAGCTCTCTTGATGATGCTACATTTTGGTGTGTAAACTATTATGGCTCTATTTTTCCTTTTACTGTTTTTGATTCTGATGATGAAACAACAACCTTTAGTTTTAGTACCAACGATTTAAATGGTGATGGTTTTGATGATTTGGTTATGGGAAGGACCTTAGAAAATGAAATAGTATGGTATCAGAATAGCAATGGTGTTACCTTTTCATCAGAAAACTTATTGTATAATACGAATACTGTTCCTATCGCTAATTCTTCTACCAATGTTCACACATCAGATATTGATGGTGATGGCGATTATGATATTTTGGCATCAATTGGTCTTCAGTTTAACGAATCTAAGATTGTTTGGTTTGAAAACATTGATGGTTTAGGGAATTTTTCAGAAGAACAATTTGTCTATTACAACACTGGTGGTAGTAGTGTAGGGACTTTGTATACAGCTGATTTAGATTTGGATGGAGATTTGGATGTTGTGACTTATTGGAGATTTGAAGATAAAATTGTTTGGTATGAGAATTCTGATGGTAATGGAAATTTTAATACCGAAAGGATTGTTGCAACCAATGTAGATGATGTTGTAGATTTATCAATAGGTGATTTGGATGGTGATGGTGATATGGACGTAGCATCGATATCTGAAGATGACGGTGTCGTAGCTTGGTACAATAATCAAGACGGTCTAGGTAATTTTAGTTCTCAACAAATAATAGCATCAAATTTAGTATTGGGACGTTACGTGGTCATTCATGATATGGACAATGATGGTAATGCAGATATTGTTTCTTCACATGCGGATAAAATAATTTATCATAAAAATCTAGGAATAAACACCAATGAAATAAGTGGTGTTTTAAAATTAGACGAAAACCTAGATGGTTGTAATACCGGTAATATAAGGGTCAATAATTTATTGATTGAAACGACTGATGGTGTCAATAGCATCTCTTCTTTCAGTCTTGGTGATGGTTTTTATCAATTATTCCCTAGTGAAGGAAGTTTTACAACATCGATAGTGAGTGAATTACCAAACTATTATACTTCTAATCCAAATTCCCAAACATCAAGTTTTACTGAAATTGGAAATATTGATATCATTAATTTCTGTTTAGAGCCTTCAAGTATCTTCAACGATCTAGTTGTCTCAGTTTACCCATCATTAAACGATCCTAGACCAGGTTTCGATACAGCTTACCAAATCGTTTATAAAAATATAGGAACTACACAATTAAGCGGTTCAGTTAGTTTTGAGTTTGATGATACCAAGCTACAATTTTTAAATTCCAGTGAAACTGTTACATCACAAACAACAAACACTTTAAACTTTGATTTCACAGACTTAAATCCTTTTGAAACCAGAACTATAGATCTAGTGTTTAATGTCTTTGCACCACCAACCACTACTATTGATGATGTATTAGTGTCAACAGCAACCATAAATCCAGTTTCTGGTGATGAAACAGAAGAAGATAATACATTTGAATTAAACCAAACCGTAATCGGCTCATACGACCCTAATGATATCACGGTTTTAGAAGGTTATGAGATTTTTATTGAAGATGCAGATAAGTATTTACATTATTTAATTCGTTTTCAAAACACAGGTACAGCTAGTGCCATTAATGTAAGCGTAGAACATATTTTAGATGATAAGTTGGATTGGGCAACGATGCAGTTAGAAAGCTTAAGTCATACAGGTCGTGTAGAAATTGAAAACCAAACAGATGTGAGTTTTATTTTCAATAATATCAACTTACCAGACAGTACGAGTGATGAGCCTAATTCTCATGGTTATATTGCTTTTAAGATTAAACCTAAGTCAAATGTTCAGGTTGGTGATGTTATAAGTGGAGTAGCAGATATTTACTTCGATTTTAATCCGCCAATTATTACAAATACAGTCAATACGGAAATTGTTGAGCCTCTAAGTATTGATGAGGTAAGTGCAGAAACGGTGAAATTATATCCAAATCCTGCAAAGAATATGATTTACATCACTTCAAATCAAGTGATAGAAGAACTTACGGTTATGGATATTAATGGTAGAGCATTACAATCATTAGAAATTTCAACTACAGATTATAATTTAGATATTTCAAAACTTTCTAAAGGTGTTTATTTTGTAGAACTACAATCTGGTAAATCCAAATCGACAAAGAAATTTATAAAGAATTAATCAATAAATTTAGATTACTAATCCATATTTAAAACCTTATGATCTAAACAACATAAGGTTTTTTGCATTGTTAATTAAAGTTAAAAGTTTTGAGCTGCACAATCTAATCATCCAAAAGTCTAACAATCTCACTATCTTTAAACCTTTCAAAAAATCAACCCTTATATGATTAAGAATTTTACGCTCATTTTACTACTATGTATCGCTTTAGTTAATTGCAAAGAAGAACAACACCAAGCACTCGAAAATCCTGAAACTGAAAAAGTAGAAGATACTTTCGTAAAGGATAATTATACTAAAAAAGAAGTGATGGTCGAGATGCGAGATGGTATTAAATTACACACAACAATCTATTCACCTAAAGATACGTCTAAAACCTACCCAATCTTAATGATGCGTACTCCTTACAGTTGTCGACCTTACGGAGAAGATGAGTTTAGGAGTAAAATAGGACCAAATAAATACCTTATGGAAGAGGGTAATATTATGGTGTATCAAGATGTTCGTGGTCGTTGGAATAGTGAAGGAGTTTATGATAATATGCGTGCTTATATTCCAAATAAAACAGGAAACGAAACTGATGAAGCCAGTGATACTTACGATACTATAGAATGGCTAATCAATAATGTTGAAAATAACAACGGCAAGGTTGGTACATATGGTATTTCGTACCCAGGATTTTATACGACGTATTCGCTGTTAGATGCACATCCAGCTTTAAAAGCAGCGTCACCACAAGCGTGTATTGGAGATTTCTTTTTCGATGATTTTATTCATAATGGTGCCTATTTATTGAGTTATTGGCGTGCAACGTCTGTATTTGGTTACATGAAGGATACTCCAACAACAGAATCATGGTACAAATTTCCAGATTTAGGTACAGAAGATCAACATCAGTTTTTCTTAGATTATATGCCATTGAGCAAGCTGAATAAATTTTACGACAGTACCAATGTGTTTATGGAACAGTTAAAAACGCATGTGACGTATGATGATTTTTGGAAAAGCAGAGGCATTATTCAACATTTAAAAGATATAAAACCAGCAACGATGGTTGTTGGTGGTTTCTTTGATGCTGAAGATTTGTATGGACCATTCAATACTTACAAAAACATTGAGAACAATAGTGATAATTACAACACCGTAGTTTTTGGCCCTTGGAGTCATGGAGATTGGGCAAGAAATTCTGAAAGGCAAGTTGTGGGTAATATTCACTTTGGTGATAGTATTTCAGACTATTTTCAAAAAGAAATTGAAACAAAGTTCTTTAATCATTTCTTAAAAGGTGAAGCCGATGGTAAAACAGGATTACCAGAAGCGCAAATGTTTAATACAGGTACAAAATCATGGCAATCTTTTGAAAGTTGGCCACCAGAAAACACAGCTAAAGAAAGTTACTTTTTACAACCTTACGAGCGCTTAACGCAACGTGCTACTAGAAATATCGCAACTTCAGATTTTATAAGTGATCCAAAAAAACCAGTACCTTATACAGAAGATATTAAAGTTGGGTTTACACCACGAAAATTTATGACAGACGATCAGCGTTTTGCATCGAGACGTCCAGACGTATTAACGTTTGAAACCGAAGTTTTAGAAAATGATATTACGCTTGCAGGTGATATTTTAGCAAAGTTAAATGTATCAACTACAGGAACTGCAGCCGATTGGATTGTAAAAGTAATAGATGTATATCCTGCAGATACAGAGAATACTGACGATGTGCAAGATCATTTAAAGTTGAGCAACTACCACATGATGGTACGTAGCGAAGTGTTACGTGGTCGTTTTAGAAATAGTATGGAAACACCTGAACCTTTTGTGCCAAACAAAAAGACAGCAGTAAATATTAAGTTGCAAGATGTGTTTCACACGTTTAAAAAAGGACATAAAATTCAGGTGCAAGTACAAAGTACCTTTTTTCCATACATAGATGCTAATCCGCAAACCTATGTAGATAATATTTTTGAAGCCAAAGAATCAGATTTTAAAGCGCAGACGCACAAGGTATTTAATGATTCGTCTATTGAGTTTACTATACTTAAGTAAAATAATAAACGTCGGTTCGAGTGAAATTGCTTCTGGCAATTTTGTATCGAGAACTTAATTTCTTGACTTCTCGATACAATTCCTCATACTTCGGAATCACTCGAAGTGACGATTAGAAATAATCGCTGATTACTAAAAAATGCCAATAATAGAATCCACATATAAACCACCATTTTGGGCAAAGAAAAGCTTTGTGTCTACAGTATTTTCAGGATTAGCCAGAACAGTAAACGGTGTTGTGCAAACCAGAGAGCGCATCGAGTTAGAGGATGGTGATTTTATGGATGTGGATTGGAGTTATGCTGAAAGCCCTTCGGACAAAGTGATTATCTTACTTCATGGTTTAGAAGGTAATGCGCAACGACCATACATTACAGGAACCGCCAAATTATTTAATGAAAATGGAATAGATGCTTGCGCTTTAAACTTTAGAGGTTGTAGTGGTGAGCCTAACCGTTTGTACAGAAGTTATCATTCTGGTGCAACGGAAGATTTAGATGCGGTTATAAATCATATTTTAGAGAAAGACAAGTACAGCGAAATCTATATAAAAGGTATCAGTCTTGGTGCTAATATGGCCTTAAAGTATGCAGGTGAGCACAATGACTTACCAAAAGAATTAAAAGGAATTGTTGCTGTGTCGTCACCATGCTATTTGAAGGGTTCATGTGATGCCTTGATGAGTTTGAAAAACAAACACTACGCAATCAGGTTTTTGGCACATCTCAAGGAGAAACTGAAACCTAAATTAGAGCAGTTTCCGCAAGATATTTTCATAACAGATTTTAATTCTATTAAAACCTTAGTTGATTTTGATGATGTTTATACTTCAAAGGCTCACGGATTTAAGGATGCCTTAGATTATTATGAAAAGTCCAGTAGTCTACAATATTTGCCGAGCATTATCATTCCAACTTTAATTATTAATTCGCTTAACGATTCATTTTTGTCTGCTGAATGTTATCCTGTAAAAGAAGCAAAACAAAATCCTAATCTTTATCTCGAAATGCCAAAGTACGGCGGACATGTTGGATTTATAGATAAAAAGAATGTGTATTATAATGAAAGACGCGCTTTGGATTTTGTAAATCAGATAATTAGTGGTTAATTTGGTTTTTCTGTAATTTACTTCAATGAAAAAACGTTACATTTTTATTCTTTTTGTTTATTTTTTCTTTAATTCTTATTTAAATGCTCAGATAGAGCTTACTCATAATGTTGGTAATGAGGTGATTAATACAGGTATGTTTTCCTGTCCTGAACCTGAGTATTTTGCAAGAACTTTTACGCTTCAAGATTTTGGGATTGCTTTAGGTTCAGAATTTGAGATTACATCTGGAGAATTTGCAATTGCATCTTCATACGGTGGAGCTATGGCTAGGTTTAATATTTATGAAATAGATGAAAATTTTCCTGATACTTTTGATGAAAACAATTTAATTGGAAGCAGTCAAATAGTTAATATTCCATACGTTTATACCTATGGTGACCCGGAAATTATTAATGTAGAATTTCAAAGTCCTGTAGTTGTTCCGAGTGGTGTAAGTCGCATTTTGGTAGAGGTTGAAAAAATTGACAATCCAAATGAGGTAGCCACTTTTGTAGCACATTTTGCAGGGACAGAATTAGATAATGACTTTTCTTGGTATAAAGGTTGTGGTGGTGCTGCGGTTGGTAATGATTACCTGACTACTTTAGATACAGCAGTACCAAAGCCCAATGCTAGATTTTATATTAAAGTTACAGGAACTGATAGTATTATAAATGCGCAAAACGAGTGTTTAGGAGAAACAGTTGATTTTAGCTTAAGTTCCAATGAGACTTTTGATTCTGTTTTATGGGACTTTGGAGATGGGCAAACAGCTATTGGGTTAAATGTTTCACATCTATATCTCAATTCAGGTAATTATGATGTTAATGTTAGTGCCACATATAATGGAGAGACTTTAAGTGGTTTTAAGACCATTGAAATTTATGAGAATCCAAATGTCAGCACAATTGTGAATTTATCTCAATGTGACGAAAACTCTGATGGATTCACTATTTTTAATTTAACTAATGTGAATTCAAATATTTCAGCGAATTATCTTTCTGAAACCATAACTTTTTATGAAAGCCAGTTTAATGCCGAAAATGAAATTGAAGCTATAGTTGCACCAACAGAATATCCAAATGAAACAATAAATTCTGATATCGTCTGGGCACGAGTAGAAAACGAAAATGGTTGTTTTGCCACTTCCCAAGTTAATTTAAATGTTACTTCAACTCAGATTCCTGATACGTATTTTAGGGATTTTTATGAATGCGATACGTTAATGGATATCCATGATGGTATTACTGTATTCGATTTCAGTATTGTAAATTCAGAAATTGAGACAATGTTTCCGAATGGTCAGAATTTAAATATTTCTTATTATGAAAACCTCTTGGATGCATATGGAAATTTAAATTCAATACAAGATATTTCAAATTATACCAACACAACACCTATCGCTCAAGATATATATGTTAGGGTGGTTAATCCTCTAAATAGCGAATGTTTAGGAATAGGGCATTACATAACATTGCATGTAGTTGAGATGCCTATAGTAACAGGTCCATTGTTAATTGAAGAATGTGATTATGATAACGATGGATTAGTGGAATTTTCGACATCGAATTTTGAGTATTTACTTTCTGATTTACAAACATTAGATGTTAGTTTTCGCTATTATGATGAAGATGGAAATGAATTGCCGAGCCCACTGCCAGATCCTTTTATAACATCGGATCCTATTACCAATATTACGGTTTCTATAATTGCTGAAAATCAAAATATTCCTTCTGGTGGTTGCGAAGTAACAACTGGTATTACTCTGTTTATAAATTCAGATTATAATATAGGTGAAGTGCCAGATTACTTCGGCTGCTTAGACGCTTCAGACAACTTCTTTACTTTTGATACAAGTAATTTAGAAAGCTCTATTTTGAATGGACAAAATGACTTAGAAATTTCATATTTTGATGAGAATAGTAACTTAATAGAAAGTCCCTTTCCAAATGAATATTCATTAAGCGAAAGTGCAACAATAAGAGCAATTGTAACTAATAATCAAGACCCTATGTTATGTCCATTGGAGATTGATATTAATTTCGAAGTGGCTTTAAAACCTGAAGACATCCAAATTGATGATGTTTATCTGTGTTTTGAAGAAGGAGAGGAGCAAATATTTTATTTACGAGAGTATCTAGATGCTTCACTAGAAGAATATAGCATTACAAATTCTGAAATAAATGCCTATAGTAATGGTGTGTTATACGACGACATCATAAATGTAAATTTTCAAAATTTAAACCAAGCTGAAATAAATTACAGAATTGAAAATGCTGATTTCCCAGAATGTTATTCTATTGGGTCATTCAATATAATTTCTTCAAAAAGACCAGTTATTGGTGATTTATCAGATATAATACTCTGTGATGATGAAAGTAATGATGGATTCGAAAATTTAGATTTACAATCAATAAATGAAGAAATATTAAATGATTTGCCAACAAATCAATATACCATATCCTATTTTGAATCTTATGATAATGCCTTGGAAAATATAAATCAATTAGAAGAAATGGTTGGGTCAACTGACGATAAAACAATTTATGTTAGAGTTTCGAGTCAAGAAAATATAGATTGTTATGATATAAGTGATTTTAATCTTGTTGTTAAACCAGTTCCTGATATTTCAGAAATTCAAAATGAATATTATATATGTAAAGGGGAAAGCTTAATTGTTATCGCAGGTGATGGTTTAGACTATTATTATTGGTCCAACGGAATGACAACTTCTAGTATATCAATTACAGAAGCTGGTGAATACAGTGTAACTGTACTTCGAGACTATCCTGAGATATCTTGTGAAGTTACTAAAACGTTTGTTGTTTACGAATCTGAAGAACCTAATAGTGTGGAAATAGTTGTTGTAGGAGAGTCTATAACCTCAAATGATATTCAAATTATTGCTAGCGGAATAGGAGATTATGAATATTCTTTAGATGGAATAACATATCAAGAGTCAAATATCTTTTATGATTTAACTCAAGGTGATTATACAGTTTATATAAGAGATCGAAATGGCTGTGGCGTTTACATTGAAGAGTTATTTTTATTGAGATACCCAAAGTTCTTTACTCCAAATAATGATACAGAGAATGATTATTGGCAACTTTATAATGCTAATAAAGAACTTCTCAATAAGCTTTATATTTTTGATAGATACGGAAAATTATTGATAGAGCTAGATCCTAGGTCAGTGGGTTGGGATGGTACTTATAATGGTTTACAAATGCCTAGTAGTGATTATTGGTTCATGTTAGAACGCCAAAATGGAAAAACCTATACAGGACATTTTGCACTTATTAGATAGCTTGTTATCTTAGTAATTTATAGAAAATCAATTCTTTATGCTCAAAAAAGTTTTTGGAAGTGCCGTTTTTGGTGTTGAAGCTACAACGATTACAGTAGAAGTAAATGTAGATAAAGGTGTAGGTTACCATTTGGTCGGACTTCCAGATAACGCCATAAAAGAGAGTAATTACCGTATTGCAGCAGCTTTGCAAAATAACGGTTACAGAATTCCAGGAAAGAAGATTACAATAAACATGGCGCCAGCCGATTTACGCAAAGAAGGTTCTGCTTACGATTTAACTTTGGCAGTGGGAATTCTAGCAGCATCTAATCAAATTAAAGCAGAAAATTTAGACGAGTATCTCATAATGGGTGAATTGTCTTTAGATGGTAGTTTACAGCCTATTAAAGGCGCGTTGCCAATTGCGGTAAAGGCTAGAGAGGAAGGTTTTAAAGGTTTTATTTTGCCAAGCCAAAATGCCAAAGAAGCAGCAATAGTTAATGATCTCAAGGTTTATGGTGTCGATAATATAAAACAAGTCATCAATCATTTCGATAAGGATGAAACCTTAGAGCAAACCATTATCAATACACGAGAGGAGTTCTATAAAAATCTTGATTTCCCTGAGTTTGATTTTGCAGATGTCAAAGGGCAAGAAAGCATAAAACGTTGTATGGAAATCGCTGCTGCTGGAGGTCATAATATTATTCTTATTGGCCCGCCAGGTTCTGGAAAAACGATGTTAGCAAAGCGGCTGCCAAGTATCTTGCCACCAATGACGTTGCATGAAGCACTAGAAACAACCAAGATTCATTCTGTTGTTGGGCGTGTTAAAGATCATACAGGATTGATGGCACAGCGACCGTTTCGTAGTCCTCATCATACGATTTCAAATGTCGCTTTAGTTGGTGGCGGAAGCTATCCACAACCAGGTGAAATCTCACTATCGCACAACGGAGTTTTATTTTTAGATGAGTTACCCGAGTTTAAACGTGAAGTTTTAGAAGTGATGCGTCAACCGTTGGAAGATAGAGAAGTCACTATTTCTAGAGCAAAATTTACAGTCACTTACCCAAGTTCGTTTATGTTGGTAGCTAGTATGAATCCAAGTCCAGGCGGTTACTTTAATGATCCTGATGCGCCAGTAACATCTAGTCCTGCTGAGATGCAACGTTATATGAGCAAAATCTCGGGACCGCTTTTAGACCGTATTGATATTCATATTGAAGTGACTCCTGTTCCTTTTGAGAAACTATCCGATGACCGAAAAGGTGAATCTTCCGTAGATATTAGAAAACGTGTAACAGCTGCGAGGGAATTACAAACCAAACGCTTTGAAAATTTGGAAAACGTGCACTACAATGCACAGATGAATACTAAACAAATACGCGAGTATTGTAAACTCGATGAAGCCTCTTTAGAATTACTAAAATCAGCTATGGAGCGGTTAAATCTTTCTGCAAGAGCGTACGACAGAATCTTAAAAGTATCAAGAACCATTGCGGATTTAGAGGGTTCTAATGATGTCACTGGAGCACACATTAGCGAAGCTATTCAATATAGAAGTTTGGATCGCGAAGGCTGGTTGGGTTAATCGTCTTTTAAGAAATAATTTTTAACATTTTCATTGCTTTTACTATCTCTCCATTCAAAAGCAAGTTCTTCTTCAACAATGAAGCTATAGCTATTAGAAGCCATTTTACCAGAGGTGTCTTTTTCAAAAGCCATTATAGTGCCTAAACGTGTTAAATCCATGTAGCGGTTTTCAGATATTGGTAGTAATTCTACTTTGGCCAATTCTGTCTCATTATCTTTACGTTTGTAATAAAACTTGCCATCTTCTAGCCAAAATTTCCTTGGGCCATAATCACCAGCAAAAGCTTCATTCTGTTTCAGAATTAAAGCTTCATCGTTATCTTTAATATACCTTAAATAAGCAATTATATTTGGTAAATAGCCGTGTTTAGGATTTTCTTTAAAAGCTATCTCGTATAGTTTTAAAGCATTCTCAAGATCACCTTTGTCAAATGCTTTGTGAGCATTTTGTATAAATTCGTCTTCTTTCCAATACCAAAATGCATTTTGGTTTTTATAATTATACTGAATAAAATTGATGCCAATTGGTTTTTTATTCTCATTAAGAATGAGTTTGTGCTGAAAAGTCTGATCGTTTAAAAAACCTGATACAGCAGTATGCTCGCCTGCAGGAATGAGCGCATGCATGGTCTGATTTTTTATATACTGAATAAGTCTGTTGTTGTCTATCCAATAGGTTTGTTCTTGTTCATTAAAACTTGAGCGATATGTGCCTTCAAATTTTTTGAGTTTAGCAATGTCATAACCTTCTTTTTGTATGTAAGCTAAAGCAGAATCATAGACTTTTGCTCTATACTTAGTATATGGAAAATGCAATTTTATATCCTCTAATAGTTTTTCGGCATTTTTAAAATCTCCTTTAAACAATGTTGGTTGAAGCCTGAACATTTTTAAGGAAGGGCTTAAAAACTCATATTTCTTAATTTCCTCAATGAGCATATCGTCGTTGCCATTAACCAAAGCAGCCATAGCAAGATTTATGCCTGTATCTGGACTTTGATTAATATTAAATAGCCTAGCAGACGATTCATAAAATTTATCAGTTTGTTTCGTTTCTCCATAAATACTGAAAAGCACATGATTGTAAAACTCATTCAGCGGGTCGACTTCTAGTTGTAATTTTACTTGCTCTATAGCGTCGTCAAAATTCTCGTAAGCTAAATTTCGCTGTATATATACTTCTAGTTGTTTTTGTAATGGTAATCTATATCTATATTTAAATGCTTTGTCTGCAAGATCTTGGACTTCTAATCTCCCTCGACTTACATGAAGCGATTGTTTTGCGTATTCTAAATAGGCTAGTGCAAATTCTTTGTCTATAGTCACAGCTTTGGTGTAATTGCCTTCAATATATTCTCTAACAGCTTCTAGAGAATTACTCATAAACTCATTTATAGGGTAGTCTAAATAGCGTAAATCTTTGCTTTCTACAAAACCAGAATTTTCTACTACAAATACAGAGATTTCATCAATTAGTTCTAGAAGATCTTCTCCCTTAAATTCTTTTTCTTTTAGGGATTTTCCATTGGTAGATTTTCGTTTATATACAGTAATGCTATAGCGATCACCTTCTTTATTAAAACTACCATCGATATAAAAGTCGTTAAAAATTGATGCATCTTCAATTTTTGTTGAGGTGTCTGTGTAAAAAGAAAAATCTGGGCTTAAACTTTTGTTCTGCAATAGATCTTCTTTTAAAAGTCTGCCAATTCCGTAGCGCATCCAGCTAATAGAATCGTTATTACTTAAATTTTCAAAACCATAGATAGGAACTCCAATTCTAAATTCTTCTTTAGTTATGGTTCTGGTTTGTGATTTACCAGATTCGTCAGTGTAGTTTATTTCTTTGGTAGTGGCACCTAAGTCGCTATTTCCAAAGCCAAAGTAAAGTCCTAAAAATAGCAGTATAAAATTAAGTGGAATAATTATTTTTTCTCTAAGCTTTATAACTCGCTTGCTCAATCGCTCTTGGTGATAGAAGTATATAAGAAGTGAAGGACTAATGCCAATAAAAAACCACAATAAAATATCTACCCAATACGGCGAGATGTTGTAACGGTTTAAAACCCAATCTACAAACTGAAGAAAGGTCCAGGCGGCAACCAAGTAAGCGGCAAAGAATTTTAGTGTGTTAATCCATTTCTTTTTGGTTTCAGGAGTCATGACTTTTGGTAATAGCTTTTTTTTTGAAAATACAGTGTAAGATTCAACTTTAAAGATAAACAGTATTGTGAGTATATCAAGAGTAAAGCATCAAAAGTTATGTAAAATTACTTTTTAATGTATTTTTACTAGATACACAGGGTTTTTATTAAAAACATAAAAAAGTAATACATGAAATATTATAAACTTCTAATCATACTTGTCTTGTTGGTAGGCTGCCAGAATTCTGAAACAGCAAAGAAGGATTCTAAGCCAGAAACAAAAGTTGAAATTGCAGATGTGCCACAACTTAATTTAGAGCAAGCCAATCGTTTAGCAACATTACCAATTCATTGTATTAATGCCGAATATCCTAATAAACTAGGACAGGTTTTAGGTGGTAATGAAGATTTAAAATCTCCACAAGAATTGCATCCTGCATTTTATGGCTGTTTCGATTGGCATTCGGCTGTGCATGGCCATTGGAGTTTGGTAAAACTGTTGAAAGAATTTCCTGAGTTGAATAATCGTGAAGCTGTTATTCAAAAATTATTAGCTAACATTTCAAAAGAAAATATAGCACAAGAGGTCTTATATTTCAAAGGGAAACATAATACCTCTTACGAGCGTACATATGGTTGGGCTTGGTTGCTAAAGTTGGCCGAAGAGTTGCACACATGGGATCATGCTGATGCTAAAATCTTAGAAGAAAATCTTCAGCCTTTAACCAATTTAATTGTTGAGCGTTATTTGGAATTTCTGCCAAAACTAAATTATCCAATTAGAGTAGGAGAGCATCCTAATACTGCTTTTGGGTTGAGTTTTGCTTATGACTATGCTTTGGCTACTGATAATACACAATTACAAACTTTGATTGAAACCAGAGCAAAGGAATTTTATTCAGACGATCAAGATTGTCCGTTAGAGTGGGAGCCGAGTGGTTTCGATTTTTTATCACCTTGTTTAGAGGAAGCTGCATTAATGAAGCGCGTTTTGGCTAAAGATGAATTTTTGTCTTGGGTGAATGATTTTCTTCCGGAATTGAATAATGAAGATTTTGATATCGAAGTTGGTAAAGTGTCAGATAGAACCGATGGTAAGTTGGTGCATCTCGATGGAGTGAATTTTTCAAGAGCATGGAGTCTAAACTATATTGCGAAGGATTTACCAGAGTTTAATCATCTTCAAAATTTAGCAAACAAGCATATTAACTATTCCTTGCCAAGTATTGTTGGTGATAGTTATGAAGGAGGTCATTGGCTTGGGAGTTTTGCTATTTGTGCTTTAAATTCAATAGAAAACTAATGAAAAACTGGTTCCGAAATATTGGGCCAGGACCTTTGGTAGCTGCTGCATTTATTGGTCCAGGAACTGTAACCGTTTGTACTTTAGCAGGTGTTAATTTTGGTTATGCTTTGCTTTGGGCAATGGTATTGTCGGTTTTTGCAACCATAGTTTTACAAGAGATGGCAGCGCGATTAGGAATTATTGCCCAAAAAGGATTATCTCAGGTTATTCGAGAAGAGGTAAAAAGTCCTGTTTTAAGAGGTTTTAGTGTTGTTCTAGTATTATCTGCTATTGTTGTTGGTAATGCGGCTTACGAAGCAGGAAACATCAGTGGAGGTGCGTTGGGTTTAGAAACACTTTTAGGGCATCCAACCGTTAGTGTGTTTAATGTAGAGTTGTCTGTTATTCCATGGATATTGGGCTTGCTAGCCTTTATATTATTGTACTTAGGAACCTATAAAGTGCTTGAAAAAGTTTTGGTCGGTCTCGTTATTTTAATGAGTTTGGCGTTTCTGTCAACAGCAATTCTTACCAAACCAGATGTTATCAGTATACTGAAAAATATGCTGGTACCACAATTCCCTGATGACGGTATATTAACTATTGTAGCGCTTATTGGTACAACTGTAGTGCCTTACAATCTGTTTTTGCATGCGTCTTTGGCAAAAACGAAATGGAATAATAAATCAGATATTAAATTAGCCAGAAAAGATACTGTTTTGGCTGTGGTTTTAGGAGGTATTGTTTCTATGAGTATTATTATTTCAGCAGCAGCAATCAATATAAAAGATGTAAGTAATGCAGCAGATTTGGCTTTGGCTTTAGAGCCATTATTTGGTGTTAATGCCAAATATTTTTTGTCGGTTGGTTTATTTGCAGCAGGAATTACAAGCGCCATTACAGCACCTTTGGCTGCGGCTTACGTGGCAAGTGGTTGTTTAGGGTGGCAAACAGACTTAAAATCTATGCGTTTTAGGGCAGTTTGGATGTTTATCTTAGGTCTTGGTGTTGTGTTTTCTTCGGTAGGTTTTAAATCCATAGAAATTATAAAATTCGCTCAGGTTGCTAATGGTTTACTATTGCCTATAATTGCAGGCTTTTTATTGTGGATTATGAATAAAACATCGGTTTTGGGCAATTTTAAAAACTCAAAATTTCAAAACTTTTTAGGTTTAATTATTTTGGTAATCACTATCTTATTAGGACTAAAAGTAATTCTAAGTGTTTTTAATCTTATATGAGTTTTAAAACTGTAGATATTAATGCCGATGTTGGTGAAGGTTTAGGCAACGAAACAATGTTGATGCCTTTTCTGTCATCATGTAACATTGCTTGTGGTGGTCATGCAGGTGATGCCAAAACCATGACTGAAGTAGTGCGTTTAGCCAAAACTCATAAAGTGAAGACTGGTGCGCATCCTTCATTTCCTGATGTGTTGAATTTTGGTAGAGCAGTTATGGATATCTCTGCTGCAGATTTGTACAGTAGTTTAAAATCGCAAATCCGAAATTTGCAACAAATTCTGTATAATGAAAATGCACAATTGCATCATATAAAACCACATGGTGCGCTTTATAATTTAGCAGCTAAGGACGAAAAAACTGCAAGAATAATTATTGAAGTTGTAAAAAGTATTGCTATGCCAATTCAACTTTATGTGCCCTATAATTCTGTGATTTCTAAGCTTGCTGAACAGGAAAAAATCAGTGTCACTTTTGAAGCTTTTGCAGACCGAAATTATGAAGAAAATTTAAGCCTTGTTTCGCGTAAAAAAGAGGATGCAATTCTGCATGAAAATTCAAGAATTTTGAACCATATTTTAGGGATGATTCATCGCGAAAAAGTAACTGCCATTAATGGAGTAGAATTGCCGATAAAAGCATCAACATTTTGTGTGCATGGAGATACTAAAAATGCAGTTGAAATTTTGGAATTTTTAAGCAAAGAACTACCAAAATATAATGTAAAAATTCAATAGTTTTTTATGGATTTTGAATTGAAGTTTTCGCGTTATAATGAGTGCTCCATTTTAATAGAATGGCCTGCTGTAATGGATGAAAATATGTTGAAAAACATATTGAATTACAAAAAATCGATTCAAAATTCATGTATTAAATCAATTGTTGATATAATCAATACATATAATTCATTATTAATAATTTACGACTTAACTATTGATGATGTCTATGGTGAGATTTCACGATTAAAATCACTAAAAATTGAAGTAGATACTAATGAAGAGTCGTCATCAAAATTATGGCGAATACCTGTCTGCTATGATGATGATTTCGGCATAGATTTGGAAGCGTTTTCTAAAGAAAAACAGCTTTCAAAAAACGAAGTTATTGAGCTTCATTCTTCTGCAATATACACTATTTTTTTTATTGGTTTTTTACCAGGATTTTTATACTTGGGTGGCCTTGATGAGAAGCTTTATTTAGATAGAAAATCTACACCTAATTTAGATATAAAAAAAGGGTCTGTTGGTATAGGTGGAAACCAGACCGGAATCTATCCAAAAAACAGTCCTGGAGGATGGCATATTATTGGCAAAACTCCAATTGATTTTTTTAACCCAAAAAGTAGTCCACCATGTTTTTTTAATGCAGGTGATAAACTTCAGTTTTTTGCAATTTCAAAAGCGCAATTCTTAGATTTAGAACAGAACATAATAAACAATCAGTTTCAACTAACACCAGAATTGTATGCTTAAGGTTTTGCAACCAGGATTTTTTTCAACCATACAAGATCTTGGCCGATTTGGTTACAGAGATAAAGGTGTTCCCGTTTCTGGAGCTATGGATTTATATTCGGTGCAGTTTGCAAATGCGTTATTAGGTAATGCTAAAGGTTCAGCAATAATTGAAATGACAATGCTTGGTGGGAAATTTCAATTTTTAGAACCTACTATAATTGCTATATCTGGAGCTTTTATGAATCCAAAACTGAATGGTGAACCAGTAAGTCAAAATAAGTTAATTAAAATTCAACCGAATGATGTATTGCATTTTGGTGCTGCAGTGAAGGGTTTTAGGACATATTTGGCTGTAAAAGATGGCTTTAAAACCGAAACGATTTTAGGAAGTAGGAGTATGTATCCATCTGTTACAACTCAAAGTGTTCTTAAAACGAATGACCAGATTATTTATAAGCCTTTTCAAGGTGTCCAAGAAACATTTACTAAAGTGAGATATGATGATACGTGCTTAGAGTCCAGTGTTTTAGATGTTTTTAAGGGTGTAGAGTTTGGTATGCTTTCAGAAAATCAAAAGCAACAATTGTTTTCAAAGGATTTTTCGGTCTCAAAGAATAACAATCGTATGGCATATCAGTTAGAGCCTGCGCTAGATAATTACTTACAGCCGATATTAAGCTCTCCGGTTTTACCAGGTACAGTGCAGTTGACACCCAATGGTTCTTTAATTGTTTTAATGCGAGATTGCCAAACTACAGGAGGTTATCCTAGAGTTTTGCAGTTAACACAAGAGGCGATAAATTCCCTTGCTCAAAAAACTTTGGGAAATACAATAAAGTTTAGACTAAAAGAATAAATTTGTAAGAAAATAATTAATAATAGTTTTATATGTTTCATAATTTCAATAAATTAGTTTAGACTATTAATTTAAATCTCTACATATGAAAAAACTGTTATTACTAATTGTAGGTGTGGTAATTGGTATTGCCGCGGCGTATTATTATTTATCAAGCAATCAAAATTTAGAAGAAATGACTAAACCAAAAGGATTGATCACTCCATCCGAAATTAAAACATTAGATCAAGCATATAATAGCAGACATACTCTTATTAGTGATTCACTGATTGATAGACCAGACAATAGGTCGTCCTGGTATTCTATAGAAGAGATTGAGTCTTACATCGCTTATGCCAAGGAACAAGCTGATTCTTTGGGTTACACCTTAGACGGATTAAGACTTTATGCTGGTGCCTATCCAGATACCAAAGAAGGACCAGGATTAATGACTATGTTCTTTGTGCCAACAGGCTCTAAAAATGTTTCAGAAGGTTCTATGTTGACAACTTTACAAGGTGGAGGTAATGATATACAAGGTGCTGATGGTCTTAATAGAGGTAGCAAAGGTGATCCTCCGAGTGCTAATTATCCTCAGTAAATGTCAAATTATATAGTAGCAATTCATATTGTTGAACTTATTGCTGCTCTTGCAGGTACTTATTATTATCTAAAAACTAGGGATAGCCAAATGAAAATTTTCATTTGGTATCTATGGCTTGTGGTTTTTGTTGAAACTGTTGGGATGTATGGTCATGTATTACTAAACAATTATGATTACGATTGGTTTGTATGGCTAAAAAACAGTGTTTTTTGCACTAATACTTGGTTGTATAATATCTATTCATTTGTCTCAATTCTAATATTCGGAAAGTTTTATTTAAAAATTATTCATCAGAAATCATCAAAAATCATTATTAAAGTAGCAGTTGTTGTATATGTCACATTTGCAATATTGTATTATTTAATTAAAGGAACATTCTTTGAAAAGTCATTGCCTTATGATGTTTTCATGGAAACATTTATTGTATTTGTTTTTGTAATTTTATACTACAAACAATTATTGGCTAGTAATAAGATTTTACTTTTTTATAAATTACCTGTTTTCTATATTAGTTCCAGCCTACTATTGTGGTATTTGTGTGCAGCTCCACTATTTACGTTTGATGGTTATTTTTTCGCAGTAAATAAAGGGTTCGTTCAATTTAGACACGTTTTCATGTTCCTTATTAATATGTTTTTATATTCATGCTTTACATTTGCTTTCTTATATACTATTCAATTCAAAAAAGAATAACGGAAGAGGAGATTGCATTAATTGTATATGTTGTCTTTTTTGTATTAACTATTGTTGTTGTTTTTGTTGTTTTCTTTTTGACCTTTCAAAAGAGAAAAAACCAACTATTATTAAAAAACATTCAGCAGCAAAAACAATTTGACGAAGAGCTTATAAAAACACAACAGGAAATTCAAGAGCAAACGCTTAAAAATGTTGGAAGAGAGTTACACGACAACGTAGGTCAGCTATTGGCATTTGCGACAATGCAGATGAATAGTGTTGCGCGTAATGCTGCCGAAGACCTTAAGCCTAAAGTAGCAAATGCTTCAGAAGCTTTAAAAGAAAGTTTAGCAGAGGTCAGAGCCTTGTCAAAATCACTAAACAGTGATGTTATACAAAATATGGGTTTTAAGCCAATAATAGAAAATGAAATTAACCGCTTGAACAAATCAGGCTTAATAGAAGTATCGCTTAAAATTAAAGGTAAGGATCAGAATCTTGAGAATAAAAAAGATGAGATTATCTTATTTAGAATTTTACAAGAATTTTTCTCTAATACCTTAAAATATGCTGAAGCTGAAACTTTAAAAGTTTATCTAGACTATGGTATAGATAAGCTCAAAATTAAGGTTAAAGATGATGGAGTAGGATTTGATACAGAAGGTGCTGAACAAGGTTCTGGAATGACAAACATGAAAAAGCGAGCAGAGCTTTTAGAAGCAGAATTTAATTTAGTGTCACAACCAGATAAAGGTACAGTACTAACCTTGATTTACCCTTACAGAAACGTTTAATTTTCGCAAGCTTGCCATAAAGTATCATTAGGTAAAGGTGCTGTAATACTCAATTTTTCTTTCTTTACAGGATGTGTAAATTCTAATCTTCTTGCGTGTAAGCTTATGCTGGCATCTTTGTTACTTCTTGGAAAACCATACTTTAAATCTCCCTTTATAGGGCAACCAATTTTAGCTAACTGACAACGGATTTGGTGATGTCTTCCTGTTTCTAAATCAATTTCGAGTAAATAGAAATTATCTAAAGTTTTTAAGATACGATAATTTAAAATTGCTTTTTTACTGCCTTCAACTTCGTTATCAAAGGCAGTAGATTTATTATTTTTAGGATTTTTCTTTAACCAATTAATAAGGCGGTCTTGAGACTTAGGTGGTTTGTTTTTTACCAAAGCCCAATAGGTTTTATTGGTTTTCTTTTCGGCAAATAATTTATTTAAACGAGGTAAGGCCTTACTGGTTTTAGCAAAAAGTACAATACCAGTAGTTGGTCTGTCTAAACGATGCACAACACCCAAATACACATTTCCAGGTTTGTTGTACTTGTCTTTTAAAAAGTCTTTTACAATATCGCTTAGTGGTTTGTCTCCAGTTTTATCGCCTTGTACAATATCTCCAGCACGTTTATTAACCACTATGATGTGATTGTCTTCATACAGAATTTGAAGATTGTTCTTATTTGATAAAATTTTTGACACTACTTGTTGATTTTCCCTTTTGGGGAATAAAAGGGGCTTTTAATACTGCTCTTTCTCATTAGGAAAATCCTGACTCTTTACATCCTCAACATATTGACCTATAGCACTAGTCATTTCTTCATATAAATTCATGTAGCGACGTAAAAATCTAGGATTAAATTCGTGAGTCATACCAATCATGTCATGCAATACTAAAACTTGTCCATCTACACCATCTCCAGCACCAATTCCTATGACAGGAATACTTACGCTCTCAGCAACATCTTTAGCCAAGGCAGCAGGAATTTTTTCTAATACAATGGCAAAGCAACCTGCTTTTTCCAGCATTTTAGCATCTTCTCTTAAGCGTTCGGCTTCTTGTTCTTCTTTAGCTCTTACTGTGTAAGTCCCAAATTTATATATGGATTGAGGTGTAAGACCTAAATGTCCCATTACCGGAATTCCAGCATTTAAAATACGCTTTATAGAATCTTTAATTTCTTTTCCACCTTCGAGTTTTACAGCATGTCCACCAGATTCCTTCATAATTCTGATAGCAGAACGAAGCGCTTCTTTAGGATCACTTTGATACGTACCAAACGGTAAATCAACAACAACTAATGCTCTATCTATAGCACGAACAACCGATGAGGCATGATATATCATTTGATCTAATGTTATCGGTAATGTCGTTTCGTGACCTGCCATAACATTACTTGCAGAATCACCAACCAAAATAACATCAACTCCTGCACCATCTACAATCTTTGCCATGGTATAATCGTAAGCAGTAAGCATAGATATTTTTTCACCTCTAGACTTCATTTCTACAAGGCTCTTTACGGTAATTCTCTTATATTCTTTTTTTGCGACTGACATATATAGTTAAATTAATATTTGTAAAAATAAAGAGTTTTGTTAAACTTTCTTTAATCTAAAGCGCAAATACTGACAAATCATTAATTTGATTTAAAATTATTTCAATCATGAAAAAACTAATACTATTAATTGTATTTTCTTTATCGCTCGGTATTCAGGCACAAGACACAGATTCTGAAGCTGTAAAAACAACGATTATCAACTTTTTTGAAGCCTTCCATAAACAAGATACTACTGCTTTAAAGATCATGGCAAAAGGAAACATTAAGTTACAGTCTATAACTGTAAACAAGGAAGGGAAGTCAGTATTAACAGAGAGTGAATACAGTCAGTTTCTAAAAAGCATTGCAAGTATTCCTAAGGAAAATACATTTGAAGAGAAGTTATTAGATTTCAATATTCAAGTAGATGGAAATATGTCAAACGCTTGGACACCTTACGAATTTTGGTACAATGGTAACTTTAGTCATTGCGGTGTTAATTCCTTCCAACTAATAAAAGAAGATGAGGAATGGAAAATTATTTATTTAGTTGATACCAGACGAAGAGAAGGATGTCTAAAGTAGAATATTAGATTTAAACTAGATCATTAGATTATTAGAACTTTAGATTTCTAGATTAATGGAAGAATCTATCGCGTCTAAAAAATCTAACTAATCTAATAAGTCTAACTAATCTAAAAAGTCTATATTAACAATCACTCAAATGTACACCAACAGCTAAACCACCTTCAGAGGTTTCTTTGTATTTTGTGTTCATATCCTTAGCAGTTTCCCACATGGTATTTACGACCTTGTCTAAAGGAACTTTCACATTATTAGGATCAGTTTCTAAAGCTAATTCTGCAGCATTGATAGCTTTTATAGCTCCCATAGAATTACGTTCTATACAAGGAATTTGAACCAATCCACCAATAGGATCACAGGTAAGACCAAGATGATGCTCCATAGCAATTTCGGCAGCCACTAAAACTTGTTCTGGTGTTCCGCCAAGTAATTCGCACAATGCACCAGCAGCCATAGCGGATGACACACCAATCTCGGCTTGGCAACCTCCCATTGCAGCACTTATGGTTGCACCTTTTTTAAAGATGCTGCCAATTTCGCCTGCCACGAGTAAGAATTTTTTAATTTCCTCAAAATCAGCATCATGATTTTCAATCACTAAATAATACATCAATACAGCAGGAATTACACCAGCACTTCCATTCGTTGGAGCAGTTACTACACGTCCAAGCGATGCATTAACTTCGTTAACAGCTAAAGCAAAGCAGCTTACCCATTTTAGGATTTGTCTAAACTTTACTTCAGTTTTTCTAATGGTTTTTAACCATTCTTGAGGAGTTTCATAAGTGAAATCACCAATCAAATTTTTATGCATATCATATGCACGTCTGCGTACATTAAGTCCACCAGGAAGAGTGCCTTCGGTATGGCAACCAACGTACATACATTCTAACATGGTATCCCAAATACGTTGCAATTCAAAATCTATGATTTCAATATCTCTTATAGACTTTTCGTTTTCTAAAACAACACCAGAAATTGGTAAATTGAGCTGATGACAAAACTTTATGAGTTCATCACCATAAGAAATAGGATAAGGAAATGTGCAATAAAAAATAATCTTATTGGCTTTTGAAATCTTTCGTTCTTCTTGTACCACAAATCCGCCACCAATAGAGTAGTAGGTAGACTTGTAATTTCGACCATTAATTAATGCTGAAAATGACATACCATTGGCATGAAATGGTAAAAAGTTACGGTTGAACTTAATGTCTGTATTCACATCAAAAGTAATTGGTCTTTCGTTGTTAAACATTAAGGTGTTTGTATTCTTAATTGAAGAGATGATGATGTCTATAGTGTCAACTGGAATGCGCTCTGGATCAGCACCTGTTAAACCTAGTAATACAGCAAGGTCTGTAGCATGTCCTTTTCCTGTTAAAGACAATGAACCATATAGGTCTACAGTTATTTTTTCGACCTTATGAAAACGATTTTTGTCTTTAAGTTCTTTAATCCAACGTTCTGCAGCACGCCAAGGACCTAAAGTGTGAGAACTCGATGGTCCCACACCAATTTTCAGCATATCAAAGACAGAAATACATTCCATAAAATCAATTTAGTTAAACAAAGATATGAGTTGTTTTTCAAAGCAGAATATTAAAAACAAAAAGTCCGAAAATTATTTTTCGGACTTTCATGTTGTATCTCAATAAGAGCTTTTTATTCAACAAATTGCATTACTTCGCTATAATTATTGATATCAATATTATTGCTGCTAGCAAAATCTACAGGTAAAACAACAACTCTAAAGAACTGGTCTATTCTGTAAGCATCAGGTAAAGTGCTTAGATCTAATGAAGGCGAACCCTCAAGATAAATTGTTACAAGATCATAGTTGTGTTCATAGTTATAGGTAAACTGAGAACCGTCATCTGTATAAACAGTTTCAGGAAGTAATCTCCATACATCATAACCATCCACAACGTCTACAAGTCTGTAAACTAAAACCATATCCGATTCGAACAACTCAATATCAAGAGGAATTTCTAAGGTGTCTTGAAATCCATTAGTTGATGTGAAGTTAATTGGGATCTCATTTTCAAATGATTGTCCAACAATGTAAGTTCCTTGTGGTCCTTGAGGCCCTTGCGGTCCAGGATCACCTTCACAGGCAGTAAATAATAAAGTAAATACGGTAATTAAGGATAAAATACGTTTCATAATAACTAATTTTTTTGCCAATAATACATCAAAACATATTCCAAAGTATAGAAAGGTGTAAAATCTTTTCATAAAAGTAATCTGACATCATGTCACATTTTTTGTCATGGCATAATCATTGACTATTAGTAAACGAGTTTAAAAATTAAATACACAAAAAATATATACACTAATATTATGAGTAAGATTATTGGAATTGATTTAGGTACAACCAACTCTTGCGTTTCTGTAATGGAAGGTAACGAGCCAGTTGTAATCCCAAACGCTGAAGGTAAGAGAACTACACCTTCGGTTATCGCTTTCGTAGAAGGTGGTGAAATTAAAGTTGGTGATCCGGCAAAAAGACAAGCAGTAACTAACCCAACAAAAACGGTTTATTCTATTAAGCGTTTTATGGGTAACAAATATTCTGAGTCTAAAAACGAAGCAGAACGTGTGCCATATAAAGTAGTAAAAGGTGATAACGATACACCAAGAGTAGATATCGATGGTCGTTTATACACACCACAAGAATTATCAGCTATGATTCTTCAAAAAATGAAGAAAACTGCGGAAGATTATTTAGGACAAGATGTTTCTGAAGCTGTTATTACGGTGCCTGCTTACTTTAACGATGCACAAAGACAAGCCACTAAAGAAGCCGGTGAAATCGCAGGTTTAAAAGTTCGTAGAATTATTAACGAGCCTACTGCAGCAGCATTAGCTTATGGTTTAGATAAAAAATCTACTGACCAAAAAATAGTAGTATTCGATTTTGGTGGTGGTACGCACGACGTTTCTATCCTAGAGTTAGGTGACGGAGTATTCGAAGTATTATCTACAGATGGTGATACACACTTAGGTGGTGATGACGTAGATGAAAGAATTATAGATTGGTTAGCAGAAGAGTTTATTGCAGACGAAGATATGGACTTACGTAAAGATCCAATGGCTTTACAACGTCTTAAAGAAGCAGCTGAAAAAGCTAAGATTGAGTTATCATCTTCTGCACAGACAGAGATTAACTTACCTTACGTAACAGCTACTGCTAGTGGACCAAAGCACTTGGTACGTACATTAACACGTTCTAAATTTGAGCAGTTAATCGACGATTTAATTAAACGTACTATTGAGCCTTGTGAAACTGCATTAAAAGCAGCAGGTTTATCAAAATCTGATATTGATGAGGTTATTTTAGTAGGTGGTTCTACACGTATACCAGCTGTACAAGCAGCAGTAGAGTCTTTCTTCGGAAAAGCACCAAGTAAAGGTGTTAACCCAGACGAAGTTGTATCTCTTGGTGCAGGTATCCAAGGTGGTGTATTAACAGGTGATGTAAAAGACGTTCTTTTATTAGACGTAACTCCATTATCTCTTGGTATTGAGACAATGGGTAATGTAATGACTAAGTTGATAGAAGCTAACACTACGATTCCTACAAAGAAATCGCAAGTATTCTCAACTGCAGCAGACAATCAGCCATCGGTAGAAATTCACGTATTACAAGGTGAGCGTCCAATGGCAGCAGATAACAAAACAATTGGTCGTTTCCACTTAGATGGAATTCCACCAGCAAGAAGAGGAACACCTCAAATTGAAGTAACGTTTGATATTGATGCTAACGGTATCATTAAAGTATCTGCTGAAGATAAAGCAACAGGTAAGAAACAAGATATTAGAATTGAAGCGTCTTCTGGATTAACTGAAGAAGAAATCCAAAAGATGAAAGCTGAAGCAGAAGCTAACGCAGATGCAGATGCTAAGGCAAAAGAAACTGCTGATAAATTAAATCAGGCAGATGGAATGATTTTCCAAACTGAAAAGCAGTTAGAAGAATTTGGTGATAAATTATCTGACGATAAGAAAAAGCCAATCGAAGATGCTTTAGCAGAATTAAAAACGGCTTATGAGTCTAAAGATATCGCAGTTATAGAACCAGCTTTAGAGAAAATAAACGAAGCTTGGAAAGTAGCTAGCGAAGAAATGTACAAAGCACAAGCAGAAGCTCAGCAAGGTGGAGCAGCAGGTCCTGATGCAGGAGCGCAAGGTCAGCCAACTGACGAAGCTAGCGATGTAGAAGACGTAGACTTCGAAGAAGTGAAGTAATTATTTGTTATTCCTGCGAAGGTAGGAATCAAGAATAAAATAAAACGCAATCATTCATTTGGTTGCGTTTTTTTATTTTTATGCAGATAATTAACAACAAAAGAAGTTGAATTTAAGACGAAACATTTTTTGGTTTCTAGATAAGATTAAAGGTCAGCCTTTAAAGCAGCTATGTAAACGAACTTACGCAATTTTAGAGGCAGAAAATCGAGAATGGTCTAAAAATGAAAATGCAAAACAATTGAATAAGTTGATTGCACGTGCAAAGCAGACCACATCATTTTACAAAAATAAAGAGTTTAACACCCTTCAAGATTTTCCTGTAATCAATAAGAATATTATTAGAGAAGATTTTGATGCTTTTTTTTCTTCAAAATTTAACAAGAAAGCATGTAAAGTAGCTTCAACAAGTGGCTCAACAGGTTCACCTTTTAGTCTTTATCAAAATCCTGAAAAGGTTTATAAAGTACAGGCTGATAATATTTACTTTTCACAAAAATCGGGTTATGAAGTTGGTGATTTTTTGGTCTTTATCAGAATTTGGCCAAAACGAATTGATAGCAAATTGCGTTTTAATTTCTTATTGAAAAACTTTATGCCATGGAATATCCTCAATCTTTCAGATAATGGTATGGAGCAGCTTATTTCAAAATTGAATAAACGAAATGAAGAGATTAGTTTTTTGACTTATCCTACAGCCTTAGAAAAAATTTGTAAATACATCGATAGGTTAGAACACAACCCAATTCAGTTTAAGACCAAGTCCATAATTACCATGTCTGAGGCCTTAAATGATTATACCAGAAATCAGACAGAACACTATTTTGGTGTAACACCTTTGTCACGTTATTCAAACAACGAAACAGGTATCATGGCACAACAAGTTAGCCCTAATGACCAACGCTTCAGAATTAATGATTCTAGTTACGTTATGGAAGTTCTAGAGCTGGATTCAGATGCTACAGTACCATATGGTAAACCAGGTAGAATAGTACTTACAGATCTTTATAATTTTGCAACACCTTTGTTGCGCTACGATACAGGTGATATTGGAATTGTGGAAGAAGAAAATGGAATAGAATACTTTACTAATATTTCGGGTAGAAAAGTAGATCAACTTTACGATACTAAAGGAAATTTAATTCCATCACATTTATCATTGCGATTAATGGATTATGGTAAGTTTAGACAGTTTCAACTCGTTCAAAAAACTAAAAAAGAGTATCATATCAATCTCAATACAGATACTAAAGTTGATGAAGCCAAAATCATCACAGACTATAAAGCTCATTTTGGTGATGATGCTGTCATAAAGATTAACTATGTAAATGAAATTCCGCTTTTATCGTCTGGTAAACGACGCGAAGTGGTAAACGAGTATTACAAGTAATTAGGCAGTATGCATCAAATCTAAGGTTCTATCTTTTTCGGTATGGATAGGAACACCATAGGCTAATTTAAAATCGCCTATAGATTTTAAAACTAATGAAGCACCACCAATAACTGTATAATCTCCGATGGTAATGCCTTGGCTCACTGAAGCGCTTAAACATATAGATGAGCAAAAACCAATACTAACATTTCCAGCGATAGTAACGCCAGAAGAAAGACTAGAAAAATCAGACATCACAGAATCGTGTCCTAGTGATGCTTTTGTGTTTAAAAGACAGAATTTACCTAGCTTAGCATTAGCATTTACAATAGTGCCTGCCATTAAAACAGCACCTTCTGGTACTAATATGTCTTCTGCTAAAATTGCACTTGGATGAACAACAGGTACAAATTCAATCTTTGGTGCTATTTTTTTAATACTTCTGTATATACTTAATCTTAGGTCATTGTCACCAATGCCAATAACAATACCTTCTATATTAAACTTTTTAATTAGAACGGAAAGTGAGTCTAGGTTTCCAATAATTTTATAACCATATACAGCAGAATTAACAGGTTTATAAGAGTCTGTAAAACCGATGAGGTTGTAGTCATTATTCTTTAAAATAATGTCAACAATCATTTTAGCATGTCCAGAAGCACCATAAATTACTATATTTTTCATTTCATTAGGTTTTGACAAATTAATTGGTCTAGGGTCAACAATCGAATTGTCAAAGTAGATTTGGTTACGGTTCGAAGATATCCATTCATTGTTAATTACAGCAGTAATCACGCTGAACAGTGTAATTTCATCCATTAAATGTGAAAATCTTGTACTATTTAGAGCTATTTTTGCAGTAATTTTTTGAAATTTAGTATTTCAATTTTAGACAATTTATGGCATTTAATAGATCTTTTTCAGTAGAAATAAAACCTAAAAACTTAGCAGTAAAGCTTAATGCAAAAGGAGAACAATCTGTTGTGAAAGGTCATCCTTGGGTGTTTTCTAATAGTATTGTTAAGATAAATGATGATGCGAAAACAGGTGATCTTGCCATTGTTTTTAGCAAGAATAAAAACAAGGTTATTGGAATTGGATTATATGATGCCAAATCGCCAATTTGTATTAAGATGATTCATAATGCGCAGACAAAAGCAGTTATTAATCATGAATTTTTTCAACAAAAAATAGAAACTGCCAATCAAAAGCGTGAAGAACTACTTGAAACCAAAACCAACAGCTATCGGTTATTGTTTGGTGAAAATGACGGATTTCCAGGTTTAATAGCAGATGTTTACGATACCGTTTTGGTTGTAAAATTGTACTCTGAAATATGGTTGCCATATTTAGAATGGATTTTAGAAAGTCTTCAAGAGACCTCTAATGCTGAAACCATAGTGTTAAGATTGAGCCGACAATTAGAGAACAGCACTCATCATACTTTTACCGATGGAGAAGTAGTTTATGGTACCTTAGACAATGAAGTTGTAAAGTTTGTAGAGCATGGAGTCCATTTTTCAGCAAATGTTTTAAAAGGCCACAAAACAGGCTATTTTTTAGATCATAGAGACAATAGAAGACGTGTTGGTGAGTGGAGTAAAGGTAAAACCATGCTCGATGTATTTTCTTATGCTGGCGGATTCTCAGTACATGCATTAGCTAATGGAGCTACAGAGGTCACCAGCTTAGATATTAGCAAACAAGCGCTTGATGTTGCCAGAGAAAATGGAAAGTTAAACGATTATTCTGGAGTTCATACAACGATTTCTGGTGATGCATTCGTGGAAATGGAAAATCTCATAAAACAAAAAAAGACTTTTGATGTCGTTGTTATAGATCCACCAAGTTTTGCTAAGCAACAAAGTGAAATAGAATTGGCAAAGAAGAAATACAAACAGTTGGCAGAATTAGGTGAAAAGCTCACGGCAAAACAAGGTTTGTTGGTGCTGGCTTCGTGTTCATCTAGAGTTACAGGACAGTCGTTTTTCGATTTAAATCAAAATGTTTTAAATGCTCAAGGTCGATTGTTTGAAACCCTTTTAAAAACAAAGCACGATATTGATCATCCTGTTACCTTTCCTGAAGGTGCTTACTTAAAATGCGGTTATTATCGCTTTTTAGAATAAAAGTGTTATGCATGCATAATATTTTTTATATTTGAACAAACTTAATTAAGATGCAAACTAAACTAACCGAACTACTCAATATAAAATACCCTATAATACAAGCGCCTATGTTTTTGGTGTCTAACGTAGCTATGGTTACCGAAGCTATGAAATGCGGTATTGCAGGTTGTATTCCGGCTCTTAACTATAGAACACTAGATGAATTAAGAGCAGCAATAAAGGAATTAAAAGCTAATAAGGTAGAAGGAGGAGCTTTTGGTTTTAACCTAATAGTTAATAAATCTAACCCAAAAGCAAAGGACCAACTAAGAGTAATTTGTGAAGAAGGTTGCGATTTTATTTTAACCTCATTAGGAAGTCCAGAGGAAACCATTAGAGAGGCACACGCTGTTGGTATTAAAGTGTTTTGTGATATTACAGATCTACGTTTTGCGCAAAAGGTTGAAGGTTTGGGTGCGGATGCTGTTGTTGCTGTTAATAATGAAGCTGGTGGACATCGTGGTAATATTTCACCAAAGGATTTAATTTCTAATTTGGTTGAAAATTTAAAAATACCAGTAATCTCAGCAGGTGGAGTTGGGCAGAAGTCAGATATAGACAAAATGTTGAGTTATGGAGCTGTTGGTGTATCGGTTGGTAGTCCGTTTATAGCATCAGAAGAAGCTGGAGTTACAGACGAATATAAGCAGGCTTGTGTCGATTATGGTGCAAAGGATATTGTAATGACAGAGCGTATTTCTGGTACTCCTTGTACTGTGATTAATACACCTTATGTTCAAAAAATAGGAACTAAAGCTACTTGGATAGAAAATTTACTTAACAAAAATCGAAAGCTTAAAAAGTGGGTAAAAATGATTCGTTTTTCAATAGGTATGAAAGCTACTGAAAAAGCAGCGAAAAAGGCCACCTATAAAACGGTTTGGGTTGCTGGGCCAAGTATAGAACATACTAAAGAAATTTTACCTGTAAAAGATATCGTAGCTAAGCTTGTTGGCTAGATTGAATGAATATTTTTGGCTAAAGAAGGACCTCTTTTAGATTGTTATCAATTTTCGAGATGTATAGAGAGATTATTTAAGATTTTTATTAAAGCATTTTAAGAATCTCTTTCATGCCTTCTGTAGCGGTTTTAGCAATTACATTAATATTCTGATTCCTAACCACAGCAGGTTTAGGGTCTATGTAGTAAATTGGAGTATCATCACTAACATAATGCATTAAACCAGCTGCAGGATACACTTGCATACTTGTACCAATTATTAAAAGTATATCTGCTGTAATGCAAATTTCAACAGCTTTTTCAATCATAGGTACATCTTCCCCAAACCAAACAATGTGTGGTCTTAATTGATACCCTTTTTCACACGTGTCACCAAGGTTTATGTCTTCTGTCCAGACCTTTATATCTCTTGGGTTTCCTGTGCTTCTTACTTTTTTAAGTTCACCATGAAGATGTACTACATTTGTGCTACCAGCACGCTCATGCAAATCATCTACATTTTGAGTTACAATTGTAACTTTGTGGTTGGCTTCGAGTAAAGCGATATTTTTATGTGCTTGGTTGGGTTGTACTTCCTTAAGTTGTCGACGTCTTTGATTGTAGAAGTCTAAAACTAATTCAGGATTTTCTCTAAAACCTTCTGGTGAAGCTACTTTCATAACATCATGTCCTTCCCAGAGTCCATCATGGTCTCTAAAGGTTTTTACACCACTTTCAGCACTCATTCCAGCACCTGTTAATACGACGATGTGTTTCATTTTCTTAAGGTTTAGCTTTCCAGTTCTTATATATTGTAGATTCTACAAAGGCTTGGAGTTGATTAGAGCCATCGAGTTCCTTTTCTTCAAAAAAATCGGTTAATTCCTTTTTGTCATAACCATCATCAACTAGATTTTGGGCAATAGCTAAGGTTTCTTCAAAACGATTTTGAAAAGTAAGGCTTACCATTTCACCAATATGTGCAGAAAAACTAGCAGGATAATTAATCTTAATATAGTTATAACTTTTCTCAGCGTTTATATAGTCTTCTTGTAGTAAATATGCATGAGCTTTCATTAGATTTAAGAAATCATCTTCTGTTTCAAAGATGAGTTTGTCTATATAAATATGAACCATTTTGTAGTTTTCTTTCAGAAAATAATAGTCAATAAGTTTTAAATATAGAGTAGGATCATCAGGATATAATTCAGCAAATTCACCGAGCGTGTTTTCATATATTTTCTCATCGTATGATGAGGCAATTAAGGCTTTAATCAAAAGGAAGAACTTTTCATTTTTCATTGGTCCTGTAATGCTGTTAACAATTTCGTAAGCTTCTTTAGACTTTCCTTTTTGCAATAACCTTTGTGCTCTTGTTACTTTAAACATACTATTTACAGTACTTTCTTTAGAATCATTAGTATTATTTATTTCGTCTTCTAAAGACATTTTAAAAAGACGGTTCAATGTTTCTGATAGATGTTCGCCAGATAAGTAAATGTAAATGTCATTGACTTTAATATTTTCGCCATCAGAGCAAACTCTGTAATCGTGGTAATTAATACCAGTTTCTTCAGAATACATTCTAAAAGTAAAGTAGTAAGACTTTTCTACTATATTATAGCTGTAATTAATAAGGTTGTAGTAAGCGCCATATTCAATCTCATCAATTATTTTTAGAGCTAATTTATCTCCTGCTTTTCCAACACCATTTAAAAAGCCTTTAACGTAAGATTTATTAGAGTCAACATCAATACCACTTACTAGTTTTTGTTTAAAAGATTTAGTGTCAAAATATTTTTTGAATCCATCTGTACTTAAGTCATGAAATGAAGCTTCTATTTCTTTTGCAACGGTTGCAACTTTTTCATCATTTTCCTTAGATTCTTTGAGTAATTCACAAGAACAAATAGATTTGTCCTGAAAAGCAATTACAGATTGAAAAATTAAAAGAAACAGAATAGAGGTAAGGTATTTTAGCTTCATAGTGGTATCTTATTAATCAATAAATATAATCTTTTTATGAATGAAACAAAGCTTCTAGAATATTTAGAGTCCTATCTCACAGAAAACAGAAGAGAGCGATTTAAAAAAGTACTAGCACAGCGAACCAAACATTTTACTGTAGCTACAGAAGATGTGTATCAGTTGCATAATACCAGTGCTGTTATTCGTTCTTGTGATGTGTTTGGTATACAAGAAGTAAATATAGTTGAAGAGATAAACTCTAAACGCATTGATAGAGAAATAGCTATGGGAGCTCAAAAATGGGTAGACCTTAACCGTTATCATACCACCAAATCTTGTATAAAGGATTTAAAGGCTAAGGGCTATCAAATTGTTGCAACAAGTCCTCATGCAGAAGATTGTGATCTTATAGATTTTGATATTACCAAACCATCATGTTTCTTTTTTGGACGCGAAACCGAAGGCCTATCCCAAAATGTATTAGATGAAGCCGACTGTTTTTTAAAAATACCTATGGTAGGTTTTACTGAGAGTTTAAACATTTCAGTATCAGCAGCAATAATTCTTCAACATGTGACTTCAAGGTTGCGTAAGTCTGATTTAGATTGGCAATTAACAAAAGAAGAAGTAATTGAAAAACGTTTTGACTGGATCAAAAAAAACTTGAAAGATTACGATGCTATTATAGAACGCTACAAATCGCAATATTAATTTTTGTAATTTTAAGTACTAACTAAAAAAATCAAAAATTATGATGACTGCACTTTACATTGTACTGTCAATTATAGCCCTAATTGTATTATTGGCGTTAATTGCACCAAAGACCTATAATGTTAGCCGAAGTATTACAATAAATAAACCTATAGGTGAAGTTTTTAATTACTTAAAGTATATTAAAAATCAGGATGAATGGTCACCTTGGAAAAAGAAAGACCCTAATATGAAACAGGAGCACACAGGAACAGATGCTACCGTTGGTTTTATTGCAAGATGGGAAGGGAACAAAGATGTTGGTACAGGCGAACAAGAAATTACTAATATTACAGAGAACCAATCTGTTGAAAGTCAATTGCGTTTTTACAAGCCATGGAAATCCCAATCTGATGCTTACTTAACAACGAGGGCTATTGACGAAAATACAACTGAGGTCGTTTGGGGATTTAAAGGTGTAAATAAGATGCCTTCAAACATTTTCTTTTTATTCTTTAATATGGATAAAACAGTAGGAAAGGATTTTGAAGAAGGCTTAAATGATTTAAAACAAATTTTAGAATCTAAATAAAACTGACGTCAATTCGAGTGAATTTTATGAATGTAAATGAATAAAATTAGTATCGAGAATGTTTTCAACATAAATTCACGATGTAATGTTCTACGTAAAACCACTGAAATTGAAGAAAATTAAATAACAGAAGCTATGGTAGGATGGTTCGAAATTCCTGTAAGTGATATGTCTCGTGCTAAAAATTTTTACGAAACCGTATTTAAAGTTGAAATAAAGGAGGTAGATTTTGGAGGTTTACAGATGGGATGGTTTCCAAATCATAATGATAGCGAAGGGGCAACAGGTACTTTGATAAAACAAGAGTCGTATATTCCAAGTCAAGAAGGTACGTTGGTTTATTTTATCTCTAAAGATGTGCAGAATGAGTTGGATAGAGTAGAAGCTGCAGGTGGTAAAATTTATCAACCTAAAACAAAGATCTCAGATGAACACGGTTTTATGGGAGTGTTTATAGATACCGAAGGAAACAGAGTGGCTTTGCACTCTAATGCTTAAGAATTTTTAAGCTTTATCTTTTTTCTTCTTGCTTTTACGTTCTTTGCTGCGCTGAATTACTTTGTATTCTTCGTAGCATTCGCTTATAGCATCTAGGATTTGAAGATCGTTTGCAGTGTTTATAAAGTCTTTAGAATAGTTACACTGATTAACGATTTCATCTAAATCGTACTTGGTAACTTGTAGTAAAACCATGAGCATTTCTCTGTCAAAACGCTTAGCTAACTGGTTTCTAATTTCGTCATCTTCCTTAATCTTTTTGAGCTTGTGCATTTCATTTGGCTTTTTGCCAAACATGTTATAAAGAAAATCAGCAGGATTAAAAATAGCACCTAAAACTTTGGTAGCGATATTAGGTTTTCCGCCTTCGTAGGCTTTACCATACAACCCAGAAATACGATATTGGTTATTGTTGGTTATGGGTATTTGTTTAATATCCACTTCTAAGTATCCAGTAAGCTCCAACGATTTAACTGTAACTTCTTCTAGCGCTAGGGCTAATTCGGTCATTACAATTTCTGTATTACCAAATTTTAACCAGTCATTTGTAACTCTTACTTTAATAGACTTATAGCCCAAATACGATAAGTGTAGTGTATCGTTTACTTTTGCTTTAAGTTCAAACTTTCCTTCATCATCCGTAGCTGTACCAACTACCTGATTAATATTCACAATATTTACTTCACTCAAAGGACCATTAGTGGTAGAACTAGTAATGGTTCCTTTAACTGTTTCAGGAGTTTTTGTGGCAGTACTATCTTGACTATAGCTATAAACTGTAGTGAAGCATAAAATTATTAATAGTAGGTGTCGCATAGTGTTAAATACAATGTAAAGGTAATAAACAAAACGGATTTTGCTGTTTTTGGCAAAAGATTTGACTAAATATTAACAACATCTAACGGCTTTTCCTATATTGTTGCTTAATCTTTTTTGAAAAAGATTCTCAAATAAAAGACTGCTGAAAAAAATAAATTTTGAATAAAATAGCCTGCTTACTAGTATTAATGGTGCTTGTCAATTTCAGTATATCGGCACAAGCTGAAGCTTCAAAATGGTATTTTGGTATTAATGCAGGATTGGATTTTAGTACAGGGAATCCTATTGCACTAACAAATGGTGAGCTGGTTACAGATGAAGGTTGTGCTACAATTTCTGAAAATAATGGTGATTTACTTTTCTATACCGACGGAATTACTGTTTGGGATAAGCAGCATAATATAATGCCTAATGGTACAGGCCTTACAGGTGACTCCTCGAGTACACAGTCTGCTATTATTGTTCCTAAACCTGGAGACGTTTCAATTTTTTATATTTTCACTGTAGACGATTTGGCTGGACCTAATGGCCTTAGATATTCTGAAGTAAATATGACTTTAAATGGCGGAAATGGTGACATTACTAATCAAAAGAATATAGAATTAAATGCCTTTACGACAGAAAAGATATCTGCTGTTAAACATGCAAATGGAATAGATTTTTGGGTAGTAACACACGATTGGAATAATAATAACTTTTTGTCTTATCAGGTAACAACAGCAGGTGTTAACATCGTGCCAGTAATATCTTCAGTAGGAGAGGAGCACGGAGATAACGGTTTAGATTCAAAAGGATATTTAAAGATTTCTCCTGATGCATCTCGATTAGCTTTGGCCTCTTGGTCTGGAAATAGTGTAGTTGAAATTTTTGATTTCGATAACACAACAGGTATTGTTTCTAACCCAATTCTAATTGGCAATGGATTTTTTTCAACAGGTCCAGCTTCAGGAGCATACGGAATTGAATTTTCACCAGATAGCAATTTGCTGTATGTAACAGATCAAAACTTTTTATTTGGTTTTACTACAAGCCGGTTATTTCAATTTGATTTAACCTTATCCACGGCAAATGATATGATAAATTCTGTAACGACGCTTTATGATGATAGTGGTACTAATACTATATTAGGAGCACTTCAGCTTGCTGTAGATGGAAAAATATACATTGCAAGAGCTCAAGAACAATTTTTGGATGTTATTGAAAACCCTGATGAAATTGGGTTTGCGTCAAATTATTCACAAAATGCTGTGAGTTTAGGAAATCGATTTTGTGGAGCTGGCTTGCCACCTTTTATATCTTCTTTTTTTAATTTTTCAATCATTACGCAAGGCACATGTCTAGGACAAGGAACAGAATTTAGCCTAAATTCTAACACAGAAATAAATTCTATAATTTGGGATTTTGGTGATGGCTTCACTTCAACGGAAACCAATCCAACGCATTACTATCAAAATGCAGGTTCGTATACTATTTCTGCAGAAATAAATGCGCCAGGAGAAACCTTTTACATAACTAATATTGTTACTATAAATAATTTTCCGGTAGCAAACACTCCAGAAGATATGTACCGTTGTGATGATATTGAGAATGGTGGTTACCAATTTTTTGATTTAAGTACTAAGGATAGTGAAATTTATAACCTGCCAGGTGTTAATATAACATATCATTTATCTGAAGAAAATGCTATTGATAATATAGATCCTTTAGAAACCAATTATGAAAATATAAGCAATACCCAAACCATTTATGTTAGAGTGCAGAATAGCCTTAGTCCCGATTGTTTTGACCTTACAAGTTTTCAATTACATGTTTTAGAAACACCGATATCTAGTGAAGATATAGTGTATTTGTGCACCAATGAATCTGTTGTGTTAAGTGCAGGTGAGGGTTTCGATTATTACAATTGGTCTAATGGAGAGACCACGGAATCTATTACTGTAAATACAACAGGTAATTATGCTGTAGAGGTGATCAATAGTTTACAAACATCTCAAGGTGAAATAACTTGTGCAGCTAATAGATTGTTTACAGTTGTTGAATCTGATGAAGCTTTGATTACTAATGTTGAAGTTACAGATTGGACAGAAAACGATAACACAATTTCAGTTTTTGTTGATGGCATTGGCGATTATGAATATTCTCTAGATAATGTTACTTACCAAGATGAGAGTGTGTTTTCTAACCTTTTACCAGGTGAATATGTTGTTTACGTTAGGGACAAAAATAATTGTGGTATCGTAACACAAGAGGTTTACTTATTGTATTATCCTAGATTTTTTTCACCCAATGGAGATGGTGTAAATGAATATTGGCAAATTGAATTTTCAGATTCAGAGCCTGATAATGAAATCCTCATTTATGATAGATATGGTAAGCTTCTTGCACAGATACCACCAAACTCTTTGGGATGGGATGGTACTTATGATGGAGCAAAAATGCCTGCAGCAGACTACTGGTTCAAAATAAAAAGACCTGGTAAAAATAAAGTTTACACAGGTCATTTTAGTCTTAAACGCTAAACGTCTTCTTTTATTTTCTTCTAGATCTGCGAGGTCTGTCAGATGCTGAACGTCTTCCTTTTTTAGGAGATCTTTCGGAGCGTCTTCCTTCTGGCTTATTAGAGTCATTACTACGTCTAGAGCGTCTTTCGCCTCTAGGTCTATCATTGTTGCCCTTGCGTTTTCCACCACGACCTCTGTCGCGTCTTCCGCCACCACTACGACCTTTGTTTTCACTAACTTCTACATTAACAAAGCGACCGTTATACTTAAAATCTGTAAAAAATGCCAAGACTTTTTCTTCATTCTCTTTTTCTGTGTTAAAGAATGAAAAACTATCCTTTACATCAACTTTAAAGACATCATCTCTGCCAAGTTCTAAAACTTCTTTTAAGAAATCCTTTAAAGACATCCAGTCATAGCCATCTTTACGACCAACGTTTATAAAGTAGCGCGTGTCCGAACCAGATGCTCTTCCACCATCATCACTACTACGACCTGAATCTGAAACTGCAAGATCTTTTGAGTTTTTATAATAGTTAAAGAAACGTGTAAATTCAACCGAAAAGAACTTTTTAATTAATTCGTCCTTTTCTGTATCTTCAAATAGTTCGTTAATGCTGTCTAAGTATTTATCAATTTCGTGATTAACTTCAGTATTGTGAATCTTGTTGGCCAAGCTCATTAATTGCACTTCGCAGATTTCCATTCCAGAAGGAATGTCTTTCTTTTCAAACTGTCTTTTAATGATGCGCTCTATGCTTTTAATTTTTCGTACTTCGCTCTTAGCAACAATAACCATTGAAACACCAGTTTTACCAGCTCTACCTGTACGTCCAGAACGGTGTGTGTAGGTTTCAATTTCGTCTGGTAATTGGTAATTGATAACGTGTGTAATATCATCTACATCAATACCACGCGCTGCAACATCTGTAGCTACAAGCATTTGTATTTGCTTGTTTCTAAAGGATTTCATAACTAAATCACGTTGATTTTGACTTAAATCTCCATGTAGTGCACCAGCACTGTAGCCATCTTCAATAAGCTTTTCAGCAATCTTTTGTGTATCACGTTTTGTTCTGCAGAAAATTACCGAGAAAATATCTGGATTAGCATCTGCCAAACGCTTTAAAGCCAAATAACGATCACGACCATTTACTAAATAATACTCATGAGAAACATTGCTTGTACTTTCGTTTTTGTTACCTACTGTGATTTCAATAGGATCGTACATAAATTCTTTTGCAATGCTAGCCACTTCTTTAGGCATCGTTGCAGAGAATAACCAGGTACTTTTATCTGTTGGTGTGTGCGACAAGATATCTGTAATATCTTCATAAAAGCCCATGTTTAACATTTCATCAGCTTCGTCTAATACACTGTATTGTATTTTAGAAATGTCAACCAGGTTACGGCTAATCATATCTTTCATACGACCAGGAGTAGCGACAACAATTTGTGCACCTTTTTTTATTTGCTTGGCTTGGTCTGTTACGCTTGCACCACCATAAATGGCAACAACATTTAAGCCTTTGCAATATTTACCGTAAAGTTTTAACTCATTAGTGATTTGCAAACACAATTCTCTGGTAGGAGAAAGTATAAGCCCTTGCGTGGTTCTGCTGTTAACGTCAATTTTTTGTAGCATCGGAAAACCAAATGCTGCGGTTTTTCCTGTACCGGTTTGCGCCAATGCTACAAGGTCGCGCTCCTCTTCTAATAATACCGGAATTGCTTTTTGTTGGATTTCACTTGGTGTTTCAAATCCTAAATCTGAAATACCATTAAGAAGGTCTTCATTAAGACCAAGTTGTTGGAATGTACTCATTCTTGTTTTTAATGTATGCGATAAATTAATGTAGTGTTACATTAGAAGCGTATCGACATACTTAAACCAAAACTTCTTGTAACACACCTCTCTCTGAGGTTTTCGCGTTTGATTTAATATACGCGAATTTTGGCGCAAAGATACTCTTTTATTTGACTATATGGCTATTAATAAAATTAAGTAGAAAATTTTGCTCGAATTAATTCTATATTTGAGAAATTTAAAATTTATATAATGAAAAAATTAGTAATTATTGCATTACTTTTTCTAGGTGTTTTTGCTAATGCTCAAGAAACTGAAGCAGAAAAACAAGCACGTGGCATAGAGTTAATGTCTAAAAAAGTAGACATCACTGTTGACAGCGAACTATTTATGTCTGTAACGCAGAATACCTACGTTTCAGAGAGTCCTAAAGCAGTTGTTATGGGAATGTACGTGCCTGAAAACTATGAGGCTGCAAAGAAAAAATTAAAAGAAAACGCTTCTACTCAAAACTTTGAAATTACAAGTTCTGGAGAGAAAGAAATTAATGGCATTAAAGTGCTTTATATGTATGGAAACTCTGAAGCAGAAGGTGTAAAGTTAAATAACAAGGTTTATTGCTATGAAATAGATAAAGATACTTGCTTAATGCTTGTAGGAATGCTAGAAGTTGGTGCAGATAAAAAATATTCAGAAGCAATAGATTCTGCTCTTAATTCAGGAATAAAGAAATAACTTTAGTACAAATCACTATTGAATATTAGTAAAGTAGTTACTTATGCCATTCAAAATGCTTTGTATGGCATAAGATGCTAAAATAAGTCCCATAACTTTACTTAAAACTGTAATACCATAGTCTCCAATAACTTTCTGTAACTTGGTTGCTGCAAGTAAAATAAGACAAGTTATACCAACCACGCATAATACAATCAATGTTGTAAAAGTTTGTTGCTTTATAGAATAAATATGATTGTTTGTCATTAATACGACTGCCATTATAGCACCAGGCGATGCTATAGATGGTATAGCTATCGGAAAAACAGTAACATGCTTATAATCTGTAATACTACTCTTTTCTTGTTCTGGTTTCCCTACACCAAAAATCATTGTTAGAGCAAATAGAAAAAGAATGACTCCACCAGAAATCTGAAAAGCATCTAAAGATACAGACATACCTTCTAATATAAGCTGTCCTATAACTATAAAAAAGAGAAGTATCAAAAAGGCTACGATGCAAGCCCTTATTGCTATTTTCTTTTTATGTACAAGATCAAACTCTTTAGTGGCCTCTAAATAAACAGGTATGGACCCAATAGGATCTATTACTGCAAATATTAAGAATACAGTTGATAAGATTTCTGCCATACTATAACTATTCAATTCTCTTAGCAAGAGTTGTAAAAGATAAACCTTGTTGTCCCATGGTTGAGGTCATAACACCTTCAAAAAGTGGTTCTGGGCAATTATTTGGTGTTTTCCATTCAAAAATAAAGTTAGAGCCTGTACCTCCAGAAACGTCAATTTCGTCTATTACAATTTCTGTTGTTTCCATAGGTGCAAGGAATATAGGAAAGTCAAAGTATTTCCTTACGGATTTACCATGAGTATCATAATATTCAGCTCTTAAAAGATAAATAGTGTCTTTGTCACTTGTGTTTCGCATACTTACCATAGAGGTTAAATTATGCTTTGTGTGTTCCGTTAAGCTATATATTTGAGAATAAATGGATAGATAAGACTTTCCATACTCTAAGGAGTCCGATGCCTTTAACTTTACAGCTCTTTTAGACCAATTTTCAGGATTTAAGGAGGTGTTTTCTTTTTTCGTTTCGCAACTGAAAACTAAAAGTATTATAAAAAGTAAATAATGAAATTTCATAAGCTTCTTTTGTTTTATGTACAATTAAAGATAATAGTAAAGTAGATAAGTCCTTATAATTTTTGTTAAAACTGATTTAAAAATTCAATCAACTGCGAAACAGCCTTACCACGATGGCCTATTTTGTTTTTTTCTTCTAAAGAAATCTCAGCAAAAGTTTTGGTATAGTCTTTAGCTTTAAAGATAGGATCGTAACCAAAACCTTTATAGCCTTGTTTTTCTGTTGTAATTTCACCTTTGCAGATTCCGGTAAAAGTTTTTAGTTCACCATTGAGGTGCAAAGCAATAACGGTTTTAAACTGAGCAGAACGAGAAGTCGCATTTTTAAGGTTAGAAAGTAATTTGTTCATATTATCGTCAGGATTGCGTTGCGGACCAGCATAGTATGCTGTGTCTACTCCAGGTTCACCATTTAAGGCTTCTACTTCTAAACCTGTGTCATCTGCAAAGCAATCGTAACCATAATTGTCTTTTACATAATTAGCTTTTTGCTGTGCATTACCTTCTATAGTACCAGTGGTTTCAGGGATTTCTTCATGGCAACCAATATCTTCTAAACTTAGAAGTTTGATGTGTTCTGGAACCAAAGATTGTACTTCTTTTATCTTGTTTTTATTATTGGTAGCGAATACAATTTGCATAGACATATTTTTGTCAAAAATAGCTTATAATTATTGCTTGAGAAAGTCCGTGTATTATTAAATATTTAGCTTTACTTTATGATAATTATCAGTTATACCTCCTGTAAATTGTCGTATATTAGATAAAGGAATTATTAATTAAAACAAGTAAAATTATGACGGTAAATTTTCAATATGTAAACACAGATGTAAGTGAAACATTATCAGCGTTTACAACAGAAAAGTTAAAAAAATTAGCAGATAAATTTGAGTTCTTAATTTCAGCTCAGGTTTACATTAAACACGATGACAAAGACCACGAAGCAGGTAAAATTTGTAACATAGAATTGAGTCTTCCTGGTCCACGCATTTTTGCAACATCAAACAAGGCCTCTTACGAATTGGCTGTAAATGAAACTATAAACGATTTAACACGTCAATTAAAAAAGCGAAAAGAAGTTTTTAAAACACACTAAAATTGAAATAAAACGTTTCGACGTTTAATTATGCCAGAGGGTTTACTCGGTTGGTTATCTATGATGATATGGTTCGTTCTTTAAAATAGTAAACCCTCTGTATAATTGTTCTATAAAAAATAAGCGAACCATTTGATGCGAAAATGTCATTTTAGACAATCCTAATTTTCCATTGGCTCTTTTATAAATCTCTTCTGAAAATCCATAAGGGCCTCCAATAACAAAAATTAAAGTTTTTATTCCTGAATTCATGTGCTTTTGTAGGTAGTTAGAAAACGCTACAGAATCCATTTGTTTTCCGTTTTCATCCAATAAAATTAGCACATCAGAGTTTTGAGTTTTAGCTAAAATTAATTCTCCTTCCTTTTCTTTTTGTTGTTCTTCAGAAAGATGCTTCACTTTTTTAAGATCTGGTATAATCTCAAATTCAAATTTAATATAGTAGCTCAGTCGTTTTTTGTAATCTTCAATTAAGGTCTGAAGATTTTTATTGTCTGTTTTACCTATGGCGATGAGTTTAATATTCATATGCTTTTGTCACTTCGAGTAATTTCATTTCGGTTGCTATCGAAATTGGAATTGTATCAACAAGTCTTGTGTAGCTGGTTCTCGATAGTTCTACTGAGCTTGTCGAAGTACAAATTTATTCGTTTTGCTGATAAATTCACTCCAACTGACGTAAGATTTATTAAACTTTTCAAATTTCAATTCCTATTTTTACACTAAATAAAACATCTCATGATTTCAAAAGAACAATTCCAAACCGAAATAGATTTAATTATAGCCAATGCCATTAGGGAAGATGTAGGAGATGGCGATCATAGTTCTTTGGCTTGCATACCAACTTCAGCTACCGGAAAAGCTAAACTTTTAGTAAAAGACAGCGGTATTATTGCTGGTATTGAATTTGCTAAACAAGTCTTTGCTTACGTAGATAAAGACATGAAAGTTGAAACACTTATTGAAGATGGGAGTAAGGTGAAGTATGGAGATATTGCATTTTATGTAGAAGGATCTTCACAGTCTATTCTTAAAGCGGAGCGTTTGGTGCTTAATGCTATGCAACGTATGAGTGCTATAGCAACTAAAACCAGAAAGTTTGTGGATTTATTAGAAGGTACAGGAACCAAAATTTTAGATACTCGAAAAACGACTCCAGGTATTAGAGCACTTGAAAAATGGGCTGTAAAGATTGGAGGTGGAGAAAACCACAGGTTTGCATTGTATGATATGATTATGCTAAAAGACAATCATATAGATTTTGCAGGTGGAGTAACCAGATCCATTGAGCAAACCAAACAATACCTTAAGGATACTAATAGAGATTTAAAAATTATTGTTGAAGCACGTGACCTTGAAGAAATTAAAGAAATATTAGATTGTGGTGGTGTATATCGTATTCTTATCGATAATTTTAATTATGAGGATACTAGAAAAGCAGTAAAGCTTATAGGTGAGCAATGTCTTACAGAATCGTCTGGTGGCATTAATGAAAAAACGGTAAGGCAGTATGCAGAATGTGGTGTAGATTATATTTCATCTGGTGCATTGACACACTCTGTTTATAATATGGACTTAAGTTTAAAAGCTGTCTAGAAAGTCTAAAAATCTAACCGTCTAAGTAGTCTAAATCTCTAAAGCTGAATGACAAAACATATAGAAGATAAACTAGATAAAATCCCTGTAATTAATATTGTAGTTCGCTTTTTTAAGCAAGTCCGATTGCCAGGTTTTGAAGGTTTGTCTATCTACGATTTGCTAGAGCTTTATTTAAGAGGTATTGTTAAAGGCGCATTAACGACGAGAGCCAGTGCCATTGCTTTTAGTTTTTTTACTGCTATATTTCCCTTTTTACTATTCGTAATTATTTTAATGCCATACATACCAATTGATGGATTTCAGGTTGAGTTTGAGCGTTTTCTAAACGATTTTTTACCACCACAAACCTCAGAGTTTTTCTTTGCGAATATTTTTGAAAATATAAGTGGCGGCTCAGGGGCAGGATTGTTGTCTTCAGTTTTTTTGTTATCTATGTTATTAATGGCAAATGGTGTAAATGCCGTGTTTTCTGGTTTCGAAAACTCGTATCACGAGCAGTTAACACGTAATGTATTTCAACAATACATGTACGCTCTTGGTGTAGCACTTATTTTGGCGGTTTTAGTACTCTTAACTGTGGCTTTCTTTGGGTATACAGAAATCTATATTATAACACCATTAAATGATGCTTTAGAAACCGAAAAAGCAACAGCAGAGCAGTGGATTGCAGTTGTAAAGTATCTCTTTTTTATACTTATGGTCTATTTAGCCACAGCAACCCTATATTACTTTGGTACAAAGGAAGGAAGACATACTAGGTTTTTTTCAGTAGGAGCATTGCTTACTACTTTACTTATTATTCTTACATCTTATCTCTTTGGTATTTATATTGATAATTTTTCGCAATACAACAAGTTATATGGCTCTATTGGAGCTCTACTGATTTTAGTATTTTACCTATGGTTAAATGCTAATATTTTGCTTTTAGGATATGAGTTAAATGCATCATTAAGATTGCTGAGTAAAATAAACAACAACGATAATAAAGCTAATTAAAACAGTTTCAGAGAATTTTAGATGACCTATTTTCTAGATGTCATATTGCCAATACCGCTTCAAAAAGCGTTTACCTATCATATTACTGAGGCAGAAGCACAATTCCTCAAAACAGGTATGCGAGTGGCTGTGCCCTTTGGTAAAAGCAAAATTTATACAGCTTTAGCATATAAAATTCATAATAATGAACCTACAGCATATGAAGCAAAAACCATTCATCAAATTTTAGATGAAGCGCCTGTTGTAACCGAATTACAACTGAAGCATTGGGAGTGGATTGCTAAATATTATATGTGCAGTCTTGGTGAGGTAATGCGAGCAGCAATGCCAAATGCGTTTATCATAGAAAGCGAAACTATTCTTATTAGAAATGAAAATGCTGACATCTCAGAAGCTGACCTTAAAGATGATGAGTTTTTAATCTATGAAGCTTTGCAATATCAATCGTCTTTAAAGATTGAAGATGTGGTTTCTATTTTAGATAAAAAACGAATTCTTCCAGTCGTAAATCGTTTAGTAGAAAAAGGCGTATTGCAATTGCAAGAAGAACTTTATGAAAAATATAAACCAAAATTGGTGCGCTATGTAAAGCTTCATGAATCACATAAATCTGAAGAAAAACTTCAGGAGTTATTAGAAATTTTAAGCAGAGCACCAAAACAGCGCGAGGTTATTTTAACCTTGTTTACACTCGAAGCTTCAGAACAAAAACCAATAAAAGTTTCAGAATTAAGTGAATCTAGTGGTGCATCATCAGCTATTATTAAAGCACTGATTGATAAGTCTATTTTAGAGGAATATTACATTCAAACCGATAGAGTGCAGTTTGAAGGTGAAGGTGATGAGCAAACCAAGCAATTGAGTGATGCTCAAACCAAAGCACTTGAGAGCATTAAAGTTGATTTTAAGACTAAACCAGTAACACTTTTACATGGTGTAACATCATCTGGTAAAACAGAAATCTATGTAAAGCTCATAGAAGAGCAGCTAAATTTGGGTAGGCAAGTATTGTACTTATTGCCAGAAATAGCTTTAACAACGCAATTGGTGCAACGTCTTCAGGATTATTTTGGAGAAAAGGTTGCGGTTTTTCATAGTAGATATTCTAGTAACGAGCGCGTTGAGGTTTGGCAAAATTTAAAGAACAATTTAGAGAAAGCGCAATTGGTTATTGGAGCACGTTCGGCTTTGTTGTTGCCGTTTTCTAATTTAGGCTTAATCATAGTAGATGAAGAACACGAGCAATCGTACAAACAATTTGACCCAGCACCACGATACCATGCCAGAGATGCTGCTGTCGTGCTAGCTAACATTCACAAGGCTAAAACACTTTTAGGCTCGGCAACACCAAGTTTAGAAAGTTATTTTAATGCTAGTCAAGGTAAATATGGATTTGTAGAATTAAAAACACGTTTCAACAATGTACTTATGCCAGATATAGAATTGGTAGATTTGGCAGATAAGTACAAGCGTAAACGTATGAAAGGTCATTTTTCGGACCGTTTAATTGAAGAAATGACAGAAACCTTAGATGAAGGTTTTCAAATTATATTGTTTCAGAATAGAAGAGGATTTTCGCCAATCGTAGAGTGCACAACTTGTGGTAACTCACCACAATGTCCTAATTGCGATGTAAGCTTAACATACCATCAATACAGAGATCAACTTCGCTGTCATTATTGTGGTTACCATACAGTAACTCCAAAAACATGTCAGGCTTGTGGAAATGCTACTCTAGATACCAAAGGATTTGGTACAGAGCAGATAGAAGAAGAGGTAAAAGTGCTTTTTCCAGAAAACAAAGTGGCTCGGATGGATTTAGATACCACAAGAGGAAAGCATGGTTTTGAAAAAATCATCACAAAGTTTGAACAGCGTGAAATAGATATTTTGGTAGGAACACAAATGCTTACCAAAGGCTTGGATTTTAGACATGTAAAGCTGGTGGGTATTATGAATGCCGATAACTTACTCAATTTCCCAGATTTTAGAGCACATGAGCGCAGCTATCAATTAATGACACAAGTGTCAGGTAGAGCAGGCCGAACTGATATAAGAGGAAAGGTGCTAATTCAAACTTATAATCCACACCACAATATTTTACAGCAGGTGTCTACAAATGCTTACAAGGAAATGTATGCAGAGCAAATGAACGATCGTTACAACTTTAAATATCCACCAATCTATCGTTTAATTAAAATTACGTTAAGGCATAAAGATTATAACAGAGTAAATTTAGCAGCAGATTGGTATGCTAAATCTTTGCGACAAGTCTTTAAAGCAAATGTTTTAGGGCCAGAATTTCCGCCAATTTCCAGAATACGGAATTTATTTAATAAAAACATCTTAATCAAGATTCCGCAAAATCAATCGCTTTCTAAAACCAAAGAAGCTATTATGAAAATAGATAACAGTTTTAATGCTGTTAAGGATTTTAGGTCTGTGAGAGTGGTATTGAATGTGGATAACTATTAAAACAAACCATAGAAAATTTTGGTGAAATTCGTCAGTTCGAGTGGATTTTTCGATTGAAATGAGAAAAATTTGTATCGAGAATTAGAATTTTAGAAATCAAAAAGTTCTCGATACAATTTTACGTTCCTCAAAATCACTCGAACTGACGTCAAAATATACAACCGTTTAAACAAAAAAATCCCAACAGTACTGCTGGGATTTTTTATTTCAATGTGTATTATTGAGATATTCTGAAAAAGGTAGTCATTCTACATATTATTCAAAGCATCTACTAATTGTGTTTTCTTATTTCGACTCAAAGGAATCTCATAAGCACCTACTTCAACATTCTTACTGTTAAAGCGGTCAATTTTATCTAAATTCACAATATAAGATTTGTGGATTCTCAAAAATTTCCCTTCCGGTAGCTCCTTTTCAAAAGCTTTCATTGTAGATAATACTACAAGGCTGTTTTCTTCTGTTACAACTTTTACATAGTCGCCTAAAGCTTCAATCCATTTAATATCCTTAATATAAACTTTACGTTTTTTAAGGTTACTCTTCACAAAGATGTGCTCGCCATCAGTTTCGTTAAAGTCTAATTTTAACTTATGCTGCTCAATAGCTTTTTCTACAGCAGTGTTAAAACGTTCTTTTGTGATTGGTTTTTGAAGATAGTCGGTAGCGTCGTAATTAAATGCTTTAAAAGCATATTCGGTTTTACCTGTAACAAAAATAATTTGGGGTTTGTTGTTGAGTACATCTAAGAGTTCAAAACCGTTTAATACAGGCATTTCTATATCTAAAAAGATAAGATCTACTTTATGAGTATTAAGACCGTTTTTTGTTTCTAACGCACTGCTGTACTCTGCAATAAGGTTGAGCGAGGAATGATTCTCGATTAACTTTACTATAGAGAGGCGCTGAATCGCAGAATCATCAACAACTACACAGTTTAAAGTCATAACATTAATAATTTATTAGGTTAAGATATCGACAATAGTACAATAATTTCGGTTAAAAAACAAATTTTACCGACAAACTGTAAAATTTAACATAATCTTTATTGCAGAAAAATGTTTGAAACTTTACATCTAAAAACATTGTCTGAATTAGAAATTATATGTATTTTTGCAGCCGTTTTAACAATAAACAAATATAATTTATTATGAATCATTATGAAACTGTTTTCATCTTGAATCCCGTTTTATCTGAAGAACAGATAAAGGAGACAGTTAAGAAATATGAGGATTTTCTTGTTTCTAAAGGTGCAAAGATGATAGCTAAAGAAGATTGGGGCTTAAAAAAATTAGCTTACCCAATCCAAAACAAAAAGAGTGGTTTTTATCACTTATTTGAGTACCAAGTAGCTGGTGAAGTTATTGAAACTTTAGAGCTAGAGTTTAGACGTGATGAGCGTTTTATGCGTTATTTAACTGTAAAGCTAGACAAGCACGCAATTGCTTGGGCTGAAAAGAGAAGACAAAGAAACAAACAAAAAGCTTAATTATGTCATCAATAGAACAACAAGCAAAAGGAAAAAAAGATGGTGAGATTAGATATCTTACACCATTAAATATAGAGACTCAAAAGACAAAGAAGTATTGTCGTTTTAAAAAGTCTGGTATTAAGTATATAGATTACAAAGATCCAGATTTCTTATTAAGCTTTGTGAACGAGCAAGGTAAGTTATTACCAAGACGTTTAACAGGAACTTCTTTAAAATACCAAAGAAAAGTATCTGTGGCAGTAAAAAGAGCTAGACATTTAGCTTTAATGCCATATGTTGCTGATTTATTAAAATAAAATATCATAACAATGGAACTTATATTAAAACAAGACGTTGAGAATTTAGGATTTAAAGACGATATTGTAACAGTAAAGAGCGGTTATGGTAGAAACTTTTTAATTCCTCAAGGACACGCTGTAATGGCTACAGCTTCTGCTAAAAAAGTTTTAGCAGAGACTTTAAAGCAACGTGCTTTTAAAGAAAAATCTATTATAGCTGAAGCAGAAAAAACAGCAGAAGCTTTAAAGGCATTAGATATTAAAATTACTGCAAAAGCAGGTACAGGAGCAACAGCTGGAGATAAACTATTTGGTTCTATAACTAATATGGATTTAGCTGAAGCATTAAGAAACGAAGGTCACGAAGTTGATAAAAAATATATTTCTATCAACGGTGGTAACATTAAACGTTTAGGTCAGTACGAAGCAGTAATTCGTTTACACAGATCTGTAAATGTTGATTTTACTTTTGAAGTTGTTGCAGAGGCGTAACAATCTTCAAATCAAATATTAATAAAAGCCGTTTAGTATTCTAAGCGGTTTTTTTATTCAGTTATATTCCATGAAAAGACTGTTACTACTACTTGCCATTATTAGCTTGGTAGCATGTAAAAAAGCTAAATCAAATGATCAGGAAGCTCAAGTACAAAAATCGAAACTCATTGAGCTTTTTAAGCCTTCAAGATCCGATTATCCAAATATAAGTGTACATCGCGGAGGGAAAGGTTTAAAGTATTATCCTGAAAATTGTTTAGAAACTATACAATATGTCAGTGATAGTATTTCTGCAATTTTTGAAATTGATGTGGCCCAAACAAAAGATGGAAAATTAATTTTAATGCATGATAATTCTATAGACAGAACCACAACAGGCAATGGCTCTGTGAAGAATTTGACATATAAAGAATTAAAGAACTTTAATCTAGTGGACGATTTTGGAAACCAGACCAATTATAAAATCCCACTATTTTCTGAAGTTTTAGAATGGAGTAAAGCAAACAATGTTATTTTAACTATTGATATTAAGAGAAGCGTTAGCCAAAAAGATGTTATAAATGCTATAGACGCAGCTGATGCAAAAGACATAAGCATTATTATAACTTATGATGTTGAACAAGCTCAATCTGCTTATGCATTAGCACCAGATATTTTACTTTCGGTTTCAGCAAGAAATCATGAAGAGTTTGATAGATTATTAAAAACCAAAATACCTACAGAAAATATGCTTGCTTTTACTGGTACACGTATGTCTGACAAATCGTTATATCAGAGATTACACAACGAAGATATAGTTTGCATTTTGGGTACATTAGGCAACTTAGATAAACAAGCAGAAGCAAGAGGCGATGAGTTATATCTAGGATGGAAAAAACAGGGAGTTGATATTTTAGCAACAGATAGACCTTTTGAGGCTTACAAGGCGATTGATTAAATGTAAATTCTCTATCTTAAAGATGAGGATGTCACACTGAGCGCAGTCGAAGTGGAAATGAGAAACAAATATAAAATAGAGTATAATTAAAAGAGATTCCCACTTTCGTGGGAAATATTATGAAATACGCAAGATTAACAAAAGAGCAGTTTGAAGAGTTACACCAGGAATTTATTAATTTTTTGGCAACACAATCTATAACTGCTGATGAATGGGAAGACATTAAGAAAAACAAACCAGAAGCCGCAGAGCAAGAGCTAGATGTTTTTAGTGACTTGGTTTGGTATGGTGTGTTGAGTAAAGTAGAATACTTGGAGCATATTTCACCAAATCAGATTCATCTTTTTAAGTGTAGAGAAAACGACATGCACTTAATAGCGCTTAAATTAAAGGAAGATAAAACTGATTTAACAACAAAAGAAGGATTTCAGTGGTTAAGGGATAACTTATTGTCTGATGATATTGAATTTTTCAACGCAAAGAAAGATTACTCAGAGGATAAACATCAGGATATATTTAAGTTAATTCAACAAGGTGCTAATATTACCAAAGGTGAGTTGTTTCAGTATTTTGAAAAGTTGATTAGGAACTAATACCTGCAAAAGCAGGTATCTCTCAGCAAAAAAGGAATAAACCTTGCTTAAAGGTCTTTATTGGCAAAAACTTACATAATTACTATGATAATTTCTAAGCGTGATTAGGAGATTCCTGCTTTCGCAGGAATTATTCGTATCTAAGAGATTCAACAGGGTCTAGTGCAGCGGCTTTAATTGCAGGATATAATCCAGATAAAATTGCTACAAAAAATGCAATAGCTGTAGCGCAAATCATAGCAAACCAAGGTGTTGAAAACACAAGCTCAAAAGCAGAAGCTACTCCCCAACCAATCAAAATACCTAAAATAATACCTAAAATTCCTCCAAGCTGACCAATAATAATGGTTTCTATAAAGAATTGAAATGCTATAGTTTTGCGTTTAGCACCCAAGGCTTTACGTACACCAATTTCCCTTGTGCGTTCGCTTACAGAAACCAACATAATATTCATTAAAGCAATGGTAGAACCAAAAATGGTAATAATACTAATTATCCAAGCAGCCCAATTAAGAGTCTTTGTGTTTTCTGCCACACGATTCAAAAGGTCTTCACTACGTTCTATACCAAAATTATTTTCTTCTACTGGGTTGAGTCCACGCACATTTCTAAAGGTAATAATTGCATCATCTTGCGCACCTTCTAACATGTCAGTTTTATCCACTTTAACGCTAAGCGTATAATTGATATTTGGATTGGTGAAGATAGATCGCGCTTTTTGAATAGGCATAATCACCCTTAAATCCTGATTGTTACCAAACGTAGAGCCTTTTTCTTTTAAAACACCAATAACCTTAAATTTAGACCCTCTTACACTTATGGTTTTATCAATTGGGTTGTCATCAGGAAAAAGCGCTTTTTGCAAATCGCTACCAATAACACAAACTGCATTATTGTTTTCTACATCAGCAAAATTTAAGGATCTGCCATTTTCAATTTCTAAACCAGAATTCTCAATGTAATTTTCATTAGAGCCAATAACAGCAACTTCTGGGTCGGTTTTTTCGTTTTCGTATTTTACTTCAGATGTTGAGGAGCCATAAAAAGAAACCGCAACCTTGGTGTAAGGATAATCATAACTGTCAATAAAATCTTTAACATTTCTGTAGCTTATAATAGGATTAACTTTTTGACGTTCTCTACCACTTTGGCGTTGTGTTCTAAATTCGTAGCGTTGAAAATTAAAAGTATTAGCACCCATCGAAGAAAAGTTACTAGACATTGTATTCTCTAAGGCCGAAACACCACTTAAAATGCCCACCAATGCCATAATACCTATAGCAATGATTAAAACCGTTAAAATAGTACGAAGTAATTGGCTTTTTATAGAACCAAAAGCAATTCTTACATTCTCTCTAGCTAATGAAAACATAGTTGTATCTGTAGTTAGTTGGGTTGTTTAAAACCATAAGACGTCCCAAACACCATAAAGTTACTATAAATTTAAAATTACTTGGGTATGCCTCTAAAAATTATAATATTTTTGTGACTTAAATATGAAGTTTCACTAAAAGAGATTCCTGCTTTTGCAGGAAATATTATGGCACAAAAACCAAGTATTCCAAAAGGTACCAGAGATTTTAATGCAGTAGAGGTTGCAAAACGTTCATATATAATGAACATTATAAAAGAGCAATTTGAGTTATATGGATTTCAACCAATTGAAACGCCAAGTTTTGAAAACTCAGACACCTTAATGGGCAAGTATGGAGATGAAGGAGATCGCTTGATTTTTAAGATTTTGAATAGTGGAGACTTTTTGAGAAATGTAGAGTTAGGGTCAAAATTTCTCAAAGAAATATTTAGGAGGAATCTTGGTGATGCTTTTATAATTCTTTATAAGGCAGAATTTGAAGATAAATCTATTGAAGAAATTGACAATATTTCTGATGTAGACAAAATTGAAAGTTTGTATGAGACCAGTTTATTTAATAATAATCTTTTTTTAAATACTTTCTCAGATAACATAATTGAAAAAATTAAAAAGGAATTTTCAAAAATGAGTCCTTTTTTATTGGCAGCTATAGTTAGGTACATGAAGAGAATAGCTGAGGATAATACCAGTCTTTTTGAAAACTCACAAAGGTTTTCTAAGGCTGTTGAAAGAGCATACTTCAAAAATGTTTTCATTGAAGATAATTTTAAAGATGTAGCAAATAAAATCTCTGAAAAGGCACTTCGTTACGATCTTACAGTGCCATTTGCGCGTTACGTAGTGCAGCACCAAAATGAGATAGAATTTCCATTTAAACGCTATCAAATACAGCCAGTTTGGCGAGCAGATCGTCCGCAAAAAGGCCGTTTTAGAGAGTTTTACCAATGTGATGCAGATGTAGTAGGTTCTAAATCGTTATTTCAGGAAGTTGAGTTTGTTCAGCTTTATGATGCTGTGTTTACAGCTTTAGATTTAAAAGGTGTAACTATAAAAATTAATAATCGTAAGATATTATCTGGTATTGCTGAAGTTATTGGAGTACAAGATAAACTTATTGATTTCACAGTGGCTTTAGACAAACTTGATAAAATAGGAGAAGAGAAGGTCAAAGAAGAAATGCGTAGCAAAGGTATGTCAGAAGATGGTATTTCTAAATTACAGCCTTTATTTTCTTTAGAAGGAGATTTTGGTACGCAAGTAGAAAGCTTAAAATCTATTTTAAACACCTCTGAAGTAGGATTAAAAGGTATTGAAGAGTTAGAGTTTATAGATGCTTCAATTTCTAAATTAGGATTAAAAACAGCCAACCTTCAATTAGATGTTACTTTAGCAAGAGGACTTAATTATTACACAGGTGCTATTTTTGAAGTGTCAGCACCAGATGGTGTTAAAATGGGCTCTATTGGTGGAGGTGGTCGTTATGATGATTTAACGAGCATTTTCGGAAAACCAGATACAAGTGGAGTAGGTATTAGCTTTGGATTAGATCGTATCTATTTGGTGTTAGAAGAGCTTAACTTGTTCCCGGAAACTATTGCAGATGCAACCAAAGTACTATTTATCAATTTTGGCGATAAAGAAGCAATGGCATGTCTGCAAGCTGTAACTCAGTTAAGGCAAAATGGTGTTAAAGCAGAATTATATCCTGATAATGCTAAAATGAAAAAGCAAATGACGCACGCCAATCGTCGTAATATTCCTTATGTAGTTTTATTAGGAGAGGAGGAGCTTAACTCTGATACATACACCCTTAAAAACATGAAAACCGGAGAGCAAGAGAAATTAAAACTTCAGGAGTTATTATCTTCATTGAAATAGAGTAATACATATATTATAACAATTAAAAAAGCCCTGAAGTATTCAGGGCTTTTTCGTGGTTAAGATTTAAGATTTGGGGCAAAAATTACTTTACTAAAACTTTTTTAGTCGATACTGAACCGCTTACAGTATATAACTTAATAATATAAGTTCCAGTACTTAAATTCTTAACTTCATATTCAGAGTAACCGCTCTCTGAAATACTTTCAAATTTTTGGACAGATTGTCCGAGCATATTAAATAATTCTATAGATTTTACTTCTATTAGGTTAGGATTAATTAATACAATTTTCTCTTTATCATTGGAGTATAATACATCTAAACTGTTTATGTTTTCATCATCTAATCCAAGTGAATTAGTCATAATTTTAAATGTAATTTCAAAACGATCTAAGTATTCACCAGCAGTCAAGAAGATCTCGTAATCACTTACTCTCAAATCATGGGAGATATTTAAATCTTTATCACGTAAATAAATATTTACAGAGTTTGGTACGTTTTCTAAAGCATTAATTGTAAATCTACTGTTACCATCAGCACTGGTTTTAATTCCTAACGGGTAAACAGTGTTTAGATTAGCATTATCATTAGCTTGAATGATGAATTTTTCATCTCCAATCATCCAGAACATATCGTCTGTTTGGTCCTCGTTTAGGTGTGCGTCGTATGCCCAATCTACACCTTCAGTTGCGTTTTCATCAATAGTTAAGAGAATTTCTCTTTGCAGGTGCATGTTGTTACTAGCTCTGTAACCAATTCTAAACTTCATTCTATCATCTACATCAACAACTTGGTTGTTTTGACTTTCTGAAGAATTTGCAGTTCGCATAAATACTGAAGAAGAACCACCTTCTTTAGTGAAAGCACGTTGATCATTTTCAAAGTTTATTGTTCCATTACTAATTCCAGATACAAAGAATCCTTGGCTAACAGGTACATATCTTCCTGGTGTTTTAGTACCTACACCAACTTGAGCCACATCTGGGTCTGGAGCAGGTGCTGGAACACCACCTGAAAGGTTGTATACAGCATAACCACCTTGATATTGTTGTAATATATGAGATCCGCCTCCCCAATGCTCCCAGAACTGTAGTGCTCCAGTTGTATTTGGGTTATCTAGGATAAATTCATTAGCATCTAAGGAAGAGGCATAAGGATTACCAACTAAATAATCATTACCATTGTTTATAGTTAAGCTAATATCTCCATTGTTAGGCTTTCCTAAGAAAACATAATTTTGATCGTCTAAAATCCCTCCTGTATTTGGACCTTTCATAGTAAAGCCTTCACCAGCATATATTGTTCCTGTACGTCTAACATGCTGCCATGCAGAATAATCGTCACTAGTTAAGTTTGCAAATTTCCAAATCCAATAATCTGCAATTCTAATAGGGTTGGTTGCTGCACCATTATAACCTGAACTAGAAAAGTTAACAGGGTTAGAGCCGTCAAACATTACGTCTTGTACAGAGTAACGATAGTTGTTAACAGCAGTATCTATATCACCAACAGGAGAAGACCAGTAGTTATAGGTATAGGTGTCAGCAGTACCTTGTTGATCTTTTTCAAGCTCTCCGTTAACAGCTACTAACAAATCACTATCTTCTGTTTGAATTAATTGAGAATCTCCCTCTAAGTCAATTTTACCTGTTAAACTAAGGTAGTGCGATACTGTTAGACCACTACCAGTGTTGGTAGCATTATCACCATTTAAAGTTAATTCATTAGCATCTACATAAAGTCCAAGAACATTTCTGTTTTCGTTATTTCCGGCAGGCAATGTACTGTTATCCATAGTTACATTGTGAGATGTTCTTACAATGTTCCAATCTACTGTAATTGTAGGGTCAACTATTGAAGCTGTACCTGGCATATATTGTACATTACCGTTAGTCCAGGTAGTACCTGTGTCCCAATCTCCATTTTGAGATGACTCATATGGTAATGGAGCTGTTTGTCTATCAACAGTGTCAAGATTTCTTAAAGCTCCTTGATGGCCATTTCCTGACGCATCATCTGTATTTGTGTAAGTGTACACAGACATAGGATAGTAGCCTGCTAAATCACTCCATGGGACTGCATTAATATCGTGTTTAGTTATTGATGCAGGTAAAACTACTCCCATAACCTGACCAGCGTTATCTTCAATCTCTTGATTCATTACAAATCTTAACTGGTCTTCGGTTAAATCGGTATCCCATACACGTACTTCATCAATATTTCCTCTAAAATGTTGTGTTGTGGTGCCTTTACCTGCCGCAGCTATTAAAAATGAATCTGTTGTGCTAACAGGCGCAGTTCTTACACCAGAATTATCTAATACACCGTCAATGTATATTGATACCGTTGAGCCATTATATATAGCAGCTACATGATGCCATTCATCATCAGGTATGGATGTAGTAGAACTTAGCGTTTGTGTAAGACCATTTATCCATGTGATTTGAATTCTGTTATCATTTAGAATTCTTAGATCATAACCTTGTGTAAAAGATAAATCTCTTTTCGATAAGATTGATTTTGTGCCTGTATCTGCAGCGTCACGCTTTATCCAAGCTGAAACAGTAAATCCTGATGGATCTAAATCTAAATTGTCTTCTACATCAATATAATCTACAGAACCATCAAAGTATACAGAACGCTCAACTACAACCTGTGGTGCATAGCCAAATGTAATATATTTTGTGCCGTCAAAGTCGTATTCAGCTTCTAAGTTACCACTACCATCAGCTGTCATTACTCTATAATCTGCAGTTGGGTCAAAAACACCTGTACTTGATATAAACATGTAATAGTTACCTGGAGGTGATATATTTCTAACAGTATTTTGTGGAATACTCACTTTAACCGTCGGTACATCTCCACCAGTTTCTACCACTTTCCAAACACGTTGCATTGCTGTAAATGTAACATTGGTAGTAAGAGCAGGTGATATTCCAGAACTCATATTAACAGTAATCGTTGATGCTGCTGAATTAATGTCTGCATTATTGTTACCCCAAACTAAGAATTCACGGTCGTTAAAAGTGGTGCCATTGGAGTCAATATTGTCTTTATTAGTGTCATATAGGTCTGTAAGTCCCATGGACAAGAAGCCACTAGTAAGTCCTGTACCATCACTAAACTTATTTTCACTTGCAGATTGTTTTTGAATTAATCCAGAATCATCATCTCTACCAATACCAGCAATGTCGTAATTATAACCTGCATTTAATGAGGTGTCCCAAATGACGTTGCCCTGTGTATCAATATAATCAATGTCATTCAATCTATTTTCAGTTGTACTATTTGCAGCATGTAATGTTACACCATTTTTTAAGGCAAGGTAAGACTCAATTTTCTGTTTGTCTAGAGCATTATTACGTGATTTATAGCTTATGACTTCAGTCATTCTACCATTCACATAAGCATCTACATTACCATTAAGGCTGAATCGACCAACACCTAAGTAATATTGTTGATTAATAAATTCATAAAAGGTTAAGTCTACAGGTGTACCTTGTGTTTGGCCTGTTACATTATCAATACGCTTACCGTTTTTGTAAATTTCCGTTAATGTGCCTGCAGCATTAGTTTTAACATTATAAATAATTACTTCGTCTACAAAACTATCTGTATTACTTGAGTAAGCTCTACCATAGGATAAATCTGTAGGCGTGTTTGTTGGCACTGAGCTAGTCATATGTGCTACAACTTCATCTGTGAATCGAGCAGATATATTTCCTAGTCCAAGACCTGTACCATCTACCTGTGGGCTTACTGGTGCTACTCTACCAGCTATAGGAACTTGTCTGTTAGTACCAGTATAGTCTATTGTGCCAGTAGATTTCATTACTACAAAATAATCTTGAGAGAAAAATCCTCCCTTACCTCTTAAGTATTCAAGATTACTACGATCGAACTCAATAACTGGATTGTAGTTAATATTGTCGGTAGCATTATCTTTAAATGCAGGGCTATTAGTTGTTAATGAAATGGCATCATTATCAAAAGCTGCATCATTTAAGGTTAATACATCATCGTTGTCAGATAAAACATTCCATTCTTCAGTTGCTTTTAACCAAAGTCTTAAATCACCATTTACAGATCCAGGTCCTAAAACGGGATCCGAGAAAGGTGTTATTGGGTTAGCGTTTATAATAATGTTATCAACTGCAGCACCAGCGTCTACATCAGCTGCATCTGAAGCGACAACAAATCTAAATTGAATTTCATTAGAATTATGTAGAGTAACAGGAAGTTCTATTGTTGCTGTTTCAAAATGGTTAGGAATTGCCTGGGTAGTTGTAGTTGTTCCTGTCCAACCATCAGATCCTGTACCTAAAGCATTTACATTACCATTGCCATCATACCAATTTGTACCATCTCCAAACGCACCCAACACTGTCCAAGAAGACCAGACTGCAGCGGTACGCTTTCTGTACTCAATACGCATACCATCGTCAGAATCATTACTAAAATCATAACGTATATCTGCATTAAATACCAAGTCATCAAATCCTAAAGTAGATATAATTGGACTTGTTAAAACAATATTTATATTATTTGCATAACTGTTGTAATTGTCTGTATACCAGTAGTTGCCTTCTCCAAGTTCACTTACTGATGTTAGTCCTGTACCTCTAGACCATACTGTTGTTCCTGTGCCTGAAGCAGACCAACCACCATTAGTTTCATCAAAATTTTCGTAGTAAATTGTGTGTTCTGGTGGAGTAAAGCCATTACCTTGAATATTGAAGTTATAAGGATTTTCATCACTATCATCGTTAGCAATAGATACAGTTGCCGTTCTTAGTCCATCTGCACTAGGTGTAAAATTAATTTCAAAAACCGTAGACCCACCAGCTGTGATTGTAGCATTAGGAACTGTACTTATACTGAAATCAGCAGCGTTAGCTCCTGTAATACTTACATAAGGTGAAGTACCAGTTAAGTTCAGATTTGCTGTACCTATATTTTGAATTGTAAAGGTATTAGCTCTATTTCCTGAAAGTGTGATAACATTACCAAAGTCAGTTCCATCAGTTGTTGATGGTGTTGTATCTCCATCTGTAATTGTATTTCCGTTGCCTTCAATGTTTATTTCCGCAATAGGAGTGTAGCCTGTTCCTTGGATATTAAAAGTATAAGGGTTTTCATCACTATCATCATTTGCAATAGATATGGATGCAGTTCTTAGACCGTTAGCACTTGGATTAAAAGTAATTTGAAATGTCGTAGACCCACTTGCACTTATTGGAGTAGTAGGTATTGCCGTAATACTAAAGTCTGCGGCATTTGTACCACTTATAGTAACATATGGTGAACTACCAGTTAAATTTAAGTCTAACGTTCCAATATTTTCAATTGTAAAGGTGTGCACGTCTGTTCCACCTGCAGTTAATACATTACCAAAGTCAGTATCATCAGAAGTTGCTGGTGTTGTGTCACCATCAGCAATAGTGACCCCATTTCCTGTTATATTTATTTCAGGCAAAGGAGATGTTGTAGCTGTTAGTGAAAAATTATCAAGAGACATATCGCTTCTATAATTGTTTCCGGTTACACCTCTAAACCTAATCATTATGGTTTGACCAACGTGTGGAGTTAGGTTAACATTGACTTGATTCCAGGCTTGCCCATTGCTAGTTTGTACTTGCCCACTTTGTGACCATAAGGTTGTGGGCCAAGTTAGACCATTGTCTGTACTCATTTCTAAATACAAATCTCCCATGTCAGAACCATACATATGGTAATAAAAGGAGAAATTAGCGGTAGAAGCTGTCGATAAATTAAAGCAAGGACTTTCTAAAACGAAAGTTCTATTAGAGTTTGATGATGCTTCTGTAAAAATGTATCGCGAACCTTCATTAGGTCCAGAAGGACCTGTTGATCCAGAAGGTGTTCCTCCACCTATTCTACTCCAGTCTCTGTCATCGGTAGTTGATTGCACCCAAAGACCAAATCCTGATTCAAATCCTTCAGAGTATGGAAAAGCCGCAACAGTAGAACTACAAGTAGCAGAACAACCACCAGAAACATCAAAGTATATTGGTGCTGAACCGCTAGGGCTTGCCAAATCTCCATCATCTTGATTAATTACGTTAACACCGCCTGAGGTTATTGTTATGTTATCTGCGCCATTCCATCCATCATTATATGTGTCATACATGATAAAATAATAATTGGTGTCATCTGCAATACAACCTAACGATACTGTGGTAGAATAGCTATTATCAGAACTACCTGTATAGCCATTGTCTATAGTTGCAATGACAGAGCCACTAGGGTTGTAAATTTCAACTCTATTTTCAGATGACCAAGATGGCCAATTTACGGAGACTTCTACATAGGAAGTTTGTGCATAAGCAAAACTTGAGCTAATAATTAACATCCACAATAAAAGATTTCCCTTTCTTAAAGCTTGGGTAATAGTTTTCATAAGCGGTTAAAGTTTAGTTTGGGACTAAAATTCGAGGGCTAATATATAATAAAAATCTATAAAATGCAAATTTATCCGATAAAATGCATTTAAGTGTAGGTGGGTAGTTGTTAATTGTAGTTAAATAGACCTTTTTAAACGATAAAAGGAAAAAGCCGAAGATTTCATCTTCGGCTTTTGTTCATTAACTAAAATTTGAGATTATTATTTTATAATTACTTTTTTAGAAATACTTGAAACATTATTAGAAATCTTTACTAAATAAACACCAGTGCTCAGCTCTTTTGTGCTTAATGAATTTGAAGAGTTTCTAATGTTTAGATCATCTTTTAATATTTGTCTACCTTGAATATCAAATAAGGATACTTGTGTCTTAGAAGTCAGTAAGCCTTTAATAACAATTTGCTCATTATTATAATCGCTGTAGACTTGTATAGTATCTAAGTTAGATTCATTAGTTGATAAAGATGGTGTATCAAATCTTAAATAAAATCTACCTGTATCTAAAATATCAGATGAAGGTGTAAATGTGTAGTCCGTTGTATTTAAAAGGGTAAATGTATTTGCAATTACATCCTCAAGATAAACATTCGTGTTAATATTAGAATCCGTTAAACTAATCGTAACTTGCTCACCTTGGTTTGCATTAACGCCTAATGGTATAATAGTATTATTATTAATATCATTGAAGCCTATGGCTTGTATAGCCATATCTTTTCCTGTATTATCATTAACCAATTCAGAGTAGATAGCAAAATCTGAAGTTACATTGCTAAAATGACTGGCATCATAACCAACGTCTAAACCTAGAGAAGCATTATCTGTAAAATATAAATCAGTTTTGAAGCTTCTATCTGTTGAACTTAATATTATACTTCCAAATTCAATTGCGCTGTTATTTCTACCTGTAATGAAATCATCAGAATTTCCAGAGGTTTGCATTGATGAAGCAAAAGATATGGTTCCACCACCATCCTTTGAAGATACAAAGAAACCTTGTCCTGGTGCAATTAAAGTATTTGGATTAGCAGTTGCATAGGCAAAGTTCCAAATGGTCCAATAACTTCCGTTAGAATTATCTGCGTCATAACCATAAACAGCAGCAGTTGAAGGATCTAACTGAGATACATTTGCTGTTAGAAAATCTTCTAATTTTATATAAGAAGGATAAGGATTACCAATTAAGTTCCATATTTCGTAAGCTGAACCTGTTTTTAGTATAGGAACATTTAGATCACCTGTTGTTGCTGCACCTGTAAATGTAAATGTGCTATTGTCCGTAGACGCCGTTCTGTAACCTTTGCCAGCATCTAGTGTACTCGTATCTGTATTAGAATAGGTTAAGTAATTGCTAACAGATTTGTCGAAAGGGCCAAACAAGTAAATAGTTTCTTCAGCATTTGAAACAACATTTAAATTGTTTGAAAGAAAATCCACAAAACTCTCTCCGCTAAAAGGAGGTGAAATTAAATCATTTCTGTTAGTATTAGAATTGACATGTCTATTATATTTTAAATTATCTGAAGCACTTCCTGATAAAAGTAGACTTGAAAACTCATTTGAATCAGAATTCATTACGAATTCTCCATTGTTTGTGATGTTTCCATTAACAGTTACAGCGTTTTCTTTACTCACATTTAGTGTAGCGCCAGATGCTACTATAACATTATTTGCAGCTATATCAGAAGTAGTGTTATAAGTGCCATCTAAAATGGTAACATTATCGGATCCTGTAAGGTCTGAAGGTGGGTTTGGGTACCAAGTAGCACTTGTATATAGCAAACCTTCATATATGTATATATCATAGTCTTCTACTTCACCGTATTGGAAACTGTCGCAAGGATCGTTTTGTATTGTTCCTGATGAGTTATAATATGCCATTATAACCCTCATTCTGGTATTTCCTGTACTTGCAGAAACTGGCACTGTAAAAGAACTAGAGACAGATGTAGTCTGATTTGCACCTACTTCAAGTACTTTTTCTCCAGTATCGTCAAAATCACCGTCTTTGTTAAAATCAATCCAAGCAGACACAGCTTCATCGTATTGTGTGCCAGTCCACGTTTTAGTAACAACTAAACTATTTCCTGTACTTCCGACTTGTATAGGTTCAAATATTGAAGCGCCTGTAAAGTCGGAATACCCAGAAGAAGTGCTACTAGAAGTATCGTTCAAAGTACCGTTTAAAGAGATACCTCCAATATATTCGTCAGAAATTGTTGACCCTCCTGCGGTACAATATACTAAATCGGCAGTGGTAAAGCTTTCTGAAGCAGAATAAGCCGAAGTAGAAGAAACGCATCGGCTTCTGACTTGTACTTCATATTCTGTTGTAATATCTAAACTTGTTAGAGAATAACTGGTACTAGTAATATCTGTAATTTCTACCCAGCTTGGAGCTCCAGTTTCTCTATATCTCAAATCATAAGTGGCTGAAGGAACATTATCCCAAGTAATTTCTGCTGTTGAAGCAGTTATTGAATTTGCAGCCAAGTTTGTTGGTACTGTAGTTTCACAAGGTAATTTAATATCTATAACCTTAAAGTCGTCAAAAGTAAAGCCGTCAAAAGTTGTTGAGTAGCCGTCAGCTCTGTTTGATGAGTCTGAGCCTAACACAAACCTAAATTGAACGTTTCCTTCACCCAAAAGAAAAGCATTGTTAGAAGCGTCAATCACAAACTCTTCCATAACCCATTTATCTTGTGTGTTACCGTCATAAATAGCTTCTCCATCTGGTTGATGATTTAAATCAGATGTGTTTTTACCAGGACCTGTGTCAGAACTGTTACCGCTACTGTATCTAGTGGTTAAATAATAAGAACCAGGTTTTGTGTATTTACCGCATAATTCTACCCAGTTAGATCCATCTGTAGACGCTTGGAATTGTACAAAATCAAAGTTTCTTTCTAAATCCCATTTTGCATAAAACTGAACTACAGCAGTTTCCGAAGTAGTTAAATCTACTGCTGCAGCATTACTTAGCGTAAGTGTTTGAATGGTGTTATTACTATAAGATCCAGAAGGGCTATCTGTAATTGCAGTAGAGCCTGAATAAGCATCTGTGGTAACATTCCATGTTCCTCCTCCATTGTTCCAGTTAGCAAGGCCATTGGTATCTGCATCATCATCAAAAAGAATCGTTGGGTTGTAAGATTTAATGATGTTAGTTTGGTACATAACGTATCCATCATCATTGCTTAAAGTTATTTGAAATTCAATTTTATCATTTGCTTGAATGGAAGGGGCTAATGTAAAAGGAACATTAAGCTCTCTTTGTTCTAATTTTGTCCAGCTAGTTTGCGTAGCAGGAGCAGTTAATGATATTATATTAGAAGATACAGGAGTTACATTTAATGTAATGTCTCCCAGTGTTTGACCTAAATATTCAATACCAAATTTTAAATTTCCGCTGGTTGTATTAATGTCTGATGTATTTAAGTCATGGAATTGAGCAAACTTACCACTGTAGTAAGCATTCATAAAATTCATTCGCATTGCTCTTTGAGCGATATCAACAATTTGAGTAGGATTTGGCCAAAATCCACCTTCGCTGCCATCCCAAGCACCATTTTCGGGTGCTAGTGCTAAAATTTGTTCTCCAGAACCTGTAGAACCATTGACGTCTGCTACACCACCTAGCATCCAGTCACTCATATCTCCATTGGCTATGGTTAAAATATCTGGTGCCTCACCGTATATATATCTATTGTATCTTGTCATGTCATGACAAAATTTTGCAAAGTCATCCTCACGACCAGAAGAAGGAGCGTTAGGATATCCATTATAGGCATGAGGAATTAAATTTGATGTAGCATGATGATTCATCGCGGTCACAAAATTTCTTGAAGCTACAAAAGCTTCTATACCTTGAGTCTCTGGCTCTGAAAAAGCAGATGGACCTCTGTATGTTTGATTTGAAGTTGTGCCAGAAGAACCACCATATATAGCATTAGGACCCCAAAAGTAGTCATAGTTTCTGTTAAGGTCTACACCTCTTGCGTTGTTGTTTCCTGTGTTATATGGGCCTAAATTTTTTCTTTGTAGACCACCTCCAGAAGGTGCAATTTGTTCATTCCACATTAACCCGTCAGGATTGGCTACAGGAATAAAATACATTTCATGATTATCTACTAAGTTTTTAATTCCAGGATCAGAATCGTAGTTTTCTAAAAGATACCACATGTAGTATATAAGATTCATCATACTACTAACTTCACGAGAATGGGTCATACCAGAGTATAATGATTCTGGTTCATTGGTTTCATCAGTATCTGGATTGTCAGATATTCTTACGTATAATACGTCTTGGCCTGCCCAAGTATCATATTGGCCTCCATTGGTATAAGAATTTCCATGAGTTTTATGATTGGGATCAGTTGAAATTGGAGCTTTTACCGAAATTAAGTTTGGGTATAAAGCTCTCATCTCATCTAATTCTGCTAATACTTCACTGTATGTAAGGCATCCAGCCATACTTCCTAAGTTAAAGTTGTTTGGCACAGAATTATCCCAATTGATTTCAGAACAGCCTTCGTATTGAACTAAGTTGTCAATTGTTGCTGTAGAAATACTAAGAGCTCTATTTTGTGTATTACTCATTTTTTTTTGAGCAAGTTCAGCTTTTGCTAAAGGTAGCTCAACAGCAGTAACGTTTTCAAAATGAGCAGTTAAATCGTTTATTAGTATAGTATAACTAACATTATTAGAATCTAAAACACCAATCATAGAATCAGATAATTCTAAAATTAGATCGTTATTAGAGAAATTTGCACCACATGAGAGGTCAACACCTGAATCTTTTAATAGATGAAGTTGGTCATGAGTTGGATTAGAAATTGAAATCCGTTTCCCTGTTGGACTATTTTGAGAAAAAATAGTGGTTGTAAATAAAGTCCAAAGGAGGACTAATGTAATTTTTTTCATTTTGTTTGGGGTTAAATGAATTTATTTCGGATGCTAATATATCATTTATTTTGAAAAAAAATCTATAAAAAGCAAAAAATATCGATGAAATGCATTTTTGTGTAGGTTTGAATGGTGGGCATTTTAAATTTTTTATTTATGAAACCACCTTTAATTCAATGTTTTAACAAATTAATTATATCAATCGGGTTAAACCAAGTTTGATTTTTAAGTTTTATCTAATATTATCAGTAAGACTAATAGTTAAATTTAATACTGTCTATTTAACTTTGTGTTTCTAAGAAACTTTAGAAAAGACATTTCTTATATGTAGTAATGAACTTAACCCAAATAAAATGAAACGCTTTTTAAAAATCTTATTGGGTATTGTATTACTTATATCTTTAATAACTGTTATGATACTTAACCAGTCAAAATTTGGACAACATCCTAAAGGCGAACGTTTAGAACGTATAAAAAAATCCCCAAACTATAAAGATGGATCATTTAAAAATTTAAGTGAGACTGCTGTTATGACCTCAGATAAAAGTACAATAGGCGCTATGTGGGATTTTATATTTGCTAAAAAGTACAAAGTAAAACCTGAAGATAGTTTGCCATTCGTTTCAACGGATATTAAAGGTTTAGATGAGAAAGAAGATGTGTTAATTTGGTTTGGACATTCATCTTATTTTATGAGATTGGATGGAAAAACGTTTTTAGTAGACCCTGTATTTTGTGGTTATGCAGCACCATTTTCTTTTATGACTAATGCATTTAAAGGAACTAATAATTATGGTGTAGAAGATTTACCTGATATTGATTATTTAATAATTTCTCACGATCATTGGGATCATTTGGATTATGAAACAATATTAAAACTAAAGTCTAAAGTTGGTCATGTAGTTTGTGGGTTAGGTGTTGGTCAGCATTTTGAATATTGGGGTTATGAAGCATCTAAAATTAACGAGCTAGATTGGTACGAAGCTATCGAATTTGAAGGCGTAAAATTGACAGCAGCACCAGCACGTCATTTTTCAGGAAGAGGTATCAAAAGAAATAAAAGTTTATGGGCATCTTATGTGTTAAACACAAAAAATAATAATATCTACATTGGTGGTGATAGTGGTTACGATACGTTTTATAAAGATATTGCGGCTAAATATGGTCCTTTTGATTTGTCTATTATTGAGCAAGGTCAGTATAGCGAAAATTGGAATCAGATTCACTTATTACCAAGACAATTATATCAAGTAGCAGAAGAGTTGAATACTCAAAAGCTGTTTCCAGTTCATAACTCAAAGTTTACGCTTTCGGATCATCCTTGGTATGAGCCATTAGATGAAGCGCTAGCTAATAAAACGGAAAGAATTTCTTTGGTAACACCAAAAATTGGTGAAGTAGTAAAACTAAAAGATAGTACGCAAGTTTTTGAAGCTTGGTGGAAAGATTTAAAATAAGTTTACTGTCTAATATTGTTAAAAGACCGTTAAAGGAATGCTGAATTTGAGGTTTGAATTTCTTAATTTTGCCTTATGGAAGGAAAAACAGAACGTTCGGTATCACCATTTAATAGTGAGCTAAAGTTAAAAGGCTTTAATGTCTTTAGAATTGAGGAAGATAGTAGTGCAACTAAAATTTACAGTCGTAAAGATTTTTATAAAATTTGTCTGACTACTGGTAAGAGCATAATTCACTATGCAGACAGAAGTTACGAACAGGAAGGGACTATTCTCTTTTTTGGAAATCCCCATGTGCCATACTCTTGGGAAACAATATCTACAACTTATATAGGTTATACATGCTTGTTTTCTGAAGAATTTTTGCAATTGTCTGAGCGTACCGATAGTTTGTTGCAGTCACCTTTGTTTAAATTAGGTGGTACACCTGTTTTAAAAATAACTGAAGAACAGCGTTTATTTCTGAATGGTATCTTCGAGAAAATGATGCAAGAACAACAAACAGATTATTCTTTTAAAGATGATTTAATCAGAAATTATATTCAGTTAATTCTACATGAAGCTATGAAAATGCAGCCTTCAGAACAAGATGAAAAACACGCAAATGCTGCTTCTCGTTTAACATCAGTGTTTTTAGAACTTCTAGAACGTCAGTTTCCTATTGAAACTGCAGATTCACCATTAAAACTTACTACAGCGCAACATTATGCTGATCAATTATCTGTTCATGTTAACTATTTAAATCGTGCAGTAAAATCAGTCACAGGAAAGTCTACTTCTACACATATTACAGAACGAATAGTTAACGAAGCTAAAGCGTTGTTGCAACATACAAACTGGAATGTTAGCGAGGTTGGTTATGCTTTAGGATTTGAATATCCTACGTATTTCAATAACTTCTTCAAAAAGCAAACAGGATTAACACCAAAAACGGTTAGAGTTTAATTTGGTTTGAATTTTATAATTTTTGATTTGAATTTCGTTATCCGGTAATAGGTTAGCGAAAGTATCTTTGTACCATAGATTTGAAGTTGAAGATATGAGTGCAAAAAGCAACAATAACATTTTTGAAAGAATACTATCTGGTGAAGTCGTTCCTTTTAGTGATCCAGAATATTATAAGTTGCCTGAACAGTCAGAGCGTGCTATAGCAATTTTAGCAGATTTAAATACATCTAAAACTATTGTTGAAATCAGACAGCATTTAGGTAAACTTATCCAAAATGAAGTTGATTCAAGTACAACTATTTATACGCCTTTTAGTATCAACTATGGTAAAAATCTAAAACTCGGAAAGAACATTTTTATAAACCAAAACTGTCAAATCTTAGATTTAGGTGGCGTTACCATTGATGATGATGTAATGGTAGGTCCAAGAGTTAATCTTTTATCCGAAACTCATCCTATAGAGTCAGAATCTAGAAAAGCATTGATAGGAAAACCAATTCATATCAAAATAGGAGCTTGGATTGGCGCAGGATCAACAATATTGCCAGGTGTAACTGTTGGTGAGCATGCTATTGTGGCAGCAGGTGCTGTAGTATCAAAAGATGTTCCCGATAGAACCGTAGTTGTTGGTGTTCCTGCAAAAATTATTAAATCGATTTAAAAAACTAAAAATTATGAAAAACACTACACTTGTATTAATTGCTTCAGTATTTTTTTGCTTTCAAAGTTGTAAAAAAGTAGAAAGCAATTCTAATACAGAAGAAACCAAAGAAGTAACCACAGCAAAAACTGAAAACGAAAACTCTTCAGAAGATTTAGACTTCATTTTTCCAAAAGGTCAAAAAGGACCAGATAAAAACTTTACAGGTAACGCGTATAATTACGGAATAGTTATGGATTCAACATTAACCACAATAGTTGGTAATGTATATTTTGAACCTGGAGCAAGAAGTAATTGGCATACACATCCAGCTGGTCAAATTTTAGTAATCACTGACGGAGTTGGGTATCATCAAATCGAAGGAGAACCAATTCAAGTCATTAAAAAAGGAGATGCTGTTACTTGTCCACCAAATACAAGACATTGGCACGGAGCAAGTAAGGATAAAGCTCTTCAGCAAATGTACATTGTGCCAAATATTGAGAAAGGTATAGTCAATTGGATGGAACCAGTTACAGACGAGCAATACAATAACCTATAAATTTTTAGATATGAAAACTCAAGACAACCAAGAAAACAAAGGGCAATCTAGAAGAAATTTTATAAAACAATCAGGTGCTGTTGGCGCAGGAATGATGTTAATGGGATCAGTTCCACTATTTGCAAATTCAAAAAAATCAGAAGAAAAAGAAATTATAGACATGAGTAAAAATATAAAAACAAAAGGCTACGCAGCCAAAGATGAATCGGGTAAATTAAGTCCATGGGAATTTGAAAGAAGACCAGTTGGAGATGATGATATTTTAATCGACATCAAATTTGCAAGTATTTGTCATTCCGATATACATCAAGAAAAAGGACATTGGGGAAAACAACAATATCCTCAAGTTCCAGGACACGAAATTGTTGGTGTCGTTACTGCTGTAGGAAAAAATGTAACAAAGTTTAAAGTAGGAGATAGAGCAGGTGTTGGTTGTATGGTAGATAGCTGTATGGAATGTGAAAGCTGTACACACGGTGAAGAGCATTTTTGCGATAGAGGAGAAACTAAATTCACTTACGGAGCACCATCTGATGCGGAGCCAACAGGAATTACCCAAGGTGGATATTCTGATAAAATAGTTGTTAGAGATCATTTTGCTGTTCATATTCCAGATCACATCACTTTTGAAGAAGCTGCACCACTTTTATGTGCTGGTATTACTACATATTCGCCATTAATGAGAGCTCAATTTAAAGTAGGAGACAAAGTTGGTGTTGCAGGTATCGGTGGATTAGGGCATTTAGCAGTTAAAATTGCAGTATCTAAAGGTGCAGAAGTTTATGCGTTTACAACAACACCAGATAAAGTAGAAGACATCAAATCTTGGGGAGTAAAAGAAGTTATTGTTGTGGATGATGAATTTAAAAATATGCAAGCCTACAATAAAACTTTAGATTATATGATTTCTACGATTCCTTATCAATTTAATGTAACGCCTTACGTCATGTGTTTAAAACCTGGCGGAACGTTCACTTTTGTTGGTATGCCAGAAGGATCAGAAATCACGATCAACAACTTAATGTTAGCGTTTGCACGAGTTAATTTCAATTCATCATTAATTGGTGGTATTCCAGAAACTCAGGAAGTCGTTCACTATTGTGCCGATAATGGTATCAAGCCAAGTATCGAAATTATTGATGCCAACCAGATTAACAATGCTTGGGATAAAGTGGTTAACAAAGAAGCAAGATACAGATACGTTATCGACGCTTCAACATTTTAAAAAAGAATTAAAATAATTAAAAAAGAAAAAGAAATGATTACAAAAGAAACATATAAATTAAATAACGGAGTAGAAATTCCTAAAATAGGTTACGGAACTTGGATGATTGACAACGATGCTGTTGTTGATGCTGTAAAAACGGCAATTAACGTTGGTTACACGCATATAGATACAGCACAAGCTTATCAAAACGAAGAAGGTGTTGGTAAAGCAATTAAAGAAAGTGATGTAGCAAGAGAAGATTTGTTTGTAACAACAAAGTTAGCAGCAGAAGTAAAATCTTATGACGAAGCTGTAAAATCGATAGACGAATCTTTAAAAACCATGGGCTTAGAGTATATAGATATGATGATTATTCATAGTCCAAAACCTTGGCAAGAATTTCAAAACGAAGACAGATATTTTGAAGGAAACTTAGAAGCTTGGAAAGCTTTAGAAGAAGCTTACGAAGCAGGAAAACTAAAAGCTATCGGAGTTTCAAACTTCAAAAAAGAAGATTTAGATAACATTTTAGAAAATGCAAAAATAAAGCCACAAGTCAATCAAATTTTGGCGCACATCACAAATGTGCCAACAGATATGATTGAGTATGCAAAATCTAAAGACATTTTAATTGAAGCATTTTCACCATTAGGTCATGGCGAATTATTCAAAAATGAAGACGTAAAAGCAGTAGCAGAAAAATACGGAGTTTCTGTACCGCAATTAGCAATTAGATACGATTTACAATTAGGCTTATTACCATTACCTAAAACACAAACGCCAGACCATATGAAATCTAATATAGAAGTAGATTTTGAAATTTCTGCAGAAGATATGGAAAAGCTAAATAATCTAGAAGAAATCAAAGATTACGGAGAAGCAAGTAACTTCCCAGTATTCGCAAAATAAATTGAAATGCATCTTCTTAAGATGCATTTTTTAGTATTAAAAAACTTAAAAAGAAAACATTATGAAAATTACAAGAAATGGCGAATTGCCATCAATGAAAGGACCAGAAGATTGGTTTACAGGAGATGTCATCGTAGATCCACTATATCAAAACGTAGAAAACGTAACAAAAGGAGCAGCATCTTTAGTAACCTTTGCACCAGGCGCAAGAACCGCATGGCACACACATCCAGCAGGACAAACGTTAATCGTGCAGTCAGGTTTAGGTTGGGTACAAAAAGAAGGCGGACCAATTGAAGAAATCAAACCAGGAGACATCATTTATTTTGAACCTAACGAGAAACACTGGCACGGAGCTTCAGCAGAAAAAGCAATGAGCCATATTGCTGTTCAAGAAGAAGTAAATGGCGAAGTAGTAAGGTGGTTAGAGCATGTTACAGATGATCAATATAAAAAATAAACCATGCCACATTTTCAAATAAAATTGCTTGAAGGAAAATCTGAAGAACAAAAGCAAAAACTAGCTGCAGAAGTTATAAAAGCAGCACAAAATGTTATTGGTTTTGGAGAAGAGTCTTATTCGGTAGCGATAGAAGAGTACTCGCTTAATCAATGGAAAACACAGATTTATCCTAAAGAAATAATGGCAAAGGAAAAAGTGCTTTACAAAAAGCCTGGATATAAGTTTTAAACAATATTAATGATGAAAGAATTAGACAAAGAAGCAATAGAAATGATTTCTGAACTGAATGATTTTCATATTGCACCTTATAGAGAAGATGGAGAAACTTTTGGAACACTAACTTGGATTTGGGTTGTTGAGGTAGAAGGTAGTCTTTACGTTAGAGCTTACAATGGAGTAAATTCGATATGGTACAAGTCGGCTTTATCTCAAAAATCAGGTAAAATTAAATCTAATGGTACTGAGTTTAAGGTTCAGTTTCAACCTGTTTCAGGTGAAATAAATGATGAAATAGATGCTGCTTATAAAGCAAAATATTATAGTAGTCCATACTTGCAATCTATGATAAGCAATAGGGCAAAGGCAGCAACAGTGAAAGTCTTTTAGATGAAGGAGAAACAACAAGGATTGTTAGCGGTTTTAACAGCTAATACAATTTTTGGATTAAACATTCCTGTAACTAAAGCTTTGATGGATGCCTGGATGACACCTATGGGTTACACCATAGTCAGAATGTTTTTCGGTGTCCTCATTTTTTGGTTTAAAGGTCTATTTTTATCAAAGGAAAAAGTTGATAAAAAAGATTTTCCTATAATTTTTATTGGAGGATTAATGGGATTTATTGGAACACAATTTTTGTTTTCCCAAGCTTTGCAATATACATCACCAGTCACTTTTTCTTTGTTAATGGCGCTTACTCCAGTGGTAGTGTTAGCACTATCTACTATTTTTTTGAAAGAAGTAGTGTCAGCAAAAAAGATAATAGGTATTCTCACAAGTATTACAGGCGCTGTTCTAATTATCGTTTTAGGTGATTCGGATGGTAGCGAATCGGGTAATGCATTTTTAGGCTTATTGTTCTCAGTTCTATGTGTGCTGTGTTATGCTGGTTATTTGGTTATGACAAGAAAAGTATCTATGAAATATCAACCAGTTACTATTGCCAAATGGATGTTTTTGGTATCTGCTCTTATTGCGTTTCCTTTTAGTTTTTCTGAGTTAGACCATCAAGTCATTTTTTCTGGAGAATCAAATCTCATGGCTTATTCTTTCTTAGCATTTGCACTATTGTTTTCTACGACTTTAGCATTTTTTTTAATGCCGTATGCACTAAAACGATTAGAGGCAAGTACAGTAAGTATCTTTATGAACCTACAGCCTATTATTGCATCTATAGTTGCTGTTGTAGTAGGGCAGGACTACTTTACTTGGGATAAACCATTTGCAATGCTATTGGTTGTAATAGGTGTTTACTTGGTAACTCAAAATAAACCTAAGCGTAGAATGAACATTGAAAACTAAAGGTTTGCTCTACATATAGCTTTTATTTTATATTTAAAAACTTTTAAGGTTACTTTCTTTTCATATCTTTAATGTCCCTTAGAACATTTTCTGGTTCAAACTTTTTGTAATTCTTTTAATTGTAGAGAAATAGGTTGTATAGCTTTATGTAATTTCAATTTAAAAAGATTTATATTTTATATTTAGACATTAATTCAATTAAAATAAACCAATATCAAAATGAAGCTATTGCCAATCAATCAACAATTTAAAACAATCATTTATTGCCTTTTATTAGTGCTGTTTGCATCTTGTAGCAGTTCACCGGAAGGGCTTAAAACTATACCAGACAATACAAATGCTGTTACAGTTATAGATGTGTATTCACTCTACAAAAAAGGGAATCTTGAAGATTTAGAAGATTTAGAATTTTTTAAGGCATTTCAAAAAGAAATAAGAAATGAAGATAAAAAAGTGGCTAATTTTTTAGATGACCTTAAGGACGATCCTAGAATGACAGGAGTAGATTTTACAAAAGATGTCTTTATGTATTATATAGATGAAGGATCTGATGAGAAGTTTATTTGTGTGTCATTAGATATTAGTGACGAAGAAAAGTTTGAGGAGTTTTTAGAAGATATGTTTGATAAGGCAGGTGTAGATTTTGACATAAAAAAGGAAGATCTCTATAAATATTTTATAGTGCAAAATGAAGTTGCTTTTGCTTGGGATAGTGACAAAGCAATTATTGTAACAGCTGAGAACTGGTCGAGTAGAGAAAACCTGGATTTAGAAGTAGAAGCTTTATTTGAACTTAAGGGAAACAAACAAATAAGAGCTAATAAAGAGTTTATGACTTTTTATCACAACAAAAAAGATATCAACTTCTGGATGTCTTCAAATTTATTTGCCTCTAGCTTTTATCTTGAAGAGTTAGAAAAAGAATTAGACGTAGATCTAACCGATAACTATGTTTCTGCATTTATAGAGTTTGAAGATGATCGCATTAGTCTTCAGGGTAAAATGTTCCCAAATAAAGAAGTAAAAGAGTTGATGGTAAAGGATAATGTATGGGATCATGATTTTGACAATGATTTATTGAAATATTTACCAGAACAAAGTTTTGCAAACCTAGCAATTGCTTTTAATCCTTCAGAGAACTATAAAATAATGAAGGAGCAAGGGGAAATAGAAAGTGTTGAAAAAGAGTTTGAAAAAGAAATGGGTTTTGAGCTCGAGGATCTTGTAGAAAGTCTAGAAGGATCTATGGTTTTTAGTTTATCTAATATCGAAGAAATGAGTTACTCTTATGATACTTATAGAATGGTATATAACGATAAAAAAACAAGGCTGTACGATGCAACAACTAATGAATATTATTATGAAGGAGGTTATGAGTATAGAGATACTACAGAAACAAGAACAAAGACATTGCCAGTAATGTCTTTAGTATTTGACTTAAATTCTGATAAGTATATTAAGAAAATGATAAAGAAAATACCAGAAGGAGAGATTGAAGAAAAAGACGATTATTACGAAGTTAAGTTAGATGGTTCATACTCTGGATATTTTGCTTTTGATGATGATGCATTTTTGTTCACCAATGACAAAAAGAGTATTAGAGCATTTAAAGATGGTGGTTTAGGGTCTAACAGTTTGTCTGGTTCTTCAAAATTATCAGACTTTTCAGGAGGTGGTTACTATGCTTATCTAAACTTAAACTATGATGATTATCCTAAAGAGATAAAAAAGATGCTAAAAGAGGAGCAAAATGATAGAGAAGAGGAGATGTTTGAAATTTGGACAGATTTTGCAAGAGGAATTGAATTAAAAATGATAGATAACTTTACCTTAGAGTTTAATCTAGAAACTAATGACAATGATAAAAACAGTTTGCAACAACTACTAGAGCTTATGGATGAAAGCTTCAAAAGCTATTCTTCTCTATAGAATCTTATGCAAATACGTTTAAATAATTTAAAACCAACATACATGTCAGAAGCAGAATTAGCTGCTTCTGACATTTATTTACAAAAAGAAGTAGTCTTTGAGAAAGGCAAAAAGTACCTAATCAAAGCAAATTCTGGCCATGGAAAGTCTTCAGTATTAAACTTTATTTATGGCAGTAATCATAATTATACGGGTAAGGTTGATTACAGTAATACTGAAGCCTCTATTTTTAATTTACGCAAAACAGAAATAAGCTACGTTTTTCAAGATTTTAAGTTATTTCCAAGCTTAACTCTCTTTGAAAATATTCAATTAAAAAATAAGCTAACGCATTATAAATCTATCGAGCAGATAGATGAGTTAATAGAAAAAATGCAATTATCTCATAGACGCGACAGTTTGGTAGCCACTTTATCTCTTGGTCAGCGTCAAAGAGTAGCAATCATTAGAGCACTTTGTCAACCTTTTAATTTCTTATTGTTAGATGAACCTTTTAGCCATTTAGATAGCTCTAATATTAAAATTATAGTGCGTATTTTAAATAAAGAGTTAGAAGAACGACAAGCATCTGTTATTATAACAGCATTAGATGATTTACCTTTTTTTGAATTTGATAAAACTATAAATCTCTAGTATGCTAACTAAACTTCAAAAAAAGACCCTCGTCAAGGTTCAATTAGTAGGTTATATACTCACCTTGTTTATAGGTGTTTTTATTGTTTTAACAACGCTTCAGTTGTATCAGGATGTAAAGCCACTAATATCTGAGCAAACCGATGTTTTTAACGATAAATCTGCAGTTATTAGTAAAGAAGTGTCTGTATTTAAAAGTGTAAATAAAGACCGAATTTATTTTTCTTCAGAAGAGATAGATGAATTAAAAGAACAACCTTTTATAAAAGACGTTTCTATTTTTAACAATGCTGATTTTAGGATTAAAGCATATTCTAAACAGTCAGAGAATATTCCGCTGTTTCAAACAGATTTATTTTTTGAAAGCATTCCAGATGCTTACATAGATGTAGAATCAGAAGATTGGATTTGGGGAGAAAATGATGAGGTTGTACCTATTATAATTCCAGAGAATTATCTAAAATTATACAATTTTGGTTTTGCCGAAAGCCAAGGGTTGCCAGTCTTATCTAAGAACACTATTTCACAAATAACCTTTAACTTAAAGGTGATTGGAAACTTTAATAGCGAAGTGTATAAGAGTAGGATAGTAGGCTTTTCTAATAAGATCAATTCTATTTTAGTACCACAAACGTTTTTAGAATATGCAAACAACAAATTTGGCCGTTCAAAAAAATCAAGGATTAGTAGGTTGTTGGTTACATTTAATAATCCTACCGACGAAAGAATTTTACAATTTTTTAATGAGAACAATTATTCTATCAATAAAGATAAATTAGAATTCAGTAAGCTTTCGTTTTTCTTCAATTCTGCATTGGTATTTGTAATAGCAGTAGCACTAATAATACTAGTCCTTTCCGTAGCTTTTATTTTATTAAGTTTTAATTTAATAATACAGAAAAACAAAGCTATGATTTCAAATCTTGGTGCTATTGGGTATTCATACAAATCAATATCAAAGTTTTATCAAGTAGTTATTTCAGTAGCAACAGTATTAGCTATAGTTCCTGCCATTATCCTAGGGATTTATGTAAGAAACGTATACTTAGAAAAAATAGATACGTTGTTTCAGTTTTCTGAAGAAGGTAGTTATATAACTGTTTTTGGTGTCACTATTCTTTTGACACTATGTGTAGTATATGTATTTATTATACTTAGAAAAATAAAAGCTATTGTTATGCCGAAATAATAGTTAGGGGCAATTTCATAGATTTTAAAATTAAATAATTAAATTAAAAAACGGTTTAGCCTGAGCTAAACCGTTGATTTTATATAATTTAAGATTTTGTAGCGAGATCGAGATTTGAACTCGAGACCTCCGGGTTATGAATCCGACGCTCTAACCAACTGAGCTACCTCGCCATTTTTGCGGTTGCAAATATATAAACAAAATCTAGTACCACAAACAATACATTCTAAAAAAATATTTTTTGTCTAAAGTTTTGAATTGTATCATAATTGCATATATTGAGCAAATAATTAAATGCTTCTATGGACGATAAAGAAAAATACGAAATGGAGTTTGTAATTCAAGCATCTCCTTCTTTAATATACCAATATATATCTACACCTTCTGGGCTCTCTGAGTGGTTTGCCGATAATGTAAATTCACGTGGTGAGCTATTTACATTCATTTGGGATGGCTCTGAGGAACAAGCTAAATTATTAACTAAAAAGAGTGGTGAACGTGTAAAGTTTCGTTGGGTGAGTGATGAAGAAGATGGTGCAAGCTACTATTTTGAAATTAGAATACAAGTGGATGAGATTACCAAAGATGTCTCTCTTATGATAACTGATTTTGCTGAAGAAGATGAAATTGATGAAGGCAAAATGCTTTGGGATAATCAAATATCAAGTCTTAAACAAGTTTTAGGCTCAAGATAACAAGTAACTAACTCAACTATTATATCTTTGTCTCGGTTTAATTTAACACTAAATCGAGACTTTTTTTATGGTAAATTTTAATGGAAGCCTTATAGACTCTGCAGAATCTTTTTTTACTTCAGAAAACAGAGGTTATAAGTACGGAGATGCGCTTTTTGAAACTCTTAAAGTAGTTAATGGTAAAATCTTTTTTTGGGAAGATCATTACTTTAGACTCATGGCATCAATGCGTATAATGCGTATGGATATTCCTATGAATTTTACAATGGAATTTTTAGAAGCTGAAATTCTAAAAACAATAGAAGCCAACAATCTATCAAATACTTCAGCCCGAGTACGATTAAATGTTGACAGAGGTGAAGGTGGTAAATATCTACCGGGAAAAACATCAAAAGTAGCTTTCAACATTGTAGCAGATACTTTTAACGAGCCTTTTTATTCAGTTAAAGATGAGCAAACTTATGAAGTAGATTTGTACAAAGACTTTTTTATAGCACCTGGTTTGCTTTCTGGTTTAAAGAATAACAATAAAGCTGTTCAGGTTATGGGAAGCATATATGCACAGGAGAATGATTTAGAAAATTGTTTAGTTCTGAATACCAATAAATCTGTAATAGAAGGTTTAAACGGGAATTTATTTTTAGTTAAAGGTGATAAAATTAAAACTCCGCCACTTGAAGATGGTTGTCTAAAGGGTGTGATGCGTAAGCAAGTTTTAGAAATTTTATCTAAAGATGTTAATCTTTATACTGAAGAAGCTTCAATTAGTCCTTTTGAACTTCAAAAAGCAGATGAATTGTTTATTACCAATGTTATTAAGGGTATAGTACCTATAACAAAATATCGTAAAAAAACTTATGGATGCGAACTTGCTAAAGCACTAACAAATAAATTAAATGCTAAGATACGCTTAGGAGCTTAATTGTAACTAGGATTTTCTGGTGCGTTAGACCATATTTTATATTCGCCACCAAGCTCTAGCATTTTTTCGCGCCAAAAAGAATTGCACGATTTAGATATAATCTCATTATTGTAAATGTTTTCGGAGACAAGCCAAGCATTAGATTCTAGCTCATTGTGTAATTGCTGTTCTGCCCAGCCAGAATAGCCTAAAAAGAATCGAATATCATTTTTAGTTATTTTATTACTATTAATAAGGTCTAAAACCACATTAAAATCACCTCCCCAAAAAATACCATTAGATATCTCTATGCTATCAGGAATTAATTCGGGTGATTTATGAATAAAATACAAGTTGTCTTGTTCAACAGGACCTCCATTGTAAACAGTAAAATCTGAGTCTGTGCCTTCTATTAGATCTTTTAAGTTATATTCTAAAGGTTTGTTTAATATAAACCCAACAGAACCTAAAGCATTATGATCTGCTAATAGGATCACTGCTCGGTTAAAAGAAATATCTCCGATAATGGATGGTTCTGCAATTAGTAAACTGCCTTTTTCGGGTTTATTCATATTTAAAATTCTCTTAAATCTTAACTAAATCTAGAATTTTTTTATCACTTAAACAACTTAAACGCACTAAAATTAGGGCAAAAAAAAGCCTGCTCATTGAGCAGGCTTAATATTTTAAGAAAAAAATGTCTTAGTTTACAGCGTTGCTTAAGTCAGAACCAGCCTTAAACTTCACTACATTTTTAGCTTTAATCTTGATAGTTTTACCAGTTTGAGGGTTTCTTCCATCTCTAGCAGCTCTTCTAGAAACTGACCAAGATCCAAATCCTACTAAAGAAACTCTGTTTCCTTTTTGTAAAGCTCCTTCGATGTCAATTAACATAGAATCTAATGCTTTTTTTGCAGCTGCTTTAGTAATTCCAGCATTCTCTGCCATACCATTGATTAAATCTGTTTTGTTCATAAATTTTAAATTTAAATTGTTAAATATTCAGTTTTTAAAAAAATGTTTTTTAAAAATCCGTACACAAATTTATCAGTAATATTAAGCCACGCAAGTAATAGCAAGGGAAATCGGCGATTTTGTTAATAAATCATCCCATTTGTTAATAAAGCACTGCATTTTATCGGATTTTTCACTATCTCAATGATAACAAGGCTTTACAGAAGTTTTGCGTTTTTCGAGAATTCAAAACCATTTAGAAGAGATTTTATATCCATTTTTCGCTTACCAGGTAACTGCATTTCTTTAACTTTTACGTAACCTCCTTGGCATGAAACTTTTAGTTCTGTTTTATCAGAAAAAATTAATCCTGCTTCAAAATTATGAGTTTCATATTCTTTTTCTACACCATAAAGCTTAATGGATAAAAGGTCTTCTTCATTATTATCTAGATAACACCAAGCTGTTGGAAAAGGATTTAATCCTCTTATCTTATTATATATGGTATCTAAATCTTTAGACCAGTCAATTTTACAATTATCACGATTGAGTTTGTAAGCTGTTTTTAAATCTTCTGATTTTGGCTGTATAGTTGTGGTTATATCTCCTTCTTCAATGCGTTGCACTGTTTTTATCACAAGATTACTTCCGATAGTCATGAGTTCATCGTGTAGCTCTCCGACTGTAGTGTTTTCACTAATGTCTGTTTCCTCACTTAGTATTATGGCACCTGTATCAATTTTTTCATCTATAAAAAATGTGGTGACTCCGGTTTTCTTCTCACCATTTATAATGGCCCAATGTATTGGTGCTGCTCCTCTGTATTGTGGTAATAAAGATGCGTGTAGGTTAAATGTACCATATTCTGGCATTTGCCAAACAACTTTAGGTAACATTCTAAAAGCAACAATAATTTGCAGATTGGCATTAAGAGCTTTTAATTCTTCAATAAAAGATTCGGCCTTAAGGTTTGTAGGTTGAAGAATATTCAGATTATGTTTTAGTGCAAACTCTTTTACTGCTGAAGCCTTTAATTTCTGACCACGACCTGCTTTACGATCTGGTGCTGTAATAACTCCTACCACATTGTAATCATTTTCTAATAGTGCTTTTAAAGTGGCAACTGCAAAATCTGGCGTTCCCATAAAAACAATTCTTAAATCGCGTTTTTCTGTCATATTAATGTGTAAGTGTTTGAGTCTGTAATTTTAATTTTTTTTGTTTCAATGAGGGTTTTAAGAGCCGCTATTAATGTGCTTTCTGTACAGTTAATGGACATTATTAATTGACGCGAAGATAGATCTTCCTGTGCTAAAGCCATAAGTATTTGTTGGGTTAAGTTAGAGGAACTAATTTCATTGTTTGACTTATCCTTAACACAAACCGAACAGATTCCGCAATTATCTTTTGATTTTTCTCCAAAGTATGCTAATAATTGTCGGTTTTTACAGACAGTATCATTATTAACGTAATTTATAACAGCTTCAACCTGTTGATGCTTCAATTGGTATTGTTGCTTTATAGTTTTAATTATAGGATTTATAGTAATATCATCTTCTCGAGGTTTTAAAAAAGTGATTTCAGAGTCTGTATTCGCCATTTCAAGACTAATAACTTCATCTTTTTCTAATAGTTGTAATTGTTGAATCACCTTTTTTTCAGGTAAACTAGTTTTATCAATAACCAAGTTGAGATTCACTTTAGTATCGTAATCAAAAATGCCACCATAAGTTCGGAGTAACACTTTAACCAAGGTGTTGAGTTCTAAATGACGTTCTAAATATTGGAATAAAGCATTGCTGGTAATTAAAAACTGAATCTTAGTCCTAAAGTTAAAATGCTGCGTTAGGGCTATGATTGAGTTACGATCTAAAACTGTGAGTGTATTATATGTTATGCTAGGATTAAGTTTATAGGTGCTACAAAATGTTTTAAAATCGAATTGATACGTGCTGTTTTCTCCTTCACCATAAGCTATTTGAAAATAGTTGCATAACTTTTTGTATATGTTCTTTACATAGTCAGTAGATGGTAAAGTGCTTAAAAATTGATTTTTTAAATGTTCCTCATCAATATTTTGTTTTAGTATTATGGCATTTGCTGACTGACCATTTCTACCAGCTCTACCTGCTTCTTGATAGTAACTCTCTAAACTTTCGGGTAAATTATAATGTATAACATTTTTTACGTTAGGTTTATCAATTCCCATACCAAAAGCTGTAGTTGCTACCATGATGAGTTTCTGCTCACTTAGCCAAAATTGTAATCGTTCATTTTTTTCTTTATTGGTTATGCCGCTATGATAGAAAGTTGAAGAAAAGCCTTGTGCCTCCAAGTAGTTACTAATGTCTTTTGTAGCACGTCTGTTTCTAACATAGATGATAGAACTTCCTGGATTTTTACCTAATGTATGTTTTAACTGAAATAATTTGTCTTCAGTTTCAACTACCTGATATGCAATGTTTTTTCGTGTAAAAGATGCTTTGTAAATTTTTGGTGCAACAAAATCTAAATTGTTAACAATATCATCTATAATGCTGTATTTGGCAGATGCGGTTAATGCAATACAATTAACTTGAGGGTGAAGTTCTCTTAGAGTTGAAATATGCTTATAAGCTGGTCTAAAATCATTTCCCCATTGACTAATACAATGGGCTTCATCTACAGCTATTAAATTTACTTGCATAAGTTGCAAACGCTCTTGTACTAATGGTTGTTGTAAGCGCTCTGGTGAAAGGTATAAGAACTTGTAATTGCCATAAATACAATTATCTAGTTGTGTGTCCAAGTCTTTGTAAGACATGCCAGATGTTAATGCAATGGCTTTAATACCTTTTTGTTTTAGCGTATTAACCTGATCTTTCATTAAGGCAATAAGTGGCGAAACCACAATGCAAATACCTTCTTTCATCATTGCAGGAACCTGAAAACAAATTGATTTTCCTCCGCCAGTTGGTAGCAAAGCAAAGGTATCTTCATTTGCTAATACAGAATTGATAATGTCTTCCTGTAAGGGTCTAAAAGAAGTATAATTCCAGTAACGTTCTAAAACTTCAATAGCATGCATTACTACAAATTTAAGACCTCTAAGATAAAATCAGTCCTTTTTTCTATAGTTTCAAAGGGTACATCAATTAATTGATAACCAAATCTCATATATGTTTTTAGTAAATGATGATGAATTTCTATGGCTTGTTCAAAATTCTCGTAGCGCTCACTATCGCTAGTAAAAATTTCTTGCCAAGGCGCTAACACAAAAACAAAATCGTAATTATTATTTTGTGAGGCATCATTAAAATATTGAGGATACGTGTCACCTATATAATCCATATAAGCCAAAATGTCTGGTATTCCTCTATCTAAAAAAACAGCACTTACGGTTTCTTTAGAAGCATCATTATATTGTTTAAGTCTACCTTCTAAAAGTTTTTCACTAAACAGCAAAGGTTCTGTTAGGAATAATTGTTCTATCCCATCTTTCCTTGCTTGTAGCGTCACTTCTCTAGAGATTTCATCATAGCACAAAAAACCACGATGTTTTAAATGATTGATTATTGATGATTTTCCGGTACCAGGACCACCTGTGATAACGATTTTCTTAGGACTCAAATTGGCAGTATTTTTGCAGTAAAAATCGTGATAAAATATTAAAACCAAAAATGTAAAGTAAGATGTATCTTTGCATTAATAAAAATTGATAATGGACAAGAATAAAAAATCAGAAGAGTTTTACAAAAAGTTAAAGTCACAATTACAAGATACAGCTCTTTGGCCAACGGAATATTTATATAAGTTTATAGTTACTTCTGAAGCTTCAAAAATAGAAGAAGTAAAGGCATTATTTAATCATTTGGGAGCAGTAATTAATACAAGACCATCTAAAAATGGTAAATACACCAGTGTATCTGTTTATGTAAGAATGAAAAATCCTGATGCAGTTATTGCAAAATATAAAGAAGTAGGTGAAAAAGTTGAAGGCGTAATTTCTCTTTAAAATTTCCTTGAACCTAGCTATTTTTTTGTACTTTGCGACAAAACCGAGAAACTTCAGGTTTATATAATTTACTACACATTTTTACATTTTGATTGATAATTTAGAATACAACACAGAACGCGAACATTTGATAATTCCTGAGTATGGTCGTCATTTACAAAAAATGATTAATCATGCTAAAACGCGAGAAACTAAAGAAGAACGTAACAAATTAGCAAAAGCCATTATTTCTGTAATGGGCAATCTACAGCCACATTTAAGAGATGTGCCAGATTTTCAACATAAGTTATGGGATCAGTTATTCATTATGTCAGATTTTGAATTAGATGCTGATTCACCCTATCCAAAGCCATCGCGTGAAGAATTAACGGCAGGTCCAGATCCTCTAAAATACCCACAGAATCATCCAAAGTATCGTTTTTATGGTAATAATATAAAAACTATGATAGACGTTGCATGTACTTGGGAAGAAGGAGATATGAAGGAGGCATTGATTTATACCATTGCAAATCATATGAAAAAATGTTACCTCAATTGGAATAAAGATAGTGTTGAGGATACAGTGATTTTTGATCATTTGTATGAATTGTCTAATGGTAAAATTAACCTGAAAAATAGTGAAGAAGACCTTAGTGATTCATCTAGCCTTATGCGTACAAAATCTAAGTATAGTAATAAAGGAGGAAAAAAATCTAAAAAGAAATATTCTAACAATCGTAAACGTTACTAATAACGATGAGTACATTTAAAATCGAAGGCGGACACCAATTAAAAGGGGCAATTAAGCCACAAGGTGCCAAAAACGAGGCCTTACAAATCCTTTGTGCAGTATTGTTAACTTCAGAGACTGTTACAATTAATAATATTCCAGATATTATCGATGTTAATAAGCTGATTGCCTTATTAAAGAAATTAGGTGTAAAGGTTGAAAAACTCGGAAAAGGCTCATACAGTTTTAAGGCTGACGACGTTAATTTAAAGTACTTAGAATCTGCTGAATTTAAAGAAGACGGAAGAGGTCTTAGAGGTTCAATAATGATTGTTGGTCCATTATTAGGTCGTTTTGGTAAAGGTTATATTCCAAAACCTGGAGGTGATAAGATTGGTCGTCGTCGTTTAGATACCCATTTTGAAGGTTTTATAAATCTCGGCGCTAAGTTTAGATACAACAGAGAAGATTATTTCTATGGTGTAGAGGCAGATGAACTACAAGGAACCTATATGCTTTTAGACGAAGCTTCTGTCACAGGAACAGCAAATATTGTTATGGCTGCTGTTTTAGCAAAAGGTCAAACAACAATTTACAATGCTGCTTGCGAACCGTATTTACAGCAGTTGTGTAAAATGCTAAATAGAATGGGTGCCAAAATTTCGGGTATTGGTTCTAATATGCTTATTATTGACGGTGTAGAACGTTTAGGTGGCACAGAACATAAAATGCTGCCAGATATGATAGAAATTGGTAGTTGGATTGGTTTAGCTGCCATGACTAAAAGTGAGCTAACCATAAAAGATGTTAGTTGGGATGATTTAGGACAAATTCCATCTGTATTTAGAAAATTAGGAATCACGGTAGAACAGCAAGGAGATGATATTCATATTCCTGCACATACTGATGGTTATCAAATTCAGAATTATATAGATGGTTCTATATTAACCATTGCAGACGCGCCTTGGCCTGGTTTTACACCAGATTTACTAAGTATTGTTTTGGTAATAGCGACTCAGGCAAGAGGTGAGGTTTTAATACATCAAAAAATGTTTGAAAGCCGTTTGTTCTTTGTAGATAAGCTGATAGATATGGGAGCAAAAATTATACTTTGCGATCCACACAGAGCAACTGTTATAGGACATGATTTTAAGTCACAATTAAAAGCAACTACAATGACGTCTCCAGATATTAGAGCTGGTATTTCATTGTTAATTGCGGCATTATCGGCAAAAGGAACATCTGTCATTCATAATATAGAACAGATAGATCGTGGTTACGAGGATATAGATGAACGTCTTAGAGCTATTGGAGCTAAGATAGAACGTGTTTCTGGTAATTAGGACTTATAAAATATAAGAGATTAAAAGCTTCAAATAATATTTGAAGCTTTTTTTATAAAACAAAACCCTGAAAATCTTTCAGGGTTTTAAAATTGTTTATTGAAATGGTTATTTCTGTTAAGACATTATGTCTTAATTTTTGTAACGCTAAGATTTTCAGTTTATTGTGTAAAGCTGTAATTAATTTAATGCTGCCTTATATGTAGCTAAACAACGCTCACGTGCCTCTTTATGATCTACCATAGGTTTAGGATACGTTAGCTCTTGATATTCTGGAACCCATTTTTTAATGTATTTATGATCACTGTCAAACTTTTTAATCTGAGAAGTAGGATTAAAAATTCTAAAATATGGTGCAGCATCTACACCAGAACCAGCAACCCATTGCCAGTTGCCAACATTACTTGCCATTTCGTAATCGTGTAACTTTTCTGCGAAGTAGGCTTCGCCCCAACGCCAATCTATAAGCAAATGCTTGCACAAAAAGCTGCCAACCAACATACGTACTCTGTTGTGCATAAAGCCAGTTTCGTTAAGCTCTCTCATTCCAGCATCAACTAAAGGATAACCCGTTTTTCCTTCACACCACTTTTTAAATTCTTCTTCGTTATTTCTCCATTCAATCCTATCGTATTTTGGTTTAAAGGCCTTATCTACTGTATGTGGAAAATGCCATAAAATTTGCATAAAAAACTCGCGCCAAATTAACTCTTGCCAAAATATTTCGTTGTCCTCAGCGATAGCTTTTTTTACCATTTTACGAACGCTTACTGTACCAAATCGTAGGTGAGGACCTAAACGTGAGGTTCCATCTTTGGCAGGAAAATTTCGAGTAGCCTCATAGTCTTGTATTAAAGTTGGTGTAACATCATACGGAGCTATTTCTTGATCTGATTTTTGAAATCCAATATCAGATAAACTTAAATTTGCTAATCTTGTATGCTCAATAAGATTATCTAAATAAGAATTGGTATAGTAAATCTTTAAATCAATACTCTTGAATTTTTCTTTCCAAGTTCGCATGTACGGAGTGTACACAACATAAGGATCGCCATCTTTTTTTACTACTTCATCTTTTTCGAATATGACCTGATCCTTAAAGGTTTTAAATTCAATATTTTGTGATTCTAAATACGATTGAACCGCTTCATCACGTTCCTTAGCGTAAGGTTCGTAATCATGGTTGGTGTAGACTGTTTTAATTTCAAATTCTTCAGTAAGTTGCTTATAGATATCTAATGGTTTGCCATGATATATGGCTATGCTACTATTATGTTCATTCTGAAGCGTATTTCGCATCTCTTGCAACGTTTCATGAATAAAAGTAACACGAGCATCATCCTTAGGCAGTTTATCTAAAATTTCAGAATCGAAAATAAATAAAGGTAAAACAGGATATTCTCCTTTTAAGGCTTCATAAAAACCTACGTTGTCGTCTAATCTTAGGTCTCTTCTAAACCAAAATATATTTACTGTTTTGCTCATATTAATATTTTCCGAAAAGTTCTTCTAACTTTTTAGTTCGGTAATTAAAAATTTCTTCAAGTTTTGGTTTTACCAAAATAGGGTGTGCCAATTGCCCTAAGATACCCATAGGAATTTTATAATCTACAATGTCTTCCATTTCTACACCACCTTCAATTGGTTTTATAAAATGTTTATGGTGCCAGAGCGAATAAGGTCCAAATCGTTGTTCATCCACAAAATATTCTTTGTCTTTAACATGGGTAATTTCTGTTACCCATTTTGTTTTAATTCCTAAAACAGGTGTGACAATATATTGAATAATTTGCCCAGGAAACATTGGCCTGTCTGCACCAGAAAGTATATGAAAACCCATATAGTCTGGTGTGATGGTTTTTAAGTTTCTAGGATCAGATAGAAAATCCCATGCTTGGTCTACAGAAATTGGTAAATTCTGCTTTTTATGTAAGGTATAAATTTTCATGTTTAATTATTTAAAACGATATAAGCATTAAGCGATGTTGCAATGCATAGCCATACAATGTAGGGTAGAAGTAGATATTTTGCATATTTTAACCTGTCACTTCTAAATGTTATGAAAAAATAAAGTATAACTAAGGTTAGAAGAATAATAATTCCAAGTCCAACTGTTGTTAAATGCTTGTTGAAAAATACGTAGTTCCAACCAACATTTAGTATAACCTGAAAAATATAAATTATCCATAAATATCTTGAAGCTCTAAGTATAAAGAGTTCTGCTAAATACCAAGAAAAGCAAGCCATAATGGTACTCCAAGCCACACCAAATACCCAACCAGAGGGTGTCCATGGCGCCTTATTTAAACCTAAGTACCAATCAGATGTCGGACCATTATTCATTAACCAGCTACCTAGTGCTAAACCACCAAAATTAATAGCTAAAAAGAGTATGAAATATAAGATTTTCTTGTTCAATGCAAAATTATTTAAGCGCTTCTAATCGTTCTAAAACTTTTTGAGCTTCAGTATATTTTAAGTCACTTGCCGCTCTGTTAGTCGTTGATAACTTATGCCATTCTGCCATAAGTTTTTCATATTGCTTTTGTAATTTTTCTTTTTCGGTACTTTTTTTAAACAATCCAAACATAACTATTTCAAGTATTTTGTAATTCTGGAATTGGTTGGTTTTGTAATAGAATAAAAATAATCTAAAAATTCACCTTGTTCATCAATAAGATATTTTTGAAAATTCCATTTTACTACAGAATTTTGTTTGCCATTTAAGCGTTTTGATGTAAGCCATTCATAAAGTGGGTGTTGGTGATCTCCTTTTACATTAATCTTTTCGGTGATTAGAAAAGATACACCATAATTGACTTGGCAAAATTCTTCAATATCTTCTGCTGTACCAGGTTCCTGAGCACCAAATTGATTACACGGCACACCAATAACTACCAATTGATCCTTATAGTTATCTGCAAGTTCTTGTAGTTCTCTGTATTGAGGTGTAAATCCACATTTAGAAGCTACATTGACAAAGAGTATTTTTTTACCCTTAAAATCTGAAAGGTCTACTGGCTTTCCTTGTAAACTATTAATTCTGATTGCATACAATGGTTGTAATGCGTTTTGTTTTATATCCCTGTCAGATACTTTTAATGTGCCAACAAATGCTTTCATCGGATTCATAATCTAAATTTTAAAACTTACAATACCGCAATCCATTTCAAAAACTTGTCCTGATAGCGAAGCTGCTTTATTAGATAACAAGAATGCTGCCATGTCAGCAACCTCTTCTGGTTGAAGTATTTTTTTAAGAGGATGACGTTCGTTCATTTTTTCAATCATACTGTCATTTCTTAATAGCTTTGAAGCTAATTCTGTATTGGTAACAGTTGGAGCAATAGCATTTACACGAACAGTTGGTGCTAATTCAGCACCCAAAGATTTTGTTAAACCTTCAATAGCAGATTTTGAAGCCGCAACACTCGCATGAAAAGGCATTCCTAATTTTGCCGCAACGGTACTAAACATTACAATTGATGGATTATTTCCTTTTTTCAATGCTGGTAAATATTTTTGAACGGCCTTTACCGCTCCAATAACATTGATATTAAAATCATCTTGAAAATCTTCAATGCTTAAACGATTAATAGGTTTAAGATTAATACTTCCAGGACAATAAACTAGTCCGTCTGCACTTTCAATATCAGGTAGATCATCTGTGAGAATATCACATGTATAATGGGTTACATTACCACTAGAAATTTCTGGTTCAGTTCTACTGATATTAATAATGTTATCGTAAGAAGAAAACAAAGACGAAATTAAGGCTTTACCAATGCCTTTGCTTCCTCCTATAACAATTATACTCTTCATTATGCTGCAGTTAATGGCTTACCTTTTAGACGCTTTTCAATCTTTTGCTTTATAACTGTAAGGCGTTTCATAAGGTCCATAAGTTTTTGATCTTTCTTCTTTTTATAGATCTCATTAACACCAAGAATGATGTCTTTTGCTTCTCTAGCAGCTAAAATTCTGTCGCTTGTTGTTTTGAATGAAAACTTTCTGTTTTCGAATTCTTTGGCTTGCTCTATTATATCCATAACTTAATTATTTATGTAATTTTGAATTTCATTGATTTTTTCTGGCGTATTAAAAATTCCGCCATAGTACGTCGTTACTGTGGTAGAGGTGTCATCTTTTACACCTCTTGAAGATACACAAAGGTGTTTGGCATCGATGATTACAGCAACATCTTCGGTTTCTAATACCGTTTTTAGTTCGTTAGCAATCTGATTTGTTAATCGTTCTTGTACCTGAGGCCTTTTGGCATAATATTGAACAATTCTATTAAGCTTAGATAGTCCAATAACTTTACCTGAAGATTTGTAAGCAATGTGTGCTTTTCCTATAATTGGTACAAAGTGATGTTCGCAGTTAGAATAAAATGTAATATTCTTTTCAACCAACATTTGATTGTATTGATATTTATTGTCGAAAAGAGCAACTTTAGGTTTGTTTTCTGGATCTAACCCAGAAAAGATTTCTTCTACATACATTTTAGCGACTCTATCTGGTGTTCCTTTAAGGGAATCATCTGTAAGATCTAAACCAAGTACATCCATTATTTCTGAAAACAGAATAGAAATACGTTGCTTTTTTTCATCATTAGACATTTCAAAAGCATTTGCTTTCATTGGTGTGTCTAAACCAGTAAATAAATGGTCATCTCCAATATCATCTATAGATAATCCATTAAGTTGATGACCATTTTTGTTAGGAATAATTTTCGTTTTCATAGCATCTTTTTAATGTGCTGTCTTTAAGTACTCCAAGCTTAAATCAAAGCACGAGTTAACGTTTTGAAATAGAGTTGTGTGTTATTGTTTTTTGTCGTGAGCATTTAAATCTACCCTTGTCGAACGTTCTTTTCTTTATATGTTTAGTGGCTCTTCCTTGCACGCGCTTTCTCCATAATCTAAAACTACTGGGTTTTAATTCTCTTCGCATTAAGGTTATAACCTCTTGCTCTTTTAAATCAAATTGAAATTTTATGGCCTCAAAAGGTGTTCGGTCTTCCCATGCCATTTCAATAACCCGATCAATATGTCTTTGTGTTAAATCCATAAGGTGTCGGGCATTTTATAAAGCATATCATACTTTGTTTTTTGGTCGATTAACTTGTCAAAAAATTTCTTATTTTCTTTAAAAGTTTTGTTAGCTCTAAAGTGCACAAATTTTCCTTGCGCATGTATGCTAGAACCATTGATTTTATAAATAACCAAATGGTAATAAGGTATAATCCAAGTAAAGTTTTTTAAGCCTTTTGTAATATGAATTAGAATTCCTTTTGGGCGTAATTCAATGTTACCATAGTTAATATCTGATACCATGTTTAGCACCTGCTGTAAATTAGGACTAACTTCGTCTATAATCATACGCTTAGAGCCTACACCATTTAATTTCAATTTCTGTACCAAACTAAAAGGACTGCCAACAAGGTCTGCAATGATTTGTTTGTGTTCAGAATTATAATGTGTAGTTTCTATTAGCATACTCAAATATACAAAATGTTTAATCTTTGTTCTTAAAAGTTAAACAAAAATTAACAAGGAATTATGATAGTACTATTTTTACAATGAGAAGAGAGCTTCTTAGTTGTGACGCAAAAGGCTGTTTCTATCTTGTAGTGTATGTCGTTTTAATATGCGAAAACTTTCTTTTACAACTTCTGGATCGTTTTTCATATTCCATAGAATATCGCTGGCACGCTTTCTGTTTTCCTTTATGTCTACAATTGGTTCTGGGTAGTCTTCACCTAATTTAAAGTTGTATAACCCTTGTTCTAATTCGGTCATTAAATAAGGTTCGTGAATAAAAGGCACATCTAAATGTGCAAGTTCTGGTACCCATTTTTTTATAAACTCAGCATCAGGATCGTGTTTAAGTCCGTTTAATGTTGGATTATAAATTCTTAGATTATTAATTCCGGTTTCACCTGCTTGCATTTGCAATTGCGGAAAATGAATACCAGGTTCAAAATCTAAAAACTGTTGCGATAAGTGTTCTGAGGCATTTTGCCAAGGCTGCCACAAAATATGTGTAAAAAAGGATACTAACATGGCACGCATTCTAAAGTTTACATAACCAGTCTCTACTAAACAACGCATGCTTGCATCTACTAGAGGGAAACCTGTTTGGCCTTCCTTCCAGGCTTGTTGGTATTTTAAGGAAATACTCTTTTTTAATTTTTGATATCCTTTGTTAACGCTTTCGTTTTCCATGGTATGTTCCATTTCAAACTTTTGAATAAAATGGGCTTGCCATCGTAATCGCGATAAAAAACCGCCAATATGTCTTTTATCGTTGCTTTGTTCTTTAAGGTTTTGAGCTTTTTGAAAAATCTGTCGGATAGAAACATTTCCCCAAGCAATATAAGGCGAAAGCCTACTGCAACTTGTACGTGATGCTTCTGGTTTTGATATGTTGAACATATAGTCTTTATGACGATTCTCAAAAAATGACGAAGCATATTTCCAAGCAGTAGAACTTCCACCTTTTTGAAATATTGAGTCTTTTGGTGTGTCTAAGTCTGTAACTGTTAGTACACTTTCTAATTTTGTTATGGCATTAAGATGAAGTAACTGATTTTCTTCTGGATTAAACTCTAGAAGTGGTTGACTCATATAATCTTCCCATTGTTCTAACCAGTTGTCTCTATTGGTTAGTCCACGTTCTACACCATTGTTTTTACTTTGGTTCCAGCGGATGAAGTTATTACGACAGTAACGTGTAAATTCTTTATCTCTATTGTATGTCACTAAAATGCCAGTTTCTACATGAGAGAAAATGGCATCTATTTTATAGAACTCTTGAATTAAATTAAATGCTGTTTGAATATCGCTTGTAACGCTTAATACTTTAGTGTTATATGGCTCTAGTTGCTTGTTTAGGTCATTGATTGATTCTTTAATAAAGTTAAAATGTCGTTCACTATAATGATTGTCGTTTAGTAAGATATGTTCAAACACATAAAGAAGTAGCGTAGGTTTGCCAGTATAGAGCGCATTAGTAATGGCTTCATTATCCTGAAGTCGTAAATCGCGCTTTAGCCATACAACATTAATATTTGGTTTGTCTGTCATTATAGTGTTTTGAGGAATTTTTCTGCGTTATTAAAATGGTTTTCTAGCGTATCCTTTTTCATACGATCTAGATTACCCAAGAGCATACCTAATCTAGGATTGCTCTCAAAAAAATCACGATGTTTATCCACAAAGGTCCAAAACAAGCCATCCCAAGTGTCTTGCCATTCACCTTTGCTGTAGTTGCTCATTTTCATAATGTAGTTGCTGCTGCTTATGTATGGTTTTGTAGACATTAAACCACCATCGGCAAACAAACTCATGCCATACACATTAGGCACCATAACCCAATCGTAGGAGTCTATAAACAGTTCCATAAACCATTGGTAAACTTCATCTGGATCGAACTCGCAAAGCACCATAAAATTGCCAAGAATCATTAAGCGTTCTATATGGTGTGCATAACCTATTTTTAGTGCTTTTTTTATCACATCATCTACGGGTTTTATACCTGTAGAACCATCGTAAAATGATGCAGGAATTTTTCGATCAAAGTTCCAGAAGTTTTTAGTGCGCTCTTCTGTGCCTTTTACCTCGTAAACACCTCTTATAAATTCGCGCCAACCCAAAATTTGTCTAACAAAACCTTCTGTTGAATTGATGGGTACGTCATTGTCTTTAGCATAAGCAATGGCTTTATCAATAATGCTTGAAGGGTTTAGTAAACCAACATTAATTAAAGGTGAAAGTAAACTGTGGTTTAAAAAATGTTCTTCCTTTACAATGGCATCTTCAAACACACCAAATTCATGAAAACGGTATTCAAAAAACTGCTGCAACCATACTTCAGAGGATTCAAAATCTATAGGATAATTGATAAAGTCATTCAATTCACCATAGTGATTATCAAAATGTTTCTCTGTGTACGTTTTCGCTTCCTCATAGTATTCAGACCGTTCAGGAAACTGAATATTTGGTGGTGTTTTGTCTTTTGGATATTTCTTTCGGTTTTCAGAATCGTAAGTCCATTTACCTCCTTCAGGTTCATTGGAAACCATTAAAATGTCTCGATTTTTTCGTTGTTCTTTATAAAATGAAGTTTGAAAAAATTTCTTTTTTGAAGGTTTAAAAAACGAGCTGAGATCTTTTTTTGTATTGATAAATAAAGGACTTTCGTACCATTCAATTGATATGTCTTTTGAATTTGATTTAATACGCTTTTCTAACCAATTATCTGTTGGGTCAATGACATGAAGTGTTTTAGCACCATTGTCAATGAGTTTAGGTATCAATGTTCTGATATCACTATCGTCTGAAGTTGCTTCAATATAATTTACTGTCTTGCCTTTCGATTTTAAATAATCTTCATAAGCCTTCATAGATGATCTATGGAACGCTATTTTCTGTTTATGAAATTTATAGTGTTTGAAAAACAGATATTCTTCAATGAGGTAAATAGCAGAATCGATTTCAAGAATAGGTGAATCCTGAAATAATTGATGTGGAAATAGTAATATGTAGTCGTTTTTTTTCATGTTTACTTCCTGCGAATGCAGGAATCTTATTTTAGTCTTATAATTTCTTTACTTATTTAGACCAACAAAATTTTAAAACTTGAAGGTTGTCTAATTCTTTTAATACAGCTTAAACGATAGATGTTACTACCGATAGAGAGATTCCTGTTTTCACAGGAATAAACTCGGTTGTAACCATAAACTTCTAAATTTTCCATTGCTATCGTAACGCTCGGCTTGCAATTGCACATTGAATTTACGATCACGAGGATCGTTACCAACTCCAGCTACATACATCCAATTGCCATAGTTGCTGTGCACATCATAATCGAGTAGGAGTGACTCAAAATATGCAGCACCTATGCGCCAATCTAACTCTAACTCTTTAGCAAAAAAGGATGCTACGTTTTGGCGACCTCTATTGCTCATCCATCCTGTTTCTTTAAGTTCTATCATATTGGCATTTACAAAGTCAGACGGTGTTTCACCATTTATCCATTGTTGAATCTGCGTTTGATTTGTAGACCAATTATAATCTTTGTTTAGTATACCTTCGAGTTTAAAAATCTGGTTGCCGTACTTCAGAGAAATGTATTTGAAATAGTCGCGCCAAATCAATTCAAAAATTAACCAGTAGGTGGATTGGTTTTTGTAATGTTCTTTTTCAAACTGCTTAACTTTCCAATAGATTGTTCGAGCAGATATACTGCCATTAGCCAGCCAAGGCGAAAATTTTGAACTGTAATCTTTGCCTACCAAACCATTTCTGGTTTTCTTATAAAAACCTAATTTTTTGGTGTTGAAAAAATAATCATCCAATCGGTTTTGGGCCGCAGTTTCACCACCTTTAAACGGAAATGCTGAGTGTGGATGTCTTCCAAAATTATTAAAGCCTAAATCTGAAAGCGATGGAATGTTTGTGGTATTTTCAAAACGATTGCTCTCCGGTAGTTTTGGTGTTTCAACCTCAGGTCTAATTCTGACGTATTTTTCTAATTTCTTTCTAAAAACCGTAAAGACTTGCGGTGTTTTTGAAATCTGAAAATTGATATCTTCAGGATGAAATAGAAATTGATTGTAAATGTGATGCCAAGTCACATTGTCAATGTTTGCTTTGACTACGTTTTCAGTGTCAATTTCTTCTTGTGTCCATTCCTTTTGAAGGTAAATGGCTTCAACATTTAGTGTGTTGCAAAGCTTCGGAATTATTACTTCGGGATGCTCGTTATACACTAGTAATTCTATGTTGAGTTGACTAAGTTGTACTTTTAAATCTTGGATAGTTTCAATTAAAAATTGTGCTCTAAATTTTTCTGTTTTTTTAAAACCAAAAGCATCAATTTGAAACTGTTTGGGATCGAAACAATACACACCAAAAACAGTATTACCATTTTTAGTAGCTTCGCTTAAAACAGTATTATCTACAGTTCTAAGATCATTTCTAAACCAAATCAGATTTTTTATGTCGTTTTTCTGCATTTTTCGCTACAATATTTTACGTTGTCCCAATTCTTTGCCCATTTTTTGCGCCAGGTAAAAGGTCGCTCACAAACTGGGCATATTTTTGTGGGCAGATGTTGCTTTTTTACACCTCTCATTCGGGTTTTATTAGGGCATTAATCATTCCTTTAAAAACAAAGGCATGAAATGGTAAAACCATATACCAATAGAGACGTCCCCAAAGTCCTTTTGGCCTAAATACGGCACGTTGGTAGAGTTTGTCTTTTACAATTTTGAACTCAAGCCAAGCTTCACCAGGTAGGCGCATTTCAGCAAATAAGAGTAGTCGTTTTTCTTGTTTGTCTGCAAAAAGTACGCGCCAAAAATCCAAAGGATCTCCAGCCTCAAGATAAGTGTCGTGCGTGCGTCCTCTTCTTAGTCCAACACCACCAAAGAGCTTATCTACATAGCCTCTTATTTTCCATAAACCATTGAAACTATACCAGCCGTTTCGGCCTCCAATACTCCAGATTTTATTCAGTGTATAATCTTCATTTTCTATAGTTCTAGAGCGTATATCTTTAAAACAGCCATACTGTGGTAATTCTATATGTTTTGAAAGCTGGTCTTTAAATCGTCCACTACTAACTGCGTCTTTCCAACTAGATATTACACTGTTTTGCTCAATTCTTTGAAAAGCTAATTCAACAGCCTCTTTATAAGAAAGCGGCGAAATGTCTATATGTGTATTGATATCACTTGGTTTACCAATGACTTCTACTTTCATGCTATCCACCAAGGCTTGTGCCAATTGAAATGATGTTGAAGTGACAAAATAGAGCCAATACGATGACAGTTTTGGACTTAAAACAGGTAACGTGTAGATATACCGTTTTAAACCACGTACTTCCGCAAATTGCAAAAGCATTTCCTTATAGGTTAATACTTCAGGACCAAAAATGTCATAGGATTTATTGTAAAGTACTTCTTTACCTAGGGCTTGTGATAAGTAGGTGAGTACATCTCTAATACCAAGCGGTTGAGTTTTTGTATTCAACCATTTTGGTGTAACCATAACCGGAAGCTTCTCTACGATGTCTCTTATAATTTCGAAGGAAGCACTACCACTACCTACAATAATACCTGCTCTAAATGTTGTTAGGGCATAGCTATCAGATTTTAAAGTTTCTTCAACTTGTAAGCGAGACTTTAGATGTTTAGAAAGCGAATCATCGTTAACGATACCACTGAGATAGATGACTTGTTTACATTCAGTAGCTTCAACAAGATTTTTAAAATTATGAGCACACTGACGTTCTAAATCTTCAAAATCGTCGGCATTTGTAGCCATGGAATGGATGAGGTAATAAGCGGCTTCTATGGTTTTTGGAATTTTATTAGGTTCTGGACTTAGAAAATCCATTTTTATAAAAGAACATTGCGGATGTTCTTCAATTTCATCTGGAATACGATTTAAATCACGAACACAACAAACCAACTCATGTCCTTCCTCAAGAAGTTGAAGTGCTAATCTTTTGGCTATGTAGCCTGTTGTTCCTGTAATTAGTATTTGCATTAGTCATTAGGTATTGCAAATTCTGGTTTTGGTCGTTGGTATTCTAATCGCTGTTTTAAATTTGGGATGGCATAACCGTTTAAACCATTAATAGTGGCTACTTTGGCTTTAGATAAGTTTATAAATCCATCCTTTTCTAACAAATCGTCTTGCACGTAAAGATTTTCGATTTTTCCTATTAAAAGTATGGTATTATTAGCTTCAATCGCATATTCCTCTACATAGCTCATGGCCATTTGTATCGGACAACCCTTTACAAAAGGTGCAAAAAAATTATCTTTATATTCTTCTTCTAATTTAGTGGTATCAAATTCTGAAATTTGTGCATCGTATTTCGCTGAGGTATGATGTGCGTCTTCTAAAATATCTTCATGAATATGATTTATGGTGAATTTCCCAGTAGACCTTATGTTATCATAAGTATTTCGAATAACTGTTGTTGGTCTTAGGAAAAAACCTAATAAAGCAGGATTAGAACCTAAATGCGTAATGGAACTAAAAACCGCAACATTTGTAACATCTAAATTGTCTTTAGTACCAATTAGATTCGCAGATTTGTAACCACTACAACTGTTAATTAGGTTGATGCGGTACAAATGATGCATGTTGTCTATGTCTTGGATACTAAAGGTTGCCATATTAAAGATTTATAAAATTGTTGATTTTGATGTTTTTCGCCTTAAGGTCAAACATTAAGTTGTACAGTCCGAAGAAGGTTCGGTTAATGTAAATAAAATGCTTAGAGCCACGATTGCCATTCATGTTGCGCAATTCTGTACTTTTAGAATATTTCTGACCCATTTCTGTAATTCTTCCAAAGAAATTAGCATCCGAAAAGTCAAATTCTTCTGAGTGAAATGGTTGTGTAAATAAGCTTAATAGCTCGTGAAACATATCAGTAAAAAAGATAATCTCTTCTTCGGAATCATCTTTTCTTAATATTTCAAGTTCGTAGAGTTTTTCTTTGAATTTTTTAGGATTATTGATGGTGTCTTTTTCCGCAAGTTCAAAGTAAGGTTTATAAAACTCCTCAGGAATTGATTTCATACAACCAAAGTCTAGGGCAATAAGTTGTCCGTCTTTAGAAATTAAAAAATTACCTGGATGCGGATCCGCATGCACTTTTTTAAGGTTATGAATTTGAAACATATAGAAGTCCCATAAAGCTTGACCTAATTGAGTTGCTAACGCTTGATCTGTATTATGACTGGCGAATTCAGAAAGATGCTCACCTTCCATATAATCCATGGTTATAATACGTTCAGAAGATAAATCTTCATAATATTCTGGGAACTTCAAATTTGGAATGTGTTTACAAGCGTCTACAACAGCTTTGCTTTGTGCTATTTCGAGATTGTAATTGGTCTCTTCTGTAAGTTTGTCTTCAACTTCTTTGAAATACTTGTCGGAATCTTTTCCTTTTATATTAAACATCTTTATAGCCACTGGTTTTACCAGTGCTAAATCTGATGCGATACTCTCTGCAACTCCAGGATATTGGATTTTCACAGCAAATTTTTTCCCATCCTTTTCTGCAATATGGACCTGGCCAATACTGGCAGCATTGACTGAAGTTGCATTGAAAGTATCAAATAAATCATCAGGATGTTTCCCAAAGTATTTTTTAAATGTTTTTATAACTAATGGAGGTGACAATGGTGGCACAGAAAATTGAGACAGGGAAAATTTTTCTACATAAGCTTGTGGTAAAATGCTCTTTTCCATGCTAAGCATTTGCGCTACTTTAAGTGCACTGCCTTTAAGTTGTTTTAAGCTGTCGTAGATGTCCTCCGCATTATTTTGATTTAGGCGTTCTTTGGCTTCGGCTTCAGATTTGGTAATCTTATCACCATAATATTTTAAGTAGTTTACACCAACTTTTGCACCTGTGGTTACCAGTTTTGAGGCACGAGATATTTTTGATATAGGTATGCTATCTATGGTCTTCATTTAATTGCTGTGTATTTTTTCTTTGTAAATAAACTTCCCAAAGTCAATTAAACTTTTCAGTGGTGTTGTGTCTATTAGGTCAAAACTTGCACGTACCGATTTTTCAATGAAGACATCTGTTTTTTCAAATGACGGAGAACTGTCATCTAACCAAAATTTCATCGTTAGAAGCAATTGCAACCATGCTGATTCTTTTAGGCTGCGTTGCTGTAGTTTGGTTAACTGCTCTTGTTTTAAATCAATGGTCTTGATGTTAAGCAATTCAATGAAATTTGTAAAACGCTGTTTTAAAGGTGCTAAAGTGCGTAGCGTTTTTAATGACGTTTTATGTTCGCCCAAGGCATAAGTTACGTAACTTCTATTTGCTGTTAGAATTTCAAAAAAAGTGAAATAAAAACTTAAAAGTTTGTCTCGCGCGTCGAAAGAAGCGTAATCATTGCTTTTCTCTAAAACTGTAATTGTATTATCAAAGAATATTTTGAAGATGGATTGTTCTAAAACATCAAATGACGAAAAGAACTGATAGAATTGTTGTTCTTCAAAATTATTGTCCTTTGCAAACACATATACCGATTTTGGTTGTTGGCTATGTGTAAGGACATAATCCATATAATAAGAAATAAGATCTGCTTGTTTTATATTTTTTTTCTTTGCCATTGTAGTTTATTTACAATGTAAAGATACAAAATGTTTAACGATATAAATTAAAAGTTAAACAAAATTTAACTCCCAATATAAAGCAAGCAGATTTTAGGCTTATACTTTTGATTTGGTATAGTACTTTTTGCGTAACCAAAAAGCGACACGTACCAAAAGAATTAATGCTGGTACTTCTACTAAAGGTCCAATTACTCCAGTAAAGGCCTGACCAGAATTAAGTCCAAAGACTGCTATGGCAACTGCTATAGCTAATTCAAAATTATTACCAGCTGCTGTAAAAGCAATCGCTGCATTTTTATCATAAGGTGCGCCTATTACTTTACTCACAAAAAAGCCAATAAGAAACATTACAGTAAAATAGATTAACAAAGGTATGGCTATGATTAGTACATCACCAGGAATCTCAACAATCAGTTCACCTTTTAATGAAAACATCACAATAATTGTAAATAACAATGCAATAAGTGTTAATGGTGAAATTGTTGGGATAAACTTTTGTGTATACCAAGCTTCATCTTTAAGTTTTACCAGTATTACGCGCGACAATATGCCAAGTAAAAAAGGAATACCTAAATAAATAGCAACACTCTGTGCGATGGTTGCAATAGATATATCTACAATGGCACCTTCAAAACCAAAATAGGGTGGTAGCACAGTGATAAACAGATAAGCATAAAAGCTATAGCCAAACACCTGAAAAATACTATTTAAAGCCACTAAACCAGCACCATACTCACTACTACCTTCTGCCAAATCGTTCCATACTAATACCATAGCTATACAACGTGCCAAACCAATTAGAATAAGACCTACCATATATTCTGGGTGATTTTGAAGAAATAGTATAGCCAAAACAAACATTAAAACAGGACCAATAATCCAGTTTAGCACTAATGAAATGGATAATATTTTTACATCCTTAAAAACTTTAGGTAGTAAACTATAATTAACTTTTGCCAATGGAGGATACATCATTAATATAAGTCCGATGGCAATAGGAATGTTTGTAGTGCCACTACTATAGGAGTTAATTAGCTCTGGAAATTTTGGAAAGAAGTAACCTATCCCAATTCCCAAAATCATAGCTAAAAATATCCATAATGTAAGGTAGCTATCTAAAAAATTTAGTTTCTTTTTCATTTTTGATTAGTGCTTTATCTGAGAAAAAACAAACTTCATTTCAGTGGCAATTTGAGTGCTACGTTCCAAGTACTTTTCGGCTTGTTGTGGTGTGCCATCCGCTATTTTTGGATCTTCGTAAGTAATAGGAATACGCTTTTCTGCACCAGCAATAAAAGGACAGCCTTGATCTGCCGAAGAGCAAGTCATTATGGCTGCAAAACCGTTTTGAGGATTAAATTCTGAATTAATAGTTTTTGAAAATCCGATGATAGGATGTGCGTTTTCAGCGTATTTTAAACTGTAAACCGGATTGTTTCCTTTAGAAAGTTTATCAACTTTAAAACCTGAATTAGAAAGTGTTTCTGCAGCCACAGGAAATAATGCTGTGGCCTCTGTACCTGCAGAATAGCAAAACAAGTTCTCTATGCCAAAATAAGAGGCAGTCGCTTGTGCCCAAGCTTGTGAGAGGTGACTTCTTCTAGAATTGTGCGTGCAGATGAAATTGAGATTGATCATCTGCTTTGTATCAACTTTAGATTGAATAAAATCTATTAAAGGTTGTAAAACAGCTTTCCTTTCTTCTGAAATTATAGATGTATCAAGACTATCTATTTTTTCTGATAATTTTGAGAATAACATGCCTAGTTGGGGAATTTATATGATTTAACAACAATTACCATCAGGTGAACAACAAGGCTCATCATTTGTAATGTCTGCTAATTGAAGTTTTGGTTTCTTTTCCTTTTTTCCTGGTTTTTCAGCATAAACTGTAATACTGAAAATACCAACATTATCAGAGTTAAACTGTTTAATCATTTCCTCATCTAAATACTTGCTTAAGATATCTTCAGGAATAGTGATAGGCTTTTCTTTTTGAATATTAACATTAACAAAGCCTTGATCAGAAATATGTTTGAGATACTCTTCTTTCTGAATAGCTCCAGCAACACATCCTGCATACATTTCGGCATCTTCTTTTAAAGCTTTAGGTAGGTCACCAACTAAAACGATATCTGAAATACTAAAATGACCTCCAGGTTTTAATACTCTGAAAATTTCACTGATAACTTTTTGTTTGTTAGGCACTAGATTAAGTACACAATTGCTCACAATGACATCGGCAATATTATCAGAAACAGGCATATTATCAATATCACCTTCTCTGAATTCAACATTGTTGTAGCCAAGTTTTTCAGCATTAATGCGTGCCTTTTGTATCATAATAGGAGTGAAGTCTATACCAATAACTTTTCCTTTGCTACCAGTTTCATGTCTCGCTACAAAACAATCGTTACCAGCACCAGAGCCTAAATCTATAACGGTATCACCTTTTTGTATTAAAGCGAATTGTGTTGGTAACCCGCAACCTAAACCTAAATCAGCATCACTGACATAACCTTTAGTTTCGGAGTAATCATCCATCATTATGTTATAAACTTTGTTGGATGGAGTAGTGGCACCACAACAAGATGAAGCATTTTCAATCTTACCTTGCTCGGCAATTTTTGCATATTGTTCTTTTACGATGTCTTTAAGTTCTTGTTCAGTTTTCATAATTATATGTTTTGTATTGATGTATAATCATTATGGTTTAACAACAGTTAGGTTTTTTAGATTCATAATCCAGAAACTGAGAGATAAGATCCTTTGCATTAGTCCAATTATCTTCATCTATACAATAGCACACACTAGTGCCTTCTATATTTCCTTTGATTAATCCAATATTTTTTAATTCTCTGAGATGTTGAGAAATTGTAGCTTGTGCTAAACCAATTTCCTCCACCAAATCACCACAGATACAGGTATTAGAATTGATTATATGCTGTAAAATAGCAACTCTTGCAGGATGTGCAAACGCTTTTGCTACTGTGGCAATTTGGTTTTGCTCATTTGTAAAAATTTCAGATTTAGTAAGTCCCATTATTCTCTTTAATTATTATATTGCAATATTACGATAAAAGAAATTTAATATCGTTATATAGATGTTATTTCTTTTGTTAAAGTTTCATTTTAAGGATTCATTAACATTCTTAGGTAGGCTTATATTGTAATTTTAGCGTTAATAACAATCAACACTTTTCAAAAATGAAAAAACTAATACTTTTTGTATTTGCATTGACACTTACAGTTTCTGTAAATGCTCAATTACAGACACCACAACCTAGTCCTTTTAGTAAGGTAGAGCAGAAGGTTGGATTAACAGATGTTACAGTAGAATATTCTAGACCTAACATGCGAGGCAGAAAAATCTTCGGAGATTTAGTGCCTTTCGGAAAGTTATGGAGAGCAGGAGCTAACAAAAATACTGTTGTTACTTTTAGTGATAATGTTACAGTAGGCGATAATGAGTTAAAGGCAGGTAGCTATGCAATTTTTATCACTCCTTCAGAGAAATCTTGGGAAGTTGTTTTTTATACAGATACTAATAATTGGGGAACGCCACAAAAATGGGATGAGTCTAAAGTTGCTGCTAAAGTAAAGGCTGAAGTTTATGAATTACCTATTGATATTGAGACGTTCACAATTTCTTTTGATGATTTAACCAATGATTCTGCAATGATTGGTTTTATGTGGGAAAAAGCATACGCAGCTGTTAAGTTTGATGTGCCTACAAAAGCAAAAGTAGCAGCTTCCATAAATAAAGTAATGTCAGGCCCTTCTGCAAATGATTATTATTCTGCAGCTGTGTATAATTTATCTGAAGGTAAAGATTTAGAGCAAGCAATGGAGTGGATTGATAAGGCTGTAGAAATGACAAAAGATGAGCCTCGTTTTTGGTTTCTAAGACAGCAGTCCTTAATTCATGCGGCAAATGGAGATAAAAAAGGTGCTATTGCTGCAGCTAAGAAGTCTCTTGAAGGTGCAAAAGAAGCAAAAAATGCAGACTACATAAAAATGAATGAAGATTCTTTAAAAGAATGGGGAGCTATGTAATTATAGCCTCACTAATAATAAAAAAACGCAACTTATTGAGTTGCGTTTTTTTTTACTTGTAATCTAGACCTATACGTTTTCTAACCATATCTAAAGTTGAAATAAGTTCTTTGCTTTTTTCAAAAGTCATAACATCACTTTCAATTTTACCTTTTCTTATGAGTTGATTGAAATGTTCTGTTTCGTAACTATAACCTATGGTTTTATAATCAAAAGTTTTAAGTTCTTCATTGCCATTACTGTCAATTAGGCTTACTGTAGATGGTTGATGAAATTTTGTGTTAATTTTTATGATGCCCTCTTCGCAATGGAAAATTGCTTCTGTTTTAGTTTCTTCTTTTAGTGTGCTCTTTAAAATCGCTATAGCATTACTATAGTTAAAAATCATGTTACATTCAGCATCTGCACCAGTAGCAAAAAATTCAGCTCTAGCTTCTATGCTATCAGGTTTTCCTAAACTAGAGAGTGCAGCAAAAATAGGGTAGATACCAATATCTAAAAGACTACCACCTCCTACAGATTTATCTAATAATCTTGATGTTTCATCATACTCTGGTTTAAAGCCAAAATCAGCTTCAAGTTTTACAAGATCCCCATAATGCTTTTGCTCAATTAAATCTAAGACATATCTAAAATGAGGAAGAAATATAGTCCACATGGCTTCCATTAAAAGCGTATTTTTTTCTTTTGAAAGTTGAATCATTTCTTCAACTTCCTGTAAATCCATAGCAAATGGCTTTTCACACAACACAGCAATACCTTGATTGAGACATAAAAGGGTGTGTTCTTTATGAAAGCTATGTGGTGTTGCAATATAAACAGCATCAACATTAGGATCTAAACTTAACTCTTCGTAATTGCCATAAGCGACATCGGCATTGAATTCTTGACCAAAAATTTTAGCTTTCTCAAGATTTCTTGAAGCTATAGCGTATAATTTTGAATTAGGAACAGTACTTAAATCCTTTGCGAATTTAGTAGCGATTTTACCAGCTCCAATAATTCCCCAACGTATCGTTTTAGTTTCCATTATTTTGTGTTTTAGGTAATATAGGCTGAATTATATGTGCTATTATTATTACTAATATACAACCAAATAAATTGAGCCAGAGATAAGGCATCCAGTCAAAAGCCCAACCAATAATTACAATAAATTGTGTGATAAGTGCTCCTATAAAGACCGCATTTCCTTTTATGTGTTTAAAGAAAAAGGCCAGTAAGAAAATACCAAGAACATTACCATAGAATATAGAACCGATTATGTTTACGAGCTGAATTAAGTTTTCAGCCAAATCTGCAAAGCAGGCAATAATTATAGCTACAATTCCCCATCCAAATGTAAACCACTTGGTCATTTTTACCATGTGTGTTTCACCTTTATCTTCTTTGAGATTTCTACCATACAGATCAATCGAAGTAATCGTTGCTAAAGCATTAATTTCTGATGCCGTTGAAGACATTGCTGCAGATAAAATTACAGCCAATAATAAACCGATTAAACCTGTTGGTAAATGATTTAGAATAAACCGAATAAACATGTAATCTCGGTCATTGGTTTGTGTGTCTTTAGCTGCGTCTTTATAGAGTGTTTTTAGTTCAGCCGACTTGGTTTTGTAAGCTTCGCTTTTAGGGTTAGACTCTAGTTGTTTAACTGATTTTTCAAGAGCGATATAGTTTGCCTTGTATTCTGGGTCAATGGCTTTTTTTATCAAGAATTTAGACTCTAAGCGATACGTTTTTTCAATACTATCTATTTGAAATAATTCTTGTTTTAATTCAGGGTTTTCATCTTTTGCATAAGCTAAACTGAGTCGTTGCTTCATGTCAAACAATTCTGCTTGCTTATCTTGAAGTGCTCTATATTCATTTCCATATTCTGAAGCTAAAACGGTTTCCGTAGACTTATCAATAAAATTTAATGGTGAAGGGTTAAACTGATAAAACACAAACACCATAACACCAACCAGTAGAATAAAGAATTGCATAGGCACTTTTAGAAGCCCGTTAAAAAGTAAGCCCATTTGCATTTCTTTCATGCTCTTACCAGAAAGGTAGCGTTGCACCTGACTTTGATCTGTACCAAAATACGATAACATTAAAAATGTGCCACCAATTAGTCCTGTCCAAACGGTATAACGATTTTCTAAATCGAAAGAAAAGTCCAGAACCTGCATTTTTCCTGTAGCACCTGCAATATCAATAGCATCTACAAAAGAGACGTCATTAGGTATAAGATTAATGATGATTATTAGCGCAGCAATCATACCAGCAAAAATCACAAACATTTGCTGTTTTTGGGTTACAGTTACAGCTTTAGTACCACCAGAAACGGTATAGATAATAACTAAAACACCAATGATGATGTTGAGCGTTACAATGTTCCAACCTAATACAACAGATAGAATAATGGCAGGAGCGAATATGGTAATACCTGCTGCTAAACCACGCTGAATTAAGAATAAAATAGCAGTAAGTGTTCTGGTTTTTAAATCGAAACGATTTTCGAGAAATTCGTAAGCCGTATATACTTTAAGTCGATGGTAAATAGGGATAAATACCAGGCAGATGATAACCATAGCAATCGGCAAACCAAAATAGAATTGCACGAATCCCATACCGTCCGAAAATGCCTGACCAGTAGTAGATAAAAAGGTAATAGCACTCGCTTGGGTTGCCATGACGGACAAACCGATAGTCCACCATTTTGTAGAGTTACCTCCTCTAACATAATCCTGAACGTTTTTGCTACCTCTTGTTTTCCATGTGCCATAGCCTACAATTACAGCCAATGTAACAATGAGAACAGTCCAATCTATCCAGTCTAAAGTCTGTTGCATAAGCTTAGGCGAATGAAGCAGTTATAAAATAAAATAATACAATGTAAAGTGCATTTGCGATGAGTACGATGGTGTACATCTTGTCCCATTTTTGCTTTGGTTGCGGTTGATCTTGGTTCTGCATTTTAATAAAGTATTAGTTTTTAAGTTTATTAGTTTCTTCTTTACCAGCAGAAAGCAGATTGGCAAAAAGACGATATGCACCAGAGACACCAGCAGGAAACTCTCTAAAAAAGCTTAAACCAGTGTATATGTAGTTACCTTTTCCGTATTTGGCAACCAAGAGACTCCCTTCTTTAGGCGATTCACCTTTATCATTCATGGATAGAAGTGGTGTAAATTCTTCTGACCATTCATTTGGAAAATATAAACCACGTTCTTGTACCCAACCTTCAAAATCTTGTGTTGTAATTTTATTAGGAAAATTTAAAATTGAATGGTTAGGATTAAGTATTGTTACTGTGGCATTTTCATCAGTAACACGATCTCTTGAGAGTTGTAAATGGTATGGTGCTAAGTCATCAACTTTTAGACGTCTGTTAGTATTATACTGTACAATAAGATTTCCACCTTCTTTAACATAGTGTAGTAAGAATTTTTGTTTGAATTTTAATTCATCTAAGATGTTATAAGCTCTGATACCAACAACAATTGCATCAAAATTAACCAGATTTTCAGCTGAAATTTGTTCAGGTTTTATGATGGTAACGTTGTAGCCAATTTGTCTTAAACTCTCTGGTACTACATCGCCAGCACCTTCAATATAGCCAATGTTATTGCCTCGTTTTTCAATATCTAAACGCACTACTTTACTTTCGCTAGGCATCAATACAGTTTGAAAAGGAATATGACTGTAATCGATCTCAATAAGTTCGTCTGTATAAAAATTATCGTTGATGTTTACCATTGGTGTAATAAGACCTTCGCTTTGATTTTTTGGAGGAATTACAGTAAATACAACTTTTTGAACATCGCCTTTATTTACAATTTCAATTTTTTGCTTTTGTGGAAATACACTCCAGTCATTAGGATAAGCCATTTGCACATAGCCTTCAATAGCATCTCTACCAGCTTTTACAGTAACTTCGATTTCCTTTTGTTGATCGTTGTCAAAAATGAAAACTTTGTCAGATATACTTGCAGAGACTTCTGGAATAATTTCAAAAGGTCTATACAGTTCTCCTTTATCTGGCTCAGAATAACGATAGATAACTGGTTTTGTAAAGGTTATTGGAGTTCCTTCAATATTGAGGTTAAAGTCAACAAAAACAGCTCTTGGTGTTTCAGGACGACCAATTAAATCCTGGTTGTCTACATGATACATACCAAGTGTACTTTTTTTATTTAACCAATATGGAGTAGTGTAAGTAGTGTTGTTTGGTATGGTAATGCCTTCATCAAAATTTAAACGTTGATTGTTCTGCATTTTCATGTTTTTTGAAGTGCCACTGTTTAGGGTAGAAAGTTTGTAAGACACTAAATCTATTGTGGCATTACTTCGGTTTAAAGCTTCAATATTAAGACTAACAGTTGTGTTTGGTGCAGTATAAGGTACATTTGCTGAAGCTTCCAGATATAAGCCTGCACAAGCTTCAATAATTGTTTTTAGTTCTTTGGTTTTAACTGATTTCCAATGCTCATCTTCTATATTTTGAAGTAGTTTGTAGGCTTCTAATAATTGTGGTAGGTGTGTCGCAGGATTTCTAAAATTAAAATTTTGCTCTACCTTGTATAGAATGTTTCCAACGGCTTTTCCACCTTTAACACGACTCCAAGAGGTATCGATACCTTCAAAAATATTGTTGCTGCCATTTAGAGGTTCGCCTTTAAGAAACTCAATATATTCTTCTTGTGTGCCCCTTTGAGACAAACGCCCAAACCCTTGACATAAATGCTGACTGCTTGCAATAGCTGCAACTTCATTGTTAGATAAGCCTTTAGAAGGGTAGTAGACACCAATATCAAAATTTAGCATGTTGGTTTTGTCAGCTTCTTCAAACTTTTCCTGACTACCGTAGAACCACCAAGAGGTATTAAAAAAGATACGTTTTGGTTGCCAGGTATCCGTAAGCTGTAATTGCGAAGCATATTTTGAAGCATCGTTAGCCAAATCAAAAGCCTCCATACTTAACATGGCAGAGCTTGTATGATGACCATGGGTTGTACCTGGCGATCTGTGATCGAAACGATTAATGATGACGTCTGGCTTAAAATTTCTAATCGTCCAAACGACATCAGATAATACTTCGTCTTTGTTCCAGATGGTTAAAGTTTCGTCAGGGTGCTTAGAGTAGCCAAAGTCGTTAGCTCTAGAAAAACGTTGTTCGCCACCATCTACACGACGAGCTGCTAATAATTCTTGAGTTCTTATGACTCCGAGAAGTTCTCTAATTTCTGGTCCAATGAGATTTTGTCCACCATCTCCACGTGTTAATGAAAGGTAAGCAGTTCGCGCTTTCACCTGGTTAGACATGTAAGAAATTAATCGTGTATTTTCATCATCTGGATGCGCTGCGACATAAAGTACTGAGCCTAAAACATTAAGTTTTTGGACGGCTTCGTATATTTCTGAGGAATTAAGTTTTTTGGGTTGTTGTGCTGATAAAGTAGTTAAACAGCTAAAAACAAAGAGAATACAGAGTCTAATCTGAAACATGAGGTTATTTAGTTAGTGTGCTTTTCAAATATAAAAAAGTTGGTTACTATAACCTTGTTTTTAGGGTTTGTTTAACGTTGGGTTTTTGAGATGTGAGATACCAGAAGTTAGAATTGAGAAATGTGTACTGTAACTATGGTAAATAATCTCGGTGAAAACTTGTAATAATAATGACGAATTTTTCAAACAATGCGCCAAAATTCATTAAAAATGAAATAACAAATACGATATAAACATTCTTTCCGAATTTTTTGTGTAATAGAACTAAAGGAAGAAGACAATTAAAAAACAACATCAGCCAATATGCCCAAGCATATGGCCCTGTAGCTCTTTTTATAAATGCATAATTGCCGGAGTGAGGTAAAATAAGTATGAGTAGCCAGCATAATATAGTTATAACACAATAGCTGATTATTATCCACTTAATAAATTTTAAAGGTACAGCTATACTATTTGAATCAATGGATATTTTTAGGATGATAAGTAATAATACAGGTAGATAAATAAAGGAAATGATGTACCTACTTATGAATATTGGGATTTCAAAAAGTTTATCTGCTAACTCCATCAAGCTAAGTTATAACCACTTTTTTCGTTTGAAGTAATAGAGCATTGCTAAAAAGAGTAGAACCATTACTCCAATGAGTATGTGGTAACTGTATTTATAATGTAATTCTGGTATGTTGTCAAAGTTCATACCGTAGATACCAGCAATAAAGGTAAGCGGAATAAAAATGGTGGCAATAATGGTAAGGACTTTCATCACTTCGTTCATTTTATTGCTAATGGTGGTCATGTACATATCCATTAAACTCCAGATCATTTCACGATAAATATCAATGTTTTCAGAGACTTGAATTAAATGATCATAAATATCTCTGAAAAAGTTAATTGTACGTTTGTAAATGAGTGGATGCTCACCTTTTTCAATACGGTTTATAATTTCACGAAGTGGAAAAATTGCACGACGGACTTTTAGAATTTCACGTTTAAGTTGTTGTACTTCAACATTAATATTTTCTCTGGCATTACCAGAAAACAATTCGGTTTCTAAATCTTCAATTTTGTTGCCTAAGGTTTCAATGATACTAAAATAATTATCTACAATAGCATCAATTAATGCGTACATTAAATAATCAGATTTTAAACCTCTTATTCTTCCATTAGACAACCGCAGTCGCTCTCTAATAGACCCAAAAACATCTCCTTCGGATTCTTGAAAAGTTAGCACATAGTTTTTGCCAAGTACGATGCTAACTTGTTCTATTACAATATTTTCTTCGTCATCGTAATACAGCATTTTTAAAACTACAAAGAGATAATCATCATATTCGTCTATTTTTGGTCTTTGAGAAGTGTTAACAATATCTTCTAAAACCAGTGGATGAAGGTCGTATTGTTTACCAATATCTTCAATTTTGTCTGTATGTTTTAGTCCATCGACATTTATCCAGGTTACCGAATCTGTTTCTTTATAATTAACAGCATCTTCAATATTTAACAAAATAGATTCTTCAATATGATCTTTTGTGTAATCGAAGCATTCTACATGAAAATCTTTGTCTGACTTTTTGCCAGTATATATTAGCGTTCCAGGAACCTGACCAATATGTTTTTTAGATTCTTGGGTGCGTTTTTTCTTAGTTCGTCTTTTAATCATAATTTAAAGAATACTGCTATCGTCTAAAGCATCTTTCTCCATTAAAGTTACAGCTTTTTGAAGAATTAAGTTATTTGGGTAAGTAACTAAATCGCCATTGTCTTCTCTAAGGATGAGTTGAAATGCTCTAATGTCTTCTATAATGGCTTCAACAGGATAATCTTTGTCGTGTATTTTAATCTTATCGCCAACCTTGTAAGGGAATGAAAAAAACATAATTACTCCAGAAGTTATGTTGCTTAAAATAGACCAAATAGCAAATAAGGCTATACCAATAACAGCAAATACAGACGAAAACACTAGGGTAATATCACTAGTTTTAGCACCGAGAATAAAGGCTTCTATCAACAAAGCCAACAGTACCAAGGTTACTGTTGCATAGCGACCAATTAGTGCAGCTCTGGCTTCGGTAGTTCCACTTTTTTTTCCAATTTTATTTACTGCGACAACAATTATCGCTCGTATAATTAGCATTACAACAAGAACAATAATGGAGTAGATAATCTCGGATTGATAAGTTTCAAAGAAATTTGACATAGCGTATTAAGGTTAGTATACAAACAAAGGTAGCTATTATTCTATTGTAACTTTAGGGTAGTTCTTAAACTTTCATCAACATTATTATTTTTATTCCAATAGGTTGATTTAATCGTTTCTAGCTTTGTGGCTTTAGTTGTTAAAGTCTTTGCAGATGCACCAAATCCGCTTGTTGATGTTTCTTCCCAACTTAAAATTTCGAAAGGAAATACTGTGTTATAATTAATTTTTAAGCTTCGGTTTAATTCAGGATAGTTTAAAGTATATGTACCATCAGTTAAGTTTGCAAAAGCTTTGTAAGCTTTGATGTCTTTATGTGATAATCTTATAAATTCTAATGATGGAATAATACTGATTTCACCAACAGGTAAGGTGCTAGGATTTATTCTCAGTTTAGTCCAAAGTTCGTTTTCTGTCCATGTTTTTCCAAGTTTAAAATTTTGATCCGCTTCACCTTGAAAATAGGAGTGCGACATAATTTCAAATTGATTACGATTGTTAAGTTGCGTGTACACATGGCCACACCATTCTTGTATAGATGCTGATACTTTTACTGCGTGCTGATTATTAGCTACAGGGAAAAACGTACTCTGCATAATACTATACGGATAAATACCAGTGTTGAATTTTTTGGTTGCATTTAATTTTAAAACAGGAGTGTTTTTGTCACTGTAATTATCTGCTTTTACTTGAACGTCTGGTAAAAAATCTTCAGTAACAAAAACTAAAACGGCTTTGCCATCTCTTATTTCACCATAACGCGCTTGTTCTAGTTTGTAAGATGTAATTTCTGCTTCACCAGCATACCAATAGTCTTTAAATGCTTGCGATAACTCTTCTTTAGGCTGTTTTTCTTCAATCTCTGGACGTAAGTTTTCTGAGATTTCCGAAGTGGTTTCAACTGTTTCTTTACAACTTTGAAATGCAACTACTAAAATTGTGAGTATAAAAAGTAACTTTTTCATCAACATAAAATTTTTAATAAGAATGCTTGTCAGTAATATAATGGTACGGAGAGACGAAGTTTACTGACAGGCAGGAGCCCAAAATGAGCTTTCTTACAAAGTTACAATCTACTTAAGTGTTGGCAATGGTATTTAACGTTTCGTAAAGTAAATGTGTAGGTAGGCCTACTACGTTGTTATAAGAGCCTTCAATATTGGTGATTCCTATGGCTCCAATCCATTCTTGTATGCCATAAGCACCAGCTTTATCTAATGGTTCATACGTGTTTACGTAGTACCAGATTTCGTCATCTGTTAATGCCTTAAACGTAACTTTAGTAATGGTATTTACAACTTTTTGTTGGGTTAGTTGAGTGAAACAGATTGAGGTCATTACCTCATGGGTTTTGTTACTTAGCGATTTAATCATCCTAAAGGCATCATCCTTGTCTTTTGGTTTTTCAACAGCTTTGTTGTCTAACCAAACAATAGTGTCGCTGGTAATTAAAATGTCTTTTTCTTTGAGTTGCCTTTTAAAGGCTTCAGCTTTTAATTTTGCTAAATAATCTGTGATTTCAGTGCCTTTTAAAGTATTAGGATAAACTTCTTCAACAGGGTGAAGACGCACTTCAAAATCTATATTCATAGACTTTAAAAAGGCATGGCGTCTTGGAGAAGCAGATGCTAAAATGATATTATAATCTTTTAGTTTGTCGTTTAACATATTAATTTAAAACAAAAGGATAAAGACTCATAGAAAGCATACCTGTGAGCATAACTAGTTTCAACATCAAGCTAATATGCTTGTAGTGCGATTGCTGTTCTGCACTAAAAATGTTTATGGTAATGTAGATTAGTGGTGCGACAACAAATACTAAAAAGTAACCTACTAAAATTTGTTGCGTATATAAACTCGTGATAATGTAATACACAACTGCAAAAAGAGGAATTAAAGATAGCACAAACGCAATTTTTGTAGCTCTATCTCTTCCTAAAACTATTGGCATGGTTTGCATACCAACCTTATGATCTCCATTAATATCTTCAATATCTTTTATAACTTCTCTAACTAGATTTATTAAGAAAGCGAAAATAGCATAGTCCCTTATGATTTCTAAAAAAGGCATGTTGGCTACATTATTAAATGACATCATAGAAGGGATTAATTCAAAAACACCAACCACCAAAATACTTAGTGCCACAACAATAGAAACCACAATATTCCCTATTAAAAACATCTGTTTTAGTGCAGTAGAGTAGATGTACAGCAACGCAGAGCTAATAAAAAATACTACAAAAAGAGAAGAATAATTAATGTGATATGATAGGTAAAAACCCAATCCAACACCAATGACATTTAGAAGCATGAAGTAGGTGTAGCCATCCTTTTCTGAAATGTGCTTATTGATGATGACTTTACTTGGTTTGTTAACCTTATCTGTGTCAATATCATAAATATCGTTTATAATATATCCGCCAGCTGCAATACATAATGTAGCTATAACCAAAATAATAAAAGCAAAAGTACTGAGAGTAGTTGTAACACCTTGACTTTCATTAAATGGAAGCAACAAAGCGTATTTAATTAAGATTTGCACAAGGGCAATCATAATTAGGTTTTTCCAACGGATTAGATTAAGAAAATGAATCATTATTAGGGATTAATGAGAAAGAATTTGATTGATTAAATAATAAGCAACATATAAAACAAAAGCAAAGACAATAAGGCTGATAGCAACGGTTCGTCTAAATAGTTTGCGTTCTTGTTTTCGTATTTTGTTTTTTATTTTTTCCTTATCTGCTTTACTTAGGTTTTTGTGCATAAACTCCATTTCATAATGGAGGTGTGCCTCTAAATCTAGTTTTTCTTTATAGACTGAAAAAGGTGTGCTTGTTTTTTGGTTAAAGGTAGATTGGTTGTTACCAAACCCTATGTAACCAAAACCAGTGCTATGTCGTCTGCTTCTTCGAGCCATGTTATTTAATCGTATTTAGCATCAAAATTACCATTCCACTTGTTGTGTACTTTAAGCACTTGTTCAATAACGTCTCTGGCAGCACCTTTTCCGCCATTTTTATGCGAAATATATTTTGAAATGGCTTTAATTTCTGGCGCAGCATCTTGCGGACAACATGGTAAACCAACAAGTTCCATAACAGGATAATCCGGAATATCATCTCCCATATATAAAACTTCAGAAACGTTAACGTTTTTCTTTTCTAAATAATCGTTGAGTTGCTCTATTTTATTGTGTGCGCCTAGGTAAATGTCTGTAACACCTAAACCTTGAAGACGCTTACGAACACCTTCGTTAGAGCCACCAGAAATTATACACACATTAAAACCAGCATCAACAGCAGTTTTTAAGGCAAAACCATCTTTAATGCTCATTCTGCGTAGCATTTCACCAGAGGTGGTAATGGTAACTGTACCATCTGTAAGTACACCATCTACATCAAAAATAAAGGTGTTGATATTTATTAGGTACTCTTTATAGCTTTTATCGTTGTCCATGTGTTTAATCTGTAATATTACTATCGCTCAATTTTTTAAATATATCAAAATAATGTTTGTCAGTTCTTAATTCAATAAACAACTCTTTGTTGTTATTGGAAATGTGATAAACTTCACCAGATATTAACAAAGGTCTTAAAATAGTAGCCAAATCTGAAATAGATTTTGATTTGTTTTTAGAAATTAAAGTATACTTATTAAAGTTGTCTAGCGCTTTGAATTTTGAATTGAATATTTTGAAAAATAAATCTTTTATTTTCTTTTTTCTGATTACAAATCTTTCATTTTCTAATCCGTGTGTTTTCCAAATAGAGGATACAAATAAGCTCTGTGTTTTATTTGAAAATAACAAATTACCTGAAGTAAAAGTAGATTTCTTGTACTTTAAGACCCATTCTCTAGTTGTACCAATTTTACCAATCACCGAATAAGACCAAGCATTGTATTTACCCTCAGAGAAACCTTCATGTTCTTTAATAAATTTTTCAAATGTTAAGCAGAACTTTTTATTAGTGTCATAAAAAGGAGATGACTGTTCAGAAGGTGAAGCGTTAGTCTCAATCATCTATAATTATGTGTTTTCTTTATAGAAGCGGTTAGCAATTCATAAATGGCTTTATGCTCTTCGCTTTCTATCTGTTTTAGATGACGCTTTATAGTCTTTTTATCGTTACGTTTTGCAGGTCCTGTTTGTGCCATGTAAGGTGACATATCCTGAACCTTTCTGGCAGTCTCCATTATCAACGGTTTTAGAATATCAAAGTTTATGCTTTTTGCATCACTAATTTCATGAGCTATTCTGTATAATTGATTGGTGAAATTATTAATAAAAACAGCCGATAAATGTAGAGTTTGGCGTTGTTCAGTGTTAATTTTATATGCTGAGCAGCCCAAGGCATCGGCTAAATCTTTCATAAACTGAAGATTTGCTTTTTCAGTCACTTCAATACAAATAGGAATCTCACTAAAATTCAATTCCGCATCTTTAGAAAAAGTTTGTAGAGGATAAAAAACAGCACGCTGATTTTTCTTGTCTAAATCGTGGATAGAAACACTGCCCGACGTATGTGCTACCAACCTGTTTTCAAAAGGTAATGCTCTAGAAAGTGATGCAATACTATCATCGCTAACAGCCATAATGTAAATGTCAGCATCTTCAAGTTTAGACAAATCATCTATCGTATCAACTTCATTCGCATAAGACGATATATCGCTGTATGTACGATTATACCATTGTTTAACGGTAACATCTTTAGCGTTTTTAAAGGCTTTATATAAATGAAATGCCACATTTCCGGCACCTAAAATTGTAACAGTTATCATGCAGTAAAAATAGTAAGAATTACCCTTTTATTTTTATTTTTGTTTACTAAAGCAATGTCCTATGTCAATAATTGCCAGAGTTAGTTATACTTACATCTTTTTTCTTTTGTTGTTTTTGCAATCACTTTATTCTCAATGCCCTTCTGGTGATGTAATTCTAGAATCACAGGCTCAAATGAATGATTTTACTACAAATTTTCCGAACTGCGTAAACATAGAAGGAGACCTAATAATTGGCTTTGGAGTTACTGATATTTCTAACTTACCTCCGGTTCAAACAGTAGGTGGGTCTCTAAGAATTTCTAGCCCTAATATTAATTCTATAGCCGTTTTTGATAACCTTGAAAGTGTGGGTGTTGATTTACAAATATTTGACACTTCTGAGCTGACAGAAATAATAGGGTTTGATGCTTTAATGACAGTTGGCGGAGATTTAGTAATTGAAGATAATAATATTGGTGTTACAGGATTAGAACGTATAGAGGGATTTTCTAACCTTACCAATATATCAGGTAATCTAAACATTGATAGTAATCTAGTTTTAACTGAAGTTATAGGATTTGAAAATTTAAATTTTATTGGTAGGTCATTAGCTTTTAATAACCATAACAGCTTAGCTCTAATACCAGAGTTTAATTCTTTAAATACGATAGGTAATAGTCTTTTTTTTACAAGTAATGATGTATTAGAAAGTGTTAGTGGTTTTTCAAGCTTAGAAACTATAGGTGAGTTAGCAGACCAAGTTGATAATAGAGTTTTTTATGTATGGAATAATACAAATTTAATCTCTTTGACAGGTTTTGAAAACCTTGAAATTATAGATGGATTTATTGACTTTTCAGGATTAAATTTATCTGTTATTACTGATTTTCCATCTCTTACTACTGTTAATGACGGTTTTGAAATTAGTAACACTTCGCTCGAAACCTTATCTGGGTTTAATAGTCTCACCAATATTGGAGATTGGTTTATATTAACCGGTAATAATTCCTTAATAGATTTAAATGGTTTTAATAGTTTGACTCAAATAGGAGGAGTCGTCCAAATAATTACCAATGATTCTCTTGAAAGTATTATAGGCTTTAATCAGCTGACCATTGTTGGTGGATTGTTTCAGATAAATGTAAATCCTTCATTAACATCCTTAGATGGCTTAGAATCGTTAATACAAGTAGCAGGTCCAAATTTTATAAATGATTTTTCCTTTTTAATAACTGATAATGTCTCATTGACTGACTGTTCTGCAATCTGTAATTTATTAGTTTCGGATGGTATTACAGGATTTGTAGATATATCAGGTAATCCTTCTATGTGTAGTAGCAGAGAAGAAATTGAACAAGATTGTGTGCCAGATTTTGATAATGATGGTATTTTAAATGATGATGATTTAGATGATGATAATGATGGTATACTAGATGAGGTTGAACAAGATGGTGATGAAAATAGAGATACTGATTCTGATGGTTATCCAGATCATATGGATTATGATAGTGATAATGATGGTTGTTTTGATGTTATCGAATCTGGCTTTACAGATAATGATCAAAATGGAACTTTAGGTACTCTGCCTGACAATGTAGATGCAAATGGGTTAATCATAGGAGAACTAAATGGATATTCCACACCATTAGATATAAACTCTAATTCTGTTTTAGACTTTCAGGAGTTTAGTATTTTCAGTGCAGGGGAAAACGCTAATTTAGAGATTTGTATAAACTCAGGTTTAGTTAATTTGTTCGATAGTTTAAACGGTTCACCAGATTCAGGTGGTACATGGTCTCCAATATTATCAAGTGGTTCAGGTATTTTTAACCCATTGGTTGATAGCTCTGGTACATACACCTACACAATAGATAATGGTTTATGCGGTACAAGCTCTTCAGAGGTTAATGTTAGTGTTTATGAGCTGCCAAATGCAGGTGAGAATGGGATATTGGAGTTATGTGAATCTGACGGTGCAGTTGATTTAATTAATTACCTAAATGGAATACCAGATTTAGGGGGAATTTGGTCACCAAGTTTATCAAGTGGAAGTGGAATGTTTGATCCGTCAGTTGATGTGTCAGGAACCTATATTTATACTGTAGAAAGTGAGTTTTGTGAAAGTTCTACAGCGGAGGTAAATGTAATTGTTAGTGATTCGCCAAATTCTGGAGAAGATGGAGTATTAGAAATCTGTATAAACTCAGGTTTAGTTAATTTGTTCGATAGTTTAAACGGTTCACCAGATTCGGGTGGCACTTGGTCACCAATTTTATCAAGTGGTTCAGGTATTTTTAACCCATTGGTTGATAGCTCTGGTACATACACCTACACAATAGATAATGGTTTATGCGGTACAAGCTCTTCAGAGGTTAATGTTAGTGTTTATGAGCTGCCAAATGCAGGTGAGAATGGGATATTGGAGTTATGCGAATCTGACAGTTCAGTTGATTTAATTAATTACTTAAATGGAATACCAGATCCAGGGGGAATTTGGTCACCAAGTTTATCAAGTGGGAGTGGGATATTTAACCCATCAGTTGATATTTCAGGAACTTATATTTATACAGTAGAAAGTGTGTTTTGTGGAAGTTCTACAGCAGAAGTAAATGTAATTGTAAATGATTCACCTAATTCTGGTGAAGATGGAATATTAGAAATCTGTATAAACTCAGGTTTAGTTAATTTGTTCGATAGTTTAAACGGTTCACCAGATTCAGGTGGTACATGGTCTCCAATATTATCAAGTGGTTCAGGTATTTTTAACCCATTGGTTGATAGCTCTGGTACATACACCTACACAATAGATAATGGTTTATGTGGTATGAGTTTCTCGGAGGTTGAGGTTACAGTAACTCAATTTACACCCATAACAAGTTATGAAATAATAATAGTGGAGTTAAGTCTTAACAATAGTATAGAGGTTCTTATTGATTCAAATTTAGAGTATCAATTCTCGTTAGATGGATTAAATTACCAAAACAGTAATGTATTTAATAATTTAATTGGTGGTGATTACACTGTTTACGTTAAGGAAGTTAATGGATGTGGTATTTTAGAAGAATTGGTAACAATAATAGATTACCCTAAGTATTTTACCCCTAATGGTGATAATAATAATGATTTTTGGGGTTTAAGAGGTAATACAGATAGACTTTATTCAGTTTTTATTTATGACAGATACGGAAAACTTTTAAAATCTATAACGCAAAATGGTGGTGTTTGGGACGGGAAGTATAATGGACAAGATATGCCAGCCAATGACTATTGGTTTGAGATTGTTTTCGAAGATGGTCAAAGTAAATCTGGTCATTTTTCTTTGAAAAGATAAAAGTTTAGTTAATTCTGTCACTTTAATAAGTGAAATGTCACTCTTTTACTACACTTAATTTATTAAATGAAAAATGACCTCAAAAACAGAGAAGATGTGTACTTATTAGTTTCTACTTTTTATGCAAAAGTGAGAGAGAATAAAGCATTGGGTCCATTCTTCAACGAAACTATTAAAGATTGGGATGCGCACCTAGAACATCTTACAACGTTTTGGGAATCGAGTTTGTTTTTAAAAACAAGGTATTATGGCAATCCGTTAGAAGCTCATGTTAAGGTAGATGCAGCTCATAATCATAGTATAAAAAATGAACACTTCGGACTTTGGTTAAATCTGTGGTATCAGACCATTGATGAACTTTTTGAAGGTGATTATGCCGAAAATGCTAAACGAAGAGCACGAAAAATGGGCACTTTTCTCTACTTAAAAATATTTGAAGCCAGAAATAAATAACCCTTAGCTTCTTGTTAACTTTGTTGGTTTAAATTTAATTAAACCTAATCAAAAATGAAGTTACTTAAAGAGTTTAAAGAATTTGCAGTTAAAGGTAATATGATGGATATGGCTATCGGTATTATTATTGGTGCTGCATTCAATAAAGTTATAGATGTCCTTGCAAAACAAGTCTTATTACCACCTTTGTCATTATTATCTGATGGAACTAATTTTCAGGATAAAAGATTGATTTTAAGAGAAGGTGTAACTGATGCTTCAGGTGCAATAACAATAAGCGAAGTAGCTGTTGAATATGGAAAACTCTTCGAAGTATTTTTAGATTTTTTAATCATAGGATTCACTGTGTTTATTGTTGTAAAAGCCATGAATAAATTAAGAAACAGAGCACAAGATACTAAAGATAAAACGGTAGCAACACCAAAGGATATTCAACTATTATCAGACTTAAAAAACTTAATGGAAGAACAGAATCGACTTCTTAAATCTCAAGTTTCAAAATAATTGAAAATATATTAATGAATTTTAACGCTTTTTGGGAATGCAAAAATTAAGCAAAACAGTAAAAAGCACTATCTTTGCACGAGCTTAAAAAAGCCCTTCAGACTATGCAAAAGAAAATCGCAAACTTCCTCTTTTCAACCAAGCTTACAGCTGTTTTATTTATCGTATTTGCCATTGCAATGGCAGTTGGTACTTTTCTAGATTCACCATTTTTTGATAACCCAACTGATAAATCACCAACACCATACACAAGAACTCTTATTTATAATACATGGTGGTTTGAGACGATAATGGTCTTTTTTGTCATTAATTTTGTTGGTAATATTTCACGCTACCGACTACTTAGAAAAGAAAAATGGTCTATTCTTATTCTGCATGTGTCGTGGATTTTAATCATACTGGGAGCAGCAGTTACCAGATATATTGGTTATGAAGGTATGATGGCGATAAGAGAAGGTGAAACAGAAAGCCAGTTTAGATCTCAAAAAACATATATAAGCGGAAGAATTCTCGGTGATTACGAAATTAATGGGCAATTACAACAACTTCCAATTATGGAAGAAGTAGATTTTTCCTCTCGCTTAAACAACGAATTTGAAAGAACTTACAATTATGGTGGTACTCAAGTAAACTTCAAACTAAAAAAGTTTATTCTAGGTGCAGAAAAAGATATTGTCCCAGATGACAATGGGGAAAACTATCTAAAAATAGTGGAAGCTGGTGCAGATGGTAATCCGCATAATCATTTTCTAAAAGAGGGTGAGGTATCTAGTATGCATAATGTTCTTATATCTTTGAATAAAGAGCAACAAGGTGCTATTAATATTTATGATACCGAAGAAGGTTTGTTTATTAAGTCCCCTTTTGACGGTGAGTTTATGACCATGGCAACTGGCCAGACAGGGACATTGGTAAAGGATAGTTTACAGCCTTTAGCGCTACGTTCGCGTTACATCATAGGAAATATGCAATTGGTGTTTCCAAAACCAGTTATCAAAGGTGTTTTTGATGTTGTTAAAAAGCCAGAGCGTCTAAAAGGTGATGATAGTGGAATTGTGTTAGAAGTCTCAGCAAATGGCGAAACCAAGAATGTGAATATTATTGGAGGTCCTTGGACGTATTACAGAGTTGAAGAGTTTGAAGTTGGTGGTTTAGAATTTGCTTTAAGGTTTGGGTCAAGAATGGAGCAATTACCTTTTGAAGTTAAGTTAAACGATTTTATTTCAGAAAAAAGACCAGGAACAGACATTCCTAGAACTTTTGAAAGTAAAGTAACTGTTTTAGATAAAGAACAAGGTGACTTTGATTTTCATATATACATGAATCATGTTTTAGATCACAGAGGTTTTAGATTTTTTCAAGCGGATTTTGATAAAGATGAAAAGGGAACAATACTATCTGTAAACCACGATCGTTGGGGAACCTATATTACATATGCAGGGTACATGTTGTTATACTTTGGTCTTATAGCCATCTTATTTGCTAAAAACACGAGGTTTGATGATATCAGAAAACGTCTAAAAAAGCTTAAAGAAAAGAAAGTGAAAATAATGACCACGTTGCTTCTGTTATTAAGCTTATCTGGTTTCTCACAGGAGCATAGTCAAAATGATGGTCATGAGCACTCACAACAAACACCATCAAAAGAGGCTTTAGACTCTATTCTAAAAGCCAATATTACACCAAAAGAGCACGCAGCTAAGTTTGCTAAAATGGTGATACAAGATTATAGTGGTCGTATGATGCCTATTCATACTTATGCTTCTGAGATGCTGAGAAAATTAAGTAAAAAGGATACCTATGAAGGCCTTAATGCTTCTCAGATTTTCTTATCTATACAAGAAAGTCCTATGCTATGGTATAATATGCCAGTTATATATTTAACACCAAGAAAAGCAGACTCAATAAGGGCTATTATAGGCGTAGATAAGGATCAGAAATATGTGAGTTTGCTAGACTTTATCAAAGAAAATGGCGACAATAAGCTAGGACCATATATAGAGGAAGCTTATAGCACTCAAATTCCTAATGGTTTTCAAAAAGAAGTAAAAAACACGTATGATAGGTTAAGTCTATTATCAGATGTTATGCAAGGAAGAAATATCAAAATTTTCCCTATACCAGAAAATGATAATAATAAATGGATTTCTTCTTTTGAATTTAAGCAAGGCGGTTACGATGAAGCTATTAAGGACGAATCGTATAAGGCATTTGTAAAAAATGGATTTAGCTATTACTTAATGACCCTAAATAATGCAAAGCAATCAGGTAATTTTGATAATGCGGATAAGCTGTTGGAAGATTTCAAAAAAACACAGCAAAAATATGGAAGTGAGGTAATGCTATCTGATGACAAGATAGAGTCTGAAATTTTATACAACGAATACGATATTTTTAAGCGCTTATTCAGTTGGTATATGTATGCTGCAACACTACTGTTTGTAATGATTATTATTCAAATATTTTACCATAAGAATAAGATTGTAAACATTATTGTAAAATCCTTAGTTGGCATTGTAGTTACTCTATTTGTTTTACACACGTTAGGATTAATTTGGCGTTGGTACTTATCTGGTCATGCGCCTTGGAGTGATGCTTACGAGTCTTTAATTTATGTTGCTTGGTCCTTAATGTTATTTGGTTTGTTATTAGCTTATAACCGACAATTAATACCAAAAAAGTTTTCATTTAAATCTTTAGTACCGTTTTATGGTCTCTTTGAAAAAAGATCTTCAGATTTAACAGTTGCAGCTTCTGCATTTGTAACCTCAATGATATTAATGATTGCACATTGGAACTGGATGGATCCTGCAATTGCAAATCTTCAGCCTGTTTTACAAGGTTATTGGTTAATGATTCACGTTTCTGTTATTGTTGCTAGCTATGGACCTTTCACTTTAGGTATGATTTTAGGTGTTGTTTCATTATTGTTAATGATTTTTACTACTGAAAAGAACAAAAAACGAATGGATATTAATATAAAAGAATTAACTATTATTAATGAAATGGCATTAACAGTAGGCTTAATTATGTTAACCATTGGTAACTTCTTAGGAGGTATGTGGGCTAATGAAAGTTGGGGACGTTATTGGGGCTGGGACCCAAAAGAGACATGGGCTTTAATTAGTATTATGATTTATGCATTTGTTATTCACATGCGATTAGTGCCAGGACTTCGTGGACGATGGATTTTTAGCTTGATGTCGGTGATTGCATTTGCAAGTATTTTAATGACCTATTTTGGTGTTAATTTCTACTTAACAGGATTGCACGCTTATGCTAGTGGAGACCAAATCTTAAGTTTAGAAATTAGTGCTTATACATTATCTATAATTGCTATTATAGCTACTGCTGCTTATTTTAAATATAAGAAGCATTACAAATAAAGGATAACAAATCGTTGGATTTTTCTTAAATTGAGGTGTTAAAACTAACCCTCAAATAATGAATTACTTCAAAAAAATTGGAACTGCAAACACATTAATGCTCATTTTGTGTGCGGTTATTATCCTGGTTGCCGAATATCTATTTTTATCCGGAGACCAGATGCATGGCTTGTTTGTAGGCCTTTGGGCACCTACCTTATTGGGCGTTATGATATATCTAAAACTTGTGGACAATGGAAGCAAATGATATAGTATTATGGTTTTCAATTGTTGTGGTTGTTTTAGTGGCCATTTGGGCAATTCTTATGATTCGTGCATATAACAAAGCAGGAAAGAACGATTAATTTTCTTAACCAATTATCCTTTTCTTAAAAATAATACGCATATTTGCGCTATTATGATTGCCTAATTTACCCATCAGATATAAATCGTCACTACTTCATGTGATGTAAAATTGTTGAATATTTCTATATGTTCAGCTATAATTAATCGTACATTTTTAGTTATGCAATCAAATAAAGTCTCAATACGTCAATTTTTCAAATATTTAAAAATCGCAATTTCTGGTAAAGAGCAGGAATTCACTTCAGGTAGTATTCGTAAAGCTGTTTTTATGCTTTCGGTTCCCATGATTTTAGAAATGCTAATGGAGTCTATCTTCGCAATCGTCGATGTTTTTTATGTTTCTCAAGTCAGTGTAAATGCCGTTGCAACAATAGGTCTAACCGAGTCTGTTATTACATTAGTATATGCTGTTGCTATAGGTTTAAGTATGGCTGCAACTGCGGTTGTTGCCAGACGCATAGGAGAAAAGGATAGGGAAGGAGCGTCTCAGGCCGCTGTACAAGTCATTGGTTTAGGAGTTTTAGTGGCCACCATTATAAGTATTATAGGCATCCTTTTTCCAAAGGAAATCTTGCAATTAATGGGAGGTGAACCCGATTTAATTGCTGAGGGATATGGATACACGCAAGTGCTACTTGGAGGAAATGTTACGATAATGCTTTTGTTCTTAATTAATGCTATTTTTAGAGGTGCTGGTGATGCATCTATAGCTATGTGGGCTTTGGTGTTATCCAATGGTTTAAACATCATTTTAGACCCAATTTTTATTTTCGGTTTGGGTCCAATACCAGCATTTGGAGTGGAAGGAGCGGCAATTGCAACAACTATAGGTAGAGGTACAGCAGTTATTTTTCAACTTTTAGTGTTGTTTTATGGATGGAGCAAAATTAAGGTCAGTTTTAAAGACTTGGTACTTCGAATAGCTGTAATGGTAAATTTAATTAAAGTGTCGCTTGGTGGAATAGGTCAGTTTTTAATTGGTACATCTTCTTGGGTATTTTTAATGCGTATTATGAGTGAGTTTGGTAGCGAAGTATTAGCAGGTTACACCATAGCTATACGAGTTATGATGTTTACCCTTATGCCAGCTTGGGGAATGAGTAATGCCGCAGCAACATTGGTTGGTCAAAATTTAGGTGCCCAAAAGCCAAACAGAGCAGAAGCATCTGTATGGAAGACAGGAAAGTATAGCGCAATTTTTATGGGATTTGTTTCTATTGTTTATCTCATTTTTGCACCTCAAATTATATCGTGGTTTACTCAAGAACCAGAGGTAATTATACATGGATCGTTATGTCTTAGAATCATAGCCGCTGGTTATGTATTCTATGGTTACGGAATGGTAATCATTAATGCATTTAATGGTGCTGGTGATACCAAGACACCAACTTGGATTAATTTTATTTGTTTTTGGTTGTTTCAATTACCGCTTGCGTATATCACAGCATTAACGTTAGACATTGGACCTTTAGGTGTTTTTATTGCGATAACGTTAGCTGAAGTGTTGATTACTATACTTGGACTTATTTGGTTTAAAAAAGGTCATTGGAAAACTACTCAGGTTTAAGATCATTTCATGGTATTTTTTCTTAATTTTAAGTCCATAATTAATAAGCTATGTCAAAAGAAAAATTAGGATTAAACACCATATGCACACATTTAGGTGAAGTTAAAGACGAACAGTTTAAAGGTGCTGTATCTCCAATGTATTTAAGCTCATCTTACGAGTTTTTAGATGTTGATGTAAAGCGCTATCCAAGATATTTTAATACACCAAATCAAGAATATTTAGCAAAAAAAATAGCTGCTTTAGAACATACTGAAGCAGCATTGATTTTTGGATCAGGTATGGCAGCGATTAGTCATATGTTTTTGGCGTTTTTGCAAAAAGGAGATCACTTGGTAGTGCAAAATACATTGTATGGTGGAACGGTTAATTTTATAAAAGAAGAGTTTCCAAAATATGGAATAGAATACACCTTTACCAATGGTTATAAGGTCGAAGATTTTGAAACGGCTATTCAGCCTAATACAAAGCTCATTCATATTGAAACACCTTCAAATCCATTATTGACAATTACAGATATTAAAGCCATTGCTAAGCTAGGTAAGGTTAAGAATATCGTAACATCAATTGACAATACGTTTGCTTCTCCAGTAAATCAAAACCCGATTGATTTGGGTATTGATATGGTAATGCATTCGGCAACAAAATATTTTGGTGGTCATAGCGATATTTGTGCAGGTGCAGTAGCAAGCTCTCAAGAATATATTGACAGAGTTTGGAATGTGAGTAAAAATCTTGGAGGTAGTCTTAGCGATATGACAGTTTGGATGCTAGAGCGTAGTATGAAAACTCTAGGCTTACGTGTAAAAGCACAAACCAAAAATGCCATGAAAATGGCAAAATGGTTAAATAAACATCCAAAAATAGACAAGGTGTATTATCCAGGTTTAAAATCGCATCCTGAGCATAAATTGGCAAAATCTCAAATGAAAGGTTTTGGTGCGATGCTATCTTTTGAGCTTAAAGAAGGTCTTGATGCATATCAATTTCAGAAAGCATTAAAACTCATTAAATCTTCTATGAGTTTAGCAGGTGTAGAAAGTACTGTGATTTCTCCACACCTAACTTCTCATGCACTTTTAACACAAGAAGAGCGAGATAAGGTTGGTATAAGCGACCGACTAATTAGATTCTCTGTAGGTATAGAAGATGTAAAAGATTTAAAACGCGATATAGATAAGGCTATAGCTGCGCTAAAGTAGTTTTTGGTTTGCGGTTATCTGTTTTAAAGCTAATACCAACTTGTATTCTGTTAAGATTGTTTTTACGAATATGTTGCTTTAAGTAACCTATTTGTAATTGTGAGTGGTTAGTAACATTGAAACCAAAACCAGTGTAAAATCTGTTTTCATGAAATACCTGATCTTGAAAATTTACAAAAGGTTCTTCTGAAACGTTTATGAAAACAGTATTACTCAAATTATATTTCAAACTTAATCTATATCTAAATCTGTTTTGAAGTTCATTTCTGTTTGAAAAGTCTAAAAAGCGTTGCTCAAATCTTGCTCTATGTTGAATACTTAATTTAGATTTTTTTTGATTATATGTGTACTGTTCATAAACACGATGCTCGTGTACGTTGGGTTGATGGTCAAATTCAAAAACAGTATCTATATCTAAATAAGCATAGGCTAACCCTAAGGTCTGATTATTCTTTAAGTGATAATTTCCACGTAAGGAGATATAAGCCAAGTTATAATTTGAAGACGCTTCATAAAATCGTAATTCAGCCCATGGGTTTAAGCTAAAACGCTCGTTTAATCTATGATGACTCCCATAAGTATACCAAGAGCCTAAATGATTTTCTGATGGATTTTGGGCGCTGAGGTTGGTTGAAATTAGAGTTAAAAATACAATCGTTAGTAGAATTCTCATTTGACTTTTCATCTTTATTATTTGAGAATTAGAGTTCAGTTAAGGTAATGAAAAAGAGGAGCTCCAAGAGAGCTCCTCCTTGTCATGGAATTATTAAACATGGTCTGTTAAATGATGGTGCTCATCAATTAATGGACCTCCTTCTATAATTTGTTCAGAAGCTTCACTTGCAAATTTTTCAAAATTTAAGTGGAATGAGTGCGCTAATTGAATAGCTTTACTGATGTAAGCTCCTTTTTGTAACCAAGTATTCATTGGGTCTAACATTTCTGATGGAACATTAGGAATGTATTTTGGCATGTACAATCCGAAAATTGGATGTTGTTCGTAGTCAACGTTGTCTAATTCACCATTAAGAATGGCAGTAATCATCGCTCTTGTATATTTTAGTTTAATACGAGAACCAACTCCATAAGGTCCGCCACTCCAACCAGTGTTCAGTAACCAAACATTAACACCAGCTTCTTGCATTTTGCTACTTAGCATTTCGGCATACTTAGTTGGATGTAATGGCATAAATGGCTCACCAAAACAAGCAGAGAATGAAGGCACAGGTTCTGTAATACCAGCTTCTGTACCAGCTACTTTTGCAGTATATCCAGAAATAAAATGGTATGCAGCTTGTCCTGGAGTTAACTTAGAAACAGGAGGTAATACACCAAAAGCATCACAGGTTAAGAAGAATATATTCTTAGGATTATCTGCATAAGAAGGTTGCTGAATATTATCTATGTGGTAAATAGGATAACTTACACGTGTATTTTGTGTAATACTACTATCCATATAATCTACTTCACCATTATCTTTAAAGATTACATTTTCTAAAATAGCACCAGGTTTAATAGCTCTATAAATGTCCGGCTCTTTTTCTTCAGTTAAATCAATCACTTTAGCGTAACAACCACCTTCAAAATTGAAGATTCTGTTTTCAGCGGTCCAGCCATGCTCATCATCACCAATTAATTTTCTGTTAGGATCCGCGGATAGTGTTGTTTTACCTGTACCTGATAAACCAAAGAAAATAGCTGTTTCTCCATCTTCACCAACATTCGCAGAACAGTGCATTGGTAGTACGTTTTTATCAACAGTAAGTATCATGTTTAAAGCAGAAAAAATCCCTTTTTTAATTTCGCCTGTGTACGCAGAACCACCTACTAATGCTATTTTTTTAGTGAAGTTTAAGATTGAAAAATTGCCTTGTCTTAAGCCATATTTTTTTGGCTCTGGACACTCATAACCAGGTGCACAAAGTACTAACCATTCTTCTTCAAAGTTTTCAAGTTCTTCAGCAGTAGGTCTTAAAAACATATTGAAAACAAACATATTAGACCAAGGATATTCTGTTACAGTTCTAACTCCCATTTTGTATTCTGGGTCAGCACCTACAAAACCATCACGTACGTAAATTTCTTTACCACTAAGGTATTTTTCTATTTCACCTTGTAAATAGTCGAAATTTTCTGGTGATATAGCCTTATTAGTTTTTCCCCACCAAACTCTATCTTTTGTATAATTATCTTTTACTAAGAATCTATCTTGAGGTGAACGTCCTGTAAATTTTCCGGTATTAATGGCTAAGGTACCATTAGCAGCTTCTTTACCCATTCCTTTTTCAAGGGTAATGGTTTGTAATTCTTCAGGAGAAAGATTCCAATGTGCCTTGGTGTCTTTCAGTCCATACTTTGTAAGGTCTCTAGTTTTCATAATCGGATCTTTTAATAATGTTTCCATGAGTTAAAAATTTTAAAATGGCCAAATCAATGGCACTAAGGTTAATGTTGTTATTAAAAAGAGTAGAAGCAAGGGTGCACCTACCTTTACATAATCAATAAATTTGTAGCCACCTGCAGTCATAACCATAGCGTTTGTGGTTGTTCCAACAGGTGTTAAAAATGCAGTTGAAGCACTTATAGCAACTGCTATCATAAAAGGTGCCGCAGATAGATTTAATGTGTTTGCCGTAATAATGACAATCGGAGCCATTAAAACTGCAGTTGCAGAATTGTTTATAACTTGACTAAATGATGTTGTGAGAAGAAAAACACCACCAAGTAATACAATAGGGTGTAAGCTACCTAAAGCATTTACCAATCCATCAGCTATGAGTTTTGCAGTTCCGGTTTTTTGAAGTGCTAATCCCATAGGAATCATAGCTGCAATCATAACGACACTTACCCAACTAATTCCTTTATATGCTTTTGATATTGGTACACATCCTGTAATTAGTATTATACCTGCAGAAATGAGTGCGGCTATTGCGCCAGGAACAATTTTAAAAACTAATAAAGCAATCATAAGTATAAGAGCAAAAAGAGCTATGTAAGACTTATGAGTAATATTGGTAACGGTTTTAGCTATACCTTCTGGACTGCCTATAATAACAAGATTTTCGTGATAAGATTTTAATTGCTCAATGTCACTCCAAATGCCTCTTATTAAGAACGCATCACCTGCTTTAACAACAATCTCTCTGTCTGTAAAAGGTTTATTATTTCTAGAAGCAGCCATAAGTTGAACACCAAACCTTCTAAAGTATCTACCAATTCTTAATTTTCTACCCACTAAAGTAGAGTTTGGTGTTACAATAATTTCGGTCATACCAACTTCTTGATTAATTAAGTTATTACGAAGCTCGTCCTTAATAGACTCTAGAGGTAACAATCCTAATCTAAATTTTATCATTAAAGCATTAATAGCTTCTGTGCTTCCTTTGACAGTTATAATATCATGATATTTAAATTCGGTTTCGTTTGAAGGGAATTCAATAAAAGGTTCGTTTCCCTTTAAAACATTAGGGTGACGACGCTTTATTCTAAGTATGGAGATTTGATGATTATCTTCAAAATTCCACTCTCCAATATGTGTACCGAGTAGAGGAGATACAGAACGTACTCTTAATCGGTAATAATCACCTTCTACTTTATAAGCTTCAATCCATTTATGAAGCGTCGTACTAATATCCACTGGTTTGTTATTAGTTTTGTTTTTAGGAAGTAATTTGTACCCAACAAATCTAAAGTAGAGTAGAGCAATTAATAAAAGCGGAAGACCAATTAGCCCAAACTCAAAAAATGAAAAGCCTTCTAAACCACTTTCTAGCATGGTGTTATTAACAATAATGTTTGGTGGAGTACCTGTCAATGTGAGTAATCCACCAGTGTTAGATCCAAATGCAACAGGCATTAGCAATTTAGAAGGAAGAGTTCCAATGTTCCAAGCAGAAGATATCGTTACAGGCATTAATGTTGCTACGGTACCAGTATTACTTACAACGCCAGAAAGTAAACCAGAACCTAAAGTAGTAATCAGTAAAAGTTTTGTAACACTCTTACCGGCCATTTTAATAAATTTTTGTCCTGCTAAGGCCGTCCATCCAGTTTGAGATAATCCTTCTCCTATAATAAATAATGAAGCAATCATTATTACCGTTGGATTGCTAAAGCCGCTAAGAGTTTCTTGTAAATCTAAAATCCCAAATAGAAATAGACTTAGCATAGAAATTAGTGCAATAATATCTGGAGTGAATTTTCCCCAAATAAAAAGAAGAATTGTAACAGTTAGGATGATAAGCATTAGGCTCATAAAGTTATGTACTTTTAAATCTTAGGGTAAAGTTAAAGTCAAACTGTGCCAATAATTATGACTAATGTCATGCTTTTTAGGATTTACGAATTATTCAATTTTTAATAGTTTTAAGGGATGCAATTCAAAGAAAGTTTAAACGAAACCGTTTGCGAAATAGAAAGGAGATGAAATTCTACATCCTTTTTAATATTTTTGACATCCGAAAAAGGTGAAAACCATATAAAATATCCATTATTTTTTCTTAAAGAGATGTCAGAATGATATTTTTGGATATACCATTTGATTATTAAAACAAGAGAGATCACGTATGAAATTAGATATTTTAGCCATAGGAGCACATCCTGATGATGTCGAATTAGGTTGTGGAGCTACAATTGCAAAAGAAGTAGCAAATGGCAAAAAAGTTGGAATTATAGATTTAACAAGAGGAGAACTTGGAACACGTGGTACAGCAGATACCAGAGATGAGGAGTCTTTTAACGCAGCTAAGATTCTTAGTGTAGCGATGCGCACTAATATGGAGTTTGCCGATGGTTTTTTTATTAATAATAAAGAGCACCAAATAGAACTTATAAAAGAAATACGTAAGTATAGACCAGAAATTGTTTTATGTAATGCTATTGATGACAGACATATAGATCATGCAAAAGGGAGTAAGCTTGTTAGTGATGCTTGTTTTTTAAGTGGATTACGAAAAATTGATACTAAACATAATGATGGAGACAATTGGCAAGAGCCTTGGAGACCTAAGGCGGTTTATCATTACATACAGTGGAAAGATTTAGAACCAGACATTATAGTTGATGTTACTGGTTATATTGAAAAGAAGATGGAAGCTGTTTTGGCTTACAAAACTCAATTTTTTGATCCGGAAAGTAAAGAGCCAGAAACACCAATTTCTAGTAAAAACTTTACAGATAGTATTATTTACAGAGCAAGAAATGCCGGAAGATTAATAGGTACAGAATATGGTGAAGGATATACCGTAGAACGCTATCCTGCAGTAGATTCTTTATTTGATTTAAAATAAGTTGAGAAAACCTTTTGTAGAAATGAGTAAATAATTTACATTTGCAATCCTAATCAAAAATGGTGGTTGTAGCTCAGTTGGTTAGAGCGCTGGTTTGTGGTACCAGATGTCGTGGGTTCGAGTCCCATCTTCCACCCAAAAAGATAAAGCCTTTCATTTCTGAAAGGCTTTTTTTGTATATCTATTTTAAAGCAGTTAGTTATTCTGTAGCTTTATCAACAATGGGTTTGTTTTCTCTATTCGCAATTTCCCATGCTGTATGAAACACTAAACGAGTTCTATTTTCTAGCAAGTCGTATTCGATCTTATCTGGAGTGTCACTAGGCTGGTGGTAATCATCGTGCGTACCGTTAAAATAGAATATTACAGGAATGTTATTTTTTGCAAAGTTGTAGTGGTCAGATCTATAATAAAAACGATTTGGGTCATTATCATCATTGTATGTGTAATCTAATTCTACATTGCAGTATTTTTTATTTACTTCTTCTGAAATGTTATGTAAATCTGTACTCAACTTATCACTACCAATTAAATAAATGTAGTTGCGGTCTTCTTCTTTTCTTTTAGGATCTGATCTACCTATCATGTCAATATTTAAATCAGCTACAGTATTTTCTAAAGGGAAAATAGGATCGTTATCTGTATAATGTCTAGAACCTAAAAGCCCTTTTTCTTCGCCAGTTACATGAAGAAAAAGAATAGAACGTTTTGGGCCATGACCAGATTTTTCAGCTATTTTAAAAGCTTCAGCGATTTCTAGTATTGCTACAGTGCCAGAGCCATCATCATCAGCACCATTATAAACTTCACCATTTTTAATACCTTCATGATCTAAGTGCGCTGAGATTACAACTATCTCATTTGGTTTTGTAGATCCTTTAATGTAGGCTACTACGTTTTCAGAAGTTATTTGTTCAGATTTATTTTCTATTTCTAAATTTAAATCGGTTTTAAGTGTTTTAGTTTTATCATCTTCAAGTATTGAAGGGTGCAATGCTTTAGCTAAATTTTCATTTATCATTAGCATCATCATTTCATCATCGTTACTTTTTAAGGATAAACGACCAGAAGTTCCACTTTCTGCCTGTCTTTGGTAATAAGGAGCATATCTAACGAACATGTAAGAATCTAAAAGCATAAGTCCTTTAGCACCATTTTCTATGGCAGCATCTCTTTTGCTAGATAGAGACTGACGACCACTAGACCATTTAGTATCTTCTGCATTTCCTGTTGTTACATAATTGCCGTCGTCATCTTTAGGTTCGCCAGCTTTTGCTAAGACAATTTTGCCTTTAACATCAAGATCTTTGTAGTCTGAGTAGTTTTCTGAATCAATGCCGTAACCTACATAAACTATTTCTTTTGTAGAGACGTTAACATTGCCAGAAGCTCTTAACACTATATGCTCTTCAAAACTTTTAAAATCTTTACCGTTTACAGTTATTTTTGCTTCAGAGACACTTTGCTTTTCTAAAGGGACTTCTTGAAAATAATCATCGTTTCCTAAAGGTGTTGGTATGTTTAATGCTTGATATTGAGATTTTAAGTATTCAACAGCCATTTTTTGTCCCTTTTCACCAGTTTCTCTGCCTTCAAATTCGTCAGAAGCATATTTGTAAAGCATTTCTTTGAGCTCTTCTGCAGTAATAGAGGTTGCGTATTTTGTTGGGTCTTCTACTTTAGCTTCATTCATGTTTATTGAAGATGAATTACTTTGAGATGAAGTACCACAACTGGTCATTAAAAGTGCCGTAAAAGAGAGCAATAATATTTGTTTCATTTTATAATGATTTGTTTAATCTTGATAACTATGGACTAAATTACAAAAATCAAAAATAGCTTAAGTTGTTTTGATGTTTTTCTTTAGCAAAGTTTAACACTAGATGATTTCAGGTTTTAAGCGCTCTGGAGCGTTAGCTAAGTACCAAGCAGTGGCGAAGATAAGTTTTGTGCGTTTTGCAAGTAAAGGGTAATTAATTTTATCTGCTGTATCTGTTGGTTTTGTATAATCCTCATGCTCTCCGTTAAAGAAGAAAACTACAGGAATACCTTTTGTAGCAAAGTTGTAGTGATCGGACCTGTAGTAATAACGATTGTGGTCATTTTCAGCATTAAATTCGTAATCTAATTCTAAATTCACAAAATTGTAATTAGCCTCTTGTACAACAAAGTGAAGTTCTGTGCTTATACGGTCGGCTCCTATAACATATACATAGTCTTCATTGTCTTTATGTCTGCTATCTACACGACCAATCATATCAATATTTAATGTACTTACAGTATCTTCTATAGGAAAAATAGGATTATTAGTGTAATATCTAGAACCATGTAGTCCAACTTCTTCACCAGTAACATGAAGAAATACAATGCTACGTTTAGGGCCATTTCCATCTTCTACAGCTTTTTTAAAGGCTTCAGCCATCTCAAACACTGCTGCAGTACCAGAGCCATTATCATCTGCACCAGGATAAATTTCTCCTTCTTTAACTCCTTCGTGGTCAGAGTGTGCTGTTATGTAAATATATTCATCAGGAAATTCGGATCCTTCAATGTATGCTATTACATTTTGTGAATCATTTAACTCATCAGGTAAAACCGATTTTGGTACTTTTTGGAAGTAATCTGGATGAGTCTTAGGTGGTTTTATTCCTAAAGAGTCGTAATATCTTCTTATGTAGTTGCAGACTTCATTATGGCCTTCTTCGCCAGTCATGCGACCATTGTATTTTTCTGAAGACACCTCTTCAACATAGAGTTTCAACTCATCAGTAGTGATAGTGTTTAAGTACTTTTCAACAACGCTTTTGTTGTCGTAAGAAATACTTTCTTTTAATTGTTCAATTTTTTCACTGTGTCTTAATGTAGCGCAAGATCCTACAAGAATAAGTGCAGAGGCAACTAATACTTTCATTTAACGAATTACTTGTTTTTACTAAATATTCATCAAACTCTACTATTTATTCTCTTGCGAAAAATTGGGGCTAAATAATAGAATTTGTTTGTAACTATTTGATTTATGCAAAAATAAGTTAAAACTATGAGATATTTTCTTACAGTTAGAATGAAAATTTAAATATCTTCATCAAAGTCTATGTCTTCTAATAATTCTTTAGAGTCTTCAAGGTTTTCTTCATCGCGTTGCTCTAATTGCTCAGTATCTCCAACTTCAGAAGTATAATAAACACTTTTGTAAACGGTTAATACCAAAGCAATAATTACCATCAAAAATATATATTGAATAGATTTTGGTTTGGATTTTTCTTTTCTGGATATAAAGAAAATAGATAAACCACAAATAAAAGCTACAACAATTGGTATTACAGCAAGATTAGAAAATGGTGTTACAGCTAAAATAACAGCTAAAACGGCAGCTATAAATCCTAAAATTATAATGAGTTTCTTTCCCATGATTTTTTAATGTTTTAAACCAGTTGCAGATTGAATCTTTAATTCTCCATTTCCTACAGCAATTTTAAATTTTGCATACACAGGAATCTTGTTTTTATCGGCAGTTAACCATAATAAATTAGAGTTACTTCCTTTTAGCACATCACTTCCTTTTAAGGATAATGCTAACTTATAACATTCTTTAGGACCTATATTTGTCGAAATTGTCTCTTTACTAAGATATTTTAAAGTTATGGTTGTCTCCTTATTGTCAAATAATACCGTAAAGTCTTGTTGATCCCCTGGACTGGCCTTGTGAATATCTAGATTTCTTATATGGTACAATGTACTTACTATATCTTTTGTTGAAGCACTAATTTTTACATTTTTATTTTCATCCCAGGTTTTACCTTCTTTATTTTTTTTGCGTTTTAGACTTTTTACCAAATTAGCTTTATGGTTATACTTATATTGCATAAACTTATAATAACCACCTTCACTAATATCTCTTTTGTATAGGTAAGGGGTTAGGGTCTTCGGATTTACATAACTTTCGTATAAGTCTCTTATTTTAAAAAAGTTGTCCCATTTTTTATATGTAGCAGCAGTACACTTTAGTCGCATCAGCGTACTTTTAGAAGTTTTAACTTCACTTGTTTCCATTTTAACTTGGGCAATGTCTGTTAATATACCAGACATATTATACGATGCAGAGAAAACTAGTTTTTCACCAAAAGCAATTGTATTATTTTGAGCTGTTATGTGCAATCCAAATAAAACTGTAAAAACAAAAACGTATTTTTTCATAGAGATTGATTTGTAATAATAACGATTTATATAGCATATATTGTGCCGAAAATACAATGCTTTATTTAATGTTGCTAATTTTATTTTAAAATGGATTAGAAACATTTTTAAAAAAACTACATAAAAATCTTTGGCTACATCAAAAAGGGTTTTATATTTGCATCCGCATTTGGAGAAATGGCAGAGTGGTCGAATGCACTGGTCTTGAAAACCAGCGAGGGTCACACCTCCGGGGGTTCGAATCCCTCTTTCTCCGCAAAGAGTTCCTAGAAATAGGAACTCTTTTTTGTTTATGGCATATCTTTGCAATAAAAAAGAATATGTCTATAATCGAAAAATTGAAGTGGCGTTACGCAACAAAAAAGTTTGATACTACAAAAAAATTATCTAAAAATCAGATAAATACCTTAAAACAAGCATTTAATCTTACTGCATTATCTTATGGTTTACAAACTTTAAAATTGGTAGTTGTAGAAGATAAGTTAAAAAGAGAGCAACTTGTACAGCATTCCTATGGTCAGCGCCAGGTAATTGATTCTTCTCATTTATTAGTCATTTGTATTCAAAAAGAAATTAATGATGAGGATGTCGATTATCATTTTAATATTATAAAAGAAATAAGGCAAACACCAGATGAAATTTTAGATCCATTTAAGAAGGGACTTAAGTCTACAATTCAAAGTATGACCAAAATCAAAAAAAATGATTGGGCAACAAGGCAAGCGTATATAGCCTTAGGTAATTTAATGACCGTTTGCGCAATGGAACACATAGATAGCTGTCCTATGGAAGGTTTTGTAGCAGAGCAAGTAGATGAGGTTTTAGAATTAGATAAATATGGATTAACTTCTGTTCTGTTGTTCCCAGTAGGTTTTAGAGCAAAAGATGATATGTTTGCTAGTCTTAAGAAAGTAAGAAAACCTTTATCAGAAACTACAATTGAAATTTAGATTACGATTTTTAAGAACTTCAAAAGCTTATATTTGTTTAAAATAAAAAAACAGAAAATTTATGCCAGGATTTGAGTTATTTGGTGACTTAGAACGAAAGGAAGTTAACGATGTTTTAGATAATGGAGTTTTAATGCGATATGGTTTTGACGGAATGCGCAAGGGACATTGGAAAGCCAAAGAACTTGAGTTAGAACTATCTAAAACTTTTAGTACTAAACATGTACAATTAGTATCAAGTGGAACAGCAGCAGTTTCTGTAGCATTAGCTTCTGCTGGCGTAGGATCTGGCGATGAGGTTATAATGCCAACATTTACTTTTGTTGCAAGTTTTGAAGCCATAATGATGCTAGGAGCAATTCCTGTTTTAGTAGATATTGATGATACTTTAACTTTAGACCCTAAAGCTGTAAAGGCTGCAATAACATCAAAGACAAAGGCTGTGATGGTAGTTCATATGTGTGGTAGTATGGCTAATCTAAATGCACTTCAAGAAGTATGTGATGTTAATAATCTTGTTCTTGTAGAAGATGCTTGCCAAGCGATAGGAGCAACCTATGAGGGTAAACCTCTAGGAAGTGTAGGAGATTTAGGTTGTTTTTCTTTCGATTTTGTAAAAACTATAACTTGTGGTGAAGGTGGAGCGGTAATAACTAATAATAAAGACTATTACCTTAATGCCGACCATTATAGTGATCATGGTCATGATCATATTGGAAATGACAGAGGTGCTGAAACTCATCCGTTTTTAGGTTATAATTTTAGAATTTCAGAACTGCATGCAGCTGTAGGTTTGGCGCAGGTTAGGAGATTACCAGAGTTTCTAGACATTCAACGTAAGTATCTAAAGATATTTCAAGATAAACTATCTCAAATACCAGAAATAACTTTAAGAACTGTGCCAGAAGGAGGTGAGGAGAGTGGAGCGTTTTTTAATTTCTTTTTACCAGATTTGGAAACGACAAGAGCAGTTATTAAAGCTTTTAAAGAAAATGGTATAGATGCTTGTTGGAATTATTATGACAACAATTGGCACTACATACGCAAGTGGGATCATTTAAAAGAACTGAAATCTTTATTTCCAATTACTCAAGACGTAAAGGATGGTTTAAAATATCTTCAAACAAAATCATTCGAACAATCAGATAATTACATTGGTAGAAATATTTCATGCTTAATAAAATTATCTTGGACAGAAGATGAAGTAGGGAATAGGGCAGAAAAAATGAAAAAACTAATTGAATCTTGCTTATAATGAGGATATTAAAAATATCATTTTACTTTTTTATTACATTATTAGTTTCGTTCGCTTTAAATGCTCAAAATAAAGATGTCCATGAAATAGAGTTATTACCAAATGAAACGGAAACGGTTTTATCCACAGATTTTTATATTTCAGAAATTATTGATAATCGTATTATTAAATCTAACATTGGTATAGCTCAAAAGGGCTTAATGAATAGAAAAGTTCTATCCGATTTTAGTAAAGATTTTGATCGTGAAATACTTGATTATTTAGAAACCATTTTACCAATAGATTCTTCTAAAACAGCTTTATCATTGCGTATTAATCAACTTTTAATATCAGAGCATACAGGTGCATTTAAGGAAACAGGTAAAGCCATTGTAAGACTAAATGTTTTGGTAAAACTAAATGATTCAATATATGGTAATTATGGTAGTTTTGAAGCTTCTAGATCCAAAAATAGTATGGATGTCACCAGAAAACATGATGACAGAATAAGGGCAGTTTTAAAAGATTGTTTAATGCAATTCGATTCTTTGGATAGAGAAGTACTGGTTTTAAAAAAATTGAATCCTTTTTCACCTGAGTCTGTAAAAGTTCTCAATGACTCTATTAAACAAGGTTTTTTTGAAACTTATATGGAATTGGCTAATAATAGTCCAATAAGAGATATAAATTTTAAAATTCAGAATAGAACCACAGACGAAAAATTGCACTTAAAGGATACCATAATTAATAAGAAAATTATGCATTTCGCTTATAATGATGGAGAGAACACTTATTTAAATGCCTCTACTTATTCTGGTGAACGTCATTATGTAAAAACAGATCGCTTTGATGATTTTTTAATTTTTTCAGATGTATTTGTAAATCAAGATAATGTTAGTGGCATGTCTCTTGCCTTTGGTGTATTGGGAGTTTTAATGTCTAATGAACATCAAACAGTTTTATTTGATTTAAGTACAGGTCAATTTTATCCAATGACTAGGACAAAAATGCGATTACTTCTAAAAAAAGATTATCCTGAGTTTTATAAAAAGTATAAGAGAAACTCAAGGAATCACGAAATGAATAAAGAAATTATTCAGAGTATTTACAAAGAAAAAACTTCAGAGGAGTTTAGAGCTTTAATTACTAGTCTTAATAATTAACATAATCTACGATTTCTAAACCATATCCAATCATGCCAACACGTTTGGTTTGTAAGCTGTTGGATAAAAGATTGATTTTACTGATTTTTAAATCATGAAGAATTTGAGCTCCAATACCAAAGTCTTTTGAATCCATAGAAATTCTCGGTGCTTTTACCAATTTACCCTCTTCTTGACTTTCTTTTAAAACAGATAAACGTGATAAAAGGTTCATAGATTGAGCTTGCTGATTTATGAATATGATAGCGCCTTTTCCATCTGTATTGATAGCGTTGAACATATCATCTAACTTTTGGTCAGCATTATTGGTTAGCGTACCAAGAATATCATTATTAACTAATGTAGAGTTAACACGTGTTAAAACTGTTTCATCAGATTTCCATGTGCCTTTTGTTAATGCAATATGTACCTGATTATTTGTAGTTTGTAAATATGCTCTAAGTCTAAATTTACCAAAACGTGTCTCTATGTTAAAATCTTCTTTCTTTTCTATTAAAGAGTCGTGCTCCATACGGTAAGCCACTAAATCTTCGATAGAAACAATTTTTAAGTCAAACTTTTTTGCGACTTCCATGAGTTGAGGTAATCGTGCCATAGTACCATCTTCGTTCATTATCTCTACGATAACACCGGCTGGCTCAAAACCTGCCAAACGCGCAAAATCTATAGCAGCTTCTGTATGGCCTGTACGTCTTAAAACTCCACCTTCTTTGGCAACAAGAGGAAAAATATGTCCAGGTCTTGCTAACTCAAAAGGTTTTGTGTCAGTATTAACTAATGCCTTTATAGTTTTAGCTCTATCGCTTGCAGAAATACCAGTGCTTACACCATTACCTCTTAAATCTACCGAAACTGTAAAAGCAGTTTCCATAGGATCGGTATTGTTTCTAACCATCATGTTAAGTTCTAATTCTTCACAACGATGCTCGGTAAGAGGTGCACATATTAAACCACGACCATGCGTAGCCATAAAGTTGATCATCTCAGGAGTTACCATTTCGGCAGCAGCTAAAAAATCACCTTCATTCTCGCGGTTTTCATCATCAACCACAATAATTACTTTACCTTGACGAATGTCTTCAATGGCTTCTTCAATAGTATTTAACTTGGTTTTTTTGTCCATAGCATTAATAGTCATACCTAAGAATTTAGTTATGCAAAGATACGGTTATTTTGTATGATAACGCGGTTTTGTTAACCGAAGTCTTGCTTGATTTTGTTTCGTGTAAGAATATATCTTAAAGGATAGACAATAGATAGTATTATTAAAATAAAAACACTAAGATGCTTACCTTTTTTAGAGGTAGATTTATAAAACTTTAAATAGAAGTAGGCATCTACAAAAGCATAAATAATAAAGAATACTAAAGCTATAAACCCTAAGCTAAGAGATGACTCCGCTATTTCTGGAAGTTTATTGTTTTTTAATATAAAATGTAAACCTATAAAAACTAAACTTAAAAGATAGCTCACCAAACTTGTGTTAGAATAGTCTTTATAATCTTTTAGAAGTCTTTGAGAATTTTCAGAAAGTTGCTCTCTGCTTACTTCTTTTGACCTTACTTTGAATAGCTCTGTTTCTATTTGATTCTTTTGAACAAAGTAAAATATAAAATATAGTGGTAGTCCAAGAAAATATAGTATGGCTCCATTGGCACTCCTAGATTTTCCAAGTGCTTTAAACAAATCTATATGTTTTGATATAGATTTTATAAGTGCAATTACACAAATTAAAAATGCGAGAATACCTGGTATAAAAAATACAAATGCCAAAAATTGTGGGCCATTATTATTGAATACTCCAGCAAGAATAATAAGAGGAGTCATTATGATGTAAAAGATAAATGCTAATTTAGAATCTTCTTCGTATTCATTTTTTAGGCTTATTATCTCATCATCTTTTCTGCTAGATAAATGTCCTGCCAACCTCAGTTCTTGAACTGTAATTCCTCTTTCATTAAGTATAGAGATTGCTGAGTTCTTGTGCTCATATTTATAGTCAAAATCTCTATGATTTTTAACAATTTGAATAAGTTTTGAGTTTTCAAAACTTAATAGCGTTTTATAATCTTCAGATGTTTTATCTAAATACGATTTGTCTCTAATTTCATTTTTTTGAAGTTTAAAGAACTTTTTTAATGGTTTAAGAATCGATTCAATTTCAAAAGCTCCTTTATCATTAGTGGCTCTAGAGGTTAAATAAATACTTAAAGGAAGCATTACAGCTGTAGATAACCATGATCCTATAATAGGACTAAAACTTCCTTTTTCAGCACTGTTTTTGGCAAAAATACCAAAGAAGTGATAGGTTAAAAACAGTACAACCGCAATTACAATTGGTAAACCTAAACCACCTTTTCTTATTAAAGCTCCAAGAGGTGCTCCAACAAAAAACAGGATGATACAGGCAATTGCTAAGACAAATTTTTCATGAAAAGCTATAATATGCTTGTTTAAATGTATAGACTTGGTTTCAAAATTCTTTTTGTTGGAGTCTATAATTTGGTTGGTACTATTTGCAGAATTTAATGCAAGGTTTATAATCTGTCCTTTTTTGCTTGCAGGAAAAAGATCGATTACATTACCTGTAAAAGAAGAATCTTTTTCGGTATTAATATTAAGGTTTAATGCAGCGTAAGTTGTTCTGTTATATAATGTGTTAGATAAGGTTTTGTAGTCTTCTCTTCTTTGACCTTTTAAACTATCTATGGTATAATTTAATTGATCAATATTTAACATGGAATGCTTCCCTTTATAGTTCTTTTCATCAAGGTCTTCATCATTAAGAATTTCCAAGTCTACATTAATGGTATAGCTGTCAAAATAGCTTTTGGCATGTGGTCTATTAATGTTTTTGCGAATATCTTTATCTATAATTTCTTCGTAATAGTTACCATTTAAAAGTTCTAGTTGTAAAACATTAGAGTCCTTGCTACTTTTTAGCTCACCCTTTTCAGAAACAATAACCTTGTAATTACCAGTTCTGGCAGAACTTTTATCGTGTATAATTACATTTTCTAAGTATTGACCTCTATCTCCAGATTTTTTATCTACTTTAATATTTATGTTGCCAATTTCATTAAACTGGCCTTCTGCTATAGCTAGGGCAGGTTTAACTTTTGCTATGTTTTTTCTTAAGTTGTAAAAGTTATATTCTCCCCAAGGAATAACGTTGTTTGCAAAAAAGAAACAAGCTATACCTAATGCAACAATAAAAACACTTAGACTACGCATTGCTCGTTGTAGCGAAATGCCTGTAGATTTCATTGCTGCAAACTCATAGTTCTCGGCAAAATTTCCGAAAACCATAATAGATGATAATAAAATGGTAAGCGGTACTACCAAAGGAATTAGCTTTGGCATGTAGTAAAGAATAAATTTTGCAGTCACGGAAACATCTAGATCCTTACCAGCAAGCTCAGATATATAAAGCCATACACCTTGCAGCACAAAGATGAACATGAATATAATAAAGACGCTAAAAAACGTCCTTAAAAATGTGATAAGTATGTACCTATCTAGTATTTTCACACATTAAGTATTAAAACCTTAGTCTATTCGATTGATGTAGTAATCTTCATATTTACTTTCGTCAAAAGTAAACAAGGTTTTTGAGATAGGTTGATCGGTTTGAAAAGAATTAACAGTTAATGTTGTTTTTGTTCCGTTTTTACCCACTTCAATAAGATTATAAATGTGTTTTGTTGTAGCATCTATACCTAATAAAACATGCTTTATTTCAGAGTTTGTGTCCATAGGACTCAATTTTACATACTGAATTTTGCGTCCCTTTACATTTTGAATGATATCCATTTGATAAGTGTAACCATCTTCATAGAAAGATAGCATGTCGCTAGGAGAAATCGTACTTTCTTCGTCTGAGTTATCTGAAGAAATTGTTACTTCTTCATCTTCAGGGCTAATGGTGTAAAGTGTTTTTCCATCAAAAATTCTTGTAATCCCTAAGATATTAAGTTTATATTTTTCACCTTCTATAACAACGTCACCACGAGTCTCCTGATTCATATTCTCTTCATTAACATTGTTAAGTTCGTATTTAAAGTCTATAGAGATGTTCTTGTAACTTTTTATTTTATTACTTACTTCTGTTAATAGTGCTTCGGCTTTTGTGTCATTTTGTGAAAAAGCTGTAAAACCTAGAGTGATAAAGGCTATAATTAATAGTCGTTTCATTTTATATAAGTGTAATATATTATTGTTTTTCATTTTCTAGTAATTGATCTAGAGCTACTAAATCTGGTACTAAAACCTGTCTGGCTTTACTACCTTCAAAAGGACCTACAATACCAGCAGCTTCTAACTGGTCTATAATTCTACCAGCTCTGTTGTAACCTAATTTTAGCTTTCGTTGTAATAATGAAGCTGATCCTTGCTGTGCTGTAACAATAATTTCGGCAGCTTCTCTAAACAATTTATCTCTGTCAGAAATATTTATATCAAGATTTGTGCCACCTTCTTCACCAACATATTCTGGTAAGAGATGAGCATCTGGATAGGCTTTTTGCGAACCTATAAATTCTGTGATTTTTTCAACCTCTGGTGTGTCAACAAAAGCACATTGCAGACGTATAAGATCATTACCTTGTGTGTAGAGCATATCTCCACGACCAATAAGCTGATCTGCGCCAGAGCCATCTAAAATGGTGCGCGAATCTATTTTACTAGTAACTCTAAATGCTATACGAGCTGGGAAGTTTGCCTTAATAATACCAGTAATAACATTAACAGAAGGACGCTGTGTGGCAATGATAAGGTGAATACCAATAGCACGTGCTAATTGTGCCAATCTGGCAATCGGTGTTTCTACTTCTTTACCAGCTGTCATAATTAAATCGGCAAACTCATCTACCACCAAAACAATGTATGGTAAGAATTGATGACCATCATTAGGATTCAATTTTCTGGCTTTGAATTTGGCGTTGTACTCAGCAATGTTTCTACAAAATGCATTTTTAAGCATTTCGTAACGGTTGTCCATTTCTATACAAAGTGAGTTTAGCGTGTTAATCACTTTTGTGTTATCTGTAATAATAGCATCTTCGCTATCTGGTAACTTGGCTAAATAATGACGCTCTATCTTATTAAAAAGTGTTAATTCTACCTTTTTAGGATCAACCAATACAAACTTTACTTCAGCAGGATGTTTTTTGTATAATAACGAAGTTAAAACAGCATTTAAACCAACCGATTTACCTTGTCCTGTTGCACCAGCCATAAGCAAGTGAGGCATTTTAGCTAAATCTACCACAAAGGTTTCATTGCTAATGGTTTTACCAAACGCTATTGGTAACTGCATATCTGATTTCTGAAATTTTTGCGAAGCAATTACAGAGCGCATCGATACAATAGTAGATTTCTTGTTAGGAACCTCAATACCAATGGTACCTTTACCAGGAATTGGAGCAATAATTCTGATGCCTAAAGCAGCAAGCGATAAAGCAATATCATCTTCAAGATTTTTAATTTTTGAAATTCTAATACCTGCATCTGGTACAATTTCGTAAAGTGTTACCGTAGGACCAATCGTTGCTTTTATGCTGGTAATGCCAATTTTGTAGTTGCTTAGTGTTTCTACAATTCGGTTTTTATTTTCTTCAAGTTCTTCCTGATCTATAGAAATCCCTTCATTATCATATTTCTTTAATAAATCTAAGTGAGGAAATTGAAAATTACCTAATTCTAAAGTTGGGTCAAATTGTCCAAAATCTTCAACAAGTTTTGCTGCAAGATTATCAGTTTCAGATTTTTCTTCTTCAACTGTTTCTACTTCAACCTTAAGCTCTGGTTCTGATTCTGTTTCTTCTATAGGTTGAGGCTTTACTTCAATATTTAATGGCTTTTTGTCTTCTTTTGGTTTAGAATGGTTGCTAATAGTAGGTTCTGGTTTATCAAGAGAAATCTCGAAAGCAGATTTAATAGCTTCAGCTTCTTCGGTTAGGCTGTTATCTACAATGGCTGTTTGAGAATCATCTTCAGTATTAGAATTCATGTCATTCTGAAAATCCTTTTTAGCACTACTAAAAAGTTTAACAAACGTATCTCCAGTAACTTTAAATCGTAGAGCCAAATAGGCTATAAGACCAAAAAGTAGTAATAGTGCGGTACCGATTTTTCCGATATAATCCTGAAAGAAATGATTCATTTCAAAACCAACAGTACCGCCAAGTATATCGAATTTATGAGTAAAGAAACCAAAGAAGATAGAAAGCCAGATAACTATTAGTGTTCCCCAAATCCAATGTTTTCTAAGTTTTGCTTTATTGAGATTAAGCGCTACATAAACTCCAGAAAGAAAAATTAAACCAGAAAAAATAAAAGATGGTATACCAAATCCTTTGCTTATAAATAATTCACTTACCCAAGCACCTAATTGACTTGCCCAATTCTTATAGGTTTCTGAACGTTCTGGGAAGTTACTTAATGCACTTTGATCTTCCTTTCCTGTGAATATAAATGACAAAAAGGAAATAAATAAAAGCACGCCCAAAATAATCAATAGACTACCAAAAATAAGCTTTTGCTGATTAGATAATACTAGTGATGGTTTCTTGAAAGTCTTTTTAGACTTTGAATTGGTTTTGGTTGTATTTTTCTTTTTAGTTGTCTTTTTTGCCATGTTATGCCGAATACTGTTCGGTAATTACCTTTATATCTTTAAGGTGTTTGTTGTTTATATTTTTTTACTTCTTTCGGAATCCCATTGACGTAATCTTCTATAATATGAAGATCTTTAGCAAGTTGAGATCCTTCAAATTCTGAAATATCTTCAGTTTTTATATTAGAATTATAAAACTCTAAATATTTACTCGCCAAAGGTACAAAAGACCAATGCCATTTTTCTTCATTATAGCCTGTTCTTCCATTATTTTTATTGGTGTAAACCTGATAAAAACCAAAACTGTTGGCATGTTCTTTTAGCCATTGGTAGGTTTTTAAACCTTTTCCGGTGTTAAAATACGAATTATTTAAACTATTCAAATCTATATCTGTGCCCCAATGATGTCTAGATGTAGAAGGCATAGAACTGTATTCTAAAATTTTCTTAGCTCTATGGATTGGATTTAGGTTATTATATAGATTCCATTTTCTATTCCAGATGGCTTTTTGCTCATAGAAATTTCTTGTTCCAGATATTATTTTTAAATCAATGCTATCTCTTTTAGCTTTATTAGACATTTCTAGAAAAGCTTTATAAGTCATATAGTTGAGATAAATATCTTTTGCTGTATATCTGCTATCAACCTTTACAAAGGTAGAATCTGATTTGTAATCAAATTTCCCAAGAACAAAATTAGAAGTAATGTTTAGTGTGTCTTTTAGCTTGCTGTTTTCTTCAATCTTAGTTTTTGCTTCAGTATTAGTAACAACAACTGATAATATTTCTTTAGGCTTGTTATTACAACTAGTTTGAAGTAGAATAAAGAAAGGTAAAATAGAAAATAGCTTCATTTTATAGCACGGCATAGGTCTAAGACTGATTAAGTTTTCAATCATGTAACGTAATAAAGCTAAGGTTTGGTATTTAAAATATTTTAGGTAGATAAATTATTCCTGCAATAATCACAGCGACTATGGAAGCAATAAAAACGGCTCCAGCAGAAATATCTTTTATTAAACCAATTTTTGGATGGTGATCTGGGTGAATAAAATCTGCAATGTATTCTACGGCAGTATTAACACCTTCAATACTCATTACTAGACCTATCATAGCGGTTTGAAACATCCATTCTGTGGCTGATATATCAAAATAAAAACCAGCAACAGTAACAACTATAGCAATAAAGACTTGAATTTTAATGCTGGCTTCGGTTTTAATAAGAATAAGCATTCCTTTAAAAGCAAAGCCAACACTTTTTAGTCTGTTAATTATAAAAGGCTCTTTGGTATTTTGCATTAAAAATTATGATAAGCTGCTCAAAGCACTTGCGTAATCTGGTTCGTCTGCAATTTCAGAAACTTGCTCTGTGTATAATACAGTACCATCTGAGTCTATAACAACAACACATCTAGATAGTAATGTTTCAAAAGTGCCATTAGAGAATACCAAACCATAATCTTTGCCAAACTGACCTGTTTTGTAATCTGATAAACTGATAACATTGTCTAAGCCTTCGGCACCACAAAAACGTGCCATAGCAAATGGCAAATCTTTAGATATACAAAGTACTTTGGTGTTTTCTAATTGGCTTGCTTTTTCATTAAAGGTTCTTACTGATTGAGCACAGGTTCCTGTATCTACACTTGGAAAGATATTTAATACTAATCGGCTACCTTCAAATCCTGATAGATTATGATCTTTTAAATCTGTATCTGTTAGTTTAAAATTCGGTGCTTTACTACCAACCTTTGGTAATTCACCTATTGTTTCTACTGGAGCTCCTCCTAGTGTTACGTTTGCCATGGTTTAGTGTTTTTAAATTTTGTTAAAAATAAAAAAAGCAATACTGAAAAGTCTAAATAAAATGATAATGTTTTTAAAAATTCAGCTTCATATAAAATACCGTTTAATGGGTATTTTATTTATTATTTATGGTGTTTAGTTTTGAATAGCTATTAACCAATACAAGAGAACAATGAAAAAATTACTTCTAATATTTTTTATAATTTTAAGTTCATGTGATAAAAATAATGAAGCCTTAGAGCCTGAATTAATTGAACAATTAGAAATAGAAATTAAAGATAATGTAGTTGTACTGTCTGACAATAATCAAACTACAAATGAAATTGCAGAAATACTTAATGGCACTTTAGTTGTGCAACCAGCAAGTTTGGTAGAAGATGTTGAAGTTGGCTCTGTATTGATAGGACAAGAAGATGGTGGATTTTTAGTTAAAGTTATCACTAAAACAATTGAAGGTGATCAAGCAACTTTTCAAGTAGAGCAAGCTAATATGGAAGATGTCTTTGAGAATGCTGAATTTAGTTTTAATGCTGATTTATCAGAGACTCCACAAAGAAATACAAATAACAATAATCAAAATATAAATAGTAAGAGAGACGGTGAAGGTTTTTCTTTTGATTTTTCCAATACCGTCATATATCAAGATGGACCAGTTGTGTTTAATATTACAGATGGTTCAGCGGAATTTAATCCTAATTTTCAGTTTGATTTTGACTTTGAGAATTCAACATTACAGCAATTTGAATTTAGTGCAGAAAATGCTAATTTAACCATAGATTGTGATTTGTTTTTTGGACTTAATGCTGAGGATCAATTAAATGTTTCTACTACAATAGCTGAGTATGATAAAACTTTTACCACATTTGTTGGTTTTGTTCCTGTAGTTGTAACTGTGTCAACAGAACTCGTTGCTGAATTATCAATAGAAACATCAGGTCAGTTTGGTTTTACTGGAGGATTTACTTCGGTAAATACAACAACTTTAGGAGCAACTTATAATAATGGTGTATGGGATTATATAGGTGAAACTTCATCAAATACTACAGGAAAACCAGTAGATAATTCCGCTGTGGCTGAAATAATGCAAAATATTACAATTACACCAAAAGTTGATATTAAGTTTTACAATGTAGTGGGACCTTATTGTACACCTATAATGACAGAGGATTTAACCTTGGGAGTAAATTTTGATGGTGAAGATCCAGATTGGAATGCCAAGGTAGATGCAGGGCTTAATATAGTTGTTGGAGCAGATGCTCAAGTATTAGGTGAAACATTAGTAGATTACAACACAAGCATTTTCTCATCAAATGTTACTGTTTGGGAAGCACCTAAAACATTAGAAATTGTATCTGGTAATCAGCAAGAGGGCACACAAGGAGCCGAATTAGACGAGCCTTTAAAAGTAAAAGTAACTGATAATATGGGTGATCCAATCTCAAACGTTCCTGTATATTTTCAAGTTACACCAGGTGATGGTGAAGTAGATAATACTAGTGTCTTAACAGACGATGAAGGTTTTGCGGAAGTTATATGGACTTTGGGAACATTCACAACTGAACAAGCAGTAAATGTTGAAATTAGAAATTCTGGAGGTGATGTGGTAGGTGAAACGTTAGTTTTTACATCAAATGCAGGCGAGGTTGAATTAAGCTTAATAGGTGATTTAAGTTTTGGAGAAGTTGAAATAGGAAGTTCTGAGAACATATCATTTACAATAGAGAATCCGAACTCTACACCAATAAATGTTTCGTCAATTGATATTCCTGAAGGGTATAGTGTAAATTGGAATAGTGGGCAAATAGCGGCTGAATCTACGCAAGATGTAGTAGTAACATTTTCACCTACTGAATTACAAGATTATAATGGTGATATTATAGTAAATAATGATGTTGATGACATTAATAATTTAATTCCTGTTACTGGTATTGGTGTTGTGCAAAATGCAATAAGCTTATCTGGTGATATGAATTTTGGTGATGTGGAAATCGGTTCGGAGGAAGTGAGAGTTTTAACAGTACAGAATAATACAATTGTACCTATGCTAGTTTCATCAGTAGATCTACCTGTTGGCTATACTGCAAATTGGACAGGTGGCTTAATTAATGGTCAAAGTTCTCAAGATATTGATATTACCTTTAGTCCTAATAATGTTCAAAATTACAATGGTTCCATTATTATAAATAATGACTTGGATTCAGAAAATAATGTAATTGCAGTAACTGGTATTGGTATTGAAGAAGTTACAGGTCCTGATATAACCGGATTTTGGATTTCAAATATAAATATGAGTGAGTGTAATGCTGCAGGAAATAGCAATGATCCAGATTGCGTTAGTCATAGTACATTTGAAGGTTTAGAATTAGAGTTCTCCGAGGATTTAAATTATAATTATTGTGAAGACACAAGTATAAGTTGTGGAATTGTTTATAACGATGGTGTATATACAAATACAGAAGTTTTCCTTGAGCGTTCTTTCAATTTTGATGGTGTAAATTTAAGAATGGAAATAAGGACATATAGCACCTCTGGTTTCTTCTTTGATGATAGAACATTTATTTTTGAAGGAGTTTATGAAGAAAGCACTGATAGTTTTTCGGGTAATTATTCACATGAAACTGATGGAGGCTTATGGAATAATTTAAGTATTGGTACAATGACGCTTACTCGACCGTAATAGACCTAAAATTTTATAAAATAGTAATACTTTATTTATTCGTTCTTCTAATTGAATCTTATGTAAAAAGTATTTTAGAAAATAATTATTTTTTGAATGGCTTTAGGAGTTTAAATTTATTTTTCCAATAATGTTTTGAGTAACGTTTTGTGATATTAAATAATCGTTCTTGACTTTGGTTTACATCCAAATGCTTAGTTCGTTCTTCTTTTAATAGAACAATATGACCTAATCCTCCCCACATTTCATTTTTCTGTCCATCAGGTTCAAAAGTTCCAGAGATATAATCTAGTTCAACATAATGAACATGCTTGTTAGTTGTGAAGTTCACCGATGTCATTCCTTTTCTACAATCTGGATTAAAACTATCATGTAGAATAATGTTTAAACTTTTTGGTGGAATGTATTTTATAAGATTCTCAATATCAGCTTTTACACCTTTTTCAGAATGATCTCCATCAATTAATGCAAACTCTAAGGATTTTCCATCTTTTTGAATTGTATCTAAAAGTTTAGGTATTATTGTTTTGGAGTCTCCTACCAAAAATTCAACATTATTAAACTTGCCTTGTAAACGTTCTACCTTACTTTCATCGATTTCTATAGCGTATACTTTTTCAGCATACTTACTCATAACCTGGAGGCTTCCTCCTTGATCTACACCTATTTCAATAGCAACTTCAGGTTTTAAGATTTCTAATAGCTTTATGAAGCAAAATTTTTCATTTCTGGTCATAGACCATTCCAATGGAAAATCTGCTTCCATAAATATTGGAATACCCGAATCTAAAACGGTAAAAATATCTTTGTTAACGTTCATGTTTAGAAATTAAAAATAATAAAGTTGTGGTACAAATTGGTTAAAATCTACCAACAATACCTATTTGGTTACCTGTAAATGCAAAACTCCAAGATATTTTATTTTTATTAGGTTCTACGATGTTAAAGGCATTTTCTTTGAATAAAAACTTATCAACGCCATCCACGACTATGATGCTTAATACTGTACTAAACCCTATATCAGATAGCCAGTGTGCGCCATCGATTAACCTAGACATTGGTGGAATTGCACCTAAGGTGTAAACACCTGCTTTTATCCATGGACTGTCAAATTGTTTGGCAATAGAATGTGCCATGGTTACAGAAAGTACAGTATGTCCAGAAGGAAATGAGTGTTGACCTCCTTCTTTTGAAAAAGGCTTAAAATGAAATGCACCATAGCCTGTACCTGGTCTTGCTCTACCAAGTCCGTTTTTTAAAATGGTTTGCAAAAGCCCGCTTGTAATAGATGAAGTAATAATAAGCACACTTGTTCGCCTAATTTTACTGTTTTTAGTTACTAAGCCAAAACCATATAAACCAGCGTTAGCCATAAAATAATTTTGAGGACTGCCAAAGTACCAACCATAATCTCTAACGACTTTAGGGAAATTAGACCTATGGTTATCTATATATTTGTCAACACCTTCGTCTGCAAGGGCTAGAGTAGCAGTACCAAAGACTAAACCACCAAGTTTTAAAAAATCATTTTTTTTCCAGTGAAGTGGTCTTTTAAACGAATATTTTAATCCATTCCATGTTGTATTGATATCATACTTTAGTAATGACCATGTTGAAGCATTGTCCTGATCTATTTTATAAAGACGTTGCGCAGAGGCGTCTTCAAAAAAATAAAAAATGAATATTAGTGATATAAAAAAGCGTTTAGCTAGTAGCATAAAAAGAAAGCTTTGATTATCTCAATTCAGCACCAAGCTTGTTTTCAAAATTAGATTGAAGCTTGTTCATTATTTTATCGATTTGCTTATCGTTAAGCGTTTTATTTTCGTCTTGTAGCGTAAAGCTTACTGCATAACTCTTTTTGCCTGCAGGTAAATTTTTACCTTCGTAAACATCAAACAGATTTACAGCTTTTAGCAATTGTTTTTCAGTTTGTTTGGCAATTGTATAGATATCGTCAAACGTAACGCTATTGTCTAGTAGCAACGCAAAATCTCTACGAACTTCTGGATACTTAGGTATGGCAGTAAACTTAATTTTGTTGTGTTGTGCCATGTCTAACACATTATCCCAATTAAAATCAGCAAACAATACGTTTTGAGAAATACCAAAATGCTTTAAAACTGATTTTTTAACCAACCCAAATTCAACTAAAGTTTTCTTACCTATAGAAAGGCTCATACCTTCACTAAGAATATCGGTTTTATGAGGTGCAGATTTTAGTCGGTTTAATCCTAAACGCTCTAATACAGTTTCAATAGTACCTTTTAGGTAAAAGAAATCACTAGGTGTAGCTTGTGTATTCCAACGTTCTTGTGCTTTGTTTCCGGTTACAAAAAGTGCCAAATGTTTGTGTTCTTCTCTATTGTCTGAATACTGATGGTAAGTTTTACCAAATTCAAACAACTTAAGGTCATCACGTTTTCTGTTAATATTGTGCGAAACAGCTTCTAATCCAGAAAATAATAAGGATTGACGCATAACTTCTAAATCATTACTTAATGGATTTAGCATTTTTACGTTATGGTCTGCATTCAATTGTTCACTTAACTCAACATATTTTGGCGATGTTAGTGAGTTAGCCATAATCTCAAAGAAGCCTTGAGAAGCTAACTGATTGCCAATAACATTTTGAAGTTTGTAATCTTCAAAACGTGATGTGTTAGAAATAGAAGCGTTAAGCTTTTCAGTAGTTTTTATGTTGTTGTAACCGTAAACTCTTAGAATTTCTTCAATAACATCAGCTTCGCGCTGCACATCATTTCTAAAAGACGGTACCGTAAGTCCTAAACCAGCTTCAGTAACATTATTAATTTTTATGTCTAAAGAGGTTAAAATACTTTTTATGGTTTCTTTCGGAATTTCTTGACCGATTAATCGCTTAGCATTATCAAAACTCAATACAACCTGAAAATCTTCAATCTTATTAGGATAAGCGTCAGAGATGTCACTTGTTATTTCACCACCAGCAATTTCAGTAATTAAAAGTGCAGCACGCTTTAAAGCGTACTTTGTAAAGTTAGGATCGATACCACGTTCAAATCTAAAAGAAGCATCTGTATTAAGACCGTGACGCTTAGCTGTTTTTCTAACGCTTACAGGATCAAAATAAGCGCTTTCTAAAAAGATATTGGTTGTTGTTTCGGTAACACCAGAATCTATGCCACCAAAAACACCAGCAATACACATTGGTTTTTCGGCATCACAAATCATTAAATCATCTTCATGTAATTCTCTTTCAATCTCGTCTAGAGTTGTAAACTTTGTACCAGCTTCGCAGGTTTTAACTTCAACCTTGTTACCAGTTATTTTTGCAGCATCAAAAGCGTGTAATGGTTGTCCTAATTCATGCAAAACATAATTAGTAACATCTACAATGTTATTAATAGGAGATAAGCCAATTGCTTTTAAGCGGTTTTGTAACCAGCTTGGAGATGTTTCAACTTTAACACCAGAAATAGTAACACCACAGTAACGCGGACATTTGTCCTTGTCTTGCACATCGACGTCAACCTTTAAAGAACGCGTATCTACATGGTAAGACATTACTGATGGAGATATCAACTCCAAGTTAAGATCTTGTTGTAATAAACCAGCTTTTAAATCTCTAGCCACACCATAATGACTCATGGCATCGGCACGGTTTGGTGTTAGACCAATTTCAAAAACTTCATCATTTTCCACTTCAAAAATCTCAGCGGCAGGAGTTCCGACTTTTAAGTCGGCATCAAGAACCATAATGCCATCATGAGATTCGCCAAGACCAAGTTCGTCCTCAGCACAAATCATTCCGTGGCTTTCTTCGCCTCTAATTTTACCTTTTTTGATTTTCCAGGCTTCACCTTCTGCAGTATAAAGTGTTGTGCCAATTGTAGCAACAGGTACTTTTTGTCCTGCAGCCACATTAGGTGCTCCGCAAACAATTTGTACCGGCTCTGCTTCACCAATATTTACAGTTGTTACTTTTAATCGGTCTGCGTTTGGGTGTTGTTCGCAAGTTAATACCTCGCCAACTACAATGCCTTTTAAGCCACCTTTAACAGATTCGTAGGTTTCTATACCTTCTATTTCAAGACCAAGATCTGTAAGTAATTCGCCTGTTTTTTCGGCGTTCCAATCTATATTGATAAACTGTTTTAACCAGTTGTAAGATATCTTCATGTGCTGTTTTATTCAGGCCACAAAGATAATAATACTTAAATGTTAATGAAACATCCCTAATTAAATTTTAAACAGGTTGCATTTCGCTATTATAAAAACAAAAATCTGAGTAGAGGAATTTTGAATAGGCTTTTTTATGTAAGGTAATTGTTGTTATTTCGAACTTAAATAAAATTCAATTTACAATGCGATATATTTTTGGTCTTTTAGTGATAAGTCTTCTATTTTCATGCAAAGACGATAAAAAAAACAACACCCTTAGCGACAATAAATTAGAAACAGGAAGTTACAGAGCTTGGATTTCAATTCAGGATAATGAGGAAATTCCTTTTGTTTTTGAGGTAGAATCTGATAAAAAATTAAACATTTACAATGCTGAAGAAACGATTGTAGTAGATGAAATAGAATATAAAAATGATTCTGTATACATTAACTTACCTGTATTTGAAGACTACCTAGTGGCAAAAATTAATCAGGATAATAATTTAAGCGGTTATTATATAAGTCCTGATAGAAATAGAAAAGTACCGTTTGAAGCTACGTTTAAAAATGCAATTAGATTTGGAACAGGAACAGGTGCGGCTTATAATATTGAAGGAGTTTGGGAAACTGTATTTAGTAAAGGTGTTGAGGAAGATGAATACCTTGCAAAAGGTATTTTTAAGCAATACGATAATGGGAAAATTACAGGAACATTTAGAACCACAACTGGTGATTATCGTTACTTAGAAGGAGTGCTAGATGGGACGCGTCTAAAGCTATCAACTTTTGATGGCGCACATGCCTTTTTGTTTACAGCTAAAGTCACTGATTCAACCATGAACGGTTATTTTTATTCTGGAAACCATTGGAAAGAGCCTTTTGAGGCCAAACGAAGCCAAGATTTTGAGCTGCCAAGTGCTAACGAATTAACATACCTAAAAGAAGGCTATGATAGTTTAGATTTTGTGTTTTCTAACACCTCTGATGAGTTGGTAGGTCTTAAGGATGACCGATTTAAAGACAAAGTTGTTGTGGTACAAATAATGGGAACATGGTGTCCTAATTGTTTGGATGAGAGTAAATACTATGCCGACTTTTATAAAAAAAACAAAGACAAAGGTGTAGAGTTTATTGCCTTGGCATTTGAGTATGCAAAAGACAAAGAAACTGCTTTTAGTCGTATAGATCGTTTGGCATACAAAATAGATATAGATTATCCGATACTTTTAGCACAGTACGGAGGTGCTGACAAATCTAAGGCACAAAAAAAATTACCAATGCTTAATCATGTGTTATCATATCCTACTTCAATTTTTATAGACAAAAAAGGAAAAGTGAGAAAGATACATACAGGATTTAATGGACCTGCAACAGGTGAGAAGTATACAGAATTCAAAAAGGAATTTGAGAGTTTTGTGGCGGAATTACTCAACGAATAATTTAATTGTTATTTAGTTTATTAAAAAAACGTAATTCTTTTCGGATACTGTAAATGATTATTGCAATTATACCAGCAATGGATCCAAAACCTGAAATTAAAATATATAGATAAAAGCCTTCAGAGAACTCACGTTTAAAATAAGGTAAGAGCAAATATAAGCCGTAAATGTATATTAGCAAGCAAATTGGAGTTACAAAGTAGTGTACCCATAAACGTGATTTGTAATGCCTTTTTAAATAACTTTTGTAAGATTTGTTATCTAATATTACTAGTTTTTGGTCTCTTAGATAAATAGTACCTAACTCTAACGTAATCCTAAATACCAAGCTCAAAATCATCAATAATAACCCTAAAGTAAAATTATTCCACTGACTTGGTGATACAAATATGGTAAAACCAATGAGTGTTGCTACAGTTAAGCCCATAATTAAAATTGAGCCATACTGTCTTCTACGTTGTTTTTTTGCTTTTTTAATAATGATTTCAGGGTGAATTATTTCAGTGTTATCCTGACTATCCCATATTTTGTTTAGTGTGCTATTTTCCATTGGTAATACATTTTAAAAGCGATTTTCTTATTCGGCTTAATCGTGTTCTAAGTGTGCCATGCGCTAATCCTACGGTTTCTGCTATTGTAGCTTGTGGTATGTCTTCTAACTCTAAAAGAATTAAAGCTTTATTTTGTTCTGTGAGTTGATCTATACATCGAAACATTTTTTTGAGCTTCTTATCTTTCGTAGCAATAGTATTGTCTGGTTCATGGTCTTTTAATAGGTCTTCATTAATGGGAATATTTTTTTTGGATTTGCGCAAATCACTTAAGCAAGTATTTACGGCTATTCTGTATATCCATGTGTCAACAGAAGCGTCTCCTTTAAACGATTTTCTGTGGTTCCAGACTTTTATAAAGGTTTCTTGTAGCCATTCATTCGCAAGGTCATAATCTCCAGAGGCATAGCCTAAGCATAGCCTCCGGATTTTTGCAGCATGCGTATTGTATACTACTGTAAAGTCTTTTTCTGAAATCATTATTGGGCTAATAGAACTGTTTTTATTGTTTGTAAAAACCAATCTGGTTGGTCTAACATAATAAAATGGGCAGCATTGTCTGCTAAAATAAAATTATAATTCTCTAGATTAGTGTACTGTTCTTTGTAAGTTTTTATAACCATTTCCTTACCATAAGGTTTTGTTGCGGCAATAATAGTGGTTGGTGTTGTAATGTTTTTTAAATCCTGTCTAAGGTCTAATTTAAGGTAATCTGTATAACCGTAAACGTAGGTTTTTCGGTCTGCAGCTAATATCCAAGATTTAATGCGTTCTTGCGCTTTTTTATTTAGACTCATACCTTGTGACATGCTTGTTGCCATTTGTTCAAACTGTTCGTCGCTAATGGCGAGTTGCTGATTGTTGTAAGGACTATCATAAGCAAGGTCATCTGGATTAAAATTTGGTATCATTAGAGCTCCAGCGGCTGGTAAAGCATCTACTAAGATGATATCAGAGACAAGTGAGTTTTCTCTACTGGCTAACCAAGTAGCAATAGTTCCTCCTAAGCTGTGACCAATAATGGTGACATTATTTAACTCATTTTGTTTTATGTAGTTGTTTAGGGCATCGTTTACTTTTGATAACCAAGGAAATTCAATAGGTGCTTTGCCACCAAAACCAGCTAAGGTTACAACATGGCATTCGTAGTTGTTTTCTAATTTTTTAACTAATGGATTCCAGACTTCTCCAGGAACTGTAAATCCAGGAATTAATAAAATTGGTTCTCCTTTGCCAGAAACTTCCACATGAATAGGTTGAGGAGTCTTATCTTTTGGGAATGAAAAAGTGAAAAATGTTGAGAGAATTAATAATGCTATGGTTTTCATGATTCTGCGTTTTAAATTTCCCTTTAGATGCAGAAATTAGAAAATGTTACATTTTAATTTTTAATAATGTCAAAATTGCTAAAGTGCCGATAAAATAATAAAATAAAGCTGATAGATAAGTATCTGAAAATCAGAAGCATTATACTATAAACCGTGTTGTAAATTGTTTTTATTTTTTCCATGAAGAGTCCAGGATAGACCATTTATATTTAATTCTATCCTTTTTTGTTAGTAAAATCAAAAATAGTTCGGCTGAAGATAGTTTTGTCCAAAACAATGTAGTTGATCCTAAGCCGTGAGTAGAGTTAGCTAGCAACTCAATGAAATATAGAGCTAAGGCTGCTAAGCATAACTTTGATAAAATTGTTCTAGTTACACAAAGGCTTTTATATTTTAAATAATAGAGAAGTAAGGTGACAAGCTTTATTATTAATATTAAGAAAATTGGACTGTAAGGTCCAATATAACTTTTTCTAATTAAAAATGTTGACAGTCCAATTGTTCCCCATGATAAGTAATAAATTAATTCGGGCTTTGAGTCGTTAAAATGATTTTTTTCAAAAAGGTCAAATATTAAAAGTATAATAATTAAGAAACTAGAAAGTTCTCCATAGTATTCTATTGCTTTTAATTGTGTAATTAAGACAATAGTTAATGTGATAATTATTCGAAAAATGGTTTCCTTTGTCATCAAAATTACTTACTATGGTTTGGTTATAATTCTGCCGTAATCGAAAGATAGCAAATTGCAATGAATTCCGATTAGGAATTAGGCCGCAATGAGCTATACTCGGTATTGTAAAATGTATTTTTTTTAGTTTAAATATTGGACGTCAGAACGAACTTTTTTTCGCCATTCCATTCCATACTTTTTATCCATAAGTTCAAAAATTCGCTCGTTATATTCTTTTATACATTCCGAAATTGGTGGTGTACAACCAAAGTCATAATATCTGATTCCGTATTTTTTCTCAAATCGTTTGTCAGCTGGTGAATTTGCAATTGGTGCGATTGAGCCAATAAGTAATAAACTTGCTTTTCCGTTTTTCCAATCTGATTCAGCACGTTCCGCACTATAACCACATTCAGCTTTCAGTTCAAAAATCACGTTATTAATTCCGCTTTTTGTTTTTACGTCAAATTTTTGATTTCCGTACCCGAATGCTGAAATTTCTATGACATAACTTTTGTTAGGTTCTAAATATTCAATTCGGAAATTACCCAAACTATCTGTCATTGTTAAAGGTTGTTTAGTAATTAGCTCTTTTACATAAATTTCGGAAATTGGTACTTCTCCAGAAATTCCACTAATAACTTTTCCAATGATTTCAGTTTGTGCATAAGAAATTCCGCAAACTAAAATTAAAATCAGTTTGATAATATTTTTCGATATGAGCAACTTTTTCTTCAAATTTGTTCCATCGGTCTCATGTATGATTTTGTAGCGTGTTTAAGCACTAAATTTAGTAAATAAATCACGGATAGAAAGTCCGCGAGGACTTTTGAAAGTAGGCCATAATCAGCAATTAATTATACATATTATTTTGCAACGTTTTTTATTCGTCACACTCTTTTTAATTCCCTACATTTTTCACAATAAACAACATTAACATCTTTCGGATAATTAAATCTTTCCAAGTCTCTTGGTGCATTAATATTTGCCATTGGAAAAAGTTCTTTTTCTCTCTCATAAGAGACTTTAGAACTAATTTCATTTCCATCGACTATTAAAACATTGTCATCTTTTAATTCATAATTATGCACAGGACAATGGTTAAATATCTCGTAAACTTGTTCAATCTCTATTGGTTCCAAGTCAAATTTATTCGTAAAGTCTTTTAATAACTGTTCTTGCCAAAAGAAAAGTCTTTTTCTCAATGGAAATGCCTCGTAAAGTGTAAGAACGAAATGAATATATTTTTCATTTCCGAACAGTTTTTTAAATCCAATTCTAATGTCTTGTGTCTCCAATGTCTTTGTTTTAGTGGAATACGAGCAATCTTATAAACTTTGTTGTGCAATGTTTATTTCTTTTTCAATTCTATCGGTCTCTGATTCAACTAAAGGTTTTAAATCAAGTTCTTTGACCTTTTTTATATATTCATTCGCTTTTATAAAGTTCTTTCTCAAAAGTTCAATATTTGCTAAATTAAGTAAGACAATTGATTTGTCGTTTTCGGTTCTTAAGCCAATGTTCAAAGCTTGAGTTAAATCGAAATGACTTTTTTCAAATTCTTTTTTTTCTAAAGCAATAATTCCAGTTGTAAAATAATAATAGCTCTTGTGTCCTTTAGTTAACTTGTCTGGATTTTTAATTTTAGAAATTAGTTCTTCTGCTTTTTTAAGATTATTCTTTTTCATATGCTGAAAAGCAGTATAAACAGTTCCGTACTTGAAATATCCATAAATAAAAAGTCCTCCAGCAATTAACATCATTGACATATTTGCAAAATCCTCTTTTGAGTAAAAGTATGCAGCAGCAATTAAACTAAATATGACAAGAATTACTCTAATAATTGGTGTAAACATATATTTCTGGATGGTTTGGTCAAATGTTGCACAACGGTCTCATATAACCGTCAGTTATAGGATTAAAGATAATGTTTTTCAGTTAAGCACTGACGTTAACAATTCCGAGTGGATTCGGACGCAGTCGAATACGCCGTAATTGGTTTATGCAATGTTGTATGTAGGCTTTATTCAGTTTTTATTACATAAATTTTTTTAAATCCTCCATTATATTGTCCCAAATGTCCAGTGTTTTTTGAATCAAACAATCCAGTTAATTGGACTTCACAAAAATTCAGATTATTATATACTGTATCAAATTCAACAGCTGGTTTAAACGAATCAATCCAAATCCAAGAATCTCCATTTCCAATCGAGATGTTCTCGAACGACATTGAAACCTTGCCTATTACTCTTAAGGTGTCATTGTCAAATTTTCTCTATCTTCTTTTAGGATATTAATGTCAGTTAAGTCAATCTTTTCGAACAATTCAGAATTTCCATAATCAAATTCTCTTTCACAATAGAAAAAGACAACTGGAAATAAGACAAGTAATAATTTTAGTTTGTTCATCGGTTTTCTCAGCTTACGTACAACGATTATATATGCAAACCTAGCCAAAAAAGTACGTAAATACAATCCTAATTATTTGTTATTCAGTATCTTATTGTAAGTTGTGTCATAACCATGCAAAATGAGTTATGTCACACTTTTATAAGCTTAAATAGGGTTTTGTTGTTATGGTAAGTATGTCACCAAAAGTGCCTGCACCACAAACAATACCACAAAAGGAATAAATAAATAGCCAACCACATCTCTGGCTTGTATTTTAATTCCTTTGCCCATTACAGGGAAAACGACGAGCAAAAAGAAGGGTTGTAGTAAATTGCTTAAGCTTTCTCCGTAAGCTACAGACATAGAGGCTCTGGCTGTCATAGCTGTAACTTCAGTAGGTGAGAGGTTGGTGCCGAGTTCTTGTACCATATTTAAAATACTTGGGCCAATAACCGCAAATTCACCACCTGCAGACGGTATTGCAAAATTTATGATGCCACCTGATAGATAGGATATAAAAGCGTAATTTTCGGTAGTGGCAATAGTCACCAAAGCATTAGTGATTTTTTCACCCAAACCAGAAGCGAGCATAATGCCCATTATACCTGCGTAAAACGGATATTGAAACAACACACCAGAAATATTGCTACTGGCACGTTTCATAGCAATGCTAAAGCGCATTGGTGTAATGTGTAAGAGCATGCCAACGATAAGAAAAATGAAGATCATAATGTTAAAGTTGAGGTCAAAGCCTTTGGTGGCAAAGTGGTAAACAATATGGGCTATTCCAAGTACAGCAACAGTAAGCTGCAACCAACTAGCATTATTTAATGCATCAGATAGTGCTTTGTAAGGTAATTTGTAAGAGAGTGCTTCATCCTTAACCGAATCGGTTTCGTCATCTAACGAGGTTTGTAAATCCTTGAGTTCTTTGCCTTCATATGATTTAGGTATTAGCAACCAAATCAATAATGGAGAAACTACTACAAACAAAATAATCATCGCAATATTTAGCGTCGCTCCTAAAGTATAACTTGTAGAAATGGTATCGTTTAAAATACCTTCTTGTATCAAAAAGTTGTTTTCGGTATTAAGCAACAAGGCAATAGAACTCGATAAACCGCAAACCCAACCATTAAAAGAAAAGTACACACAAGCCACTAAAAACGGATAGTGAATACCTTTAATTCGCAAAGCCAATTCACGTCCCAAAATAGAAGTAACCACGACCATTCCAAAGCTAATTAAAGAGAATAAAGCACCAAGCGAAATGATAATTACATAAACCTGTGTTGGTGTTTTTATGTATTTGGTGATATGGTCAATCCCTTTTTTTACAGGTGACGATTGCGCAATACAGTATGCGGTAATTATAATAAGCACAATCTGCATACCAAACGACAAAAGACTCCAAAAGCCATCATACCAGCCTTGTAAAATATTTATAGGTTGGTGGTTTGTAAATACCAAGGCTAAAACAAAAGTGAGTAGTGTAAGTAGCAGCGCAAACACATAAGCACTTGGCATGTATTTGGTAAAAGCATCCGTAAATTTCTGACCGAGTTTGGTAATCATGGTTGGTGTTGTTTTGCTAAAAATCGGAATTTACATTGAATTTTAAAAACGGACTCAACAAAGTATTCTTTGATTTGTAGGATGGTTTTAAGACTGTTTTAGCGTTTTGTCCATATAAATTAGGGCAACCTTAACACAATTTGTAATTAGATATATTAAATTATAATAAATGAAAATGATTTGTAATTTCACATAACGTGGTTACACTTAAAGCAGAAAAAGAAGCTTTAGGAAACATGATAAAAGAACAAAATAATTTATGGAAAATGTATTAGTTGCTGGTGCCAATGGTACCACAGGAAAACAAGTTGTTAACCTTTTAAAAAATTCGCAATATTTTAATCCGATTGCTATGGTGCGAAAAGAGTCGCAGTTAGAGCAGTTCAAAAATGAAAATATAGATACCGTTTTAGGTGATTTAACCAAGGATTTAACCCATGTTGTTAAAAATGTAGATAAAGTGGTGTTTGCAGCAGGATCTGGCGGAAAGAATGTTTTTGAGGTTGATCAGGAAGGTGCAAAACGACTAATAGATGTGTCCAAGATGGCAAATGTTAATAAATTTGTGATGTTAAGTTCAATGGGCGCTAATACTCCAGCGAAGTTTGAAGACCTTAAAGATTATATGAAAGCCAAGCAAAATGCAGATAAGCATTTAAGAGAAAGTGATTTGAAATATGCGATTATTAGACCAGGAACATTAAAAAATGAAGAAGGTAAAGGTAAAATTGAAATTGCAGAAAACGAATTGAATAAACAGGGAGAAATCAGTAGAGCAGATGTAGCGCAAACGTTGGTTAGAGCTTTGCATGACGATGCTCCTAAAAACAAAACTTTTGAAATTTTAGAAGGTGAAACCTTGATAGGTAAAGCCTTTGAAGTTGCTATGAATTAATAAAGAAGTTTATTTCAGCGTAAAAGTTGAAAATTTGAAGAGGTGTGATTTGTTCATGCCTCTTTTCTTTTGTCTTAATAATACGTTAATTAACAATTGGTTACTGTTCTTTAACAAGTTGCTAACAGCCTCGCTTTCAAAAACCGTCTACCTTGAAAATATATTCATCAGCAAAACACGTTTGGTTATGTTTTGAAGGTCTGGTTGTTGTTGGTGCCAGGCCTTTTTTTATTCCTGCGAAAGCAGGAATCTCATATCTTCACAAATTCCGTCAGTTAGAGTGATTTTGAGTTACGAGAAATCGTATCGAGAACTTTTTGCTGAGAGCAATTTGAAAACCTTAACTAATATAATTCCAGATATTACGGTACTTACTCATTTGTCTGTAAGTATTCAAAATCATTTTGTGCTCAGGTAAAGCTAAGCTTGGGTCAAGCTTCAAAACCGACTTCGCATGATATCTGGCGCGTTCAAGAATGTCCTTGTCTTTTACAATATCTGCAATTCTAAGATTTAAAACACCGCTCTGTTGTGTGCCCATGATATCTCCAGGACCTCTAAGTTTTAGGTCTACTTCAGCAATTTCAAAACCGTCACTAGAGCGTACCATGGTTTCTAAACGCGTTTTACTGTCGTTACTCAGTTTATGCCCAGTCATTAAAATACAGTAGCTCTGCTCAGCACCACGACCAACACGTCCTCTAAGCTGATGCAGTTGCGATAAACCAAAGCGTTCTGCACTTTCAATAATCATAACCGAAGCATTTGGTACATTAACACCAACTTCAATAACAGTAGTTGCAACCATAATGTTGGTTTTGCCTTCAGCGAAGCGTTGCATCTCATAATCTTTGTCTTCGGCTTTCATTTTTCCATGAACTATTGAGATTTGATAGTCTGGTGTTGGAAACTCTCTTGAGATACTTTCGTAGCCATCCATCAAATCTTTATAGTCCATTTTTTCACTTTCTTGAATGAGAGGATACACGACATAGATTTGTCTGCCTTTTGCAATTTCGTCTTTCATAAATCGAAAAACTTTCAGTCGATTATTGTCGTATCGATGAACTGTTTTTATCGGTTTTCTACCAGCAGGTAATTCGTCAATAATTGAAATATCTAAGTCGCCATAAACAGACATTGCCAAGGTTCTCGGAATTGGAGTAGCAGTCATGACTAAAACATTAGGAGGAAGTTCGTTTTTATGCCACAATTTCGATCTTTGTTTTACTCCAAAACGATGTTGTTCATCAATAATAGCAAGTCCTAAATTTTTAAATTTCACCTTATCTTCGAGCAGCGCATGAGTACCAATTAAGATCTGTAAAGTGCCATTTTCGAGATTTTCATGAATAATTCTTCTATCTGAAGTTTTGGTTGAACCTGTTAATAATGAAATACTGATATTCAATTTATTACACCATTCTAATAATCCGTTATAGTGCTGAACTGACAAAATTTCAGTTGGCGCCATTAAACAGCATTGAAAACCGTTGTCAAGTCCCATGAGCATTGACATAAATCCAACTATAGTTTTACCAGAACCTACATCTCCTTGTAAAAGGCGATTCATTTGTGCGTTGCTGCCTAAATCTGCCCTGATTTCTTTAAGAACACGTTTCTGTGCATTAGTTAAATCGAACGGTAAATAGTCTTTAAAAAAGGTGTTGAAATAGTCCCCTACTTTTTCAAAAGTGAAGCCTTTTATTTTTGATTTGTGGATTAAATTTTTCAGAATTAATTGCAATTGAATGTAAAATAATTCTTCAAATTTTAGTCGAAATTGAGCTCTCGAAAGCAGCTCTGGAGACTTCGGAAAATGCACATTAAAAAGTGCATCAGATTTTGATAATAATTTTAATTCTCCTCTAATTGTATCCGATAAAGTTTCAGCATAACGTCCTTTGGTTTCCAAAAATAATTGCTGCATTATTTTGGTTACAACACGATTTGTTATCCCTTTATTTGATAGTTTTTCGGTAGACGGATAAATGGCTTGCATGGCAGAACGCAGATTTTTTTCATGTTCCGATAGCAGTTCTATTTCAGGATGTGGCATACTGAATTTGCCATTAAACCAATTGGTTTTACCAAAAATAACGTAAGGCTGTCCTGTTTTTAAGCTTTCTCTTATCCATTTTTGTCCTCTAAACCATACGAGTTCCATAAGACCAGTATCGTCTCTAAATTCAGCTACTAAGCGTTTTCCACGTTTTTGAGCAACCTCTCTAAAGCTGGTTATTTGTCCAATAACTTGTACTTCGGCATTATTGCGTTGTAATTGGTTGATTTTATAGTATTTGGTACGGTCAATGTAACGGTTTGGGAAGAGGTTAATCAAGTCCTGATAGGTGTGAATACCCAATTCTGAGCGTAATAAATCAGCTCGGTTAGGTCCAACGCCTTTAAGGTAATCGATAGGTGTTTGTAAGTTCACACTCATAGTTGCGAATTTACCAAATTCTTATAAAGGGATAATTCTAAAATTTTATTATTTCTAATCTATTAGGTTTAGTGTTTGTTTTAAAAGTTTTACTTTGGTCTAATCCTTGATTTAATCAGAATTATGAAAAAATTATTGGTTGTTTGTCTGCTGTTCATTTCGGTGTTTTCTAATGCACAGCAAACGGATTATGTGGATTATAAAAGCGCTAAAACATATTTAGGAATAACTCCAGATTCTTCCAAAGTATATGGTAAAGTTTGGTACAATTTGGAAATTTTAAAATCAACAGATTCAATTTTTTTAGATGCTGTAGATATGAAATTTGACAATGTTTATATTCGAACAGAAGGCGATAAGGAGTCTTTAGATTTTAGATTTTATGATGATAAGATTTATTTTAAATACCCATTTGAAAAGGAAAAAAAATACACGATATTTTTTGATTATATAGCTTACCCTAAAAAAGCGATGTATTTTTTGGAGAGAAATGATGAGTGGCAAGTTTGGACACAAGGCCAAGGGAAGTATACAAGTAACTGGTTGCCAAGTATAGATGACGTTAATGATAAAATCATATTTAATATAGGTTTTATTGATTGTGATTTAGATACATTTTTGTCGAATGGTGTTCAATCGTTAAGTGTTCCTTTGCCAGACAACTGTATGAAATATCAATACAATATGCAAAAGCCTATGTCAAGTTACTTGGTTGCTTTTGTTGTGGGTAATTATGAGGTTAAAAAAGAAATTTCAAAAAGCGGTATTCCTTTAGATTTTTATTACTATCCTGAAGATTCTTTAAAAGTTGAGCCAACCTATCGCTATAGTAAAAGAATGTTCGATTTTTTAGAGGAAGAGATTGGGTTTGCTTACCCATGGCAAAACTACAAACAAGTGCCAGTGCACGATTTTTTGTATGCTGGTATGGAAAATACGAGCTGTACCATTTTTTCAGATGCTTTTATGGTAGATGATATAGGTTTTAATGATAAAAGCTATGTCAATGTTAATGCGCACGAATTGGCTCATCAATGGTTTGGTGATTTGGTAACGGCAACGTCTGGTGAGCATCATTGGTTGCAAGAAGGTTTTGCAACCTATTACGCCTTGTTAGCAGAGCGCGATATTTTTGGTGATAATCATTATTATTTCAAATTATATGAATCTGCTGTAGATTTAGGACGACAAGATTTAGCTGGAGATGGTACGTCGCTTTTAAATGCAAAGTCGAGTAGTTTGACCTTTTATCAGCGTGGTGCTTGGGTGCTTCATGCGTTGAGAAGTTTAGTTGGTGAGGATGTGTTTAAAAAGGCCGTGAAAGCTTATTTGGAAAAACATCAGTTTAAAAATGTTGAAACTTCAGATTTTATAAAAGAAGTAGAGCGTTTTTATGGTAAATCGCTTAATATGTTTGTTGATGTGTGGATTAAGCGAAAGAATTTTCCTGTTGATGCTGCTTTTGGGTTGCTTCAAAATGAATCTACTTTTATTAATGAGTACCTCATGGTAGATTGCCAGGCGAAAACTTCTAAGTGTAAAGAGTATTTAAGATATTATGTTTCAGACGAAGCAAAGGTTAAAGTGATTTCTCAAATGCCAGAATTGGTAACAAATGATACCTTTAAGCATGGTTTTAAGGTAAGGCAAGCAATTTCGCAATACGTAAGGCAAATACCAAAAGCGCTAAAGGAAAACTATGAAACGTTGTTAGATGATAAGTCTTACGTAACTATAGAAAATGCTTTGTATAATCTTTGGAACACTTTTCCCGAGGATAGAGCAAAATACTTATCTAAAACGAGAAATATAGTTGGCTTTAATGACAAGAATGTGCGTTTGCTATGGATTGCTTTAAATCTTAATACACCATTTTATCAGGCCGATAATAAACAAGGCTTGTTTGAAGAGTTAGTAAGCTACACAGATGAGCGCTACAATGCGGATTTGCGTATGAATGCCTTTAACTATCTTAATCTTATGAATGCATGTAATGATACTTGTAAATCTAATCTCGAAAAAGCAAAATCGCATCATAACTGGAGAATGGTTAAGTTTGCAAAAGATATGTCCGAAAAATTAGAGAACAAAAAATAATGCGAGCATTAGTAATTTCAGGAGGTGGAAGTAAAGGTGCTTTTGCAGGTGGAGTAGCGCAATACCTTATGGAGCGCGAAAAACGAGAGTATGATATGTTTTTAGGAACATCAACAGGAAGTCTGTTAGTGCCTCATTTAGCATTGGGTAAAATCGGTAAGCTTTATGATATTTTTACTAACGTTCAGCAACAAGATATTTTTAGTGTAAGTCCCTTTGTACAGCGCAAAAAAGGGGATAGAGAATATGTGTCTATTGATTTTGTAAACTCATTGTGGCAGTTTGTAAGAATGAAACGTACTTTTGGCGAAAGTAAGGCACTTAGAAAGCATATAAGGAAACATTTTACTATTGAGGAGTACCAACATATTAAGCGCGAAAAACATGATGTGGTGGTTACAGTAAGTAATCTGTCTATGAATCGTGTAGAGTATAAATCTATAAATGATTGTACCTATGATGAGTTTTGTAATTGGATATGGATTTCGTGTAATTATATTCCATTTATGTCTTTGGCAATGGTTGATGGTTATGAGTATGCAGATGGTGGTTTAGGGTGTGTAATCCCTATAAGAGAAGCTATTTTAAGAGGTGCAACAGAAGTAGATGCTATTGTTCTCGAAGCCGAAAACCTTGGTAAGCAACGTGTGCTTGGAAAAAACCCATTTTCATTAATGATGAATTTATTTGGGCACTTACTCGATCAGGTAGAGCGAAGCGATATTGTTATAGGTCAACTTGCAGCAAAAAACAGAAACGTAAAATTAAATCTTTATTATACGCCTAAGAGTTTAACTGAAAATTCTCTAATTTTTAGTAAGCGTTTAATGGAAAAGTGGTGGGAACAAGGCTATGATTATGCTGAGAAAAAGCATTCTGTTTAGTAATTAGTCGAGAGTTTTAAGTGTAAAGTGTATCGCTATTTTATTTTTGCTAGGCACTAGACACTAGACATCTACCACATCTCACCAACTTCTTCTTTTATAAAAGAAAGCGCTGCATTGCTTGGTGCAGGTTTATCCATAAGCTCAGTTAAAACCACTTCACGCAACTTGTCTGCGCTATCTGTTTTTTCATTCATGTTTGCTTTTCTAATCAATTGAATGGTGGCATTTTTTGCAGCTAAAATTATACTCCAACATTGGTCGCTAACATAAATTTGTTGGGTTAGATTATGTTCAAATTCCTGTTCAATTGTAGCTATAAGTAAGTTTTCGTAATTATCTTTATTTGAAGATGTTGGATTAATTCTTGTTAATAAGCTTTGCGGCTTAATACGTTCTAAAAAAAGAGACATTCGTTCGTACGCTTGAAGTCTTAATGGGAATGATTCTTTTTGTAAATCTTTTGTGAGTAAAAAATGACGTCTTTTGTTTTCGTTATCCATTTGCTCTCTAAAAAACAAATAGGCAATAGCACCCGTTATAAGTGCAGGAATTGTGTACATTAAAAGATTAAGAAGTTGTTGTTCCATAAAATTAGTTATCCTTTTTGCCGCCAAGATAAACACAATCTTTTAATTCTTGCATATTTTTAAAAGCAACTGGTGTCTTTTCGTAATTAAAGGTGTGCTTAAACTCTTTTGTTAGGTTATGATCATCTACGTTCATTTCAATGTCACGCATATTAAATTGACAAGGGTGTTCATAACCTGCTGCATGCGTAATTTCCATAAGTTCCTTTCTAAAGGTTTTAAAATACTGTGCTAAACGCTCAGATTTTAGAGGTACATTAATGCCATTTTGTAACCACTTTTTCTGGGTGGCCACACCAGCAGGACAGCGGTTGGTATGGCAAATTTGTGCTTGTATGCATCCAATACTCATCATAGCCTCGCGTGCAACATTAATACAATCTACTCCCATTGCAAATGCCATTGCTGCTTTTGCAGGAAATCCGAGTTTTCCACTGCCAATAAAAACAATACGTTCGGTAAGATTATGTTTTTGAAAAAGTTTATACAAATCACTAAATCCATAAACCCAAGGTAAAGAGACATGATCCGCAAAACTTGGTGGTGCTGCACCTGTACCACCTTCGCCACCATCAATGGTAATAAAGTCTGGTCCACGGTTTTCCTTTTCCATAATCTGAGCAAGTTCTTTCCATTGGTCTAATTTTCCAATAGCAGCTTTTATACCAACAGGTAAACCTGTAGCTTTGGCAATACTTTCAACAAAATCAACTAGTTCTGAAACGGTAGAAAAGGCTTTGTGATTTGGAGGTGATAATACAGTTTTACCAACTTCAACACCTCTAATTTCTGCTATTTCTTTAGTGATTTTTTTTCCAGGAAGAACTCCGCCTTTTCCAGGTTTTGCACCTTGAGATAGTTTTACTTCAATAGCTCTTATAAACGGATTATCCTCAACTAATTTTACCATTTTTTCCATTGAAAAACCTCCGTCTTCAGCACGTACTCCGAAATAACCAGTACCAAAATGAAATATAACATCACCACCATTACTATGATATGGAGATAAACCTCCTTCACCAGTATTATGGTATGCATCTGCTAGCTTAACACCTTTGTTTAGAGATTCTATGGCTTTTGCGGACAAAGAACCAAAACTCATTGCAGAAACATTTATAATAGATGCTGGTCTGTATGGACGTTTTCGCTTGTTATAGGCACCCATTACTTTTGCACAAGGAGCAAATGTTTTGTCGAGTGCACTTGGATGATTTTTTTCAACCTTATAAGGCATCATAGCATTGTTTATAAAAATATGCTGATGTGCGTATATATCTCTATCTGTACCAAAACCTTCGTAGTTGTTTTCTTGTTTTGCCGATGCATAAATCCACCCACGCTCTATGCGGTTAAAAGGTAATTCCTCACGATTGTTAGCAACAAAATATTGACGCATTTCGGGCCCTATGCTTTCTAGTAAGTATCGTAAATGACCTACTATTGGGAAATTATGACTAATAGTATGTTTACGCTGAAAAAAGATGTCTCTTATAGCTACGAGTGCTAAAAAAATGATAATCCAAAGCCACCAAGGTATATTGCCTAAGAATTCTAATACGGAATCCATAATCTGAAATAAAAATTTTGCACTAAGATATTGAAAATTGATTATATAAAACTTTTGATATTTTGTTTATAATTATTGGATTTTATGCATGGATAAGCCTAGGACAATGTGTAATTTCACGATTTGAAAAAATGAAGTTTTGGAAAAGTATCTTAGTCAATTAAACGAAGCCCAATTAGCACCAACTATTCAGAAAGATGGACCAATGATTGTCATTGCTGGTGCAGGTTCTGGTAAAACACGCGTACTTACATATCGTATTGCTTACCTGATGAGTCAAGGAGTAGATGCCTTTAATATTTTGGCATTAACCTTTACAAATAAAGCGGCTCGTGAGATGAAAGGTAGAATTGCTGATATCGTTGGTGATAGCGAGGCTAAAAACCTTTGGATGGGTACATTTCACTCAGTGTTTGCTAAGATTCTTCGCTTCGAAGGGCATCATTTAGGCTTTCCGAGTAACTTTACCATTTACGATACTCAAGATGCGCAAAAGCTAATCGGTTCTATAATAAAAGAAATGGGATTAGATAAGGATATCTACAAAACCAAACAGGTTTATGGTCGTATTTCTTCGTATAAGAATAGTCTCATTACAGTTAAAGCTTATTTTAGAAATCCAGAGCTTATGGAGGCTGATGCCATGGCACGTAGGCCAAAAATGGGAGAGATTTACAAAGAATATGTAGATCGTTGTTTTAAAGCGGGTGCAATGGATTTTGATGATTTGTTATTAAGAACTAACGAATTGTTAACACGTTTTCCTGCAGTATTGGCGCAATATCAAGACCGTTTTAGATACATTTTAGTAGATGAGTATCAAGATACCAACCACTCGCAGTATCTTATTGTTAGAGCTTTGTCTGATCGTTTTCAGAACATTTGTGTGGTAGGTGACGATGCGCAAAGTATCTATGCCTTTCGTGGTGCAAATATTAATAACATCCTTAATTTTCAGAAGGATTATGACGATGTAAAAGTTTATAGGTTAGAACAAAACTACCGTTCTACAAAGATGATTGTAGGTGCTGCAAACTCTGTTATAGAACACAATAAAACTAAGCTAGATAAAATTGTCTGGACAGCTAATGATGTTGGAGAACAGGTCATTGTGCATAGAACGATGACAGACGCAGACGAAGGTCGCTATGTAGCTAGTACCATTTGGGAAACCAAAATGAATAAGCAATTACAAAATAGTGATTTTGCAGTACTATATCGAACAAATGCGCAGTCTCGTGCTATTGAAGATGCTTTAAGAAAGCGTGATATTCCATATAGAATTTATGGAGGTTTGTCGTTTTATCAACGTAAAGAGATTAAAGATGTAACGGCTTATTTACGTTTAATTTTAAATACTTCAGACGAAGAGGCTTTAAAGCGTGTTATTAATTATCCAGCAAGAGGCATTGGTCAGACTACGGTAGATCGTTTAGTTGTAGCAGCCAATGCGACAGGAAAGACCATTTATGACATTATGAAAGATATTGATAGTGTATCTATCAATATTAATAATGGTACCAAAAATAAGCTAAAGGATTTTGTAACGTTGATAGAAAGTTACAAGGTTATGAACCAAAATGCTAATGCGTTTGAATTGGCAGAACACGTTGCTAAAACAAGTGGTCTTATACGCGAGTTAGGTAAGGATGGTACACCAGAAGGTGTTACTAAATTGGATAACGTTCAGGAATTATTGAATGGTATTAAAGATTTTGTTGAAGGGCAGATAGAAGTTGCAGATAGTACAGGTTCTTTAGCTGAGTTTTTAGAAGATGTGGCATTAGCAACGGATTTGGACGGTGATAAAGGCGATCCTAATCATGTGGCTTTAATGACTATTCACTTGGCAAAAGGTCTAGAGTTTCCTCATGTGTTTATTGTTGGTATGGAAGAAGATTTGTTTCCAAGTGCCATGAGTATGAATACCAGAAGTGAGCTTGAAGAAGAACGTCGCTTGTTTTATGTGGCTTTAACGAGAGCTGAAGAGCAAGCCTATCTTACTTATACAGTATCACGCTATCGATGGGGAAAACTAATTGATGCAGAGCCAAGCCGATTTATTGAAGAAATTGATGATGAATTTATAAACATCACAACTCCGTTAAAAGAGCAACGTTTCAACCCAATGTTAGATGCTTCAATTTTTGGTGACATTGAGCCTAATAAGGTCCGTTTTGCAAAACCAAAGTCTCCAAAGTTTAAAAAGAAAGAGACCAAGAAACCTGAGAAGTTTCAAATTAGTACTCCAAAAAAATTAAAGCCGGTAAGTCAGACCAATACTGGAGCTAATTTATTTGACACCAAATTAACGGTTGGCAATATTGTGAATCATCAACGTTTTGGTAGAGGGGAAGTTCTTAAAATTGAAGGAGCTGGTGGTGACTTAAAAGCCGAAATTAAGTTTGAAGGCGGAAGTACTAAAAAATTGCTTTTGCGTTTTGCTAAGCTAGAAATTATTTCTTAGTCTTTTAACGCAACCCTTTGTAGTTTTTCTCATCTAAAAATAAACTTTTCATTATGCTCAGAAGGCTTCATTTTGCGATTTGGTTAATACTAATCGCTGTTTTTAGTTGTGAAGACACTGAAATACAAAATAACATTAGAGTTTTGGTAACTGGTAATGTTACAGACCAAAACACACAACCAATTGCTAATGCAAGTATTCGAGTGTATGCAGATGCAGATGCCTTTGGTGCGGACCGTGTATTGTTAGGTGAAGGAGTAAGTGATGCTTCAGGAAATTTTAGTGTAACTGCTTTATTTGGACCAAATGAATTGTTTCTTGTAGATATTTCGTTTGGTGATCAATTTTCTACGTATCGCTATCAAACTAATACGGAAGAATTCACACCTAATAATCTTACTTTTAACTTGGAAACTGTTGAGTTGAAATCGATTACTAATTTCAATTATAATATTATAAGAGAAAGTGGAGAGGACAATACACTGCAATACAGTTTTTCATATTTTGATGCTGATTGTGTAGAGGTTTATGAGGATGGTGTTTTAAATGAAACTCAGAGTAATTGTAATAGCATGAGGTTTATAGGATCTACCTTAAATAATTTATCTCCTAATGCCGAAAACAGAAGCTTTGTTGTGCCATTACAATCTCAAGTTGAGTTTACCTATAGTCTTAATGAAGGTGATGAGGTTTCTGAAATTATAACCATTAATTCTGCTGATTATGCGTTTGAATTTAGCTACTAAAGTTTTAATTATTCTTGTGTTTGGTTTTCAGCTGAATGCTCAAAACGATAGTATAAGCCAAAATAAAAAAAACTCAAAAGTTCCTTTTTTGTTTGATGACGAACGTCAATATTTTGGAGCAATCTCAATAGCATATCAAAATCCAATGTCGTATGGAGACAATTTTATTGGCGAAGGATTTGAAGGTAAAGGAGGTTATAATTTTAAATTTCAGATTTATGTGTTCAAAAACTTCTTTGTAGGTTTTAGTTATGGCTTTAGCAATTTTAACAATATAAATACTGAATTGTTAGGTAATTATACTGAGAGTACTGTTGAAGAAATTTCTGGTGTAATCGGCTATGAGTTTATTCCGTTACCTAAAGTTAGGTTAGGTGTTAACACTTCGATTTTTGGAAATGCTACGTTAACAAATTCAATTCAATCTGGATATGGTAACAGAGATTTTGGTAAACTAAGAAACTTTGGAGTAACGTTAGAGTATGAGTTTGTTAGAAACTTAAATATACTGTTAGAATACAATTGGCGAAAAATAAAGACAGATATTAGGGTGCCAAATGAGTTGAAATCATTCTTTGAAGAAGGAACTTATAACACATTGAATGTTGGTCTAAAATTTAATTTTGGAAGTGCAGCATTTACAGAAAAGCTATCGTTTTAGTACCTAATAACAAGAAATCATTTTACCATACAAACTGAATTGATGTTGCCATCATCATCATATTCTTTAACAGAATTTGTAGGATCGGTAATCCACTCTCCATCGACAATAAATTTATAATGGTGTTTTCCTCCAGATAGACTTATGTTATAAACCCAACAATCATCAATTTTTGTCATTTCGCAATTATCCTCTGTCCAATCATTAAAATCACCACTAAGAATAACGGTGTCTGCATCTAGATAATCGCAAAGTTTAAATGTTACATTTTTCTGTATGTCAATTACTGAGTTGTAGCCTCCGTATTCGTTTTCAACCTTTGAAGGGTTTTGAGGATCTGTAATCCATAGGTTTTTATCAATAATAAATTTATACTGATAGATATCTGGTTTTAACTGCAAGGTTACTTCCCAGCCATCATCTATTGGCTTCATTTTAAAACCAGTTTCGTCCCAACGGTTAAAAGTGCCACTAAGAATAACTTTTTTGGCGTCTTTATATCCCTTTAGTTTAAAGGTAACATTGCCATAATCAGTTGCAAAAGCACTATAAAGTTTAAGGTTGTAAGTCATTAACCTCTGGCCTCCATAATCTCTAGCGTCTACAATATTTTCAAAATCTTCAGATGGTTCTGCCCAATGAAATCCATTGACAATAAACTTAAATTCCCAGTCAAAATCTGACGTAAAGATTGAAAGATCTCTTTTTAATTCATATATGGAGTCGCTGACTTTGGTCATTTTCCATTTGTCATTGTCTCTTGTCCAATCATTAAATTCTCCAGAAACGCACACGTATTCTATATCATCTCCATTATTCTTTATGTTTGGATAGTCGTTAACATTAAATATAAATGTAAGATTATCTCCTTCAATCTTGTAACCCTTTTTGTTTTGGGAATTAATGTTGATGGTTAAAAATAAAAGACCTAAAAAAGGTAGTAATATCTTATTTGTTATTGTCAAGGTTCAGTAATAGGATTTGCTATAAAATAAAGCTTCTTTTTTCTGTAATTAATTATTGTTCTCTTTTGTTTGAAGAATTCAAAACCTAAAACACCATCTAGATTAGTGCCGAAAGCAGTATTCATTTTTCTCAAATTAGTAATTACTGTTTTCATTGGTCCAAAGTAAATTGAATCTGTCAATTTTACTCTGTACAATTTTCCTGCCAAAACCTTTTTTTTCTTACCACTGGCACCTGTAAGCTTTAATTCTCTGCTTGGATAAAAGTAATCTAAAATTTCTGAATCTAAGTTTTTATTAAGTTGATTGTATTCTGCACCTGTATCTAAACCAAATACAACCTTTTTATCACCAACGTAGGCATCTAAAATTATAGTGTGTTTTTTTAGATTAAAATCTATGCTGTCCTCAATGGTTTCTGCATAAACTTTATCGGAGAGTTTATTTCCTTTTTTGTCAATTCTGGTTATGGTTAATTGATTTAAATGCATATCTATAAAGACTTCAAAATTTTTGAGAATACTGTAGCCTATAATACCTAGAAGTTTGATTTTCTTGGTTTTTTCAATATGAGATAAATCTATAACATCAGCGTTGAGTTTTTCTAGACTGATGTCATTAATGCTTAGTAGATTGAGATGTTTTTCTTTAACATCTTCAATGTTATCATTTATTCCACTTTTTTGCTCACTTTCATCAATAAAATTTCTTGTAGTTTTAAAATGAACGCTGTTTAAAATAAGTGCTTCAGAACCTGTATCTATAATAAAGTCGCCAACTTCATCAAGAATTTCTACTTCAACAACTATGAGTTGATCTATAACCTTAAAAGGTATACGCGTAGTAGAAGCATTAACAAATTCTGCTTTTGTAAAAAAGAAAGGAGGAACATCCTTTATAGGTTTTGTTTCTGTTGCAAAACTTTTTGCAAAAAACAAGAGTACGATGATTATTTTGATTGATTGATGCATACTATATAGACTGTAAATGCATATTAATTGTTACAGTTAAAAAAAAGATTATAATTTTTTTAGCATTTATACGTATCTTTAATTTATGGCAGAATTCATTAAAATATATCCTGAAAACCCGAACCCAAAAGCGGTTCAAAAAGTAGTTGAGGTTTTAAAACGAGGTGGTTTAGTTATTTATCCAACCGACACCGTATATGGTCTAGGCTGTGATATTACTAATATTAAGGCGCTTGAGCGTATTGCACAGATAAAGGGAGTAAAGCTCGAAAAGTCTAACTTTTCTTTTGTGTGTGAAGACTTGAGCAATCTTAGTGATTATGTTAAACAAATAAATACCTCGACCTTTAAAATTCTGAAACGTGCTTTGCCAGGTCCTTATACTTTTATTTTGCCAGGTTCTAAAAGTTTGCCAAATCCATTTAAGAAAAGAAAAACTGTTGGGATTAGGGTGCCAGATAATTCTATAGCATTAGCGTTGGTGAACGCCTTGGGTAATCCAATAGTATCAACGTCTATAAGAGATGAGGATGATATTATAGAATATACAACAGACCCAGAACTAATTTTAGAGAAGTGGAATAACTTAGTTGATTTGGTAATAGATGGTGGTTATGGTGGAAACGAAGCTTCTACTATTATAGACCTTTCAGATGAATCACCTAAAGTTGTAAGAGAAGGAAAAGGACCTCTAGATATTTTTTAGTATTGTTTTTACTCTTGCACTAATTGAGTAAAAAAGAATAAGAGAAATAATACCACAAACTAAAAAGCCAACAAATAAAGGTGTCACCGATTCTTTTACGAAACCACCTATAAAATTAGCAATTGGTACAGCCATTACTGTAGAAATAAATCCATTTAGTGCAGAACCTATACCTGCTATATGTCCCATAGGTTCCATAGCTAAAGCACGAAGGTTACCAAACAGAAATGCTACGCTGGCAAATTGTAACATAAAAAAGCCTATTAACACTTCAATACTAGGATTGCCAGAAAAACCAAACAAAATTACATAAGTAAGAGAAATGCCAATAAAGGATAGTAAGGCTACATTTACAAGATTACGCATTCCAAAACGCATTACCAAAGCACTATTAAGATAAGTAGCTAAGCCTATAGTTACAGCTAAACTTGCAAAAATGTAAGGAAAATATTCTCCCAAATCATATTGCACTTGAAATATTTGTTGCGCAGTACTAAGGTAAACCATAAAAGAGCCAGTAATTAAGCCAGAAAATAAAGTATAAATAACGGCAGGTTTTATTCTAAAAAACTCAATAGTTCCGCTTTTGAATATAGCAGGTCTAAACGTTTTCTTATATTCAGGTTTTAGAGTTTCTTTTTGTCTTTTCCAAAACCAAAACATTATTAGTAGACCAAAACCTAAGTTAAATGTAAAAATAGATTTCCAACCAAAATGTTGCATTAAAAACTGTCCAAGCATAGGTGCTACAACAGGAACCAAAATAAACGTCATTACCACAACAGATAAGATTTTTGCCATATGGTCACCACTATAGGAGTCTCTTACAATCGCAATACTCATAGTTCTTGGAGAAGATAATCCAATACCTTGCAATGCCCTACCTAAAAGCATCATTTCAAAACTTTTGGTCGTAATACAGATATAAGACGCAATGATAAAAACAAAAAAGCCAACATATACCATGGGCTTTCTTCCAAAACTATCTGAAAGTGGACCAAAAGCTAGCTGACCAATACCCAGACCTAAAAATATTGTTGTTATTAATTTTTGATTTTCAGTATCACCTAGACTTCCAATATGAGTTCCAATTGTAGGAAGAGCAGGCAATACAGCATCTATAGATAATGCTACAATAGACATTAGTGCAGCCATTAGTACAATAAACTCTAATTGAGATTGGTTTTCATTTTGCATAGGGCAAAAGTAAGTCAATTATTATCTATTTTTGAAGAGTTACCATACAATAACGCAACATTAACATTCAAATAACTGTTACCATGTTAACCAAAAACCTAATAAAATTATTCAAGCGGGATTTAACCAAATTAAAAGAAGAAATTCAACTCTACAATAAAGAATCTAACCTTTGGATTACAGATAAGTTAGTTTCTAATTCAGCTGGTAATTTAGCACTTCATTTAGTAGGTAACCTAAACCATTTTATTGGAACTGCCTTAGGAAATACAGGATATGTTAGGCAGAGAGACTTAGAATTTTCTTTAAAAAATATTTCTGTAGAAGAGTTAATAAAACAAATAAATGATACCATAATGGTTGTAGAAAACACCTTGAGTAGTTTAACGCAAAGTGATTTGGATAAGGAATACGAAAAAAATCCATTTAAAGAAAAGATGACAACTGAGTATTTTCTTTTGCATTTATCTATGCATCTGGCATATCATTTAGGGCAGATTAATTATCACAGACGTTTGTTAGACTAGAAAATATGGAATTTGAAAATTTTAAAATAAGACTTCTTCAACCAAACGAAGGCAAGGCATTTTTCAATCTTATAGAGAATAACAGAAGTCGTCTAGAGGATTTTTTTGCCGGTACAGTTTCAAAAACTAAAACCTTGGCAGATACACTTTTGTATTGTGAAGAAATTCAGGAAAAAATTAAAAATTTCAACTATTTACCTTATATGATAACGGATACAAATACAGGTGAATTTATTGGTCTTGTTGATGTAAAAAATATTGATAAAAACCTACCTAAAGCAGAGCTAGGATCATTTATCGATAAGCGTTACGAGAGTAAAGGTATAGTGACTGAAGCTGCTAAACTTGTAGTTGAACATATTGTAAAAGAGTATAAATTTATAAAGCTACTCTGTAGGGCTAATGCTAGAAATAAAGGAAGTATAGCTGTAATTGTAAAAAATGGATTTGAACTTGAAGGGACCATAAGAAGAGACTACAAAACGACCAAAGGAGAAGTGGTTGATCTAAATTATTACGGAAAGGTCTTTGATTAAAAGGTTTAGCACAGATTTACTATCGTTTTAAGACGATAATCCACATAAGAAATTTAAATGTTTTATATACAGATTGTTAAGAATTTGTTCATAAATATTTAGGTGATTTTTTCATTGTATAATCTTCAAAACAATGATAAAAATTAACCATTTTTTTGAATATATTTTTTCAAATAGGCTGTTTTATTGATGTTTATTTAACGTTATCTCAATGTTAATAAAAGTGTTAAAAAAAATGAAAATGTAGTCTCGAAAAAAGGAGGAATAAATTGGATATTTGACTTCGTCCAAATATTAATCTAAATACATTTTCCTCATGCAAATAACACATATCCAGAAACGGGATTTTTCAACAAAACCATTTCAACTTAATAAAATTACAAATGCAATTCTAAAGGCCATGACAGCACTAGAACATGGAAGTTTAGAAGATGCTGAGCGCATTTCTCAGAGTGTTTTAGATGTGTTATTAAAGCAAAAAGAAAAAGAGCCAAAGTATGTGCCAACAGTAGAAGAAATACAAGATGCTGTTGAGGATTCATTAATGAAAAATGAATTTTTTGATGTTGCTAAAGCATACATACTTTATAGAGATGAACAAGCAAGAAAACGTAAGACAAACATCTTTGAAAAACGAATTAACCTTAAGCCATATGAATATCCCGATTTATATGAGTATGTGCCCGCAATAAGGCATTCGTATTGGATTCATACAGAGTTTAATTTTACAAGTGATATTCAGGACTTTAAAGCAGGATTGTCAGACGTAGAACGTAGTGCAATTAAAAACACTATGCTTGCTATCTCTCAAATAGAAGTAGCAGTAAAATCATTTTGGGGAGACATTTATCATAAAATGCCAAAACCAGAGATAGGGTCTGTTGGTGCAACATTTGCTGAGAGTGAAGTAAGACATCATGATGCATACTCACATCTATTAGAGATTTTAGGTCTTAACAAAGAATTTAAGGACTTAAAGAAAAAACCTGTGATAATGCGTCGTGTTCAGTATTTAGAAACTGCATTAAAGAATTCTAAAAGTGAAGATAATAGAGCATATGCAGATGCAGTTTTATTATTCTCATTATTTATAGAGCATGTATCTCTATTTTCTCAGTTCCTTATTATAATGGCATTCAATAAGCATAAGAATGTATTAAAAGGTGTTTCTAATGTAGTTGAAGCAACATCAAAAGAAGAGCAAATCCATGGTGATTTCGGAATAGATATTATTAAAATTATCAAAAACGAAAACCCAGAATGGTTTGATGAAGATTACAATGCAACTGTTCAGGATATGTGTAGAGAGGCCTTTGATGCAGAAAGTAAAATTGTAGACTGGATTTTTGAAAAAGGAGAAATAGACTTCTTACCAAAAGCAGTTGTAAATGAATTCCTTAAAGATAGATTTAATAGATCTTTAAATAGTATTGGAATAGATACAATATTTGATACAGACGAAAAATTATTAGCAGAGACTGAATGGTTTGATGATGAAATAATAGGAACCAAACATGGTGATTTCTTCGTGAAGCGATCAATCAACTACAGCAAAAGAACCCAGAGTATAACCAGTGATGACCTTTTTTAAAAATGATAGAACAAAACCAGATTAATAGCGCGAACAGTACAGAAAGTAAAGTAGAAAACGAATTAATAAACGCAAGAAAAAAATCGTTACAACAACTAAAAACCAAAACAGATGGTGACTTTAGTTGGTTAACAGATCATAGTCGTAAATTTTTAGCATCTGGCTACCTTACTGAAGGTGTGTCTGCAGAAGAGCGCATTAAAGAAATTGCAGACAGAGCAGAACAAATTTTAGGAATTCCTGGTTATGCAGATAAGTTTTTTAACTACATGTCTCTAGGCTACTTTTCCTTGTCATCACCAGTATGGTCTAACTTTGGGAAAGAAAGAGGTCTTCCTATATCTTGTTTTGGCTCGCATGTAGATGATGATATGGGTAATATTTTATATACCCAATCAGAAGTAGGTATGATGTCAAAACTTGGCGGAGGTACTTCTGGTTACTTTGGTAAAATAAGACATCGTGGTGCTGCTGTAAAAAATAATGGTCAGGCTTCTGGTGCTGTACATATTATGCAGTTGTTTGAGTCTATGGTCGATGTTGTAAGTCAAGGGTCTGTGCGTCGTGGACGTTTTTCACCATACTTGCCAATAGATCATCCAGACATTATGGAGTTCTTAGAAATAGGTACTGAAGGAAATCCAATCCAAGAGCTAACACATGGTGTTACAGTTACTAACGATTGGATGCAAGAAATGATTGATGGTGATGTAGAAAAACGTACGGTTTGGGCAAAAGTATTACAGAGAAGAGGTGAAATGGGTTACCCTTACATCTTCTTTACAGATAATGCTAATAATGGTGCTGCAGACGTCTATCAAGACAAAAAGATGCCAATCTATGCGAGTAACCTGTGTACAGAAATTATGTTGCCATCTAATGATGACTGGTCTTTTGTATGCTGTTTATCTTCACTAAATGTATTGCATTACGAAGATTGGAAAGATACAGATGCTGTAGAGACTATGATCTATTTCTTAGATGCAATAATCACTGAATTTACAGAGAAATTAGAGCGTTATAAGAATTCTCCAAACAAAGACGATCAGCAAACATTCCTATTTATGGAGCGTGCTTATAACTTTGCAAAAGATAACAGAGCATTAGGTTTAGGTGTTTTAGGGTGGCATTCTTTACTTCAGTCTAAGATGTTAGCATTTAACAGTCAGGAGGCATTTAATTTGAATAGTGAGATATTTAAAGTTATAAAGGAGAAATCTTACAAGGCATCTGAAGAATTAGCTGCTCAGTTTGGAGAACCAGCAGTTTTAAAAGGCTATGGTAGAAGAAATACAACCTTAAATGCTGTTGCGCCAACAACATCTTCTGCGTTTATTTTAGGACAAGTATCTCAAGGTATTGAGCCAATCTGGTCTAACATCTATGTAAAAGATATTGCAAAGATTAAGACAACGATTAAGAACCCATATTTAGAAGCATTTTTAGAGTCTAAAGGTCAAAACACGACTGAAGTATGGAGAAGTATTAGAGATTTCGATGGTTCTGTACAGCATTTAGATTTTATGACTGAGGAAGAAAAAGATGTCTTTAAAACTTATTCTGAAATCGATCAAATGGATATTATCTATCAAGCAGCTAATAGACAAAACCATATTGATCAAGGACAGTCAGTTAATATAATTATACATCCAGATATGTCTGTGAAGGAGATTAACAAAATCCACGTTACAGCATGGAAATTAGGTTTAAAGTCACTATACTATCAACATAGTATGAATGCTGCTCAGAAGTTTAAGCAAAAGAAAGAATGTGCAAGCTGTGAAGCTTAAATTCTAAAGTATATAGTATAAAAAAACCCGATTGAAAAATCGGGTTTTTTTTATTAATGTAAGTAAAAATTATAATGGAATGTTACCATGCTTACGTTTAGGCTTATTAACTTCTTTATTCTCAAGCATACTAAATGCTTTTATTAGTTTTCTTCGTGTATTTTGTGGTAAAATAACTTCATCAATGTAACCACGTTCTGCCGCACTATAAGGGTTAGCAAAAAGTTCTGCGTATTCAGCTTCTTTTTCTTTCCATTTCGCTTCAGGATCTTCTGCAGCAGAAATTTCACGTTTAAAAATAATTTCAGCAGCACCTTTGGCTCCCATTACGGCAATTTCAGCATTTGGCCAAGCAAAGTTCATATCCGCACCTATGTGTTTAGAGTTCATTACATCATAGGCTCCTCCATACGCTTTACGTGTAATTACAGTAACTCTTGGTACAGTAGCTTCACTAAATGCATATAATAACTTGGCACCATGTACAATGATGCCATTCCATTCTTGATCCGTTCCAGGTAAGAAACCAGGTACATCTTCTAATACTAACAATGGAATATTGAAAGCATCACAAAAACGCACAAATCTAGCGGCTTTTTTAGAACTTTTTACACCTAAAACACCTGCTAAAAACATCGGCTGATTGGCAACAATACCAATTGATTTTCCACCAAGTCTTGCAAAACCAACTATAATGTTTTCAGCATAATCTTTATGAATCTCATAGAATGAATTTTCATCAATAATACCTTCTATAACACTGTGCATATCGTAAGGTTTATTAGGATTATCAGGAACTATATCAGAAAGACTTTCTCTAATTTCTTCTTTAAGTTCAAACTCTAAATCTTCTGGTTTTTCTCTGTTACTTTGTGGTAGATAACTTAATAGTTTTTTGATATCCTCAAGACATTCGACATCATTTGCAGAAGTTTTGTGGGCAACTCCAGATTTGGTAGAATGTACACTTGCACCACCAAGTTCTTCACTTGTTACTTCTTCGTTGGTTACAGTTTTTACAACATTTGGACCAGTTACAAACATGTAGCTTGTATCTTGAACCATAATAGTGAAATCGGTCATGGCAGGTGAGTATACAGCACCACCAGCACAAGGTCCCATTATAGCGGAAATCTGAGGAATAACACCTGATGCTTGAACATTTCTGTAAAAAATGTCAGCATAACCTCCTAGAGAGCGTACACCTTCTTGGATACGTGCTCCACCAGAATCGTTAAGACCTATAATTGGTGCACCAACGTTAACAGCCATGTCCATGATTTTGCAGATTTTTTCGGCATGTGTTTCAGATAGAGAACCACCAAAAACCGTGAAATCTTGCGCGAAAACATAAACTAAACGTCCATCTACAGTACCATAACCTGTTACTACACCATCTCCATAGAATTTTTGGTTTTCCATACCAAAGTCTTTAGTTCTATGTGTTACCAAAGCGCCAATTTCTTCAAAAGAACCTTCATCTAATAGGTAGAGAATACGCTCTCTTGCTGTTAATTTTTTCTTTTGGTGTTGTTTATCTATTCGTTTTTGACCTCCACCTAATTTAGATAAGGCCATTTTTTCATTTAGTGTTTTTATTTTAGAACTCATAGTATCTTAATTAGGTAGTCTTAGTAATTTTTGGTCTGCTAAATATTGCTTCAAGGCTAATTTGGCAGCAATTTCTGCTTCAGCCTTATGCTGCTCTTCTAAAAGGCTAGGTGAGTAGTACTTCTTCACAAAATGAGTGTCGAAGTTTCCACTTCTAAACGCATCGTGCTCACAAACAAAACGACCAAAAGGTAATGTAGTTTGTACGCCTTTAACGTGATAGTTATCAATTGCTTTTATCATAAGCTCAATAGCTTCTGCACGTGTTTTGCCATAAGTGATAAGTTTAGATAGCATTGGATCATAATAGATTGGTACGTCCATACCTTCTTCGAAACCATTATCTACACGAATATTTTCACCAACAGGTAATTGATAAACTTCCAAATTACCAACGCTTGGTAAGAAATCATTCATAGGATCTTCGGCATACACACGAAGCTCTAAGGCATGACCATTAATTTTTAGGTCTTCTTGTTTAATGTCTAAAACTTCACCACGAGCTACTTTAATCTGAAGCTCGACTAAATCTACACCAGCAATCCACTCTGATACAGGATGCTCTACCTGTAGTCTCGTGTTCATTTCTAAGAAATAGAAATTATGGTCGGCATCCATTAAAAATTCAACTGTACCAGCACCAACATAATCACAAGAACGTGCTACGTTTATAGCTGCTTGTCCCATTTTTTCTCTTAATTCTGGAGTTAATATGGCAGAAGGCGCTTCTTCAACTACCTTTTGATGACGACGTTGTACAGAACACTCGCGTTCAAAGAAATGAACAATATTACCATGTGTATCTGCCATCACCTGGATTTCGATGTGTCTTGGTGAGGTTACATATTTTTCAACAAAAACAGAACCATCACCAAATGCAGAAGTAGCCTCACTAATGGCACGTTTCATCTGGCTTTCAACATCTTTTTCGTTTTCAACAATACGCATTCCTTTTCCACCACCACCTGCAGCTGCTTTAATAAGAATAGGTAAGCCAATTCGTTTCGCGATTTCAACAGCTTCTTTTGGGTCGGTAACGGCATGATCTACACCAGGTACCATTGGAATATCGTAATCTTTAACAGCATCTTTAGCTGCTAATTTATCTCCCATCATTTTTATGGCTTTAGAACGTGGACCAATAAAAATAACATCATTTTTTTCGCATAACTCAGCAAAATCTGCATTTTCACTTAAGAAACCGTAACCAGGATGAATACCATCGACATTTAAAGATTTTGCAACTTCAATAATTTTATCTCCTTTAAGGTAAGATTGATTAGATGGTGCAGGACCAATGCAAACAGCTTCGTCTGCAAATTTTACATGAGGTGCATTTCTATCGGCTTCAGAAAATACAGCGACAGTTTTTATTCCCATTTTTTTTGCAGTTCGCATCACACGAATTGCAATTTCGCCACGATTGGCAACTAATATTTTTTTCATATGAGTTTCTTTTGGCGTCACTTCGAGTGATTTTTGATAAAAAATCTTACCGAGAAGTTCTCGATACATTTTGTTCATACTTCACAAAACACTCGAACTGACTCATCATTTTATTCGAATTCGATTAAAAGTGCATTTTTTTCAACAGTATTTCCCTGACTGACTTTGATAGATTTTATAACTCCATCGCGAGGTGAGTTGATAACGTTTTCCATTTTCATGGCTTCAAGAATTAATAACGGATCATTCTCTTTAACTTCTTGAGCTTCTGTTACATTAATCTCTAAGATTAATCCAGGCATAGGTGCTTTAATATCGTTTACTTTTTTAGAAGCACCAATTTCAAAGCCTAGAGCAACTATTTGCTGATCTAATGCATCGTTTAGTGCAACATCATAAGTGTTGTTATTAACTTTAACACTGTATGTTTTTTTGTTGAAATCTGAGCTAACAATGTTAGCTTTAATTGAACTGTTGTTTTGAAGAATATGATACTTATTTGTTGAGGTTTCAACAGCATCAAGTTGGTCTACTGCTTCTTCGGTTACATCAAACTCATAAGAAGCATTAACTTTTGCTTTATACATATGTAGAGGTTTATTAAACTTTGGCTAAGTTATATTTTAATGGACTTCTAAAATATGAAATAAATCATGTTTACAGAAAGACTTTAAGAGATTATAACATTTTAATGACAGTGTAAATTGTGTTTTCTAATCGGTTTTAAATGTTGAGTTATCTTGATGTCTGCGAATCGCTTTTCTTGATAAAATAACACCAATAATTAAGGACACAAAGGCACCAATTGAGATACCAGGAATAAATCGTATAAACAGGAAGAAGTCATAAGCGCCATGAAACAATACTGCTAAAAATAAACCAGCCATATTGAGTTTTATTCTATTGTTTGAAAATTTTGCCAATCCCATAAAATAACCCATTAAAACTCCAAAGGTTGCATGTGCTGGTACAGCAGTAAAAGCTCTTAAGATTGCAGTTTCGTAACCACCTTGTAAAACATACATGATGTTCTCTGTACAAGCAAAACCCATTGATACCATCACTGCATATATAATACCATCATAGGGCTCATTAAATGCTTTTTTTGGTTGGGCAAAATACTTTACAATAACATATTTACTAAATTCCTCAGAAAGGGCTACAACCACAAAAGCCTGAATAAATTGTTGCCAAACGCTATATTCATCCGTAATAGGAATAAAGCGTCCTGTAAAAATATAAAGGATAGTTACAATAATAATGCTAACTATTGCACCAAAAAGAAAATTAGCAATTAAAAGCCCAACTGGTTCTTTTTCATATTTATCATGAAAATAAATGTAAATGATTATCGTAAATATTGGTGCAACAGCACATAGAATTAAATTCATAGTTCTAGTTGGGCTTTAATTGCATCTAAGATAAAACTATAATACGATTTGTTGGTTGGTATAAAGTGATTGTTTGTTTCACTTTGACTTAACAAAGTCTCAAACTCATCAAAAGTAACAAGTTTTAAAGCCTCAACCTCTTCTTCTTGTGGCTTCAAATCCGATAGATTTACTTTTAATTCTGCAATATAAACCTGATGAAATTCATTATCTTGAATAGTCCCGTTAGCATAAGAACTTTCATGAAGTTTTGTGCCTACTTTAATCAATTCTTCAGGCTTTAATGTCAGTCCGATTTCTTCTTTTGTTTCTCTTAGAGCAGCATCTGCAAAAGTTTCTCCAGCATCTATATGTCCCGCTGCTGAAACATCCCAAAGTAATGGATGAATTACCTTTTTATGGGAGCGTTGTTGTAATAAAATTTCATCATTTTTGGTGTATAGCCAGAGATGGATTGTATTGTGGTACCAACCGTTTTTATGGGCTTCAGATTTAAGGGCAGTTTTACCGGTTGGTTCACCTGTTGCAGTAACTATGTCTATGTATTCGTCCATATAAAATAAAGACGGTCTGAAAAGCATTTTTTGTCAATCTGAACTTGTTTCAGATTCTGAAATACACTTCGACTGCGCTCAGTGGGACAATTCAGAATGACAGTTTTCCTACTTCTCAGACCGTCTTTTTTAATTATTTAAAATAGCTAAACGTTTCTCCGTCTTTAATTTTTAGAAGCGTTTCATAAATGAGTTTTATGACGTTTTCAACATCATCTTTATGAACCATCTCCACCGTTGTATGCATGTAACGCAATGGTAAAGAGATTAGGGCAGAAGCTACACCACCATTACTGTATGCAAAGGCATCAGTATCTGTACCTGTAGCTCTCGATAATGCAGCACGCTGAAAAGGTATTTTCTTTTCTTCAGCAGTATCTGTAATTAAGTCTCTTAACTTTTGTTGCACAGCAGGAGCATAAGCAACCACAGGACCATCACCAATTTTTGCTAAACCTTGCTTCTTAGGGTCTATCATTGGTGTTGTGGTATCGTGAGTTACGTCAGTAACAATAGCTACATTTGGTTTAATAGTTTGAGTAATCATTTCCGCACCACGTAAGCCAATTTCTTCTTGTACAGAGTTGGTTATGTAAAGTCCAAAAGGTAATTTCTTTTTGTTTTCGTGTAGTAAACGTGCCACTTCAGCAATCATAAAACCACCCATTCTATTATCTAGTGCTCTACAAACAAATTTGTCTTTGTTAAGAATATGAAATTCATCAGGATATGTAATAACACAACCTACATGAACTCCCATTTTTTCAACTTCATCTTTGTCTTTTGCGCCAATATCTATGCAAATGTTATCTGGTTTTGGTGGTTCTTCTTTAGATTTATTACGAGTATGTATGGCAGGCCAACCAAACACACCTTTTACAATACCCTTTTTGGTATGGATGTTTACAACTTTACTTGGTGCAATCTGGTGGTCGCTACCTCCATTTCTTATCACGTACAATAAACCGTTGTCTGAGATGTAATTAACATACCAAGAGATTTCATCAGCATGTCCTTCTATTACAACTTTGTATTTTGCCTTAGGATTTATAACTGCTACAGCAGTTCCGTAAGTATCTGTTATAAATTCATCTACATACGGTTTTAGATAATCCATCCATATTTTTTGCCCATCCCATTCGTAACCTGTAGGTGAGGCATTATTTAAATATTTTTCTAAAAAGTCCATCGACTTTTTGTTGAGTAATTGCTTTTTAGCCATTGGTAAAAATTTTCCTTAAAAATAATAATATTAATACGATTTTAGGGTTAAAGGAAGTAATAATTGTTAATTTTGAATTCCCTGAAATTTGTTTTTTGGAACGGTTTTAGATATCAATTTCAACATGAAGTATATAACTTACATAATGTTGCTGTTTTCTGCTTTAGTTTTTGCTCAGGAAGATCCTGTGGAGCAAGATTCTACAGCGGTACATTATATGATTATTGAAGGGGATTCTATTCCTGTTACTGAAGTTGAGTTAGATGAAGTTTTAATGCTTCCTAATCTTAGTTTTAAAGACAGAAAAGCACGTATTAGATATGTTGTTTTGAGACGAAAAACTCATAAGGTTTTTCCTTATGCTAAATTAGCAGCAGAACGTTTAGAAACTCTACAAAAACGATTAGATTTATTAGAGCGAAAACGCGATAGAAAAAAGTATGCTAAAGTAATACAACGGTATATTGAAGATGAGTTTTCTGCTGAGCTAAAAAAACTAACAAAAACCGAAGGACAAATACTGGTGAAACTTATACACAGACAAACTGGAAAAACAACCTTTGATCTTATTAAAGAGTTGCGAAATGGTTGGCGTGCCTTTTGGTTTAATAGTACAGCAAAATTGTTTAATATTTCTTTAAAGGAAGAGTTTGATCCTTTAGTAGTAGAAGAGGATTATTTAATTGAAGATATTTTACAACGAGCGTTTCAAAATGGCATATTAGAAAAACAAGAACCAGCATTTGAAATAGACTATTATGCTTGTGTAAATAAATGGTCTAAATCTAAAAAGAAATCTAACAAATCTGAATAATTAATGCGTACACAAACCAAACTAGAGGAACAACTAAACGCTTGGTCTCATGGTATTGGTGCTGCCCTGGGAATTGTTGCTTTGGTTTTACTTATTGTGTTTTCTGATAACAAGACAAAACCTTGGAGTCTTTTTAGTGTCATTGTTTATGGTATATCTATAATTATCCTGTTTTTAGCATCTACATTTTATCATGCTGTAAAAGGGGAGAAGCGCAAGCATTATTTTAGAATTGTAGATCATATAAGCATATATTTACTTATTGCAGGTACTTATACTCCAGTACTGTTAATAACACTTAGAGAGAGTAATGGCTGGCCATTGTTTTGGGTGGTTTGGGGAATTGCTGCTTTTGGACTAATCTTAAAACTCTTTTTTACAGGTCGATTTGAACTTTTTTCTACACTATTATACCTCGTGATGGGTTGGTTAATTGTTTTTGACTATTCTAACCTAGCTGATGCGATTGGACCAACTGGTGTTTTGTGGTTATTTGCTGGTGGTTTGTCTTACACAGTAGGTATTGTCTTTTATGCAATCCAAAGAATTCCTTATAATCATGTTATTTGGCATTTGTTTGTATTAGGAGGTGCTATTTGCCACTTCTTTATGATTTTTAATCATGTGATATAGCTATAAATTGAGTGAGTTGTTGTTTATAAACTCTAAAAATTTAGGTTTGTATTGTTCTGAAACGGTTATACGCTGTTTATTGATGATAATCTGACTACGCTCAATAACATCAATATTATTAAGAGAAACAATGAAGGAGCGGTGGACACGCATAAATTGTGTACTGGGTAATTCTTCTTCCAAAGATTTCAAACTCATTAAGGTTAGAATTGGCTTTGGGTTATCTTTTAACCATATTTTTATATAATCTTTTAAACCTTCAAAATAGAGTACATCATCTAGCTTAATACGTAGTTGCTTATATTCAGACTTTACAAATAAGAATTCTTTTTCTTTTGAAATAATTTGAGCTTCATTAGATTTTCCTTTAACAAGATTAAACCATTTTTGTGCCTTGTTTACAGCAGCCAGAAATTCAGCATAATCAAAAGGTTTTAGTAGATAGTCTATTGCATCAACCTTAAATCCCTCTAGCGCATAATGATCAAAGGCCGTTGTGAAAATTACACGTGTGTTATCTGGCAACATTTTAGAGAACTCTATTCCTGTTAAATCGGGCATTTGTATGTCTAAAAAAAGTAAGTCTACAGGATGCTCTTTAATAAATTGCATTGCCTCAATAGCACTACTACATTTAGTTTTAAGCTCTAAAAACGGCGTCTTTTCAATATAGCTTTCAACTAAATTTAATGCCATAGGTTCATCATCTACAGCTACACAAGATATTTTTAGAGTACTCATAAATTATGTGGTTTCTATTTCTAAAGTTACTGAAAATAAGCCGTTTTCAACAGATGTATTAAAGGTATAATTATCTGCATATAAAAGTTGTAAACGCTTTTCTAAGTTTTGTAATCCAATACCTGAACCACTCTTGTCATCTACTTTTTTCGGAAAATTATTATTTAGTGTTTTGAAACTTACGGTTTTGCCTTCCAATACCATTGAAATTTCTATTTGACTCTCTTGACTAGCCGAAACACCATGCTTAAAGGCATTTTCTATCAATGAAATGAATAATAAAGGTGCTATTTTTATTCCAATTTCTTCCTTAGGAAAACTATAACTCACAGTTGTTTTATCAGATACACGCAACTTCATTAATTCAATGTACTTGGTCATAAAATCGATTTCTTTTGATAGTGAAATCAACTCAACATTGGTTTCGTAAAGCATATACCGCATTAATTTGCTTAAACTGTGAATAGAAGTTTTTGCTTCTTCTGGTGAAATATCTACCAACGCATAAATATTGTTTAATGAATTGAAAAAGAAATGCGGTTGCAATTGATAGTGCAAATGCTGTAATTCTGATTTTAGTTTAAAATTAGCGGCTTCCTTACGTTCAGCTTCTGTTTTTACCCAGCGTTTTGTCGTTTTTATAGCTATTGAAAATAGCAGAGGTGCTACATACGACAACATTTGTACATAAATAAATAGTTTTACTGGTGGGCCTTCACCATCACCTTCTGGTCGTTTTCTATTAACTTGTTCAAAAAAGGTGTTTTCTATAACATCTTTAAGGTAGACAAATAGCACTATCATCAGAAGGTTGAATACTATAAAAAGAACCATTTTTTTAGTAAACAAATACCGATCAACTAAAACAAAATAGTTTGTATAGAAAATTACGGCATAAAATATCATTGGTACAATAAAATGAGCAATCACTCTATTGATATCTTCTTGTCCATAAGCCAAAACAAATGGAGTAGAAAATAAAACCAACCATACTAATAAGTGCGCAAATAGAGTTATTTTATTGTTTTTAGACATAAGACTATTTTATTCGTAGCGTAAAGCTGTTATAGGATCTAAAGCAGAAGCTTTTCTAGCAGGATACCATCCAAAAAATATTCCGGTAATAGCACATACTGCAAAAGAAATAATAATAGAATACATAGCTACGCTTGTAGGCCAATTTAAGAAATTTTCAATGAAAACTGTTGCGCCTAAACCTAATAATACGCCTAGTAAACCACCAGTAATACTTATTAAAATGGCCTCGATTAGAAACTGCATCAAAATATCTGAACCTTTACCACCAACAGCCATACGCAACCCTATTTCTTTAGTACGCTCTTTTACAGATACGTACATAATGTTCATGATACCAATACCTCCAATTAAAAGTGAAATTCCTGCAACAGCAACTAGCAATACGGTCAGCATTTCACTTGTGGATCTAAATGTAGAAATTAATTCTTCCATAGAGCGTACTGTAAAATCATCTTCTTCATTATCTAATAGTTTGTGCTGAATTCTTAGAATATCTGTTAGTTGTTCTACAGCTTCAGGTGCATCATCTTCACTAATAGCTGAAGCCATAATTTGATTTAAATAATCGATAGCTAAAATACGTTTTTGCACAGTTGAAAAAGGAGCAATGACAATATCGTCTTGGTCTTGCCCAAAGGTGTTTTCACCCTTTTCTTCTAAAACACCAATTACTTTGAAAGGAATATTATTAAAACGAATCATTTGACCTACAGGGTCTTCGCCATTTGGAAATACATTATCTACAACGGTTTGACCAATTAAAGCAACTTTTGAAGCTGTTTTTACTTCAGCATCAGTAAACATACTTCCGCTTTGTAAACCAACAACCTTAATGTCTAAATATTCAGGATAAACACCATATATTGAGCTAGGCCAATTGTTAGAACCGCTAATAATCTGTCCGCTACTATTAACCATTGGTGTTATGTAACTTAATAGTTTACTCTGTTCTTTTATGGCTTCGTAATCATTTAGTGTAAGTGTTTGTACATTTCCTCCACTTCCTCGCGCTGGACCTCTATCATCAGCGCCTGGTCTTATTGTAATCATGTTAGAGCCCATACTTGATATGGTAGTACGAATACTCTCTTTAGAGCCTTCTCCAATTGCTAACATTGTTATTACAGAAGCAACACCAATGATAATACCAAGCATCGTAAGCAAGGTTCTCATTTTATTTAAAATGATTGCTTTGTAAGCTATTTTAAGTAAGTTTAATAGTCTCATAACTAATGATTTTCTAAAGATAGTTTTGCCAAGTGTTCTGCAGCAGATTGTACCTTATGGTTTTTGTAATCCTGTAAAATTTCCCCATCCTTTAACACAACAGTTCTACTGCTAAACGCAGCAATATCTGGCTCGTGTGTAACGAATGTTATTGTAATGCCTTTTGCGTTTAATTCTTGAAACAATGTCATTATTTCGTAAGATGTTTTGGTGTCAAGGTTTCCAGTGGCTTCATCTGCTAAAATCATTACAGGATTATTAACCAATGATCTTGCAATGGCTACGCGTTGTTGTTGTCCTCCTGAAAGTTGCGAAGGAGTGTGGTGCAGCCGTTCGCCCAAACCAACCATCTCTAAAGCTTTGATTGCACGTTTCCTTCGCTCTTCAGAAGTTACTTTACTGTTATATAATAAGGGTAATTCTACATTTTCTATAGCACTTGTACGTGCTAGTAAGTTGTATGATTGAAAGATGAATCCAATCTTTTCATTTCTAATTTTTGCCAATTCATTTTTAGATAAATCTTTCATCTTAACTCCATCAATTTCATAATTTCCTGATGTTGGCTGATCCAAACAACCTAAAATGTTAAGCATTGTACTTTTACCAGAGCCACTAGAGCCCATAATGGTTACAAACTGACCTTCTTCAATAGTAAATGAAATCCCTTTTAAAGCGTGTACGGTTTCTGATCCCATGGTAAATTGACGCTTTAAGTCTTCTATTTTTATAATTTCTTTAGCCATTATGATTTACTCTTTTTGTTAGATCCAGGTGGTTTTGGCATAAAAGGGCTTTCGCTAGTTGCTTCAGATGTAATTTCTGCAGTACTGCTGCCTTCTTTAAGACTATACACCAGCTTCTCTCCTTTAGAGATACCTTCTAAAATTTGAACGTTTACACCATCACTTGCGCCAAGTTTTACAGGTTTAGGCTCTATGGTTTTATCATTATTTAGTACCCAAAGTATAGTTTGTTCTTCTTTTTTATTTGTTGCGTTATTGTCTGATGGGTTTGGTGTTTCTAAGTTATTTTGTTCTATGTATTGTGACATTAATGCTGTTTCTGGCTTAAAGTTTACTGCTTTTGCTTGCGTTGTTAATACATCTTTTAGCTCTAAAGTATAAATAGAGATTGTAGCTGTTAATCCTGGTTTTAGTTTTAAATCAGGGTTGTGTGCTTTTATTACCACAGTATAGGTTACTACATTAGATGTCGTTGTTGGGTTGAGCCTAACTTGTGTAACCTCACCTTCAAATGTTTCTCCTATATAAGCATCTACAGTAAAGGACACGCGTTGACCTTCTTTTACATTTCCTATATCAGCTTCATCAACATCTGCTTCTACCTGCATTTCTTTTAAATCTTGAGCAATAGTAAATAGGGTAGGTGTGCTATAGCTTGCAGCAACGGTTTGGCCTTCATCAATATCTCTCGATAACACCACACCATCAATTGGTGAGTAAATATTGGCATAGCCCAAGTTTGTTCTTGCAGTTTGAAGCTCTGAATAACGTTGTGTTACAGTACCTTTGGCTGTTTGGTAACTGTAAAGTGCATCGTCATAATCGGCTTTACTAATTACCTGGTTGTCAAAAAGAGTTTTTTGTCTGTTGTAAATAGTTTCGGTATAGTTTTTTTGACTCAAAGCATTGTCGTAATTGGCTTGTGCTTGCACGACTGAAGCTTTTAAATTAGTCTTGTCTAATTCAGCGATAAGTTGCCCTTCTTTAACTTCACTATTATAATCTACATAGATTTTTTCTACAACTCCAGAGACTTGAGTACCAACCTCTACTTGTGTTATTGGTTCTATGGTGCCAGTTGCAGTAACTAAGTTAGTGACATTGCCTGTTGTTGCTACTATGGTTTTTGCTTCAACGATTACTGTTTGGCTTGGTTTTAATAAAAGATAAAGGACCAATGCAATAATAGCTAATGTTATCGTTGCGGTAATTATTTTTTTATTTGTTTTCATAATTTTTATGATTAAAGAGTTATGGCATTTCCTTGATAAAATTCTAATAATTGATGATAGAGTATATTCAGGTATTTGGCTTGCAAATAATCCTGTTGTGCACCTGTATATGTATTTTGACTGATGACTAAATCTGTTGTACTTAATCCACCTAACTCATACTTTTTTTGTGCTAAATTGTATGATTGCTTTGCAGCTTCCATAGATGCTTCTGCTGCAACAAGTTGTTCTTGAGACGATAATGCATTTTGGTATGCAGTTTCAACCTTTAGGTAGATTTCCTTTTCGGTAGATTGTTTAGCAACTTTAGCTTTCTCTATATTAACTTCAGCTGTTTTTACGGCTGTTTTAGTTTGATTTCTGTTAAATATTGGAATGCTTAATGATAAGCCAATACGCTGATTAAAGTTGACATTAAACTGATCTGAAAATGTATTATCATCTATACTTGTATACCCAGAGCCAAGGCTAGAGGTTAAAGATAGTGTTGGCAGGTAGCCACCTTTTGCAATATCTAGCCCTTTTTCACTGGCTTCTATGTTTAGGTTACTTGCATTAACTTCTGGTAAAATTCCTAGAGCTCTATTATATATCGTAATTTTATCTAATAGGATGGATGAATAGTCGGTACCTTCATCTAACGTTTCAATTTCTATATTTTGAGTAGGGTTTAGCTCTAGTAACTGTTTTAAAGCTATGATATATTGTTGGAGTGTGTTTTTGGCATTGATTAAAGCATATTTGTTTGTTGCAGCCTGACTTTGAGCTTCGGTATAATCACTTAAAGCAATAGTACCAGCATCTAATCTTGCCTTTGCACGTTCTACTTCTTGCTCTGTAGATTTTAAGTTGTTTTCTGCAATGGTAATCCCTTCTTTAGCATGCAAAATTTGAAGGTAATTTTCTAAAACACTGAGTATAATATTATTTTTTGCTTCTTCTTCTAAAAAGTGACTTTGAGTAACCAGTAAGGCGTTTTGTGCAATCTGATTGTTAATTTGATTTCCTTGAAATAAAGTTATAGAACTGCTTAAACCAACATTGGTACTATGTATTTGGTCACTTACATAATCACTAGTAATAGGGTCAATTGAATTGCCATTTGTAAAACTTTGAGAAGCTGAACCAAAAAGGTTTGGTAATCTTGAAGATTTAGCTTCATAATAGTTAACATCTGCCTGAGATTTGTTTAAAGTGGCATCTTTTATTGTAATGTTATTTTCAATGGCATAAGCAATGCAGTCTTGCAGTGTCCATATTTGTTTTGTTGAAGAGTTTTCTGTCTGTGCAAATCCTATTTGCACTATGAATACTATTAATATAATTTGAAGTCGTTTCATCAGACGTGTATTTTAATTTACACATCAAATGTGAAACAAAAGGCTACCTTAATAAAGTATAATAGACGTTTAAGGCTATTTACTATACGTTTTGGTCTTTTTTATCGACGAGAATTTTAGGATGTCAAAGTGATTTAAGACGATTCTATCATCTTCTTTATCAGTACAATTTGCCCAAGATGGTAATAAGCATGTTCTATTAAGCCATCAATATTGCGTTGGTAGCTACCATATTTTTCATCTACGAATGGGTTTTGGAGTTCAGATTCTGATAAATCACTGATGTGCTGAATTAATTCTTCGGTGTCTTTCCAAAATAGATTTTGAAACGAATTCCATTGTTTTTGTGATGTTATAGGAGGAAAATCAAAACTAAATTTGTCTCTTATTTCTAAGTGGCCGTTAATAAAAACGTTTTTTATACCAGACACATAGTAGTGTATGTGTTGCGCTAAAATTGCTATGGTATTTAGCGATTGAACTTGTTTGTTGGCAATGGTGTAATCTAAGTTTTCTATTTGATCTTTAATGTTGGTGTTAGCTATCCATGTGCCACTTAAAATAACTTTTCCAAGTCTGTTGGCTAGTTGGGTTGAGTTCATAGATATTCAAGAATGTTTTTTTAATTATTTGAGTCTAAGTAACACACCTTTGCGTTTATAGATGTTTTTATAATCCCATTGAATTAATTTAGACTTTTCAATCCAACGGTTTAAGTCTTCGAGATTAATCTCATCTACAGAAGTATAGAGTTTAGATGCGTCTTTAAATTTTCCGGTTCCAGGTTTTAAACCTTCTTCTTCAAAGCTTGCGCCACTCCAAAACATAAGTTGTATACCTGCTTTAAGTTTACTGTAACCTACAATAGGATTACCTTCTAAAAACCATACTGGATGTCTGTGCCATATTTTGTTTTCGGCATTAGGCAATAATTGATAAAGAATAGTAGATAATTGCTCACAAATTTCTCGTGCTCCATCTTCTTGGTTTTGATTATAAAGTGTAATGTCAGAGTTCATCTTCTATGCGTTTAATTGCTTATGAGAGCCATCGCAATTTGGTTTTCGTTTAGAGAGTCCGCAGGTACAATCTGTTAGTCCATAGCCATCTAAAATACGTTGTTTGTTATTTTCTATTCGGTTAGTCTTGGTTTTAGATCGTTTGGCTTTGTTAAAGAATAACAGGTATCCTTTTTGTCTTCCTGGAGTTAGGTTGCTAAATGCATTTTTAAAGTCATTATCATTTTGAAACTGCTCTTCTAATTCAGTAGGTATATCGTAATCTGAAAGTGCCTTGTAGGCTACTTTTTGTTCTGATTTTTCAACCTCAATAGCTTCAAAAATATAATGCTTAATTATGGTTGAAAGTGTTTTAATTTCATTGAGGTTTGTAAACCTTATTTGTCTGCTGGCTTGTATGTTTTCTGTGGGTTGAATTAGAATACCTTCTGTGTCTTTTATTAAACTGCCTTTTAAAAATGAAATGGCACAGTAGTCTTTAAAATCATGAATGATAACTACGTTTTTATTCTTATAAGTGTAACAAGGATGTTTCCATTTGTAAGCTTCCGTTAAGTTACAATCTAGTATAATTTTACGCAGTAGTGTCAGTCCTTCTTGCCATCTATTTAAATTGTCTAAATACGCAGTAACTTTAGGATTCATATGGTTTATGATTTACTTACCGATAGTTTTAAAATAAAAATTATAAGTCTCTAGTATGGCTTTTTTAGGTGATTGAAAGATAATTAATAAGATTAATAATTATATAGCTGACAAAATTTATTGTTTAAATATCATAGTTTAATTACCACTTTTATTTGTCTCTTTGGTAGGTTTTGGAGGTGGTGGAAGTTTTGGGAAGTCTGAATTTTCAGATTCAGATTCTATTTCTTCAATTTTTGATTTAGTGACTATTCTTAAGTTATCAACTAAAGTATTATCATCATTTTTAAATCGAATGAATATCTGTCCAAATGGTGTTCCGCTTTCCGCATTACGAAAATCAAACGTATAGATCAACGGTTTTTCATTCATAAGAGATAAGTAATATGTAACCTCCAAATCAGAACCATCAATTTCAGATTCAAAGGCTGCTATTTCAGAATTTAATTTTCCCAAATCACTACCTTCATACCATTCTGATAGGTCAGACGCTATTGTTTTGTCAATTAATAGTCTGCCAATCTTTTCGCATTGGATAGTGAACGACGCAAATTCCGCTTTAAACATTTTTCGTTTTTCTTGTGCAAAACTGTTAATCGAAATTAAGACTATTGTAAATAGAACGATTTTTTTCATAGTATAGGTAGCGCTATTAAAGAATTCAGTTGTAATGAGCTTTAAATGTTGTTGCCACCAGTTTTATTCAATTTCTTTTAAAATATAATCTTCCTTTTTATTTCCTAAAACTGACACATAAATTTCATCTCCAATTTGTTTTTTTAATATGAATGGTGCATAATTTTCGGTGAATAATATATCAAATCCATTATGTTTTATTCGTTCCCACATAAAATGGTCAGAGTCTCCAAATTTCCATGAATTACTCACATAAACTGAGTCATTTATAAATTGAATTGTATCAGTCCATTTTCTAAAATTCCGTACGAATTTTTTTCCTCTCAGTTTTATGTCGATCGACTTATTTTTTAAAGAGTCAACTAATCTTTTATAAACACTATTTTGATTGTAATTTTTGAATACCAGACTGTCCTTTGTCAATGGGTCAATTATTTCGGAATTATAGTCTTCATTTCCAGAAATTACGAAGTATTTATTTTCAAAATCTAATAAATTTTTTCCTTTAAGTTCAAATTGAGCAGTTCTTTTATTTTCGTAAGAATCATATTTGAATTCTATTATGTGGAAAGTTCCATTATCAAATGTTATTAGCTGATTGAAAGGAAAGTCTCCAACATCATAGTTTTTAATGGAATCATTGTCAGAAAATTTGTAGGATGATATCCAAGTTCCATTCAGCTTTTTTTCATTCTGACACGAGGTCAAAATTAGAATTAAGATTATTATGTCGAGCAGATTTTTCAAATGTGTGGCAATGGTCTCGTATAATCCTCGGTTATAGGATTAAAGATAATGTTTTTCGGTTAAGAACTGGCGTTAGCAATTCCGAGTGGATTCGCTTGAGCCTGTCCAGAGCGTAGTCGAAGGATAGTCGAATCCGCCGTAATTGCAGTTATACATTGTTGGTTACAGTTTTTTTAATTTCATTAAAATTTTTCATTCAAATCTTGTCTTCCAACTATTGTCACTATTTCAATATTATTTTCATTGACTTTATAGAAAATACTATCAACTCCACAAACACAACGTCTGTATCCTTTTTTTATATAATCAACAGATTCAAAGGAAAAAGGACGTTCAGCGATAATGTCAAAATATTCAAAAAAAGACTCAAAATATTTGTCCGCTTGGGTCATTCCGAATTTTTTAACTCCGTAATGGTGAATCCGAATCAAGTCATTTTTCGCTTCATTTGTCAGTTTGTATTTAGCCATTCAGCAAAGACTTTGATTGAGCTAAAATACTTTCTTTACTGTCATTCGTAAATCCACTATTTTCAGCTTTTTCAATTTTAGCTCGAATCCAGTCAATTTGAACTTGCTGTTTTCGGGCTTGTCTAATTAAATCGTTAACTAATTCGCTTTTGCTAGAATATTCTTTATTGTCCACTTGGGCTTTTAGCCATTCATCGTTCGGTTTTGTAAATGATATACTTTGTCTTGACATAACTACATATTTTGATGTAAATATACACCAAATTCGAATCATTTACAAATTTTAGCCAACGGTTTGTGTATGAAATGTAGGGCTTTAGAACTATGTCAGTGTCCAGCGAGCAGGATGTTTGTTGAGAGCAGAAAACTCTCCGTAACCCCTATCAGCCCTATATTTATACACTTTGTTGGGGGCAGTTTTTGTTTTTTAACTTATCCATAAATTTTCTTCTTTCAACAGTCTCCAATTTCCGTTTACTTTTTTGAATAAAAGAATGTCTCCACTACCCATAAGCCAATCGCCTTGTCCGCTATGCTCAATTACACAAATATTCTTGTCTTGGTTAAATATAGGCCTTGAATAGTGGTGGTGTCCATACTTGCCAAAATTCGCTCTAAACTCTTCCCAATAATCAGTCGTGTCAGAACGATTTATTTTAGCAAAGTCACTTGGAATAAGACACCAAGCATTTATCAATCTTTCATTGTCCCACAAGTAAACTTCATCTGTCAATTGATTTCTCATAAATTTCTTGTCAGAACTACTTAATAAGCTGTCACTTATTGAATTGATGAACGATTTTAAATCTGAACTGTGTTTCAAAGAAAAGCAGTTTAGCTTCATAAACTCCATTGAGTCTGTCAGAATACTGTCACCGTCAAAGAGTGTGTGATTCATGAAGTCATAGGTTTCAATATCTTCAATAACTGGGTATCTATCTTTCAGGTCAGAGTATGAATAGCCAGCGTTTGTTTCACGATAGTTGTTATAGTTTAAAACAAATAATCCAATTAAAAACAATATTGCAAATCCACCACCAACTATAAATAAACTTGGTATTCCTAATTGTCTATATTTTGAATTTCTCAATTTTCTTTTCAATGTTATCCAAGTCAAGATTTATTTGTCATGCTACTTGATAGTTTCTTTTGTCTTTCTTCAAATTGCCCCAACGGTCTCGTATAACCGTCAGTTACGGGTTAAAGTACGCAAACTTTTCGGTTTGGACTGACTTTAGCAATTCCGAGTGGATTCGGACGTAGTCGAATCCGCCGTAATTGCGGTTATACATTGTTGGCAATAGTATTTAGTCATTTATTATTGGTTCATAAGGAATTCCGAAAAGTCCATTTGATAAAGTGATTTTGAATTCTTCTTTATGTTCAATTTTTGCATAGTCATTTTTGTCCATAAATATTCCGTCAACATCATCTTCATATGATTTATCTTTGATTCTTCCACGAACTTCATATTTGTTTTCAGATCTAATAACCCAAGGTCCAGATTCCGTTAATTCTCCATTGGTAGTTACTGTGAATGTACTTATAACGAAATTTTTATTCACAGTTTCGTTTTTAGTTATTCTGTTTGTTTTCAGAGCAATGGTCGTTAATAAGTCAGATGTCAAACTCAAAATCAGATAGCTTGTAATTCCAATGTATCCTATGTAAATAGCTTTAGACCATTTTCCACCATTAAATTCAGATTTATGAAAAGCAATTATGAAGGCTAAAACAATGGATAATAAAATTGAGATTGGTAAAATAGAACTGCGTAATTCGGATATGTCACTTTTCAAGTATAATTCAGATTCTTTAGGTAAAAAATAAAAACTACTCAACAATGAAGTGAGAAGAAATACAATTGCAATTATTATTCTAGTTTGTCTTTTCATATTATTGCCAACTCGTTATATACCAACTAATATATGGTTTTATTTGTGAATTTGTGGAGATAAATGAAAGTGTAATAAAAAAAGCCACTCTACAAAGAATTGCAGAATGGCTTATGAAATTAATTAAGGGTATTAAGGGTTAGTTCCAGCCACCACCTAAAGCTTGGTAAAGTTTGATGTTGGCTAAAAACTGATCTCTCTTGGTTTCTATAATTTCTATTTTAGAGTCTAAAGCTTCGCGTTGAGTAAGCAATACTTCAGTGTATTCTGCTCTTGCAGATTTAAAAAGCTTAATGGACAAGTCAATAGATTCTGTAAGAGCTTCTACTTGTTGCTCTTTAAGCTTGTAACTTTCCTTTAGGTTATTAATATTAGAGAGTTCGTTAGCAACTTCTATATAACCGTTTAAGATTGCTTTTTCATACTCAAAAACAGCTTGTAATTGTCTGTTATTAGCTGTTTTGTATTCAGCTTTTATAGCATTCCTGTTAATTAGTGGAGCTACAGCATCTCCAACCAAATTATATAATAAAGATTGTGGTGTGTCTACAATATATTTTGGTTTAAAAGCTTCTAAACCAACACCTGCTTTTATACCAATAGAAGGATAGAAGTTTGCTCTGGCAATTTTTACATTCAGTTTGGAGGCTTCCAACTCATATTCTGCCTGTTTAATATCTGGTCTATTAGAAAGTAATTGTGATGGAATGCCAGTATAAATTATATCGATATTTCGCTCTATAAAACCATCTGTATTTCTCTCTATAGGTTGTGGAAAACGACCAATTAAAAAGTTGAGTTTGTTTTCGGTTTCTACAATCTGTTGCTGAATATTGTATTTGTTGCTTTGGTTTTTTAATACTTCGGCTTCAAAACGTCTTACAGCTAATTGTGTTGCTCTGGCAGCTTGCTTTTGAAGTCGTACCATTTTTAGGGCATTTTGCTGAATTTCGAGATTTTGTTCAATAATGCTTAATTGATTATCTAAGGCTAAAAGCTCGTAATATGTGCTTGCGATTTCAGCAACCAGATTGGTAACCATAAAGTTTTTGCCTTCCATGGTACTTAGATATTCTAAAACAGCAGCTTTTTTGCCGTTTCTTAGTTTTTTCCAAATATCTAATTCCCAAGTTACGGATAGACCTGCTGTGAAATTGGTAAGTAGCTCAGGAAATTCTTCATCTTCACGAACGTTTAAATTGTGTTCTACAGCACCATTTCTGGTATACTCGCCAACCTTTTCTACTTCAGCACCAGCATAAACATTAACAAAAGGAAGATACTCGCCTTTACGAATTTTTATCTCGTTGTTAGCTATGGCAATTTGCTGCAGCATAATGTTAAGCTCCTGATTGTTGACTAATGCAGTATCTATAAGAGCTATTAAATTTTCGTCAGAAAAGAAATCGCGCCATTGTATCTGAGCAGAATTTATCGTATCTGTTTCTATATTTTGATAATATTCAGGAACGATTTTGCTTTCTTCTCTAATTGCTTTTTGTGTAGGTACACATGCACTTAAGATTAAAAACGAGACTAAAACAAAGAGAAATCTTGTCTTTATGTTATATAATTTGATGTTATTCATCTTTATTACTTTTTCTTAATTTGTTAATTAACTTTTGAAGTCTATTGATGCTTTCAGTATTAGTTCTGGTTTGATCTTCGGCTTCACTTCTTTCAATAAACTCTTCAGAAAGAGGTTGATCTTTTTCGTCCTTAATAAGACTTTTACCATCAGCCATCTTGCCAAAAATGTAGTATAGTCCAGGTATTATTAAAACGCCAAATAATGTTCCTAGCAGCATACCACCAAGGGATGAACCTCCAATAGTACGATTACCAATTGCACCTGCACCTGAGGCAATGATTAATGGAATTAAGCCAGCTATAAAAGCAAAAGAGGTCATTAAAATTGGTCTGAAACGTGCTCTGGCACCATCTATTGCGGCTTCTAATATTGTAGAACCTTGACTCCGTTTTTGTACAGCAAATTCTACAATTAGTACAGCATTTTTTCCCAAAAGCCCAACAAGCATAATTATGCCTATTTGCGCATAAATATCATTGGCTAGTCCCATGACTTTTAATAAGAAGAATGAACCAAAAATACCAACAGGTAATGATAGAATTACAGCAAGTGGTAATAGGAAACTTTCGTATTGTGCGGCTAAAACCAAATACACAAAAATGAGTACAACTACAAAAATGTAAATAGACTCGTTACCACGAGACGCTTCGTCATAAGATAGGCCTTCCCAAGCAACATCGTAGCCTCTTGGTAAAGTGGCTTCTGCAACTTCTTGTATGGCTTTAATGGCATCACCACTTGTAAAGCCAGCAGCTGGTAAACCACGAATTGCAGCAGAATTGTACAGATTGTAACGTGTTATTTCGTTAGGTCCTAATTTTTTCTCTAAGGTCATAAATGATGAATAAGGTACCATATCTCCTTCTTCGTTCTTAACAAAAAGTTTGTCTAAATCTGTAGGTAAGGCTCTGTACTCTGGAGCAGCTTGCGTATATACTTTGAAGAATCTACCGTATTTTATGAAACCTTGTTCATAGGTACTACCAATTAGGATGTTTAGGTTTTCCATGGCTTTACCAATAGAAACTCCTTTCTGCATGGCAACCTTGTTATTTATTTTTATTTCATACTGTGGATAATTAGCAGCATAAAATGTAAACAAACCAGTGATTTCTTTGCGCTCTCGTAAGGCATCCATGAAATTGTTATTTATTTTTTCAAATTCATGGTAATCTGTAGAATTTGTTTTGTCTAATAGACGCATTGAGAATCCTCCTGAAGAACCAAATCCAGGAACTGCTGGAGGTTCAAAATATTCTATTACAGCTCCAAGGTTTTTAGTTTCTTCTTCAAGCTCTTCCATGATTTCATGAACCGAGTGATGACGTTCAGACCAAGGCTTAAGGTTTATTAAACATGTACCAGCGTTAGATCCACGGCCTTCAGTCATAATTTCGTAACCAGCCAACGACGATACCGATTGTACGCCTTCGGTTTCTTCACATATTTCCTGAAGTTTTTTGGCAACTTCATTTGTGCGTTCTAATGTTGCACCTGGTGGTGTTTGTATAATAGCATATATCATTCCTTGGTCTTCACTAGGAATAAAACCTGCAGGTAAAACTTTGTTTGTTAGATATATACCTGCACAGAATGCAGCCAGAATACCAAAAGTTAATACTCTACGTGCTACAATTTTGTTCAACACCTTTATGTATCTGCCTGTAAGACGTTCAAAACCTCTATTGAACCAGTCCATAAAACGATCTATAGGAGATTTTTTCTTTCCTCCAGTATTGTGCTTTAAGAGCATTGCACACAATACAGGTGTTAGTGTTAGTGCAACTAATGCTGAAATAATAATAGAACCAGCCATGGTAATAGAGAACTGTCTGTAGAAAACACCAACTGGTCCAGTCATAAAGGATATAGGTACAAATACTGATACCATAACTAGGGTAATGGCAATAATTGCACCACCAATTTCTCCAATAACACTTTTAACAGCATCGAAGGGAGTTAAGTGTTCTTCTTCCATTTTGGCGTGTACTGCTTCAACTACAACAATAGCATCATCTACTACAATACCAATGGCTAAAACAAGGGCAAAAAGCGTAATAAGGTTTATAGATAAACCAAATAATTGCATAATAAAAAATGCACCAATTAGTGATACAGGAACAGCGATTATTGGAATTAATGTTGAACGCCAATCTCCTAAAAATAAAAATACTACAACGGCTACTAAGAAAAATGCGTCTCTCAAAGTGTGAATTACTTGTTCTATAGAAGCGTCTAAAAAGTTAGAAACATCATAGCTTATTTTATAATTTATTCCTGGAGGAAGGTCTTCCTTAAGCTCATTAAGCTTTTCTTTTACAGCATCTATAACGTCACTACCATTACTACCAAAAGTTTGTTTTAGTACAATTGATGCAGATGGTTTGCCATCTAGATTAGAGTAGATATCAAAAAACTCACTACCAAGTTCAACATCTGCAATGTCTTTTAAACGAAGAATTTCACCTTCTTCATTAGCTTTAATAATGATATTCTTGTAATCTTCAGGTTCATTATACCTACCTTGGTAGGTGAGTACATACTCTAAGGATTGTGCTTTTATACCCGAACTTCTTCCTAAACGACCAGGACGTGCAATTATACTTTGCTCATCCATAGCCTCTAATACTTCTTCAGCCGATACTTTGTAAGCACGCATACGATCTGGTTTTAACCAAACACGCATCGCATATTTTCTACTTCCTAATATCTGGGCACTGGCAATACCTTTAATACGCTGTATTTCTGGAACAATTTTGGTGTAAGCATAATTGTAAAGAAACTTTTCGTCTGTATGATCATCGTCGCTAAAAAGGTTAACGTACATTAGCATACTTGGCTGAACTGGTGTAATGATTACACCTTCTCGCTGAACCAATTCTGGTAATAATGGCATCACCTGATCGACTCTTGTTTTTACTCTTACAACAGCTTCATTTGGGCCTGTACCTGGATCGAAAATAATACGAATTGTGCCTTCACCAGCACTAGTGGCATCAGAGGCAATATAGCGCATGTCTTGTACACCATTTATTGCTGTTTCTAGAGGTATTAATGTAGATTTTACCAGTACATCAGCACTGGATCCTGGATATGCAATAAAAATATTTACAGTAGTAGGTGCAATTTGTGGAAATTGTGATACTGGCAATTGCTTAATGGAAAGCCCACCAATAAATAGTATGATGACCGAAATGACAATTGCCAAAACAGGTCTTTTTATAAATTGTTTAAACATAATGTTTGTAGATTTAGGTTACTCTGCGTATAATTCGAGATGGGATAAAACTTCGGTAGGATTTACCATTTCGGTTTTAATCTTTTCCTTGTTTTTTACCATCCTTATACCTTCTAAAAGTATGGTGTCGTTTTCAGAGAGACCCTTGTCTACAATAAAAAGATGAGGTAGTTCTGCAGCAATGGATATTTGTTTCTGCATCACAGTATTGTTTTTATCTATTACAAAAACATATGTTTTGTCTAGTATTTCAAAGGTTGCTTTTTGAGGAATTATAATAGCATCTTTGTAAGGTGCTGTCATAAGTATACTTCCAGTTTCGCCATGTCTTAAAATGCCATCAGGATTTGGAAAGGTTGCTCTAAATGCAATATTACCTGTTTGGTTGTTAAATTCTCCCTCAATAGTTTCAACAATACCTGTTTGATTAAAAGGTTTGTTGTTAGCCATTAGAAGTGAAACTTTTTGTTTATTACCTTTTTCCTTACTTGTAATGTAATCTAAATATTCAGCTTCAGGAACATTAAAGTAAACCCACATTTTACTGTTGTCTGATAGTTTTGTAAGAAGCTCTCCTTCATCCAAAAGACTACCTTCTCTAACTTCTAGGTGGTCCATAATACCATCAAAAGGTGCTTTTACATTGGTGAACCCTAAATGCGTTTGAGCTAGAGCTACTTCTGCTTTAGCTTTGTCTAATTTGGCTTTAGCCATAGCAAGTTCATTAGGTGATACAACATTGCCATCTGCTAATAACTGCGTGTTTTGTAGTTCTATTTCAGCAACATGCAATTCTGCGTTAGCTCTACTTAGTTCAGCTTCATAGATGTTTGGCATTATTTGAAACATCTTTTGGCCTTGTTTTACAAATTGACCTTCGTCTACATAAATGTTTTTTAGATAGCCTTTTTCTAAAGCTCTGAGCTCTATATGTCTTATTGAGTGAATCTGACTTACATAATCCTTTGTTGTTGAGGTGTCTTTCTTAACAGGGTGCGTTACTAGAAAGGTTGTAGATTCTTCGTGTTTTTCTTTTTTGGTTTCACAGCTTGAAAATAGTAGTGTAAGTAATACTGCAAAAATGGTTACAATAAATTTTGTTTTCAATTTTTTGAAATTTTTATAATGTGATATAATTGTACTTAAGCATCTGTACTCAGATGGAATGTGCTTAGGAGTAAAATACTCCTTAAGAAAGTAAGAACTTTAGAGTTCTTCTTCGGTTGTACAAAATCAAATTATAAAAACCTGAAAATAGAGAAATAACCTTTCCTTAGGTCTGGTTATTGTATTAGGTGAACGGAAAACACTCTTTTCAAGCTCTTTAGAGGAGTTTTCAAAAAGAAGCGCATTAATAAATGCTGTTGCGTGAAAAATTGTAGAGTCTAATTTTGTTTTTGTAGTAGACTCTTCATTCTCAGATTCATCAATTTCTGGTACTTCTGCGAAGTAATCTTTATCAGATGTTTGATGAGCTCCTGTGAAATGAAATGAATCAATATCAGAATCCTGTAAATACTGATTTGAATATGTTTCATTACTACTTATAGAGGTAACTGCATAGGCATGGAAACTAGACAAGGAGCCTAGTAACAAAGCCAGTGTAAGATACAGATATGTTCTAAAAGTGTTTCTCATTTCAGCATCCAAAATTATTGCAATCGATACACATTAACAAAAAAAAGAGAATTTTTAATTATAATTTAAGAGTTTTAGTGCTTACGATCCTTTTATAATATCCTTATATTCTTCAAAAAAGGTTTCAAATAAGATCATATTTACATTAAAAAATTCCATAACAGCTCTCCATGTATTTTTGTTATGGATAGATACTTTCTGTTCTAATGGAAGGTAAATACGCGATATTTCTTTACCGTTTTCTAAATAATATTCTTCCTCATAGATTGCATCAGGTAAGTAATCTGTATGAAGTATATTTTTGAGTGCTTCTAGTTTTTCCCAACAATTAATACGGTTTTCGAGATCATCTTCTAAATCAAGAGATATAAGAGCTTTTTTTGTGTCGAAATGAAATTTAAAAGAAAGCCCTTTAATTTTAGTATTATACAGCAACCACTTTCTTGGAAATGATTTACCGAAGCTGGTCCAGAATTCTTGTCGTAATAGGCGGCTTTCTTCTTTACTATACATTTATATAAAGTATGCAATTAATACACCTATACTAATAGCTATTAGTTTAGATAAATTAAACTTGTGTCCATCACCTGTTTCAAATAAAATGGTGGTAGAGATATGTAGGAAGATACCAATTACCAAAGCATTTATACTCATAAGTAGGGTAGTACCAATAGACGTTGTATTAGATACCAGTGTACCTAGAGGTGTCATTACAGCAAAGACCAACATAAAACTTAAAGCTTGAACTTTTGTATACTTTGATTGTAATAAAAAAGATGTTAAGAGTGCAGCAATAGGTATTTTATGTACTAAAACACCATAGACCATATCATTATGCTGATGAATAGGAAAACCCTCTAAAAAACTATGAATACATAAGCTTATAAATAATAACCAAGGAAAAGCAGTGTCTTTTTTATGTATGTGTACATGGCCATGCTCGGCACCTTTAGATAAAAACTCTAATATAATTTGCAACAGAATACCACACATTATAAAAAGACCAGTTTTTTTGGCTTCTAAATGCTCATAAACCTCTGGCAGTAAATCAAAAAGTGTAAGTGCCAGTAAAAAAGCTCCACTAAATGATAGTAGTAATTTAGTATATATTGACTTTTGCTTTTTGGTTAGAAATGCGATGATAACACCAATTATTATAGCATAAATGGGAAAAAGGTACTTGTTCATTCTATTTAAAAATCATAATCAAACGCTCAGAGCTTTGAGGATAATATTTACCTAATTTATAATCTCCAAAAACATCTAATAAATGGACACCTGCTTTTTCAAATAAAATTTGAAAATCATTTAAGGTTAAAGCTTTTACACGTTCTTGAAATTGGTAAGGCTCATCATCAATTTTAAAACTAATATCTTTAACGATATAACCGTCTTTAACACTTCTTTTTTGATGAAAATCTATACCTTCAACTGTTTTTATATCTTCAGCAACTAGATGTTCTGTAACGTAGTTAACGTTCATAAAATCTATGACACCAAAACCATAATCGTTTAATTCTTCTTTAATGGCTGCTATGGTTTTTAGGTTACAAGTATCATCCTCAAAGTAGCCAAAACTTGTAAATAAATTAAAGACAGCATCAAAAGTTTCAGGATACGGTTTGGTCATATCGTGCACAGCAAACTTTAATGTATCATTAGCGAACTGGCTGGCATGTTTTATACTTTGCTCCGACAGGTCCACACCAGTAACGTTAAAACCTAATGAGTTTAGGTATATGGAGTGCCTGCCTTTACCACAAGCTAAATCCAGAATTTTTCCACCTTCTGGAATATTGAGGTAATCGGTGAGGTTATCCATAAAAAGCTGTGCTTCAGTATAATCTCTGTCTTTATATAAAATATGGTAGTATGGTGTATCAAACCACGAAGCGTACCATTGTTTTGTAGAATTTGTCATAACATATTACGTCCTGCAAAAATAGTTTAAATTTGCAATCTATTTGACGTGTTATATGGACAATAATTTCAAAATGGTAGCCAAAACCTTATTTGGCTTTGAAGATATATTAGCTAAAGAACTCACTCAACTTGGAGCAATGCAAGTAGAAAAGGGTGTTAGAAACGTGAGTTTTGTTGGTGATAAAGGTTTTATGTACAAAGCAAACATGGGATTGCGAACAGCAATAAAAATATTAAAGCCTATTAAATCTTTTAGAGTTGCCAGAGAGGAAGATCTGTATAATAACGTAAAAAGTATTAAGTGGGAAGATTACTTAAAGTCTGATGGTTCTTTGGCTGTTGATGCTACGGTACATCATAGTGTTTTTACACATTCTAAATACACAGCTTTAAAAACCAAAGATGCTATTGTAGATCGTTTTAGAGAGCAAGATGGCAACAGACCTAATATAGATTTACGTTTTCCGGATTTAAAAATTAACGTGCATATAGATCGTCAACGCTGTACCATTTCATTAGATACTTCTGGTGAATCCTTACATAGACGAGGCTATAAAACAGCAACTAATATTGCTCCGATAAACGAAGTTTTGGCAGCAGGATTAATTATGATGAGTGGTTGGGATGGTCAGTCCGATTTTATGGATCCTATGTGTGGTAGTGGTACTATTTTGGCAGAAGCAGCTATGATTGCATGTAACATTCCGCCAAACTTAATGCGTAAGGAATTTGCTTTTGAACGTTGGGAAGATTGGGACGTGGATTTATTTGAAAAAATTGAAGAATCTTTACTGAAAAAAACCAGAGATTTTCATCATAAAATTATAGGTTATGATAAGTCTCCTTCTGCTGTAAAAAAAGCTAAGGAAAACATTAAGAATGCGCATTTAGATGAGTTTATTCATATACAGCATGAGGATTTCTTTAAAACTCAAAAAGCAGGTTCATCTAAATTACATATGGTTTTTAATCCTCCATATGGTGAGCGTTTAGAAAATCTTAATATCGAAGAGTTTTATGGTAATATCGGCACAACACTAAAACATGGTTACCCAAATACGGATGCATGGCTGGTAACCTCTAATCTCGAAGCTTTAAAATACATTGGTTTGCGACCATCTCGAAAAATAAAAGTATTTAACGCAAAATTAGAATCGCGCTTAGTTAAATATGAAATGTACGAAGGCAGCCGAAAAGCCAAAAAACAAAACGATTAAAGTTCTTTTTGTTCATCAGGATTGCGACCTACTTGTGTTTTTGGGTAGGTATCAAACAAATCTTTAACCAAACCATTAATGTATGGTATTAATTTTTTTTCTGGTTTGTTGAGTTCGCACAATACAGAAGCATGCCATAATACCTTATTGGTTTCAAAATCGGCAACATACACAATTAGTGTTTCCTCTTCATAGGTTTCCTCATGTATGGTACAACTTTCCCAATATTCTAAATGTTTAGAATGCTCACAGTTTTCAAACTCTACGGTTTCTTCGCTGATGATAATTCTAAAACCAGCCTGCAATTGTGGATTAAGAACATTGGTTCTGTGTGCCTTGTTTTCCATTTCTAAAGCAACAGCATCACCAATGGTTTGTCTTACCAAATCGTTATCTAGTAGCGGATAGTTAAGATGCTCAACAGTAAAATCCTCAATACAGAGTACGTAGGTATCGTATTGGTTAAAATCCACATCTAAGTTGTAGTCGTAAACGACTTCGCTTGTTGCAGCACAATTAAAAAGCAGTAGTAATATAAATCCCGAAATTATTGAATAAACTCTCATAACGCAGTAATTTAGAATGTTCTTAAAGTTCTAAATTCTACATCACAATTACTATGACATTTGTCAAGTTTAAGAGTATGTTACGGTTTTCTAATAATCCAGATGTCTTGTGGTACCCAAGATTTTGTCTCTGAAGTCAACTGTATGTGTTCTAATACAGTGGTTGCTTTAAATAAATCTTTAACAAATGCCTCTGGGTGAAAAGCGGCATAAGTTCTGTGGCCTTCTTTAATACTGCCTCTAACCACTAATTTACCTTGATTATAATCTGAAAGTTCAGCCTCAGTTAGTTTTACTTTAAAATTATCTCCATGCATGGTTAATAGCATAATACCATTTGGTTTTAAAATACGAAGTAATTCGTTAAACCAATCGTAATGCATTTGTTCTGAGAGGTGTGTGAAAATTGAAATACCATAGATAACATCCATTGAATTGTCTTCGTATGATAGTTTTGCTTCTAATTCGTTTTTATTAAACTGGATGTTTCGTAAGTTTTCAGAACACCAATCTATAGAGTTTTTATTGTAGTCTGTTGCAAAGAATTGGCAGCCATTATTTATTACTTCTGGCATATGCCTAATAATTCTGCCTGGTCCACAGCCCCAATCTAAAACACTTTTATCCTTTAATTCTATATGTTTTTTAAAGTATTCCGATAGGTTTTTAGCCATGTTTCTCCCACCATTATAGTATTTGTCATAATTCATCTGAAATGACTCATACATTAAATAATCTGGTGGAAGTACAACTTCTGGATGTGCTTTTCTAAACTGAGCGTTAGCTTTTCTGTTTTTGAATTTTTGAATGCGAAATCTAATAAGATCAGCAACATAGATAAGATTGAGTTGCCTTAATAGGTTAGAAAGTTTCGCTTTATTCATTTTTGATTCTATAAAATTTGAAGGCAAATATAGTGTATTGAAAAATTACCGTAGTGCTTCTAATTGCAAATTATAATCGTATTGTAAATCTTCATGAAGTACACTGATTTTTTTCTTTAAAGCCAGAATTTGTCTTTGGTATAGATTACTTAGTGTTTTATTTCTATGTATGGATGGTCTAAGCTCGTTTAGTTGCTCGCAAAAGTAGAGTAGGAGCTCAACTTCGGTAGATTTTTTGTTAGAATATCTGCTATATACTCTAATCTGACGCAAAATCTTCCGTATGGTTTTTTTCATGTAGAAGTAACTATCTGTGTTTATACCATCAAACAATTCATCTAACGAAGATTTTACGCTTGCAACGTAACCATCTTCATCATGTGCTTCGAATAATAAATAGGTGAGTAGTGCCTTGTTCTCTTTTTTAAACTTACCAAGACGAAGGCAAAGCTCTAATAAATCTTCTTTTGGTAAGTGCTGAAGTTCTTTTTTTATGGTAACGATAGATTCTATCTTCATTTAGAGATAATCTTTATAAAGGAATTTTAATAGTGTTTTCTAATGGTACGTTTCACTCTAAATAATCGGAAAATACCTATACTTAGAATAAAAGCAGAGACTATGATAAGAATAATACCATAAGATTTTAAATCTGAAAAGAACTCGAGTTTTAAAATAGTGACTCCTGTACCGAGTATTACCAAAAATGTTCTAAAGTAAGCTAAAAAGGTACGTTCGTTAGCAAGCTTAGTGCGCTCAATTGCCAGCCAATCACGAGTTATTAAAGCTTTACTTTCGTCTTTATTAATTTCTGACATTTAATCTTTTCCTTTTAATAAATTAATACTTACAGTTGCTAGTTCGCTATCAGGAAATTTAGCAAAGTGCATGTCGTCTGGTGCTAAGCCTGCTTTTTCTGCGATGTTTCTAAACACATCAACTTCTACAATGTATTGGTCACTGTAACCATGAGTGGCATCATAAGCTGTAGCTGCAGTTTTACCAATATTTTTTGCTGTTAGAGAAGGATCAATGGTGTGTAATTCTATGATTAACAAGCCAAATTTATCAACATAAGGTTTCCATTTGCTGAGATGCTCTAGTAATGATGCTTCCACATCATTATTGTTTAAACGATTACCAGCACTAGCATATGCGCCTGTTGATGTGCTAATAAAATCATATTTGTTATTTGGTGCTTCCCAAATACGATTATGATCCAAGAATGTTCTAACGTTGAGTAAATCTTTGAGATCTATATTGTAGTCTTCTTTTAAATCTGAAGCTAAAAGATCTGGTCTGCCAATATCTCCCCAAATCACCTTGGCCCAAATATCAGCTGCAATCAGGTTGGCTCTAGTAACCTTTAAAGCTGCTTTGTTAAAATCTGCTCCAACCAAAAACAATGGATGGTCGTCTAATAGTTTACCACGAAGGGTTTGTTGCTCAATAATATTAAAAATATGCTCTATAAATGCACCATTACCACAACCCATATCTAAAATGCCTTTAGGCTGAAGGTCAATAGGTCTGTTAAACAAATCGATGATCACCTTATCTATAACTTTAAAGTACGTGGCATGAGCACCACCACTTCCCCAAACATTCATTTCACGATGTACGTGCTTTTCAGTATCATTTGGTGAATCTGTTTTAAGTACTAATGGATTACCAAAAATGAGTTCGTCTAGTTGTAAAAATGTTGGTAAATAAGATACGGTTACACCATAAGCGCTGGCACGTTTTGCAAAAAAGAGACCTTTGTCAGTAAATTGATACGTATCTCGTTTCTTTTTAAACCATCCTAGATGTGAAAAGAAATCGAGGATTTTTTTAAAGCTTTCAGGATCTTTATGGTATTCTTCAGCCGTAAAGGAGGCTTCCATAAAATACTTGTGAAACAATCCGTTAACACCTAATAAAACAATGATAGGTCCTGCAATGGTGCCTTCAATATGTTTGTAGATTTGGTATTCTATTGAAGTCTCATCCGAAATGTCTAGGCCAAAGTTATTTTCAAACTTTTTAAAAATGCGTTCTAATGCAATAAACGCATCTGTACTTATCATTTTTTCGGTAGCAAATCTATCAGAATAGCGCAATAGGTTTACTGCGTCTTCATAAAGGTACACCAATTGAAATGCTACCTCTGACTTTTCGTTGGTAGAGTATGTTACTGTATTGTCTTTATTACTGAGGTCTTGCTCTAGCCAACCTTGAGAGCACAAAACTCTAAGTGCAACATTAAGGTAACCTTCATTAGCATTAAAAATGTCAGAGAGTGATTTTAAATTAATAGATTTTTTTTCTAAGATATAATCTAGAATTTGTTTTTTATGCAAAGCAAATGCTGAAGTTGCTGTAGCTATACCATCTAAATGACGAAAAATTATACCTCTCAATTGAGATTTATCTGACTTTGTTAGCATGAAGAATATATTAGTACTTAAATATAAAAAAACCATCATAATTATGATGGTTTTTGATTTTATAATATTCTTAATGGGTTTATCTCAATTTAGGATAATCCGCAGGATTTGACTCGTGCATCACATCATATACAGCTTCAAAAATATCTTCTACTGATGGTTTAGAGAAATAATCACCATCTGTGCCATATGCTGGTCTGTGAGGTTTAGCAGCTAATGTTTTTGGTTGGCTATCTAAATGTTGAAATGCATTTTGTTCGTTCAATATTTGATCTAAAATGTAAGCTGATGCACCACCTTTTACATCTTCGTCAATAACCATAACACGATTAGTTTTTGCAATACTCTTAACGATATCATGATTTAAATCAAACGGTAACAAAGATTGTACATCTATAATTTCAGCATCAATACCAACCTCTAGTAATTCTTTTGCGGCTTGTTCTACTAATCGCAGAGTAGAACCATAAGATACAAGTGTAATATCTTCACCTTCCTTAATAGTTTCTACAACTCCAATAGGTGTTTTAAACTCACCAATATTACTTGGCATCTTTTCTTTTAAACGGTAACCATTAAGACATTCTACGATAAGAGCAGGTTCATCACTCTCTAGAAGTGTGTTGTAGAAGCCTGCAGCTTTAGTCATGTTACGAGGTACTAAAACATGAATACCTCTAATTAGGTTAAGAATACCTCCCATTTGAGAACCAGAGTGCCAGATACCTTCTAGTCTATGACCACGTGTTCTTACGATTAATGGTGCTTTTTGGCGACCTTTGGTTCTGTATTGTACTGTAGCCAAATCGTCACTCATTATTTGTAAAGCATACAAAATGTAATCTAAATACTGAATCTCAGCAATTGGTCTAAGACCTCTCATAGCCATACCGATTCCTTGACCTAAAATTGTAGCTTCTCGTATACCAGTATCAGAAACTCTAAGCTCACCAAATTTTTCTTGTAAGCCTTCTAGACCTTGGTTGACATCACCAATATGTCCCGCATCTTCACCAAAAACTAAAGTCTCAGGATACTTATTAAAAATGGCTTCAAAATTATCTCTTAATATTACACGTCCGTCTACTTCTGTAGTGTCTCCGTTGTACGTCGGTACTATTTCTTTTTGAAATTCGGCTTTATGTTTAGACTCACTGTATAAGTGAGAGCTGTACTTAGGTTGTATTTTTTCTATGTAACTGTTTATCCAGTTTTGAAGCGCTAACTTTTCATTAGATTCTTCTGAAATGATATAGCGCAAGGTTTTGCGAGCTGATGATAGAATATCCTTTCGTAAAGGTTCATCTATTGCTTCTAAATCATTTTTTAATTTAGAGATAAATACACTGTTAGAGCTTATTTTGGCTACGCTTTCTATTAATGTTAAGGCTTCTTTCTTTTCTTCTTTTATTGGATTTATATAAGAAGCCCAAGCCGCTTTTTTGCCATCTCTCACAGCTTTTTTAATGTCTTTTTCTAAAGTAGTTAATTCTTCGTCTGTTGCTATGTTATTTTCAATTATCCATTGACGCATCTGAGCATTACAATCGTACTCGGCTTCCCATGCTAACCGCTCTTCGTTTTTATAACGTTCGTGAGATCCAGAAGTAGAATGTCCTTGTGGCTGTGTTAACTCTTGCACATGAATCATTACAGGCACATGTTCTTTTCTGGCAACTTTGGCTGCACGTTGGTAGGTGTCTATTAATTCGGCATAATTCCAGCCGTTTACTCTAAATATTTCGTAACCATTGTTGTTTTCGTCACGTTGAAAACCTTTTAATATTTCTGAGATATTTTCTTTAGTCGTTTGATGTTTTGCATGTACTGAAATACCGTATTCATCATCCCAAATACTAATAACCATTGGCACTTGTAGTACTCCTGCAGCATTGATGGTTTCAAAAAACAAACCTTCGCTTGTACTTGCGTTTCCTATGGTTCCCCAAGCAATTTCATTTCCCTCTTTAGAAAAGTTAGTTGTGTCTATACCTTCAACATTTCTGTATATTTTAGAAGCTTGTGCTAAACCTAACAATCTTGGCATTTGCCCAGCAGTAGGTGAGATGTCTGCACTCGAATTTTTTTGTTCTGTTAGATTCTTCCAATTACCACTTTCATCTAAACTATGTGTAGCAAAATGCCCTCCCATTTGACGACCAGCAGACATTGGCTCTTCTTTTAAGTCTGTATTTGCATACAATCCTGCAAAGAATTGCTCTATGGTTAATTCACCAATAGCCATCATAAAGGTCTGATCTCTGTAATAACCTGATCTAAAATCACCATTTTCAAATGCTTTTGCCCAAGCAATTTGTGGTATTTCTTTACCGTCACCAAAAATCCCAAATTTGGCTTTACCAGTTAAAACCTCTCTACGACCAAGTAAACTACATTCTCTACTTGTAACAGCTAATTTGTAATCATTGATTACTTCTGCTTTAAAATCTTCGAAGGTAATTTCTGTTTTTGTATTGGGATTTGATTTCATATTGGTCGAATTTTTGGAGATACAAATGTACTAAATATCGACCTTTTATGCAATAGCTGAAATAAGTATAATTTTAAATAATTCTCAAAATAAGTGCTTTTTTGTTAATTTTTAATTAAAAAAATACAAAAAATTAACATTTAAGTAAGAATATGCTAATACCATTTACGTCTAAATAGACCTAGAAGTACTTGAGGATCTACAGTGATAATAAAACGAATGCGTTCGCCATAATTTGGCTCTGCAATTTCCCATCCAAGGTTAGAGTAAACAGGAAAATATAGTTCAAAATAGTCTTCTACCAGATTAAGCCTTACACCAGAATCGTATACAAAATGAGTACTGTCAAATTTGTTTTTAACCAAGCCAAGGTCACCATAAGCCTGAATGTACCTCCATATAGATGTGCTAAAGTTGGCCGTAGTCATCCATTGATTTGCAAAAGGTGTGTCTAGCACAGACTTAAAACCACCATCAGCAATAATAAGTTGTTGACTAAATAAGCCAGCAGCCTCAGAGCGACCTAAGTAGTTTAGGTCAAATAAATAATCTGTTGGTTTGTCTAAACCAAAACTAAAAAAGTCTGAGCTTGGGTCAGTGTCATTATTAAGAAATATTCCAGCAAATAATCTAAGATTAATATTTCTGTTGCTTTGAGTTAACTTTCTAAACTCATAACTCAAAGAAAGTTTGCTAAAGTTGTTAGCCAATTGTAAATCTGTACTAAAGCTAGAGAAGTTAATTCTACCAGGATTATAATGTGTATACCTTAGATTAAATACGTTGTAGTCTGGTTCATTTATTTCAACAATAGCATTTTCACCAACATCTCTATTAATACTCACAAATCTAGCTGTAATGTTATCAATTTGATCAGCTCTAAAATCATTGTCATTTCTAAAACTAAAGGACAATGTAGGACGAATTCTTGTATAGAAAGCATCCTCGGCAAAGGATTGATAACCAGCATTTATTCCGTAAGTAATATCATATAAGTTTTTATTTTCAATATTATGCGTATAAAAAATAGAGGTAGAGCCAGTAAGCGATTTTGATTTAGTGGCATACTGTGGTGAAAACCTATAATTAAGTCGTTTTCTTAGTATGGTTTTGTTATAGACTTTTGTCCCTAATGTTAGACCGTCATAAATGTTATTAAACTCAACCAATGGCATAAAAAATACTTGGTTATAATAAGGATCTTCTATATCCTTAAATAACCTAAATTGAAGTGGTTTATTGCTTATAAACGAACCATTAACCGACTTGTAATTATCACGCTGATTAAACTCTGGAATTACATTGTTGTAATCTAAAACAAACTTATCGGTTTGGTCTTTAGGTAGGCTTATGATTTTTGTGCCTTTAATGTTTTCTACCCATTGTTTACCAATTACAGAGTCATTACTAATGCTGAATAACGAAATAGGCATTTTATTGTTACGTTTATTTTTAACGGTAACTTTTATAGAGTCTTCAGTAGTTTCAACACTTTTAATTTTAAAATCTATCTTCTTACGAGTACCTACATAATCAGTAAAAAACCAATCAATATTTTTTGATGTTTTTGAATTTAGAAAGGCTTCAAAATCTGCAATACCAGTACTTTGGTTTAGTCTGTTTTGTATTAAAAACTCGGTAATTGTTTCAGATAAATCAATATCATCAGTAAACTTATCTAGGTAGTTAAGACCTACACCAGCTTTGTATTTTCCGGCTATATTGGCATTAAATTTTATTAATGAATCTTTAGAGGTGTTTAAAGGCTGATCTCTATTTTTTCTGGCAATTTCCATGGAGTAAAGGAAATACTGAAAGTTAAAATCTACATCTGCAGCATGAAAAGCTCTAATTCCCCAAACATTAGCCAATGTTCCTAATAATTTCATATCAGGATAGTACTCTTCAACATACTTTATCATGAAATAAATTTGAAGTCCTTCAGACAGCCAGTGTTCCTTTCTCGGGTTTAAAAGTAGAATATTATTTATATACTTTTTTAAGGCACTTTTTAATAATTTTAATTCATACTGAAATTGGTCTGGAAACGGTCTTAAAAAATCAGGTAATTGATTAAGTCCGTACAATGGATTCTTGTTGTAATCAATTCTTGAGACCAATAATCGTTTATGAGGATATTCCCCTAAATTTTCAGTAAGGAATCTGGCAATTTTGTCTGTAAGAATAGCTTTGTCTGGTCCAGGCAAACCTCTTTCGTTGATGTTAGATACTACTATTAAATCGTCTGTTTGAATAGAGCGAAACAAAGGAAACTTTTGAAGAGCTAAGTAGGTGTCTGTTCGGTCTTTACCAAAGTATACTGTAGTTTGTCTTTTTGTATCCTTATCAGGGTCGGCTGATAAAAGATCTAACTCTGATGTAGGTCTGTAATTTATAGGATGCTCAATCGTAATTTTTACATCAGCTTTAGGGATATAAAGGTCATCGAGGTTTTTATTACTATAATAATGCCAATCTCCATCATATATAGCTGGTGTAATGTACCAGTATTTTAATTCAAAATCTCTATTTTTAGTAATACCATAATCTGTGAAGGTAGCATCTGGTAGTACTAAAATGTAGCTAAGGTTAATACTGTAAGATTCCCCTGATTTTAGAGGCTCAGCTAAGGTAACTTTTAAAACATCAGGATGTTCGTCTAAGTACTCAAAGTTAAGGTTTACTTTGTTTTTGTTATCTGCAATAGATGTAACTAAGGTAAACCCACGTTGCTCACTTTTTGCAAGATGAAACTTTGTGCTAAACTCTTCTTCAAACCGTTTGGCTAAAGGTGTAGATTTAGAAGAGTAACTGTTATTCCAATCGTGAAGATAAATTTCGTTTAAGTTATCTCCTGTCTCGTTTTTATAAATTATGTCTTGAGATATTGTGATAGTTTTTGTTTCTACATCTACATCTGCATTTACATTAATGTAATTCTGAGAATACATTGATGCGCTAAAAACAAAAAATAAATATGATATGAGGAGTCTTTTTATCAATGCGAAACAATAAATTTTAATGGTCTTGTTTGGTTTTCTAAAAATCCTATGAAATAGATACCGTTACTAAGATTGTTAATGTTGAAAGTTTGTACTTGCTTAGTATTGGTTTGAAATACTTCGACTAACTGACCAAGTTGATTATAAATATTGAATGATTGATTTAAAAATTCAGGTGAATTTATGTAAATGGTTAATTCTGAGTTTGTTATTGTTTTTTCTAATGCTATTTTTTGTTGTATTTTAATATCGTTGTTGTTAGAAAGTGTAACATCAGCTTCAAGAGAAAGTGTTACAGGTAAATGGTCACTAAAATTGTGTAAGGCATCTCTAATTTCAAATGAAAATTCCGAGTTACTGCTTCCACAATTCGCAGTGTTTATAGAACTATTGTAACAAGTGGTTAAACCATTATTGCCATAAACCTGAAAAGAATCTGCAACATAAGTAATGTCCGCAGAACTGAGCATGTTTTCAGAAGTTAAAATAAAATCAAATCGATCATCAAAACCTCCTGTGGTACCACCCAATCCTGTTTGGGTTCTGGTAGATTGTGTAAATACATCAACATAGTTAGTGTTATTACTCCAACTTCCAACACGGTTTGGTGGATCCACAAAAGTAATGTTGTTATTAGTACTTAAAAGCTCTTGAAATGCAGCTTCTGAAGCAGTGTAAAGATTAAGATCTCCACCTAAAAGTACATTGGCATCTGTTGGTAAAGTGTCTAAATAGGCAACCAATTCTGTAACCATCTCAAATCTTCTCTGAGCATTTACTGTACCACTAGAAGCTTTTAAGTGGCAGACAACTACATAAACATCAACAGGATTTGTGTCTTGGTCTACAGTATTTAATCTTATTCTATAAACATTAAAATCTCTTAAATCTGTTTGTACAATAGTCTCTTCTTGAATGCTAAATTTAGAACTGTTGTAGTAGAGTAAATTCTGAAGATCATTTTGGTCTCCAAAAATATCATCAGATGTGTTAGACACGTAAGTAGCCATTTCAAAGTTTGGATTAATAGCAGATCTGGTAATATTAAGAACGTTGTTAGCGCCAGTAATATTATTTAACTCGCAGACTAAAAACAAATCTGGTTGGTAATCTGTTAAAATGAAGGCCAAATCTTGTTCTCGTCCTGGTACAGCATCTTCCAATGGATAGTTCAATAAGTTATAGAACATTACCTTAAAAGTTTCTTGTGCAGAAACATTTAAGCATACCAAAAATACTGTGGCCACTAAACCTATTAATTTCTTTTTCATAGCATTAAAATAGAAAATCTCTAGAAGTTTGGACTTAAGCCATATTCTTTGTAGAATTTGTTTAAAATATCTATTACCTCATCAGAGGTGTCTACAAGATGAATTAAATCTAAGTCTTTGGGACTTATATTACCAGCTTCTAAAAGCGTTGTTTTTACCCACTCAAACAAGCCTCCCCAAAATTCTTTTCCAACTAAAATGATAGGAAAGGTTTCAATTTTGTGAGTTTGTATAAGTGTAATCGCTTCAAAAAGTTCATCTAATGTTCCAAATCCGCCAGGCATTACAACAAAACCTTGAGAATATTTAACAAACATTACTTTACGAACAAAGAAATAATCAAAATCTAAGCTTTTATCACTATCTATATATGGATTGTCGTGCTGTTCAAATGGTAATTCAATATTAAGACCAACAGAGGTTCCTCCTGCAATATGTGCACCTTTGTTACCAGCTTCCATAATACCAGGTCCACCACCTGTGATAACACCATAGCCATGATCTACTATTTTTTGTGCTACATCTACTGCTAGCTTGTAATACTTGTGATCTGGCTTGGTACGTGCAGATCCAAATATAGATACACAAGGTCCTATTTTACTCAGCTTTTCGTAACCATTAACAAACTCACCCATAATTTTAAAAATAGCCCATGAGTCGTTAGTTTTAATTTCATTCCAGCCTTTATGTTTGTTTTCTTTTCTCATTTATAATTTGATGTCTTTTTTATTAATTTATTGCTTTACAATATAGTATTATTTCAATTCCTTTTTCAAAAATTTAGCCGTATAGCTTTTTTTGTCTTTCACTATTTGTTCTGGAGTTCCTTTGGCCACAACGTTTCCGCCACCTTTACCACCTTCGTAACCAATATCTATTATATAATCTACTGTTTTAATAACATCTAAGTTATGTTCTATAATTAAAACGGTATTTCCTTTGTCTACCAACTTATTAAGAACTTTCATTAAAACTCTGATGTCTTCAAAATGAAGACCTGTTGTAGGCTCGTCTAAGATGTAAAATGTATTACCAGTATCGCGCTTACTTAGCTCTGTAGCTAATTTAATTCGTTGTGCTTCTCCACCAGAAAGTGTTGTACTCTGTTGACCTAATGTAATGTAACCTAAACCAACGTCTTTAATGGTTTTTAACTTTCGGTGAATTTTTGGAATGTGCTCAAAGAAATCTACAGCTTCTTCAATCGTCATGTCTAGCACATCGCTTATTGATTTTCCTTTGTATCGGATTTCTAATGTTTCGCGATTAAAACGTTTGCCTTGGCAAGTTTCACATTCTACGTAAACATCTGGTAAAAAGTTCATTTCTATAACACGCAATCCACCTCCTTGGCAGGTTTCGCATCGTCCACCAGCCACGTTAAAACTAAAGCGTCCTGGTTTGTAACCACGAATCATAGCTTCTGGGATTTGTGCAAAAAGCTTACGTATTTCGTCAAAAGTCTTGGTATACGTTGCAGGATTACTTCTTGGTGTTCTGCCGATTGGAGATTGGTTAATGTCTATAACCTTATCTATATGCTCTAAGCCTTTAATGCTTTTGTACGGCATCGGTTTTTTAACACCATTAAAGAAATGTGCATTTAAAATAGGGTAGAGGGTTTCGTTGATTAAAGTAGATTTACCACTACCTGAAACACCAGTAACTCCAATCATTTTTCCTAATGGAAATTCTACATCAATATTTTTTAGGTTATTACCTGTACAGCCTTTAAGTACAATTTTATTACCATTGCCTTTGCGACGTTCTTTCGGAACTTCAATTTCTTTTTTTCCATTAAGGTACTCAGCCGTAAGCGTATTAAAGGATAACAACTCTTTTGGTGTGCCTTCACTAATGATTTCTCCACCATGTTTACCTGCAAAAGGACCTATATCTATAACATGATCTGCACGTTCTATCATGTCTTTGTCGTGTTCTACAACAAGTACAGAGTTGCCAACGTCTCTAAGCGATACTAATGAGTTGATAAGTTTTTCATTATCGCGTTGGTGCAGTCCAATACTAGGTTCGTCCAGGATGTATAATACACCAACAAGTTGCGACCCAATCTGTGTAGCCAAACGAATACGCTGAGCTTCTCCACCTGAGAGAGATTTTGAGCTACGATTAAGCGTTAAATACGTTAAGCCAACATCTAATAAAAACTGAGTACGCGCTTTTATTTCTTTTATGATTTCTTCAGAAATTTTGCGTTGTGTTTCAGAAAGTCTGTTTTCCAAATCTTTTAACCATTCAGCTAAATCAACTACATCCATTTTAACAAGGTCTGCAATGCTTTTACCATCAACCTTAAAGTAGAGCGATTCTTTGCGTAAACGAGAGCCTTCACATACATCACATTCAACCTTATCCATATATTCTTTAGCCCAACGCACTAAAGATGTAGAATCTGATTTGTATTGGTTTTCTATGAAGTTAGCAACACCTTCAAAATCTATGTTATAGTCTCTAGTAACACCAAGCAATTTACTCTCTACAGTAAATTTATCTTTTCCGCCATGAAGAATCATTTGTTTAGCCTCTTCAGGAATGTCTTTCCAAGGATCGTTTAATGTAAAGTCGAAACGTTGTGCTATGGTATGGAACTGTTTGAAAATCCAGCTTTTTTTCTCAGGTCCATGAGGTGCCAAAGCACCATTTTTTATCGATAGTGTTTCGTCTGGCACTAATTTTTTATCATTAACCACATATAGCTCTCCAATACCGTTACAGTTAGGACAAGCACCTTTTGGCGAGTTAAATGAAAAGTTATTAGGCTCTGGATTAGGATACGAAATACCAGATGAAGGACACATTAAATTTCGACTAAAATAACGTGGCTCATTGGTGTCTTGATCTATAACCATCAATACATCATCACCATGATACATGGCTGTATTTATAGATTCCATGAGACGTTTTTCGTTGTCCTGAGAATTATCAATTTTTAAGCGATCTATAACAATTTCTATATCGTGTGTTTTATAACGATCGAGTTTCATGCCTTTTTCAAGATCTACAATTTCACCATCGGTACGTACTTTTACAAAACCTTGTTTGGCAATTTGCTCAAACAACTCACGATAATGGCCTTTACGCGAACGAATAACAGGCGATAAGATATTAATGCGTTTGCCATTATAGGATTCTAGTATAAGGTCTTTGATCTGCTCATCGCTGTAGCTCACCATTTTTTCGCCAGTTTCGTAACTGTATGCATCTGCAGCTCTGGCAAACAGAAGACGCAGAAAGTCATAGATTTCGGTAATTGTACCAACGGTAGAGCGAGGAGATTTGCTAGTGGTTTTTTGCTCAATGGCAATTACAGGCGAAAGCCCATCAATTTTATCAACGTCTGGACGTTCTAAACTGCCCAAAAATTGTCTGGCATAAGCCGAAAACGTTTCGATGTAGCGTCGTTGCCCTTCAGCATAAATAGTATCGAAGGCTAAAGACGATTTACCACTGCCTGAAAGACCTGTAATAACCACAAGTTTTTCTCTTGGTATGGTAATATCTATATTTTTTAAGTTGTGAACTCTGGCTCCTTTTACTTCAATAGACTCGTCGAAATGGCTCATAAATGGTTATCCTTCTTCTTTAATTCTAGCAAAGTTGCAAAGGTACGATTTTAGATGTTAAATAGTTGTGAAGTTATGATGCCATTGTTTTACGTAGAATTTTTATCGAAACAATTAAACAAATAGGAATGAAGTCTTTAATATAAATAAGTAAAATTGAATTAAAAGTACTGTGCTAATTGTATTTTCGTTTTTGAAACCACAGGTCTGAAAGCGTTAAATTGATATTAAACATATTAGAACGTTCTTGCACTAATATGTCTTCTGTTGTTCCTCTGTTGCTATACGTGTATGAAAAATTAAGACTAGAGTTTTTGCTTAACGGCAAGCCAAGACCTAGAGACGTATTAAAGCTGTCAATTTTTGTGTCGTCAATTTTTAAATATCCTGAGTTGTAATTAAATCCTAACCTGTAGTCGACACGTTCAAAATAGTTACGACTTTTAGGGTTTATTTTATATGATACTCCTAAGCTAAAAATATCCTGATCTACATAGTCGCCAATGGCATCTGTTTGGTTAGTGTTAGACCAAAATCTTTTATTGTAGTCCGTTGTAAAAAGTATATTATTGAATTTTGTACTATATCCAAAACCCAGTTGTAATGGTAAATCAAAACTATTTATTCTTTCGTCTGTAGTATCTTCTAATGTGCTAGATGATTCTAAGTTATACTTTATGACTAAGCTACTTTGTTTTGCACCTAAGCTTGTTGGAAAATCTAAGGTTAGTCCAAACCGATGGTTCTCTGAGAGATTATATTGTGCGCCTAGACCAAAGCGTGCTCCGCTGTAATAAGTCTCGTCGTATATTTCTAGATAGTTAGATGCTGCAATAATAGACTCTGTTTCTTCAACTTTACCAAATAAATACGAAAATCTTGCTCCAAGATTAAGGTTGTCTGTTAGTTTATATCCATAATCTAAACGCATTTCGTTAATACCTCCAGAACCTGTTATATTAGTTGAGAAAGTATCATTACTTCCTTCGATATTATTTTCTAATCCAATAAGCTCGTAGCCAATGTTAGTTGATGGTTTTAGAGTTAATCCGACACCATATTTTTTTCTGCTATAGCCTACAGATATGTTAGAAAAGTTGTAGGTGTTTCGAGATTCGTTTATGTCTGAATTAGAGATATTAACCATTTCTGAAGTAACTCCAAATTCAAGGACAAAATTATCTTCTAACATCGAAGCAAACGCAGCTGGATTATACAAATTAAATCCGTTAGAAGCATCTAGAGCAATACCTGTATTTCCCATTGCGGTATTACGTCCTGAACTTATAGAGCTTTCTACACCCAAACCAAATAAAGAATAAGGAGACGATGTAAGATTATTAGTTTGGCTGTTAATAGCAACACTAAAAACAAGACCGATTACAAGGATGCTGCTTTTAATTTTTTTCATAAATGGCATAGGTAATGACGAGTTTTGTTTTAAAGTTAGAAGCTTCTGGATTGTTGATTAAGAGTTTGTTAATAGTGCTATTGTAATCTTCAGGAAGCATTATAAGAGCATTATCAATTTCGGGTTCTTCGTTGAGTTTGCTATCTATATAGTTTAATACAGACATTGTATATACTTGATTGTTAAATTCAGAGTCACTGGTTTCTAAATACGCGTATATGAAGTCTGAACTATCGCTTATTTGTGATGATAAATAATTGTTTTGATCAACTGTGTATAAAGACAATTCTTCGGAAATGGGTTGTATTTCTGAATACGCCTCGACTACCGGCTCTACATATAATGTAGCATCTAGTATAGTACCTTCATCATTAATGTCGTAAATGTTTTTTATGGTGGGAAATTGTATTCGAGTTACATAACCAATGCCAGATTGATTATAGCTTACATTGTTACTGTAGGTACTCGCTAAGTTGTACTCTTGGGATGTGATATCTTCTAATGTTAATCCTGTTACATCACTTTCAATTTTATTATAATAAGCTGTGCTTTCTGAGTCAATATAAAAATCGTAAGTATATGCGGTATTTTCTAACTCATCTGGTATGGAGTAGAACAGGCGAAGATAAACCTCTGATGAAGCAAACCCTACAACTGCGCTATTATCATTAGATCCTGGTTGTATGTAAAACCCTTTAAGCTTTTGGTAAAGTGACTCTTCATCAGTGATGATATTTTCTTTAATATCATTGAATATTTCTAATCCAAAATTGTAATCTAAACCCACATAAAGAGAGTCTGAATGAGGTTCTGCTTCAAAGGTTATACTTCCTAAACTACTAGTATCATAATCAAAATGACTGGTGTTGTATAAATATCCATTTTCTGAATCTAATTTTTGCTCCAGTTTATGTACACTTATCGTTGAGGTTTGTGTCGTGTCGTTGTAAAAGTATTGATCGTATCCTAAAACCAAACCAATACTATCTAATATAGCATCATCATCCACGTAATAGGTGGTTGGGTGAACTCTGAGAAAGGTAGATGCTTTTACGGTTCCCATATAATCGTCTAAATAACGTCCTAATAATAAGCGTTCTTGACTCGAAGTAACCAAAGAGTCAAACTTCATTGTAGAAAGTTCAACAGCAAACGTATCTATAGACAGCACCCTGATATTTGTGCTGGTAAAATCTTCACCAACAGATAGCGACGTAATGTCATCAGAATTACAATTTAGAAATAAAAAAGTACAGCCCAGAATGATATAGAATGAAAGATGTTTTTTAAACATGATTATAAGAATTTCAGCAAATCAACATAACAAAAGGTGCTTATAAAAGCGAAATAGACGAGTTTGCATGATAGGTCTACAAACGCTTAAATTTTGCCGATTAGTTTTCATGGAAGTATTTATAGGTTAAAACAAGGTATTGGTCTATAAAAAAAACGGATCAGTCTATTTCGTATTTATCCAATTAGGTTTAGGTAGTATGTTCGCCAAAGATGAAGAAAATCATACTACATATAATAATTGTTAATGCAATGGTCAATGCAGTTGCAGGACAAGATTTAGGAACAGAAAAGGAAACAAAAACTTCTTTGAATCTTTTCTATGATCTGTATCCTACATTAAATTCTGTAGACTTAGATACTAAAGGATTTGTGTTTAATACAATATTTACAGTACCTAAAGGAGAGCTAGGGATTGGTGCTGCTTACACATATAATATGTTAAATAGCGACACATACACATGGTCTCCAGAACTAATGGCTTTTGGAGATTTTCATCAAATACAACTATTGATGAACTACAACTACACTATTAATAATAAATGGTCGTTAGGAGTAGAATTTTCTCCATTAATTACATCTACTTTAGAAACTTCATTGCAAAGTAATGCTATCGTTTTAGAATCTCAGGTAGAGTTAAAACGAATTTTAGATCAAAAGGCTAAGCCTTCTTACTTATCTGTTGGTTTAGCTTACGGAACAGAATTAGGAGCACCAAAAATATATCCTACGTTAAGTTATTTCAACACGGTAAATGAAAAGTTAAGTTACAAACTAGGTTTTCCAGAAACTGCAATATATTACAGATTAAACAATCAAAGCAAATTTGACTTTACAGTAGCACCACAGTCTGTTTATACATTACATAATCAGCCGTTGTACGATAATAATCTGGCAGCAGACGTTACAGACTCATATTTAGAATTTACAGCACTACAATCAAGCTTAAGATATCATTTCGATTTTAATAACAACTGGTCTTCATTTTTTAAAATAGGCTATACAACTTCATCAACAATGAAGATTAAAGCTCTAGATACAGATAATACTATATACGATTTTAAAGCTGATAATGGCTTTATGGTAGGTTTCGGATTAAATTTTAATATAAATAATAATAAGTAGAATGATGAAAATAACAAACAACCAACAATGGATGTCACTAACACTTTTAATAGTTGTATTTGTGACCTTTAATAGTTGTAATAACGATGATGACAGCTCTGATTTAGATGGTAATTGGGTGAAAATGTCAACTTTTAATGAAGAAGCTAGAAGTAGCTCAGCTGCATTTACTATTGGTAATATAGGCTACATGGGAACTGGCTACGATGGTGATGATTATTATAATGATTTTTGGAGTTATGATATGGATACTAACTCATGGCAGCAACTGGCAGATTTTCCTGGAATTGCCCGCAGTTCTGCAACAGCATTTACTATAGGAGATGAAGGTTACTTAGGAACAGGATATAATGGAGATAACAATGAAGAACTTACAGATTTTTACAAATATAATCCAGCATCCAATACTTGGGAGGCTATAGCAGACTTTGGCGGTTCAGCGCGTTATGGTGCAGTTGGTTTTGGTTCAGACACATATGGTTATGTAGGTACAGGTTACGATGGTAGTGATAAAAAAGATTTTTGGAAATATGACCCAAGTAATGATACATGGGAGGAGATTTTTGGCTTTGGTGGAGATAAACGTAGAGAAGGTACCACATTTACTATTGGCAATGAAGTTTATTTGGTTACAGGAGTAAGCAATGGTATATATGAAGAGGATTTTTGGAAGTTTGATTTAGATACCGAAACATGGACGGCTTTAGTTGATGTAGATGATGACGATGATGATTATGTACAACGCTCAAATGCTGTTGCATTTACTATAGATGGTAAGGGTTATGTAGCATGTGGAGATTATTCTGGGAGCCAATCTAGTGTTTATGAGTATAATCCTGCTACCGAAGAATGGGAAGAGAAGACCGAATTTGAACTTTATGCCAGACGAGATGCTATTGCCTTTGGTAATGGTTCTAGAGCTTTTGTTGGTCTTGGAAGAAATGGTACACTTTATCTTGATGATTTTATGGAGTTTTATCCTAATGAAGAACAAGATGACGACGATAATTAATAGTTAGTTTTAAATTTTGATTTGATTGATGGTTATTAACCTAAATGAGGCTGGTTAATAGCGGTTGGTAGTGTTCGAGTGGCAGAACTATGATTTTGTTTTGCCCTCGACACTCTTCAACTTCATTTTCAAGAATAATTATTTTTATGAAAGCAGTTTTAAAAAAATACAGTACGCTATTAAAAACTCTGGGTTTTGTGATTTTGTTAAGTGGTCTTATAATTACACTTCTAAATCCACAATCTTCAAAAGAAACGAAAAGTGAAATTACATATAGCGTTGAAGTTGTAAAAGAAGACGGTAACTGGTTGTATAAGATTTACAGAGATGATCTTCTATATATTAAACAAGAATATGTGCCAGCGGTACATGGTAAACAAAGGTTTGCCTCTAAAAATGATGCAAATCAGGTAGCACAATTAGTTTTAAACAAGTTACAGAAACAACAACTACCCTTAATTACTAAAGAAGAGTTAATTACATGTAAAATTGCTTTTCAGCCCTTATAAAAAACTAGTTTTGTCAAATTTGTGTCGTGAAAAAACTTCAAACTAAGATTATTTTAATTCATATCGTTGTATGGGTAGGACTTAGCCTATTTCCATTACTAATTACGTATGTAGATTTAGGTATTATTCCTAATAACTTGTTTATAAAACAACTTTTGCGTCCTGTTTTGTTTTACACCAACTATTTAATATTTGTCCCTTTTTTACTATTAAGACGGAAGGTAGCTCTGTATATTTTAGTATCCTTTTTGTTTTTATTTCTCTACAACTATATTACAGAAACATTAATTTTTAATTTTTCTGATATTGGGGAGCAATTGCCTTTTCGTAAACCACCTAATGGTCCAAGACCTATGCTCAATATGCGGTATGTAGTACCAGCAGTTTTTTCATTAACTGTTTATTTATTGGGTGGAATTTATGCATTAGTAATAGATTTTTACAAAAGAGAACGGATTTCAAGAGCTATGGAGCACGAGAAGACAGATATAAGACTTCAATATTTAAGAAACCAATTAAATCCTCACTTTCTGTTCAATTCTCTTAACAGTATTTACTCTTTAGTAAGACGTAAATCAGACGATGCGCCAGAAGCAGTGATTACACTTTCAGAGTTAATGCGTTACATGTTATATGAAGCAAACGATAAAGAAGTACCACTAGAAAAAGAATTAGACTATATTCAAAATTATATCTCACTTCAACGCCTTAGAATCAAAAATAGTGAAGATGTAAAAATCAATATACATGGCAATTCCAAAGGTCTTAAGATATACCCATTAATACTTATTACGTTTATTGAAAACGCCTTTAAATACGGAACAGATTACAAAGGGAAAACTTTTATAGACATTAAGATTAATATAATAAAGGATCAGCTTCATTTTTATGTAAAGAATAATATAGGCATACATAAAGAAGATAAAGAAAACTCAGGCATAGGTTTAGAAAACATAAAGAGTCAGTTGCAGTATCTTTATAATGAACAACACAATCTATCAATAGATTCTAATCAAGGCTATTACGAAGTCAATCTAACCTTAAACCTAAATACACAATGAAATGCATAATTATAGATGATGAGCCTTTAGCAGTAGACGTTATAGAGTCTTACTGCAAAGCAATAGGAGGTGTAGAGGTAATTAAAACTTTTACAAATGCCTTAGAGGCACTAGAGTTTATTAATAATCAAAATATACAATTAGTGTTTTCTGATATTGAAATGCCAAATATTAATGGTATAGATTTGGTAAAATCCTTAGAAGGCAAAGTACCATACTTCATTTTTACTACAGCATATCCGCAATATGCTTTAGAAGGGTTCGATCTCAATGCCGTAGATTACTTAGTAAAGCCAATACCTTTTCCGCGCTTTATAAAAGCAGTGAACAGAGTAAAAGAGATGATAAAACTGAATAACATTCAGACATCTTTCAATGTATCTTCTGCAGGTAGTATAAGTCTAGAATCAAGTACTAAAGATGATTTTATTTTTGTAAAATCCGAATATGAAAACGTAAAGTTGGAAGTAAAGGATATTACTTACATTCAAGGACTTAAGGATTATTTAAAAATTCATAATGGCACCAATAAGTCAGTACTTACCTTAATGAATTTCAAGGAAATACAAGCAAAACTACCAGAAACCACTTTTATTAGAGTACATCGTTCCTTTGTAGTTAATGTTAACAAAATTAATTCAATACAAAAAAATCGAATTATAATTGATGGAGAGCGCATACCTATTGGCGAAAGCTACAAGTCTTTGGTGTATAACAGATTAGATATATAGCATTTTAATAGCGTTATAACTAATTATACTTTTCCCTTATTTATATACCCTTTATTAGGTATAGTTTCCTTATGATATCATAACTAATTTAGCTTTAAAGAGTTACCGTTTAAAGAAATTATAGTAATCTAAACGAAAAATAACAGTTTAGATATTTTATGTTATATATTTTTTTCTACTTTAACAATCGTTAATTAGCTATTAATCAATTATGAAGTATCATAAACGCCATGCCTTTGCATTGCTTTTTTATTTATGTATAGGTATCGCTGCTGCTTATAACATAACTAAACTTGTAACGGTTTCACCAAAAAACAAAGTAATACTACCTCCTTCTGCTAGTATATCTGGTACAACAACTGTTTGTCTTAATGAAACACCACAACCCGTCATAACATTTACAGGTACAGATGGCGATGCGCCTTATACATTTACATATACTTTAAATGGAGGTGCCAATCAGACGATATCGAGTACAGGCACAAATGATTCTGCGACTTTGCCAGTTAATACAGATACAGCAGGCACCTTTGTATATGAATTAGTTTCTGTTACAGATGATAATAGTGATACAGAAACTGTTAATGGTACAGCGACTGTAATAGTGGCCAATCCTCCAACAGTGAATTTTACATTTAATAATGGAGATTGCTCTGCTGATGGCGTTAATTTTAATGCTACAGCCTCAGGTAATGGACCTTTTACTTACAACTGGTCCTTCGGAGATGGTAATACCTCTACAGATGAGGACCCTTTACATATTTACGATGCTTTTGGTTGCGGTTTTTCAAATTATACAGCAACTTTAGAAGTCACAGATGTGAATGGATGTACGGCTTCAGTTTCAGAGACAGTGAATGTAGAACAGCGTCCAGATTTAAGTTTTGAGGATTTAGATGCGCAGTTTACACCACCTTTTGATAATTGTGGTAATAATACTGTTGATCCTGCTTATACCATTAATGTTGGTAATACTTCAACTTCAACAGCATGCATCACATCTTACGATATAGATTGGGGAGATGGTACGTCCGAGACTAACGTTACATTCCCATTATCACATACCTATGCAAATTTAGGATCTTTCAGTATGGTGATAACTGGTTATGGTGATAGTGGTTGTAATGCCACAGAAACCATTTTGGTTAAAAATTCAAGTAATCCTATTGGTGCTATTATAAGCCCAGGTAACACGGTAAACTTATGTTTACCAGCTAATGAACTTGCATTTGCTATTGGTTCTTGGGGATCCAATCCACCAGATACAACGTATTTTATTGATTATGGCGATGGTACACAAGCGACTTATACCCAAGACGATTTAATTGCTGCAGTAGCCAATTATGATCCTAATAATCCAGAATTGGCAGATCCTTTCCCAATTCCGCATGAATACACAGAATCAAATTGTCCAAATCCGAATTATACCATAACATTAATCATTGCGACCTCATGCGGACAAACTGTATTAACAGCTGGACCAATAATAATTTTGGCACAACCTGAGGTAGATTTCGAGTTCGAGAGTCCGAGTTGTGTTAATACTGCTGTTCAATTTACAAATCTTACCGAAGGTGGTTTTGGACCTAACTGCGTAACCCAAGCAGCACATAACTGGGATTTTGGTGATGGTACAACGTCTAACTTAGAAAACCCTACACATATTTATACATCACCAGGTACATATACAGTCACTTTAACGGAAGAAAACTTTTGTGGTATATCAGAGCCTGTAGTTAAGACTATTTGTATAGAACCAGATTTGATTGCCGATTTTGCTTTAGACAACACAGACGGTTGTATCCCTTTTGATGTTGCAGCTACAAATACAACAGATTTATCACAGTCTTGTGGAGGGGAAACCTATTTTTGGGATGTTACTTATGCAGCAGACTTTTGTGGTACTTCGGCATCTTGGAGTTTTACCAATAATACCGATGAAAATTCTGAAAATCCATCGTTTCAGTTTTTAAATGCAGGCATCTATATTATAAGCATGACGATTACCAATTCTTGTGGTGATTTTACAACAACTCAGCAAATTAATGTAAAACGTCCACCTGCAGCAACTATCAATACAATAGCAGATGCCTGTGGAACAGCTAGTTTTAATCCTACTGCTACAGTAACTACTTGTGCACCTGCAACAGATACCATAACATATAGTTGGTCGTTTCCAGGTGGTACACCAGCGACTTCCAATCAATTAGATCCAGGGACGATTAGTTATACTACGCCAGGTGATTATACTGTAACCTTTAGTGTTACTAATGCTTGTGGTACAGCCACAGTAACTGAAGATTTCTCTGTCAGTGAAAGTCCAACGATTACCAATACCGATTTTAATCAAACCTTATGTTCGGGTAATGATAGTAATGCCATTGTACTTACATCAGATAATGCGAACACCACTTACACGTGGACGTCCAATAATCCAGCGGGTCTTACAGGTTATATTCCTAATGGTACAGGTGATACAATTCCGGTTCAAACACTTATCAATACTTTGGGTACACCAATAGATCTCATATACACTGTAACTCCAGATATCAATGGTTGTGTTGGGCCATCTGAAAGTTTTACAATAACAGTAGAACCAGCCCCTTTCATAGATGTCCAACCGCAACCGGAAGACATATGTCTTAATGGTACACCAAATGATTTATCGGTAAGTTACCAAGGAACAGGTACTCCAAGTTACCAATGGTATGTAAATACAGTTGATGACAATACAAGTGGTACAGCCATAGCAGGAGCTAATGGACCAACATATACACCACCAACTGATAGTGTTGGTACGCTATATTATTATGTAATAATTACATTTACTACAGGAGATTGTAATGAAATTATTTCCGATACTGCTGAAATTACAGTAGAAGACATTGCGCAAATCGACACGGAGCCAATACCTACACAGTCCATTTGTGTAGGAGGAACATCGGAAGAGTTGTCGGTTAATCTTATTGGTGGAGCAGGAACAGTAACTTACCAATGGTACAGTAATACGGCTAATACTAATACAGGAGGTACTGCTATTGCAGGTGCAACATCAGCAAGTTATACTCCTCCTGTTTTTACGACTTCTGGAACGTTTTATTATTATGTAGAAATCAGTTTTACAGGTAGTGGTTGTTCAGGATTGGTAAGTGCTGTTGCTGAAGTTATTGTGGTAGACGATCCTGAGATTACGAGTCCTGATTTTGGAATGCAAAGTGTATGTCAGAATAGTACTGTAGACCCTTTAGATATTATTGTTTCTGGAGGATTAGGAAATATAACCTACCAATGGTATGTCAATACGGTAAATGACACCACATCAGGAACACCTATTGCAGGTGCGACAGCAGCGATATATACACCACCTTCAGATGTGGTGGGTACATTTTATTATTACTGTATTGTAACGCAAGATGTATCAGGTTGTGAGGAGACGAGTTCTGTTGCCACAGTTGAGGTAACTGCAGCTGCTCAATTTAGCACACAACCACTTTCAGATGAGTTGTGTTTGGGTGAAACAACAGCTGCATTAAGCGTGTCTTATACCAATGGTACTGGTACACCGAGTTACCAGTGGTACCAAAATACAGTAAATGATACAACTACAGGGACACCAATTGCAGGTGCAGCCACAGATACATACCAACCATTAGTGGATACAGTAGGAACAACATATTACTACGTCGTTATTACATTCAATACAGGAGGTTGTTCTGAGATTATTTCAAATGTGGCCGAAATCATTGTAAACAATACTCCGAGTATAGTTGATGGTGATGTCCTGATTTGTAGTGGTAATACGTTTGAATTTTTACCAGAAAACATTACAGGTAATGTAGTTCCGGTTGGAACGACCTATACATGGTCTAATCCTGTTGTAAATCCAGCAGGAAGTATAACAGGAGCAGCAGCTCAGGCGACACCTAGTACAACAATATCTCAGTTTTTAGAGAATACAACAGTTAATCCAGCAACGGTTACTTATACGGTAACACCAGATACTAACGGCTGTATTGGTACTGATTTTGAGGTTGTCGTTACGGTTAATCCTTCAATTAGTGTGGCTTCAACAGTGGTCTATAACAGTTGTTTCAATTCAGATGATGCCTCAATTGCAATTACGATTACTGGAGGCATTCCTTTTACATCTGGTGATGCTTATCAAGTAAGTTGGACAGGACCTAATGGTTTTGTTAGTAGTGCAACGACGATTTCAAACTTAGAAGCAGGGACTTATACTTTAGATATTTTGGATGATGGTGGCTGTCCATACAATGAAACATTTAGTATTACTGAACCTGATGAACTTGTTTTTAGCGCTGTTAATTTCGATCCTGAAACTATTTCTTGTTTCGGAGCCAATGATGGAGAGATTTCTATAGATATTAGTGGTGGTACAGAACCTTATGCCTATAACTGGACGCTTAATGGTAATCCGTTTTCTAATAATGAAGACCTTGATAACCTCGAGCCTGGCACATATGAAGTTACAGTAACCGATGCCAATAATTGTGGGCCTATCAGTTCTACTTTTGTAATTATAGAACCTCCATTGTTAGATGTTAGTATACAAAATCAAACGAATGTAATTTGTTTTGGAGATGCCACAGGTGCAATCGAAGTTACTACAGTTGGAGGTAGACCAGACTATACCTATAGTTGGAATGGACCTAATGGATTTACAAGTACTACAGCCAATATCACTAACTTGTTTGCAGGTACGTATGTATTAACGGTAACCGATAGCTCAAATTGTACTGATACGTTGAGTGTTGAAATTATTCAGAATGATCAAATCACCATCGATGTCACGACTACAGAGATAGAATGTTACGGAGATAATGATGCGTCTATAATCATAAATAATATATCAGGTGGTGTAGCGCCTTATGATGTGGCTTGGAGTAACTTTGGTACTGGTATGAGTCAGTTTAACCTTTCAGCTGGTACGTACACTATTACCATTACCGATGCTGAAGATTGTGTGCGCGAGTTTCCAATCGTAATTGATGAAGCACCTATTTTCCTCATTGACCCTGTTGTGACGCAAATGTCTTGTGCAGGTGAAAATGATGCCAGTATTGTACTTAATTTTCAAGGTGGATTAGATCCAATAACCGTGGTTTGGGATGATGACGCTTCAGCAGGTGTAGAGCGTAATAATTTAGCACCTGGTACGTATAGTGTTACCATTACAGATGGCACTCCGTGTGTGATTCAAGAGAGTTTTACTATTTTCAATATTTTACCATTGCAATTGTCTGCTAATGTTACAGATGCTTTAGATTGTGACGACACCAATAGTGGTGCAATCAATCTATTAATTCAAGGCGGAACACCTCCGTTCTCTGTAGCTTGGTCTAATGGTGCGACTACAGAGGATTTAACAGCTATTCCACCAAATACGTATGTGGTGACAGTTACTGATGCTAATGGTTGTAGTATCGAAGGCAGTTGGGATGTCAACCGTTTTGAACCGTTAGTTTTAGATGTGGATACCCAATCTGAAGTGGATTGTGATACAAAAACTGTGAACCAAACCTTTGTAGCCATGGCTAGTGGAGGAGTGCCACCGTTTACCTATAACTGGTCTAGTGGCACAGTAAGTGGTGCTAATAATGAATTAATGACTACAGATGAAGATGGGTTGGTATTGCTTGAAGTTACCGATGCACAAGGCTGTACCGCCAATTATAGTCTTAACGTGGATATCCCAGTCCTGGGAGATCCAGATTTTGATTTGTCTTCCTTTGGGTTTAGCAATTTTGGTGTGTATTCTATAGAAGACCCAATTACCTTTACTAATCTGGCTACAGGAGATTATCTCAGTGTTTTATGGGATTTTGGTGATGGTAATTTTTCAGGTGAAGAAAACCCAACACATACTTATGCTAACGTTGGTTCTTACGTGGTTACCCAAACAGTTACTTATCCATTTGGTTGTGTCTATGAGCGCGTAATTACCTTATACGTTGAAAAAGGCTATAAGTTAATAATGCCAGACGCGTTTACACCAAATGAAGATGGTATTAACGATTTCTTTGGTCCTGTTTACGAAGGACTCGATAATTTAGAGATAAATATTTACGATACTTGGGGCAGTCTTATCTATACTGAAGACGATGAGAATTTCACGGGTTGGAACGGAAAGATAAACGACGAAATTGCCGAAAACGGTAATTACTATTACACCTTTAGTGCCAAAACATTTTACGGAAAAACCATCACTGCCCAAGGCGCATTTGTATTTATAAAATAAACCTCATGACATTAAGACCCATACTCACTATAATTGTACTTGTTAGTTGCTGCTTTGCTCAGGCACAAGATCCGGTTTTTACACAATCCAACTACATACAAGAAACCTTGAATCCCGCATTTTCAGGTTTTGAAGATAACGACCGTATTGCGGCTGGACTATTAAGTCGTGTGCAATGGCCAAATCTCGATTTACAGATTCATACACAATATGCCTATGTGAATAAATCTTATGATTATGGACCAAGCCTTGGCTTTGGTGTCGGTATCAATGCTGTTTGGCAGTACGAATCGTTTAATAATTATAACTACGCACAGGTTAATTTGAATTATGCACACCGTATAAATCTTAATAATGGTTGGTACTTTAGACCAGCAATAGAAGTCGGAGTAGGGAATAAGAGCAACCGTTTTAGAAATCTAACCCTAGCAGATCAGATAAATATCAGTTCAGGAGTTATTAATCCGGTATCAGTAGACCCTCTGGCAAGTCGCATTAATGCAGACCCTTTTTTAGATATCAATGCTGGCTTTTTGGTAGAAAAACAAACCTTTAATGATATTAGCTATTGGGTAGGAGGCTCTGTACGTCATCTTAACCGTCCTAATATTTCTATTGTTGAAGGTGAAAAGCTACCGTTAGATATATTTTATTCGTTTCATGGTAATGTTAGATTTCCGTTCTTATATGAGAATACAATAATGATGACAACAAATTTTATGGTACAAGGACCATATAACCGTTTAGACATTGGTACCATTTTTCAACTTGATGCTATTTTATTAGGGCTTACAGCGGCCACTAATCCTGCACGAAATGATGGGAACGCACATTTACTAACATCCATTAATGCTTTTGTTGGATTAGAGTATCAAACCTTTCGTTTTGGCTTTTCGTATGATAAGAACACATCTAATATAGGCCGCACGGATGGAGTGTATGAGTTATCCATGACCTACCTGTCACGCTGCAGACGTTGTAATACCGATCGTAGTCGTAAGAAATAAGTTTTTTCGTCCACTATCATTACGATGAAGTATGGCAAAGAAATCACATCGAGATAAAATTCGTCAGTTCGAGTGAATTTTTCGATTACAATGAGAAAAATTTGTATCGAGAATAAGAATTTTAACAACCCAAAAGGCTTGAGATACAAATCTTCATACCTCGGAACCACTCGAAAAACAATAGGTACTTTATTTTAGTCGTCAATTAAAGTTGCTAGCAATAAGTTGCTTAATTTAGTAGCGACCAACATTTTTTGTAATAGTGTTATCACCAAAACATAAACGTCTATTAAGTCAATCATTACCTATCGCGATTATATGGCTGATTACGGGTTGGGTGTTTTTATGGACCGAACAATCCATTATAGGACATCAGGAAAACACACCAGACTCCGCAATTTCTTTAACCCCTCAAGTATTTTGGTTTGCGACCTTTAGTGTGGCATGTATTGGGGTTTTAGTTGGTTTTATAGAGTACCGTTTTATTAATACGCTTTTTAAACCATATCGCTTTGTAATTAAATTGTTGGGTAAGTTTGTATTCTATGTGTTTTTCATGGAAATTATTGTATTTGTAACGTTTATTATAGCCGCAAGTATAGAACAAAGTATATCTATATTTTCAAATGAAGTGTGGGAAAAATATTTGATTTTCTTTAATAGTATAACCCATACCACCACGCTAATTCAGTTAGCGTTTTCCATGTTGTTGTCTTTGTTTTATGTAGAGGTAAGTGAGCATTTAGGACATTCAGTTTTAACCAATTTTATCACAGGGAGGTACCATCATCCAAAAACAGAGACCAGGTTATTTATGTTTAGCGACATGAAATCATCCACACAAATTGCTGAAACATTAGGACATGATCTATATTTTCAGTTTTTAAAATCCTATTACAACGATTTATCAGATGCTATTTTACGTCATAAAGGGGAGGTGTATCAGTATGTAGGTAATGAGATTGTATTAACATGGCCAAGTACTACTAATGGTTTTGTGCAGTTAAGCTTAGATTGTTTTTATGCTATGAAAACGGACTTAAAACAAAGGCAAGCCCATTATATAAAACACTATGGTGTATTTCCCGATTTTAAAGCTGCTATTCATCTTGGTGAAGTCTCAACGGGTGAAATAGGTGCACTTAAAAAAGACATATTTTTCACAGGAGATGTACTCAATACCGCAGCACGTCTTCAATCAGAATGTCATACCTATGGTGTAGATTTATTAGTGTCCAAAGCAGTAATAGATAGAGTATCTACAAGCATGTATCAATGTGAAAGTCTGGGTTTAGTGCAGTTAAAAGGAAAAACACAGGTAGTTGAACTGTTTTCAGTACATTAAGGGTTAGATTGTTATAGACATTTAGACTGCAGAATCGCTTTGCATATTACATTAATCACTCACAATGATCATTAGTGTTGGTCTAGTTTTATTTACTATATTTACTTTATAGCTCATAAAAATGTCTAAGCAAAATTCCCTAACAGACGCTATTCAGCAATTAATAAGTGCTATTCTAAAAGTCTTAGGCTATCACAATACTCCTAAGCGTACCTGGCACCAACATGTAGTACCCTATGAAGGTGGCTGGGCAGTGCGTCGCGAAGGCAACAAGCGTATTACCTCTAAGCATCGTAAGCAAGGCACAGCTATCCGCAAAGCCAAAACATTGGCGAAACGCTATAATGCCGATGTTATCATTCACCGTGCGAGTGGTGGTATTCGTAAGCGAATTAGTTACAAAAGCAGGTGATTTTGATGAATTATAGATCTTTTAGAAGATTTTGAATGTTAACAAAACACTAAATATTTAAAAACTAATCATTTAAGACGTCTAAATGTCCCTTTTGCATCGTATCTTTAGTAACGATAAAAATAAGTGCTATGAACTCATTTCAAAAATTAAGATTAAGACTACTAAAATCCAGGTCGCAGACCATAAATGTACCTCAGCCAAAGGTAGAGGTGTCACCTAAAGCTAAAGATGCTAATAAGACTGTTAAAGACGATGATGCTTTTATGTTCATCTAGTTTAAAATATAAAAATAGTCTAAGATTCGCGCAGCTTCACTGAAATAGGATAATGGTCGCTATAACCATCTGCTGCAATCTTTTTACCCATACCACCAAAATGCTTAGGCACACCATAAGCACCAGGTTTTATCATTTCAGAGAAACGCTCAATACTCACAGAATCTGGTACTACTTTAATAGCACTGTTACTTTTTAGCATGTTTTCATTGGCCAAAAACTGGTCTAGCATATTAGGCTTATTTCCAAAGTAAAAACTGGCAGTACCATAATCCATTAAAGGCCACATTAGGTTTAAAAAATAAGGAATACGACCACGTACTACACGAGCCCTACTGCGTAAAGCCAGCGCAAAACGTGTTAAAGATTCATTGAAAGGCTCATCATTAAAGTCACCCATTGCTAGTACCGGAGTAGCATCACCATGCACCTCTCTAATACGCTGATGGAAATAACTCAACGTTTCACCAGCAATCTGTCGGTATCCTTCAGATTCGTACTGTCCACCACTACGTGAAGGCCAGTGATTAGCAATCAATACCAAACGCTGTTGGCCTTGGCTATGGTTGGTTAAAAAGTTAACCTGTAAAATATCTCTGGTGGCTGTTCGTCTAAGTACAAAATGGTCGTACACTTTAGGCTCGCCGTTTTCTTCTTCAACAGTGAACATATCAGCGTCATAAATAAAAGCTACATCAATACCACGACGATCATCCGAGTCGTCATGCACCAAGGAGTAATTCCGATTTAAAACACCCATTTTCTGAATCAACAGATGAAGCACGTGAGCATTTTCAACCTCACAGACTCCAAGAATATCAGGACCGTTACCATTATTTAACTGAATAATAATACGGTTAAGCTGGTCTAGTTTCTGATTTAGTTGGGTTGGTCCCCAACCTTTAACATCACTGCCAATAGCCCGTTGTAGTTTCTCCGTGCGTCTAGGAGAGTGTTCTATATCAAAGAGGTTTTCTAAATTCCAAAAAGTAATGTGGTAGTCCATATCGTATATTGTTTTGGGATACGACTATTAAATAGATTGGTTAAAGAGGATGTTTAAAAGTAGTAGATTTTAGACTAAAATCAAAATAGGGTTAGTTAAGTAAGATTCATAGATACAAAGTGGAAATCTAACAGAGATTTAGTATACTTGTTACACCAATAACAAAATACAATCAATAATGAAATTACTAGGAATAGGATCGCGAATTAATCATACAGAACATGGCAAAGGAGTTGTTACTAATGTCACCTCAAAACACTATTGGGTGACCTTTATAGATAAAGGTTTAGAGACCTTAGAGATCGATGAGGACTTTGAGGTTATTGAAGCAGCAGAGGGTGATGTAGATACTGTAAGCTTTTATGAGGTTGAAAAAAGCCTGAAAGACATTCTTAAAAAATGGTCAGATGTTTCTGAAGTGGTTTCCATTGCCGATAAGTGGAAAGGTGGTAAACTTATTTTAGAGCCTGGTGATACTAATCTACAGGGCAAAGAACTGCCAATAGATACCTTTTTTCATAAGATTACCATGGTACGTGATCGCTTGCGCGTAATGGAGCAAAAGATAAACTCAAGTAATCTTGAAGAGCAAGAAAAGATAGATTTACAACAATACATTACCAGAAGTTATGGTAGTTTAACAAGCTTTAATGTATTATTTAAGCTGAAAACACAGCAATTTGTTGGGCAGCGGTCTAAATAGTATTCAGTCGCAGTATGTCGTAGGCAGTTTCAGTAATTTGATACTTCTATCTAACAGTACTAATTAATTGATTAAAACTTTAATCCTTTAACCTCTCCCATATTCAAATCGAACACTAGGAATTTATGGGTTGTGGGTAATTTGGCGCCACTTTCTGTTGTGATCCATTGATCCCAAGACGCTTCAAGGCCATCAATAGGCAAAATATCTACCCACATTTGAAAGCTTTTTGGTAGTCCGTTTTTATCCAAATGCCATAGATAAGAATCTCCAGGAGTGGTGCCACCTTTGGTATAAGTTACAAGTAAGGATTTTTCACCCTCTTCTGATGTTACCAATCGACGTTCAGTTCCCTTGTCAAAGACTTTATAAGGTGCCACTAACCAAAAGGAATCATTATTAAAGTAGTCTGTAGCTTTATTGATGTAATCTAGTTTTTCAATACCGTTGTATTCGTCTTGACCAGCAAATACTTTAGAATTATCAGAATTTTCAAAGTCTAAAATAACGGTCATGGCATCCCACGATACTTCACATGTATAATCTGTTTTGTACCATTTGTAATGATGTCTGCCTTTAAAGGTCCATTCTATATAATCCGTATTAAGGTATGCTTCTTCGTTTAAGGCATTTAACATGCTAGTTGCTAATTGGTCAGCTTCTGTGCCTAGTTTTCCAGTAGGTAAGTCCTCGTTATACTTCAAATACATAAACCCAAAGAAGAGTAGTGTAGGTAATGTAAAGAACACTATGAGTCCTCCTATGATTTTAAATATGCGTTTAGTCTTTGAGGTTTTTGGCATTGTAATGTTATTGTTCATTACGAGTAATTAATTTTCAGTGCAATTGTAATTTGCCACAGAACAACATTACTCGTAATGAGTTGTATTATTAATTATCAGATTTGTAGCCCTTAGGACGTTTCCAGCGAACAGGAGCTTTTGGTTCTGGTTTTAGTTCAAATTCGTTGTCTTTTAAAAGCTTTAGAGCTTCTTGTACAGCACGTTCTAATTGAGGATCATTTCCTTTTGAAGTTTCTCTAGGATGCTGAATCACTTCAATATCTGGTGCTACACCTTCTCCTTCTACAGCCCATTCACCATTTACATCATAAAAACCTCCACGAGGTGCTACCATGCGTCCACCATCAATAAATGCAGGTGTATCCCAAGTACCAACGAGTCCTCCCCAAGTTCTTGTACCGATTAATGGTCCTAAGTTTCTCATTTTAAACATGTATGGTAGTAAATCACCACCAGAGCCAGCACGCTCGTTAATTAGCATTACTTTTGGTCCCCAAATACCAGCAATAGGTGTGGTCCAAGGGCGTTTATCGCCAGCTTTACTGTTAAAGTAACCGTAGATCTCTCTAGACATAATATCCATCATATAGTCTGCCGCAGAACCACCTCCATTATTACGTTCGTCTATAACAACCCCTTTTTTATCTTGCTGAGAGAAATAATACCTATTGAAAGAGGTAAAACCTCCACCACCAGTGTTTGGTACATAGACGTAAGCGAGTTTACCATTAGATAGTTCATCAACTTTACGACGGTTACTCTCAATCCAATCGATACTTCTTAAGCCACGTTCATTACTTACAGGTTTAACAAGAATGCTTCGAGCGTTGGTTAGTGTTGGTTGCGAATTTACCATTATGGTAATTTCTCTGCCTGCTGTTTGTTCTAACAAGGCATAAGGATTGGTTTTGCTATCTAATGCAGTTCCGTTAATCGCAAGGATGTAATCACCTTCTTTAACGTCAATACCTGGTTTTGCCAAAGGAGCATCAATATTAGGATTCCAACGTTCTCCAGTGTAAATTTTAGAAATCTTGAAGTTACCATTGGTTTTTTCAAAATCACAACCTAGCAACCCAACAGCTACACGGTCTACGTCAGGGAAATCACCACCAGAAACATAAGAATGTCCAACAGCAACTTCACCACTCATTATATCTACAACATAGTTTAAGTCTGTTCTGTGACGTACATGGTCTATCCAAGGTGCATACCATTTGTATACTTCGTCCCAAGGTGCACCATGCACATTATCTACATATAAGAAGTCTCTCATGTAACGCCAGCCTTCTTTAAAAATTTGATGCGCTTCAGCTTTAGGATCTAACTTTATTTTGATATCAATCTTTAAGTTGTCTTTTCCGGGTTTTGGTGGAGCAGAGGCACCTGTTAGTACCCAATTACCATTCTGAGATAGCAAAATAGATTTTCTGTCGTTAGAGGCTACCATGTCCCAAACACCTTCAGCAAAGTCTGAAGCTTTTTCTTTTTCAACATTATACGAATGTACTTTTAGTCCTCTGGAATTAGGAATAGCCTCAGCAATAAATATGTTATTTTTAGGGCCTTTTAGTAATGCTACATAGTTTCTCGCTGGTAAGTCTAAGGCAACAGCACGATCAAAAATACCATCTTCATCAATTGTTACCGTAACACCATCAGATGATTTTTTATCGTCCTTTTTATCCTCTTTCTTATTACCATTTTCCTTCTTTTCTTCCTCCATGTCACTTTTAGGAAGATTAGGCGCTTTGCCATCTTTACTTAAAACAACTGCGTATAAACTTCTGGTAAGATTTGCTGCAGGATCATAATTACTCATGTCTAACCAACCACTTTGCAATCCATAATTCGTACTTGCTAACGTATATAAGTATTTCCCAGACTCATCCCAAACAGGCGTGATGGCGTCAGCTATAGGATCTGTAATCTGAATCACTTTTTTAGAGTCTATGTTGTAAGCAAAAATCGCTTTAAAATGGTTGTCTTGCTGTTTAGCGTATGCTATCCACTTGCTGTCTGGTGACCAAACAGGATTCATAGAACGGTTAGGATGTGCATATCGATCTGTATCAATCTTTTTTGTTTTTTTAGTTTCAAGATTTATAATCCAAACGTTATAATGTGTGTCTGTATAGGCAATGTGCTTACCATCAGGAGACCAATCTGGTTGAAAATAAAACGTTGGATTTGGCAACGAAATCGCTTCGACATTATCACCATTTTGATCAGCTAGCATTAATTGGTATTCGCCGCTTTTGTCAGAAAACCAAGCAATTTTATCACCATTTGGTGACCAGATAGGATTTCGATCTGCAACAGCAGGAGAGTTGGTAATATTTTTCCATGTACCGTTTTCTTTAGGTACGGTAAAGATTTCACCACGATGTTCAAAAATAGCACGCTTTCCTGTTGGTGAAACATTAGGATTTATTAATTGTCTGGCAGAAACATTATCCCATTTTGTTCTGTAGAAATTGAGATCTGCTTTAACATCAATATTTAATTGCTTTGTTTTGTTTGTTGAAGGATTGAAAACATGAAGATAACCACCTTGTTCGTAAATCAATTTATCATCACTCGCATCTAAACTTTTTACATCAAACTTTTTATGAAAAGTCACTTGTTTTTCTTCTTTAGTTGAAGGATTAAAAGACCAGATGTTCATGGTATAATCGCGTTCGGACATAAAATATACCAGTCCGTTTAACCAAACAGGATCTAAATGACGCTCCTTTGTTGGTTGCGATGTTCTTACTAGGTCTTTTGTTTTTAAATCTACAACCCAAATAGGCATTGCTTGTCCACCACGATAGTTTCTCCACTCAGCATCCCAACCTGTAATAGGAGTATAGGCGAGATGTTTGCCATCTGGAGACATTTCTCCATAAGCTGCTCTGGGAATATCTAGAGCTTCTGGCAAACCACCATCTGTAGAGACTGTGAAAAATTTATTGGTCATGGTTGGCTGTGCTTCTCTTCCGGATCGGAATAATACTTTGCCGTCTGGTGTCCATCCTTGCACAAAATCACCACCAGGATGATAGGTAAGACGCTTAGGTTCACCTCCTTCAGCAGGCATAACAAATACATCAACATTGCCGTCGTATTGCGCAGTAAAGGCAATTAGTTTTCCGTCATTAGAAAAATGAGGATTAGACTCATAGCCTTCATCACTGGTTAATCGTATTGCTGTGCCACCATTTAGAGATGATTTCCAAAGGTCGTTGGCATATACAAAGACCACATCATCTCCATGAAGTGTAGGTTGTCTTAATAATTGTGTGCCTTGAGAAAATGAGAAAATAGAAGCGCATAGCGCTACAATTGCAATGTGATTTTTCATATCTGGTTGGTTTTAATGGTGGTTAATAGTTGATTGATGTAGCTAAAGATACGATATCCTTAAATTGAAAATTTTAAAACAATGTTAAAAACCAACAGCAGTATCGTCGCCTCTATGATCTGCACCACCTTCTAATGTGCCATTATCTAAAATTAAAATACCATCTACTTTGCCAATAACAGGTGAGCGCTTTAAGTTGATGGTATAGCCCAAGGCTTCTAATTCTTTAATGAGTTTGTCATCAAAACCATTTGGCTCCATTCGTATTTCATCTGGTAACCATTGATGATGAAAACGCGGAGCATCTACTGCATTTTGCATTGTAAGTCCAAACTCATGCACATTAAGAATGGTTTGTAATACAGAGGTTATAATTGTAGATCCACCAGGTGTGCCAACCGTCATATAGAGTTCGCCTTCTTTTTCTACAATAGTTGGTGTCATAGAACTCAACATGCGTTTTTCTGGCGCAATGCTATTAGCTTCTGCGCCAATAAGGCCAAAATAATTTGGTTCGCCAGGCTTGCTGCTAAAGTCGTCCATTTCATTATTAAGAAAAAACCCTAATTCTTCAGCATACAATTTAGAACCATAAGCACCATTTAGTGTCGTGGTTACAGCAATGGCATTACCGAATTGGTCTACGATAGAGTAGTGCGTGGTTTCATCACTTTCGTAACCCACAATATTACCATGTGATAAGTCATCTGATGGAGTCGGTTTTTCAAATGAAAAATTATTCATTCTATCTTGAAGATAGACATCACTCAATAAGGTTTCTGTTGGGATATCTACAAAATCTGGATCTCCTAAATAGTAGCTTCGGTCTGCATAAGCACGCTTTTCGGCTTCGATGATAACCTGAATGGTTTTTAAAGCGTTGTGACCATAATCATTTAAATCGAAGGGTTCAATCATTTTCATAATTTGCCCTAAGCAAATACCACCAGATGAAGGTGGAGACATGGAGGTAATGGTTAAATCATCGTATTCAAACGTTACAGGATTTCGCCATTTGGCTTCATATTTCTTTAAATCTTCAAGAGTAATGATACTGCCTTCAGATTGAAGAAATGATACGAGAGTTTCCGCGGTTTTGCCACTATAAAATTCATTTCTTCCATGATCAGAGATACGTTGAAGTGTGTGTGCTAAAGCTTTGTTTCTTATTGTATCTCCGGCTTTAATAGATTTGTTAAATAGTATTTGCTTTTTGTTTACGGCATTGAAAATGCTATCGTAAGCAGCGAATCGTTTTGCTTGTCTTTTGGTAACAACGAAGCCGTTATTTGCTAGTTCTATAACAGGTTTTAAGACGGTTTTTACATCGAGCTTACCATATTTTTGTTGGGCTTCAAATATACCTGCAATTGTTCCTGGAACTCCAATAGCCATGCTGCCAACAGTGCTTAGGTTCTTAATCACATTACCATTGTCATCGAGATACATGTTTTTTGTTGATGCCAGCGGAGCCTTTTCTCTATAATCTAATGCGCCTTTTGTGCCATCAGCTAATCTAAAAACCAGAAATCCACCACCACCAAGATTACCAGCATAAGGATAGGTTACAGCCAAAGCCATTTCGGTTGCCATCATAGCATCAAAAGCATTACCACCAAGTTTTAGAATTTGTACACCAATCTCTGAAGCCTCTTTTCTGGCACTAACAACCATTGCTTTTTCTGCAATAGTCCCACGTGTATTAACCTCTGTTTTATGCTGTTTTGATACATCTTTACAAGCAATAAAACTGAATAAAATTAATAATGTTAGAAAGCGGTTTTTCATAGTTCGAATTGCTTTTTTATTTTAATTAGTTTTGAGTTGCTGTAGGCTCTTAATTCTTCAAAAAATGTGGTAAACTCATGTTCAAATTCTGAGTAATGTTCTTTTAGCTCTTTAGTAGCTTCATTCATTTTAGATTTGCCTTTGGTACGTTTATTCATTCCATTTAATACAAGTTGAATACCTTCAACTGTGGCATAGCTTAAAAGCCAGTTGCCTTCAATCATTATTGGTGTTAAATGTTTGAAGCGATCTGGTAAAATTTCAAAATTAGCATTAAGACTTTGGTAAAAATCGTCTATATATTTTGCTAATGGAATATCTGAATATTGTTGCCAGTTTTTTGCCAAGAAATGGTCATAGAAAATATCAACTATAACTCCACTATAATGCCCATAATTTTTGTGTAAACGCTTGGTGCTTTGTCTAAAAGTAGGATGCGCATCTGTAAAGGTGTCAATAGCTCTGTGCAGCAAAATTCCAGCTTGAACTTTTTTAGGGTAAGCTTTGTATTTATTGCCTCTAATGCCATCGGCAACAAAATTTCCGATGGTTAAGAGCTCGTCGTCTCCAGATAGATAAATGTGGGCTAAAAAATTCATAGGCTCGAATTTACGAATTCATAATAACAAATTTCAAAAATCATTTTTAAAGCGTCTCTAACATCTTATATTTGCTTAAAATCAAAAATCTATGACTTTAATTAAATCAATTTCAGGAATTCGTGGAACAATTGGAGGTGCTGTTGAAGACAATTTAACACCAATAGATGCTGTAAAATTTGCAGCAGCTTACGGTACTTGGCTAAAACAACAACGCAGTAAGGATAACTATAGAGTTGTGGTTGGTAGAGATGCACGTATCTCTGGTGAAATGATTCAGAGTTTAGTAATGAACACCTTAGTTGGTATGGGAATTCATGTTATAGATTTAGGCCTATCAACAACACCTACCGTTGAGGTTGCTGTACCAATGGAACATGCAGATGGTGGTATTATTTTAACAGCAAGCCATAACCCAAAACAATGGAATGCTTTAAAATTATTGAATCATAAAGGTGAGTTTTTAAATGGAGTAGAAGGCAAGAAGATTCTTGATATTGCTGCATCTAACGATATGACTTTTGCTGAGGTGGATGACCTTGGTAAGATTACTAAAAACGATGCGTATATCGATTTGCATATCGATGAGGTTTTAGATTTACCGTTAGTCAACAAAGATGCTATTGAAGCCGCTAATTTTAAAGTTGTAGTTGATGGTGTAAATTCTACAGGAGGTATTGCGATTCCATTATTATTAGAGCGTTTAGGTGTTGAACCTGTAAAATTGTATTGCGAACCAACAGGTCATTTTCCGCATAATCCAGAGCCTTTAAAGGAGCACTTAGGTGATTTAGCAAAAGCTGTGGTAAAAGAACATGCTGATTTTGGTATAGTAGTAGATCCAGATGTAGATCGTTTGGCCTTTATGGATGAAAAAGGAGAAATGTTTGGTGAAGAATATACTTTAGTGGCTTGTGCAGACTATGTGTTGAGTAAAAATCCAGGGAATACCGTTAGTAATATGAGTTCTACACGTGCCTTACGCGATGTTACCGAAAAGCATGGAGGAACTTACGAAGCCAGTGCAGTTGGTGAGGTAAATGTGGTAGAATTGATGAAGAAAAATAATGTGGTTATTGGTGGTGAAGGTAATGGAGGAATTATTTATCCTGAGTTACATTATGGACGCGATGCGTTAGTTGGTGTGGCTTTATTCTTAAGTCTTTTAGCAGAGAAAAAGATGTCGGTAAGTTCATTACGTGCAACGTATCCGAATTACTACATGAGTAAGAAGAAAATTCAATTAACACCACAATTAGATGTTGATGCTATTTTAAAAACTATGGAAGCTAATTACAGTCACGAAACATTAACAACCATAGATGGTGTAAAAATTGATTTTGCAGAAAGTTGGGTACACTTAAGGAAGAGTAATACCGAACCTATTATTCGTATTTATACAGAAGCTCAGTCGCAAGAAGCTGCAGATGATTTAGCAGATCGTTTTATTGCAGAAATTAAAGCTATCGCTAATATTTAGTATATTTAAGTTATGATTTCTGAAGCAACAACACATAACACATCAACGCTTGAAGCTTATTTTGAGCAATTTAGAAAACACATTGTTGGTCAAGATCAGACATTTGTATCTCCTTTTGGTGAACAAAAAATAATCTATACAGATTGGACGGCTTCAGGACGTTTGTATAGACCAATAGAAGAAAAACTACTTAATGAGTTTGGCCCTTTTGTAGCTAATACTCATACTGAAACGACGGTTTCTGGTACAGCTATGACAAAAGCGTATCACAAAGCCAAACACATTATAAAAAACCATGTTAATGCTAATGAGGACGATGTTTTAATTGTTACTGGTAATGGAATGACAGGTGTAGTTAATAAGTTTCAACGTATTTTAGGACTAAAAATTCCTGAGAATCTAAGAGAGTATACAACTGTGCCAGATGAAATGCGACCTGTTGTTTTTATCTCACATATGGAGCATCACTCTAACCAAACCTCATGGTTAGAAACCATTGCAAAAGTAGAAGTAGTGCCACCAGACGATAACGGTTTATTCTGTTTAAATAATCTTGAAGTATTACTAGAACAGTATAAAGACAGAACATTAAAAATTTGCTCTATTGTTGGTGGATCTAATGTTACAGGCATACAAACACCATATCATAAGGCAGCTAAGCTTATGCATCAGCATGGAGGTGTGTGTTTTGTGGATTTTGCATGTTCGGCACCTTATGTAGATATAGATATGAACCCAGAAGATGAAGAAGAACAGCTTGATGCTATATTTTTCTCACCACATAAATTTTTAGGTGGACCAGGTACTTCTGGTGTGTTGGTTTTCAATAAGAAATTATACCATAATATGGTACCAGATTGTCCTGGTGGAGGTACTGTAAGTTGGACGAATCCTTGGGGAGAGCATAAATACATTGATAACATTGAAGACAGAGAAGATGGTGGTACACCAGGATTTCTTCAAACTATAAAAACGGCTTTATCTATTAAGCTGAAAGAGCAAATGGGAGTTAGTAATATCCTTGAGCGCGAGCATGAGCTTATAGATATTATTTTCAATAAGCTTCAACCGGTTTCTAACATTAATATTTTGGCTGGTCAGCATCAAGATCGTTTGGGTGTTATTTCTTTTTACATTGATGATTTGCATTACAACCTTGGTGTAAAATTACTAAACGACAGATTTGGAATACAAACTCGTGGAGGTTGCAGTTGTGCAGGTACGTATGGACATTTTTTATTACACGTAGATCAGCAAACATCTAAAGAGCTTACGGACGAGATTTCTATTGGAGATTTAGTCCGCAAGCCAGGTTGGATACGTATGTCTATTCATCCAACAACAACCAATGAAGAGATTGAGTATGTTTGTAATAGTATTGTTGACTTAGCCAAAAATCACGAGGAATGGGCTAAAGACTATGAATACTCTCGTTGCAATAACGAATTTATCCATAAATCTTTAATCGATAAACCATGTACTACGACTAATGTAGATGGTTGGTTTGATTTGGATTAATAACCATCAAACTTATATTTTATTTAAAACGTTCAGGAACCTTGTCTCTGTGCTTCCAACGTTTATGTGTCCAAAGATAATATTGAGGAGCTTCTTTAATTTGTTGTTCAACTAGTTTAAAGAAGATATCTGTAATTTCGTAGTCTTTATATTCTTTAGGGTTTTCTGTAATTGTTTGAAATGTGGTTTCGTAGTATCCTCTTTTTAATCGTTTTACACTAAAAAATACAACAGCCATATCAAGCTTTTTTGCAAGCATTTCTGCGCCAGTGTACATAGGTACTTTTATACCCATAAAATCATTCCAGTGGAAGGCTTTATTTGCTTTTGGGGATTGATCTGAGACAAATCCGTTAATCGTTAGTTCTCCTTTACTTTTGGCTTTTGCAAGAATGTCAAATGTTTCTTTTGTAGTAATTAAATGTGAATTGTACTTAGCACGTATTCTCTTTACTAGTTTGTCAAAATGTTTATTAGCTAGTCTTTTATACACAGCATAACCTTTATACTTCAAGTAAGTTTGTAATATAAATATCCACTCCCAACTGCCATAATGAGCGCACATAAGTATAATGCTGCGTTCTTTTTCTTCAAGCTTATGTAGTTCTTCAATATTGGTAAACTTGAAACGCTTTTTCATTTCTTTCTCAGAAATAGTTAAAGATTTAATAGCTTCAACTATCATATCACATAAATGATGATAAAATTGACTAGTAATGGTAGCTATTTCCTTTTCAGGTTTATCAGGAAATACCAGACGAAGATTCTCTTTTACAGTAGACTTTCTATATCCGAAAATTTTAAAAAGAAAGATGTATAATACATCAGAAAGACCATAGAGTAATCTAAACGGCAAAATAGAAATTAACCAAAGAATAGGATAAATGAGAATATAGGCAATAAGTTGCATGAAAGTATGTTAGTTTTGCAACAGCAAATATATGCTATATTTGATTTATAAGATTAGAGTTTATGTACAATTTAGATTCCGTTACTGTTGCAATTATTGCAGCTAATGTTATAATGTCTTTAAAAGGTTTTGATGATCGTTTATTTTTTGAAAAGTATAAGTTTAATGTAGGTAGTATAAGACGTGGAGAACAAATAAGAATGTTTAGTTCTGGCTTTTTACATGCAGATTCTAAGCATCTATTGTTTAATATGGTAACGCTTTTCTTTTTTGCTCATACCGTTATAAAAGACCTTGGAAACATAAATTTTATAACTGTTTATTTGGCAAGTTTAATTTTTGGAAATTTACTCTCATTGTATTTTCACAAAGAAGAGTTTTGGTATAGTGCTATTGGAGCAAGTGGTGCGGTAACTGGCGTGTTATACTCGGCTATTTTATTAGAACCGAATATGCGAATTAATTTTATACCAGGCTATATATTTGGTATTGGTTATCTTCTATATTCCATATACGGAATGAAAAACAGAGTTGGAAACATAGGCCACGATGCACACTTTGGTGGTGCTGTAGGAGGTTACGCTGTGACTTTAATTTTAAAACCCAGTTTATTTGAAACCGATTTAGCTCACATAGGTTTATTAGCCATTCCTATAATTATTTTGTTTGTGCTTTATAAAACCGGCAAATTACATTAAAAAGAAAAAGCCTGCATAGTGCAGGCTTTTTTATATCAAAAAATCACGCAAATTAAGGATTACCAAGAAGCTCTTTAATTTTAAGCTCTAGCGCAGCACCTCTTAAATTTTTTGCTACGATTTTACCTTCCTCGTCTAAGATGTAAGTGGCAGGTATAGATTTTATATTGTATTGCTTAGCAACAGGATCGTTAAAGTACATTAGGCTAGATAAATGGTTCCATTCTAATCCATCTTTTTCTATGGCATCTAACCACGCTTTTTTAGGATCTTTTTGATTTGGTGCACCATCTAATGAGATACCAATAATTTCTAAACCTTTATCATGGTATTGCTCGTATACCTTAACCACATTAGGGTTTTCTCTTCTGCAAGGACCACACCATGCTGCCCAAAAATCGATAATAGTTACTTTTCCTTTTAAGTCATTTAAACTTACTGTTTCACCCTCTGGTGTTTTAGACTCAAAGTTTGGGGCTATCTTACCTAAATCTAAATGAGCTATTTTTTCGTATTCTTTATAAAGTTCGTCTAGTCTTTGCTTTACAATTTGACCTCTTTTAGATTCCTTTAAATTGGCAGGAAAACTTTCAAAAATCTCTTTGTATTTTACAACATCAAAAGTAGGTCTACTAGATTCTAATTGAATAAGATTTAAACTAAAATAACTATCGTTATTGTTTTCTACAAAGCTAAGTGGATACGCCGATTGTCTTTGTCTCATATTATCCATAGCTTTCTTAATAGAATCTCTAGTTTCTGGTGCAGGCTCTTGTCCTAATTCTTGAAATCTTTTCATAATTGCCTCTCCTTCTTTTCTAAATTCTAGCATTCCATTCTGAAAATCTTCATAACTTTTGTTAGATTCAGAACCAGTAACCTTAGAATCCATTGGCATTTTAGAATTGAAATCTATATTTATATCGCTGTTCTCAAGCATAAAAACCATATTTCCCGGAGTTCCATCGGCAGATAAAAAATATACACCAGGTTCTTCAACAGCACCTTTAATATTAAATTTTCCATCCATTACAACGGCAGAGTCTTTTATAACTTGTTTTCCTTTTTCATCAATTTGAGCCAAACGTACTCTAACACCATTGTGTATGCCTTCAGCATTACCATTTATAACATATCCTGTTTCTTTACTTTCATTACAACTTGCAAATACAAGTGTTACAACTAATAAGATTAGTAATTTTTTCATTTTTATCATTTTCAATTTTTGCTTAGCAAATATAACAACCTAGGCTGATTATTCTAAGATTTCGATGTGAATTAAATCTTAAATAGAATTCTTTAACTTTTTAACAATCCCATATTTTACAATACTTTTGTAATAAATCTAATGACTATGCAAAATGATACCATTGTAGCCTTGGCAACACCATCAGGTAGTGGCGCTATTGCTATTATAAGATTATCTGGTAAAGACGCTATTGCGATAGCCTCTTCTGCTTTTAAATCTGTTTCTGGTAAAAATCTTAAAAATCAATCTACTCATACGATTCATTTAGGTCATATTATAGATGGTAGTAAGACTATAGATGAGGTTTTGGTGTCTGTTTTTAAAAACCCAAATTCGTATACAGGTGAAGATGTTATAGAAGTGTCATGTCATGGATCGCCTTACATTCAACAAGAAATTATACAACTATTTTTGCGACAAGGTTGTAGAATGGCAAATGCTGGTGAGTTTACACTTCGTGCATTTTTAAACGGTAAATTAGATTTAAGTCAGGCAGAAGCAGTTGCAGATTTAATAAGTAGTGATAATGAAGCTTCACACCAAATTGCTATGCAACAAATGCGTGGAGGTTTTTCTTCTGAGATAGCCAAGTTGAGAGCAGAGCTTTTAAACTTTGCATCTCTAATTGAGTTAGAATTAGATTTTGCAGAAGAAGATGTTGAGTTTGCAGACAGAACTCAATTTAAAGAATTAATAGAGCGCATCACTTTTGTATTAAAGCGTTTAATAGACTCTTTTGCTGTTGGTAATGTGATTAAAAATGGCATTCCTGTAGCCATTGTAGGTGAACCTAATGTTGGTAAATCCACACTTCTTAATGCATTATTAAATGAAGAGCGTGCCATAGTTTCTGAAATTGCTGGTACTACAAGAGATACTATTGAAGACGAAATTTCCATTGGAGGTATCGGTTTTCGATTTATTGATACAGCAGGAATAAGAGAGACCAAGGATGTGGTTGAAAGTATAGGTATAAAAAAGACTTTTGAAAAAATAGAGCAATCTCAAGTAACGATTTATCTTTTTGATGCCAGCAAAAATATAAATGCTCTTGAAGATGTAAGAATTGAGATTGAAAAGATAAGAAATAAATACCCTCAAAAACCATTATTGGTTATAGCTAACAAAATAGATCAATTGGATGATACTCAATTGGCAAAGATTAATTCTACTATTGCAGATGTTTTACTACTCTCTGCTAAAACAGGATTTGGTGTTGAGCAATTAACAAATTCATTATTAAATCTTATAAATACTGGTGCTTTACGAAATAATGAAACCATAGTGACCAATACTCGACATTATGATGCTCTTTTAAAGGCTTTTGAAGAGATTCAAAAAGTGAAATATGGTTTAGAAACAGGGCTTTCAGGCGATTTGTTGGCTATAGACATTCGCCAAGCCTTATATCATTTTGGTGAAATTACAGGTGAGATTACAAATGATGACTTACTTGGTAATATTTTTGCTAATTTCTGTATCGGGAAGTAACTTACTTTCTTTTATTTGTTAATACCTTGTTATTGTTGATTTTATAGTGTTTTATCTTCTTTTATTTGTTGCTTATTTACTCTTTTTTGATTAAATTTGTTGTATATCTGTTGCCTTAAATATGGATTTGTTGCCCAAATCTGTTGGCAAAAATAAAGGCGAAATGATGCACCATAACGCACCACGTTGCACCATTACGCTACATAAAGCACCATTTATGAGCAGTAATTTATTCATTCCTAAAACTTGTAAGCATTGCGGTAATGCCTTCACAGCACGTACAACAGTTACTAAATACTGTGGCGATACTTGTGCAAAAAGAGCATATAAGGCACGTAAGCGTAAAGAAAAAATCCAAGCTACTCTTACTGAAGATATGCAACAGCAAAAACAAGTTGTTGAAGTTCACAATCCTAATGCTGTAAATAACAAAGATTTTTTAAGCGTTACAGAAGCCTCACAACTTATTGGTGTGAGTAGATGGACCATTCAAAGAATGATTCAACAAGGACGTTTAAAAGCAGTTCCTTTTGGTAGAAAGCGTATTGTGGCCAGATGGCAAATAGAAAACCTCTTTAATTAATTCCATTATGAAAGTAACATTAAGACAACGCAAGAAAAACGACAAAATAAGCCTGTATTTAGATTACTATCATAAAGGTAAACGTAAAACCGAATACTTACGCTTATACCTTACACCAAATCCTAAAACCAAAACGGAAAGAGAGGTAAATAGGAAAACGAAGCAACTTGCAGAAACTATTTGTGCACAACGACAGATTGAAATTCAAAACGGTATTTATGGCTTTCAAGATATTGAAAAGCTAAAAGGCAGTTTTATTACTTATATCACAGCTTTAGCAGAAAAGAAAAATACAAGCTCTGGCAACTATGGAAATTGGAATAGTATGCTAAAACATTTAAAAAAGTTTTGTCCAACTGATGTTAGTTTTCAAGACATAGACAAATCATTTGTTGAGCGTTTCAAAGAGTATTTAGATAAAGATGCAATAAGTAGAGCAGGTAAAAAACTGTCTCAAAATTCAAAATATTCATATTTCGGAAAATTTTCAGCAGCATTAAAACAGGCGGTCAAGGATGGTATTTTAAAAGTAAATCCTGCAAATGGTGTTGAATACTTCAAACAAGGCGAACCTCAACGAGAATTTTTAACGCTTGATGAATTACAAAAAGTAGTTAATACAGAATGTGAACTGCCTATTTTAAAGAATGCTTTTATTTTTTCAGCTTTAACCGGATTACGTTGGTCAGATATTGAAAAACTAATATGGTCAGAAATCCAGCACTCTAAAGAAATGGGATATTATATCAGGTTTAGACAAAAGAAAACTAAAGGTGTTGAAACCTTACCAATATCAGACCAAGCAAGAAATCTATTAGGAGAAAAAGGTAATCCAGATGATAAAGTGTTTGATGGCTTACATTATAGTGCCTGGTCTAACTTAAAGCTACAACAATGGATGATGAAAGCAGGTATTACTAAAAATATAACCTTCCATTGCGCGCGCCATACCTACGCTACCTTACAATTAACATTGGGTACAGACATATATACAGTATCAAAATTATTAGGTCATAAAGAATTACGCACTACACAGATATATGCTAAAGTAATTGACGATAAAAAGAAAGAAGCTGCTAACCGTATTCAACTGGATTTATAATGAAAGGAAGTGTATTTTCAAGTTTGGTTTCTATAACCAATGGCTTACATAGAGATAATAGACAAAAAAAGGATTTTAAATACCTACTGTCTGATTTTAAATTGAATCCAAAAGCCAATAATGCAGTTTTTAAAGTAAACTTTAAAAAGCCTTTAAATGCGAAAAAAGAATACTACCAAAAGCTAATCTTTGTTGAAACAGAAAATACAGTAGCATCATTTTCAAAAGAATTTCCCGTAAATGCAACTACACCGGAAAATAAATATAGCTATACTATTCTACTTAATAAATTTGATAAGTACTTAAATGACATTGCAACTTATATCAATAAGAGAGGAATAACAGCAGATTTAAATAATGATGATAATTATATCATAAACTACTTAAAAGTGTCTGCTATAAGATTGTATGCTGAACTACAAGAGCAATACGGTCAGTTTTCAGAAAACACAACATTTTCTATTTCAGAAATTGCAGAAAAATACTTTAATGATGAAACTTTTGATGTTAATGTGATAGAAAAGAGCACCACTAAAAAAGTTGCTACCAAAAAAACATCAAAAACGAAAGCAAAACCAAAGACTTCTTTCGGATATAAAAGTAATGACACTTCAACTTTGCTAACTGTGCTCAAACTGGTAAATCTAAAAATAGATTTGTTAGATAACCGTACAACTGTAGAACAGTTGCACGAACTCTTATTAGCAAAAGATTTCACAAATACAGAATCGCAAATTTATCTTCAATGCGAGACGACACAGTTTAGTTACCTTGTAACAAAACTTAAACCATTTTTTATTTATTTCAATCCTACGGCAATAGAACGTTCTGGAAAATTTGTTACCAAAACAGGTACGCTATTAAAGGCTAATAATCTTCACAAAAACAAAGTTCATAACCCAAAAGAAAAGGAAGAAATAGATAACATTATCCAACAACTGCAATAAAAAACAGTAAGAATAGTAAGAAACCTTACTGTTGTCTTACCCTTGTTTTACACTCTTACTAAAATCGAGAAGCCAATTTTGAACCTTTGTCCTGTTCTTGAAAACCAAGAATGACATTTGGCCAGATGTCCATTTACTAAAAACTAAAATTTTATTAGTTATGGACGAAATATTAGAACGTCTCAAAATTATTGAACAGCACGTTTTAGACAGAAACATTATTGTAAAAAACGTATTGAGCTTCAACGAAGCGTGTAAGTTTTTGGAATTATCACAATCCCATTTATACAAACTTACAAGTACAGGAACCATTCCACATTATAAACCGAATGGAAAGAAAATTTATTTTAACAGAGTCGAATTAGAAGAATGGTTATTAAGTAACCGTGTTGATTCACAAGATGAAATCGAACAGCAAGCTGCCGATTACCTAATTAAGAAAGGAGCGGTGAAGTTATGACTGAAATAATCGATTTAATCTTGGCACTCTCGCAAGATATAAAGGACTTAAAAGCACGTATCGAATTGTTGCGACAATCGAGAGCAGAAGTATTAAAGGATACGTGGATAGACAATCAAGATGTATTGCAGACTTTACATATTAGTAAGCGTACGTTGCAAACTTTAAGAACCAATGGCACTTTGCCTTACAGCAAAGTAAAAGGTAAATTTTACTATAGAGTTGCTGACATAGAGCAATTGCTTCAAGATAACTACTACAACCATAATTTCAAGCAAGATGGAAATAAGTAGAGAAGCAATTTTAGACAAAACACATTATGGCTTAAAGATTTATGCCTATGTGTTAAGACAGTATTATCCTGATACAACAGTCCTTTCCGTAAAAGGAAGGGACTGCGGGATAACTCGTAACCCATTTAATGGTGGAAAAGAAACTTTACGGATTCATATTGATGGAGTGATTGCAACCCATAGAGATACCGAACTAAAAACCTTTAACGGTGATGTATTTGAATTTGCCAAATATCATTTTAAAACTATTGATGAAGCTGATTTATTGCAGAAAATAAATGAAGCAGTACATCTGAATTTAGAAATCAAAGAAAATGACGAGTTAGAATGGTTAAACGAACCAGACGATACCTGGTATGCTTACTGTAGCTTTTTCAAAGCACCTGTTCGTAATGTATTTCCTGCGGAAACATTGCGACTGCATCAAATATTTGCATTAATCACAAGTGATAAATACAAAAGGATTACTGAAGAATTAAGAGCAATTACCAATGTAAAAGAAGCACGTAAATTCAAAGCAAATCGCTTTGATTACGTAACACTTTCAGGAACATTTGAAAAACGAAGTGATAACAATTTGCTAAAGCATTCTAATCTATTAACGATTGATTTTGACCATTTAGAGAATTTACAAGAGTTAAGAACACAACTCTTAAATGATGAATATTTTGAAACCGAAATGCTATTCATATCACCATCTGGTGATGGTTTAAAATGGATTATTAGAATAGATGTTTCAGAAGTATCACATTCAGAATATTTCACAGCAGTAGCAAATTACATTAAACACAATTATAACATTGAGGTTGACCAGTCAGGTAAAGACGTTTCCAGAGCGTGTTTTTTACCATATGACCCAACAGCCTTTCTACATAAAAGACATCAAGCATTATGACAAAAATATTTAACCCAAAAGATTGGTTAGAAGTTCCTAAAGAGCAACCTCAACCAAAAAGCAACACGGCAACAACTAATGTTGTTGCTGTTGCTGATAACGACATTGAATCCTACATTTCAGCAATCGAGCAATCAGGTTTGGACATAACAGGAAACTATGCAACTTGGAGAGATTTAGGTTTTGCTTTAGCTGAAGAATATGGAGAAACAGGAAGAGATTATTTCCACCGAATAAGCAAAAATTATGCAGGTTACGATGCCAAAGAGTGTGACGCACAATTCAACAAATGCCTAAACGCAAAAGGACACGGAATTACTATTGCTACCTTTTACCATAACGCACATCAATCAGGTATCAAACCGACCAAACAACAGTACAACAACGAAGTTGCAACAAACGTTGCAACTATTGTTGATACACCCAACCAAGCAATGCCAACAATACCGGATGAGGTATTTAATACCTTACCGCAGTTTTTACAACAAGTTGTAAATCCAGCGAGCAGTCAAGAGGAAAAGGACATTTTGTTGTTAGGAGCTTTAACGGCTTTTAGTGCCTGCTTTCCTAAACTCTTTGGTATCTACGACCAACGTAAGGTGTTTGCTAATTTATATCTTTTTGTAACTGCACCTGCATCTGCAGGTAAAGGCAGGCTTAATCAAATTAAAAATTTGGTAGAACCTGTTCACAAGTTAAAACGGGAACAAGCCAAAGTTCTAAAGCAACAATTTAATACAGAAATGGCAACTTATAATATGAACAAGGGTAAAGATGAAAACTTGGAAAAACCAAGTAAACCACCAGAAAGAATGCTGTTTATTCCTGCTAACAATAGTGTAACAGGCGTATATCAATTAATTTCTGATAATAAAGGCAGAGGGTTAATTTTTGAAACCGAAGGCGATACGTTAGCACAAGCCTTTAAAAGCGATTATGGTAATTATTCCGATGGTTTTCGTAAAGCCTTTCATCACGAAACTATAAGCTATTATCGCAGAACAGATAGAGAATATGTAGATATTGAGAAACCGTGTTTGTCAACAGTATTATCAGGCACACCTAAACAAGTGGCAACCTTAATACCCAACGCAGAAAATGGTTTGTTTAGTCGTTTTATGTTTTACTATATGAATATAAAACCAACTTGGAAAAACGTGTTTCAAAATAGCAATAAAGTAGGTTTAGACGATTACTACAACCAATTGGGTAGCGAGTTTTTAGAACTGTACAAAACGCTAAAAAACAATCCAGAGATTGAAATACGGTTAACTACAACCCAACAACAGCAATTCAATACGTTTTTTGAATCCTTACAGACCAAATACATCAACCTACAACCCGAAGAGTACATTGCAACAATAAGACGTTTAGGTTTAATTGCGTTTAGGATAATGATGCTATTTACAGCCTTTCGCATTATGGAAGATGGCGATGTAAACACAACTAAAGAATGTGAGGATATAGATTTTGAAAACGCACTAACCATAATTTCAATTTTAGTGAAGCACAGTAGTAAAGTCTTTAATGATTTACCTATTGAGCAAAAAGCAACAAAACGTTTAAATAGAAAAGAACGCTTTTTAGAGAGTTTACCAAAGCAATTTAACAGACAGGAGTATTTAGATTTAGCTACAAATCAGAGCATCCCACACAAAACCGCAGAAGGCTATATGACTAAATTTGTTGATGCAGGATTAATACACAGAGAAGCCCACAACAACTATTCAAATCCTGCAAAGATATAGTTAAGGATTTCGAGGATTTAAGGATATGATTAAATGGATTTCCTCAAATCCTCAACTTCCTCAAATGTCACATTGAGCGCAGTCGAAATGCTGTTAATAACTGTTTATATCTTTTTACTTTCCTTTTGTTTCCTTTTCTTAAATTAGACAAATATTGACAAGTCAAAATATCTCTAAAATGACATTTGGTAATTATATAAGGAAGTTAAGGGAAGAAAAGCAACTATTACTGCGTGAGGTTGCCTCTCAAATGAACATTGATACCGCCTTATTAAGTAAAATTGAACGTGGTACACGTATGGCCCGAAAGGAACAGGTGGAAGATTTAGCAAAGGCATTAAACAAAAGTGAAAGTGATTTACTAAAGTTTTGGATGGCTGATAAAATTGTCAATATGCTTAAAGATGTATCCAACAGTACGGAAATCCTCAAAAAAGTAGAAGAAGAAATTAAGAACTTAACCAACCAAAAAAAGTAGCTTTAAATGGCATTATTTCAAACATCAGTATTAAAAACATATCTGGCGCAACAAGATAATTCAGTAGTAGAGCGTGCCTATAAAAAATATACCAAGTATTTTCACAATGCTACCATTCAAGAGAATATTAAAAACTCTAAAGAAGAACAGTACCAGGCAAAGTTTCTGGATGAGCTGTTTGTCAATGTCTTGGGTTATACGCTAAATCCAAAGCCTGATTTTAATATCACTACCGAGTTTAAAAACCAAAAAGGAGCAGGAAAAGCAGATGGAGCTATTTTAAAGGAAACCAAAGCTATTGGAGTTATTGAGCTAAAGGGAACCAACACCAAAGATTTAGAAAGCATCCGTAAACAGGCATTCGACTATAAAGCCAATCAAAAAGGCTGTGTGTATGTCATCACATCCAACTTTGAGAAGTTGCGGTTTTACATCAATGATGCTACCGAGTTTTTAGAGTTTAATCTCTTTCAGTTAGCGCCCGAAGAATTTGCTTTAATGCACCTGTGCTTACAAAAGGATAACATTCTCAACAATCTACCATTAACCGTTAAAGAAGCGTCTTTAGTTGAGGAAGACAAGATTACCAAACAGTTTTACAACGACTATTCCGTATTTAAACGCGAACTCTTTAGAGACCTCGTAAAACGAAATGCCAAACGCATTAAATCCGAAGCTGTCACATCGAGCGCAGTCGAGATGTCTCAAGAAGCTGACGAACTAAAAGCACTCGAAAAAAACGTAAAACTATCCCTATTCAAAAAATCACAGAAACTCATAGACCGTTTCCTGTTCATTTTCTTTGCGGAAGATAGAGACTTATTACCACCAAACTCAACAATACAGATATTAGATAAGTGGAAAGCCGACATCGATTTTGGTGATGAACGCCCATTATACAACCTCTTTAAACAATACTTTCATTTTTTAGATGAAGGTAGAAAAGGCACAACCTCAAGAGCAGAAATCTATGCCTACAATGGCGGATTGTTTAAACCGGATGCCATTCTCGATAGTTTAGAGATTGATGATGACTTACTTTACAAACACACCTACAAACTCGCTAAATACGATTTTAGCAGTCAAGTAGATGTTAATATTTTAGGTCACATTTTTGAAAACTCACTTAACGAAATAGAAAGCGTTAATGCTGAAATTGAAGGTGGCGAGTTCGATAAGCAAAAGAGTAAGCGTAAAAAAGATGGCGTGTTCTACACACCAAAATACATTACCAAATACATTGTAGAAAATACCGTTGGTAAACTTTGCCAAGAGAAAAAAGACCAATTAGGTTTTAAGGAAGAAGCCTATTTCGAGATAAAAAAAGGGACACACCAAAACACCAAAAAACAACTATTAGAGGTTTTAGATAATTACAGAGCGTGGTTACTGCAAATAACCATTTGCGACCCTGCTTGTGGCTCTGGAGCATTTTTAAACCAAGCGTTAGATTTTCTTATTAAAGAACACCGTTACATCGATGAGCTAAAAGCAAAAGTATTAGGTGGTGGCCTTATATTAAGTGATATAGAAAACACCATTTTAGAAAACAATATTTATGGCGTAGACCTCAATGAAGAATCTGTAGAAATTGCCAAACTATCCCTATGGTTGCGTACCGCACAACCACGCCGAAAACTCAACGATTTAAGCAGCAACATTAAATGTGGCAACTCATTAATTGATAGCAAAACTGTAGCAGGAGATAAAGCCTTTAATTGGCATCAAGAATTTCCACAAATATTTGATAAAGGTGGTTTTGATGTCATTATTGGGAATCCACCTTATGTAAGAGTACAATTCCTTGAACATACTCAAATTGATTGGTTTAAAAAGAATAAAAAAGTTGCACACAAAAGGATAGATATTTCTCTTATGTTTTTTGAACTCGCAAGTGCGATTTTGAGAGAAAACGGATTGGTGTCATTCATAACATCTAATCAATTTTTAACAACAGAATATGGTAGAAACTGTAGAAAATTATTGTTGAAAGAATTTAAAATTGAGAGGTTAATAGATTTTGCTGATTTACCTGTTTTTGAAGGTGCTTTGACCTACGTCAGCATTTTTACATTGCGGAACAGCAAACCGACAAACTTTAATTTATTTAATGTTGAATCTTTACAAAAAGCACAAGAATTAGATTTTGGGGAAGCTATAAACATTCAAATAAAGAATTTGACTGATGATAGTTGGACTTTAAAAGATTCAAGAGAAACTGAAATTATCGAAAAAATAAAACTTTATCCTAATCTAAAAAATATAGGTAATTGTAATTATGGAATTGTTTCAGGTAATGATTCAGTATTTATAGTTGACGCGAATGATTTAGCATTACACAGTATCGAAGATGGAATTTTATTGCCTTTATTAAGAGCTGAAAATTGTGGTAGATATAAAAAGGTTGAAGCCCTCAAAAGAATTATTTATCCTTATAAAAATTTAGATGGTGATACCATATTGTTTTCTGAAGAAGAACTAATGAATAATTTTCCAAACGCCTATGCTTATTTAAATGCTCACAAAAAAACATTAGAAGAAAGAAAGGATTCTCGGAAAACTCTTAAAGGTGCTAAAGATTGGTATAAGCTAACAAGATTTGGCACAATTGATATGTTTAATAAGACTAAAATTGTTTACCCAGGAGAAACCAAGAATAATAAATTTGGTATTGATTATAACAAATCTGGTTACAGTGGAGCAAGGGTTTTTTCAATTACTCTAAATTCAACAACTAATCATGAGGATAACCTATTGGCATTGTTAGCCCTTTTAAATTCTAAATTGGTTGAATTTTACTTGCATTCAACATCCCCATTAAAACAAGGAGGTTATTACTCATATTCATCAACTATTCTGAATACTATTCCTATTCCAGAAAAGTACGAAACAACAAGCCTCAAAGAAAAATCTTTAAAAATAATTGAACTATACAGTACGTATGATAATATTATATCAAAGTTTACAACCTATTTATTGCACCAATACAATGAATTAGTTGTAACCCGCAAACTCGATAACTGGCACGAGTTAGACTTTGCAGACTTTATAAAAGAACTCAACAAAGCCATTAAAAAAGCAGGTGGTACGCCACTAACCAAAAAAGACGAGTTTGAGTGGTTAGAACTCTTCGAGGATAACAAGAAAAAAGCCCAAGAGTTACAAACCCAAATCACCCAAACAGAAAAAACAATTGATACGATGGTGTACGATTTATATGGCTTAACACAAGAAGAACGTAGCATTATAGAAAACTCATAAAATTATAATTAGCCTGCCTTGAGCGCAGTCGAAAGGTCATTGCGAGAGCAACGAAGCAATCTCATAAACAGATAGTAAAACCAAAAAATATGGTAAAAAACAATAAAATATGGTATAAAGTTTGTACTTTTGCAATAACAGTACACACCACGCTACCCATTAGAACAGCGTCCCAGGGTGTGTCTTTTGCTTTATATACCTTCCTTTTGTTAAACAGTAATGCAACTTTCAATGTTTAGCAAAAAGCCAATTACCATACAACAACAAATTGCTCAATTACAAAAAAGAGGTTTACAAATCTCTAATGGACCATTGGCAGAAAAATACTTGGCTAATATAAGTTACTACCGTCTTGGGGAGTATTGGTATGTAATGCAAGCAGATAAGGAGCAACACATTTTTAAGCCCAATAGTAGATTTACAGATGTCGTAGCCTTATATAATTTTGATGCAGAATTACGACTATTGTTATTTGATGTCATTGAAAAAATAGAAATTAGTTTACGAACCAAACTCATTTATAATCTTTCACACGAAATTGACCCTTGGTGGTTTCAGAACAAAAAGTGTTTCATAAATTATCAATATTTCAAAGAGTCATTAGAATCTATTCAAAAAGAAGTTAAGCGTTCTCAAAGAAAGGATGTTACACTTAAAAAGCATTTTAAAAAATATACCAATAAGAAACTACCACCTGCTTGGAAAACCGTCGAACATACAAGTATTGGTAATTTATCAAAAATGTATAGAAATTTAAATAACAATTTAAAATCCAAAGATAGTATTGCCCAAGAATTTGGTGCAGTTAACCATACCTATTTACCAAGTTGGTTACAATCTATTGCACAAATACGCAACTTTTGTGCGCATCACTCACGTCTATGGAATCGTAATCTTCCAGGTACGGTAAAGCTGTTGCCAAAACCACCTAATCCTTGGATTACAGATATAGATAATGTACCAAAACAGCACGAGTTTAGTAAGCTGTATGTACATATGTGTTTAATGAAATATCTATTGAATACCATACAACCTAACAACCAATTTACAACCCGTTTAAATGACCTATTTGTTAAATATCCTAATGTAGACCCTAATGCATTGGGAATGAAACCTAATTGGCAAAAAGAACCTTTATGGCAATAATTTAAATACGAATACCAATGCAAGAACACCTCAAAACCAACATACTTAACTTTAAATGGCCTAATAGTGCGCCTACCATTTATTTAACTTCAGAGGATATAGAAGGTAGCCATCCCATACATAAATCTAAATTTTCAAGGCAGATTAAAGAGGTGTTTCCAGATGCAGACTTATCTAACAAAGACCAAATATTTACAACATTTACAACAGAAATACCAGATGCACCAAGCATTAAGCTAAATTTAGTAGATGGTAGAGAATTAAGAATATACAAGCAATTCCTTAAACACCAATTAAGAAGCTATTTTAAATCTAAAGACTATATCGTAGTAAAAAACTTCGTTGGTGATGTACAAGTGTGGATGCCTTCAAAAAAAGGTAATACAGAAGACTATAACCTCTACTATAAATTTTCATTTAAAATACAGTTTGCAAAACTCACAGACCTACCAGAGTTAATTGTTTCATACGATGGTACTTCAAAAGTCCTTACAACGTCAGTTAAGGATATAGAGGATTCAGAGTTAATAAAGCGTTGTGTATATGGTCAAAAAACGTTCAATTATCAAATGGACCTCGACACAGAGGAAAAAGAAGAATTTTACAATGCCATTCAGTTTGAGCAAGCATACCCAATTTTTAATTTGCCATTAGCACGAGCATTAGATATACCTATTGAAGAACCTGTAAGACCAATTAATAAATACCAAAAGTACGTAGCACTTATTAATAATTTTGCAACCAACTATCTGTTTACAGAAGATTTTAAAGCCATATTTCCTTTTAAGACTGATGCATTTATTGATGTGCCACTTAATCGTATTAACCACATAGACCCACAAGTAGGATTGTTAGAATTTGGTAAAGACCAATATGGTAACAAGAAAACCCATTTAGTGCCTAAATTGGCAATGAATAATCTTAATCCTTATAAAAGACCTAACAACCAAAACATTAAGTTTTTCTTTGTGTACCATACCTCACATAAAGAAGCAATTAAAACCTTTTACAACAATCTAAAATTTGGTGTTACCTCTCAAAAAAAATATTTTAAAGGGATTGAGGCTTATGTAAATATTAAGGCTTCAACGTCTAAAGAACATTTTATTGAGTTTACCAACGAAAACAACCCAATACCAGAAATAGTTGAAAAGTTAGAGAGCTTAACCTTCGACCACGATAATATACGTTATGCGGCGTTCTATTTAAGTCCTTTCGATAAGTTCACGCCAAATCCCGAAGACCGAGACATCTATATTCAAATCAAAGAATTGTTTTTAAACGAAGGCATTGTTACACAGGTTGTAGATTATGAAAAAATGGTGGTCAATATTGAGAATCAATACAACTTCCAATTCTCATTACAAAATATGGCGTTAGCAATGCACGCTAAATTAGGTGGCGCACCTTGGAAGCTCGCAGTAACTGATAAAAAAGAATTAGTAATAGGTGTTGGTGCATTTACCAATCAAGGAGAAAACAGACGCTATATAGCAAGTGCCTTTAGTTTTCAAAACAATGGTTTGTTTAGAAAGTTCGAGTATTTCGACCAAAGCGAAACAGACCTATTAGCAGGTAGTATATGTAAAGCCATAAGAGATTTTACATCGGTTGCAGAAGCAGATAAAGTAGTGATTCACTTTTATAAGGAAATGAGTTACGAGGAACTAAAACCTATTATAAGAGGGATGCATACATTAGGGTTGAAAATTCCTCTTTACATTTTAAATATCAATAAAACAGAAGCAGAAGATATTATTGCTTTTGACCAAAATTGGAATGGTGAGTTAATTCCAATGAGTGGCACATATATAAATATTGGCCCTAAAGGAGAATATAAATATTTACTCTTTAATAATTTGAGGTATAACAATACTGTAAAATACCCAAGTCATTCAAGTTATTCATTTCCAATAAAACTTAAAATATCAAGTCCTACACCAGAGGCTTTAAATGATAGTAAAATGATTAGAAAGCTAATAGAGCAAGTGTATCAATTTAGTAGGCTATATTGGAAATCCTTACGTCAACAAAACGTACCAATAACAATTAAATATCCTGAAATGGTTGCAGAAATAGCACCTCGTTTTGAAAGCAAGGAAATACCACCTTTTGGTCAAGAAACCTTATGGTTTTTATAATCCGAAGCCTTTTTTCTTTGCACAACCATTGCATTAAAAAATTCTTATATTTGCCTTAATGAAATTTTTAGCATTCATATTGTCAATCTATATCTTCACACTAAATTTAGTGCCTTGTGAAGATACAGGTACTTTTGACAATGAAGTTAAAACAGAAATTTCTCAAGATTTAGGTGATAACCACCAACATCAAGATGCAGATTTATGTTCCCCATTTTGTATTTGCCAATGTTGCCATTTAAACGTAACTTATTTCAAATTCGCAGAAATAAAATTTGAGTTTAAATACATTTCTTCTCAAGATTTTCTCTACTTAAACGGTATAAAAAAAGATTTTACCACTTCCATTTTACAGCCACCACAGGCATAATTCAGTTTTTTTAAAGGATAATTATATCCTTTTTTGACCAAATCCTGGTTCTCATACTAGATCCTTGGTCCTATTGATAGATTTTGTTAGGCACAAAATTATTATCAAGAATTTTAACTGAATTAAATTTTTATTTATATGATTAATAAGATAATCGCATTTTCCATTAATAATAAATTTATTATTGGACTACTTACCTTAGCGCTGATAGGGACGGGTATTTGGTCCATGATGACCGTCAACCTGGGATCGGTGCCAGATATTACTAACAATCAGGTTCAGGTGATCACCCAGTCGCCAAATCTTGCCACAGAAGATATTGAACAATTTGTAACCTATCCCGTAGAACTATCTATGGGTAATTTACCAGGCGTTACAGAAATAAGATCTATCTCACGCTTTGGCCTTTCCGTAGTTACTATCGTTTTTGAAGACGATATGGGAACCTATCTTCCTCGACAGCTGGTACAGGAAAAACTAAACGAACTGGGCGAATCTATCCCTGAAAAATTTGGAAGTCCATCTATGGGTCCCATCTCTACTGGTTTAGGTCAAATCTATGAATACACTATAAAGCCAGAGGAGGGTTTTGAAAACAAGTATTCGCCTATGGAACTGCGCACCGTGCAAGATTGGGTTATCAAACGACAACTCACATTACTGGAAGGCGTGGTAGAGGTCAACTCTTATGGAGGCAGTATTAAACAGTACGAGGTCACTGTCAACCCAGATAAGTTGAATAGTTTGGGTATTAGTATTTCACAAGTGTATGAGGCTCTCGCTCGGAACAATGTGAATACAGGCGGTGCTTACATAGAAAAAAATAAAATGTCAAATTTCATAAGAGGTGAAGGTCTTATTCGCTCTTTGGAAGACATTAAAGATATTTCGATTATTAACGAGGGCAACATTCCCGTAACTATTGGAGATGTTGCAACACGCGTCCATTTTGGGAATCAGGTACGTTATGGTGCTTTTACGCAAGACGGTAAGGAAGCCGTGGGAGGAATAATAATGATGCTAAAAGGTTCAAACCCTAATGCGGTTATTCAAAATGTTAAGAATCGTATGGCAGAAATTGAAAAATCCCTGCCAGAAGGTCTCACTATCGCCCCTATCATTGATCGTAGTGAGCTAATTGCCAGAACGACCGATACCGTTAAAACCAATTTACTGGAAGGCGCCCTAATCGTGATATTTGCCCTTGTTTTATTGTTGGGTAGTTTAAGAGGTGGCATCATAACGGCCACGACCATACCGTTGTCCTTGCTTTTTGCCTTTATATTAATGAAGCAATTTAATGTATGGGCAAACTTAATGAGCTTGGGAGCTATAGACTTTGGGATTATTATAGATGGTGCCGTGATTATTATAGAAGGAACGGTGTATGAGATCCAAAAACGGATTAGGTCTGGAAAGCTAAAATTCAATCAAGGCGTAATGGATAAAGTAGCCTATGATGCCGGAACCACGATGATGGGTTCCGCATTTTTTGGACAGATTATAATTCTTATTGTATTCACGCCTATACTTTTTCTTACGGGGGTAGAAGGTAAAATGTTTAAGCCGATGGCGTACACTTTCGGTTTTGCCATGATAGGTGCTATTTTCTTATGCCTTACCTATGTCCCTATGATGTCTGCCCTATTTATGAAACCCATTCAGAATAAAAAGAACTGGTTTGGAAGGTTTGAACGCTGGCTGGAAAGGATAAGTGATAAGATAATTGGTGGAATACAAAGGGTATATATGCCTTTACTGAAAGGGGCATTAAAACTGAAGCTCATTGTTGTAGGTGCTGCTGCTGTTCTACTTGTATTAGCCGGTTTCCTTTTTTCCAGAATGGGAGGAGAATTTGTGCCTCAACTGGATGAAGGTGATATTGCAATGCAGGCTTTAATCAGACCAGGAAGTTCATTAACAGAGTCTATTGAAGTTTCCAAAAAAATAGAAAATATCCTTCTAGAAAATTTTCCTGAAATTAAAACAGCAACAGCAAGAATTGGAGTAGCGGACATCCCAACAGATCCAATGCCGATGGATATAGCAGATATGTACCTGATTCTTGAAAAAGATAAGGATAATTGGACAACCGCTGAAACTAAAGAAGGACTTATAGCGCAAATCAAGGAAAAACTCAATAAAGAACTTACTGGGGTAAACCTTGTGTTTACGCAACCTGTAGAATTAAGGTTCAACGAATTATTAGAGGGGGTTAGAGAAGATATTGCGGTTAAACTATATGGAGAGGACCTGGGGGTGTTGTCGGAAAAGGTACAGGAAATGGCCAGTATTATCCAAACCGTGCCTGGTGCAGGAGACGTAAACGCGGAGCGAACATCAGGCCTCCCACAAATGACCGTTAAATTTAACCGTGATAAAATTGCGCAATATGGACTGGATATCCAAAAAGCCAATGATTACATAAGTACAGCTTTTGCAGGAGGAACAGCCGGAGTCATTTTTGAAGGAGAAAAACGATTTGATCTGGTAGTAAGATTTGATGAAGATCATAGAAAGAATATTGATGATTTGCGTGGTATGTATATCGATCTTCCAGACGGAACTCAGGTGCCTATAAAAGAAATAGCAGATATTGAGTATGTTCCGGGGCCTATGCAAATTTCAAGAGATGATACCTACAGAAGAACCTATGTGGGTGTAAACGCCCGGGGAAGGGATGTAGAGTCTGTGGTGAACGACATTCAGCAAAAATTAGATGAGGAATTAGAATTGCCACCAGGTTATTATATTACTTATGGAGGGGAGTTCGAAAACCTTCAGAGTGCCAAAGACCGATTAGTGATTGTGGTACCGATAGCCTTATTCCTGATTTTCGTGCTTCTATATTTTGCCTTAAAATCTTTTTCCCAATCTATCATGATCTATATGGCGATACCATTGGCTGCTATCGGAGGTGTTTTTGCCCTTTGGTTAAGAGGTATGCCATTTAGCATTTCCGCAGGTGTAGGCTTCATTGTTCTGTTTGGTGTTGCAGTTTTAAACGGACTGGTACTAATAAATAGATTCAATTCTTTAAAAGAAGAAGGAGTAACCAGTCTAAGAGATAGAATTTTTACAGGAACCAAAGAACGAATACGACCTATTATGTTAACAGCAACAACAGATATTTTCGGTTTTTTACCAATGGGATTTTCCACATCTGCCGGTGCAGAAGTTCAACAACCACTTGCTACAGTGGTTATAGGTGGTATGCTTACGGCTACCTTGCTTACGCTGGTGGTTCTTCCTGTCCTTTATACATTTGTAGAGAAGAGACGGGAGAAAAAGGAACAGAACAAGCTTGGTTCTTCCAATTCACGATCTTTAGCTACGATTTTGATAATTGGCTTTGTTTTAGGCGGAACCTTTTCTGTAAATGCACAATCTGATGCAATGTCATCTGAATATTCACAACAGGATTCTTTACAAACTATTAGTTTGCAAGAGGCTAAAGAAATGGCAATCCAAAACTTTCCGCAATTAAAAGCTGCTCAACTTGAAATTGAAAGTGAGGAAGTATTGCGTAAAACCGCCTATGATTTTGGAAATACCCAAATCTTTACAGGAAAAGAAGAAGTAGGAAATGGCTCTGATGGGGTCTATACTCAAATTGGCGTCCAACAGCAAGGCATTGATATTTTTGGAATTGCCCCCCGGTTAAAATTGCAGAAAGAAAGGGTTGCCCTTGCTGAAAGTGCCTTAGAGTTATCTACTATTGAAATTGAACGTGAAGTAAGCAGGGCCTGGGCCTCGGTTTATACAACTAAAAGGACATTCCAGGTTTATAGAAAAATGGATTCAATTTTTGAAGATATTGAAAGGGCTGCAAGAATCAGGTATGAAACAGAGGCCACCTCCAAATTGGAATATCTTGCTACCTCCAACCAGGCGAACGAGGTTAAAATACAGCTGGAACAATCGTACCGAGATTACCTGAAATCAATACAGCGTTTAAACCTATGGTTCGTTAGTGACACAATCTATGATGTACCAGATTTGCCTGTTGAAACTTTAGACGAACCTTTAAACTTTCTGGTAGAGTCGCTTGAAAATCATCCGTTGCTACAGGTTTCGGAACAAAGGATAGATGTTGCCAAAGCGGTTACCAGAGAACGAAAATCTGAATTTTTGCCCAAATTTCAGGGTCAGTACGGTAGGCAGGAAATAGCCGGGCAATCGGGTTTCTTCCAATATCAAATAGGAATTCAAATTCCGCTGTTTTTTGGGCCGGAATTAGGCCGTACACAGGAAGCACAAGTAAATAGACAGATTGCAGAGCAAAACTTTTATCAGGATAAAATCGAACTGGAAACCGCCTATAAAAATATGCGTGAAGACTATATCAAATGGAGAAACTCATGGAATTATTATAGGGATGAAGCACTTCCTTTAGCACAGGAACAACAGGAAGGGTCAGTATTAGCATTTAAAGAGGGAGCTATAGATTATATAACTTTCCTTCAAAATATAAGGGATGCCATTAGAATTGAGGTAAATGCCTGGAGTGCTTTTAATGATTATCTCGACAGCCGTTACCAACTGGAATATTACCTTAAGAATTCAAATTAAAAACTAAGAAAGAAAACGATATGAACATAAGATCAATAAATATTTTAATGCTTGCCTTATCACTTACATTGTTTTTGGGGTGTGAAGAAAATTCTAATTCGGAAAAAGATACTCAGGAGACTAAAGCATCGGATTCTAAAGAAACAAAAGGTCACAATGAAGAAGAAGGCGGGATGCGCTCGGTACATCTTTCAGAGATGAAATTTAATAGTTTGGGAATCAAAGTAGATACCTTACCTAAGAAAGCATTATCAGGAATAGTGGAAGCCAATGGACAACTAGAAGTGCCGCCACAATATGAGGCTACCGTGACGGCAGTTTTAGGCGGTAATATAACTTCTATAAAGGTTATTGAGGGGGATAAGGTAAATAAAGGTCAGGTACTGGCTTATCTTTCTCACCCAAATTTAACCAGAATGCAGTCTGATTATATTAATGCATATAGCAGGATGCAATTTTTGGAAAAGGAATTTGAAAGACAGAAACGTTTATATGAAGCAGAGGTAGGATCTGGAAAATCTTTTCAACAAACCCAGGCAGATTACCAGTCTGTACAAGGTGAAGTGCGGGGGTACGAATCGCAATTGCGCCAGTTAAACCTAAATGCTTCCCAGGTTAGAGACGGTGAATTATATGAATATATTCCGGTAGTAAGCCCAATTGGAGGTTATATAGAAAAAGTACTGGTGCAGATAGGACAGTATGTGGAGCCGCAAACCAGCATGTTTATGGTAGTTGATAATGAACATGTTCATGCCGATCTAATGGTTTTTGAAAAAGATATTTATAAGGTGAAAGAAGGCCAAAAGATTGAGTTTACACTGGAATCGGTTCCAGGCAGTAATTTAACCGGGGAAATTTATTCAGTGGGGAAACAATTTGAACAAAACCCCAAAGCGGTACATGTGCATGCAGAAATCGATAATAAAGAAGATTTTCTAATTCCGGGGATGTATATAAACGGAAAAATCAGGACCGGTGAAGAAGCTGTTCCTGCCTTACCGGAAGAAGCAATAATTGAAGAAGAAGGAAATCCCTACATCTTTACGGCCCAAAAACACCAGGAAGATGGTGAAACCGAATGGGAATTGAAACCAGTGCAGGTTAGAACGGGAATAAATGAAGATGGTTGGGTTGAAATTAAACTGCTGGAGCCTCTGCCTGAAGGTACGTTGGTTGCCTATAATAATGCCTATTATCTGGTTTCTGAAATGCAGAAAAGCCAGACTTCCCATGGTCATTAAATTAAAAAAATTAGATGGATGGACTCTCTGTTAAATGTTTGTCTTAATTAAAATTCCAGAGGGTTCATCCTTAATACTAAAATTAATATTACAGCAATGAAAGAAATAAAAGCATTTATAAAACCGAAACGAGTTCAAAATGTAATTGAAGCTCTTAGTGAAAGCGGATTTAAAAGTATGACCCTTTCCCAGGGAGAAGGAACGGGGGCTTTTAAAGCAAAAGGCGCATCACCTTCTTTAGATTTCCGTGTAACAGACAGTCCGGTGGTAAAGTTAGAACTGGTATGTCAAAACGAAGAAGCACAATCAGCAATAGATATTATCCTTGAGAATGCAAAAACAACTGAACCCGGTGACGGAATAATTTATCTTTCCGATATTGAAGATGCCTTCCAGATAAAAACCGGGGAATCCATAAAGCGTTACGATCCCTAAATACTTTTATAGCAAATGGAAAAAATAGTAAAAAAGTTGGAAAGCAAAGGCATCCGCCCTACGGCAATGCGCCTGATGACCTATAGACGGCTGGCACAACTGAATGTGGCCGTTAGCTTAGGCGACCTTGGAAAGGATTTCGAAAGCTCGGAAAGGAGTACGCTTTTCCGTACTATGAAGACATTTGAGGAAAACAAATTGGTACACGCCATCGAAGACGGTACTGGCTTTGTAAAATATGCCCTTTGTGATGAAGATTGTCAATGCGAAGTTGGCAATGACCTTCATTTGCATTTTCACTGTAATAAATGTGATGAAACAATTTGTCTCACAGACCATAAAATACCCCAAATCAACTTGCCTGATGGCTACATCTCGGAGGAAATCAACTTGGTGGTAAAGGGTATCTGTGAAAAATGTAGCAATGACTTGGATTAAGTTTTTTGATTTAAAAAATTGGAACAATGATGAAAATTTATAAAAAAGAGGCTACTGTATATATGGTAGCAGAGAATAAGCTGGATGCCAAGGATTATGAAAACTTGATACCAGTCTTAACAGAGCATATAACTGCCCATCAGGAAGTTTCCTGGTACATCGAGATGGAAAATTTTGAAGGTTGAACAGCAGAGGCATATTGGAAGGGAATTGAATTAAACCTTCCGAATGAAAAGCATTTAAAGCGTGTTACTTTGGTGGGTAGCGTTAAATGGCAAGAGCAATTTACCGAGGTATTGCTTCCTTTCTCAGAAGCTCATATAAAATTTTATAGGACCGAAGAAAAAGACGATGCCAAAGAGTGGATAAAATAAAAATAAAAAATGGAAAAACTACAACTAAAAATACCGGTCATCCTTCCGCAAGTTCCTAACGAAAAAGATTCTTGTGTTGAAAGGCTTATTCAAAAACTACAAGCTAAAGAGGGCATCGAAAAAGTGCACATTGCCGATGCAAACGGAGCAGATGTGCCACAGCTCTGTTTTCATTATGACCCAGATATCATTTCCATTGACCGCATTCAATCTCTCGCCGAAAGTACTGGTGCCGAGATTACCGAAAAATACGGGCATTTGCTCATTGAAGTTAAAGGAATCAGAGACACAAGGCAGGCACGTTCCATAGAGAAAAGCCTTTTGGCAATCAATGGAGTTTTGGAAGCTTCCGTTTCAGGTTCTGGAATGGTACGACTTGAATTTGATAAAAAGCAAACAAATTTTGATGAAATAAGTAAACAAATTGAAAAAGAAGACCTTCAGATTCAAAGGAGTGCTTCAAACGAAAATGATTACACCAAAGCATCCAAAAAACAGGAGCGTTCAAAGAAGGAAGAGACAAAAGAGCAAACTTCCACAGAGGGATACGAGCACAAAGAAGGCGAGACCCACGAGGAAGGAGAAGAGCACGCCCACGGTGGTATTTTCGGTAAAAATACGGAGCTTATTTTTTCCATTATCTGTGGGGCACTTCTCGGAATAGGATTCGGCCTTTTCTATGTGGAATCCATCCCAGATTGGGTCAGTCTTACTTTATACATTGGTGCTTACTTTTTCGGTGGTTTCTTTACGGCCAAGGAAGCAATACAGACCGTCGCCAAAGGCGGTTTTGAAATTGACTTTTTAATGCTGGTTGCCGCCATTGGCGCTGCCATTCTGGGAGAATGGGCAGAAGGTGCATTGTTATTGTTCCTGTTTAGTTTGGGGCACGCCCTTGAACATTATGCAATGGAAAAGGCCCGAAAGTCCATTGCGGCACTGGCAGATTTAGCACCAAAAACCGCCCTGCTAAAAAAAGATGGCAAGACCGAAGAGGTCGGTATCGAAAAATTGAGTATAGGCGATATCATCGTGGTCAAACCAAACAGTAAAATATCTGCCGATGGCGTTGTGGTCGATGGTAAAAGTAGTGTCAACCAAGCCCCTATTACCGGGGAAAGTGTACCGGTGGACAAAGTTCCCGTGGAGGATACTGCCAAGGACTATTCAGACAATGATGAAATAAAGGACGAAAACCGCGTTTTTTCTGGAACAATTAACGGCAACAACACCCTTGAAATAAAGGTTATCAAAGAGGCGAAGGACTCTACACTATCCCGATTGGTAAAATTGGTGAATGAGGCGCAGACCCAAAAATCGCCGACTCAGTTGCTTACCGATAAATTTGAAAGATATTTTGTGCCTTCCGTACTGGTATTGGTCGTGCTGCTGCTCTTCGCTTTCTTGGTCATCGATGAACCCTTTAGCGATAGTTTTTATAGGGCAATGGCCGTTTTGGTTGCTGCCAGTCCCTGTGCCCTTGCGATTTCGACACCGAGTGCCGTATTGAGTGGCGTGGCGAGGGCCGCCCGTGGCGGAGTGCTTATCAAAGGAGGGCGACCTTTGGAAGACCTCGGCGTTATTACCGCCCTTGCCTTTGACAAGACCGGTACCCTCACCGAAGGAAAACCCAAGCTTACCGAAGTGGTTCCACTTGGGGATATTTCTGAAAACGAACTTTTAAAAATAGCTGTGGCCGTAGAGAATCTAAGCGACCATCCCCTGGCAAAAGCAGTAGTTAGAGATGGAAAGGAGCGGCTGAAAGGGGATGAAATACCTGATGCGACCGATTTGGAAGCTGTGCTGGGCAAGGGTATAAAAGCATCATTGGACAATGACAAAATCTATGTCGGCAACCTCGACCTGTACGAAGGGCTTGATAAAAGTACACCTTCCGAAGAGGTAACCACAAAAGTCCGTGGTCTTGAAGGTGGGGGAAATACTACGATGCTCATTCGGAAGAATGAAGAATATATAGGCATCATCGCTCTAATGGATACCCCTCGTGAAGCCGCCAAGGGAACCCTCAAAAAACTAAAGGGAATCGGTATTAAACGTATGATTATGCTTACGGGCGATAACCAAAAAGTAGCCGATGCCGTTGCGGAAGAAATAGGATTGACCGATGCCTGGGGCAGCCTATTGCCGGAAGAAAAGGTGGATGCTATTAAAGAGCTAAAAGAAAAAGAATCCAAGGTGGCAATGGTAGGCGATGGTGTAAACGATGCGCCTGCAATGGCAAATAGTACCGTAGGTATTGCGATGGGAGCGGCTGGAAGTGATGTGGCCTTAGAAACAGCCGATGTTGCCCTTATGGCCGATAAGCTTGAGACCCTGCCCTTTGCGATAGGTTTAAGTAGAAAAGCAAAAGCTATTATCAAGCAGAACCTTTGGATAAGCCTTGGGGTTGTGGCACTGCTGATACCGGCTACCATTTTGAGCTGGGCAAACATAGGTATAGCCGTGGCATTTCACGAGGGGTCTACCTTGGTAGTCGTGGCCAATGCGCTACGTCTTTTGGCTTATAAAAAAGAATAGAAAATCCGGACTTGGAAGAATCCGGTTTTTTGAAAGAATATAAAATGACAAAAACGGAAAGAACATTATCGTCCAAAGGAATTCGGCCTACCCAAATGAGATCGAAGATATACAAATACCTCAAAAGGAAGACTTATGCTGATAGTTTGAACGAAATGCAGAAGGTCTTTCTCAAAAAAAGTAAAAGTAACAAAACAGCAAATAAAACCACGTTTTATAGAACGATGAAGTTGTTTGAGGAAAAAAACATAGTCCACCAGATTGATGATGGAACAGCCGTTGCAAAATATGCACTTTCTGATGAAAACATCTCAGATTTACATATGCATTTTCATTGTACCGTTTGCGGAAAAACTATTTGCTTGCCGGATAGAATATCGAAACAAAACTTGCCGGACGATTATGAAATAAACGATTTGAACCTGGTATTAAAAGGGGTATGTAAAAATTGTAGTAAAAAATAATAGGTGGGAGTACCTTAAAACTGAACCCTTGCGCCCCTGGTCAGCTTAAGGTTTCCCCCACCTTATTTAATTAAAAAATTTACGAATATGGAAAAATATGATGTAACAATTATAGGCTCTGGCCCTGGCGGGTATGTAAGCGCTATACGTTGCGCCCAATTAGGATTAAAAGTAGCCATTATTGAAAGGTACAGCACGCTTGGCGGCACCTGCCTTAACGTGGGCTGTATCCCGTCAAAAGCCTGGCTTGAAGCCTCTGAGCATTATTACAAACTCAAACATCAATTCGAAAATTTTGGGATTGATGTAAAAGAAGCCAATGTCGATATCAAAAAAATGAACCAAAGGGTTCAGGATGTGGTACAGGAAATCATCAATGGCGTTGGGTATCTGATGAAAAAGAACAAGGTTACCGTTTATGAAGGCCACGGCACCATCAAGGACAAAAACACGATTGAGATTAAGGCCGAAGCTAAAACGGAAACTATAGAAACCGATAAAATTATCATTGCCACAGGGTCCAAACCCGCTTCCTTGCCCAATATTAAAATCGATAAAAAAAGGATAATCTCTTCCACCCAAGCCCTTGCCCTACAGGAAATTCCCGACCATTTATTGGTCGTTGGTGGAGGCGTTATCGGGGTTGAGATAGGTTCTGTTTTCGCCCGCCTGGGCTCTAAGGTGTCTATTGTGGAATATTTTGATAGCCTCATCGCCACTATGGATGGCGCACTGGGACATCAATTGCATCGTTCCCTAAGAAAACAGGGAATTGAGTTTTATTTGGAACATAAAGTGACCAATGCAACAGCAACGGACAACAAAGTTGAATTGAAAGCGGAAAACCTGTCCGATAAAAAAGAAATGAATTTAGAAGGCGACTATTGCCTTATGGCCATTGGCCGGAAACCGTACACCGCCAATTTAGGCCTTGAAAACATTGGCGTGGAAACCAATGAGAAAGGACAGGTAACGGTAAATGAGAACCTTGAAACCAATGTCAAGGGTGTATATGCCATTGGGGATGTAATCCGAGGGGCAATGCTTGCCCATAAAGCCAGTGAAGAGGGCGTTTTTGTAGCCGAAAGGATAGCAGATCAAAAGCCACATATCAATTATTCGCTTATTCCTAATATTGTTTATACCCAGCCCGAAGTGGCCGGGGTAGGCTTAACCGAAGAAGAATTGAAAGAAGCAGGAAGAAGTATTAAAACAGGCTCTTTTCCTTTTAAGGCCAACGCAAGGGCGAAAATAAGTATGGACACCGACGGCTTCATAAAAGTAATCGCAGATAAAGAAACTGATGAGATATTGGGAGTGCATATGATAGGGCCACGCATTGCAGACAGCTATACCGAAGCGGTGGTAGCGATGGAATTCAGGGCATCTGCCGAAGATGTTGCAAGGATGTCCCACGGGCACCCAACTTTTTCAGAAACCTTTAAAGAGGCCTGTCTGGCAGCCACCGAAGACAGAGCGTTGCATATTTAACGGCCTTAATTTAATTGTAAAATCGGATTAGGCAGTTTTTAATCATTTCATAAGACTTAAATCAGTTTGTATTAAGTTTAAGTTTATGGTCTAAAAAATAAAATAAATATTTTAAAAATGTAAAGAGCATGAGAACTATTCCGAAAGACAAAAACATCGATAGTAGTTTGACGCTACTTCGTGACGGCTATGAATTTATTCAGAAAAAGCGTCAAAAGCTTTGGTCCGATATTTTTAGAACCCGTTTGATGTTAAAGGAAACGATCTGCATGAGTGGAAAAGAAGCCGCGGAGGTTTTCTATGACACTGAAAAGTTTCAGCGAAAAGACGCTGCTCCTAAAAGAGTGCAAAAAACATTATTCCTCCAGAAGGGTGTCCAGACACTGAATAATTCAGCATACAGGCAAAGAAATGAAATGTCTATGTCTTTGATGAAACCGGATAGCCTGCGGGGGTTCCTAAAAATTCAAAAGAGCTACTGGGAAACATACATTGGTAAATGGGAGAAAGATGAAGAGCAAAAGTGCCTTTGCCGGAGTGGTTTCAGGCAGAAGAAGTAAACCTGCTGCTAAAAGGATTTTGTAACAATTGTATCCGGATAAAGGACAACTATTATAACGAATATTAAAAATAAAAAAAGAGATAATGGAGAAAACAACATTTAAGATAACCAAAATGGATTGCCCTTCGGAAGAGCAGATGATCCGGATGAAGTTGGAATCTTATGCTCAAGTGAAATATTTGGATTTTGATATTCCCAACAGGAAATTGGAAGTATATCATGTGGATGGCATTGAAGATATACAAACATCAATAGCCGGTTTAAACCTTGGGGATTCTTTAGAGGGAACCACAGAAGCCGAACCACCCGTAATGGAAGACCAATCCAAACAAAAAAGAATCCTTTGGTGGGTCTTGGGCATCAACTTTGGTTTTTTCGTTATCGAAATGACCACCGGTTGGATTTCTTCTTCGATGGGTCTTGTGGCAGACTCATTAGATATGCTGGCAGATTCCATCGTATATGCATTAAGCCTATTTGCGGTAGGCGGTGCCATTTCAAGAAAAAAGAAGGTTGCGAAATACAGCGGATACTTTCAGATGGCATTGGCAACACTTGGGTTTGCAGAGGTCTTGAGAAGGTTTTTTAGCAATACCGAAACACCCTTGTTTCAATGGATGATTATCGTTTCAATTTTCGCATTGGCAGGTAATTTGATATCGCTCTGGCTCATCAACAAGGCAAAGAGTCAAGAGGCTCATATGCAGGCAAGTGCCATTTTTACATCCAATGATATTATTGTTAATGGTGGTGTTATAGTAGCTGGGGTGCTGGTTTATTTTCTGAATAGTAAATGGCCCGATTTAGTGATTGGCGGCATCGTTTTCACTTTTGTAATGCGCGGTGCATTAAGAATATTGAAATTATCGAAGTAGTTTTTAAAATGATATCAAACTTGATTAGAACATATGAAAAAGAAAAAAATAAACTTACGTGACTTAGAACCAAAAAAACAACAAGGCGAGCACAGTCACGACGATGGCCATAACCATAGCAGCCCTGAAGAAATTTCAAATTTTAGAACCTATCTACCGGCTATTTTCAGCTTTGTGATGTTGATAGCCGGAATCGCTATTGATTACTTTGATGCGTTTCCTTTCTTCAAAGGATGGATTCGCGTAGTATGGTACACGGTAGCCTATATCCCTGTAGGTTTTCCGGTGATAAGAGAAGGCTGGAAAAGTATTAAAAATGGTGATTTTTTTACGGAATTCTTCTTAATGTCCATAGCCACTTTAGGTGCATTTGCCATTGGCGAATATCCCGAAGGTGTTGCCGTAATGCTGTTTTATGCTGTGGGCGAACTCTTCCAAAATGCGGCCGTTAACCGTGCGAAAGGAAATATAAAAGCCTTACTCGATGTAAGACCCAATGAAGCTTTGGTTTATCGTGATGGCGACTTTGTTTCAGTAAATCCCGAGACTGTTGAAATTGGCGAAAAGATACAGGTACGTGTAGGCGAAAAAGTTCCGCTTGATGGTATTCTGCTTTCTGAAAAGGGTTCTTTTAATACTGCTGCCTTGACAGGCGAAAGCAAACCTGATACGATTGCTAAAGGCAATACTGTTTTTGCCGGAAGCATTAATCTTGATGGCGTAATCGAAATCGAGACGACCAAGGAATTCAAGGATAGTTCCATTGCACGAATTCTGGATATGGTGCAGAATGCAACCGCCAAAAAATCAAAGACCGAACTGTTCATTAGAAAATTTGCAAGGATTTATACGCCTATCGTTGTATTCCTTGCCATCGGACTGACGTTTCTACCTTACTTTTTTGTAGATGATTATGTGTTTAGGGATTGGCTCTATCGAGCATTGATATTCCTCGTGATTTCGTGTCCTTGTGCGTTGGTCATCTCTATTCCTCTCGGCTATTTTGGCGGTTTGGGTGCGGCATCGCGCAATGGTATTCTTTTTAAAGGTGCATCCTTTTTAGATGCAATGACCCAAGTAAACACGGTCGTAATGGACAAAACAGGAACCGTTACCAAAGGGGTTTTTAAAATCAAAGAAATCAATTCCATCACATTTGAGGAAGCCGAATTTATGAAATACCTGATGGCAATGGAAGAGCAATCTACCCATCCTATTGCAAAAGCGATTCTCGAATACAAAGCAGACGGTTCGGATTACGAGGCGACCGATGTTTCAGAAGTTGCAGGAAAAGGTTTAAAAGGAACGGTCAATGGTAAAACGGTATTGGTAGGTAATAAAGCTTTGATGACCTCAAATGGCATAGAAGTCCCCTCGGAAACAGATGGTATTGTAGAATCCATCGTAATGGTATCCATTGATGGAAATTTTGCAGGTTATGTAACCATTGCAGATGAACTAAAGGATGATGCGCACCAGGCCATTAAACAAATTCGAGATTCCGGAATTTCAAAAATTATAATGCTATCAGGCGACAAGGACTCTATTACACAGCAAGTTGCAAAAGAGTTAAATATTGATTGGGCGAAAGGTGGATTGTTGCCTGAAGATAAACTCAATGAAGTTGAAGAGCTCAAAAAACAACCCGAAACCAAAGTAGCATTTATTGGCGATGGTATTAACGATGCACCCGTTTTGGCAGCAAGTGGTGTAGGTATTGCGATGGGTGGTTTAGGAAGCGATGTCGCCATCGAAACAGCCGATGTTATCATCCAGACAGACCAACCGAGCAAGATTGCAAGAGCGATTAAAATTGGTCGTTCAACGCGCCGTATTGTATGGCAGAATATCGGGCTTGCATTTGGAGTCAAGGTTATAGTCCTCATTCTCGGTGCAGGTGGTTTAGCTACAATGTGGGAAGCAGTTTTTGCAGATGTAGGAGTAGCATTATTAGCAATTTTAAATGCAGTTAGATTACAACGAATGAGTTGGTAATTGTCCCCACAACCCAAAACCCAGTTTTTTCGTACCTCAAAATCCTCTGTCTTTTGTTTTGTTCCGCTATCCACCGCACTTGTAGTTTTTGGTTGCCAACCCTCACACAGCACATTGCTTATTTTATTTGCTATTATATTTTAAAAGTAGTACAATAAAAAAGCAAAGAGCTGTTGCCATCCCTCACACCAAAAACTACCCCAAGCTATGTTTACATAACGGGTAGTTATAGTAGCAAAAATCCTTTCAAGGGTTTGCTATCGCAGCATTCTTATATTTTCGTAGCTATAACTGGTATTATGTAAAATATCCGCAATTCCAACGCGCAATTCCGAACATTTAACCACATTTTGAACTAACATTAAACATTTAAACATTTTAAGGTTTCTGTTAATTGATAATAATATTCGTTATCTCATTCAAGCTGCACAAAACCATCGTTAAGTCCAAGTATTCCTTACCTCAAGTCTTTGTTTGTTTCATTTCGTTAACAAATATAAAAGTCCACTTTTCCCCACCACCCAAGTCAGCGGTTATAAAAAAATAGGTTTATAAAGTGTAGTGCTACGCCATAGCATATTGCTTTTTCTCGTGCCTCAAAAAAACAAAAAGCTATTGTCTAAAAGTCCTGTATAAGTAGCTTGTTTAAATGCTGTTTTATCAAACAACTATTTAAAATGCTACCCATACAAACGCTTCACCCAACGCTCAGTACGGTACTAAAACCTATTTTTTTAAGTGTTAATTCCCCAGAAAAGTTAAAGGCATTTTCAATCAAGTTTAACTAATTTGAAAATTTAAAATAAAAAAGATGGCAAATATATGTGGCTACCTCTGCCAACCGCACAAGGCTATAAAGGTCAAGCCCTACGGGTTTTGAATAAAACTTTTTTCAATACCTTTTTTTTTGATTTAGTCATTCAATAAAAAAACTTTTATCCAAAAACCTTGACAGCCTTACCCACGCCACAACAACTATGGCTATCTTTTTTCTTTTCAAAAAAAAATAATGGCGCGAAGCGTAGCGAAGCAATTTTAAATTGGATAGCTATGTCAACTTTTGAACTAAAAACACACCAAGTCGGAAAAGCTTACTCAAACCCTCATTTTTTTATACTAAACAAAGGGCTAAACAGCGGAAAACCACTCTTAAAATCCTGTGCTAACTGTTTCGTTGTCACTACTACAACAGAAGAGGTAAAACACACACTTTTTAACTTATCTATGATGTTACAAATAGGCGGTTTTTACGCTTACCATTTAAAAGGAAGTGTTATTCCGTTTATTTCAATAGATGATTGCAGAAATACTCTAAAAAATAGTTTTATATCATTAATAAATAATGAATTTCAATTGCAAAAGCATATTAATATAGTGTCAGCGATTAGTAAAAAAGAAGCCGAACTTCAAAAAGTCATTTCAAAAATGGCAGATTTGAAAGTATCATACATTCAAAGTTTATTTTCTAAAATGCAAAAAGAAGCAATCTAAAGCAACAAAATCCATATCTAACGAATAGCATAAAACTTGCCATATATTCAGTCGGAAGGTACAACTTCGTGTTAAGTCCGTACCAAGTCCGAAGAAAAATAAGTTTCATTTAAATTATTTATGTTATGGGTAAAATTTCCCAAGGTATTTTAGGAGGGCTTTCAGGTAAGGTTGGAAACGTTATCGGTGGAAGCTGGAAAGGAATTGATTACATTAGAATTAAACCCTCAAGTGTAGCCAATCCAAGAACTGTTGGTCAAGTAAACCAAAGAACAAAGTTTACTGCCACTTTAGAATTTTTACAGGCTGTAAAGCCTTTTATTAAGTTAGGGTATAAAGGATTAGCAGTTAAGAAAACAGAATTTAATGCTGCAATGTCGTATGTGTTGAATAATGAGATTACAGGTACAGAACCTAACTTTGTTGTTGACTATCCAAACGCTTTAGTAAGTCGCGGAGGTTTATCTGGTGCGTTAAACCCGACGACTGATTTAGCAACTGCTGGAGAAGTAACTTTTGGGTGGGATGATAACTCTGCCGAAGGTAACGCAAATGCAACTGATAAAGCGATGTTGTTGGTTTACAATCCCTCAAAAAAGGAATCTATTTCTTTACTTGATGGAGCAGACAGAACAGTAGGTTCTCAAATTGTTTCAATCCCAACAACTTATGCAGGAGATACGGTAGAGTTATTTATGGCGTTTATTACTGCTGATGGTAGTCAAGTATCAAACAGTATTTATTTAGGCTCTGGTACAGCTAATTAATGCTTGGTGTTTTTATTTGGAAACCGCTCTAATCGAGCGGTTTTTTTTGTGCTATATTAGTAGCTCAATTTATTGATGTTTACTCTTTATTTATTCTTTTTATGTATTTTTTGCACCCTATTTGTTGCCCAAATGCCTTAACGTCAATAGACATAAGGATAGTTAAATATTGTATCGGTAAATAGAGTTTAAAGGCATTTTTTATATTGTTCCTTAAGCAGTTACTAGACATAATTTCATTTGAAATAGGCGAAAAGTTAAAGGTAGCTTTTATAAAGAATAGGTAGGACGATATTTAAATGAAATTAGATTATGATAGCTCATTAAGGGCTATTAAAACCTTTAAGAGTAATCAATTAATTTTACTTCATTAAATTAAACCATCAACACCAAAGTACTGAAATCACTGTTTATTGTTGTATTTTTATTTGATATTATTTATTTGAAAATCAATTAATTATAAATTTTTTCAAAAATAAAAACACTTTTTTGTGATTTTTTGAATACTTCACATACTAATAGATTGTAATCAATCTTTAAATGCATACAAAAGAGGACTTTATTCAACAAATAAAAGAGAACGAAGGTATTATTTATAAAGTTGCAAGGCTTTACACCAATACTATCGAAGATCAAAAGGATGTATATCAAGAAATTGTATATCAACTTTGGAAATCTTACCCTTCTTTTAAGGCTGATTCAAAAATTAGTACTTGGATGTATCGTGTTGCATTAAATACTGCAATCAACAATTTAAAAAAAGAAAAGAGAAAAGGAATTCGAGTATCTATGGACAATTTTCTCTTGAATAAAATCGATCATGTTGATACAGTAATGGAAGAGCGAATTACACTTTTATATGCGCATATAAAAAAACTCAGTGTTGTAGAAAGAGGAATCATATTGCTTTATTTAGAAGGTAAAAGCTATGATGAAATTGCTGCAATCACAGGCTTTACAGCTACCAATGTTGGTACACGTTTAGCTAGAATAAAAAATAAATTAAAATCTCAAATTAAGAAATAACAATAGTATGGAACTTGAAGAAATGAAATCTTTATGGGAAGATATGAGTCAGAAAGTTGACCAACAAAAAATATTGACCGATCAATTAATTCTAGATATGACTAAAGAGCGTTATGAAAATAGAATGCGCAGAATCTCTGTGCCAGAAACCATTAGTGCTTTTGTCTGTTTTACAGCTGTCATTTATCTGATAATTAACTTTAACTTATTGGATGTTTGGTATCTTCAGCTTTCAGGTGTACTCACAATAGTTGCTTGTTTGCTTTTACCTATACTTTCATTAAAATCAATTAAAAAGATGAAGGCTATAGATATTTCTAAAAGTACTTATAAAGAGGTATTAGTGAATTACGCAAAGGAAAAAACAAAGTTTATGCGTTTGCAAAAAATAAGCTTTTATGCAAGCTTTTTAGTATTGATACTTGCTGTTATTACATTCGGAAAAATCATGAAAGGCATTGATGTTTTTATAATGACAGAAAAACTTAATTGGTTAGTCCCTTCAGGAATTGGTGTTTTATTTATTTTCTCTCAATGGGTACTAAAAAAATATAAAAAAGCAACGGATTCAGCCAACGATATACTAAAAGAACTAGAGGATTAATCTCATTCATCAATTAATTACGAACAAGTCTAAAATTTAATAGCCGAATACTATTCGGCAAGAAAAAAACAACCTAAAATGAAAACAATAATATCAATCATATTAATACTTATACTATCTATAGTAAGCGCATTTTCTCAAGAAATCTCTGGAGATTGGAGTGGAAAAGCCAAAAGAGGTGATAAAGAAATTACCTTTGTGTTTAACATAAAACAAGAAGGTACTAACTATTCTTCAATAATGAATGTACCTACCTTTAGGATTTCTGGTATTAAACCAGCAGCAACTACTTTTACAAACGTAAAGTTGATAATTGATGGTTCAAATTTAGGCATGTCTTATGTAGCAGAGTTTAATAACGAACTGCAGCAATTTGAAGGCACGTATAAAGAAGGCGGTATAGAAATGACACTAAATTTGAAAAAAGGTGCAGTAGAGATAGTAGACCAACGCAGACCTCAAGAACCCGTAAAACCTTATCCTTATTATGAAGAAGAGGTTATGTTTCAAAATAAGGAAGCAAATATAAGCCTAGCAGGTACTTTAACCTTACCTAATAAAGAAGGTACATTTCCTGTGGTTATCTTAATTAGTGGAAGCGGCCCACAAGACAGAGATGAAACCTTTATGGGACACAAACCTTTTTTAGTATTGGCAGATCATCTTACAAAACAAGGCATTGGTGTATTGCGTTTTGATGATCGTGGTCAAGGAGAATCTACAGGATATTTTGGAAGTGCAACAACAGAAGATTTTTCTAAAGATGTATTAAGCGCAATCGCTTATTTGAAAACTAGAAAGGAAGTAGATAAAAAGAATATTGGTTTAATCAGTCATAGTGAAGGTGGTATTATTGCACCCTTAGCAGCTAATAACTCTAAGGATGTTGCATTTATGGTATTGCTTGCTTCTACAGGAATATCAGGAACTGAATTGTCCGTAATGCAGTCTAAGACATTAAGAGAATTTCCTGTAAAAGATGAAGAAGCTTATGAAAAAAATACTAGAAAAGCCATAGCCATTGTCACCTCTAATAAGAGTGAATCTGAAATTAAAGCAGAATTGACAGCTCACTACAATGATTTTTTAAGACCAATTTTAAGTGGTTTAAATGTGCCAGAAAAGAATATCAATACGTTTATTACCAGTCAGGTAAATACAAGTATAAAACCATGGTCGCGTTACTTTTTACAATATAATCCAGCTGACGAAATCGAGAAATTGCAAATTCCTGTGTTGTCTTTAAATGGAAGTAAAGACACCCAAGTGAACGCTCAAATAAATCAAAATGGTATACGAGAAGCTTTGATTAAAGGTGGAAATAAGGATTATAAAATCTTAGAATTAGAAAATTTAAACCATTTTTTTCAAGAGTGTGAAACAGGAAAGATGGATGAATATAGAAAGATAGAGCAAACATTTTCTCCAATCGCATTAAAAGAAGTATCGAGCTGGGTTTTAGAGCATATAAATTGATTCAGAAAGTTAGAACGGTTTAAACCTAGTTTGCTGTTTTTAAATAGCACTTAAACCTCATATTTGACGTTCCTGTACTTTTCCTTTCACTATTTTAAAGTATTTTGTTGCTTTGTTTAGGAATGGATATCAATAAAAAAACAAATAATAGTAATACAAGACTATCGCTTTATTGGAAATGTCAATTAATAGGATGGAGTACCGTTTCTATTTATTGGGCATATACAGTATATACAAGAGATAATTACGGCATTTTTTATACGCTGTTAAATTATGTATTAGATATTTCCATTGGAATATTTTTAACACACATGTACAGACGATTTGCCTTAAAAGCAAAATGGAGTAGTTTGCCCATAAAAAAATTACTAATCCGTTTAGTGCCTACCATACTTCTATTAGCTGTTTTATATGTGTTATTGAATAATTTGAAATGGTATGCATACTGGACTTTCATAGCAGGCGAGAATAAAAATTTATTACAGGCAATTATTTATTGGGATCCAATATTACTTACAGGACTTCGATTAATGTCTATTTGGGTTTTGGCATATCACTTGTATCATTACTATCAGAGGGAAGTTGTTACCGCTAAAGAAAATGCTCAATTATCTTTAATAGCTAAACAAGCTCAATTAGATAATTTATCAGCTCAATTAAATCCACATTTCTTATTCAATTCTTTAAACTCAATTAAATCGTTGGTAATTGAAAATCCTAACGTGGCAAGAAGAGCAATTGATTTATTATCAGATTTATTGCGATCATCATTATACGAAAAAGACAAAGGTTTAATATCTATTAAAAATGAACTTGCTTTAGTTTATGATTATATAGAATTAGAAAAAATGCGTTTTGAAGAACGGCTACAACTAAAAACCAATATTGATAATGACCTGATTAATTATAAGATTCCCACGTTAAGTATTCAGTTGTTAGTTGAAAACTCTATAAAACATGGAATCGACTTAAAAGTTGGAGGAGGTGTTGTTTCCTTGAAAATAAATAAACAGGATGCCAATATTTGTATAATTGTTGAGAACCCTGGAGTAATTAATACCGATAAAAGAGCTGGGTTAGGTTTAAAAAACTTAAAAAAACGTTTAGATATCCAATATAAAGGCAAGGCTAGTTTTAGTTTAAGAGGGAAGGGAAATGACTTTGTAGTTGCAGAAATATTAATTCCAATGCATATTGAAGATGAAAAGATATAAAACCATAATCATTGATGATGAACGTTTGGCGAGAGAAGAAGTAAAACGTGCATTAGAAAAACACATAGAGTTTGAAATTATAGGTGAAGCAAGTCATGTAGATGAGGCCATAACTTTAATTGAAGACTTACAGCCAGATCTATTGTTTTTAGATATCCACATGCCAGGGAAATCTGGGTTTGATTTATTGGAAGAGTTAACCAATGTGCCAGATGTTGTTTTTACAACAGCTTACGATCAATATGCTGTAAAAGCTTTTGAGATGAATGCTTTAGATTATTTAGTAAAACCTTTAAGAGATGAACGTTTTTCTAAAACTATTGAAAAAGTGAAGGAAGAACTATCTAATAGGGTGAAATTAGAGCCTACAACCTTACCGATGCATCAAAAGATATTTATAAAAGATGGTGAAAAATGTCATTTTATTCCGCTAACAGAGATTCATTTTATTGAATCTTTAGAAAATTATGCGCGTCTTTATTTTGGCTCGGATAAAGCAATGATAAAACGCTCTTTAAATTTATTAGCAGAAAAATTAGACCCTAAAGTTTTCTTCCGTGTGAATCGTAGCCAAATGATTAATATACACTATATCAAAGAGATTCATCCATACTTCAATAATAAACTACAAATTATATTAACTACTGGCGAAAAGGTAGAAGTGTCTAGCAGACAATCTGTTAAATTTAAAAACTGGAACAGTTTGTAAATCAACAATCGTTTAATTTTATAACGTTCATTTACGTTCATTTACATTTATTTACGCTCATGTACTTTTTCTTTTAAGGTAGAAATAGACACCTTTACTTTGTACTATCATTAATTTAAAAGTTTTAATTATGAGTTATTTAAAAGTAGTATTCGGAATAGTAAAAATTGTTTATCTAGTGCTTGTTTCAATATTGATATCTTGTAATGAAAGCACTGATTCATTAGCAGAACAACCAACATTAAATGATTATATGGTTGGAGAAACTTGGACTTGGAAATATAAAGGAGTAACCACAAAAGGCGAAGTACGTTCAGAAGGAGAAGATACACGAGAAATTGTTAGTAAGAAAGGTGTTTTAGGTATGACAATAGGAAAAGATACGATTCCCTTATCAGACATTACAAAGCCAGAAGAAAGCAAAACACCAAAATACAAGTGGCCTTTAAAAGTTGGTGAGACATGGAAATATGAAAAAAACTGGACCAGTCAAGATGGTACTACAGGAACTCAAAGTCAAGATGCAAAAGTAGTATCTTATAAACAAGAAACTGTAGACGCAGGTACATTTATGGCATACACCATTGAATACAAAGGAACTGTTTCAAATTCTAGAGGTTACAACGCGCAAACGGATGAAGTTTGGTTGTATGCACCAGAAATTAAAAACTTTATTAAAATGACACAGACTCAAGATGGTTTTTTATACAATGAAGAGTTAATTAAGTATAAAAATCCAAAAGAGAAATAGTATAGCTTGCTATCAGTTTTCAATCGTAAAACAATGAAAAAATCTGTCCTGATATTATTTTTAATCGCAATACCTATAGCTTCTTTTGGTCAAGAAATACCATTTAAGAAGGTAGAACTATCCGATTCAATAGCACTTGCAAATCAAATGCAGCAATTAGCCCTATTATGTAATATTCAAAATTTATCAGAATTAGATGTGTTTAAGGTACAGGTGATTAGCGGTGATTATAAAGCAGCATTAGTTACTTTCAAAAAAGGAATCAAAGAAATACCAATAGATAAAAGACCGTATTTAGATGTATACATGCATTATGCAGAAGCAAGGCTTTCTACGAACTTTAAAAATGCGTTTAAAAACTCTTACAGCAAATACGTAAAAAACTCTGATGATAAACAAGTTATTAATTTAGATAAAGCATTGATATTAAGAGATCCTACAGATTATTATGTTAGTGATTTCAACAATACGTACAGTAATATTAAATCAGGAAAAATAACACAGGGAATAGCTAAAGATTTAGTGAAAAAATACTTTTTAAGTACTGTGTTTTCATCTACCAGAGGTATTTATTTTGAAGAAATAAAGCAAGACCATAAACGTAGATATGTTGTAAATGATAGTATTGTAATACCTATGAAAGATGGCGCAGAAGTTTCAGTGGTATTAGTTCAGCGAAAGGGAAGTTCAACAACCCAAAAATCAGCAATATTTGTATCTTCAATCTATACAGGTACAAATGTAGCTTCAGCAATGTTAGCAGCATCTAATGGTTATGTAGGAGTTATTGCTAATACAAGAGGGAAAAGATTGAGCAAAAGCGATATAAAGCCTCTTGAATATGAAAACACAGATGTTTATGAAGTCATCGATTGGATTAGTAAACAATCATGGTCCAATCAAAAAGTAGCCATGTTTGGTGGTAGTTACAATGGTTTTACGCAATGGGCTTCTATGAAACGCAAAGTACATCCTGCACTAAAAACAATTGTTCCAATGGTAGCCATTGCGCCTGGAATTGATTATCCGATGGAAAATAATGTACTGCATAATTATTCATACTCTTGGAATTTTTATGTCACTAACAACAAGTTTTTAGACTTTGAAGCTTCAAATGATTTTAATCGTTGGAATACCTTAAAAAACACATGGTACGAAACCGGTGTTGCATTTAACAAATTGGACAGTTTAGATGGCCAAGTAAACAAATTATGGAACACCTACATGCAACATCCAAGTTATGATGATTATTGGAAAAAGATGATTCCGTACAAGGAGGAGTTTGCTAAGGTTGATATTCCAATTTTAACGATTACAGGTTATTATGATGACTCACAAAGAGGTGCGATGTATTATTACAATCAACATCATAAATACGCAAAAAATCCGAATCATTATTTATTAATTGGCCCTTATGATCACTGGACAGCACAATCGAAGCCACAAGAAAGTTTAAGGAATTACAAATTAGACAAATCTGCATTAATCAATATTGAAGAAGATATTATTTACCAATGGTTTGATTATGTTTTAAACGGAAAAGAAAAACCAAGTATTTTAAAAGATAAAGTAAACTTTCAAGTGATGGATACAGATACTTGGATGCATAAACCGAGTTTAAGTGCCATGACAAATGACACCTTAAAATTTCATTTAAGTGACACAAAAACAGATGGTTTTTATGGGTTAAAGTCGAAATCGAATCCTTCCGAAATAGAAATGGTGATTGACTTTAAAGATAGAGAAAGCATGACTAATACCGAATATTATCCATGGCCTTTAGAAAAAGACAACATCAACTTAAACGATGGTTTAATTTTTAAATCGGAAGCTCTAAAAGAAGATGTTATTATGAATGGTTCTTTTACAGGAAATCTTGAGTTTTCAATTAATAAAAAAGATGTTGACTATTCTGTTATAGTTTATCAATTAACACCAGAAAACAAATACTTTCATTTAAGCTATTATATTGGTAGAGCTAGCTTTGCTAAAGACAGAGAGTATAGAAATTTACTTATACCGAACGAAATGACGAAAGTGTCTTTTGATAATTCTAAATTGATTAGCAAAAAAATACAGAAAGGTAGTCGGATTGTTGTAGTTGTTAACGTCAATAAAAACAACAATGCTCAAATAAATTACGGCACAGGTAGAGATGTAAACAGCGAAAGCATTAAAGATGCCGAAATTCCTTTAAAAATAACGTTTACAGGTAACAGTAGTATTTCTTTACCTATTTGGAATTCTAATAAATAAAATATCCTGTTTACAATAACTGTTTTCAGCTTTCATAAATAAAGATCACATGATGGGTTGAAAATTATAGAGAACTATGTATTAGAAAATCGACAATTCATCATCCTAAGTCAACAGTTCAGATACTTTAATATTTAGACATCTGTTTTTTACTGGAAGTTTGCACTTCGAATTTAAAAATCATCAATCAATTATTAATCAAAAAACGAACAATTATGAAAACAATTAAAATGAAAACAATCAAAAAACAAATTGTATTAAAAATGGCTTGTGTTGCCTTTGCATTATTATCTAGCACAACATATGCTCAAAACACAAATTCTGAACCTATACCACAACGAGATGGTTTTATCTTCGAATTTGTAGTAGGTGGAGGTATTATCAGTATAGAAGATAGTGAGGGTATTCAAACCTTCGACAAATCTCAAGGGACATTCGTTTTTCCAGATTTAAAGTTTGGTTACATGTTAAACGAAAAACTCGCCATTACTGTTGCTATGCCAGGAAATATATACGAATTTCAAGATAATGACAGAAACTTTGGTGGCTTTATTCCATCCGTTCAATATTGGGTAAAAGATAGATGGTGGATTCATGGCGGAATTGGTTTAGCTATAGATTCACCAGCATTATATGATATTAAAGACAATGTAAATGACGATTGGAACTTTGGTTGTGCTGTTATGGCAAGTACAGGTTATGAGATTTATAAAAAGAAAAATTTTGCACTTAATGTTCAGTCTAAATTAGTTTTAGGGCGTACGTCTTTAGATGGTGATGCACATAGAGATGCAGTAATCTTTAATGTAGGATTAGGCTTTAGCTGGTTGTAAAATAATGAACATAATAACATAAGGTTCAATAAATGAACCTAGTAATTAAAAAGTATAAGAAAATGAAAAAACCATATTACTTATTGACTCTTTTAGTGTTATTAGTTTTTAGTTCTTGTATTACTAAAACCAAAGAGGCTAAGGAAGAAAACTTAATAGCACTGATTGATGACATTTGGAAAACAGAACAAGAGCCAATAAGACTAAGAGATTCTTTAATGGCTGTACATGGTGTTGACTCAGAGCTAGTAAAAGAACAGCAGTTGATTATAGATAAAAATCATATAGTTAATGAAGATAGAGTGAAAAAAATTCTAGATAAACATGGTTGGCCAACTAAAGATATGATTGGAGAACGTGGTAATTGGACTATATGTAATGTTATTCAACACTCAGATAATGAAGTTCGAATACAATACCTTCCAATGATGAGACAAGCTGTAAAAGACAAAAAGTTAGAACCACGCTTTTTGGTTAGAGCAGAAGACAGAATTGCAACTGAACGAGGCGATTTACAAATCTATGGTGGACAGATGAAGTACTATCCAGAAACTAAAAGTTTTAATCTTTGGCCAGTTTTTGATCCAGAAAATATAGATAAAAGAAGAACAGCAATTGGTTTAGATTCTATTGCCATTTTTCTAAAGAATAGATTCGATTTTGAATGGAATCTTGAAGAACAGATCAAGCGAACAAAAGAATTTGAATTGAATAAACAGGAAAAGAGTAAAAATGGTTCAACCAATTAGATTCTATTTTTCAAACAGAGCCTTTTCAAACATCAATCCAAAACTAACACTTTATGTTTTTTAAATCGGAAGCAGGAAAATCAAAAATCTTAGACCTATATCATCAAAAGCTTGAAGACCTCTCAATAGATTATTCTGAACAACTATTAGAAACCAAGTTTGGTATAACCAATATCATAAGTGTTGGTGATACAAATTTGCCTCCACTTCTGCTTATTCATGGTACTGGAGGTTGTGCGCCACAAATTTTGGAGTCTTTTCCAAGTTTGTCTTCAAAATATTGTGTCTATGCTATTGATGTATTAGCACAGCCCAATAAAAGTGCTGAGAATAGATTAGACATGAAGTCTTTAGATTATGGGAAATGGCTGATAGAAATCATTATAAAACTAGGACTTAAAGAGGTTACTTTAGTTGGTTTTTCGTTTGGTGGTTTTATTAGTTTAAAGGCCTTAGAGTTTAATGAAACATTAATAAAACAGGCCTTTCTTATTGCACCAGTTTATATTGTAAATGGTAATCCTTTAATAGGTTTATGGAAAATGTTTATACCTTTAAAAAAGTTTATAAAAACTAACAACTCAAAGTATATTAAAAAGGTAATGGGTGCTTTGTTTTCAGAGTATGATGATTTTGCATTAAAATACATGTCATTTACATTTCAGCATTGTAATATGGATTTCTCTCCACTACCAGTAATATCTAAAGATTCAGCTAAAAGCATAAAAACACCAATTACCATTTTTGCTTGTGAAAACGACCTTATGTTTCCAGGAAAAAAGATGATAAAAAGAGCCCAGAATATCTTTTCATCGTTGCATAAAGTTCTGCTACTAAAAGGGTCTAAACATGTACCAAATACAGCAAACTTTAAAAAAATAGAAGAGATAATACTTGGTGACAACTAATAGCTTATTCAAATAGCAATTAGGATCAATGATTTATGACTTTCTATATCAGCAAAGACAATAAGTCTCTATCGTTTATTAATAATCCTTAACCTTGGCTCCGTTATTATTAAAAACACCATTAACTACATTACCAGATTTGGCATATTTCATTTTTCCTAAGCCATCAATTTTATCATCAATAAATATACCTTTATAAACGGAAGTATCTACATAGGTATATTTACCATATCCATTTCTTTTTCCGTTTGTTGAGTAAGCGCCTGTGTATGAACTATTGTTTTTCCAATAGTATGTACCTATGTGAGCACGGTAACCGTTGTTAAAAAAACCAATATAGACGTCTCCGTTGCTGTATGTGTACTTTCCGAATCCATTACTACAATCTCCCATACAATTACCAGAAACTTTTTTAGACTTGTAATCTGTTCCCAGATTTTTAACAAACTCACCGTTTGCGTATTTCCCCATACTATTTATATTGCCATATTTATCAATAACATACCCATATCCATCTTGCTTGCCGTTTTTCCATTGTCCTATGTAGGTGTTACCTGTTGAAGACCAATAATAAAACCCAGTACCATCACGTCTGTTGTCATTATACTCACCATGATAAGAACCTCCATTAGAATAGCTTATGTAAGTAACACCATTAAGAGCACCATTGCTAAATGTAGACTCCGTCTCAGAATCTGGAAGTTTTATTTTTCCCCAACCATTGGTGCAATCTCCTTCTATACATTGGTATCCCGAAGAACTAGAACTACTAGATGTTGTACTCGTAGTTTTAGATGTATTTGTTACTTGTGTTGATGATGTCTTATTGGTGTTCAGTTCATTATTATAAAGACTTCCTTTAAAAACTTTATTTTCTCTTGCTGCTGCAAAACCATTAAGAACGTACATAGGTTTGTTATCAATAGAAATAACAGGATCTCCGTTTTCTAGATATTCAAACGTTGCTTTTTTATAATCAATATGCTTCCCTTTTACCACAACATAAAAATTCTCTGTTTCTAGATTACGGTTATAAACTATTGAAGACGTATCGGTCGTAAAAACACGCATTGGTTTTATTTCCTTGTACTTAATGTTTTTATAGTCATCAATAATATAAGTAATACCGTTACTTTTATCTATGCGGTAGTCAATCATGTGAGGGCCAATGAAAGAAAACTCTCTTGATTTTACTCTGTTGTAACCATGAACATAGTTAATGAACTTTCCATCGTAAGCATAGTTAATATATGGTAAGTTTTTAGACAGAACAGTTGTAACAGGAACACGAGTATCTAAAGTGTGATTTGTGTCTATAAAGTCTGGAACAGAATAATAGGTTTCTGTAAGACCATCGTATATTACTTTTTCATTGGGCTTCATACCTTTGCTTATAGCTATATCTTTAGCATGATTTCCATTAATGTAAACAGCCTCTTTTTTATTCCCTGTTTTAAGACCACCAGGAATATAATATCCAAGTTCTATTTTTAGCGGTTTGTTGATATCGCTATAATATCGATTATAAGATTCAAATACTCTAGGGTCTTCTTTATTTGCGTCATAGAATTTAATCTTATTCCCATTAGAATCAGTTTCTACAACGTATTCATAAATACCTGATGTTACTTCCTCCTTAACTAAATAGCCATTGCGATAATGTACTTTACTTGTATAATTTGGTCTTCCATCAGCATATGCAGTTCTTGTAGTCACTATTATAATATTACCTGCTTTTTCATAGCTGAAATATTTGGTTAGGTTTAGTACGCCCTTTTTTTTGTGTACCATTTCAGTTACACGATTTTGACTATCATATTTATAGGTCTTTTCATCACCATAGGTGTTTTTCTCGTATGTTAATAGGTTTTTGCTGTTGAATTGGTAATTATACTCAGAACCAGATGGGTATTTGAAACGAATAATATTTCCTCGGTAGTCATATTCAAACTCATCATTGTAGTTGTTTCCTGTTATTCGACCTGAATTGTCATAATAATATCTCGTTCCAAAATTATATACAAGGTTACCTTTTCTATCAAAGATTTTTCCCTCAGATGCATATATATCACCTTTCAATTTATAATGCTCTTTTTTCTGTTTAAATCCAATAGGATTAACAGGTGCATTTACAAAATCTATCTCTTGTGCAGAAATACTTAAACTAAATATTGCTAAAATAATAAGGCTTAGTAGGTTCTTCATGATGTTAAAGTTTATACAAAAATCAAAAAAGTTACTTAATGAAACCATACGATAAATTGCGTATTTTGAAGAAAATACGCATTTATTTCGTCAAATTAAAATTAATCAGTTGACTATAAAAATTAATCTTTGTTCTACAATTACTACATTGTAACAATTGTTACGTATATAAGTTTAGTTCTCTATTAGCTTTGAACTTTCACTAACTAAATTATTTATGGATTTAAATCAAATTTTTGGCTATATAGGAGCTTTAATTATTGGTATTGTTCTTGGTCTCATTGGAGGTGGAGGCTCTATTTTAACTGTTCCTATTTTGGTCTATTTACTGTTTGTAAATCCTGTTACGGCAACAGCATACTCTCTTTTTGTAGTTGGTGTTTCTTCTTTGGTTGGTGCTATAAGAAATATTCAGAAGGGCTTAGTAGATTTTAGAACAGCCATTGTTTTTGCTATACCAGCTTTTATTGCCGTTTATACTACAAGAAAATATTTGGTACCAGCAATTCCAGAAGAGTTGTTTAGAGTTGGTGATTTCTTGGTTACAAAAAACATAGGTATTATGATCTTTTTTGCCATCGTTATGCTTGTTGCTTCGGTATCTATGATTAAGAATAAAAAGGCTAAAGCAGTTTCTGATTCCGTAGTAGTTTTTAATTATCCATTAATCGTTACAGAAGGTATAATCGTTGGTGTTATTACAGGAATCGTTGGAGCAGGAGGTGGATTTTTAATTATTCCTGCATTGGTATTACTAGCCAAGCTCCCAATGAAAAAAGCTGTAGCTACTTCATTACTCATTATTGCTATAAAATCATTGATTGGCTTTATTGGTGATGTTGAAAATTTAGACATTGATTGGACATTCCTTTTAACCTTTACATCCATATCTGTTATTGGAATATTTTTAGGGATTTACCTATCTAATTTTATTGAAGGTAAAAAGCTAAAAAAAGGCTTCGGTTGGTTCGTTTTAATAATGGGTATCTACATTATTTATAAGGAATTAACAATGTAACTTTTGTTACAGCTTATTTTTCGAAGTGTTAGTAATTTGAATGAAATTTATTCACATTAACCAAAATAATAATGAAAATAGAACAGATTTACACAGGTTGTTTAGCGCATGCAGCTTATTACTTAGAGAGTAATGGTGAAGCCGCTATTTTTGATCCGCTTCGAGAGGTTCAGCCATATATTAAAAGAGCAAAGCTTGACGATGCAAAAATCAAATATATCTTTGAAACGCATTTTCATGCAGACTTTGTTTCAGGTCATTTAGATCTTAAAGAAAAAACAGGAGCTAAAATTGTATTTGGACCAACTGCAAAGCCAAACTACGAAGCTATCGTAGCAGAAGATGGTCAGGTGTTTGAAGTAGGTAATTACAAAGTTAAAGTCATCCATACACCAGGTCATACTATGGAAAGTACAACCTATTTATTGATAGACGAAAACGGAAAAGAACATGGTATTGTTACAGGTGATACATTATTTATTGGTGATGTTGGTAGACCAGACTTAGCACAAAAAGTAGTAGCTGAACTTACTCAAGATAAATTAGCGTCTCATTTATACGATTCTTTGCGTAATAAAATAATGCCATTAAGTGACGATTTAATTGTGTATCCAAATCATGGAGCAGGATCTGCATGTGGTAAAAACATGAGTAAAGAAACTACTGATACACTTGGTAACCAGAAGAAAACAAACTATGCACTTAGAGCAGATATGACCAGAGAAGAGTTTATAGAAGAACTTTTAGACGGTTTAACAGAGCCACCAGGATATTTTCCACAGAACGTGCTAATGAATATTAAAGGTTACGAGAGCTTTGACAAGGTTATGGATAAAGCTCAAAATCCATTATCACCAAAAGCTTTTGAAGCTGCTGCTAACGAAACTGAAGCTATTGTATTAGATGTTCGTCATCAATCAGAGTTTATTAAAGGACATATTCCACGTTCTGTTTTTATAGGTATCGATGGTAATTTTGCGCCATGGGTAGGAGCATTAATCGTAGACGTTACACAGCCTATTTTATTGGTAGCGCCAAAAGGAAGAGAAGAAGAAGTGGTTACCAGATTATCTAGAGTTGGTTTTGATAATGTTATAGGTTACTTGGATGGAGGTTTCGAAGCTTGGAAAGCTGCCAATATGGAAATCGACATGATAACTTCAATTTCTGCTGAAGAATTTGCAAAGGACTTTGAAGATAAAAAGGATGTTGTTTTTGATGTTAGAAGAGAAGGTGAATATGTTGCTGAACATGTGGATGGAGCTAAGAATACACAACTAGATTATTTAAATAATTACCTAAGCGAATTTCCAGAAGATAAAACCTTCTATGTGCATTGTGCAGGTGGATATAGATCTGTAATAGCTGCTTCAATTCTAAAAAGTAGAGGTATACATAATTTGGTAGACGTAGCAGGCGGTTATGGTGCTATTAAGAACACGGACATACCAACAACAGATTATGTGTGTCCATCAACATTAAAATAAAAACCCTTAAGTTGTAATTAATTAGGCATGTACTCTTTATTGTAGTACATGCCTTTTGTGTAACATAGGTTACGCTACACCAAAGGTTAAACAACTAATTTTACGATAGTTAAAAATAAAAATTATTCTTATGTCATTTTTTGCTTCATTATTTGGTTCTAAAACATCACAGAGTGATGCCATAAAACTATTGTCACCAGAGGAATTTAAAGCGCAAGTTGAAAACAAAAACGTTCAACTTATAGATGTTAGAACACCACCAGAGTTTAAAGGAGGTCATATAAAAGGTGCAAAAAACATAGATTTTTTCTCTGGAAAATTCAACGTAGAGTTTAATAAATTGAATAAAGATAAAGCTGTTTATGTATACTGCCGTAGTGGAAGTAGAAGCAGACAAACGTCTAAGAAGTTAGAAGCTATGGGCTTTACTGAAATCTATGATTTAAAAGGAGGTATATTAAGATATTAGTAATTTCAACATGAGGTACATTTTAATACTATTCATTTCTGTCTTTATTTTGAGTTGCAATAACTCCAAAAATAAAGACCTATCTGCATTTGAAAAAAACATGCAGGCCAATAATCATCCAGGTAAAAAATTGATGGAAACCAACTGCTACGTTTGCCATAGTCCAACTGCCAGTCATGATGATAGAATTGGGCCACCAATGATAGCTATAAAAAAGCATTATATTGAGGATGAAACTTCTAAAGAGCAATTTATTGAAGATATTCAAGCTTGGATAAAAAATCCAAACGAGGCTGATGCCAAAATGCGTGGTGCTGTTAGACGCTTTGGAGTAATGCCAAAACAAGCTTTTCCAGAAGAGACCATTGAAAAAATTGCTGACTACATGTTTGATTTTGACATCGACCAACCAGAATGGTTCGAAGATCATTTTAATGAAGAAAAAGGAAAACACAACGGAAATGGTCGAGGCAAAGGCATGGGACATGGTAAAGGAAAACATCAGCAACAAGCACAAACCAGTTATGGAGATTTACCTTATGGCGAAAGAGGTCTAAAGTATGCTTTAACCACCAAAGCAGTTTTGGGTAAAAACCTTATGGGTACAATTCAAAATAAAGGCGCATTAGAAGCCTTAGAATTTTGTAATGTTAGAGCGTATCCATTGACCGATAGTATGGCTGTAGTTCATAATGCTAACATTAAGCGTATAAGTGATAAACCACGAAATCAAAAAAATAAGGCCAATAAAGAAGAGTTGGATTATATTGAAACTTTTAAAAACCTTCTTTCAGAGAAAAAGGAAGTCAATCCAATTGTAAAGGAAACAGAAGACGATGTCCATGTGTACTATCCGATTGTAACAAATTCAATGTGTCTACAATGCCATGGTAAAGCAGAAACTAATATTAAGCCAGATATTTTAAAATCACTAACTTTACTATATCCTGAAGATAAAGCTATAGGCTATTCAGAAAACCATGTAAGAGGTATTTGGAATGTATCTTTTAAAAAGAATTAAAAGTTTAGGTATGAGCAAGTTTTCAGACATAATAAATAAAGATAAACTCGTTTTAGTCGATTTTTTTGCAGAGTGGTGTGGACCTTGTAAAATGATGACTCCTATCCTTAAACAAGTTAAGGATAACCTTGGTAGTAGAGTCTCTATTATAAAAATTGATGTTGATAAAAATCAGGCCTTAGCTGCTAGATATCAAGTGCGTGGTGTACCAACTCTCATGTTATTCAAAAATGGCGAGCAAGTTTGGCGACAATCTGGTTTACTTCAAAAAGACGATTTAATAAATCTCATCACCAGTAACGATTAGATTTTAAGTAAACGATAAAGTTCTGTTTTCTGTTCTTCAGTTTAAAGGTCATCTATTTATTTTCATTTATAACATGTTTTGTCAATTCTTCATTATATAAGTTAATTTATTAGTTGTCTAATAAAAAATATAGTTGAATTTTGATATTTTATCAATAAATTAGTGCTTATGTAACAAAAGTTACACTCATTCATTTAAAAGAATCTAATTTTAGACGAATTGATTTTTAACTAACTAACACTAACTAATTGTTTTACATTTTATGAAATCTCACTATCAAATCTTAGTAATTGGTGGAGGTACTGGAGGTATTATGACTTCTGCCAACTTATTAGCCAAAGATAAATCCTTGGATATTGGTTTAATAGAGCCAGCCGAGTGGCATTATTATCAACCAGCATGGACACTTGTAGGTGGAGGAACCTATGATTTTGAAAAAACAAAACGACCAATGTCTTCTGTAATGCCTTATGGTGTGGATTGGATTAAAGATTATGCAACAGGCTTTAATCCTGAAGGAAATTCAGTGTCTACAAAAGAAAGCGGTGATATTACTTACGATTATTTAATTGTATCTCCTGGATTGGTAATGGATACATCACTCATAGAAGGTTTAACAGAATCTTTAGGAAAAGGTGTAGTGTGTAGTAATTATACGGACCCAAAACATACTTGGGAAGTTTTAAGAAATTTTAAAGGCGGTAATGCGGTTTTTACACAACCCACAACACCAATTAAATGTGGTGGAGCACCACAAAAAATAGCATATTTAGCAGCGGACTATTTTAAAAAGAATGGTCTTAAAAATAAGAGCAATGTGGTTTTTGCAACGCCTGGTTCTGTAATTTTTGGCGTTAAGGAAATTAGAGAGAGTTTAATGCAGGTGATTAGTAAGTATGGTATTCACTTTAAACCCTTTTATGCACCAATAAAAATTGATGGAGAAAACCAAATAGTAACTTTTAAAGGTGTTGGTACTGGCGAAAATAAGTGTGTGATTAATGAAGATAATGAGCTCAGAGAAGTAATGTCTGGTGAGCAAATTATTGAAATGCCTTTTGATATGCTTCATTTAGCACCACCTCAAACTGCACCAAAATTTGTAAAAGAATCATCGTTGGTTAATGATGCAGGTTGGTTAGATGTAGATATACATACATTACAGCACAATAAATATCCAAACATATTTGGTTTAGGTGATGTTGCTGCATTACCAACAGCAAAAACAGGTGCAGCTATACGCAAGCAAGTGCCTGTGGTTTCTGATAACATTCGTCAGTTAATTGCCTACGACAAAAAAGGAAATAAATCTTATAACGGCTATTCATCCTGTCCGTTAGTGACAGGCTATGGTAAAATGATTTTAGCCGAATTTGATTATGATAATAACTTCATTCCAGATCCTAAACTTAAGCAAATGCTTGTCTTTAACAGTGAGAAAGAGCACTGGAGATTATGGATGCTAAAAAAATACGGATTACCATATTTATACTGGAATAAAATGATGAAAGGAAAAGAGGTCTAGTCAATCCTTTAATTTTGATTTAATAGCAACTGAGCATCTTGAAAAATTTTAAGATGCTTTTTTATTTACTGACAAAAGTCATCTTTATTGTAAAATTTTGAAGCTACTTTAGCTTTTGTAAACGATAAATAGATTAACCAATGAACAACTCTTTACTAATATATGACCACAGCAACGGAGTAATAATGATAGCTGTGTTTGCTTTAGTCTGTGTAATTTTAGTAGGCGTCCTTATTAATTTTATGTCTGGCGGAAAAAAGAAAAACGACAGTAACGAAACTAACTAAACTAATTTAACTTTATGTATTGCATGGTTTTTTAGCTGTGCGATATTTTGAAATTCTTCTTGAATTTTGGGCTAAAGAAAGAGGCTTGATTTTTTAATCAAGCCTCTTTTTATTGTATTAGATTTTAGAATTAAAGATCTAATTGCTTTTTTAAGAATTCAATATCTAGATTTTCAAGTAGACTAAGCAAATTCGGATATCGCTTCTTATGATACCCAAATTTCTTTTCTTGAAATTCTTCTATTGCTTCTTCTTTTGTCCAACCTTCAAAAACCATTCTGTTAGCAGCTACAACAACACCAGTCCTATCAGAGCCATGCCAACAATGAATTACCAATGGTTTTTCAGCATCTTTGATCACTTTTAATACATCGAGAATTTGATTTTCTGTAATATATTTAGTGGCTAAGGGTATATGCTTTAGTTTTAAATCTGTTTCTCTAGCCTTTGTAGAGTCGCTACGTAAGCGTCTTAAATTTAATATGGTTTTAGCACCAGATTCTTCTAGCTCTTTAAACCCTTTTTTACTAGGCTGTTCAGATCTGTAGATAGAATCATTAATACTATATAAATTATTAAAGTACTTAGATTCGACTTTGCTATATTTTTTATCCTCTTGAGAAAAACTTATAGAACACACCAAAAGACTAAGTATCACTAATCGTATCATGGATTTTCAATTTTGTATTAATTCATTCAAAAACTATACCGCTTACGTAATTTTTATGTTTAAAATCTATATTGTAAAAATGCTGAAAAATTACGACCAGGTTCAGTAATTGGCACACGACCAAAATCAGTCTGATTGGTAAATGAAAAATTGAGATGATTATTGTATGTTTCATCAAAAATATTCAATACGGCAACTCCTAAGGTAAAATTCTTAAAAGCATTAATACCAATACGCGCATCTAATGTTTGATAGCCATCAGTAGTAGTTTCATCAAAACTTTCAGAAATATTATCTTGTTGAGATACTAAGTTGTATTGTAAATTTGCCCAATACTTCTCTTTTTTAATACCTGCTGAAAATCGTGTTGTAAAAGGAGGTGTAAGTGGTAAAGACTCATTTAAATCTTTGTTTTTTGCATATGCATAGGCAAACTCACCTTTTACAAAATAATCATTAAGAAAATCTAATTCGGCTTTAACTTCAAATCCAGTTTTATAAGCTTCATCAAGATTTCTAAACACTTTGGCATGCTGTGGCTGTGCCATTGGCATAAACTTACGGTCTAAGTTTTCGTCAACAACGGCAACGATATAATTTTCAAAAAATGAATAGTAAAATGACGCCTCATACTTAAAGGCATCTAAGCCATTTTTTAGAGACTCATAACCTTTAAATCCGATTTCAAATTGGTTATTAACTTCAGCGTCTAAGTTAGGATTACCAACATATTCATACGGATCTTGTCCAACAGTAAAGTGATTTATAAAACGCTCAATCATATTTGCAGAGCGTACACCACGACCATAAGCTGCTTCTATCGTAAAGTTGTCTGAAACGATTTTCTTGACAGAAACAGTTGCACTTATGTTATGCTCTGTTCGTTTCTCTAAATCATACATAGCCTCAAAATCTGCTTCAGGATCTTTAATGTCTGAAACGACGTTGTCATATCTAATACCAGCTGTTAGAATTGTACTTGGACTAACACTGTATTTAGCCTCAGTAAAAACACCTAAGTCATTGATGTATGAATCTTGCCAAACTTTGTCGGTGAATAACATAGGCTGTGGCAAAGGGTTTCCATTCATTACTTTCACTAAACGCTCTCTATTACCATCTCTGGCAACATTAAGCATATCGATACCTGAAAAGATATTTAAACTTTTTACAGGTTGCCAATGTAACTCTACTTTACCACCTGTTGTTGTAGCATCAACATTAGATGCTGCCTCCATCATATTAAAAGATGGCCTGTTTGTGTTTGTCATTAAATGATCTACATAGCTGTAGTAAGCCTTTGCATTTACAGATTTAATAACCTTTCCAATATTATCTAGTTTATAGTCTAATGAAATAATACTACTATTATCATAGTCTGTATCCATAGGTAAGGCGGCATGTAAAACATCTCTACCAAAAGACTGTCTCCAATGTGCTTGCAAACGTTGGTTATCAGAAAAGTTATAACCAACTTTTATACCATAATCTGTACTTCTAAAAGACGATGGAATTTCAGTACCATCACCATCTTCATAATTGCCAAAATCTCTGTATCCAGCATTCGCTACAATGTCATACTTTTCTTGTATGTATTGTAGTTGAGCCATATTTACAAAAGAATTACCATTGCTTTCATAGCCTCCAGAGATTTTGCCATGTAATCCATAATCTAAATAATTTGGTTTTTGGGTCACCATGTTAATGACTCCGCCAAACGTAGCTCCGTACCTAACAGTATAAGGGCCTTTTATGATTTCAATTTTCGAAATCTCTTCAGGAATAATATGCGTTGTAATCGGATCCATTCGGTTTGGACACGCATGCATCGCTTTGGTTCCACCATCATATTGAATATTAAGCTGTTCGTATTGAGACGCTCTAAATGATGGATCAATGGCATAATTGCCTCGTTTTATAGAAGAAAATCCAATAATATTATTGAATAAATCTGCTACGTTTTTAGGCTGTACAATATTCTCTACATATTTGTTGGAGACTATTGTTAGTACAGGATCGGTATTTTTATTTCCTGTAACTATAACCTCATTTAGTTTTGTTGTTTTTTTATTTAAGGTGTCTTTCTCTGTTTCTTTTTGAGCATAAGACACAGCAGTAAGTAGTACACATAACAGTGCACTATACAATGTTTTCATTTATAGTATAATTATAATTTTTAAAAAAATAAGGGTAGATATTATCTACGTTTAAAAAAGAAAACTATACTCGTGGAGGATGAAACCAATCTTCAGTATTCAAAAAAGAATATAAATTATTATAACAATTTGGTGATTGTTTTTTAAGAACAAACTCAGTAATCTGCTTAATATCTTCTTTTGGATAAGAAACTAAAATAAGTTCTTTAAAATCTACAATACTTTCCGGTGTTTTCTCATTACTATCTTGCGATTCTGCTACCTTTTTAAGGTGACATTTACCGTTACATTGTAATTCTGGTTTGTCTTTGTTTTCACAGAGCGCTTCTATAAACCCAACAGGATCAAGCTTATAGTAAGCATAGGTAATAGACACTCTTAAACTATTAGATAGTATAAGAGCTGCAAGAAGTATAGAAAGAAAGTAAGTACCTATTTTCATGCATTGCAAAAGTATACGTATTGTAAAATAAACCTACTGACTTTTGTCATAAATTTTTTAATACAACCTGATAAAGGTCTTCATTATGATGTGCCCTCAACGTAACATTCGTTACATAGCTTTAAACTATTGTTTTTTAATTTTGAATAAATTATTTAAATAACAATTTATCATGAGTGAAGAAACAATAGAAAAAGTTTATGCAATGCCAAGAATTGGCGATCAAGCACCAGATTTTGAAGCAGTAACAACAAAAGGAAAAATTAAATTTTCAGATTTTGCAAAAGACAAGTGGGTAGTAATGTTCTCGCATCCAGCAGATTTTACGCCAGTTTGTACAACAGAAATGAGTGGTTTTGCAACTCGAAAAGCAGAGTTTGATGCGCTTAATACTGAACTTATGGGTCTAAGTATAGATAGTATACATGCACATTTAGGTTGGGTACAAAACGTAAGAGAAAATACAGGTGTTTACTTTGATTTTCCAATTATTGCCGATTTAGACATGAAAGTATCTAAGTTATACGGAATGCTTCAACCTAACGAAAGTGAAACGGCTGCTGTACGTGCTGTGTTCTTTATAGATCCAAGTAAAAAAATACGTCTTATAATGTACTATCCATTAAATGTAGGTCGTAATATGGATGAAATTTTAAGAGCTTTAGAAGCACTTCAAACTTCAGATAAACATAAAGTTGCAATGCCTTTAGATTGGAAAAAAGGTGATAAAGTTATCGTTGGACCACCAAAAACTTTAGATGAGTTAAATGAAAGAATTAATGATGACACATTAGAAAAAGTAGATTGGTATTTGGCTAAGAAAAACTTATAAAATACTCTTAAAAAAATCGGTCTTTTCTAGCAGTTAAGGCCGTTTTTTTTATTTTAAAAAGTAACTATAAAAAGAAAATAAAATGAAAATAATTCAATACAACGATAAACCTTTAGCACACTATTCTTACGCTATAATTAGCGATAATATGATGGCCTTGGTAGATCCATCTCGCGATCCAAAACCATATTATAAATTAGCAGAACAGCATAATGCTAAAATCGTAGCGGTTTTCGAAACGCATCCACACGCAGACTTTGTAAGTAGCCATTTGCAAATTCATAAGGAAACAGGAGCAGATATTTTTGTTAGTAAATTGGTTGGTGCTAATTATCCTCACAAAACTTTTGATGATGGAGATACATATAATTTAGGAACAACTGTGTTTTCCGCCATTAATACACCAGGACATTCACCAGATAGCATTACAATTATCGCTCAGAACAATGATGATTATGCAATGTTTTCTGGAGATACCTTATTTATTGGTGATGTAGGTAGACCAGATTTGCGCGAAAAAGCTGGGAATATGAAAGCTAAGCGAGAAGAGTTAGCCAAAAGCATGTATCAGACCATGCAAACAAAATTCAACCATTTGCCAGATAATACCATAGTCTATCCTGCTCATGGTGCAGGTTCATTATGTGGAAAGAATATGAGTACTGATGCTTCAAGTACATTAGGTAGAGAGCGACAAGAAAATTGGGCATTCAAAAATTTAACTGAGGATGAATTCGTAGATCATATTTTAAAAGATCAACCATTTATTCCTTCGTACTTTGGATTTAATGTAGACATTAATAAAACTGGAGCAGATAATTATGAAGCTAATATCGCACAACCATATTTCCATTTTAGAGTAGAAGATTTTGATAGTGATTCTTTGATTATTGATGTGAGAAATCAAGACGATTTTAAAAAGAATCACATTGCAGGAAGTATAAATGTTATAGCCGAAACCGAAAATGATAAACTAGAAACTTGGTTAGGTTCTATAGTACAACCTGAAGAACAATTCTACGTAGTTTTAAATTCAGTAGAAGACAAAGACGGAATTCTACACCGAATTGCAAAAATTGGTTACGAAAAACAACTTCTAGGTTTAATAACTTTGGGTGATTCAAATTTTGAATCTACAGATAAAATTGACTTAGAGGATTTTAAAAGTCATCCAGACCATTATACCATAATAGACATTAGAAATAAAAGTGAAGTAGAAGAGGGTAAAATCTTCGATAGTGCCATTTCTATCCCACTAAATGAATTAAGAGATTCTGAAGAGGATATTCCTACAGATAAGCCTATTGTGGTGCATTGTGCAGGAGGATACCGAAGTGCTGCCGGAAGTAGTATAGTTTCTAACTTAAAGAAAAATATTAAAGTATACGATTTAAGTGAAGCAGTATCCAATTTTAAATAGCACTATTTCCGAAAAATGTTAAAATTTCAATTATGTAATATTTATTACAGATTACATCTAAAGTCAATCGTATTTTTGTTTTAAATTCACAATTATGGATACCGAAATCCTTGCCAGAATCCAATTTGCCTTCACAGTAGCTTTTCATTATATCTATCCACCTTTAAGTATTGGTATAGGTTTAATCATGGTGATTTTTGAAGGCTTATACCTAAAAACAGGTAAAAAACAGTATGAAATTTTAACACGTTTTTGGTTGAAAATATTCGCCATAACCTTTGGTATTGGTGTTGCAACCGGAATCATCATGGAGTTTGAATTTGGTACTAACTGGTCTGTATATTCCAAATATGTAGGAGATATTTTTGGTAGTGCTTTAGCTGCAGAAGGTTTATTTGCTTTCGGTCTTGAAAGTACCTTTCTAGGGATTTTAATTTTCGGTTGGAATCGTGTGTCACCAAAAGTACATTTCATTTCAACTATAGGTGTATTTCTGGGATCTATGTTCTCTGCGGTTTGGATTGTGGTAGCTAACAGCTGGCAACAAACACCAGCTGGATATCATATTGTTGGTGAAGGATTAACTGCTAGGGCAGAAGTCACCGATTTTTGGGCTATGGTCTTTAATCCTTCGAGTGTAGATAGAATTATTCATGTATGGCAAGGCGCATTTTTAGCTGGTGCTTTTATGGTATTGAGTGTACATGCGTATTATTTATTGAAAGGACGATATGTAGAAATCTCTAAAAAAGCCTTTAAAATCTCATTGTTGGTGGCAACAATTATATCACTAACACAATTAGTTTCAGGACATAGTTCTGCAGATGGTGTAGCTGTTAATCAACCTGCAAAATTAGCAGCTATGGAAGGGCATTATGATAAATCTTCAGCAGCTGATTTGTATTTATTTGGTTGGGTAGATGACGAATCACAAAAAGTTACCGGATTAGGTATTCCTGGTGGTTTATCGTTTTTGGTACATCAAGATTTTGAAGAGCCAATACAAGGTTTAAATGCATTTCCAAAAGATGAAATTCCAACACAAGTTAATGCAGTATTTCAGTTTTATCATATCATGATTTCTATTGGTATGTTTTTAATAGGATTAACCCTTTACGCTTCTTATTTATGGTGGCGTGGAAAGTTGTTCGATAAAAAATGGTTACTTAAAATATTTGCATTTTCGGTGTTATTACCTCAAATAGCAAATCAAGTTGGTTGGTTTGCTGCCGAAATGGGTAGACAACCTTGGGTAGTTTATGGTCACTTAAAAACAAGTGAAGCTTTTTCTCAAGAAGTCTCTGCAAATCAAATTTTATTCTCTTTAATCTTGTTTTTAGTGGTATATGCAATATTATTTTTACTGTTTCTTTATTCTTTAAATAAAAAGATAAAACACGGACCATATAATGAAGCTGAAAACCCAGATGAATTTTTAAAATACACTTAATAGCAGTACTATGGAAACATTTTTAGGTATAGATTATCCAACATTATGGTATTTAGTTGTAGGCTTGTTATTTTCGGGTTATGCTATTTTAGAAGGTTTTGATTATGGTGCTGGTGCATGGCATTTATTTTTAAGAAAAGACTTAAGTAGGCGTATTGCTATTAATGCCATTGGTCCGCTTTGGGATGCTAACCAAGTGTGGTTAATTATAGGTGGAGGTGCATTATTTGCAGGATTTCCAGTAATGTATGCCACTATGTTATCAGCAATGTATATTCCATTCATGCTGTTTTTAATGCTATTGGTGTTGCGCTCTGCTGCCATAAAATTTAGAAGTGCAGAAGAAATGAAATGGTGGCGAAAAACTTGGGATATTATCTATTTTGTATCCAATACCTTAATCGGATTTCTTCTTGGTGTTGTTTTGGGTAATGTGTTACAAGGCTTTGAGCTTCATGAAAATTTTGAATATAAAGGAGGTATTTTCTTTTCGTTTTTAAATCCTTATGCCTTGATGGTAGGATTTACCACCTTATCTATTTTTATGACACAAGGTGCTATTTTTCTACTATTAAAAACTGAAGGTAGACTACATGACAGATTGTCCTTTTTACTTAAAAAAGGTATGATATTCTTTATTATAAGTTTTGCCATTACATCTTTATACACGCTAACATTTCTACATGGCGTAACCGATAAATTTAAAGAGCAACCTGTATTTTTTGTTTTGCCCATTTTGGCGTTTTTAGCAGTAGCAAATGTGCCAAGGTTGGTCTCTAAGAAGAAGTATTCGCATGCTTTGATATTTTCATCATTGATTATGGCATTTTTATTAATGCTGGTAGCATTTCAGTTATATCCAGTATTGTTACCTTCTACAATTAGTCCAGAGTATAGTGTTACTATTTATAATGCAGCTTCTTCTCAGAAATCTTTAGGCATTATGTTAACCATTGTACTAATAGGCGCTCCACTTTTGGCAGGATACTTTTTATTTTTATATAAAACATTTCATGGTAAAGTGAAACTAGACGATACCAGTTATTAAGGTATGAGCAATAACTGTTTTTATGAAAAGAGCACCTATTAAGGTGCTTTTTTTATGTAACAATTGTAACCATCTAGAAGTTGAATTGGCTTTAACTTTGATTCATATAGAAAAATATCATGTCAAAAATAGTTGTTTTAGGAGCCGGAATTTCAGGGCATGTAGCAGCGTCTCACTTAAGACGAAAGCTATCAAAGGAGCACGAAGTTGTTGTAGTATCGCCTAACAGTAATTATCAATGGATACCATCTAATATTTGGGTTGGTATTGGTAGAATGAAATCTAAACAAGTACTTTTTCCTTTGGCACCTTTATACAAGAAAAAAGGAATTACATATAAACAGGCTAAAGCAATTACTTTTCATCCGGAAGGAGATGCAAAGGAGTCAAAACCTTATGTACTGTCGGAGTATGTATTTGGTGATAAAAAAGGAACAACTGAGAAAATAACCTATGATTATTTAATAAATGCTACTGGTCCTAAACTAAATTTTGAAGCGACCGAAGGATTAATTCCAGGAGAAAATAAAGTGTATTCTGTTTGTACTTATGGTCATGCAGAGCATGCATGGGAAGGTTTAAACGCAGTAATTCAAAAACTAAAATCAGGAGAAAAAGCTAAAATTCTTATCGGTACTGGACACGGAAAAGCAACATGTCAAGGCGCTGCTTTTGAATACATTCTCAATGTAGAGCAAGAACTAAGACGTCATGATGTAAGAGATAATGCTGAAATTACGTGGATATCTAATGAATATCATTTAGGAGACTTTGGTATGGATGGTATGCTAATGAGTTATCATGGCATGACCATGAAGTCTAGTGAAATGGTAGAAATGATTTTTGAGGATCGAGGCATAAAATGGATTTTAGGAGCAGGTGTTAATAAAATTGAAGATGGAATTGCGCATTACGAAAATCTTGACGGTGAGTTTAAAAACGAAACCTATGATTTTGCAATGTTAATTCCTGCATTTTCAGGTCATGGTTTTAAAGCTTATGATAAAAATAATAATGACATTACAGAAAAGTTGTTTAAAGGCTTTATGATTGTGGATGCTGATTATTCTTCAAAACCATATGAAGAATGGACTGTACAAGATTGGCCAGAAACCTATCAAAATCCAAACTATAAAAACATTTTTGCACCAGGTATAGCATTTGCACCTCCACATGCTATATCCCAACCAAGACAGAGTAAAAATGGTACAGCCATTTCTCCGTCGCCACCTCGTACAGGTATGCCATCTGGTATTACTGCAAAATTAGTGGCAGATAATATTATTGATAGTATAAAATCTGGTAAAGAGTCACTGCACCACAAAGGTAGTTTAGGAAACATGGGAGCAGCTTGTATCGCTTCTGCAGGTTATGGAATGACACAAGGTAGTGGAGTAAGTATTACAACGTATCCGATTGTGCCAGATTATAAGAAATATCCAAAAACACAAGGGCGACAATTAGGGAAAACCTTTGGAGAGATTGGCTTGGCAGGTCATTGGCTAAAATTGGCATTGCATTATGCCTTTATATACAAAGCAAAAATGCGTCCATTTTGGTGGTTGATTCCTGAATAAAAAATTAAAAATTATGACACAAAGAATTTCAAAATATCAGCGTTTTAAAATGATGAATCCTATTTTACAGTTTTTTAAATTCATTTATTTGAGTATTAAAATAATGATTGTTGTTGCAGGAGGACATGGTGGAACGCGAAAGGTCGACTAGTTTGGTTAACTAGTTTTTTTGGTTAGTGTTAAGAAGCATCTTTTTTTAAAGGTGCTTCTTGCTTTAGTAACCTTTGTTACTAAGTAAAACTAAAGCTCGCCTTAATTTTGAAATAAATTAAAATGCAACATGTATAAACTAAAATATCTAATCACTTTCATTTGTATAGGTTTTATATCTAGTTATAATGCTCAGGAAATACAACCTATTTCTAAAGAAGAAGTATTAAATAGGGTTTCAGAGGCAAATCAACAGATAAAGATTTCGGTTGAAGCTTTTAATGAGGCCAAAGCAGATTACAGACAGACCAATGCTGTGTTTTTACCAAACATTAGTGTGTCTCATACTGCAATAGCTACAACAAATCCATTAATGGCATTTGGATCTAAGCTAAATCAAGAGATTGTAACTCAAGCAGATTTTAATCCAGATGCGTTAAACAATCCTAGTCAAATTCAAAATTATGCTACGGTTTTTGAGTTTCAGCAACCCTTAATTAATATGGATGGGTTTTACCAACGTAAAGCCGCGAAGTATAAAATGGAAGCCATGGCTTTGCAAACAGACAGAGTTAAGGATTATGTGAATTTTGAAGTCGAAAATGCCTATATGCAATTGCAATTGGCATATAAGGCTGTGGCTGTATTAGAAAAAGCGTTAGAAGCAACAGAGGCAAATTTAAAATTGGCACAAAACAGTTTTGACCAAGGCTATTTGCAAAGATCTGATGTGCTTTTGGTTGAAGTGAGAGTAACAGAGGTAAAGAATCAATTACAAACAGCAAGGAGTAATGTAAAAAACGCTTCAAACTACTTATCATTTTTAATGAATGATACTTCAGATGTCGTTTTAAAACCTCAGGACTCTCTGCAGTTGGAAACGACCGTTTTAGAAACGGATAAAAGTCTTAATGAAGAACGCGCTGACATAAAAGCGATGCAATTAGCAGCCAATTCAAGAGAAACTATGTACAAGTCAGATAAAATGACATTTCTACCAACATTGAATGCCTTTGGTAGTTATCAATTGTATGACGATAGTTTATTTCAGTTTGGTGCTGATGGTTATTTGGTTGGTGCCGAATTAAAATGGAACATCCTTCAAGGTACCAAACGTTTTGGAAAAGCCAAAAAATCTAAGGCTACTCTAGAAAAATCAAAATTAGAGTATCAGCAATATGTTTCCAAAAGTCAATTAGAACTGAATAAAACTAAGCGATTACTTCAGGATATGGAAAGTAAACTAGAGTTATCAAAATTAGCCATGGAGCAATCTAAAGAAGCTTTAAGAATTAGAACAAACCGATTTAAAGAAGGCTTAGAAAAAACAACAGATTTGCTTATTGCAGAAACACAATTTGCACAAAAAGAACTCGAATATTACCAAACCATTTTTGAATATAATAGCACAAAAGCGTATTTAAATTTTTTAACCATAAACTAAAATGAAGACATTATCTATACATAAATTATTTGCCGTTATCACTTTACTAGGATTGTTAAGTTGTGGTAGCGAAGACAAAAAAGCAGTTGCAGACAACTCGCCAGCTATTCCAGTAAAAGTAGCACAGGTTAGCGACAATAATGACAGTCCATTTTTAGCGGTAAGCGGAAAAATTCAAGCCGAAAACAGTGCTAATTTAAGTACAAGAATGATGGGTTACGTCAATAACGTACCTGTAAATGTTGGCGATAAAGTAAGCAAAGGACAATTGTTAGTAGCAATTAATAATGCTGATTTACTAGCGCAAAAGGCTCAGGTAAATGCAAATATTACAAAAGCTACAGCAGCTTTTAATAACGCTAAAAAAGATTACGAGCGTTTTAAGTCGCTATTTGCTCAAAACAGTGCCTCTCAAAAAGAAATGGATGATATGACAGCCAATTACGAGATGGCAAAAGCAGGTCTTGAAGCTGCAAAACAAATGAAAAACGAAATTAATGCACAATTTGCTTATACCAATATTACAGCACCTTTTAGCGGAGTTGTTACAAGCAAAAATGTAAAAAAAGGAGACATGGCAAATCCAGGTCTGCCTTTAATTTCAATAGAAGCACCAGGCGATTTTGAAGTGGTTGCAATGGTTCCAGAAACCGAAATTTCAGAAATAAAAAAAGATTCAAAAGTAAGTGTAAATGTAAAATCTATTAACCAAACTATTTCTGGAAAAGTAACCGAAGTAAGTACATCTGCAGCACAAACAGGCGGACAATATTTAGTGAAAATAGCATTAGATAAAACCGATGCAAAAATTCTATCAGGTATGTTCACAACGGTACAATTTCCTGTAGAGAGAAAAGCTGAAACTTCAACGGTTTTAATACCAAAAGCAGCTATTGTAAACAACGGTCAATTAAGTGGAGTTTATACGGTAAGCCAAAGTAATACAGCCATTTTGCGTTGGCTGCGTTTAGGTAGAGCATTTGGAAATGAAGTGGAAGTATTATCTGGTTTAAATGCCAATGAAAGTTATATCGTTTCAGCTGAAGGAAAGTTGTATAACGGAGCAAAAATCAATATTCAATAAGCAATCGCGGTAAGCATTAACAAGAAATTCAAGAAAAAATGAAAGAAGGTTTAGCAGGAAAAATTGCCAAAGTCTTTATGACATCCAAGCTTACAGTGCTTTTAATGATTGTTTTTATGGTCATTGGTGTGTACAGCTCGTTTCTAATTCCTCGTGAAGAAGAGCCGCAAATAGATGTGCCTATGGCAGACATTTTTGTTGGTTATCCTGGCGCAAGTCCAACCGAGGTCGAGTCTAGAGTGATCAAGCCTTTAGAGCAATTAATTTCGAATATAAAAGGTGTGGAATATGTGTATTCTACATCTATGAAAGAGCAGGGAATGGTCATCGTTCAGTTTTATGTGGGTGAAGATATTGAGCGTTCTTTTGTGAAATTATACAACGAAATCAATAAGCATATGGATCAAATGCCGGAAGGCGTAACGTTTCCGTTAGTAAAAACACGTGCTATTGATGATGTGCCAATGTTAGGATTGACGTTATGGAGTGAGAATTATGACGATTTCCAATTAGGGCAAATGGCTCAAGAATTAGAAGCCGAAATTAAAAAAGTGAATGACGTAGCCATTACGCACAAAATAGGTGGAAGAGAACGTCAAATACGTGTCGTTTTAGATAAAGACAAATTAGCGAGTGCAGGCTTAGACTTTTTATCAGTTTCTAAAATGATTAAAGCCAACAACGCTCAATTAAATAGCGGAACTTTTGATAAAAATGATACCGAATTTGTTGTAAACACTGGTAAGTTTTTAGAATCGATGACCGATGTTGAAAATTTAGTCGTTGGTGTTCAGAAAAATCAGCCAATTTATTTAAAGCAAGTGGCGAAAATTATAGATGGTCCAGAAGTGCCACAAAATTACGTTAGTCTTGGTTTTGGTCAAGCTAGCGAAAAAGCGAGCGATTATAAATCAGAATATCCAGCTGTAACTATTTCTGTAGCCAAACGTAAAGGTGCAGACGCGATGAAAATTGCAGATGTCATTATTGATAAAGTAGAGCATTTACGTAAAACTTTAATACCTGATGATGTTCACGTAGAAATTACTAGAAACTATGGTGAAACAGCGTCTCATAAAGTGTCAGAATTACTATTGCATCTTATTGGTTCTATCATCGCAGTAACATTTGTTGTGATGTTGGCAATGGGTTGGCGTGGTGGATTGGTCGTGTTTTTATCGGTGCCAATTACATTCGCATTAACGCTGTTAAGCTACTATATGTTGGATTATACACTTAACCGAATTACCTTGTTTGCGTTAGTATTTGTAACTGGTATTGTGGTAGATGATTCCATTATCATTGCCGAAAATATGCATAGGCATTTTAAAATGAAACGCTTACCATTTAAACAAGCAGCTTTATATGCCATTAACGAAGTAGGTAATCCAACTATTTTGGCAACATTCACTGTAATTGCTTCGGTATTGCCTATGGCGTTTGTGTCTGGATTAATGGGACCATATATGGCGCCAATGCCAATCGGAGCGTCTATTGCGATGATATTATCATTATTTGTTGCCTTAACTATTACACCATATTTAGGTTATATTTTCTTGCGTGAAAAAGACAAGAAAGGCGTAGCAGAAAAGCCTAAGAAGCCATTAGAAGACACTAAAATTTACAAATTCTACGAAAAATTTGAACGTCCGTTAATTGAAAGTTCTTCAAAACGTTGGTTGTTTTTAGGATTGACTTTCATCTTGCTAATGGGAACAATGGTGATGTTTTTTACCAATTCGGTAGTTGTAAAAATGTTACCGTTTGATAACAAAAACGAATTTCAGGTAGTGATTGATATGCCAGAAGGGACAACCTTAGAGCGAACAGCAGTTGTTGCTCAAGAAATTTCGCAATACCTATCAACGCGACCAGAAGTGGTTAACTATCAAAATTATATTGGGACTTCGGCGCCAATTACTTTTAATGGTTTAGTACGTCATTATGATTTACGCGGTGGAAGCAATATGGCAGATATACAAGTGAATTTAATTGATAAAGGAGAGCGAAGTACGCAATCTCACGATATTGCAAAATTATTACGTCCCGAAATTCAAAAGATAGCTTCAAAATATAATGCGAATGTTAAGGTTGTTGAAGTACCACCAGGTCCACCAGTATTATCAACTTTAGTGGCTGAAATTTACGGTCCTGATTATGATAAGCAAATGGAGATTGCTAACGAAGTTCAAAACATTTTAAATAACACAGAAGATGTTGTTGATGTGGATTGGATGGTAGAAGCAGATCAAAAAGAATTTCAATTCACTATAGACAAAGAAAAAGCAATGCTTTACGGTGTAGCACCAAAGCAAATTGCATACACGATGAATATGGCATTATCAAACAGACCGTTAACCGTTTTATATGACGAAGATGCTGTAAATCAAATCGGTTTAGTATTGGCTTTAGATGAAAAGGAAAAGTCAACTATTCAAGATATTTCACAGCTAAAAGTGAAATCGCAACAAGGTAACTTAGTTCCGATTGTAGACTTGGTTGATATTACTGAAACTACAAGTGCGAAAAGCATTTACCGTAAAAATCAAAAGCGTGTGGTTTATGTGTTAGCTGATATGGCTGGTAAATTAGAAAGTCCAGCGTATGTTATTTTAGGAATGGAAGAGAAGCTAAAAGCAATTCCATTACCACAAGGTTACGAGATTAACGAAATGTATTTAGGACAGCCAGAATTTGAAGATGATTACACCGTAAAATGGGATGGAGAATGGCAAATTACCTTGGAAGTATTTAGAGATTTAGGAATAGCCTTTTTAGGAGCAATTGCTTTAATCTACATCTTAATTGTAGGTTGGTTCCAAAACTTTAAAGCACCAATAGTGATGATGGTTGCCATACCATTATCTATGATTGGAATTATTCTAGGTCACTGGTTAATGGGCGCATTTTTTACAGCAACATCATTTATTGGTATGATTGCTTTGGCGGGAATTATGGTTCGTAATTCGGTATTACTCATCGATTTTATCAATTTAAGATTAGAAGAAGGCGTGCCATTAAAACAAGCTGCAATAGAAGCAGGAGCAGTGCGTACAACACCAATTTTATTAACTGCTGGAACAGTAGTCATAGGTGCATTCGTCATCTTGTTTGACCCAATTTTTCAAGGATTAGCTATTTCGTTAATGGGAGGAACTATCGTTTCGACTGTATTAACCTTATTAGTTGTGCCTTTAGTGTATTATATGATAGAACGTAAAAATCACGAATAAAAAAAGTCACTTCGAGTGATTGCGAAGAATGATCAATTATATGGAGAAGTTGAATAAGTTCTCGATACAATTTCAACAAGTTGAAATCACTCGAACTGACGGAAAATATAAATAATATGAAATTAGTTATTGTAACAGCAGTAGAAGAGTTTCAAAATGAAGTTTTGAAATTATTCAAAAGTGCCAATATAGATAGTTTTAGTACGTCAGATATAGATGGCTATAAAAACATTCCAAACTTGTTGGCAACATCGAGTTGGTTTCCTAGTGTTAAGGGAGGGAGCGAGTCTCATATGTTTTTCTCATTTACCGAAGAAGAGCAGATAGAGCGTTTATTTCATCTTATTGCAGAATTTAATTCAAAAATTGAAACTAATAATCCTATCAGAGGAGTTGTATTACCTATTGAAAAATATATTTAAAAATTAATTATGAAAAATAGAATAGTTAGAGGTATAGCAGGAACATTTATTTTAATCAGTTTGTTATTAGCTATATACGTCAATCAAAATTGGCTATGGTTTACCGCTTTTGTAGGCGCTAATTTATTACAGTCATCTTTAACCAAATGGTGCTTAATGGATACGATTTTGGAAAAGCTAGGTGTAAAAAATTAGTTAAAGTCTGTAACATATTGATAAAGTTTGCGTCACATTAGTGTAAATAAATTAATATTATGGAATCGAATTATCATACACTCAAACGTTCAGACAATCAATTATTGGTTATTACGCATTTATCTCAAATGCTTACATATATTACAGGCTTTGGTGGATTAATAGTTCCACTAATTATTTGGGCAACACAGAAAGATAGGGTAGATGGCATGGATGATCATGGTAAGGCTATAATAAACTTTCAATTGAGTATGATAATCTACTTTTTCTTAAGTATTATTTTAATTCCTGTATTTTTTATAGGACTTTTACCTCTTATGTTAGTATGTGTTTTATCATTTGTAATGCCAATCATAAATGCAATAAAAGCTAGTAATGGAGAATTACCTAGCTATCCATTATCTCTTAGTTTTATTAGTTAGTTAGCATTTCTGAAATAATTCAGAATCAAAGAGATAGTAGAAGAACGCTCACAGAAATGTGGGCGTTTTTGTTTATTTAGAAAAAAAAATAGCACTTACAGAAAAATACATTAGAGATTATGTGCTTTAATCTTAAGTTTGTTTCTTGGTAAGCATGTATTGGTATTTTAAATATATAATCTTTTTCTGTTTTGGACTTTTGTTGCAAGCGCAAAACCCTGTTTTTGTGCATATGTCTACAGTTTCTAACCTTCCAGATGTAGAATTTTATGATATTGCAGAAGATAACCAAAACTACATTTGGTTAGCTGCAAACAAAGGATTATATCGCTACGACGGAAAAACTTATAAGCAGTTTACACATCCTGAGCAAAAATCTAACTCACTTTTTCAGTTAAAATTTGATACAAAAGATCGCCTTTGGTGCAACAATATTTATGGACAGTTATTTTATGTTGAAAATAATCGTTTACAGCTATTCTACGACGCAAGCCAATTAGTAAATGGGCAATTAGCACAATTTGAAATTTTAGAAAACAGCATTAGGTTATTTACCGTAATTGGGATTTTCGACATAAATAAAACCACCAAACAAGTTACCGAAGTCTTCAAAGGTATGTGTATTACCAATGTTAGAGACCACGATAGTAATTACACGTTTATTATTAATTTTGAAGGCGAATTAAAGCGTCACCGATTATATAAATTCGGTAAGAAAAAAAGCACCAAAATACTTGAAATAACAAGTGCCAATCGTATACAATCGCCAAAACTATTTGCTTTTAAAAACGATGTATTTTTGATTCACAATAATGCAAAAGGAAATGTGCTTTATGTCATTGACAAAGCAGAAAATACATCAAAAAAAGTAGCAATACCGTTTCGATTACAAAACGAAACCATCTACAATATTTTAAATTTTGATAACGAATATTGGTTTTTAACTAGTTCTGGAATTTTTGTTTATGAATTTGAAAATGAGTTGTTTATGTTTAAAGAACAACTTTTTAGTACCGAATCTGTTACCGATGTTCAAATAGATTTTAACAACAATTATTGGTTTATTACGCTAGATAATGGAGTGTTTGTATCACCTAATTTAAATATTCGTCGTGTAGAATTATCAACTATTGAATCTAAAATTACAGCTTCTTTAGCGTTACAAAATAATCATTTTGTATTAGGAACCAATGACGGAAAATTACTCTTCTATAACCAAAATCAACTTTTAAAAACGCTACAATTACCAGGTAAAAAGATAATTGGTAAATTATATTTTGATGCTGAAAAAGAGCAATTAATTGTTAGTATAAATGCTTCAGAATCTTTTGTAATCGATTTAAAAACCGATAAAATTACCGATGTTAAAAACCGATTTTCTGTTGCAAAAACATTTTCAAAAATTAATGACAGCACCTTGTTTTATGGTAATTACCGTCAAGCTATTGTGTATAAAAAAGCGTTTAATAATTCTGAAAAACAAATCCTGAAGGAAAGTCGTGTAAAGGCTTCTGTTGTTTCGGGTAACGCGTTGTTTGTGTCTTATATCGACGGACTTTACAAATACAATTGTAATACCTTTTCTTCTGAAGAAATTCAATACAATTCAGCCAGTTTATTAGTAAATGCCATCGCAAATACTAACGGAACCATTTGGTTAGCAACGCAGCATAACGGTTTACTAAAATACGAGCAAAACACATTACAACCTTCTGGAATTAAACTTCCTGAAAATCTTCAAATCAACACCATTTTGTCCGATGGTTGGTTACTGTGGATAGGAACCGATTCGGGCTTATTTCAATATCACACCAAAACTAATGAGCTTAAATCGTTAAGCGCTCAAGATGGCTTGAATACTGCAGTAAATAGCCTTTTGGTGTTACAAAATCAGTTGGTCGTCGTTTTACCTAATGGTTTTTACACTTTGCCAAAACAAAACGGTTTGTTTAAGAGTTTTAAAACGGCAAAGGTAAGGGTAGAAGCGGTATCGATTAACGATCGAGATACTTTGGTAACAAGAAGTTATAAATTGCCTCATCATTTAAATAAAATAGGTTTAAAATTCAATTCTAACGGATTTCAATCTAACCAGCATGTCAATTACCAATATCGTGTACAAGAAATAGATTCTAGTTGGCAAAACATACCTTTAAATACGCACTTTGTTAACTTTAATAGTTTATCAAGCGGCACATATACTTTCGAGTTAAAAGCGCAAAATATTAGTGCTAAAAATCCTGTTTTTGCAGTACCAATAACCTTTGTTATTGCTAAACCATTTTGGGAAACCTATTGGTTTTACGCATTGGTTTTATTAACTGTTTTTGGATTGATCTGGCTATATTTTAGATGGCGATTACAACAAAAAGAAGCACAACGCATTGCTGAAGTTGATAAAATTTTAATCGATAAAAAAATAACGAATTTAAGGTTAGAAAATCTGCGTTCGCAAATGAATCCGCATTTCATTTTTAATGCTTTAAATTCTATTCAAGATTATATCATTTCTAACGAAAAGGAATTGGCAAGCTCGTATTTAGTGAAGTTTAGCCGATTAATCCGCATGTATTTAGATTACAGTCAGCAAAACGAAATTACTTTAGAAGAAGAACTAAACGCTTTAAAACTGTATTTAGAATTAGAAAAAGTGCGTTTTGAAGATGAATTGGAATATACTATTTCGGTTGATAATCAATTGAAAACAAAACAGATAAAAGTACCGTCATTATTCATTCAACCGTACGTTGAAAATGCTTTAAAACACGGATTACTACACAAATTAAACGACCGAAAACTACATATTGAAGCGAAAATTATTCAGCAAAATAAATTAGAAATTACGGTTGAAGATAACGGAATTGGTCGCGCACAATCCGAAAAATTAAAACGACCAAACCAACAGCACAAACCGTTTGCTACTAAAGCTAACGAGGAACGTGTGCATCTATATAAAAACAAATTAAAACGTGATATAACCATAACTACCATCGATTTGTATGACGAAAACAACGTAGCTGCAGGTACAAAAGTGGTCATCACCATGCCAATACATTAAGATATGAAAGCGATAATTATAGACGACGAAAAACGCGCCAGACATTTACTATCAAACTTGCTTACCGAACATTGCGCAAGCATCACAAGCATTGAAGAAGCGCAAGATTTGGCATCTGGTGTAGATTTGATTAAAACCAGTAAACCAGATGTTGTTTTTTTAGATATTGAAATGCCAAATCAGTCAGGATTAGACATTTTAGAATACTTTCCAAATCAGATTGATTTTAAAATCATTTTCGTAACGGCGTACAACCAATATGCGATTGAAGCTTTCAAATTATCTGCTGTAGATTACCTATTAAAACCAGTTGATACAACCGAGTTAAAAGAAGCTGTAACAAAAGCTGAAGAAGCGATAAAAACCAACAATTTAAACGACCAGCTTAACAAGTTACGAGACTCGTTAAAGCAACTCTCAATGGATAAAATTGCTTTAGAAATCCCAAAAGGCATCATGTTCGCATCGCATAATGATATCGTATATTTTGAAGCCGATGGTATGTATACCAACGTACAACTTATGGATGGTAAACAAAAAACCATTTGCAAGCCATTAAAGCATTTTGTTGAGCAATTAGAACGTAACGCGATGTTTTTTAAATGTCATCGTTCGTATTTAATCAACTTAAAATATGTTGATGAATTAGTTAAGGATGATGGCGATTATTTATTAATGAACAATCAAAAACGCATTCCAATTTCAAAATCGAAACGCGATCAGTTTTTAGAAGTGATTAAGGAAACTTTTATGTAATTTTCATTTAGAAAGAAATTAGAGCTATTCAGAAAAAAGCAAATTGAAAACCTAATATGTAGTAGTTGTTTTGTAGTTGAAAATAAAAATAAATCTCAACTACAATGAAAAAAACATTACTCTTATTTACAACCTATTTATGTTTGGGTGTGTCTGCAATTTTTGCTCAAAATGTAAATATACCAGATGCTAATTTTAAGGCGTATCTCGTAGGAAATGCATCAATTAATACCAATAGCGATAATGAAATTTCTGTCGCAGAAGCTCAGGCTTTCACTGGTGAATTATTAATTAATGGGTTGTCAATTTCAGATTTAACAGGTATTGAAGCCTTTGTAAATATTACACGTTTAGATTGTTACAGCAATAATTTAACGTCTTTAGATGTAAGTAATAACCTTGCATTAACGCGTTTACACTGTGCTGCTAATCAAATTGAAACATTAGATATTAGTGCAAATTCATTAATTACAGATATTCAATGTCATAACAATGGTGTGTTAAATCAGTTAAATATTGCAAATGGTAACAACGTCAACATTAATTGGATGAAAGCATATGGTAATAGTTTATCGTGCATTCAAATAGATGCTGGTATTACACCACCTGCAGAAGCTGGTCTTTATAGTCAAGGGTGGACCAAAGGTAATTCTGCATTTTATAGCGACGATTGTGCCGCCTTAAATCAAATTGTAAACATTCCTGATACAAATTTTAAAAGTTTTTTAGTAAACGATAGCAGTATCAATTTAAATAACGATTCTGAAATTACAGTGGCTGAGGCACAAGCTACAACCGAGTTAATTATGAATGGTATTGGTATTGCAGACTTAACAGGTATTGAGGCTTTTACTAATTTAACACGTTTAGACGTGCCTAATAACAGCTTAACAACTATAGATGTTAGCAACAACTTATCCCTAACACGTTTGCATGTTGCTGCTAATAACTTAACAAGTTTAGATATTCGTTTAAATACAAGTATTAACGAAATTTTCTGCTACAATAATAGTCAGTTAGAAACTTTGTTAATTTCAAACGGAAATAATAGTAATTTCAATTACATGAAAGCTTATAGTAACCCAAGTTTATACTGTATTGAGGTTGATAACGGGTTTTCGCCACCAGCAAACAGTGGTCAGTATGTAGTAGGCTGGACAAAAGATAGTCAAGCAAGTTATAGTGTAAATTGTATTCCTTCTGTATACTTCGTAGATGCTAATGCAACAGGAGCAAATGATGGTAGCTCATGGGCTGATGCTTATACAAATTTAGGAGATGCTTTACCTAATACTAGTTTAAACGATGTTATTTGGGTTGCAAAAGGAACCTATACTTTAGTTGATAAAAACACGCCATTAACTGTTAATACAAATGAAGTTGATATTATTGGAGGTTTTTCTGGAACAGAGACAACTTTAGCAGACAGAGATTTAGCTTTAATACATACTACTAATGCAACAATTTTTACTGGAGATATTAATGGTGATGATATTGAAGGTGATTTCACTTCTAACAAAACAGATAATGCAGAGCGTTTATTTGAAGTTAGAGCTCATGATGTCACTTTTGATGGTATTGTGTTTGAAAACATTTACGATACATCTACATCTGGAGGTGTTGAAGAAAACGGCGTAATCTTTATTCCTAATAGTTCAAGTATTAATAACTTAAAAATTAAAAATTCGGTATTCAGAAGTAATTATTCTAATGGTTATTTACTTAAAATGAGAACATTAAACGGAGGCTTACTTATTGAAAACACCAAGTTTATTAATAACACCATTGTTAATAGGGGATTGGTTTATGTGCAGTCTGATAGTACAAACGGCTATATTTTTACACGTTGGGCTAACGTTTTAGTGGCTGATAACGATATTAATGTTGCGGCCTTAGATATTTACAGATCAGATTGGAATAACGGAAACACTTTAGATGTTGTAATTAATAATAGTACGTTTGTTAATAACGACTATAATAGTACTCATGGTAATTCAATTGTGGCATCAGGAAACGGAAGTGTTAATTTAAATGTTTATAATTCTATCTTTTGGGAGAATACAGTTAATGGAGCAGCAGCAACCAGAGATATTTCCAACGGAGCTGAAACTAATTATGATGTTGTTATAGCAAATACCATCGCAGCTGTACCCAATAATGCTGGAACTTACGGTACATTTTCTGCAACCAATGTTACGACTTTAGATCCTGTAAATGATAACTTAAATTTAGATAGTGACTATAAACCAACAGCAAGTTCTTCTTATATCATAGATCAAGGAGATAATACTTACTTCGATGTGGCTTTATTTGGCGATTTAGATTTATCAGGTAATACAAGATTTTTTAACACTACGATAGATTTAGGATCTTACGAGTACAATTCTACATTAGGAATTGATGCTATTTCTTTAACTACAAATTCAGTAAAGCTATACCCAAATCCTGTAAGTGATAGGTTATTTATTAAGTCTACAGAGCAAATTGAAAGTGTATCTATTTACAATATTAACGGTCAGCTTGTAAAGCAAGCTATTGAAACTACAAATGGTATTGATGTATCTGTATTACCTTCAGGAGTATACATGATTCAAATCAACACCTCTAACAATTCTATTAATCAGAAGTTCCTTAAGGACTAGGTTGATGCTACTTCAACTTGATTTAGCGCTCACTTTGTGGGCGCTTTTTTTAAAAAGAAACTATTCAAAACAAAAACTATGAAATATTTAAAAACAATCACATTTGCACTGCTTATAATTTTATTAACTTCTTGTTCATCAGATGATGATTCCAATACTTCAGAAAGTAAATTCATTAAAGTAGGTGAATCTTCTTTTGAGATGAAAGCAGCAGTCGTAGAGCCGTCATTTAATTCTGTTTTTTTAAGTTTAACAAACAGTACTGAGGCAGAAATATCAGCTTCATTTGAAGGTACGACACTTAATAATGTAGATTATTTTTTAGCAAGGATTAATCATTTTGATCTTACTCCAGGAGAAACTTACGGTCTAGATGAGATTTCAAGTGTAGAATTTATTGTTAATGGAGATGTTATTAATTCTGAATTTGAAAACGGTTTCAGTCAATTTTATAAAAGTGGAAGTAACTTTGATTTAGAAGTTGCTTCTGGCAGTATTACTGTTATAGATTATACAGTAGATTCTATTAATTTGTCGTTTTCCTTCACAAGAAATGATGGTACAGAAATTTCGGGTCTATATGTAGGAAGCTTTTTATATATAACTCCGGGAGATGAATAAGTCGTTCTAAAAACAAGAATTTTAAGGTTCATCCGTTTATGATGAACCTTTTTTTTGAATAAAAAAAAGCTCACTATTACAGTGAGCTTTTAAATAAGTAAATATTTGAGAAATAGCAATATTATTATAAGCTTAGTTATTTAGCATTACAGGCATTACTAGCATAGTTACATGCTCACCTTCATCTAACCCATCAACCGGAGTTAAAATACCAGCTCTGTTTGGTAAGCTCATTTCTAACTGAACATCATCAGAGCTTAAGTTATTAATCATTTCTGTTAAGAAGCGAGAGTTAAAACCAATTTGCATATCGTCGCCTTGGTAGTCGCATGTTAATCGTTCTTCTGCTTTGTTGCTATAATCAACATCTTCGGCAGAGATATTTAACTCAGCACCAGCAATTTTTAAACGAATTTGATGTGTTGTTTTGTTAGAGAAAATACTAACACGACGAACAGAATTTAAGAATTGTGTTCTTGCAATAACTAGTTTGTTAGGATTCTCTTTAGGAATCACAGCTTCGTAGTTTGGATATTTACCATCTATTAATCGACAAATTAACACCGAATTATCAAAAGTAAACTTAGCGTTAGATTCGTTATACTCTACTAAAACATCTTCATCATTTCCTGCTAAAATTCCTTTTAAAAGATTTAAAGGTTTTTTAGGCATTATAAATTCAGCAGACTCTGTTGCACTGACGTCATCTCTAGTATATTTCACCAATTTATGAGCATCTGTAGCTACAAAGGTTAAATTGTCTTGAGAGAACTGAAAAAAGACACCACTCATTACAGGTCTTAAATCGTCATTACCTGCAGCAAAAATAGTTTTGCTAATTGCTGTAGCTAATATATCTCCCATTATGGTTGTTTTGCTTGCATCTTCTACAGAAACAGCATTTGGGAATTCAGCACCATCAGCATAAGCTAAAGCATATTTACCATGATTAGAACTGATTTCTACAGTATTGTTTTCTTCTACAACAAACGTCAATGGTTGCTCAGGAAACGTTTTTAACGTGTCTAATAATAAACGCGCAGGTAAAGCAATGCTACCTTCAGAATCACTCTCTACATCGATTGTAGAAGACATTGTTGTTTCTAAATCACTAGCCGAAATCGTAAGTTTCGATTGGCTTAATTCAAATAAGAAATTATCTAAAATAGGTAACGTGTTACTGTTATTAATAACACCTCCTAATACCTGAAGTTGTTTGAGTAAATATGTACTTGAAACTATAAATTTCATGCTAATAATTTAAAATTTTATCAATTATAACGTATCCTACAAATATATCTTAATCGTATAGATTTGTAAAACAAACTTATTAACAAATTCTAGGTGTATTTCTTCTTTCTAAAGAAGTTAAAAGCCAAACCAAAAACAGCAAGTAGTGCCAATGGTAATGCAATGTTTAGGAGTTGCCAAGTACTGCTTTCTTCCTTTGTTTTATCTTCATCAAGGTAAGCAACGCTAATTTCTTTGGCTCTAATGTTTATAAGTCCGGTATCGTCTAAAAGGTAATTGACGGTATTAAGTAAGAATTCTTTATTACCATATAGAAAACCTCTGTAATCTACACCTAGTTCTAAAGGTCTTCTTTGTCTAACGTCATTTTTTATAACATCACCATCAGAAATAACCACCATTTTTGTAGGTGAACTTTTAGACTTAAAATTTTTCACTTTAAAAGGCAATACACGTTGATCATAAACAGAAGTAAATTCACCCTCTAATAAAACAGCTAAGTTTTGTGGACCAGAATTATATAAACTCTCATCAGGAGATTTTGTAACGTCATTTAGAGATATACCAGTTGGTACGCCTTCTAATCTAGATTTAGGGGAACTTTGAAGCAATATTGTTTTATTGACATCATTTTTAAGCGTGTCCATAGGACTTGCAAAATCGTAGCGTACTAATTCTAAATTTTTGGTAATAGGATGCTTTTGATTTGACGAGGCCAATGGTGCATATTGCCATTGAATGGGTTGTAATTGTGCTTGGCTTCCTTCACCTATAGCCAACATAATTGGAGCAGAGAAGAGGTCTTTTACCAAACTAGGATTTACCCTTACACCATATTTAAAGAAAAAGTCATTAAGATTAAGGTCTCTCATAATGGAGACACTAGAGTTTGTGGCATTTCGCAAACTATCTTCATCCATTATTACAGACTCAGTAAGCCATAAACTCTTTCCGCCTCTCATGGTATACTGATCGAGCACCAGTTTTTCTTCTTCTGAAAAGGCTTGTGTTGGTTTAGCAACAACAATTAAATCGTATTGTTTAAGCTTATCTAAAGTTCCTTGTGGGTTTGTAGCAACACTATCTAATGTAAAAGGTGCAATTTTATAGTAAGATTGTGTTGTTTGAAGAAAATCCGCAAGGTTTAAATCAGCGAGTTCACCATTACCTTTTAGTACAGCAATAGTCTTGGATTTTGAATTTACGAGTTTATTAAAAGCATCAGCAAACGCATATTCAAGCCCTTGTACAGAGTTGTTTATCTGCTCGGATAACTCTTGAGTAATACTCTTTTTTAATAATGGAATTTTAACTGTTTGATCTCCATAGCTTGCAAATGCCCAAGGGAAAATTATTTCTTGAGTAACTTTACCTGTGCTATTATCTGTGTTAATATAAGGTTCTAATCCAGAGCGTGTAAGTTCATCAATAATTTGTTCTCTGGTAGATTCATCCTCAATAGGATTGATATAGTTAACTTTTATATTATTGGTTTTGAGTTGAAATTCTTCAATGATTTGTTTTGTCTCGGTTTGAAGTAATCTAAATTCTGAAGGAAATTCACCTTCTAAAAAAACATCAATTATTAATGGAGAATCTATATTATCTATAATAGTATTTGTGGCATCAGATAATGTGTAGCGCTTGTCTTTGGTTAAATCGTATCGACCATAAAGTTTGCTCGATATAGCATTTACTAAAACGAGCCCAACTAACACAACGAGTATGTAAATTAAAGTTTTATTCTTTTTCATTGCTCTCGTAGGTTATTTCTTCTTGATAATGTCTTAACTCAGTGACCTTATCATTCTTAAAAATGATTTCTACACATTCTCTTTCACTATTAAAAGCACCAGGTTCAATGCCTAATCCGTAATTCCATTTATTGTTGTCATGATCTTTTATACTGTCATCCCAAGACAACCATTCGTATTTTCCTAAAAGGGAAGTAATTTTGGTTTTAGAAGCACCAATAAGTGTGTCAGATTCTATAGTGTTGTCAATCATTTCGTAGCGTAAGGCTGGTTTTTCAATCCATGCTTCACTATCAAAATACTTTTGATGATGGTAATTGCTAACAATATTTACAAAAGGATAAAACATATAGAAATACACAAAAGGTGTTAAAACCAAGCTGATTAATCCTGTTAACCATTTGCGTTTGTCTACAGTATTCAAAAACAAAAAGAGTAGTGCAAAGACTACTATCATAAATATGACTAAAAAGGGTGTTATAATCATTGTTTCTGAATTCTAAGTTTTGTAAATAATAAAAACGCTAAAGCTATACTTATAAAATATACCAAATCTCTTGTGTCAATAACACCACGACTCATACTGTTGTAATGCGCAGACATTCCAAGATTTTCCATATATACTAAATCACCAAATACATTATAGTTTGAAAGCCCTTCAAATCCAAAGTACATAAAGAAACAGATAAATACAGCAATAATAAATGCAACAATTTGATTATCTGAAAGGGTAGACGCAAACACTCCAATGGCTGTATAAGCAGCGACAAGGAACAGTAGACCAAAGTAAGATCCAATAGTGCTTCCCATATCTAAATTACCTTCTGGGCTACCTAATTGGTAAACTGAATAAACATAGAGTAGAGTTGGTATTAATGCTAAGATAATAAGGACAAAAGCACCAAAATATTTGCCCAACACAATCTGAAAATGAGAAATAGGCTTGGTAACTAATAACTCTAAAGTACCTTGCTTTTTTTCATCACTAAAACTACGCATCGTTACAGCAGGAACTAAAAAGATAAGAATCCAAGGTGCTAATAAAAAGAACGAGGATAAGCTTGCGATACCATTATTAAAAATATTGAAATCACCTTTAAACACCCATAAAAACAAACCGTTTAATAATAAAAACACACCAATAACCAAATAGCCAATTGGTGAGGCAAAGAAGGTGTTTATTTCTTTTTTTAAGATTGCTAGCATTTTTAATTGAATATTTGATCATTCATGTTTAAAACGATAATTATTGCAAAAATATGTAAAACTAGAACTAAAATTTTCCATTTCAATTTATTGTCAATAATTAATGAGTATATGGGAAATTGAAGAAGACCTATTGATATAGCCAGCCAATTTATATTTTTATTAAGTATAGCTATAATCATGCTATAAGGGAATAAATATTTCATCGGTAAATAAGTACCATGTCCACCGCCAGCTAAAAATATTACGAAACCAAAAGCAATGAATGTAACCACTAAGGATAAAACTATTTTTACTAATAAACTCAAATTTAAAATTAATTAAGAGAAACTAATTTATCCACACTCCAAGCTTCAGGTTTTGCATTAAATAAAGGTTTGGTTTTAGCCCAAACACTTTTAAATAATTCAGAATGTCTGTAATTATTTAAATCATTTTCAGAGTTCCAATAACTATACGTAAAAAAGATATTGGTATTGTTTTGATCTCTATATAATTCTAAAAAACTACAACCTCCAAATGCTCTAATTTTAGATTTATTCGCTTCAAAATTAGCCAAGAATTCTTCAATCTTAGTCGGTTCAAAACTCATTTTTACAATTCTTACTAACATAATTTTAAAAGCCTTTCCTAAATCCTTTTCAAAGTAAAGGACTTTCTTACTGTTGTGAAAATATTTTTTTTGGTTTTTGCGTCATCTTAGGCTTCCTTCCCTTAGTGAAGGACTGAGGCTGGGCAGGAAGTTTACTGTTACTGTATCCATTGTTTTTAAACCCATAAGCGTAGAAGCACTACCTACAGTACTACAGTTACTTTTGTAAACTGCAATCTCCAGATAACCAGATGAATTAAAGACCACTAAGCCCTTTCCTTCATCATTTCGCTTTGATTCTTCAATATCAAAATTTACAATGTCACTGTATCTGTTGTAAATTTTTCTAAACTTATGATTTCGAGCTGAGATTTCGTATTGTCGTGTTTTTTGCACTTCCTCAAAAAACTTCCTTTTAATGTTAGTAACAACATTACCATAATTATCGATGTATATAACACTCCCTATTATTTGATTTTTGTCATCATTAACAAAAGGATTTAAATTTTTTATAGGCTTAATAGTGTTAATAACTTTTCCTATAACCTCAAGAGTGCCTCCTCTTGCAATATGGCAAGCTACTTTTACAAAAACATCCAGAACAGGAAAATTGGTTTCAATTTTATCATGGATATTAATTTCAACAATTTTCTCTGGCGCAATCTCAGAGCAAATCATACTCATTATGCCATTGTTTGCACATATAAAGTAATGGTCATCTAACTTGACTGCAATGTGCTTATTTTCAGGGCTTAACTCAGAATCAATTCCTATAATGTGAATGGTTCCTTTAGGGAAACTACTGTACGCATTTAAAATAATATATGCCGCTTCAGAAATATTGAAAGGAGACACAGAATGCGAAACATCTACAATTCTAACTTCCGATAATTCACTTAATATAGCTCCTTTAATCGCACCAGCAAAGTGATCTTTTTCTCCAAAATCAGTGGTTAAAGTAATAATTGCCATGGATTAATTGTTGATATTTTTTTTAGAATTGAGGTTGTAAAATTGTTAGATTTGTTTGTACACAAACGTTACACAAAACTAAGAAAAGAAAACAGATTAACACACTAAATTAATTAGCCTTTTGAACGAACTTATTCTAGAATTAGAAGAAATTACTCCAAAGGAATTCTTCGGTGCCCAAAATGCCAACATTGAACTATTAAAAAAATACTTCCCTAAACTAAAAATCGTTGCACGTGGTAATAAAATTAAAGCCTATGGTGATGAAGATTTACTTGAGGAATTTGATACGCGAATGATGATGCTTATGAAGCATTTTGGTAAGTACAACAAGCTTGATGAAAATGTAATTGAGCGAATCTTGACAAGCAACAGTAGCGAAGATTATTCAACCTCTGCTTCAAGTGGTGAAGTCATAGTACATGGTGTAGGTGGCAAGCTTATAAAGGCCCAAACCGTTAATCAAAGAAAACTAGTAGAAAGCATTCGTAAGAATGATATGGTTTTTGCTATTGGTCCTGCTGGTACAGGTAAGACTTACACAGGTGTGGCATTAGCTGTACAAGCACTAAAGAATAAAGAAGTAAAACGTATTATACTAACCAGACCTGCTGTTGAAGCAGGAGAAAATCTTGGGTTTTTACCTGGTGATTTAAAAGAGAAATTAGATCCATATATGCAACCTTTGTATGACGCTTTACGTGATATGATTCCGCATGAAAAGTTAGAAAGCTACATAGAAAAAGGCGTGATACAAATAGCACCATTAGCTTTTATGCGTGGTCGTACATTAGATAATGCATTTGTAATCTTAGACGAAGGCCAAAATACAACGCATGCACAAATGAAAATGTTTTTAACGCGTATGGGTAAAAATGCCAAGTTTTTATTGACAGGAGATCCTGGGCAGGTAGATTTACCACGTCGTACCATTTCAGGTTTAAAGGAAGCCTTGCTAGTTCTTAAAAACATTGATGGTATAGGCATGGTTTATTTAGATGACAAAGACGTCATTCGTCATAAATTAGTTAAGAAAGTCATTGCAGCCTATAAAAGTATAGAAAACAGAGATTAATTTTTATTAGGAGCTATTTCCAGCTTTCCGCTATATCTTTTTATTTGCTGACTTCGACTACGCTCAGCCATCAAATAAAAAGGATACCGCTTCAATCTAGGCTAGGGCTCAAACTAAAAGTAATAAACACAACAAACTAATAGCTAATACCCAAAAGCTAAAAGCTAAATAAAATGAATAACACAATTACAGACACCAATTTCAACTTTCCAAATCAGAAAAGTGTTTATAAAGGAAAAGTAAGAGAGGTTTATAATATAAATGATGAGCAATTGGTAATGATTGCTACCGATAGATTAAGCGCTTTTGATGTTGTAATGCCCAAGGGCATACCTTATAAAGGGCAAATTCTTAATCAGATTGCAACAAAAATGATGAAGGATACCGAAGATTTGGTGCCAAATTGGTTAGTAGCAACTCCAGATCCTAATGTAGCAGTTGGTCACTTATGTGAACCGTTTAAAGTTGAAATGGTAATTCGTGGCTATATGTCAGGCCATGCAGCCAGAGAATACAAAGCAGGTAAAAGATTACTTTGTGGTGTGTCAATGCCAGAAGGTATGAAAGAGAATGATAAATTTCCTGAGCCTATAATAACTCCAGCTACTAAAGCAGAAATGGGAGATCATGATGAGGATATTTCAAAAGAAGATATTCTTAAACGTGGTATCGTTTCAAAAGAAGACTATGAGGTTCTTGAAGATTATACCAGAAAGTTGTTTCAACGCGGTACTGAAATTGCTGAGAAGCGAGGCTTAATTCTTGTTGATACAAAATACGAATTTGGGAAAACTAAGGACGGAAAAATTGTATTGATTGATGAAATCCATACACCAGATTCTTCTCGATATTTCTATGCTGAAGGTTATCAAGAACGTCAAGATAACGGAGAGGCACAAAAGCAATTATCTAAAGAGTTTGTACGTCAGTGGTTAATTTCTAATGGTTTTCAAGGTAAAGAAGGTCAAGAAGTGCCATTTATGAGCGATGAATACATTGAAACAGTAAGTGAGCGTTATATTGAATTATACGAAAATATTACTGGCGAAACTTTTATAAAAGCGGATGTGTCTGATATTCAGAGTAGGATAGAGGCTAATGTTTTGGGATATCTTAAATAAGATAATAGCCATTATTTATTTTACTACGAACAAGTGCTTTTGTTGAAAAAAGCATTTGTTTTTTATTCTTTTTCCTTTTCTTGAACAACTACTTTATCCTTTTTGAATATTGGAACTAGGTAAGATAAATTAAATCCAAAGCCAACGCCAAAACGACCACTATCGTAAGTTCGATTAAAACCAGGTATGTAAAGATTTTCAAAATTATCGGGAGCCGTTTCTGTGATTAAACCTTTAAGTTGCGCATTGATACCTGCGTAAAAATTATTAAATAATTCGGCTTTTATTCCAATGATAATTTCTGCCCAAATTGCCGTAAGACCAGAAAACTCTGTACCTTCTTCAACATTAAATTGCTCATTCCAATATTGATTATAGACATTATATATGCTATAATTATTTAAAGTTTGACTAAATGTACTGGCGCCACCTCTAAAGCCAACATAGATCATATTTTCCATATCTAGCCAGTTTTTGTAGAAATTAAGATCAATTCCACCTTTAAAATAACTTCCTTTTGTAGTATTACTTAAAACTTCGTTTTCTAAGGTGTATTCTTCATTTCCTAGCTCACCAGCTAAATAAATGCGTTTGGTAAGACGATAGTCGCCCATAATTTCAACTCCTGTATAGTCATCATCAAAAAAGGTACGTGCTAGTTTACTAATGTCTGCACCCAAACGAAGACCATATTTTTGTTTGTATATTAGAGTGTCCTTTACGGTTTTCTTTTTGTCTTGAGCTATAACTATTGTAGAAAACAATAGGAGTATAATAATACTCTTAATGCAAGATGCGTACATGTACTGTGTTTTCATTTTCTACTATTTCGACTGTGTCAATAAGTTCAATACCACTAATCCAAGCTCCATCATCTGAAGTATCAAAGCTTAATTGTATGTTTTTAAATATACTCTTATAACCGCAAGCTCTAGATACGTAAACAAACTCTGTTTCATAAGCAATTTCAACAATATCTATGTTTGAATTTGTGTTTACATTTTCATCAAGTCTAAGGTTAGTATCTTTTTCTAAAATAAAACGCGATGTAGTTATTTCACCTTCATTTCCAATAATTAGTGGTAATTCTAATGATGTTGAATTGGTATTGTAAATAAGTGTGCCCTCAGTATTATCATTTGTGGGATTATCAGCTAGGCCTTCACCATAGGCTGTTAGACGCGTTACAGGTTTAAGATCTTCCTGCTCGTTAACATCATAAAACTCTACCAAAAGGCGAGGTGTTGTTGGTGTGGTTTCGGCACAAATATCGTCGCGTTCGCAACTTATAAGCACCACTAAAAGAAATAGGATTATAAATTTTAACTTTTTCATCAATTATTTTTCAAACAAAACCACAGTTTCAATATGCGCTGTATGTGGAAATTGATCCACAAGACTTAGCTTTTTTATCTCATAGCCAGCTTGCATTAATTGCTCTGTATCTCTGGCCTGTGTGGCTGGGTTACAAGATACATAAACCAAACGTTCTGCATCTAGGTTTATTATTTTTTTTAAGGTTTTTGGCGCAATACCAGCTCTTGCTGGGTCTAAAATAATAGTTCTAATTTTAGTTTTGAATTCTGGATGCTCTGTTAAGAACTTACCTACATCTGCAGCATAAAATTCTAAACCTTCTATATGATTTCGTTTGGCATTTTCTTTTGCATCCTCAATTGCTGAAGCTACAATATCCACACCAACAATTTTTGCGTTATTAGATTTGCTCGCAACAATTTGTCCAATAGTTCCGGTGCCGCAAAATAAATCGAGAACAATTGTGTTGTCTACAGCATCTTTGTTTTCTAAAGCATAGTCCACTACTTTAGAATATAATTTTTCGGCACATTTCGGGTTGGTTTGAAAAAAGCTTTTCATGCTAATTTCAAAATTAAGACCTAACAGTTCTTCAACGATTTTATCTTCACCGTAAATTAAACTGATCCTTCCTGTAGTAGCAATAGTTCTATCTCCAATTTCATCATTAATGGTGTGTAATAATCCAGCAACTCTATCTCCAAATAATTCAACTAAATAGTTAGCAAATGCATCTAAATCAAACTTTTCTAAATCATAAGATGTCGTTACTAAATTGAAAAGCAGTTGATTGGTTTTGTAAGATTTTCTAACCACAAAATAGCGAAAGAAACCTTCCTTTTTTGGAGCATGCCACGGTTCTAATCCTGTATTTTCACAATAAACTCTTATAGTTTTAAGGTGGTTTTCTAGCTCTGCATCAAATAAGCCCGAATCACTATTTAGGTTATCGCCACACCACCAAAGACCACGACGTTTAAAGCCTAAAGTAAACTCGTCTACATCTGTTTTGGCTTCACGATCGTATCCAATAGCAGAAAAACCATATTCCATTTTATTGCGATAATGAAACGTGTTTGGGGAACTTACAAATTCATCAAATTTGGTTTCAATATCTTTCACTTTACCAATACGCTTAAAAAGCTCTAAGGTACTTTGCTTTTTGTAGTCGTGCTGTTTATTAATTGGCAACTGAATATAAGGCGCGCCAGGAATATCTTGGTAAGGCATTTCTACTTCATTCTCCGAAGGTTTTAAAACATCAAGTAGTTTACATTCAGCATATTTTTTACTCGATTTTTTGACCTGAGCCTTTACCAATTGTCCTGGTAATGTATTGGGAACAAAAACTACAAATTCGCCATGTTCATTTCTTATACGGCCAATGCCTTTACCACCAAAGGCATAATCTTCAATTAAGATTTCAATAGTCTCTCCGCGTTTAACAAACTTGTTTCGTTCTCGTCTTGGCATTTATTGTGAATTAGTCTGCAAATATAGTTGCATTTTAGTAATAGCTTCAAAGAATTTGATATCAACTTTGAGATAGAAATTTCACAAATATTTATTAATTTGCACACATCTAGGGATGATTTCTCTCCCACGCTGCTTTTTCGAGACTTCACCATAACTTCTACACGTGGATGCGTAAGTCTTTGAAAGAATAAAGGTAGAGTAGGAAATCGCTAAGCGAGATTTGTAATTATTAAATCTTGGCTTGGTATTACGTTTAATTTTTTAAAGATTTTTTAAAATGGCTGTTTTAGACCACATTTCGTCGCAAGAAGCGATGGCACTAGAAAATAAGTATGGTGCACAAAATTATCATCCCTTACCAGTAGTACTTAGTAAAGGAGAAGGAGTTTTCGTTTGGGATGTAGAGGGTAAAAAGTATTACGACTTTTTATCGGCTTATTCCTCATTAAATCAAGGGCATTGTCATCCAAAGATTGTAAATGCCATGACAGAACAAGCACAACGATTAACGTTAACTTCCCGAGCGTTTTATAACGATATGCTAGGTCGTTATGAAAAATATGCAACAGAGTATTTTAAGTTCGATAAAATGTTGCCGATGAATTCTGGAGCAGAAGCTGTAGAAACAGCTTTAAAGCTTTGTAGAAAATGGGCTTATGAAGTAAAAGGAATAGACTTAAACAAAGCAGAAATTGTTGTTTGTAAAAATAACTTCCACGGAAGAACAACTACTATTATATCATTTTCTAATGATCCAGTAGCTCGTAAAAACTTTGGACCTTACACAGATGGTTTTATTAAGATTGAGTACGATAATTTAAAAGCATTAGAAGATGTGCTTAGCAGCAATCCTAATGTAGCAGGTTTCTTGGTAGAGCCAATACAAGGTGAAGCTGGTGTATACGTGCCAAGTGAAAACTACTTAAAAGAAGCAAAAGCACTTTGTGAAAAATATAATGTTCTTTTTATAGCAGATGAAGTGCAAACAGGAATAGCACGTACAGGTAGATTACTTGCAACTTGCGGTAATTGTACTTGTGAAAAGAAAGATTGTTCTGGTACACCAGATGTAAAACCAGATATTTTGGTTCTTGGAAAAGCTTTAAGTGGTGGCTTGTATCCAGTGTCTGCAGTAATGGCAAATAATGAAATTATGAATGTTATTCAGCCTGGAAATCATGGAAGTACTTTTGGTGGTAATCCAATTGCGGCAGCAGTTGCTATTGCAGCTCTTGAGGTTGTAAAAGAAGAAAATTTGGCTGAAAATGCAGATTTGTTAGGGAAGATTTTTAGAGAAGAAATGAATAAGTACATTAAGGAAAGTACTATTGTAAATTCAGTTAGAGGTAGAGGTTTGTTGAACGCTATTGTTATTAATGATGATGAAGATAGCGATACAGCTTGGAATATTTGTTTAAAACTCAGAGACAACGGTTTATTAGCAAAACCAACACATGGTAACATTATAAGATTTGCACCACCTTTAGTAATGACTGAAGATCAATTATTAGAATGTGTAGCAATAATTACAAAAACGCTTCAAGAGTTTGAATAATAATTATAGTGATTAAAAAAAACCACGATTTAATATCGTGGTTTTTTTAGCTTTTGTTTTTTATCTACAACCAGCTCTTTCTGCCGCTTCATAGATTTGCTCAAGACTTTCTTTAGGAATGTTAGGGTTGTTTTCAAATAGCCCTATATACCAATCAAAGAATTCACATGGATTAAGTAAAACCCATATAGTAAAGCCAAGTCCAATAAAAGAGATAAAAAGTGATACAATACCAAATATTCTGGCATTTTTCATCGCAACGCCATTACTGTATTCTTCTGGGTTGGCATTATATTTTTTAAGTTCTTGAGTAGCAATTATAATAGCCACAATTGCCGAAATTGTACCCAAACCATAGATGCAACAACATACTATTCCTACTACAGATAAAATATAAACTAATGTTGTGTTGAGTTTTTGCATGAATTAAATTAATTAGTTAAAAAATAGTTTTAAAATATAGTTAGTAACCGCAGCGATGAGTATTAAACTTGCTAAGCCTAGCTTCATTTTTTCACTATTCTCTATTTTTTTGAACATATCAAAAATAAGAAAAACAAAAAACAGTAGCATAGGATAAAGTGCAGGATACATTAAAAATGCATCCATGAACTGACCTTTTATAAAAAATAATGCTGAACGTTGTAAACCGCAACCAATACAGTCAAAACCATAGTGTTCTTTTATAACACAAGGTAGCATGTAATCTTCTAGACTTTTTATAAGTGGAAACATAAAGCTAAATTAACCATTTACATTTATACCAGATAATATAAAAATAACTATTGTTTGCCTTACTTTTGTATATAATTATTTCGTAAAATATGAATATTTCTAGGCTAATCAATCTTATTTTTATCATTGGAGGTGGAGTTATAGCAGTCTATGCTCAAGCAGGAGGAAATCAAAATACCTATTTGTTAATAGCAGGTATTGTATGCTTAATGCTTGGAATCTACAGAACATCAAGAAATATACCGAGCAAGTTTGAAAACCAGGAGGAAGATTCTTTTGTAAAATCAGAACCAATAGAGGACGATGAAAAAAGGTGATATTGTTGAAACTATTGATGATGCAATAAGAGGTGCTGTTACTAAAGTTTCTGGGACTACCATAACGATTGAAGATACTAATGGTTTTGAGTTTCACTTTGAAAAAAACGAATTAATGGTAGTGTCATCTAATCAAAAATTAGATAATGCTATATATGATGCTGATATTGAATCGGTAAAAAGAGAAAAGGAAATTCCTAAGCGTAAAATATCACCCTCAATTAAGCCAAAGGAGCGTCATGCACCTAAATTTGAAGTCGATCTACACATACATCAACTTACAGATTCTACAAAAGGCATGACTAATTTTGATATGATGAACTTGCAGTTAGACACAGCCAGAAGACAACTAGAATTTGCTATTCGTAAGCGTATCCCTAAAATGGTTTTTATCCATGGAGTTGGAGAAGGAGTACTGAGACAAGAGCTAGAAACACTTTTAGGGCGCTACAACAATATTCAGTTTTATGATGCAGACTATAAAACCTATGGTATAGGTGCTACAGAAGTCAGAATTTTTCAGAATATAGAACCTTAGTCTTCATCGTCTGGCAAATTAAACGAGTAGGTTAAAGTGCCAAAATCTATAGCATCAGAAGACAATATTTCAAGATTAAAGTCTATAATTAAGAAATTTATAGTTACTGTTCTTGTGTAAATATTAGTATCTGTTAAGCCAGGATTACCATGGTCTGTCGTTTCTAGTGTGTTCAAATAATGAGGTATTATTGTAACACCATCAGGACCAACATTAAGGTCGTTTCGAGGGTTCATATCTTGGTCTTCATCTTCTAAAATAGTATTTACACCATCACCATCGTCATCTTCATCTAAATAATCAGGATTACCATCTCCATCTGTATCTAAGTTGTTAGTTGGATCTCCATCACCATCAATATCGTCAGTATTTATCTCGTTTATAGTTGGTACATTGTCGTTATCATCATCTTGGTCTAAATAATCCGGAGTGCCATCTAAATCCCAATCTTGAGCATTTGGAAAATCACCATTTTCATCCATCTCACCTCTGCCCTCTAAATCTGAAGGGATACCATCGTTATCATCATCCTCAATAGTTACTGTTGCAAAAGCAGTTCCAGAGGGAGCCTCATAATCATTGGTAATTGTTAAATCAGATGCTGGTATAGCATCACATAACTCATCAGTAGTTAGAGTTCTGTTATAGGTTCTATATAAAAATCGAATAGATGATCCGTTAATAGTAAAAGGTATCGGTTCATCAATAGGTGTAGGCTCTGTAAACGGATATTCTTCACCGCTACTACGAGGTATTATTAAAGATAGCGATTCACTAGGATCTTCTCTAGTATCGTAGATTTGAAAAGACTCTGTGTTATTGGTACATATATCTAGTTCCTTGTCAAATACAAGGTCTACAGTAAAAATATCTCCATCGTCACAGGCAGTTAAAAGTAGAAGGGCAAAAACTATATAAAAGAAACGCGTCATAAACTTACATTTTGAACAAAAATAATGGATTTGTAAAATTATAACGTTGCATTATCTAAATAATTTTATTTGCGATATTTTTGCACCATGAAGCAAGTATATTTAGATAATGCGGCTACAACAGCCTTACGACCAGAAGTCATAAACCGTATGACAGAAGTGCTTACCAATAGTTATGGTAATGCCTCTTCTACGCATAGTTTTGGACGTTCATCTAAAGCATTATTAGAGCAATGTCGTAAAAACATTGCTGGGTATTTTAATGTTTCGGCTTCTGAGATTGTATTTACTTCAGGTGGTACCGAAGCAGATAACTTGGCTCTGCGAAGTGCTGTTAGAGATTTGGGTGTTACCGAAATCATTACTTCAAAAATAGAACATCATGCAGTTCTGCATACAGTAGAGCAATTACAAAAAGAGTACAATGTGAAGCTTAGCTTTGTTGAGTTAGATGAACTAGGAACTGTAAACTATTCACATTTAGAGCACTTATTAAAGGATTCTGAAAAAGCCATTGTAAGCCTAATGCATGTTAATAACGAAATAGGAAATATTTTAGATATTGAGCGTGTGGCTAAGTTGTGTAAAGAAAATGATACTTTGTTTCATTCAGACTGTGTGCAATCTGTAGGTCATTTTAAGCTGGACTTACAACAAATACCAATAGATTTTTTTGCTGCAAGCGCACATAAATTTCACGGGCCAAAAGGTGTTGGTTTTTGTTTTGTTAGAAAAGAATCTGGATTAAAACCACTAATCTTTGGAGGCGAGCAGGAGAGAGGTCATCGAGCAGGTACAGAAGCCATCCATAATATAGTTGGTATGGATGAAGCGTTAAAAATAGCCTACACTAATATTGAAATTGAAGGAGATAAAGTATCTTCAATAAAAGCATATTTTATAGATCAAGTAAAAAAGGTTTTACCTACAGTAGGTTTTAATGGGGCGAGTGAAGATAATTCAAAAAGCACCTATACTCTGGTTAATGTTTGCTTGCCGTTAGATCCATCTAAAGCGCCTATGCTTCAATTTCAACTCGATCTTAAAGGTATTGCTTGCTCTAGAGGCAGTGCTTGCCAAAGTGGTAGTAGTCAACAATCTCATGTGCTTACAGAAATTTTGGATGAGGAAAAATTAAAACATCCTTCGGTAAGATTTTCATTTAGCGTCTTTACAACTAAAGAGGAAATAGACTATACGGTAAATGTTCTAAAAGATATTGTTGATGCTTAATTGATGATTTTTTCTATTGAAAAATCATCAAAATTTAGCCGACAATTGCAGGTTAAATACACGCGGAGTTAAATAGTTAGGAATTGCAAATTGACGTTTAGTATATACGTCTCTAACCCAAGTATTGGTTATAGAGTTTTGATTGTTAAACATGTTATAAATCTCAAAACCAAGAGAGAGCTCTCTAAACTTCTTTTTCCACCTTGCATTGTAAGTTTTTGTAGGATTTACAAGTTCTAAAGAAATACCTAAGTCAGCACGTCTATAATCTCTAAGTCTCACCTGAAAATCGTAAGGATCTGCATAGCTTGGTGAGCCACCAGGAACACCTGTGTTGTAAACTAAATTAAGATACATCTTTAAATCTGGCATGTTAGGTACATAATCCTGAAATAAAGCACCAAACTTTAATCGCTGATCTGTAGGTCTTGCTATATAGCCTCGATTATCAATGTTTTCTTCTGTTTTTAGATACCCAAAACTAAACCAAGATTCGGTACCAGGAACAAATTCACCATTCAATCTCATATCTAATCCGTAGGCATAGGCTTTAGCATTATTATCTGCACTATACCTAATCCTTACGTTTTCTAATGTGTATGTGTTAACATTAGATAAACCTTTGTAATATGCTTCGGTAACGAGCTTAAATGGTCTGTCCCAAATTTTGAAGCTATACTCATTACCCAAAACAACATGAAATGATTTTTGAGCCTTTACATTTGGTTGTACAACTCCAGAAGAATCTCTTAGTTCTCTATAAAAAGGTGGTTGGTAATATAATCCTCCAGCAACTCTAAAAAGCATGTCTTTATCCCAATCTGGTTTTATAGCAAATTGCGCTCTAGGACTAATAACAGTTTGTGTATTGCTATCAAGGTTTTCTCCGCCAACCGTCCAGTTGTGCAATCGTGCACCAGCATTATAAAACACTTCGTTATTTCCCCATTCTGTACGTTTGCTATATTGAGCAAAGGCTTGCATTCTGTCTATTTGTACTCTGTTTAGTGCTCTAATATCTTCAAAAGCAGTTAATGGCCCTTCGTAGGGTTGATAAGGCTGAAGATTTGGAATGCTAAAATTTGGTGGTCGAATAGAGAAGCCTGCAGAATCAATAATTTCGTATTCTACCAAACGGTCTCTAATATCTTCGTGTGTGTATTTTACAGACCATTCTACAGTAGATTCTTCATCAATTTTATAGTCTCCTCTGTGCTCTGCATTGACAATAAAGGCATCTAAATCATTACGAGCATGTGTTAGCTGAGATCCAATACCTTCGCTAAATTCTACTTCACCTAAATTTTCATCTCCTATATTGGTGTTAACTTCACCAAGTCTGTATTGTGCAAAAATATCGAAGTACTCTTGCTCTAGTGTATGATACGCAGAACCAATAAATTTTAATGTAAGGTTGTCGTTTACAAAATAATTGGCCTTTAAAGCACCAAAATAAGTTTGATATTCGTCTTCTTCATTACCATCATAAAACACTAATAAAGCAACAGGTTCTTGTAGTGTGCCAAAATTAGTCTGTCTGTTTTCTGGTTGAAAATTATATTGGTTAAGAGAAATGTTTCCAAGAAAATTTAAATGAAACTTGTCTGAAAAACGATAGGTTAAATACGTTTGAGCATCTGCAAAAACAGGCTCTACATTACCTTCGGTCTCAAGACTGTTGAGAATTAAACTGTTATCTCTGTAACGAACACCAGCAATGCCTGAGAATTTACCATCTTTAGATACGGCTTCAGCAGCAACACTACCACCTAGTAGGCTTAAGTCTGCTCGCATTCCAAAAGCTACTGGATTGCGATACGTAATATCGAGTACAGATGATAATTTATCTCCATATTTAGCTTGAAAACCACCAGCAGAAAAATCGACATTAGACACTAGATCTGTATTTACAAAACTAAGTCCTTCTTGGTTTCCGGAGCGTATTAAGAACGGTCTGTAAACTTCAATTTCATTAACATAAACAAGGTTTTCATCAAAATTTCCACCTCTTACAGAATATTGTGTGCTTAATTCGTTTGATATATTAACTCCAGGCAAGGTTTTTAGAATATTTTCTATACCAGGTTGAGCACCTTTTATGGTTCGTAGTGTTTTTGGATCAATATTTACAACACCATCGTCATTTTGTCTTGTGTTGGTCGAAATGACAACTTCAGCAATTTGTTCTGCTTCAATTTTCATAACAGGATTAAACTCTATTTCCTGCCCATTTTTTAATTGAAACTTTTGTACGATTCTACTATGACCTAAATGAGTGAATTCTATGGTTACTTCAACATCAGAAGGTATTCTAAGCTCATAAAAACCATTTTGATTAGTTGCTGCACCATCTCCAGAAGAGGCTTTTATATTTACACCTTCAATAGGCTCATTGGTTTCGTCAAGAATAACACCTCTAATTATAGAGGATTGTGAAAAAGAAAGTGCACTAAAAAGTAAGCCAAGGAGCAGTGTGAATTGTAAGCGTTTCAATTAGTTTAGTTTTATTTTCTAAAAAAGGTTGCTTCAAATGTAGAACTATTTCCAACATTATCGGTAACAATTATCTTTAAATCGTTCTTGGTATCCTTAACGATGTTATCGTTAAAATCGTGCACCAACATCTTTGTTTTATAGTCGTACTCCATTAAAATCCATTTGCCATTTACTGTAGCTCTATATTTGCTAATACCAGATAAGTCATCATCAATTTTTACCTTGAGATAACGGTATTTACTCAACCACTTCTTGTCCTTAAAGTTTACAGGTGTTATGGTTGGTGCTACGGTATCCATAGCTATAGTATAAGTGCCAAGCACTTTGCTGCCAGCACTTAAGGTCTTGCCTTTGCGCTTGGTGCTTACATAACTTGGTTTTTTGTAATAACCGTATAACCTCGCAATAAACATTTTATCAAGATCTTTAGGCTTATAATGGCTTAGATCGTAATTGATGTAAAAATTCTTTTGTAATGGAATATTATCTTCATGAAGATGGAGCGTGTCTGAACTTACACTATAATCAATATCCACATCTTCATAAACAGTATTTTTGTAAAAATTAACAGTAATTAAACCAGACTTTAACTCAGTAGCTTGGTTTGCATAAATTGTGGTTTTGTTAGATAAGTCCTCCTCTAAAGTTTCTGTCTCTGTAAGCTTACCTTTTATTGGAATATTGATCCACGTTTCATTTTGCTTAAAGTCTCTAACTCTAACCTTGTAAACGGATGAAGTACTGTCTTCTACTGTGATATATCCATTGTCATAAGCATCTTTATAAAGGCTTAAAGGGTTATTTTCTTCAATAAATAATTTTTGAATTCGAGATCTTTTGGTTTTGAAATATTCATAATCAATGAGACGTTTTATGTGCTTGGTTTCATCAAAGCTAAAACGTTTAAAATCTATTTCTAGGCTTTTGTTTCCATTAAAAAAGGTTTGTATGTTGCTAACACCATTATTATTAGGTGCCAAATCTTGCTTATCATAAGATGTGATACCAAACCCTATATTACCATAAGCTGTTATTTCTTCAACTTTATAATCGCCAGTTTTTTGCGGAATTAAACGCAATGGAACGCGCTCATTTTTACCATTAATTACAGCATCCTTATCTTTAGGGTATGCATAAACTGCAGATACAAATGGTTGTCTAGAGTCTTTTATGTCAATACCAAAAAGCATAGGATTCATAGGTCGTTCCTGATTGTCTCTTATTTCAAAATGTAGGTGAGGGCCACCAGAACCACCTGTATTTCCTGAATAAGCTATAACCTCATTAGGAGCAATTAGTAATTCGTCAGTACTAGGGAAAACTTCAACCTCAAAAGTTTCTTTATCATATTGACACTCCTTAATATATTTTTCTAATCGGTCAGAAAATTTTTGAAGGTGTGCATATACCGTAGTATAGCCATTAGGATGTGTAACATAAAGCGCTTTGCCATAACCATAATGCGAAATTTTTATTCTACTCACATAGCCTTCTGCAGCAGCATAAACCTTTAAACCTGTTTTTTGTTGTGTCTTAATGTCTAAACCAGAATGAAAGTGTGAAGACCTCAATTCTGCAAAAGTACCAGAAAGGACTAAAGTAATGTCTAAGGGATTTCTAAAATAGTCTTGTGGATATTCTGATTGAGAATACAATGAACTCGTCACTAAAAATAACAGCAAAATTTTTTTCATATAGAGCACTATTACAGCTAAAATATCAAATTGAATAAGAATTACAAACTAGAAATCTGTATTATTTTTCTGAACGTTTTAATTTTTAAGTTGTTATCTCAACTAAAAATAATTGTAAAAGAATTGTGTTTTTTGATTAGGTATGTTAAATTTGTTTCAACAGTATTGAATTGCTTAAATGAGTAAAATAGAAGAAATTGTTGATGCTTTAGAGAACAAAATTAGCAAGGTTTTACATAAGCAGGAAGTCTTAAAGCAAACTAATGCTAAATTATCTCAACAAATTGAAGAGCAGCAACAAAAACTTCTAAAACAACAAGAAGAGATTGCTTCTTGGGTAGATAAATATGAAACACTCAAAATAGCAAATTCAATGCTTGGTAGTGACGATAATAAACGAGAAACAAAGCTCAAAATAAATGCACTTATAAGAGAAATTGATCACTGTATAGGTCAACTCTCAGAATAAAGTTGTAAATTTAGACTAGATGTCAGATCAATTAAAAATTAAGCTTTCTATTGCCAATAGAGTATATCCGTTGACAATTAATCCTAAGCAGGAAGAAGGTTTACGTAAGGCCACAAAAAAAATAGAGGCAATGATTGGTCAGTTTGAGCAAAATTACTCTGTAAGAGATAAGCAAGATGTGTTGGCAATGTGTGCCTTGCAGTTTGCAGCTCAGGTAGAGCAAAAATCGATAGATAAAGAATATGTAAACGAAGAGGTGCAAGAAAAGTTAGAAGCTTTAAATGACCTGTTGAATCAGCATATTTAACTCGTACGTTCTTTAAAATAAAAAAAAGGTTACTGCCTACATTAGTTATATTTTTTGATAAACTCAACGTTAATTCTTTAAAAAGGGTGAGTTTAAATTGTAAAAGCATGCTGCTAATACGTTATGTATTTGGGCAGATCCTTGATCAGTTTGTTAGCCCTAAACTTGTTTTTAAGGAGTTTATACAAAATCCAAAACTGATGTAGGCTTTTTTTATATACTAAACTAAACACAAATCATGGACACTAACACGATACTATTTATAGTTGGAGGAGTGGTATTAGGATTAATAATAGGCTACGTAATTGCTAAATCTTTAGAGAAGGGTAAAGCGTCTAAATTAATTGCTAATGCAGAGAGCGAATCCAAATCAATTTTAAAACAAGCTAAAGCAGATGCAGAAGCTTTAAAGAAAGATAAAATACTTCAGGCTAAAGAGAAATTTATTGAACTCAAGGCTGAGCACGAAAAAGTTATCTTATCGAGAGATAAGAAAATGGCAGAAGCCGAAAAGCGAATTAGAGATAAGGAATCTCAAGTTTCTAATGAGCTTTCAAAAGCTAAAAAGTCTAATCAATCTTTAGATGATAAGATAAAGGATTACAACTTTAGACTCGAGTTCTTAGATAAAAAGAAAGATGAAATAGAAAAGGCACATAAAAGCCAGATTAAGCAGCTTGAAGTTATTTCGCAGCTTTCGGCAGATGAAGCTAAGGAGCAACTAGTAGAGTCACTTAAGGAAGAAGCCAAAACAGATGCCATGGCTTATGTTCAGGATAGAATAGAAGAAGCTAAATTAACAGCGCAGCAAGAAGCCAAAAAAATTATAATTAACACCATTCAACGTATTGGTACAGAAGAAGCTATTGATAACTGTGTATCTGTATTTAATATAGAATCTGACGATGTTAAAGGTAGAATTATCGGTAGAGAAGGGCGTAACATTAGAGCTATAGAGGCAGCAACTGGTGTAGAGATTATTGTAGATGATACTCCAGAAGCTATTATTTTATCTTGTTTTGATTCTGTAAGACGTGAAGTAGCACGTTTATCTCTTCATAAATTGGTAACAGATGGTAGAATACATCCTGCAAGAATTGAAGAAGTAGTAAAGAAAACGCAAAAACAAATTGAACAAGAAATTATAGAAGTTGGTAAGCGAACTGTAATAGATTTAGGTATTCACGGATTACACCCAGAATTGATAAAGATGGTGGGTCGTATGAAGTATCGTTCATCTTACGGTCAAAACTTACTACAACACTCTAGAGAAGTTGCCAAGCTTTGTGGTGTAATGGCTGCCGAATTAGGTTTAAATCCTAAGCTTGCAAAACGAGCAGGATTATTACATGATATAGGTAAAGTACCATCGTCTGAAACAGATGTAGAAACTCCACACGCTATCTTAGGTATGCAATGGGCAGAAAAACATGGTGAAAAACCAGAAGTTTGTAATGCTATTGGTGCTCACCATGATGAAATTGAAATGACAACGTTGTTATCTCCAATAATTCAAGTTTGTGATGCCATCTCTGGTGCTAGACCAGGAGCAAGACGTCAAGTTTTAGATTCCTACATACAACGTCTTAAAGATTTAGAAGATGTAGCCTTTGGTTTTACAGGTGTTAAAAAAGCTTATGCAATACAAGCAGGTAGAGAATTGCGCGTTATTGTAGAGAGCGAAAAAGTATCGGACGATAAAGCAGCAAGCTTATCTTTTGAAATTTCTCAAAAAATTCAAACCGATATGACGTATCCAGGACAAGTTAAAGTTACAGTGATAAGAGAAACAAGAGCAGTAAATATTGCTAAATAAAGAATAACTAACTCAAGTAATGTAAAAGGGTGTTCTATTAGTTTAGAGCGCCTTTTTATTTTCTGGGATGAAACTTGTTTAAAACATCACTTAAGTGCGAACGATCTACGTGCATATAAACTTCTGTTGTTGTAATACTTTCGTGACCCAGCATCATTTGTATAGCTCTTAGGTCTGCACCATTTTCAAGCAAATGTGTAGCAAAGGAATGTCTAAAGGTATGCGGAGAGACAGTTTTCTTTAAACCAGACTTCTTAACCAGATTTTTAATAATAGTAAAAATCATGGCACGTGTTAGTTTGTTACCTTTATAATTAAGGAATAGAATATCTTTAGATTCTGGATTTACATCAATATGGTTTCTAATACCTTTCCATATTTCAATATATTTTTGTGTAGACTCACCAATAGGAACAAAACGTTGTTTATCACCTTTTCCTGTTACTTTTATAAAACCTTCATCAAAAAACAAATCAGAAATTTTTAATTCTATAAGTTCGCTAACACGAAGCCCACAACTGTACAAGGTTTCTATAATCGCTCTATTGCGCTCACCAAGATTAACACCTTGGTACTGGTAACTTAGATCAATAGTGTCTATTAATAAGTCAATGTCATCAATAGATAACGTATCTGGCAGCTTTCTGCCTATTTTAGGAGATTCAATTAAGTCCATAGGATTAGAATCTCTGTAATTTTCAAAAACCAGATAATCAAAAAAGTTTCTTAAACCAGAGATTAACCGTCCTTGAGATCTTGGATTAATAGTTTTAGATATTGTATAAATAAACTGTTTTATAAGATCATTGTTAATCTTATCTGGAGATATATCTATTTGGTTGTCTTCTAAATAGCTTATAAGTTTCTTAATATCATAGTTGTAATTCTCAATGGAGTTTAGAGATAAACCACGTTCAATTTGTAAATAATGTCTATAATCTTTAACTGCTTGAGGCCATTTCATGTTGTAAAAAAGAGATTTAAGGACTAAAAAGTAGTGAAAATCATACGTAATTCATCGTATTTTTTATAAAATTTGTTAATAACGTAAAAATTAAACAACTGATTATCAGTAAACTATGTTAAATTGTTCACAATATTGTTAATAACTCTAGTTCAAAATTTTAATATTATAAAAAAAACACTTTAATTTGAAAGTATTAATCAATTTTAAAACTTAAAAGATTATGAAAAAATTATTTTTAGCTGCTTTCGCAGTATTTGCTTTTGCAAGTGTAAATGCTCAAGAATTTAAAGCTGGCATTAGCGGTGGATTACCAATAGGTGATGCTGGTGATTTAGCAACTTTTGCCATTGCTGTAGATTTAGGATACTTATTTGATGTATCTGAGGATTTTCAAGTTGGTCCTGCTGTTGGGTTCCAGCACAACTTTGGTGAAGAAATTAATGGATTCGAATTAGACGATGTACAATTTGTTCCTGTTACAGCAGCAGGTCGTTATGCAGTCTCTGAAGAGTTTACTTTAGGTGCAGACTTAGGGTATGCGGTAGGTATTAATGATGGTAACGATGGTGGGTTTTATTATGCACCTCGTGCACAATATAGTGTATCTGATGCCCTAGATATTGTTGTTGCTTATAGAGGCGTGAGTGCTGATGGAGGATCTTGGAATGTTATAACGGCTGGTGTCGAGTTCGGATTATAACTATAAACATATATAATTTCTAGAGAGGCATTTTTGCCTCTCTTTTTTTTATATTCTTGATTTAGAATTACCCTAAATAGTCTTAAACCTATATAGATTTAGACTATTTTTTTTGCTTTTTTCAATATCGATAAAAAACCTCTTTTGTTAACAAATATTTAAGTTTTATATGTAGCCCATAACTTACATTTGCCGACCAAATTCAAATTTTAAAACTTAAAAATTATGAAAAAAGTATTACTTACAGCTGCTATAGCAGTTTTCGGTTTAACAAGTATGAACGCTCAAGAAGATGAAAAAACTTTTGGTTTTTCTGAAGGTGATATCTTCGTAGAAGGTAACATTGGTTTTAACAGTTACAATGACAAAAATACCGATGAAAAATCTAACAGTTTTAACATTAGTCCTAAAGTAGGTTTCTTCATTTCTGATGATTTAGCTTTAGGTGGTGAATTATCTTTTAACTCATACAAAACAGAAGTTGGAGGTACAGATATATCTGATATGACTGGTTTTGGTGTTGGTGCTTTTGCTCGTTACTATTTTTTAGACTTAGGTGAACGTTTTAAGACTAATGCAGAGTTTGGTGTTGCTTACTCTTCATCAGATGATAAAATTGCTGATGCTAAATTAAATGGCTTCGGAGCTGGTTTAGGTTTAGGTATCAATTATTTTGTAACAGAAAAGATAGCTTTATCATTCGGATTAAAGAATGTATTATCTTTTTCTTCAGCTAAATACGATACAGATGGAGCAGAAGCAGAAACAAACTTTAACTTAGGTTTTGGTGATGTAGCTAACCCATTTGGAGGTAACGCATCTTTTGGTTTATTATTTGTATTCTAAGATTACAAAAAAACTATATGTAAAAAAACCGAAGTGAGAGAGCTTCGGTTTTTTTTATATATCAACATTAATGTTAGGACTAAATAATCGATGTATAAATTAAAATTTTAACAATTACAAGGTAAATAATTGTAAGTAAAAAACTACGTTTGCAATTAATAAACTATTAATCATAAATACAAATGAAAAAATTATTACTTTCTGCTGCTGTGGCAGTATTTTTTTTAACTAACGTAATCGCACAAGAAAGAAGTTCTGGTGATATAGAAATTATTCCACATGTTGGTTACATGTCTGCATTTTTAAATGGTGATGAGGTAGATGACTTGGATGAGAGAGGCTCATTTAACTTTGGTGTTATTGGTGATTACTTCTTTAACGATAGATGGAGTTTACGTTCAGGAATTAATTTCGACTCAATGGGAGCAAGTGTTCCTGGTTCTGATTTAACACTTAACTACGTAAATATTCCAATCAATGCTAACTGGCATTTTGGTAGTACAAGAAAATGGAATTTAAATTTTGGTGTTACACCAGGTTTCTTGACTAAAGCAGAAATAGATGGAGACGACGTTAAAGACGCATACCAGTCTTTTCAACTCGGTGTTTCTTACGGTATAGGTTACAAATTAGAAATATCTGAAAGCTTTAGCATTTTATTTCATGGACAAGGATTGGTAGGTGTTACCAATATTATATCTGATGATGCAGGTGGTAATGAATTTACAAGACTTAATGCAGGTTCTACTATTAGTATAGGTGGAGTATTTAAGATCTAATTTACTTTTTTGCACGATAAATAATTATAAACCGAAGCAAAAGCTTCGGTTTTTTTATGCGCTTATTTTTCTATATTTACTTTATGAAGCAGCTGATTATAATTAATGGACCAAATTTGAATCTTTTAGGTAAAAGAGAACCAGAAATATATGGTAGTCAAACTTTTGAAGACTACTTAGAAGTACTAAAATCTAAATACAATACTGTGAATTTAGAGTATTTTCAATCTAATATAGAAGGAGAACTTATTGATAAGCTACAAGAAGTTGGTTTTAATTATGATGGTATTATTCTAAACGCAGCAGCATATACACATACTTCTGTTGGTATTGGTGATGCTGTAAAAGCGATACAAACACCAGTTGTAGAAGTACATATATCCAACACTTTTTCACGAGAAGAGTTTAGGCATCAATCTTATATTTCACCTAATGCTAAAGGCGTTATTCTTGGTTTTGGTCTTAAAAGTTATGATTTAGCAATAGAAAGTTTTATCTTTTAAGAATGAAAAAGGTAGCTCTCACTTTATTGGCATCTTGTTTTTGCACTATACTTTCTGCACAAACAGAGTTTGGTGTTAAAGGTGGATTAAACTTTACCTTTTTTAAAGTTACCGAAGGGGATTTTGGAACTAATCCAGATACAGAAATAGGGTATTATGGTGGTGTTACAGTAGATTTTCCTATAGATAGTGGTTTTCATATTCAACCAGAACTACTTTATAAAGGAATTGGTGATTTTAGATTTTTAAATGCTCCTATTTATTTAAAATATGATATTTATGATTCGGTTCATATTTTGGTAGGACCAAGTTTAAATTACTTCTTTGATTTTTTCTCTAATAAATTTAAAGTACGTGCAGATTTGAGTTTAGATTATGATTTTTCTTCAGACTTAAGTATGCATATGAAATACACTATAGGATTAGAAGAATTATCTCCCAATGTACTTTTCCTTGGACTAGGATATAGATTATAAAAAAAGCGATTCTTTACGAATCGCTTTTTTATTTATTATGGGTTGTATTATTATAGATGAATCACTTCATCATATGCATCTGCAACAGCTTCCATAACCGCTTCACTCATTGTAGGGTGAGGATGAACTGCTTTTAATACTTCGTGACCAGTAGTTTCTAATTTACGACCTAATACAGCTTCTGCAATCATGTCCGTAACACCAGCACCAATCATGTGGCAACCTAACCACTCACCATACTTAGCGTCAAAAATTACTTTTACAAAACCATCTTTGTTTCCACCTGCACTTGCTTTACCAGACGCAGAAAATGGAAACTTACCAACTTTAATATCGTAACCTTGCTCTTTGGCTTGCGCTTCAGTTAAACCTACACTTGCTACTTCGGGAGTACAATATGTACAACCAGGAATATTACCGTAATCTAAAGCTTCTACATGCATTCCTGCGATTTTTTCAACACAAAGGATACCTTCAGCAGAAGCAACGTGAGCTAAAGCTTGACCAGGAGTAACATCTCCAATAGCATAATAACCTGGTATGTTAGTTTGGTAATAGTCGTTTACTAAGATTTTATCTCTGTCTACAGCAATACCTACATCTTCTAAACCAATATTTTCGATATTAGATTTAATACCTACAGCAGATAATACAACGTCAGCTTCTAAAATTTCTTCACCTTTTTTAGTTTTTACAGTAGCTTTTACACCTTCGCCAGATGTATCTACAGATAATACTTCTGAAGATGTCATTACCTTAATACCATTCTTTTTGAAGCTACGCTCTAACTGCTTAGAAACTTCATCATCTTCTACAGGTACAATTTTTGGCATGTACTCAACTATTGTAACTTCTGTACCCATTGAGTTGTAGAAGTAAGCAAACTCAACACCAATAGCACCAGAACCTACAACAATCATTTTCTTAGGCTGCGTTTCAAGACTCATGGCTTGTCTGTAACCTATTACTTTTTTTCCATCTTGTGGTAAACTTGGTAATTCGCGAGAGCGAGCACCAGTAGCTACTATAATATGATCTGCAGAATATTCTTTACCATCTACATCAACTTTCTTACCAGTTTTAAGTTTTCCAAAACCATCAATAACATCTATTTTGTTCTTTTTCATTAAGAACTTAACACCATTACTCATACCTTCGGCAACACCACGACTACGTTTTACAACCGCATCAAAATCGTGTTCTGCATCTTTAACTTTTAAACCGTAATCTTCAGCATGTTTTAAATATTCAAAAACCTGAGCAGATTTTAACAATGCCTTTGTAGGGATACAACCCCAATTTAAACATATACCACCAAGATTTTCTTTTTCTATAATGGCAGTTTTAAAACCTAATTGCGATGCTCTAATTGCTGCTACGTAGCCACCAGGACCACTTCCTAATACTATGATATCGTATTTACTCATGAGTAATTTTTTAGTTGAATTTTGAGAGTACGAATTTACGAAACCAAAACGTAATATTAAAGGTCTTCGGTAAAATGTCTTTTGCCTTTGTCTTTTGCAAATTTTTCTTGATTGTAATCCTTTGATTTTCCTTTAGGTATAGATAAGGATTGCCAATTTTTTCCTTTGACAAGTTTACCTAAGAAAACAATTTGACCAACGTGGTAAGCGTAGTGCATCATTTGCCTGTTTATAGCTTCAACCACAGTGTGACCTTGATTTCTGATATAAATAATACGTTCTAAATCTTCATTTTTTAAGGACTTAATTGCGGTGAATAAGCATTCCCAACCTTTATTCCAAGCATTTATTAACTCTTCTTTAGAATGAAACGTATCTATAAATTCTTCATCACGCTGTCTCCATTCTTTCTCACCATCTTCGGTTAAAAAATTGGTCCAGCGGCTGAGCATATTACCAACAATGTGTTTTACAATAATAGAAATGGAATTAGAATCTTCTGCAAACTCGTTTTTTAATTCTTCAAAAGTTAATTGGCTAAACGTTTTATCACCAAGGCTTTTGTAGTATTCAAATTGTTTTATGCTACTTGCCAGATAACTATTCATCTTTTTTATTTTCCTCTGGAACAAAATTTAGAGCTACACCATTAATACAATGACGCTTCCCTGTTGTAGCTTTTGGACCATCATTAAAAACGTGACCTAAGTGTCCACCACATGTTGCGCAGTGTTCTTCGGTACGTGCATATCCAATCTCATAATCTGTTGAGAAGGCTACGTTACCTTCAATTTCTTTATCAAAACTTGGCCAGCCAGTACCAGAATCAAATTTATGTTCGCTTTTAAACAAAGGTGTGTCACAAGCTGCACAATGGTAAACCCCTTTTTCGTAATTTTTGTTCAATGGACTAGAGAATGCACGTTCTGTACCTGCTTCTCTAAGAACATAATATTCCATTTCGGATAATTCGGCTTTCCATTCAGCGTCAGTTTTGGTTACAGGAAAATCCTCTTTTTGTTTGTTTTCTTTTTTTTGGGCCGAAGAGTTACAGTTCATAAATAAACCTAAGGCTAATAATAATGTTATCTTTTTCATAGCTTAAATTTAAGGAATTTTATTCGTGTCTTGGGTCGAGTTAAGATAACTTTAATTACACAAAATGTAATATTTATTTTACGTTGGCATTAATGTTTAGTGGTTATTATTCGTTAACTTTAGGCATTAATATTTAATATAAATGCGTGTAATACATATAAGTGCAGAGTGTTATCCTGTGGCTAAAATTGGTGGTCTTGCAGATGTAGTTGGAGCTTTGCCAAAATATCAAAATAAACTAGTTGTTGATAGTGCAGTAATAATGCCGTTTTACAATAATAAGTTTACTCAAAATAACACTTTTAAAGCGCTTTATGAGTCTACTGTTAAGTTAGGGGAAAATCAATATCCTTATGAGGTTTTGGTCTTGAAGGATAATATTTTAGACTTTCCGGTTTATTTTATTCATATTGAGTCTTTGTTATATAAAGATTATGTCTATTCTGAAGATGATACAGATCGATTTTTAGCGTTTCAGATTGCTGCTATGGATTGGCTATTAACGTTAGACAAAAAGCCAGATTTTATCCACTGCCACGATCATCATACAGGTTTAATTCCTTTTATGGCGCAAGAATCATTTAAGTACGAATCTTTAAACAAAATACCAGTAATTACTACCATACACAATGCTCAATATCAAGGATGGATGCCTTATGAGCATTTAAGTAAAATACCAGAATTTAATTTAGACCATATAGGGCTTTTGGACTGGAATGGTACAATAAATCCTTTAGCAGCAGCAATTAAATGCGCTTGGCGAGTTACCACTGTTTCACCGAGTTATATGGAAGAGTTAATGCAAAGCGCTAACGGATTAGAAGCGCTATTGAGTGCTGAGAGACAAAAGGCTATTGGTATTTTAAACGGTATAGATACTGATGTGTGGAACCCGGAAACAGATGAGTATATTGTTAAAAACTATAAGACTTCTTCTGTTCTTTCTGGAAAGAAAGCCAACAAAAGTTGGTTATGTAAAGAATTTAATCTCGATGAATCTAAGCCTTTATTTTCCTTCATCGGAAGGTTGGTAGGAGAGAAAGGAGCAGAGTTATTACCAAGTATTTTTTACAAAGCATTACAATCAAAGGATATTTCTATTCTATTATTAGGCTCAGGAATGTCTCAAACTGAATCAGAATTACTATCTTTAAAGAACATACATATTGGTAATTACAATTGCTTTATTGGGTATGATGAAAGATTATCGCATATCATTTATGCAGGTTCTGACTTTTTATTAATGCCATCTCGTGTAGAGCCATGTGGTTTAAACCAAATGTACTCGTTGCGTTACGGAACAGTACCTGTAGTAAGAAGTGTAGGCGGTCTTAAAGATACCGTAGTTGATATAAAAGATAAAGTAGGTTATGGTATTTGCCATAATGATGTGTCAGAAACCTCTATTTTAGAAGCTATCGACAGGGCAAAAGAATTTTACAAACAAGAAACTGAGTTTAAGAATAATAGAAAGGTAATAATGAATATTGATAATTCTTGGGAAGTTTCGGCAAAAGCATATATAAATCTATACAATTCAATAACATAATATTATGGTTAATAGTAAAGTATTATCTATTATTCTTGGAGGTGGACAAGGCTCCAGATTATATCCTTTAACAGAACAACGATCAAAACCTGCTGTACCAATTGCTGGTAAATACCGATTGGTTGATATTCCAATTTCTAATTGTATCAATTCCGATATAAAACGAATGTATGTATTAACGCAATTTAATTCAGCATCATTAAATAGACATATAAAGAACACCTATCACTTTAGTTTTTTTAGTTCAGCGTTTGTAGATGTACTAGCAGCAGAACAGACTATTAAGAGTGATAAATGGTTTCAAGGAACAGCAGATGCAGTAAGACAAAGTATGCATCATTTTCTTCAGCACGAGTTTGAATATGCTCTTATACTTTCTGGTGACCAATTGTATCAGATGGATTACAATAAAATGATAGATGCGCACATCAAAGCCAATGCAGATATTTCTGTAGGAACTTATCCTGTTAATGCTAAAGATGGTACGTCTTTCGGAATTTTAAAGACTGATGATGAAAATAGAATTACATCATTTGTTGAAAAACCATCAGCAGATGTTATTGTAGATTGGAAATCTGATGTAAGTGATGAAATGAAACAGCAAGGTAGAGAATACTTAGGCTCTACAGGAATTTATATCTTCAATAAAGACCTACTTGTTGAGTTGATGAATGATGAAAGTACTGTAGATTTTGGTAAAGAAATTATTCCTCAAAGTATTGAAAAACATAAAGTAGTAAGTTATCCATTTGAAGGCTATTGGACAGACATTGGTAATATAGATTCCTTTTTTGAGGCAAACTTAGGCTTAACGGATGATATACCTCAATTCAATTTATTTGATTTAGATAATAGAGTTTACACTAATGCGCGTATTTTACCAACTTCAAAAGTGTCTGGTACAACATTAAACAAAGCTGTTATTGCAGAAGGTTGTATAATACAAGCCGCAACCATTGAAAAATCTGTAATTGGTATTAGGTCTCGTATTGGTAAAGAAACTACGGTTATAAATACTTATATGATGGGTAGCGATACTTACGAATCTTTAGAGGATATAGAGTCTAAAAAGATTGATATCTTAATGGGAATAGGTGAGCGTTGCTTTATTAAAAACACTATTATAGACAAGAACTGTAGAATAGGTGATGACGTTAGAATAAATGGAGGGAAGCATTTAGAAGACACCGAAACCGACCAGTATGTGATTAAAGATGGTATTGTAGTTGTTAAAAAAGATGCTGTAATTCCGCATGGAACTATTATATAGTGTTTAAATAGAATTTAATCACCTTTGTTGTCTTTTAATCTTACTTATTTCGCAAGTTTCTCTAAAAGCTCGCGGACTTTCTCTGTATCTTGTATTTGGTACTTTGCTTTTGTTTTATTAAAACCAACTTTTATGGTATAAGCCGATTCAGGTGCTTCTTCAAACATATATTCGTCTGTCCAGTCATCGCCAAAAATGCTAACAAAATCATAGGTATCTTGAGTGAGTAGACGACTTACTACACGTCCTTTATTAACATTACTGCTCTTTATTTCTATAACTTTATTGCCTTTAAGAATTGATAAACCATTGTTAGCAACCATACTTGTTAATACTGTATTTAGTTCTATGGTACGAATTTTAGCCAATTCTGGGTCAGCTTTCCTATAATGCCAAGCTAAAGAATAGTTTTTAGTTTCTATGAATGTTCCAGGAGTTCTGTCTACAAAGGTTTCTAAGATTGGTCTTATGTTTTGCATCCAGTCTGTTTTTAAACGCTCAAGAGCTTTCCATTCGTTGTTTTTGTACAACCAGACACCATGATCGGTAACAAGATTATAAGATTTGTGTCCAAACCAACGTTGAAAAGTATCTTTATCGCGTCCGCTTATAAGTACTAGAGTAGTTTTTTCATGTAGTTTGTCTAATAGATTAAATAAAGCTTCATCTGGTTGTGCATCTTGTGGATTGTCTTTAAAACCTACGAGTGTTCCATCATAATCTAAAAGCAGCAATCTTTTATTCTTTTCTTTAAATGTTGAAATTAAATCTGTTTCATAAGCTTCAGTAAGCTTTTTCGTAACATTTTGGTTTTTTAAGTTTTTGGTATCTTCTAATGATTTTAAAAACTCGTCAGCCCATTTTTCAACATCATAACGTTTTAGACGTTTTTGCAAGAATTTCATTCGTGTTTGTTGTTCTTCTAAAGGCATTGTTAATGCACGCTTTAGGCTAACAGCAAAATCTTCATGACTATTAGGGTTTATTAAAAGCGCTTCATTCATTTCTTTAGAAGAACCAGCCATTTCACTAAGTATTAAAACCCCATTGCCTTTTGTTCTGGTGGCTACGTATTCTTTGGCTACTAAGTTCATACCATCGCGTATTGGTGTAATTAAAGCTACATCAGAAGAGGTGTATAAATCAATTAAATTATTGAATGGCATTGACCTGTAGAAATACCAAATTGGTGTCCAGCTTACTGTGGCAAATTTTCCATTTATTCTACCAACAAGCTCGTCTGTTTCACGTTTCAGTTTTTGATATTGCGGCACGTTAGAACGTGAAGGTACAGCAAGCATTACCAATCTTACTCTTTCTTTGTATTCTGGATAATTATCTAAAAAATACTCAAAAGCCTTGATTCTGTTTGGGATTCCTTTGGTATAGTCCATTCTGTCAATGGACAAAATCAACTTTTTATCTTCAGAAATGTGTTCTTCCAATCGTTTTCTTAAATCCGACTTTTCTTCAGAATCATTACCGTGCTCTAGTGCTGCATTATGAAATTTGTCATAATCTATTCCCATAGGGAACGAGTCTACTTTAATTATTCTATCGTGATAACTTATTTCATTAAACTGAACTTCCAAGCGCATTATTCGTTTTACAGAACTTAAAAAATGACGCTCATAATCATATGTATGAAAGCCTAATAAATCTGCACCTAACATTCCGGTTAAGATTTCTTCACGCCACGGAAATGTTCTAAAAATCTCGTAAGACGGAAAGGGTATATGTAAAAAGAACCCAATAGTAGTATTTGGTTTTTTGTCTTTTATAAGTTGTGGTAATAATAATAACTGATAATCGTGAACCCAAACTGTATCGCCATCCTCTAAATTGTCAATAACAACTTCGGCAAATTTTTCATTCACGCGTTTGTATGCTTCCCATTCATTTTGCTCAAAATTTGAATATTCCATAAAATAATGGAATAATGGCCATAAAGCTCTGTTGCTAAAACCCTCGTAATATTCCTCGATATCCTCATTGGTAAGCGGAACAGAAACACATTTTGCATCTCTAATTTTTGAATCAATTTCTTCGGAAAGTTCTGGGCTTAAGTCATTTTCAGGAATTCCAGACCAACCAATCCATATACCATTACCCTCTGCGTGTACAGATTTCATACCTGTTGCCAAACCGCCTACACTTGGTACAACTTTAAAAGAATTATCTTGAATTGATACTTGAAGCGGTAAACGATTAGAAACAATTATGGTTTTATTCATACAGATTATTTGTGCTAGTTGAAAGGTTTTTGTTAATTTAAGGAAAATAAAAGGTTTTACATTTTAAAAAACAAAGATTTAATGAACAATTTAGATTATGGTGTTATTGGTAACTGTAGAAGTGCTGCTTTAGTTTCAAAAAATGGTTCAATGGATTGGTGCTGTCTACCTCAGTTTGATTCGCCATCTGTTTTCGGAAAACTATTAGATGAAAAGATTGGTGGTTCCTTTGGGTTTGAAGTAGATGATAGTTACCAAATGCAACAATACTACATTGAAAATACGGTTATCTTGGTTACAAGATTCAGTAATGGATTAGATACATTTGAAGTGAGAGATTTTATGCCAAGATACCATAATAACAACGGTTCTTTTAATGCACCACCAGAATTTATTAGATATATAAAGTATGTTTCGGGCAAGCCAGTTCTAAAGGCTATTTATAACCCAAAATTAGAATATGCGAAAGAAGAGACTAAAACCTATGTAAAGAATGATTTTGTTGTAAGCTTAACAGATAATGAAGCTTACGATACCTTGTTTATGTACACAGATTTTGATAAAGAAAAGGTCATAAAAGGTGAGGAACTAGAAGTTACATCAGACCATTTTTTCTTAGTAGGTTATCACGAAAAATTATTCGTACCAACCTTAAAAATGGCATTCTTAGAGCACGAACGTACCAAAGTGTACTGGCTTAATTGGTTAGAACGTACAACATCGTATAAAAAATACAACAAGCAAATTGCAAGAAGTGCAATGACTTTAAAGTTGCTTAGTTATGATAAAACAGGAGCCATTCTGGCAGCCATAACAACATCGTTACCAGAAACCATTGGCGAAGTAAGAAATTGGGATTACCGTTTTTGTTGGATTAGGGACGCTTCTATGGTTATTAAAGTAATGTCAACCTTAGGACATAAAAATATCGCGAAACGATACTTGAATTTTATCATTAACTTAATTCCAGATAAGGATGAAAAACTTCAGATAATGTACGGTATCAATGGCGAGAAAAAGTTGACCGAAACATTTTTAGACCATTTATCAGGTTACAAGGATTCTAGTCCTGTTCGGATAGGAAATGCTGCCTACAAGCAAAAGCAAAATGATATTTATGGTATTCTTATGGATATGATACATCAATTACTGGTAAATTTCAATAACGACATTGAAAATGGTGAGGCATTGTGGAATATTACTAAAGGAATTGTATGGACGGTAGATAAACACTGGCAAGAACCAGATAAAGGAATATGGGAGTTTAGATCAGAAGATCAACATTTTACATTTTCAAAAGTTTTGTGTTGGACAGCTGTCGATAAGGCTATTAAAGTTGCCAAGTTATTAGGAAAGACGTCCAAATTAGCACGTTGGCAATTATTAGAAGAAGCTATTAAAGCAGATATAATGGAAAATGCATGGAGTGATAGTGCGCAAGCCTTTACCCAAGCTTATGGCACTGACGATTTAGACGCTTCGGTTTTATTGATGGAATCTTACGGATTTATAGACGCAAAGCATCCTAAGTTTGTTAGTACTGTAAAAGCTGTCGGAAGAGAGTTATCTTATGAAGGATTGCTGTATCGTTATAAAAATCAAGATGATTTTGGTTTGCCATCGTCATCATTCACAATTTGTACGTTTTGGTACATCAATAGTTTGTACAAAATAGGCGAGGAGAAAAAAGCTGTTGATCATTTTGAAAAGTTATTATCTTACAGTAATCATTTAGGATTATTTAGTGAAGATTTAGATTTTAAAACTAAGCGATTGTTAGGTAATTTTCCACAGGCTTATTCACATTTAGCTTTAATTGAAACCGCTATAAATTTATCTAAGACAACAAAAGATGAAAAAGTAAAGGATGTTTTGTTTTAAGCGAAGAAAAACCATTAAAAGCTAAATTATAATTACCTTGCAATAAAATTTAGGATGTTTTATCCCTATATTATTTAACATCTTAAAACCTCAACAATTGGTTATGGCAGAAGTATCTGTACACAGTTTATTTACGGAATTCGACATTAATTTATTTAAGTCTGGTAAGCATTACAAACTTTACGAAAAATTTGGGTCTCACATAACTACAGTAGAAGGTGTTGACGGAACATATTTTGCTGTTTGGGCGCCAAGCGCTAAAGAGGTTTCAGTAATTGGCGATTTTAATTTTTGGAAAGAAGGAGAGCATAAACTCAATGTGCGTTGGGACCAAAGTGGTATTTGGGAAGGGTTTATACCAAATGTTGGTAAAGGCAATCTATATAAGTATAAAATTAAAAGTCACCATAGCGATATTGTAACAGAAAAAGCAGACCCTTATGCTAGAAGAAATGAGCATCCACCAAAAACAGCGTCCATAGTTTGGGAAGATGATTATAGTTGGCAAGATAAGGATTGGATGACTACCAGAAAGTCTAAAAATGCTTTAGATGCGCCATATTCTGTGTACGAAGTACATCTTGGTTCTTGGAAGAAAAAGGTTGAAGAAGGTCGTTTCTTGTCGTATTATGAAATGGCTGATGAATTGGTGTCCTATGTGAAGGAAATGAATTTTACTCACGTAGAATTAATGCCAGTTATGGAGTTTCCGTATGATCCATCTTGGGGTTATCAAATAACAGGTTATTTTGCGCCAACATCGCGTTATGGTTATCCCGAAGAATTCAAGTTGCTAGTCGATAAACTACATCAAAACGATATAGGTATTATATTAGATTGGGTGCCATCTCACTTCCCAGAAGATGCACACGGTTTAGGCTTTTTTGACGGTTCGCATTTGTATGAGCATCCAGATAGAAGAAAAGGCTATCATCCAGATTGGAAAAGTTTAATTTTTAACTATGGTAGAAATGAAGTAAAATCATTCTTAATTAGCAATGCCATATTCTGGTTAGACCAGTACCACGCAGATGGTTTGCGAGTAGATGCTGTGGCTTCAATGTTATTTTTAGATTACAGTAGGGAAGATGGCGAATGGGAGCCCAATATGTTTGGAGGAAGAGAAAATCTAGAAGCGATATCCTTTATGCGAGAAATGAACGAAGCAGTTTACGGAATGTTTCCAGATGTGCAAACCATTGCAGAAGAGTCAACATCATTTCCTATGGTTTCTAAGCCAACATCTATTGGAGGTTTGGGCTTTGGAATGAAATGGATGATGGGATGGATGCACGATACACTTCAGTATTTCGCAAAAGAACCAATTTACAGAAAGTACCACCAAAACGACCTTACGTTTTCTATGACGTATGCGTTTACAGAAAATTTTATGTTGCCACTAAGTCACGATGAAGTGGTTTACGGCAAGCGTTCCATCTTAGGAAGAATGCCAGGTGATGAGTGGCAGCGTTTTGCCAACTTAAGACTGTTGTACAGTTATATGTTTACGCACCCAGGAACAAAAATCTTGTTTCAAGGTGCTGAGTTTGGGCAAAATGATGAATGGGATTTTCAAAATAGTTTAGATTGGCACTTATTACAATACAAGCCACACAAAGGTGTACAAGAATTAATAAAAGATCTTAATACATTTTACAAAAACCAGCCTGCACTCTACGAAAAGCAATTTTCTAACGAAGGTTTTGAATGGATAGATTATAATGATTCAGAAAATTCTGTTTTAAGTTATTTAAGAAAAGGGAATAATTCTTTTGAAGATCTTGTAGTTGTAATTAATATGACACCAGTTCCGAAAGAAAACTATAAAGTAGGTGTACCAAGAAAAGGAAAACTGAAAGAAGTTTTTAATAGTGATTTAAAAAAATATTATGGTTCTGGTAAGTATAAAAACAAATTAAATACAACCAAAGCGGTACCTTGGAACTACCGAGATTTTTCCGTAGAAATTAATGTTCCTCCTTTAGGTATGGTTGCTTTTAAATATTCTGAATAAAGTCTTGATATTCGTATTATTATTTGCGATTTAAGCAAATTTTGTATCCGAAAACGTTATAGTTCACAATTCTATATAATTACAATGTTAACCGCTTTCTTAAGTTCTAATTTTTCCGTTTTTTTACATGCCCTTTTATATTAAATCATGCTATGATTACAAACACAGAATTAGAAAATAAAGGAAACCAATTTCCTTCAAAAATAATAAGCTTTGAGAAAGATGTAGATAAGCTTTATTTCTCAACAGATAACGATGTTATTCTTCAGTTAACTGTTGTACGCGATAGCCTTTTAAGATTTAGATACACAACAGTAGGTACTTTTGATAACGATTTCTCTTACGCTATAACCAAGTATGCTAGTATTGGATATAATAAACTAGAAATTGAAGAAAATGAGGACTGTTATGTAGTAATAACTTCAAAATTGCGATGCGAAATTTCTAAAGAAAGTCTGCGTGTTTCTCTATACGATATTAAGGATGGTATTTTAATTAATCAGGATGAAATTGGGTTTCATTGGGAAGAGAGTTATGAGTTTGGTGGGAACATCGTTAAGATGAGTAAAATATCTAATGATGGAGAAAGTTACTACGGACTTGGAGATAAGCCAAATCACTTAAATTTAAAAGGAAAGCGTTACACCAATTGGGTAACGGATTCTTATGCCTACGGAAAAGATACTGACCCAATTTATAAAACAATTCCTTTTTACACAGGTCTTCATCATGGTAAGGCCTATGGAATTTTCTTTGATAATTCTTTTAGAAGCTCTTTCGATTTTGCTCAAGAAAGACGAAACGTTACAAGTTTTTGGGCGCAAGGAGGAGAGATGAACTATTACTTTTTCTACGGTCCAAAAATGAATGATGTTGTAGAAAGTTATACAGATTTAACAGGAAAGCCTCATCATTTACCACCTTTATGGGCTCTTGGCTTTCATCAATGTAAGTGGAGTTATTACCCTGAAAACAAGGTTAAAGAAATAACATCAAAGTTTAGAGAGCTTCAAATTCCTTGTGATGCTATTTATTTAGATATCGATTATATGGATGGCTTTCGTTGCTTTACATGGAATAAGGAATATTTTCCAGATCCAAAGCGAATGGTAGATGAGCTAAAGGAGCAAGGTTTTAAAACTGTTGCAATTATAGATCCAGGTATTAAGATAGATAAGGAGTATTCTGTATTTAAAGAAGCCTTAGAAAATGATTATTTCTGTAAACGTGCAGACGGTCCTTATATGAAAGGAAAAGTTTGGCCAGGTGAGTGTTATTTTCCAGATTTTACAAATCCGGAAGTTAGAGATTGGTGGTCAGGACTTTTTAAAGAACTAATCGAAGAGATAGGTATTAAAGGAGTTTGGAATGATATGAATGAGCCAGCCGTAATGGAAGTGCCAAACAAAACATTTCCAGATGATGTAAGACATGATTATGATGGAAATCCTTGCAGCCACAGAAAAGCGCACAATATTTATGGAATGCAAATGGCTCGAGCAACATACCAAGGCTTAAAGAAATATTCATTTCCAAAGCGACCATTTGTAATTACAAGAGCGGCATATTCTGGTACGCAACGTTATACTTCTACCTGGACAGGTGATAACGTAGCGACTTGGGAACATTTATGGATAGCAAACATTCAGGCGCAGCGCTTGGCAATGTCTGGTTTCTCATTTGCAGGAAGTGATATAGGTGGATTTGCAGAGCAGCCGCAAGGAGAACTTTTTACGCGTTGGATACAACTTGGTGTTTTTCACCCTTTCTTCAGAGTTCATTCATCTGGTGATCATGGAGACCAAGAACCATGGGCTTTTGATGAAGATGTTACAGATATAGTACGTAAGTTTATTGAGTTAAGGTATCAACTTTTACCTTATTTGTACACAGCTTTTTGGAATTATGCTGACCACGGAACACCATTACTAAAATCTTTGGTAATGTTTGACCAAGATGATGTTCAAACGCATTACAGAACTGATGAATTTATATTTGGAGAGCAGATTTTGGCTTGTCCCGTGTTAGAAGCAAATGCCAGAGGACGACGTATGTATATTCCTAGAGGAAGTTGGTATAATTTCTGGACAGATGAAATTATAAAAGGAGGTAAAGAAATGTGGGTAGATGCAGACATAGATAGTATGCCAATTTTTATAAAGGAGGGAGCAATTATTCCAAAATTTCCAATTCAACAATATGTTGGTGAAAAAGAAATAAAAGAGATTACTCTAGATGTTTATTATAAAAAAGGGAAAGAAGTAAGTGAATTGTTTAGTGATGCAAATGATGGTTACGATTATACAAAAGGACGTTATAGCTTAAGAAACTTTAGTCTTACAGGAAGAGTTAGCGAACTTATAATTAATCAGTATAAAGAAGGTAAGTTTATCACTGAATATGAAACATTTAAAATTATTATTCATGGATTACCTTTTGATATTGCTGAAATTCAGATTGACAACCAGGTTATTTCTCTAGAGCATTTAAAATCAAATGGTACAAATTCTTTTGTGGTAGATAAAAATTTCTCAGAACTTCATATTATTGGTAAAGAAGTAAAATCTAAGTGACCAACTCATAAAAGAAGTGTCTTATAGTTACGAATAGATTTTCGTATTTTAGTAAATACATTTTTAAAAAAATATAAATTATGACTTTTAAAAAAGCATTTTCAATATTAGCTATAGTGGCAATTGTTGTGTCTTGCGCTACTAATCCTTTTACAGGAAAAAAAACAATGGCATTTGTATCTAATGATCAGTTGTTCCCTTCATCATTTGCTCAATATAATCAGGTGTTAAGTGAAAGTAAAGTGATTACTGGAACTAAAGATGCAGAAATGATTACCAGAGTAGGACAGCGTATTGCTGTAGCAGCAGAGCGCTGGTTAAATGCTAATGGTCACCAAGGCTATTTAGACGATTACAAATGGGAATATAAACTAATCGAATCAGAGCAAGTTAATGCTTGGTGTATGCCTGGAGGTAAAATAGCTTTTTACACAGGAATTTTACCAATTGCACAAAATGAAACAGGAGTAGCTGCAATTATGGGACACGAGGTAGCCCATGCTTTAGCCAATCATGGTCAGCAACGTATGAGTTCTGGAATGTTACAGCAGTTAGGTGGTATAGGAGTTGCAGTTGCAACAGGAAATGAGAGCCCGGAAAAACAGCAATTATGGATGCAAGCTTACGGATTAGCAAGTAATGTAGGAGGCATGTTACCATTTAGTAGAGCACATGAAACAGAGGCTGATAAAATAGGTTTATATTTAATGGCAATAGCAGGTTATAACCCAGACGAAGCGGCAGAATTATGGAAACGTATGAAAGCGAATAGTGGAGGACAAGCACCACCAGAATTCTTAAGCACACATCCAAGTAATGATTCTAGAATTAAAAACTTACAATCGCTCTCTCCAAAAGCGAAGGCAGAAGCGAAAAAATTTGATGTTACATCATTTAGACCAATAAATTAATATTTGGTTAAAGAATATTTATTTACTTTAGGAGCTGCTCAATTTGAGCAGCTTTTTTAATTTATATCTATGAGCGAACTTAAAAAAGGAAGTAAAAAACTTCTAAATGCCTGGGCATTTTATGATTGGGCAAATTCTGTATACCCATTAGTAATATCATCTGCTGTTTTTCCAATTTTTTATGGAGCACTAACAATTATTAAAGATGAAGAATCTGGTAAAATATTGAGTGATACTGTAAACTTTTTAGGCTATGAATATAATAACGACTCTTTAATAAGTTACGTTACAGCCTTTAGTTTCTTAATTGTTTCGTTTTTATCACCAATATTATCTGGTATTTCAGATTATGTAGGTAACAAAGAGTCATTTATGAAGTTCTTTTGTTATTTAGGGGCGGTTTCATGTATTGGTTTGTATTGGTTTTCCATTGAGAATATTGTTTTTGGTATGGTGTGTTATGTTCTGGGTTTAATAGGATTTTGGGGCAGTTTGGTGTTCTACAATTCTTATTTACCAGATATTGCCTATCCAGAACAACAAGATAAAGTCAGTGCTAAAGGGTTTTCCTTGGGCTACGTTGGCAGTGTAATATTACTTTTAGTTAATTTGGTAATGATACTTAAATACGACTGGTTTGGTTTTGAAAATGATGCTCAGCCGACTAGGATAGCTTTTATTATGGTTGGAGTATGGTGGATATTGTTTGCGCAATATACATTTAAGCATTTACCAACAGGAACAAATGAAGGACACAAAGTAACTAAAACAGTACTCGCCTCTGGTTACAATGAGTTGAAAAAGATATGGAATGCTTTAAAATCTAATAAGATTTTAAAACGCTATTTATCTGCATTTTTTATCTACAGCATGGCAGTACAAACTATAATGTTAGCTGCTACTTACTTTGCTGTGGAAGAGTTGGATTGGGGAACTCAAGACTCTACTACAGGATTAATAATTAGTATTCTACTTATTCAGCTAATAGCTATTATTGGTGCAAATTATACAGCAAAACTTTCTGATAAAATAGGTAATATAAAAACCTTAATATGGGTAATCTTTATTTGGATTTTAATTTGTGGTTTTGCATATTTTATCACCACTCCAATACAGTTTTATATTACTGCTGCGTCTGTTGGATTAGTTATGGGTGGCATACAAGCTTTGTCTAGATCAACATATAGTAAGTTAATTCCAACAGATTCAGAAGATACTGCGTCTTATTTTAGTTTTTATGATGTAGCAGAGAAGATCGGTTTAACAATTGGTTTATTCCTTTATGGTTTTGTAGCTCAGATTACTGGTAGCATGCGATATTCTATTTTATTCTTGATTACTTTTTTTATTGTAGGTCTTGTAATTCTAAGCACAATAAAAAATGAAAAAATTACAGAAAGCTAATTAAGAGATTTTGTATTGTAAAATTTCTTAACTTTAGCATGCTATGGTGAAGAAAATATTTATGCTTTTTGCATTTGCCATTCTGTTTATGGCTGCAAATTGCGATAATGAACCTTATGAAGGTGAAATTATCTTTGAAGATACTGCGTGTATAGAGGCTATAGAGACTACATCTATGGCTCTCGGAAACTTTTTAAATGCTTCCGAAGAAGACTACTTTGAATTTTGTTCAGATTACAAAGAAGCACTATTAAACCAAATAGAAATCTGTGGTGATGAGGATGGTAGTTTGCAATTGTTGTCTGATAGTCTAGATGATTGCTATGACGATGATTTGTGCGCTGAAGCCATTGAAGCTTCAGAAATTGCTGAGGCCAATTATAACAATTATACTGAAGACGACAATTACCAACAGTTATGCGAAGCCTACAAGTCTGCCTTAGAGTACCAACAAGAGGTTTGTGGGGAAAGTGTAGTTTTGGAATCATTAATTTTAGGATTAGGAGATTGTCAACAAGAATTTGTTGAAACACCGGGTGATTGGATTCTAGTCGGTTGGGTTACTGATAGTTTAAGAGATATTGATAACGATGGTGTTGTTACCAACAATTATTTAGATGAAATAGACTGTTATAATAATGAAACTATAACCTTTAATACAGATGGAACAGGTACCATGTTTTTAAGATCTTATGCAGACATTACTTTTACTCCCAATGAAGATGGAGAAGATTTTTTTATAGACTGTAATACTATTATAGAAGATATAGCATTTACTTGGTATCAAGAAGGTAATTCTGTTTTTATAACCGATAGTAACGGTGTTACAACTCAATATTTTAGAAATGGTAACTCGTTATTTGTAGCTATAGACGATGCTTTTTATGCTCAAAGTACGGTTGACGATACCTTTATTGCAGAGCGTATTACGTTTGTTTACAATAAACTTTAGATTTTTATTACTATTATTTTCATTTAGGATATATACTTCATAAATATTCTTATATTGCCAGTAACTAAACAATCTCTAATGAAAAAACTATTCATTCTTTCCGTTTTTGCGTTAACTATTTTATCATCCTGTAGTAGTAAGGTCGATTTAGCTATTGACAACCCAACTGATAATTCAGTAGAAATTGTAGTAGATACACTACGCGTTTTAGTACCACCAAAAGATGTTGTTTGGGTAGAAATGGGACCAGGTGAGCACCAATTAACCTTAGAGAATGATAGTATTATAAAATATAACTTTACAGAGTCTGTATACATGATTAACCCTTCGTTATCTGAGTACTTAGTAGCAGACGAATACTATGGGCCACCAGCATTTCAAAATTCTTATGCTTCTACATTGCCAAGTAAAGAAGTAACGTTTTTAGGTGTGCCTATGGAAGGCAACTACGATGTTTTAAAAAACGTAATTAATAAGGTTACTTGGGATTATGGTCCAAGAGAAACACTACCAGAAATGGTAGAAGTAGATGCAGATGAATCTTATACGACGCTTGTTAAAGTCTACGATTCTTACGAATTTATAGACATGATGCAAAGTGCTTACGACTCATATTCTGAAGAAGAATAAAACTTACTATTTTTGAAAACCTCTCTGGGCACACATATTACTTGGGATGTGTATAACTGTAATGCAGATACACTATCATTTATACCTACTATAAAAACAGTATTAAATGCTATAGTTGAAGAATTACAGCTTACCAAGGTTAATGAGTCATACAAACAGTTTGAGCCTATTGGTGTTACTGGTTTCATTCTTTTAGAAGAAAGCCATGTAAGTATACACACCTGGCCAGAACATCAGTTTGCTGCTGTAGATATCTTTTCATGTAAACCTTTTGATGCGAAAAAGATTCAGGAGCTATTAATGAAGTCTTTCAGTTCAGATAAAGTTGTTATTAGGCAGATTGAAAGGGGAGAGGCTATCTCTATTATTTCTCGTGATTTAATTTAGTTATTTTTATTGTTTTCATCATATTCAAAGATTGCGAATAAAAATCTTCTGAATTCGGTAGGTTGGTGTAAAAATCAAACACTATTTCTTCGTCATTAATAGTTGTCATAAATAAATTTCTGATTGTGTATTCATCAATCCAATCTCTGTGAATCGAAACTACACCAAATTTTTTATTTGCAATAATGATAGAATCAATTACTGTAAATTTATAGTTGGGGTGTTCTTCTGAATAATTTGTTTTTATATCAATAAGCCATTTTTTTATCGAAATGCTCCCAAATTTATTAGGAGGTATGGGAGTTTTAATTGTCAACTGCTTAAAACTTTTTGTATATTTTGGTAATATGCCATTTTCTAAAATAACACCTAATTCTGAATTCTGAATTCGGTAACATCTCCTGTCATCAGCAAAATTATCTTTATACCAATCCCATGTTACTAAGGTGTCAAATTCTTTGATGCCATTTATTTCTATCTGTTTAGAATAATGAGGTAGTTTTATGATAAATTCATTCTTGTTCTTTTTAGAACAAGATGTTAAGATTAGGAAAAAAGCTAAAACGAACCTTAAATAGTTCATCACTATTATTTTGAGAAAATAAATTAAATTATAAAATGCGACATAAACTCACAATCATCAGTAATAATCTTTGATTCTTGTGCTCTTAAGTTTATAGCAGACGCTCTTGATGTGTAGAACATCCCTAATTGATAAAAATAATTTTCTTCATCCTTGTTCAATGGATAGAATTTTTGAAAAACCATATCCTGATGTCCAAAATCACCTTTAGATGTGGCTTCAGAATTACCCATAGCTTCTATAGATATATTTTCACCCAAACGACCATAAACAGGTTTTTGTACATAATTGTATAAGCTAGGCTCTTTGCTCAAATACGTTTCAGCTAAAATGTTATTCGGGAAGTTCTGTGTGATATAAGCCAAAAACTTTTTATTCTGCCAAATAGCTGTATAAGGTGGATTTAAAACCACAACTTTATTGTTTAAGATTAAGTCTGAAAGGATGTGTGCCAATTCAGGCTCGTCATTAAACATCCAATCCCAGGGAATCATTTTAAAAAGCACATCAACATCTTCATATTCATCACCAATTTGATGAAACACACCTTCATCCGAAAAAATAACATATTCCAAGTCTGAATAAAATGGTTTATAGCCAGCTTCGTAAGCTATATCAATAATGCAGTTAACATTTTCTTTGTCTTCAATATAACCAAAAGAAGTACCCAGAAAAACAGGTTTGTCTTTACCTAAATAAGATTTTAGGTTAGACAAAGCATCTTTTATATCAAACTTAAGTGTATTAAAACTTTGAGGATTTCCCTTTAGTTGTTCTAATTGAAGTGGTTGCCACAATAAAGTCTCAGGCAATGTGCTGCATGTGTCTGCATTAAACTCGATAATGCGACCATAATCAGATTTTAAACCTCCATTAATATCAAAACGACCATAAAGAAATGGATGCTTATTCTTGCTTTTCCAGCTATGTTCAATACATTTTTGAAACGATAGGGGAATACCAAGTTCTCCTAATTTATGTTCGGCTATAATTTTGTCAGTGGCACGTTGAAATAAATAAAACGCTTCATCAGAAATACGACGTAGTTGCTCTACCTCAGAACGGTATATGCCAAGTAATTCTTCAGAAAAATAGTCTTCTTCTAAATACCAGTGTAAGCGATGTGGAACGTGTTTCTTTTTAAGACGTTTTATTTCTTTAAAACGACTATCCTCCAAACGATCTAAACGACTTTCCGCTGCCATATCCTCTAGATGATTTTCCTGGTACACTTACTCTTCGAGATGTTGCAGAGCTTCTTAAATCGTTTTTTAATCCTGTAGATTTATTATAAGCAGAAGCATTTTTGTAGTTACTTTGGTTTGGAGTAACGTTACGTAAACTTCTGTTAAAATAAGAAGCTGCTAACGAGTAGTACAGAATGCTTCTTAAACCCGAATGACGACTGTAAGATGACTCGTCATTTTTCATTTTTCTTAAAGATAATGTATCTGTTGTTCCCTCTAATGTGTGTACAATAGCAAGAGATTTATCTTTATCGTCAATTAAACGCTCGTCGATGATTTTATAATCATTTCCTGGTTCTACTTCTTCAACCTCAGTGATAACACCTTGTGTAGATTCGTAAACTGTTTCTTGCTGTGCATCTTTAATGCGTGGACTTGGATCGTCGTCGCCACAACTTTGAAGTGTTAACGAGGCAACAACAGCTGCAGTCAACGTTATTTTTTTAGTTAAAGCAAGACCAGTTATAATTTTTTTATTCATCTTTGACAGGTTAATTTGCTCAAACATAATCAATTTTTAATGAATAAAAAAGCACTAATTCCATTTGCTGTATTTATTGCAGGTTTATGCTCAATCATCTACGAATTATTAATTAGTACTACTGCAACTTATTTTTTGGGAGATGGTGTAAGACAGTTCTCTATTATTATTGGTGTGTATCTGTTTTCTATGGGAATAGGTGCCTTTTTGTCTAAATTTTTTAAGGACAAACCACTCACATTTTTTATCAATGTAGAGTATCTGCTTGGTTTTATTGGAGGTATTTCTGTGCCACTGCTTTATATGCTATTTGTGTACGTGTCTCCAATGATATTGCAAATTAGTTGTTTGGCTATCATTTTTGTAATAGGCTTACTTACAGGTATGGAAGTGCCATTACTAACCTTTGCTTTAGAGGAGAGTAACATTAAAAACAACCTTTCTAACGTATTGTCCTTAGACTATATTGGCGGACTTATTGCCACCTTAATTTTCCCATTTATTATACTGCCATTTGTTGGCTTGTACTATTCGTCGCTAATCTTCGGAATTGTAAATATTGTCTTAGGTATTCTTTTGAATTATACCTTACTCAAAGACAAAAAACGAAACAGCATTTTTGGCTTTTTGGCTGTTATTGCTTTGGTCGTTTTAGTGTTGTTTGGAGGCAAACTTTTAAAAGTTTGGGATCAGAAAATATACAAACGTCCTATTGTATTGAATGAGCAAACACCATATCAAAAAATTGTAATGACCAAAACACAAGGTGATGTTAGGTTGTATCTTAATAGAGTTATACAATTTTCATCTTCAGATGAGCATCGTTATCATGAGTCTTTGGTGCATATTCCTTTAGCTATGAATTACAATCCAAAGCGTGTTTTAATTCTTGGTGGTGGCGAAAACTTAGCGAGTAGAGAAGTCCTAAAGCATAGTTCTGTGCAGCGTGTAGATGTTGTAGATATTGATAGTACCATGTTTTATTTGGCAAAAGAGAATAAATATCTAAAGGACATTAACGCTGATGCTGCAAAAAATGAAAAAGTAAACCTTATACCAGAAGATGCGTTTACTTATCTTTTTAATAATACAGAAAAGTACGATGTCATTATTGCAGATTTGCCAGACCCAACAAATCAAGCATTGGCAAGATTGTACAGCAAGCAGTTTTTTTTAATGGCAAAGCGAAACCTTAAAAAGGATGGTGTTTTTGTAACACAATCTGGTGAAATTTATTTCTCAAACAAAGTCTTTAGTTGCATCAACAATACCTTGGCATCAGCTTTTGAAGACGTACAACCATATCACACGTATATACCATCGTTTGGAGATTGGGGATTTATTATTGCCAGACATGAAGGAAACGACAGCAAAGTAGATACTAAAGCTTTGCCAGAAGATTTAAAATATCTTAACCCAAACCAAATAGAGCAAGCCTTTATTTTTCCTAAGGACATTACCATTGCAGACACAAAACAGAATACTTTAGACAACCCAATTATACTTAACTATTTCTTAGACGAATGGGAAAAATGGAAAGTAGATTTTGAAGCTGGGACGAAGTAATTTTTTAAATTACTATGGCTAAGTTTAGCTTAGGGTTGATAAGAGAAATTAAAAAAAAATAATTATGAAATATTTTGTTTTTGTATCACTGTCAATATCTTTAAACTTTTTGATTGCCCAGAACGAAGTTAGTAACGAAAAAATACTTGAACTGTCAAAACGTGAAGTGATCAGGTTAAACAATTCTCTTGGTGTTATTGATTCTTCAAAATATCATTTGATTGATTCACTACTTTCAACCGATATTTTTAAATGTAAGTTTCTAAAGAGTGAAGGTTTTAAACTAAATATAAAGTTCGTTGAAGTATCCTTTTCAGAAGATGATTTTATGACCTTTTTGATTGATGATTATAACCCTGAGAATAAGTTAAATATTTATATGAAATTTGTTTTAGCGTATGATACTTCAACAAATAGATTTTATAGACTTAAAGGTTTTTTAAATAATGATTTTAAAATCTTTGTTAGAATGACATTCAGGCAATTCTTATCTAAGGGAAATAAAAAAATCAGAAAATCCAAAATAAAGAAATTCTTAAAAGTTGAATCTTTAGATATCAAGTGTCTAGCAAACAATATGAATAATATAAATGATTGGGAAAAGCCATGTTTAAAACCTGCACCATCTAGATTAATAAGTATGAAAAAAGGCCATTATATTATTCAGTAGTATGTTATAGATTCAATAGGAAAACATTAAAAAAGGACAAGCTAACACTTGTCCTTTCTTCTTTTTTGGTTGATTGATTGGGCACTAGTTGCTAACGCTACCAGAACCTGTTACTTTAGTGTCTTTGTTGGTTGGATTACCTGAATATTTTACATCACCAGAACCTGTAATTCTCACTTTAAGTTCACCATTGCAAACCACGTTAGCACCACCAGAACCTGTGATTTTTGCAGTAACATTAGTACTGTCTAAATCGCTGCCATCAAAATCTCCAGAGCCAGTTACTTTTGTTGTCAAATCTTTGGTAGAACCACTTAACTCTATATCGCCTGAGCCAGAAATACTGCTTTCCACTGAATTAGAGCTAATAATTAAATCTATATCACCAGATCCCGCAATGGATACATCAAAATGATCTGATTTTATAGTCCCTGAATTTTCAATATCTCCTGATCCAGCTAAGGATACAGAGTTAATAGATTCATAAGGAATTGTTACAACTATGGTTTTAGAAGGTTTAATGTTAACACCATCCTCAACTTTTACAACAAGTTTACCACCTTCAACTTTGGTAACGATGTGTTCCATAAGGTTAGAATCGCCTTCAATGGTAATGTTTCCTTCTTTGCCTTGTACCAGCTTAAAGTTCATTGGTCCAGCAGATTTTAAGCCATCATAATCGCCAATAGATCTGTTTTCTGTAGTAATGTTTCCATCTCCTTTAACTTTTTTCCATTTTCCCCATTGTGCACAAGATGTTGTAACACTAAAGAGAAAAGCGACTAGCATAATTGATTTTAATAATTTCATGTTTTTGAATTGTTTGGTTACTGTTCGTTTTTTGATTTTTATGTCAGTTCGAGTGATTCCGAGAATCGGAATTGTATCGAGAACACTTTTATTTGTCTTCTCGATACAAATTCATAAGATAAAATCTACTGAATTCACTCGAAGTGACGATAAATTATTGTTGTTTAAAGCTTACGCTTCCGTACTGTGATTTTATTTTTACATAGTTGCCAGAGCCTTTAGTGCCATGATAACCATTGTATTTTTTCTCAAAAGAATCGACTTCTTTATTTGTAAAATTAAAGGCATCAGAATCTCTTAGTGAGGCATATTCTAAATCGATATCAAAATCAAAACTGTAATTGCTATCATAACCAATAGTAATGCCCATAAACTCAGAGTCGATATCTACATTATTTGCTTTTGAAGCGATGCGATCTATCTTTAAAGATCCATAGTTTGCTCTTACTCTTACATTTTTATAAACGTTACCTAACCTAAGCGATAAGTAGTCACCATTGCCACTAAGATTGTTTACGTTATCAATTTTTAGAGAACCGTAATCACATACATATTCTATGTTTTCAGCAGCTTCAATAACAGATTTTGTATAGTCTGCACTGATTTTTAAGTTTTCGGCTTTGGCCACTGTATAGCCACTGTAATCTGCATTAATTCTTCCACCCTTGATGAATTCAAAGTAACTGTTATTGGTATAATCAAAACGGATTTCATTATTGTCCGATAGTAGTTCCTTTGTGGTAATTTTACCGTAATCACAGATTATTTTTGCGTTACCTTCAAGCCTATCTAGATTTATAGATCCATAGTCGTTATTGAGGTCTACATTACCAGACATTGGCATTTTTACAACGTAGTTAATCTCTAATTTAAGATTCATCTTTTTTCCCCAATTCCACCAGTTTTTACTGTTTTTTCCGATCTTGGTAATGGCAGACACATAATCGTTGCTCGATGAAAAGTCAACATCAATATTTTCTAAGCGATCTACAACTTTCTCTTCATTGTTACCAGTTACTCTTATGGTGATATCAAAATCTATTTTGTTTTGGTCCCAAGTAATCACTTCAAGGTTACCGTAACTATTACTGATTTTTAGTGTTGCATTAGAGGATACATTAAAAGACTTTTTAATGTTGCGCTCTTTTGAGGTTTTAATAGCTGCAGGCTCTATGTTTGCTAATGCAATAAAAGGCATTAACAAAAGGAGTAGAGCTATTTTAAAATGTATTTTTTGGTTCATCACTGTTGGTTTTTAATTCTTTAATAATTTCAATTTGTTCTAGAACTGTGTTTAAAACATCTATTCTGTTCTGAAAGTTGCTAATCATAGCATAGATAATACGTTGGTCTTTATTGCTTTCGGTTAAATCAGTTTTTAATTGTTGATAATCTTTTTCTAACAGTTCAACTCGGTTAAGCGCATCTGTAATAACTTGCTCAGTTAAAGGCGAACGCTCATTGTTAAGCTTTTTTAATTCTGCATTAATTGTTGCTGTAAAGAAATCTTGTGTCTCAGACATTTCTGGTGACACACTTGCTAAATCCATAACTTCTGGCTGAGCATTTGATGTTGTAAATACAGCTAAGCAAATCACTAAAGAAGGCTGCTATGGCTAAAAATGGTTTCCAATTAAAACCTGAAGACTTCTTTTCTTCTGTAGAAGCTACTGTATTTGTATTGAGCTTCTCTAAAAAGCGATCTTGATGACCTGCATTTGGTTCATTGATATCAAATTCACCCTTTAAATTATCAAATAATTCGTCTAAAGTATCTTTTTCCATACATCAATCATTTAAGCTGTTAGCTCTAATTTCTTTCTTAAACTTTCTTTAGCTCTGGATATCATGGTTCTGCAATTAGCATAAGATATGTCCATAATCTCACAGATTTCTTCGTAATCATAACCTTCAATAAGATGTAAGGTTAGTCCCAAGTTGTAATTGGGTTTTAGCGTTTTCATAACACTAATAATTTGTTTCACCTTATCATTATTTTGATTATGACTTTCAATGCCGTTATCATCTTCAACTTTATACATTACAGGTTCTAGAGGCACTTCGTTTTGTTTTATGGTTTTGTTGTAATGTGCTATACTATTATTCACTACAATTCGTTTTAACCATGCACCAAATAATTTGGTGTCCTCTAAAGTTTCAAGTTTTGTAAAAGCCGTTAAAAATGACTCTTGCATAATGTCTTCAGCCTTAAAAGAATCTTTTACAATTCTTAATGCTGTGTTATACATGGCTTTGTTGTATCTATTGTAAACTTCTAACTGCGCACGTTGATTACAAGATTTACAAAGCACTAATAACTGTTCGATATTTTGATTGGTTGATGTCAAAAAAACAATTGCTTTATTCTATAGATAGAGATGTTTTTACATTGTTACACTTTTGAAAAAAAAACTTTTAAGCTGTACCAAAGGTAATGGCATAACAATTGAATTATTATAGATGTGAATAACTTTGAATATCTTATAAGGTGCTGATATTCAGTATAAAGTTAATTATTAATACTTTTAAATAAATGCTATTCTGTTATTTTTTGTGACAGAATGGCTTAAAAATAATATGAAGAAATCAAATTTTTTAAGTCTTGACAGTTTGTCATTACAGGATTTTGACGAAAATTCAGAATTAATTCCATTAATGACTCCGGAGGATGAGGAATTAATTAATAACGAATCGCTACCAGAATCACTACCAATTTTACCATTGCGAAACACTGTGTTGTTTCCAGGTGTTGTAATCCCAATAACAGCAGGTAGAGATACATCTATTAAGCTTATCAACGATGCTAACAAAGGAGGTAAAGTTATAGGTGTTGTAGCTCAGAAAGATGAATCTGTAGAAAATCCTTCTGCCCAAGACATATACAAAACAGGTACTGTAGCGCGTATTCTAAAGGTGCTTAAAATGCCAGATGGTAATACTACAGTAATCATTCAAGGTAAAAAGCGTTTTATGGTAAATGAAGTTATTTCAGAAAAACCGTATTTAACCGCTACAATTTCTGATTTGGCTGAGACCAAACCAGACGCAAGTAACGAAGAGTTTACTGCAATTATAGATTCTATAAAAGACTTATCCTTAGAGATTATAAAAGAGAGCCCAAATATTCCTACGGAGGCTACTTTTGCTATTAAGAACATAGAAAGTAACTCATTTTTAGTGAATTTTGTGTCCTCAAACATGAATCTTAAAGTTGAAGAAAAACAAGAACTTTTAAAGATTAACGATTTAAAAGAGCGTGCGCTTCAGACTTTAAAATACATGAACTTAGAATATCAAAAACTTGAATTAAAGAATGATATTCAAAACAAGGTTCAGAGTGACATGAGTCAACAACAGCGTGAGTATTTCTTGCACCAGCAGATGAAAACGATTCAAGAAGAACTTGGAGGTGTGTCATCCGGACAGGAAATTGAAGACATGAGAGCTCGTGCTAAAGAGAAGAATTGGGATGACAAGGTAAAAGAGCATTTTGATAAAGAATTAGCCAAAATGCAGCGCATGAATCCACAAGTAGCAGAGTACTCTATTCAGCGTAATTATTTGGATTTGTTCTTAGACTTACCATGGAATGAGTTTAGTGAAGATCAATTCGATTTAAAACGAGCTAAACAGATATTAGATCGTGATCATTTTGGATTGGATGATGTTAAAAAACGAATTATAGAGTACTTAGCAGTTTTAAAACTTCGTAATGATATGAAGTCGCCAATACTGTGTTTATATGGACCTCCAGGTGTTGGTAAAACCTCGTTAGGAAAATCTATTGCAGAAGCTTTAGGTAGAGAATATGTAAGAATTTCACTAGGTGGTTTACGAGACGAAGCTGAGATTCGTGGTCATAGAAAAACCTACATTGGTGCAATGCCAGGACGAATTATTCAGAGTTTAAAGAAAGCAGGCACATCAAATCCTGTATTTGTTTTAGATGAGATAGACAAGTTATCTACTGGTAATCAAGGTGACCCTTCTTCTGCAATGTTAGAGGTTTTAGATCCTGAACAAAACAATGAGTTTTACGATAACTTCTTAGAAATGGGTTACGACCTGTCTAAGGTAATGTTTATAGCAACCTCTAATAGCCTTAATACCATTCAACCTGCATTAAGAGACCGTATGGAGATTATTAATGTAACAGGCTATACCATTGAAGAAAAAGTAGAAATTGCAAAACGTCATTTACTACCTAAACAATTAAAGGAACATGGTTTGGATAATAAGGCGCTTAAAATTGCAAAACCTCAATTAGAAAAAATTGTTGAAGGTTACACACGCGAATCTGGCGTTAGAGGCCTAGAAAAGCAAATTGCAAAAATGGTACGTTATGCAGCCAAAAACATTGCAATGGAAGAAGATTATAACGTTAAAATCTCTAACGATGATGTTGTAGAAGTGTTAGGTGCACCAAGACTAGAACGCGATAAATATGAAAATAACAATGTAGCAGGTGTTGTAACAGGTTTAGCTTGGACTAGAGTAGGAGGAGATATTCTGTTTATTGAGTCTATATTGTCAAAAGGAAAAGGTAGTCTTACCATTACAGGAAATCTTGGAAAGGTTATGCGTGAGTCAGCAACTATCGCAATGGAATATATAAAGGCCAATGCAGATAAGTTTGAAATAAATCCAGAGGTTTTTGACAAGTACAATGTACATATTCATGTTCCAGAAGGTGCAACACCAAAGGACGGACCAAGTGCAGGTGTTACGATGTTAACGTCCTTAGTATCCCTTTTTACTCAACGTAAAGTAAAGAAAAGTATAGCCATGACAGGTGAGATTACACTGCGCGGAAAAGTACTGCCTGTCGGAGGTATTAAAGAAAAAATCTTAGCTGCTAAGCGCGCAAAAATTAAAGAGATCCTTTTGTGTGAAGATAATAAACGCGATATTGATGAAATAAAGCCAGAATATCTAAAAGGTCTAACGTTTCATTATGTAAAAGATATGAGTGAGGTTTTAGATATTGCTATTACAAATCAAAAAGTAAAGAATGCTAAAAAACTCTAAGTTAATTTTCTCAATTAGTATTGCCCTTTTATCATGGCTAAATGTTTTTAGTCAAGAAGAAGGGCAATATAAAGATGTAATCTTAGATGGTAAACCTGCAAGACTTAATGTGATTACTGGAGAAATTACTTTAGTAAAATCTGATTTAGAAACAGTTAATTTTAAAAGCGATTCTATTACAAAGCAATCTATTGGAGAAAATAAAGAGTCATCAGTAACTCAAATAGAAACAGAATATCATACTGTAAAAGAAAACGAGACACTTTTAGATATAGCTAATAAATACAAAACAACATTAACGGCTTTAAAAGAGGCTAATAGTTTAGAAACTACTTTAGTTGATGCAGGGCAAAAACTTAGAGTTAGTAATTTTGAAACACAACCTGAAACCACTAAAAATATTGCAAAATTAGAAGATTCTGTTGTTACAGTTTCTTCCAAAAACAATTCTGGTGTTCATATTGTAGAAAATGGAGATACACTCTACAGTTTAAGTAAGCGTTATGGTTTTACTGTTGATGAATTAAAAAACAAAAATGGTTTAACTTCAAACTTAATAAAAGTAGGTCAAGAGTTGAATGTGTCCCATTCCGACTACAAAAAAGTATCATCAGACAATTCGATTTGGACGGTATCTAAAGGTGATACTTTATACAATATTGCTAAAAGAAATGGACTTTCTGTTGATGAGCTAAAATCAATTAATAATCTTTCAGATAATCTCATTTTAATAGGTCAAAAATTGAAGTTAAAATAGAAATAAATCACCTCGAAAAAATAAAAAAATCATATCATCGTTTTAAGATAGATTTGTTTATTTTGCACAATCTATGATAAAGAGGGTTGCCCAATTCTGTTTTATGCTTTTAGCGTTACCATTGTTTGCTCAATTGGGTGGCGAATCTACTTATCAATTTCTCAACCTTGTGTCATCACCAAGACAAGCTGCATTAGGTGGTAAAATTATTACCAACTTTGATCATGATGTTACGGAAGCCTTGTATAATCCTGCATCATTAAACTATCAAATGCACAATCAACTAGCCGTAAATGTATCTAGTTATCTAGGTGGTATCACATATGGTTCGGCTGCATATGCGTATACTTGGGACAGACATGTGCAAACATTTCATTTTGGTGTAACATATATCAACTACGGAACGTTTGATGGATATGATGTTAATGGTAATTCCACAGGAACTTTTAGTGGAAACGAAGCAGCTATTTCGGCAGGTTATAACTACAACATTCCATTCACGGATTTTTATGTAGGAGCAAATGTGAAGATTATTACGTCATTATTGGAGCAATATAATTCGGTTGGTGGAGCAGTAGATTTGGGTATCATGTACATCAATGAAAAGTTAGATTTTCATGCTGCATTAACCGTAAGAAATTTGGGTACTCAGTTTACAACGTATGCTGGCCAAAATGAACCTTTACCATTTGAAGTGAATTTTGGAATGTCTCAAACACTAGAGAATGTTCCTATTAGATGGCATCTAACAATGGAGAATTTGCAAGAATGGCCAATAGGTGTTTCTAATCCTGCTAGAGCTACGACTGATTTAGATGGTAATCAAACCCAAGAAAAAGTCGGATTTTTCAATAATGCTTTACGTCATTTAATTTTGGGAGCAGAGTTATGGCCAGAACGAGGATTCAATTTAAGATTTGGTTATAACTTTAGACGTTCAGAAGAATTAAGAATTGTAGATCAAAGAAATTTTTCAGGTTTGTCAGTTGGTGTGGGTATTCGATTAAACTCTATGAGATTTAGCTATACACATGCAAGATACACAAGTGCGTCTAACACTAGCTTTTTTGGACTTCAAATAGATTTAGACGGAAGACGAAGACGATAATAAAACATATATGAGTAAAATAGTCATAGCTATAGATGGATTTTCTTCAACAGGTAAGAGTACAATTGCAAAACAATTAGCAAAACAACTCAACTATATTTATGTTGATACTGGAGCTATGTACAGGGCAGTGACTTATTTTGCTATGAAAAATGAATTGATAGGAAAAGACTTCTTTCACTCTGAAAAACTAATTGAACGACTCAATGAAATACATATAACCTTTAAGTTTAATGAAGTGTTAGGATTTGCCGAAGTATACTTAAATGGTGAAAACATTGAGAAGCAGATTAGAACTCTAGAAGTCTCAAAATATGTAAGTCCCGTAGCAACAATTTCTGAAGTGCGTCAAAAACTGGTAGAACAACAACAGTTAATGGGTAAAGACAAAGGCATCGTAATGGACGGTAGAGATATTGGTACAGTGGTATTTCCAGATGCTGAGTTAAAAATATTTATGACAGCTTCTGCTGAAACCAGAGCTCAAAGACGTTATAAAGAACTTTTAGAGCGAGGTCATAATCTTAGTTATGACGAGGTTTTAGAAAATGTAACTACAAGAGATCGAATTGATTCTACAAGAGAAGACTCACCTTTAGTGAAAGCAGATGATGCTATTGAGATTGATAATTCAGATTTAACTATAGAAGAGCAATTAAAAACACTTTTAGAATTAGCAGCATCTAAAGCATAAAAAAAGCGACCAATCGGTCGCTTTTTTTATTATATATATCTAGATTATAGATTAGGAATTACTAATTCTTGATCTGGATGAATTAAATCCGGATTTTTAAGAATATTAGTATTCGCTTCAAAAATTTCTTTGTACTTCATTGCATCACCATAGTAGTGCTTCGCAATTTTACCTAAAGTTTCACCAGATTTTACAGTATGTCTTGCATAAACTGATTCATCAGCAACTTTAATATCTGCCATAATATCAGAAGGCTCATCGCCACCGATTTCTTTTATCTTATCCCAAAGTAAGTTTTTCTCATATTGAGTTGCTGCTGTTCCCCAAACTTTAAGTTGACCGTTTTCTACTTCAACTTTACCATCTTGAATGTTTAATTGTTCCCCTAAGTCTAGAACGTCTTGGTATTTTGCTTTAACCATGATTGTTTTAATTTTTAAGTATTAATAGTATTGTAAATATACCAATTTAAATGCCAAAATATTGATTTTTAAAGCATCAAATTTGTATTCAATTATAAGACACCTAAAATGTGTTTAAGTCACATTTTTAATCATAATTTTTACTTATTGTTTAATATAAGTAGTCCAATTTCTATTGTTATCATCAAAATACCAAACTTCTAGGGTAAAATTATTGATTATAAATCCTAAGCTAATCGTATCACTGTTTTCTGCGGCATAGTCGATGGTGTTTTCTTCTAAATTAACAGTGTAAGAACCATTAGTAATAACACCATGTTCTTCAAAAACAAATGAACCGTGTAAATCTCTTTTATTATCATCATCCGAAAAACTTAAAGTTTCACAACAAAGCGCTTCTAAAGATGATACGTTGTTAATACCACGTCCAATAATTTCCCATTCACCAATAAGTCCAGTTTTAATTAAAGGATTTGAAGTGCTGGTGTCATCAGTATCACAACTCGTTATTAATATCGTGATTAACAATAAAAGTGACATTCTTAGTTTTTGCATTCCAAATAATTTCTAAATAAAATTAGTTTAATGATTAATTTGTAAGATTAATAGAATATTATCTTTTAGTTAATTGAACTGTAGGCTAATTAAATAAGTTATTTAGTTTGTTAATTAATTGAAAATGATTAATTTTGCGCTCCTTTTTAGCGGACTTGGAAAAGTAGAAAAGGTTATACAAAACAAATTTTAATTAACTTCTGTAGATTTTTCCGCTTAGCTTTCAAAAAATACAGAATACAAATTTTTAATCAGCAATGGCTGAAAACAAAACAAAACAAGCTGAGGTTGAAGCAACTGAAGCAAAAACAGTTGAAGCTCCAGTAGTTTCTGAAGCTCAAGCAAATCCAGAAAAATTCTTAAAAGAGTTCGATTGGCACAATTACGAAGAAGGAATTGAGCAGGTAGAGGACAAGAAACTTGCAGAATTTGAAAAATTAGTATCCGAAAATTTCGTTGACACTTTAGATGACGAGGTTGTAGAAGGTGAAGTAATCCACATCACTGATAGAGATGCTATTATTGACATTAACGCTAAATCTGAAGGTGTAATTTCTCTTAATGAGTTTCGTTACAATCCAGATTTAAAAGTTGGTGATAAAGTAGAGGTATTAATTGATGTTCGCGAAGATGCTACAGGTCAATTAGTATTATCTCACAGAAAAGCTCGTGTTATCAAAGCATGGGATAGAGTTAATAAAGCTCACGAAACTGGTGAAATCGTTAACGGTTTTGTTAAGTGTAGAACTAAAGGTGGTATGATCGTTGACGTTTTCGGAATCGAAGCATTCTTACCAGGTTCTCAAATTGACGTTAAGCCAATTAGAGATTACGACCAGTACGTAAATAAAACTATGGAATTCAAAGTTGTTAAGATCAACCACGAATTCAAAAACATAGTAGTTTCTCATAAAGCACTTATCGAGGCTGATATAGAGGAGCAAAAGAAAGAAATCATTGGCCAGTTAGAAAAAGGACAAGTATTAGAAGGTGTTGTTAAAAACATTACTTCTTATGGTGTGTTTATCGATTTAGGTGGTGTAGATGGTTTAATTCACATTACAGACTTATCATGGTCTCGTATCAACCATCCAAATGAGATTGTTGAGTTAGATCAGAAATTAAATGTTGTAATTCTTGATTTTGATGAAAATAAATCTAGAATTCAATTAGGTCTTAAGCAATTATCTAAGCATCCTTGGGAAGCTTTAGGTGAAGATCTTAAAGTTGGTGACAAAGTAAAAGGTAAAGTAGTAGTTATCGCTGATTACGGTGCTTTTGTAGAAGTTGCTGATGGTGTAGAAGGATTAGTTCACGTTAGTGAAATGTCTTGGTCTACGCACTTACGTTCTGCTCAAGACTTTGTTTCTGTAGGTGATGAAATTGAAGCACAGGTATTAACTTTAGATAGAGAAGACAGAAAAATGTCTCTTGGTATTAAGCAATTAACGCCAGATCCATGGACTGATATTACGTCTAAGTATCCTGTAGGTTCTAGACACACAGGTATTGTACGTAACTTTACTAACTTCGGTGTATTTGTTGAATTAGAAGAAGGTATTGATGGATTAATTTACATCTCTGATTTATCTTGGACTAAGAAAATTAAGCACCCATCAGAGTTCTGTAACGTTGGCGATAAGTTAGACGTTGTAGTATTAGAACTAGATGTAGAAGGACGTAAATTATCTTTAGGTCACAAACAAACAGAAGAAAACCCTTGGGATAAGTACGAAACTGAGTTTGCTCTTGGTACATCGCACACAGCTGCAATTACTGAGATCGTAGACAAAGGTGCTACAATTGAGTTTAACGAAGATATCGTTGCTTTTGTACCACAACGTCACTTAGAAAAAGAAGATGGTTCTAAGCTTGCTAAAGGTGAAGAAGCAGAATTCAAAATCATTGAGTTCAACAAAGAATTCAAAAGAGTTGTAGCGTCTCATACTGCAGTATTTAGAGAAGAAGAAGCTAAAATCGTTAAGCAAGCTGTTAAGAAAGCAGAAGCACAAGCGGCAGAAGCTAAACCAACTTTAGGCGATGCAAACGATGCTTTACAAGCACTTAAAGACAAAATGGACGGAAAGAAGTAATTCGTTCCTAAATATATTTTTTAAAGCCTCTCAATTTTTGAGAGGCTTTTTTTATGCTGTTATATTAGTTTGAAACTCTCATAATTTACCTTAACTTTGCTAACCAACAACGTTTGGATACTACATGAGTCAAAAAGTATTACTCAATTCTAAGGAAGTCAACATCATACTACATAGATTGGCTTGCCAACTTATTGAAAATCATGATGATTTCTCGGAAACTGTCTTAATAGGCATTCAACCAAGAGGTAAGTTTTTGGCAGACCGTTTAGCACAAATGCTAAAAGAAGACTATAAGATTAAGAATATTCAAATAGGACATCTAGATATTACTTTTTTTAGAGATGATTTTAGAAGAGGAGATAAACCTCTTGAAGCAAATACAACAGAGATTGATTTTATTGTAGAAGATAAAAACGTTGTATTCATAGATGATGTACTTTACACAGGACGTAGCATAAGATCTGCACTTACTGCAATACAATCTTTTGGAAGACCAAATAACATAGAATTACTCACTTTAATAGATAGAAGGTTTAGTAGACATTTACCAATTCAGCCTAATTATAGAGGTAGACAAGTAGATGCCATAGATAACCAGAAAGTAAAAGTGAATTGGATTGAGAATGGAGGAGAAGATGCAGTGTATTTAATTGATAAATAGAAAATTAACTAGCAATGAGTGAACTAAGTGTTAAACACTTATTAGGAATAAAATATCTCACAAAAGAAGATATAGATTTAATTTTTGAAACTGCAGATCAGTTTAAGGAAGTTATTAATAGACCAATTAAAAAAGTTCCTTCACTCAGAGATATTACTATTGCCAATTTATTTTTTGAAAATTCTACGCGTACCAAGCTGTCATTTGAGTTGGCAGAAAAAAGACTTTCAGCAGACGTTATTAATTTTTCAGCATCACAATCTTCGGTAAAAAAAGGTGAAACCTTAATAGATACAGTTAACAATATTCTATCTATGAAGGTAGACATGGTTGTAATGCGACATCCAAATCCTGGTGCAGGCGTATTTTTATCTAAACATGTTAATGCAAGTATTATTAATGCTGGTGATGGTGCGCATGAACATCCTACACAAGCTTTGTTGGATTCTTATTCCATAAGGGAAAAATTAGGCTCTGTAAAAGGTAAAAATGTTGTAATTGTCGGAGATATTTTGCACAGTAGAGTAGCACTTTCTAATATTTATGCATTACAATTACAAGGTGCTAACGTAATGGTTTGTGGACCAAAAACTTTATTACCTAAGTATATAAAAGATCTTGGTGTTAAAGTTGAAACTAACCTAAGAAAAGCGTTGGAATGGTGTGATGTTGCTAATATGCTTAGAGTACAGAACGAGCGTATGGATATTAGTTATTTTCCGACCACAAGAGAATATACACAGCAATTTGGAGTTAATAAAGAACTTTTAGATAGTTTAAAGAAGGAAATTGTAATAATGCACCCAGGACCAATAAACAGAGGTGTAGAGATTACAAGTGATGTCGCAGATTCTAAGCAAGCCATAATCTTAGATCAGGTAGAGAATGGTGTAGCTGTTAGAATGGCCGTAATATATTTATTAGCTTCTAAAATAAAACAGTAAGTTATGATTGTAGATAGAGATGGTAATATTACTATAATTACCCAAGAAAAAGCTTCAGTGAAAACTTTAGTTAATAATATTGAACAGGCTTACGATAAGTACAAAAATTATCATATCATAGTTAATTTATCAAGTTTAGATAAAATTAGCTTAGAAGATATTATAGAGTTCTTAAGACTTAGCAATAATCACAGAGGTGATAAAAAATCGTTTGTTATTGTATCAGACAAAGCCGATTTAGATCAAATGCCTGATGAAATTGTAGTTGTTCCAACCATTCATGAAGCCTACGATATCATAGAAATGGAAGATATTGAACGTGATTTAGGGTTTTGATATGAAACTCACCATTCTAGGCTGCCATAGCGCTACACCACGCACCAACACCAATCCTACGTCTCAGGTTTTAGAAATTAAAAACCACATGTTTCTTATAGATTGTGGAGAAGGGACTCAAGTAGAATTACGTAGAAATAAAATAAAATTCAATAGGATAAAGCATATCTTTATTTCGCACTTACATGGCGATCATTATTTTGGGTTAATAGGTTTGGTAAGTACATTTCGTCTATTAACTCGTGAGACGGAACTTCATATTTATGGACCAAAGGGTATAAAGGAGATTATAACTCTTCAGTTAAAACTGTCTGACTCTTGGACAAACTTTCCATTAATATTTCATGAGTTGACTTCAAAAGAATCTGAATTAATCTTTGAAGACGATAAGGTTAAGGTCTACACTATTCCTTTAAAACATCGAATTTATACTAATGGTTTTTTGTTTAGAGAAAAAGAGAATGAACGAAAACTCGATATTGGTGCCGTTTTAAATGCTAATATTGATAGGGCTTATTACCAAAAATTAAAACAAGGAGCTGATGTTGTTAATGAAGATGGAGTATTGATAGATAATATATCTGTGACAAAAGATCCAATTCCTCCCAAAAGTTATGCCTATTGTAGCGACACAGCTTATAACGAAGATATTATTCCTATAATCAATAATGCGTCGGTATTGTATCATGAATCTACATTTTTAGACAAAAATGAGAATTTATGTGAACGAACAAAGCACAGTACAGCCAGACAAGCGGCTATTATAGCAAAAAAAGCAAATGTAGAAACTTTAATACTCGGACACTATTCTACGCGCTATAATGGCTATGAAGGGTTTCTTCTCGAGGCTTCTGAGGAATTTGACAATGTTTTATTAGCTAAGGACGGCAAATCTTTTGATTTTTCTTCTTTATCTTTAGTATAATTTGTTGCCCAAAAAAGCGCTTCTGGTAAGGACGTAAACTTTATAACTTTATTTTTAATAATAATTTGCTCTACGGTAGCAACTCTTTGATTACTTGCACTATAAGAAACAAATGCAGAAGCTTTTAATATAGGAAATTCATCATCTAATATATTAAATACTACCGGTTCTGTAGAGTATGAGTTAACTCTGTTAGCAACACAAACAATTTGGGCAGTATTTCCGTAGAAATTTGTTATTTCTTGAAATATGACTCTAAGTTTATTATAATTTAAATGTACACCTTCATTAATTTCAGCTACATAAAACTTCTTGAATAAATAGAAAGTTCCAAAAGATAATTTTAGCTTATGAGAACTGTTTTCTCTGTAGTAACGGGTTAATTCTATTTTCATATTGCTTTTTTTAAGATTAATAACTAACATTTAAGGGGCTTAACTCTTATTCTTTTGGTACCATTTCCATGCGTACTTTACCACTAAGTTTACTTCAGTTTCCTGATCGTAAAAATCAAATTGATGGTATGGACTTTCTAAATCTGTATCTATCCATATAAGTTCTTTATCTTTTACTGGTAGAGCGCTATAAAACTCTTTGGCATTATCCGGTAAAACAGCTCCATCTGAATGAATCATTAAAGTAGGTTTGTTTACTTTGCGAACATGCTTCATTGGATTGATAGATAACCAGTCTTCCCAGCTTGCTACAGCAAATTTGTCATTACTCCATTCTTCAATATTACCTCTACTAGGGTTTAAATAATAATCAATAGAACCGTACATCGCTGCATCTTTATCAGTTTCTGATATTGTTGGGATGTAATCTATTTCGCCAGTATTAGCATACTTTATTTTAGCCTTTTTAGCAGCTTTTATTTTAGATTTTACACCATCATCTCCACCATAAAAATATTTTATTGCTTCATTATCATGTAGCCATGAAACTACCGATACCACAGTTGAAATTCTCTCATCTTCTGATGCTGCCAAAAATGTATACATAGCACCAGCACATACACCTAGTAGGTTTATATTATCTTTATGGATAGATTTATGATTATACAAATAACTAACCGCACTCTTAATATCTTCTTTTTTAAGTTTGGGACTTTCAAAAAAACGTGGTTCTCCTTCGCTTTCACCAAAATTCCTAAAGTCAAAAGCCAAAGCAATGAATCCTTTTTCTGCTAACTTAGAGGCATAGAGACCTGCCATTTGCTCTTTTACTGTTGTCCAACTACCAGAAACAATGATAGCTGAGTATTTTTTGGTTGCATCGAAGTCTTTGGGGTAAAAAAGGTTGCCTTTTAGCTTAAGGCCATTACTATTAAAAGTAATTTTTTTATACATGTTTTTTTCTTTTTTGTAAAGCTCTATTAATCAAAGCTTTTAAAAGAAGTAAAAACAAATAATAAAGTATAGAAATCAAATATTATATTCTTTTCTATAGTTGTTTGGTGTTTTTTTAGCTAATCTTTTAAAGAACGCACTAAAATTATTAGGCGACTCATAATGAAGCGAATATGCTATTTCCTTTATGCTTAGATTGGTGTTAATTAATCTAGATTTTGCTAAATTAAGAACCTGTACTTGTATTAATTGTTTTGCGGTCTGTCCTGTGATTTGCTTTATAATTCTATTTAAATGATTAGGATGAATATTTAATCGATCTGCATAATATGATGTAGAGTGTAATTTTGAATTAAAACTAGACTCTTTATTTATATAAAAGGAAGTTTCAATTAACGATTGAAACCTTCCTAGTATTTTCAAGTCAGTTTTTCTAACCTCTTCTGAAACGTTTAATGACTCATCTACTTTTTTGAAGTACCGTTTAATATAATTTAATAATAACAAGACATTAGATTCTATAATCTGAAATTTATCATCATGATTACTATGGTATTCCTCATAAATATTGTCATATATTCCCATTACTTCGTCAACTTGGTTTTGTTCAATTTCTAACGGAATATCTTTTTCTATTTTCAAAAAAGGAAATCGATTTAAAATATTGTGTAAAGCAGGCGAATTTGATATAAAATCTTGATTAAAGAGAATATAATAGCCTTCCCAATCTGGTAAAATATCCCAATAAAGTATCTGAAATGGAGAATTAAAGAATATGGTATATCCTTTAGGGAAATCTGTATGATGACCAGAGACAGCCTTACCACCACCAGCTACTTTTATGGCGATACCATAAAACTCATGCCTAAAAGGAGGTTGTTTAAGGTTAATGGTTTTCATATTATCCTTAAACCTTCTGATATCAAATTCAGAGTGCTTAGGTTTAGATATACCAATCCCCTTACAATATGCTTCTATGGTTCTAAAATGATCCATTATACTGTTGATTAAAAAGACATTAAGTAGGGGAAAACTTATTATAAGTATAAGATTTTTAAGTCAAAAAAGCAAGTGAAATGAAAATTTTAACGTTTAGTTAAACTCTTCAAGTCTCTGTGCCCAATTTATAGCTTCACCTAAGCTATGTGCCCTTTTTAATGGGATTTTAGCCATTTGCTTTTCAATATTTGCGTTTAGGTAAGTAGAATCTCTATAACTAACTATAGAAGCAGCTACAAGTATGCTGTCATCCTTATCAAAATAAGACCAAAGCACTGGGTCTATAGAATAAGAATTTACTCGGTTAGCAATATAGGCAAGTGTTTTATGCTTTCCATAATAATCTCTAAGTGAGTCTAAAAGAATGTTTAATTTATCCCAGTTAAAGTGCTCACCTTCATTCATTTCAATAATAAAAAAATCATCTAATAGATAATAAGTACCAAAGTCTAGTGAAACTTTTTTGTACTTCAGTTGTTTTGAAAAATTTGAATCTTCAAAATACATGCTGTTAGGGTTGTTGTTTAATTAAGGGTATCCAAAGCTACACTTTTTTTGATAGAAACAAAATATTGATTTAACTTCGTGAAACTATGGAAAAAGACTTAAGCAATTACAGAAAATCATACGAAAAAGGCGAATTATTACTAAGCAATGTCTCGGATAATCCTATTGAATTATTTAGAGATTGGTTTGTAGAAGTTGATAATCATTTTAATATAGATGAAGCAAATGCTATGACGATATCTACTATTGGATTAGATGGCTATCCAAAGAGTAGAGTAGTGCTATTAAAAAAATATACGTTTGAAGGGTTTGTATTCTATACTAATTATAATAGCGAAAAAGGAAAGGCTATTGAAGCTAACCCAAATGTTTGTTTGTCATTTTTTTGGCATGCAGCAGAGCGACAAGTAATAATTAAAGGGAAAGCCGAAAGAATAGCCGAAAATATGAGCGATGGTTATTTTGAATCGCGTCCAAGAGGAAGTCAACTAGGAGCAATAGTATCTAACCAGAGTGAAGTGATTAAAAACAGAGCTGTTCTTGAAGAAGAATTAAAAGCTTTAGAATTGGCCTATGAGGGAAAAGATATAGAACGACCAAAATATTGGGGAGGTTATATCGTAGGGCCTGTTGAAATGGAATTCTGGCAAGGGAGACCTAATAGATTACATGATAGAATACGTTACAAACTTCTTGAAGATTATAATTGGAAAATTGAACGCTTATCTCCTTAGATGTTTTTAAATATCGATGAAATACATTTTTACTGACAACAATTATTCTTTTTCTTACAAAAAAATGCATTTCATCCAAAAATTATACTTTTTAGTGTTGTCTGTCGATATTTAATGTAAATTGTCGACTGAAATAGCGATTTATTATTTGCCCCAAACTATAATTAATCGTTTTAAGTTAAACAATTTAGATCCCAAATCTAAATCCTAAACTAACCTACTTATGAAAGCTAAAAAGCTATTGCCATTATTGGCTATCGTTGCCCTCTTAGGCTTTACATCTTGTTCTACAGATAATGCTGCTGAGGACCAAATTAGTTCTATTGATGTACTTGAGGCACCTCAGGCTAAGCAAATAGAAATTGAAATTATGGAGCTTATTAATGCTCATAGAATCAACCAAGGTTTAAATGCATTAAATGACCATAGTACAGTAAAAGCTGTAGCTTACACGCATACAGATTACATGGTTGAAGTAGATAATGTTTCGCATGACAACTTTTTTCAAAGAAAACAAAGCTTACAGTTGAATGCGAATGCTAATATAGTATCAGAAAATGTTGCTTATGGATTTAGTTCTGCTGAGTCTGTAGTAAACGCTTGGTTAAACAGTCCAAGCCATAGAGAAAATATAGAAGGCAATTATACAGATTTTGATATCTCTGCCGAAAAAAACAATGAAGGTAAATGGTACTTTACTAATATCTTTATTAAGCGTTAGACCGCAATAAAAGTTGATTAATAGCCCCTAAGAGCCATGACAATAGTTGTGGCTTTTTTTATTTTACTTTCACTATGTTCTCAAATTTGATTTTAGAATTCAAATTGTTATTTAATATGATACTTTCAATATTAGTTCTTTCAACTTTGATGTCATCTAATCTATTGTTGTAACTGAATTTAAAACTCATATCAAATAAGCAGTTGCAAAAGCAATGAGATCCGTAAGCATTATAGATTATGTTTAATGTAGCATTATTAATAATTTCAGCTTCACACAAAAATTCAGAACAACAATTTTCAACAGTTTTAAAATTAATTGTAAAAGAATCATTAGTGAAGGTTAATACTCGCTATATTTTTATCGAATTTAAACAGGTCTTCATCAGTGTTAGAGTTATCACATTCTGATATATTTATTGCATTGAGTATATACCCATTTTTCCATTTTAGATTATAAAGTTTTTCACTGTTATCAATTATCTGATTTCCTTTAGGTAGAATAACCTCCTGTTCTTTTATTGCATCAAGAGTATCAATCGTTACTTTTTTACCAGGCTTTTTCGAGGAATCGTTCTTATGAGCGTTAGACTCGCAATTTATAATACAGTAAATACAAATAATAGCTGAAAAAGCTTATTGTTAAAAACAGATATATTCATCTTACTTTTAGCACTAAAATAAAAAAAGCAAGCCCAAATGAGCTTGCTTTTTAGTTATAATTTTGAGGGTAAAATTATTCGTTTACAATATAGAAGTAAGAACGTCTATTTAATTGGTGCTCTTCTTCTGTACATTTTACACCATTAGAGCATTTGTTAAGCAGTTGAGACTCTCCGTAGCCAATAGCACTTTCAATTCTTGAGGCATCAATACCTCTAGAGATTATATAATCTCTTGTGGCTTTTGCACGTCTATCAGATAGTTTCATGTTATATCTGTCACCACCACGACTATCTGTATGAGATTCAATTTTTATGATCATTGTAGGATGCTTGCGCATTACATCTACAATATTCTCTAATTCATATTGTGCGTCTGTTCTAATATTCCATTTATCAAAATCAAAGAATATTGGGTTAATCACAATTTGATTGTCAACAATTAAAGGTTCTAAACTTAAATCTACAGTATTGACTTTTTCATCTTCTGTAGTTGTAGTTATAGTTTTCTGATCGTCTTTATAATCTGGCTTACTACCAACTATAGTGTATGTTTTGTTGCAATCTATAGTAAATGTATATTCGCTACCATCTTTAGTAAAGATTTCTTCTACTACCTTGCCTGTTTCGTCAATTAAACGAACGGTAACACCAGATAGAATAATATTAGTTTTACTGTCTCTGGCAATACCAGTAATTACTTCTTTACACTCTTTAGCATTAAAGCTGTAGATGTCGTCACTTCCTTTACCTCCTGGTCGATTAGAAGAGAAGTAACCTTGTTCTGTTTCAGAATTTATAAAGAATGCAAAGTCATCGTAACCACTGTTGTATGGCGATCCCATATTTTCTGGGTCGTTACGTAGACCTTTTAAAACATCTGATTTAAAAATATCTAAAAGTCCTAGGTTTAAGTGGCCATCAGAAGAAAAGTAAAGCGTACTATCTTTAGCTACATATGGAAACATTTCTCGCCCTTCAGTATTAACTTTTTCTCCTAAATTTTCTGGTGTTCCATAAGTGCCATCTTCATTTATTGAAACGGAATAAATATCAGATTGGCCTAAACCACCTTCGCGATCAGATACAAAATATAATGTTTTGTTATCTGGACTCAATGCTGGGTGACCAGTGGAAAAAACTTCATCATTGAAAGGTAACTCAGTTACGTTAGTCCATTCATCATTTAACAAGGTAGCTTTATAAAGTTTTAAATGTGTAGTTCCCTTCTTGTCGTATTTAATACGATTACGTTTGTTAACATTATCTCTGGTAAAATACATCGTTTTACCATCATTAGTTATAGCTACAGATGCTTCATGATATTCTGTATTAATATTTTCAGAAAGCTCAATTGTAGATCCGTAGGTTACAACACCATTGTTATTAGACAAAGCAACTTCATATAAATCTAAAAACGGCTCTTTATTCCAATTGTATATTTTACCATCACCATCTCTTGAAGAGGCAAAATAGAGTTTATCATTAGAAATATATGATCCAAAATCTGAGTTTTCAGAATTAAAGTCTAAGTTTTCAACTTTTACAACGACATCATTTTTAGACGTTAATTTAGCATATAAATCTACTTCATCAGGATTATAGCCTTTAAGTCTACTATCACCTTGTTGAGCAGCACTAAGCTCTTTAAACCATTTGTCTGCTTCCTCATAGTTACCGATACTTCTAAGTGACTGAATGTATTTGTATAAATATTCGGCATCTATTTTTTTGTGTTCTTTTAAGGCTTCGCCATACCAATAAGCTGCTTTTTCTGAATTAGAATTGTTATAATAGGCATCACCTAGACGTGTTAGTACGTGTGCACTGTTTTCTCCATCTTCAACAGCTTTTTCATAAAGCTCAATTGCCTTGATATAACCGTAATTATCAAAGAATTTATCAGCCAACTTCGTTTGTGCATACGATAACGAACAGCTAAAAATAAGTGCTAGAATTAATATTCTTGTTTTCATAATGCGATTCTTTTAGAAGTATCTAGGAGATTTTATACGTTTACTTTTAAATACTTCAAACATCAATAAAACTTCGTGTGTTCCACTTGTATATGGTCTTATGTCAGAAATAGGGTATTCATAGGCATAACCAATTCGTAATTGTTTTGAAACCTGAAAATCTGCAATACCACCAATAGCAGCTGCATTTTCGTTGATTCTGTAACCTCCACCAATCCAAAAAGTTTCATTGAATAGGAAGTTGGCAGAAATATCAAATGATAAGGGTGCTCCATTAGTAGCTTTAAGTAAAACAGAAGGTTTTAATTTTGTTGTCTCACTTAAATCAAACACGTAGCCACCAGTAATGTAATAACTTACACGTTCTAAAGCGATATAGTCTAATTGACCTTGACGTCCATTATTATAGTCTGTATTTAAAATTCTAGGTGCCGAAAGCCCAACATACCAACGTTGAGAGTGCCAGTATAAGCCAGCACCAACATTAGGGCTCCATCTATTAGAAATCTCATTAAAGAAAGGATCATTAACGACTGAAGGATCATTTAATAGTTCCTCGTCTAAATTGTAATGTGTAAAACCACCTTTAATACCAAAAGCTAATTTAGAATTTACACCAGTTTGAATGGTATATGAAAAATCTCCATAGATGTATGAAAAGTTTTCATAACCTAATTTATCATTTATGAATGATAAACCTAAACCAATCTTTTCATTCCTTAACGGAGTATGAATAGATAAGGTTTGGGTTTCTGGCCCACCTTCTAATCCAACCCATTGACTTCTATGTAAGCCAACAGCGCTAAATGTTTCTCTACTACCAGCATAAGCAGGGTTAATAGAAATGGTGTTAAACATGTATTGTGTAAATTGAGGTAACTGCTGTGCAAATGCAGTAGAGACACCTAATATAAATATTACAATACTTAATGATTTAGATAACTTCATCTCGGTTAAGTTTATTTATCAGTTGCAACGTAGATAGGACCTGCAAAAGGTTTCAATCCACTATTTTTTAAATTAATAACATAGTAGTAAGTTCCGGTTGGGACTTTTCCAGAGTTTCCTACAGACGAGCCATGAGCATCGCCATTCCAATCATTTTGATAATTATTATTCTTGTAAATTTCAGCTCCCCAACGATTGAATATCTGTAATTCAATTACAAATCCACAATCTTCTACACCAGTTATAGTAAAGAATTCATTATAACTATCACCATTTGCTGTTACAGTTTTTGATATAACAACATCTTCAGCACCACATGGTAAAACAACACAATCATCATCAATAGTTACATTAACCTCTACTTCGGTAGGGCAAGGTCCATCAGTAATTGAATATATAAAGGTATATATACCAACTTCTACTGTTGATGGATCGAATAAACTTCCATCTATTGTAGCGTCACCAGACACAACACTCCACGTACCATCCATACTAAAATCTCCAGATAGTAAATCGAATAAATCAAATTCTGAATCTAGTACACAGCGATTAGCATCAAAGGCATTAATAACGTTGCTAATTTCTACAGTGATGTTTTGCGTGAACTCTGCAACATTACCACAATCATCTGTTACAGTCCAAGTTCTTATAATTGAATAATCTTCAAAGTCATTTGTTTGAGTTGATGCTTCATTAAATGAAACACTAATATTATTAGAGCAACTATCTTCAAAAACTAATTCAGGCACCTCAGGGATATCGTCACATGAAGTCAATATATTTTCATCAAACGGATTAACCAAATCTGGAGGCGTGGTATCCTGTACTGTTATAATTTGAATATGTATTGCGTCATTACCACAAGCGTCAGTAGCAATCCAAGTGCGTTCTATTATATAGTCTCCCATACAAGCACCATTTGTAATTTCTTCTTCAAAAGTTACCGTAGCATCACCACAGTTGTCATTGGCAGTTAAGGTATCAGCTGTAGGAACTGCATCACACTCAAC